>NZ_JAKHSK010000030.1 GCF_023499215.1 Zunongwangia pacifica
CAATAAATTGCTATAACTTTGTCCTGGAGCATAGTAAGTGCATTTTGAAGTTAGATATCTCAAAATTAAGGACTTATTTTATGCTCCTCTTTTTTATTTTTTAGGAAACTCGAGTTAGTTAATAAATTCCTTACGCAACCTTTTACGGTTTTTAGTATCTCATTAAAAACCAATATTATGAAAAAATATACCTTATTATTTTTAATATGCTTTTTTAGTCTTTTTGCTTGTGGTGATAATGAAAAGGATGAATTAGAAAGTTTACCTTTAATCGCCATTAATAGTGATAAATTAGTTGGAGAGTGGAAGCTTGTAGAATCTAAAGTTAGCCCGGGCGGACAAGTATCATGGTCGCCGGTATCACAAAGTTATACCATAAAATTTTTAGCTGATGCTACTTTTATAAAAAATGACGGTAATTGTGAAACCGGGACTTATCGTGTTGTAGCGCATCCAGAATATGAGGGCAAACAAATGATAGAACTTACTTATTCCTGTGATCTGGACCAGGCTGTTTATCCCGATAATAAATCATATTGGGGTATAGAGGTTTTAGATGATGAGTATTTGGTTTATCATCCTACTTATAAAGGACCAATATGTACAGAAGGCTGTTCTTATAAATTTAAGAAACAATAAATTAATTGAGTCACACTGGTCTTCCTAACGCTAATATTGTATTTTGGTCTTTTAAAAGTACGATATGAATTCCAGAGAAGAACAACTAAAGGCCTTCGACAGATTACTTACTATAATGGATGAACTTAGGGAAAAATGTCCCTGGGATCGCAAACAAACCATGGAAAGTCTTAGGCATTTAACCATAGAAGAAACTTACGAACTTGGTGATGCCATTTTAGATAAAGATACTGATGAAATTAGAAAAGAATTAGGCGATTTATTGTTGCATCTTGTCTTTTATGCAAAAATAGGAAGTGAGACCAATGATTTTGATATTGCTGATGTTGCCAACGGAATTTGTGAAAAGCTAATTTCCAGACATCCGCATATTTATGGGGATGTAAAAGTAGAAAATGTAGAAGACGTTAAAAGGAATTGGGAGAACCTAAAACTAAAGGAGGGAAAGAAAAGCGTTCTAGAAGGGGTCCCAAGATCTTTACCCGCATTGGTAAAGGCAAGTAGGATTCAGGATAAGGTTGCAGGCGTTGGGTTTGACTGGGAAGAACCGCAGCAGGTGTTCGAAAAGTTACAGGAAGAGTTAGGCGAACTACAGGAAGAGGTAGATAAAGCTGATAAGGATAAAATGGAGGCCGAATTTGGTGATGTTATGTTCTCTATGATCAATTACGCACGCTTTCTAAAAATTAATCCTGAAAACGCCTTAGAACGGACCAATAAGAAATTTATAAACCGTTTTAGATATCTTGAAGAAAAGGCTGCTGAAAATAATACCGCATTAAAAGATATGAGCCTTGCTGAAATGGATGTTTATTGGATTGAAGCAAAGAAGTTATAGGGTATTTAATGATCAATATTAGATAATCGTGAAGGATGCTATTTTTTATTGGGATGTAGATCCCGTCTTGTTTTGGATCACAGCTACTTTTCCGTTGAAGTATTACGGTTTATTATTTGTAACCGGGCTGATGCTTGGTTATTTAATCGTTAGAAATATCTATAAAAAAGAGAATATTCCCGTTGAAAATCTAGATAGTTTGTTATCCTATATTATATTGGGAACCGTAATAGGGGCAAGATTAGGCCATTGTTTATTTTACCAGCCAGACTATTTCTTTTCGCATCCTTTAGAAATGTTCCTTCCTATACAGAAGATTGAGGGGAGTTATCAATTTGTGGGGTATCAGGGATTGGCCAGTCACGGTGGTGCTTTGGGTGTTTTTATAGTAATTGTACTGTATTGCCGAAAATATAAAGTAAAGCTATTATGGATACTGGACAAGGTCGCTTTAGGAACGCCGGTAACCGGTGCTTTTATTCGATTAGGGAATTTTATGAATTCTGAAATTTATGGAAAACCTACTAATGGCAATTGGGGAGTGGTATTTGTTAGGGATGATATGATTCCCAGACATCCAACACAACTTTATGAGGCTTTTGCTTATTTACTGATTTTTGTAGTTTTATACGTTATTTATACTAAAATGAAAGTTAGAAATGGGCAGATTTTTGGCCTATTCTTAATTTTATTATTTCTTAGCAGATTTTTCATTGAATTTTTTAAAGAAAATCAGGTAGCATTCGAAAGTAATATGGCTTTAAATATGGGGCAGTGGTTAAGTATTCCATTTATAATTGCTGGTAGCCTTATTATATTTTTAAGTAAAAGAAAGCATACAAACCTGCAAATCTTTTAGGCCTTTATTATAGATTTAATTATCCCGTGTTAGTTCCTTTAGATTTTGGAGTTGGGAGATCTAAATTATATATAAAGTGATTTAAGATTTAAACCTCTAAAGACTGTTCTTATATTCTTGCTTTTCAATATTTAAGAAAATAAAAAACCATCGGTAATTATTACCGACGGTTTTTTATTCTGTATGCTATCCAAATACTAGTAAAGTGATTTTACTTTCTTTAGTTTTTCTCGCCAAACTTTTAGCTGAGCTTTGTGATTATCAATGTTTTTATGTACTTCCTGCACCAGTGGATTATCATCATCTACATTAGAGAAGAATTGTAAGTTGTTCTCTAATTGGCGAATTTCAGCCTGTGTTTCTTCAATTTTCTTAGAAAGGAAAAAGTGTTCATTTCTAATCTTATTGTCATCATCGGCGTCATTAAGTGCCTGGATTTTATTTTCGTATTTCAGCATTTCTGCTTTTGTACGATTTATATCTAGTTTTTTAAATAATTGATCTAAGGCCTTATTGAATTTTCCTTCAATAAATCGCTTGTTAAACGGAACTCTTCCCAAAGTTTTCCATTCAGCAATAAAAGATTTGATGGTTTTAAGATCCTCTTCTTTGTTGCCCGAATGATCGAATGATCGTATTTTATCCAGAAGCTCTTTTTTGTTACCAAAAGATTCCATTTCTTCTTTATTCTCTTCACTTCGGTTTTCGTGAACGCGATCAAAATAATAATTGCAGGCGGCCTTAAACTGTTTCCAAACCTTATCACTATCCTTTCTTGGAACATGCCCGATTTTTTTCCAGTCAGCCTGGATTTTTTTCATCAGTGGTGTGATGGTTTTAAAATCATCACTGTCCTTATTATCTTCAGCAATCTGGATTAGTTCTTTTTTCTTTTCCAGATTATCGTATTGCTGTTTTTTAAGATTCTTATAAAACGAATTTTTCTTACGGTTAAAACGTCTTACGGTCTCCTTAAAATCAGCCCAGGTTTCTTCGTTTTTACTTTTTGGTACTTTACCGGCTTTAAAGAATTCTTCGCGAAGCGCTTCAATTTCTTTAATTTTTTGCTGCCATTTATTATGACTACTTAAATCATGATCGGCTATTTCTCGGATCTTTTCGATAATTTGCTGCTTATTTTCCCAGTTTTTCTCGAATTCTTTATCCAGATTTTCAAAATATTCCTGACGGCGATCATGGACTACTTTGGTGGCATTGCTAAAGCGTTCCCATATTTCTTCACGGTATTCTTTAGCGACAGGCCCCAACTCTTCTTTCCACATCTTATGAAGCATTTGCAGCTCTCTAAAGGCACGGTTAATGTCCTGTTCCTGTGCTAACTCCTCAGCACGATCAATAACCTTAAGTTTTTGATCTAAATTGTGCTTAAAGTCCATATCCCTAAATTCACGATTTAGGTGAAGAAAATCATAAAAATTCTCTACGTGATGGTGATAAGTATTCCATACATTGTTGTATTTATCACGAGGAATCGGGCCGGCAGTACGCCATTTATCCTGAATATCTTTAAAGTGATTATATGTAGTATTGATGTTTTCCTCAACATCAAGTAAGCCTTTTAATTCTTCAATGATTTCAAGACGTTTACTAAGATTCGCGTTAAGATCCTGTTTTAACTGCTGGTAATATTTATTTCGTTTTTCACGATAATCAAAATACAGCGAATTAAAACGGTTTTTAAGCGGGGTAGAGTAGTGGAAGTCGATAATATTACCACCATCGGCAAGGAAATCTTCTTTCTTTTCCTCTAATTCTTCATCGAATTTAGCATTAAATTCGGTTCTAATTTCGATTACGTGCTCTTTTATCGCCTGTATTTTTTCATTCTTTAGCAATCGTTCTAACTCATCGGTTAGTTGCTCTTTGCTCATCGAATGATAATCTTTTTTAGGAATGGTGTGGCGCTCGGTAGCGCTTTCATCCTCACTATCCTCGGCAAGAGAATCATCTACTCCTTTTTTATGCTCTTCGATCATGGCATCTTCATGATCGTCTTCATCGTCTTCTTTAATATCTTCGGTACCGTCAGCATTTGCCTTTTTGTGATCTTCGGTATCCTGAACAAAAGTAGATTCGGCTACCATAGCTTCTTCAAGCTCGTTAGCTGTAGCTTTTGGATGCTCAACCTCTTCCGAAAAAGATTCCTCTACCTTCTTTTCTTCTGTTGTACTTTCTGAAGAGGTATCCTGCTGCTGAGTGGTTTCAGTAGTTTCAGGAGTCTCTTTTTTGGAAAGTTCTTCTTTCTTGTTTTCGTTATCTGATTGAGACATATCTTTCAATGTTAAAGTTCTGTATGTTTAATAAAGCTGAAAGATAACAACTACACGAAAATTGGGCAAGCAAACCAAATCTTTTATGATAAAATAACCGCGAAAATCCTCAAATTTTTAAGAATTCCATATTGCCCAGGCTGCTTCGGCCTGTAATTCGAGCATTTTATGGCCATTTACAGCGGTAGCCCCCTCTTTCTTACTGTTACTCATAAATTTTGTTTCGGCAGGATTATAAATCAAATCGAAAACAAGATGGTTTTTCGTCATAAAGTGATAAGGAATATCCGGGCAGTTATCGATGTTTGGGAATGTTCCCAATGGCGTAGTATTAACGATCAGAGAATATTTAAGGATAATTTCTTCGTTTAGGTTGGTATAAGCATATTGTTCCTGAAGCGGATTTCTGGAAACGAATTTGTATGAAATCCCCATGGTTTTTAAAGCGTATGCAACTGCTTTTGATGCGCCACCCGTGCCCAAAATCAGTGCATGCGTGTGCTGAGGCCTAAGATGAGGTTTTAAAGAATCCCTAAAACCTATAAAATCGGTATTATGACCAATTAATTTTCCGCCGTTTTCAAACTTGATCACGTTTACAGCTTCAATTTCTTTAGCATCTTCAGAGAGATCATCCAAAAACTTCATCACTTCCAGCTTATAAGGAATCGTAACATTCATTCCTGAAAGTGTAGGATTTTTAGTAATTACCAGTGGGAAATCGGTAATTTCAGGAATATCAAAATTGACATATTCAGCATCAATTTTTTCTTTTTCAAATTTCTCGTTGAAATATTTTCTTGAAAATGAATAGGCTATGTTTTTACCTAACAGTCCGAATTTCTTCATTTTTTGGTTGCTTTTGAATCTCTATTTACTGATCTTTTTCTCAAAAAACATTGTGTAGAGCTCTTACTTTGGCACTCTGGCTTTCTTTTTTGCATGTTCTTTTTTCTCGTAGAATGCAAGTCCCAGGACAATAAAAATACCTACCAGAATAAAGAATATGGCCAGGTAAGTTTCGCTATTTGTAAAGTCGGGAAAAAATCTATTGTAATTATCTATAATTTTATCACCGTGGCTATCCAATAATAAATTACCAGCCGTATCGGTTTTATATGTTTTGATTTTCCAGGGCCAGACAACGCCCAAAGAACCAGTAATAAAGCCAATGATGGTTGCAAAGGTGTCTTTCTTATAATGCTTTAATACAAACCCTAGCAAATGCGAAAGGGAAACCAAGCCTGCCAGGGATCCCAAAGCGAAAACGATCATCACCTGTAGCAAATGCATCCTTGATGGGTTAGCAGTAAAACTAAAGTCCAGACTAAGAATATCGGCTAAGGTATCGTACAATGCGTTAACCGAATCTACCAGTAATAACACATAGTTTCCTAGTAAAATAAGGATAAAAGACCCGCTTAATCCCGGTAATGTCATACCCGAGACACCAATTATTCCGCAGAAGAAAACAAACCATAAATTATCATTTTCGCGTGCAGGCTCTAACATGCTTATGGCAACGCCAAAAGCAATCCCTAAACTAACAAATAATATACTGCGGCGGCTCCATTCATCAAAATCTTTACTGATGTAATAAATCGAGCCAATAATCATCCCAAAGAAAGCTGACCAAACGTAAAGTTCGTAATGAACGATGAGATAATCTAAAATTTTGGAAATGCTGAAGTAACTAATAAGCATCCCCAAAATAAGTAGGCCTAAAAACTTCCCATTTATATAATGATAAAGACTGCGAAAACGGCCGGCAATTAAAAGTTTACCAGCCTTAAGGTTTATCTTTTGTAATGAATAAATAAATTCTTCGTAAAAACCGGCAACAAAAGCCACAACACCACCAGAAACCCCAGGAACTTTATTGGCAGCTCCCATGGCTAATCCTTTTAATACAAGGAATAATTTATCTGTTAATGTTCTAGTTTGTTGCATTAGATTCTTCGGATTGGTTGCCTGCTAAGCTTTCCAGAAGAAAAATGAGTCCGAATCCTGCTAACATCAGGACTACTGAAAATAATAATTGAGAATCGCCCTCAAAATTCCACGGTAAAACAGAAGTTTCATTAATCACAATTTCTTTATCCTCAAATCTGGCGACTTCCAATACCTTTTTCCAGGGCCATATTTTATTTAGTGAGCCTGCAATAAAACCAGTTAAGACGGCTAGAGTAATACTGGTATAATGGGTAAAAAGCCACTTTAGAATTTTGGAAAAGCTAAGTAACCCAAAAATAGCACCAGCACCAACGATAGCCAGAGTTTTAATATCGAAGTTGTGGGCAGCTTCGGTTACGGGGCGATAGGCCCCCAGTAATACCAGGATAAACGCTCCTGAAATTCCGGGCAGGATCATCGCGCAAACGGCAATAGCTCCGGCAATAAACATAAAAACGCTACTCTCTGAACTTCCCATAGGTGGCAGAGATGTAACATAAAGCGCTACCGCAGCCCCAAGAATTAGTGCGATAACAATTTTAAAATTCCATTTTGGGATTTGTTTAGCAACATACCAGATACTTGCCAGCACCAATCCAAAAAAGAATGACCAGATTAATACAGGGTGGTTTTGTAGCAAATAATTTGCCAGTCGCATTAGTGTGAATAAACTAATAAGGATTCCTAGCAACAGCGAAACGATAAAACCGCCATTTAATTGAAGCCACATTGCTTTAAAGCCTTCTGTTTTCCAGGTTTTTAAAAGAGAAAGATCGATACCACTAATGGTAGAGATCAATTCTTCGTAAATTCCTGAAATAAAAGCGATGGTTCCTCCCGATACTCCAGGGACAACATCTGCGGCTCCCATAGCCATACCTTTTAAAGTAATGCTTAGGTATTCTCGTAAGCTTCTTTGCATATCCTAAAAATTAGATTCGCCCAAAGTTAGGAAATTACTATGAAGCCTTTTGATAAGAATCTATTAATTGTTTAACGCTTTTTCTTTTAAAGATTTCAGGGAAAAGTTCTTCGATGATAATATAATATTCAGCATCAGCTTTTAAACCGTTTTCCAGGTGTTTATAGGCAAGATCGGCTTTATTCAGCATAAAATATAGCCCGCTTAGTCGATATTCAATTTCAGCAATACCAGGATAAAATTCATTAGCCTGCAACAAATTTTGCACGGCAGTTTCCCATTCTGCAAGGTTAATTAAGATATCACAACGTCTAATCCAGGTTTCTAATTCGTAATTTCCAAGATCTAAAGTTTTACGATAGCCACGTTCGGCTTCCCGGTCTAAATTTAAACGGTTATTGATTTTTGCGTAACGTTTCCAATACAGCACATTTTCTTCATCGATATTGATTGCTTTGTTGATATAGTAGAGCGCTTTTTTAAAATTTTTCTTCTTGATATAAAAATCGGTGATTGCGATCCAGCCTTTATCTAAAAGTGGATCTTCATGAACCGTTTTTTCATAATTTGAAAGTGCCAGTTTATCATTACCCAGTTTTTCAAAACATTTACCAATTCGCAAATAGGCGAAAGAAGTAGGGTCGTCTAGTTCTAAAGTAACATTATAGTTTTCTATAGCCTCTACATAACGTTCCAGTTTTTCCAGTACTTTTCCTTTTTCTAAATAAGCACCTATAAAATATTCGTCGCTAATAATGGCAAAATCAAAAGCGGCTAAAGCTTTTTTGTAGTCTTTTAAATCAAAATATTGTTTTCCTACTTGATGCCATGCTACCTCGCAATATGGGTTTTTATCCAGGTACATATTAAGGTACTCTATAGCTTCTTCTTTTTCACCAAGAAAATCGAAGCAATACATTACATTGTATAGGGCAGAATAATCTTCTTCATCGGCTTCAAGACAATTCATAAAATTGATCTTGGCATTTTCAAAATCTTCAAGAAAAAGGTATTCCATGCCAATCATCGAGTAGATCTCAGCCGCTTCATCGGTAACCTCTAAAGCCAGTTCTAAAACGTTGATGGCCTTGTGATGTTCATCTCGCTTAGAAAAGATTTGTGCTTTTTGGATATACACTTCTTCGTTATTGGCTTCCAGATCCTGTACTTCGGCCAATAGACCATCGGCAAGATCTAGTTTGTCTTCAAAAACAAGAATTTCAACTTTAAGAAGTTTAAGGTTGATTGATGATGGATGCTGGGAAAGACCTAATTTAACGGCCTTTTTAGCAAGATTTATCTTTCCGATTTCTAAATAATGATGAATAATGTTTTCGAATTCGTTAGAATCAAAGAATAAAACATCATTGGTCTTAAGCATAGATTCGAAACGGGAAAGTGAGAAATTGTTATCTTCGTTATGACTTAACTGCATAAGCAAGTTGTTACTGGATTCCTACTTTACTAAAGTTAAAAAACGATTTAACCGAGTATCGCAGATGCTTTAATTGTTGTTAACAAAGTAATCAACAACCTAAGCTTTGTTTTTTATTTTGTTTAAAACGTCAATTATAATGCCACAACCTTCTTCAATCTCTTCCATAGAAATTGTTAGTGGCGGGGTAATTCTTACAGCTCTTTTTTCGAATAAAAGCCAGAATAAAATTACTCCTTTTTCTTTACAATTTAAGATGATCTTATTGGCTATATCCTCAGAGGCCACAATAGCTGCAAGCATTAATCCTTTTCCTCTTACTTCTGAAATTAAAGGATGGACAAGCAATTCTCTGAAGCGTTTTTCTTTTTCTAAGGTTTCTGCCATTAATTCAGATTCCAGAATTGTTTTTAAGGTGGCATGACAGGCAGCTGCCACAAGTGGATTTCCGCCAAAAGTGGTAATATGTCCCATTTTTGGATTATCTGAAAGCAAATCCATTAACGCTTCTGAGGCGACAAAAGCTCCAACAGGTAAACCGCCGCCCATTCCTTTGCCTATCGCCATGATATCTGGTACAACATTGTAATTTTCGAATCCGAATAATTTTCCGGTTCGTCCAAAACCAGGCTGAATTTCATCTAAAATCAGTAATGCGCCTACTGCTGTACAGCGTGCTTTTACCTTTTTTAAATAATCATTTTCAGGCTGAATAAATCCGGCGCCACCCTGAATGGTTTCTAAAATAACCGCTGCGGTTTTTTCTGTAATTCGATTTAAATGATCCTCATTGTTAAATTCAATAAAATCGATGTCACCAATTAAAGGCCTAAAGGGTTTCTGCCGTTCTTCATAATTCATTAAACTTAAAGAACCCATAGTATTTCCGTGGTAGGCGTTTTTAGCCGCCAGGATTTCTGTTCTGCCGGTGGCACGTCGGGCTAATTTTAAAGCACCTTCAATAGCTTCGGTACCGGAGTTTACCAGATAAACTTTGTTTAATGGATTAGGAAGGCTTTCCGCTAAAAGTTTTGAGAAATCTACAGCCGGAGCCTGCGCATATTCCCCATACACCATAACATGCAGATATTTGTCGGCCTGCTTTTTTATAGCAGTGATTACCGCAGGATGGCAATGTCCTAAACTTGTAGCCGAAACACCGGCCACAAAATCAAGATGTTTTTGCCCGTCTGAAGTATAAATATAAGATCCCTTCGCATCGATAACTTCTAAACCTAAAGGATGGGGCGTTGTTTGTGCCTGATATTTTAAAAAATCTTTATTCAATCTTAAGCGGAGCTTTTGGGGTTTCCAGACTATCTTTTTTGGTTTCAGGTGTTATTTTAGATTCTTTCCCTTCAGATGGCGAAAAGGATGCGGGTTTTACCTGAACGCCCTGTGGAATCATCGATTGTACGCTGGGAATGCTATCCTGCACCTTATCTTTTAAGTCTTGCGGTTTTAACCTTGAGTTTTCATTTAACAGCATATCGCCTTCTTCACGTTCATCAAAGAAATCTTCGATTTGTTCGGGTAGTGGGATCCCCTCAATTTTTACGAGTTCAGGGAGCTCTTTACCTTTAAACAAATCTTGTTTTTTTTCTAATCTTTCGTCGCCACGCCAGTTAAAACCTTGCAGCGTTCGATTACTTTTTAATACTTGTTCTTCAGGTTTTAAAGTGCCATCGATAGCCTGATAATAATATACGTCCTCTATTTGGCGGTCTTTAAAAAAAACCTCGATTCTGCTTGATAGGGTTTTATTAATTCCAATAAGGTCGTTATTTTCGGTTCGGCTGTAATATAATGTCTCTGTATTTTTATCGATATTCACTTTATAAAGCTCATTTTCTTCAAATAAGCCTATCAAGAACTGTCCTTTAATTTGATTGTAGCCATCAATACTATCTTTATTGATCAGAAAGGCATTGTTATATACTTTTAAACTATCCAACTGTTCGGTTTCTTTATTACTGATAATCTGAATTGTGTCCCCGGTCATCTGGTTTAGTCCGGACCATAGCACCGGATTTCTTTTTACGGAGGTTGCCGAATTTTCTCCCGGATTAATATTGATCAGTTTTGTAATTCCGGCTTGTTGGTTTACGTATATAGAATCACTTTTACCGCTCATATCACTCTTATACATTCTAACATCGTAGAATCCGCGTAGAATCCGATTTTCAGGTTTACCGGTCACTAAGAGCGTATCACTATGAATAAATACCGAATCCTGATCCTGAAGGCTGGCTGCAACAGGCCATTTTGTTATAATTACCGAATCTTTTTCCCGAAAAACTTCGGCATAATGGCCGGTTACTTTACTATTATTTGCGGTATCGATTACCTGAATATTATTGGTAGCCGAAGCAAAACTGGTATTACGATCAAAATAAAGGCTGTCGCCTAACACCGTTCGGTTATCGTAATCTATTCTTGAATTTTTTACAAAATAGCCGGTATCACCCCGAGTGTCATAAAAGCCACGTTCGCAATAAACTGTACTTTCTTCTCCTTCTATAGTCGATGGGCCGTAAAGATAAGCGTGACCACTTTCAGAATAAAAATCGATATGATCTGAATTTACAATATAATCGGGATTGGTGATTTTTACATTTGATAAAAAGGTGTATTTATCTTCTTCAAAATAATACCTTCCTATGGTACTGGTAAGAACACTGGCGGTATCGGTAACTTTACCACCGCTTCTATAATAAGCTTCCTGTTTTATACGATCAAAAAATAAGGAGTCTGTTTCCAGGGTAGTTTGCGGGCGTTTCATTTTTACTTTTCCACTGGCAAAAGCAAATTGGGTGTTGCCGTTGTATTCAGCATAATCGCTATTCATGCTAACGGTATCTCCCTGTTTCATCCTTACCTCGCCATAAGCCTTAAAGAAATTGTCGTTTTCGTAAAATACTGCATTATTACACCACACTTCGATCCCCTGATGGATAAAATGAACCTGGTTGGTTACTTTACTCATCACCAAAGCACCCGGATATCTTTCTTCATCGCGATATTGACGGTCGTTTTCATAATCGATTTTACGACCGTTCTCCTGCGCATTTGCAAAGCTTATGCTAAAAAGAAAAAGTAAGATATAGAGGTAATTTTTCAAGATTCTAAAATTTGTGCAAAAATAGCGAAAATGATTGGATCAGCTGAAACAAGGTTTTTAATTATGATAACGTTGTAAATTGAGAATATTTTAAATTTTAGACCTCAACAATGATAAATTATTTCTTAATAGATAATAAATGTTTCTAAAAATTGTGAATAATTAAGTTTTTAAGGACTGCTTTAATAAAAGATTAACGATTAAATGAAAACCAAAGGGGATTTCCCTGCGTAAGTTTAATATAAACTAATAAAATTTAATTATGAAAAAACCAGTTGTTAAGTTGGAATTTGATGATAAAAAGGGTCAGGGAAATTCCAGAAGAAGATTTATTAAAATGGGCGGTTTGGCATTTGCGGGCTCAACTTTGTTGTACGCATGTAGTGAAGATGATGATTTTAATCCCGGAATGCAACCTGAACCGGAACCTGAGCCTGAGCCTGAGCCAGAAGTTTTTGATTTAGGAAGTGGAGATTTAGGAATTTTAAATTATGCTTATGCTTTAGAACAACTCGAAGCTGCTTTTTATACAGCGGTAAGAACAGGCAATTACTATGCCGGTGCTCCAGATGAAGAAAAAGAATTATTCGATGATTTATATAATCACGAGGTGATTCACAGAGAGTTTTTTAGAACCGCAATAGCGGCGGCAACTGCGGATAATCCTGATGCCATGTTACCAGATCTGGAATTTAATTTAGAAGGAGCAGGTATAGATATTAATAATCGGGATAGTGTTCTTCAGACAGCAAAACTACTGGAAGATACAGGGGTTAGTGCTTATAATGGAGCTGGAGACCGTATTGAAACGGCAGCTTATTTAGTAATTGCAGGTAAAATAGTTTCTGTAGAAGCTAGACATGCCTCGGCAATTAGATCTCTACTTAATCCAGATTCAGCTGATTTTGCGGGAGATGATGTGATTGATGTGAATGGATTAGATCCAGCTGCAGATCCAGGAGATATCTATAATGCAGTTGTAGATCTTGGTGTAGTTGCCACTCCATTTACAGCCAATAATTTACCTGCTCCACAACACGAATCATAGAAACTACTAACTTAAAACGAAAAAAATTATGAGTATTATAAAGATGTTAGATGAATTTTCTTCTGAAAATTTAATGAATAAAAAATCATCCAGAAGAGATATGTTTGGAACATTAAGTTCTTTTGGTAAAAAAGCCGCTATCGCCGCGGTACCTTTTGGACTTGCTACCAATAAAGCGAAAGCAGCTGCTTTTCAGGATAGTGGGAATAGTGCAGTAGATGCTTTACAATTGGCATTGACACTAGAGTATCTTGAAGCTGAATTTTATATGATGGCATTAGAATCTGATGTTTTAGAAGGAGGATCCAGATCTGAAATTGCTTTTATGCAAATATCAAAACATGAATCTGCTCATGTAGATTTTTTAATTAGTGGTTTAGAAGGTGCTGGAGTAGAACCTGTTGCCAAACCAACTTTCGATTTTACCGCTGGAGGTTCTTTTGATCCTTTTAATGATGGTGATACTTCTATGGAGGTTTCCAGAGCTCAAATGCTGGCTTTAGCACAGGCGTTTGAAGATACCGGAGTAAGAGCCTATAAAGGGCAGGCAGCTAATTTGATGGGAACAGCATTTTTGGAGCCAGCACTTCAAATTCATTCTGTAGAAGCGAAACATGCTTCAGAAATTAGAAGAATTAGAGGGCTAAAAGGTTGGATTACCGGAAATCAAAGAGGTGATGGTATGCCAGAAGCTACTCAGGATGTTTATAATGGGGAAGAAGTAACTATGCAGGCAGATATAGACTTAGTAGGATATGATTATGGAGATTCGCCTCTTGTAGGAGATAAAACAGTGGCGGTGACTCAGGCTTTTGATGAGCCAATGAGCGGAGAAACAGCAAGTACTATTGCGGGACTATTTATAGTAAGCTAGACATACCTTCAGGTAGTTTTCCCTTTATTACTTTCCATGAAAAGTAAGAAAATAAAAAAGGCTGTTGAAAAACGGCCTTTTTTAATATCAAAAATCGATAATTTCGATCTATTTTCTAGTAATTGTCTGAGTCCTATCTGGCCCTACCGAAACTACCGAAATAGGTACGTTTAGTTCTTTTTCTAAAAAGTCTACGTAATCGTTAAACTCTTTTGGAAGTTGTGAAGCTTCAGTCATTCCTGTAAGATCTGCAGACCATCCTTTTAATTCGGTATAAACAGGCGATACATTTTGCTCTTCAATATTATAAGGAAGATGTTTTATCTCTTCTCCACGATATTTATAAGAAGTACAAACTTTTAAAGTGTCAAAACCACTTAAAACATCACCTTTCATCATGATAAGCTGAGTGATCCCGTTAACCTGTACGGCATATTTAAGCGCTACTAAATCCAGCCAGCCACATCTTCTTGGTCTACCTGTAGTTGCTCCAAATTCGTTACCAACTCTTCCCATGGTTTTACCGTCTTCGTCAAAAAGCTCGGTAGGGAATGGCCCGCTACCTACACGTGTGGTATACGCTTTAAAAATACCAAAAGCTTCGCCAATTTGCCTAGGAGATACTCCAAGCCCGGTACATGCCCCGGCAGCAGTAGTATTTGAGGAAGTTACAAATGGATAAGTACCAAAATCGATATCTAAAAGCGATCCCTGTGCACCTTCAGCAAGAATAGTTTTACCTTCAGCCTGGGCTTGTTGTAAATATTCTTCACTATCAATAAATTGAAGTGATTTTAAGGTTTTAACCGCTTCAAAGAATTCTTTCTCTAATTCACTAAGATCGTATTGCACATCTGCATCGTAAAAATCGATCATCTTTACATGCTTATCCGCAAGACTTTGGTAACGTTCTTTCCAGTCATCTAATTCTAAATCACCAACTCTAATTCCGTTTCTTCCGGTTTTGTCCATATACGTAGGACCAATTCCTTTAAGGGTAGAACCAATTTTGGCTTTACCTTTAGAAGCTTCAGAAGCTGCATCCAATAATCGATGCGTAGGTAAGATTAAATGTGCTTTTCTGGAAATTAATAATCTGCTTTTATAATCTACATGATGTTTTGCCAGATTATCTAATTCTCTTTTAAAAATTACAGGATCGATCACTACTCCGTTACCCACAAGGTTTACGGTATTTTCGTGAAAAATTCCTGAAGGAATGGTGTGTAATACGTGTTTTTGCCCATCGAATTCTAGCGTATGTCCTGCATTTGGACCACCCTGAAAACGAGCAATAATATCATATTTAGAGGTAAATACGTCGACAATTTTTCCTTTGCCTTCGTCACCCCATTGAAGCCCGAGTAGTAAATCTACCGCCATGAAAATTATACTTAATTAGTTGATTTTTTAATGCCGTAAAAATATAAAGAATGTTTGTTTATTTCGATATCGAACACTTCTTCTATGGTTTGTTTAATAGATTGAATTCTAGGATCGCAAAACTCGATCACCTCGCCGGTATCGGTAAGAATGATATGGTCGTGCTGCCTGTCGAAATAGGATTTTTCGTATTGTGCCTGATTTTGCCCAAATTGATGCTTACGTACCAGGCCACATTCTAATAATAATTCGATGGTATTGTATAATGTAGCACGGCTAACGCGATACTTTTTATTTTTCATTTTGATATATAAAGATTCGATATCAAAATGTTCATCATTATCATAGATCTCCTGTAAAATAGCAAAACGTTCAGGGGTTTTTCGGTGCCCTTTATCTTCTAAAAACTTGGTGAATACGTTTTTAACTACTGCCTGGTCGTTCTTATTTACAACTTTTTTACTCATAATTTTTTACTGCCGCACAAAGGTATGCGATTATTCACGGGTAACCTTATCTATGCCGTTAATTTTTTTAAGTCTATTTATAATTTTGGTCAAAATATCATTGTTTTTAACCACCACGGTAATACGGCCGCTAAAAATTCCGTCGTCACTTTCAAAATTAATATTCTTCATATTTACATGCATGTTACTCGAAATTTCCCGGGTTACATCGCTAACAAGACCAATATTATCTATTCCGTTTAGTTTAATTACTGCTTTGAAGTCCTGCTGAGAACTATCTACCCATTTTGCCTGAATAATGCGATACGCATAATTACTTTGTAATTGTATGGCATTGGGGCAATCGACCTTATGTACCTTGATTCCTTCATTTACCGTTACAAAGCCAAAAACATCATCTCCTGGGATAGGATTACAGCAATTGGCAAGTTTGTATCCCAGCTCGTCTTCTTCTTTTCCAAAAACTAACTGATCGTAATTTGCGGTAATTTCGTCTTTATTAAGATCGTGATTAACTTCTGGCTTTTTACTTATTTTTCGTTTAATATAACTAACCAGTGCATTGCTTCTGGAGGCTGCGAATTCTTTTAGGGCCTGGTTATCAATTTTTCCAATACCTACGCGATAAAATAAATCCAGACTTGTTTTTAGATGAAAATGGACTACAAGTTCATTTACCGTTTTCTCGCTAAATGGAATTTTTTGTGCTCTTAATTTTCTGGTTAAAACTGCTTTTCCCTCTTCGGCAATTTGCTTTTTCTCTTCTTTTAAAGACGATTTTATTTTGGCCCTTGCTCTTGCGGTAGTAGCATAATCCAGCCAGTTGATATTTGGTTTAGCACTATCTGAGGTAATAATTTCTACCTGATCACCACTCTTTAACACATGACTTAGCGGAACCAATTTATTGTTTACACGTGCTCCACGGGTGTGAGCTCCAATTTCAGTATGAATACTGAACGCAAAATCGAGTGGGGTAGAACCTTTTGGCAGGGATTTTAAATCTCCCTGGGGTGTAAACACAAATATTTCTTTAGAGTATAAATTGAGTTTAAATTGCTCTACAAAATCCACGGCGTTTACCGTAGGGTTTTCTAAAACTTCCTGTAGTCGGTTTAACCATTCTTCGATACCCTGTTCTTCTTTTTCGTCGGCATTTTTATATTTATAATGCGCGGCATAACCTTTTTCGGCAATTTCGTGCATTCGCTCGCTACGAATCTGTACTTCTACCCAACGACCTTTTGGCCCCATTACGGTAATGTGCAAAGCTTCATATCCCGTAGATTTAGGGGAAGAAATCCAATCGCGTAAACGGGTAGGGTTTGGTCTAAAATGATCGGTTACGACCGAGTAGATTTTCCAGGCCAGGAACTTCTCGTTAGCCTGATCACTTTTATAGATAATACGGATCGCAAATTTGTCGTAAACTTCATCAAAACTGATGTTTTGTGCATTCATTTTACGACGGATCGAAAAGATGGATTTTGGTCGTCCTTTTATTTCGTAGTCAAGATTTTCTTTATCTAAAGAATCCTGAATGACTCTGGAAAACTCATTGATATAAGCATCCTGTTCTTCTTTGCTTTCCTTTATCTTGGTTAAAATATCCTGGTAAACTTCTGGTTCGGTATATTTTAGGCCAAGATCTTCAAGTTCCGTTTTTACGTTGTAAAGTCCAATTCTATGGGCTAAAGGAGCATAGATATAAAGTGTTTCTGAAGCAATTTTTAACTGCTTATCCCTACGCATGGCATCCATTGTTTGCATATTGTGCAAACGGTCTGCAATTTTGATGATAATTACCCGAATATCATCATTTAGCGTGAGCAGCATTTTTCTGAAATTCTCGGCTTGTAGAGAAACATCTTTATCTTTTTTAAGACTTGAAATTTTTGTGAGTCCGTCTACGATTTTAGCAACGGTTTCCCCAAACATTCTTTCCAGATCATCCAGAGTGTAAGAGGTGTCTTCTACAACATCATGAAGTAGGGCAGCGGCAATAGAGGTGGCATCCAGACCGATTTCTGAAGCCACGATTTTTGCCACCGCAATGGGGTGGAAAATATATGCCTCGCCAGATTTTCGACGCTGATCTTTATGCGCGTCAACAGCCGTATCAAACGCCGATCTAATGAGTTTTTTATCCTCATCGGTTAAGGTTTGATAGCTAATCCTTAGCAGTTCTTTGTACTGCTGTGCGATTTCTTTGTTTTCTTTTTCTATAGCTGCCTCTGTCATATTTTAAAAATACATAAACAAATTTCAATAAACAACGCTCAATTAGCAATAAACAATAATCATTTAAAAAAGATCACTCTAAAACATCGAATATCGATATTCAGTTTCTAGCTTCTTTTAAATTCAATGTTTGTCAATTAAATCGAGCTATTTTTCTCTGGTATTTTTATCTAGGATCTATCGTCTAACATCTAATATCTAGTATCTAATCGAACCCTAATTCATCAAATTCCTATAGCGCTGTAAAAGGCTGGGATGTGAATAGTGCCAGAAAATATAAGTTTTATGAGGTGTTAAATTGCTTAAACTGTTTTTACTGAGTTTCTTTAAACTGCTAATTAAATCTTTGGCGTTATAGGTCTCTTTGGCGTAATTATCGGCCTGATATTCAAATTTTCTGGAAATAAGGTTCATTATGAGTCCGGTTATTTCTGAAATAGGACTGTATAAAATTCCGAAGGCGATTAAACCAATATGAAAACTTGGTGTTTCTACACCTAAAGCTTGTGATAATACCGCATTCCCCACAAATAAGCTTAGTAACCAAAGCGTAAAACCAGTTGTTAATACTGAAGCCACCAAATTAAAAATGATATGTTTTCTTTTGTAATGTCCAACTTCGTGTGCCAGTACCGCAACAATTTCTTCTTCCTCTAAATCATTTACCAAAGTGTCGTAAAGCGTCACTCTTTTTTCGCTGCCAAAACCAGAAAAATAGGCATTGGCTTTGGTACTTCTTTTAGAGCCATCGATAATAAAAATATTGTCTAACTGAAAGCCAACACTTTTAGCGTAATTTTCGATTTTGACTCTAAGGGAGCCATCTTCAAGCGGACTTTGCTTATTAAACAACGGCACAATAAGTTTGGCGTAGAACATATTCAGGAATATGGAAAATACAGCGATCAGAATCCAGGCGTACCACCAAAAATCTGAGCCTGCAAATTGATAAAACCATACAATAAGCGCTAAGATGCCGCCACCGAGAATGGCCATTAATAGCCATCCTTTTAGTTTATCTATAAAAAATGTGGATTTTGAGGTTTTATTGAAACCATATTTTTCCTCGATCACAAAAGTAGCATAGTAGGAGAAAGGCGTGGTGAGAATATCGCTGCCAATCATTATAATGCCAAAGAAGATAAGCGAAATTACAATTTCATTATCAGAGAATCCTCTGGCGATATGATCCACCCATTCAAAACCATCCAAAAATAGAAAGCCCAAGGTTAAAACAAGTGAAAACCCCGAAATTAAGATCCCAAATTTATAGTTTTCTTTTTTATAGTGTTGTGATTTTTCGTACTCTTCTTTGTCGTAAACATCAGACAATTCGGGAGGGAGAGGATCATCAAAATGACGCGCATTTAGAGTATCCAGTATTTTATCGAAAATAAAATCGGCCAAAATAAGCGCGACAATAATGTAAAATAAAGTTTCAGGATTCAAATTGAGAATTTTAAAAATTGAATAGCAAATTAAATGCCGAATCTACAAAAATGATCGTTGTCTTTTGGCTTCGAAAATAAGAATTCCGGCAGCTACAGAAACATTCATACTATCAATAGCTCCATTCATTGGGATGATAATATTTTGTTTTGCAGCATCTCGCCATTCCTGATTAAGTCCGGTTGCTTCAGTGCCTACAACGATAGCCGATGCTTTTGTGAAATCCATTTTGGTATAAATTTCTGAAGCCTGTAAAGCAGCCGCGTAAATAGTGATATTTTTTTGCTGAAGAAATTCAATAATTTCAGCAGTAGTTCCCGTAGCGATATTGTTGGTAAAAACGCAACCTACACTAGATCGAATGATATTGGGATTGTACAGATCGGTTTTTGGGTTGGCGATTAAAACTGCATCAACATTCGCCGCATCTGCGGTTCTAAGGATTGCTCCTATATTACCTGGTTTTTCAGGCGCTTCAGCCACTAAAATAAGTGGGTTTTTGGTTTTGAAATTCAGGGTCTTAAGGCTGTTTTCTTTTGAAGCAAATACCGTAATTAAACCTTCTGTACTCGAACGGTAGGCCAGTTTTTGGTAAACTTCTGAAGAAATCTCGATAATTTCGGCATCAGTATGTTCAAAATCGGGAATTGCTTTAAACTCATTTTTAGAAAAAAAATCGGGACAAAAATAGACTTCCAAAAGCTTAAAACCACCCTGAAGAGCAAGACCTGTTTCCCGTAAACCTTCTACTACAAACTGGTTTTCTTTTCTGCGGTTTCTGGATTTTTCCTGAAGCTGTAAAAGATGTTTAACGCGTTTATTCTGAGTGCTCGAAATTGCTGTATTCATAATTGCAAAAATACTAAAAAAAGCTGCCCGATTTCGGACAGCTTTTGGTTGAATTTAAAGGAAGTTTTTATCGATTATTTTCCAGCTTCCTGTCGTTCATATTTTTTCATATAGCGTTTCCAAAGCTTGGTTTGCCGGGTATCTAGGCTAATTTTTCTTCCCTGAATAAAAGCATCGGTAAGAAGATTGCTTCTCATATCTAAGGCATCGCCTTCGCTAATAAAAAGTGTGGCGTCTTTGCCTTCTTCTAATGTTCCGGCAAAATCATCGATGCCCAAAATTTTAGCGGTGTTACTGGTGATTAGTTTTAAAGCTTCTTCTTTGTTAAGACCATAAGCCACTGCGGTACCGGCATAAAAAGGCAGGTTTCGGGAATTCATACGTTCCATGCTACCGCTACCTTCAATACCTACCAGAATTCCTTTTTTAGATAATTTGGCAGCTAATTTGTAGGGTAAATCATAATCGTCGTCATCCTGATTGGGTAAGCTATGTGGTCTGCCCGTTAACACCGAAATGCTATTGGCTTTTAGCTCATCTGCAATTTTTAAGGCGTCATAAGCCCCTACAATGACAAGATCATCCAGTTTTTCATCTTTTTTAAACTGAATCACATCAAGCATTTCTTTTTCTCCGTTTACATGAACATATACTTTTTTATCGCCGTTAAAAACGCTTTCCATCGCAAGATAGGGGAGGTTGCTTTCTTTTCGATCTCCAGCCAGATAGGCTTTAGCTTCAGCAAAAAAGCTCTTTAGATTCATGATATTTTCCTGGTATTCTTTATTCGGTTTTATTCCAGGATCTTCACCCATCCACCAGCGACCACGGCGTACGCTGTTTGGCCAGTTAATATGCAGGCCATCGTCGTTTTTTACAGCGGCATCTTCCCAATTCCAGGCATCAAACTGTACAATCGATGAGGTGCCAGAGATAAATCCGCCTCTTGGTGCGATCTGGCCTAATAAAACGCCATTTGGTCGCATCGTTTCAGTAACCTGACTTTCGGCATTATAAGCGATTAAACTACGAATATGCGGTAGCATTTCACCAATTTCATCTTCATCGTCTGTTGCTCTAACGGCATCGATCTCTACCAAACCTAAAGTAGCATTTGGGGCTATAAAACCTGGATAAACGTGTTTTCCTTTGGCATTGATAATTTCACCTTTAGCCTGGGAAGCGGCGGCAGTGGCGTCACCCACCATTGTAATTTTCCCATCTTCAAAAATAATAAGGCTGTTTTCGATAATCTCGCCATTGCCAATATGCGCCGTTGCGCCAACGATGCTAACAGCTTCAGCCTGCTTGGCAGCAGGCATTTGTTGTGCATTTAATCCTAAAGCAGCAATAAATGCAAGTATATAGGTAATATTAAATAATTTCATTTTTCTGAATTTTTATCGGATTGCTTCCATGGTGTCACAGTGTGCTTCAATTTTCTCTTTCTTTACTACAGGCTGAGTTTTCATGCCCTGGTTTTTTGCCTGAAGCATCTGTGTGATCAATTCACTTTTTTGTTTTTGAATATCTTTTCTCATCGCTTTGTCACGTTCGATATCAAAATAAACAACACCTTCAATCATTGTTTTTTCAGCTTTAGCATATACCGATAGTGGATGATCGCTCCAAAGTACTAAATCGGCATCTTTACCTTCTTTAATACTTCCTACTTTATCATCTATATGAAGTAATTTGGCTGGATTTAGAGTTACAAATTTCCAGGCTTCTTCTTCAGAAACACCACCGTATTTCATTGTTTTTGCTGCTTCCTGATTTAAGCGACGGCTCATTTCGGCATCATCACTGTTAATAGCAACGGTAACTCCCTGGCTATTCATGATGGCGGCATTGTAAGGGATGGCATCTTCAACTTCATATTTATACGCCCACCAGTCTGAAAAAGTAGAACCGCCAATATTACGCGCAGCCATTTTATCAGCAAGTTTGTAGCCTTCAAGGATATGCGTAAAAGTATTAATCCTGAAATCCATACTATCGGCGACACTTATAAGCATATTGATTTCACTTTGTACATACGAGTGGCAGCTAATAAACCTTTCGTCACGTAATATTTCGGCAAGCGTTTCCATTTCGATATCCTTACGATAAGAATCGGGATTAGCTTCTTTATTTTTCATGTAATCCTTGGCACGGCCAAAGTAATCTATAAAGACCTGCTCTACACCCATTCTGGTTACCGGGAATCGATTACCGCTTCCCCAGTTGGATTGTTTTACGTTTTCTCCTAAAGCAAATTTTATGAATTTTGGAGACTCCGGGAAGATCATATCATTGGCAGAAGCTCCCCATTTTAAACGAATGATAGCAGATCTACCACCTATTGGGTTTGCAGAACCATGCAGTAATTGAGCAGTGGTTACTCCGCCGGCAAGATCGCGATAAAGCGCAATATCAGATGGGTCTATCACATCTTCCATACTAACTTCAGCTGAAGAGTTATGACCGCCTTCGTTGATGGAAGAAAGCGCAATATGCGAGTGTTCGTCTATGATCCCAGAGGTTAAATGTTTTCCTGTGGCGTCTACAACGGTAGCACCGCTGGCTTTTAAATCTTTACCAATTTTGGCGATTTTTCCTTTTTTTACAAGAACATCGGCATTTTCCAAAATCCCCTGTTCTTCGTTGGTCCAAACCGTAGCATTTTTAAAAAGGATATCTTCGGCTTCTGGCATTTCTTCAAAACCATAAGCTTCATTAGGGAAGGTTACCGGTAAAACTTCCGGGTGTTTACTTTTTTCTTCGTCTTCGTCTTTTTCTTTTTTGTCTTTATCCGATTTTTCTTCTGAAGATTTTTTGGTTGCCGTAAAAACGGTGGTGTCTCCGTTTGGTAATATTGCTTTACCGCTAATCTTATCTGAGACTGAAGGGACATGGGCCGATAATCTAATAAACTCGGTTTTAGTAGTATCTGGAGAAGAAATCAGTAAGTTCATCCAGTTATCCTCAAAACTCAATTTAGAACCCACTTTAACATCGTCGGTTTCTAATTTTGCACTTGGTTTTTCGGCAGAACCGGTAATCTCTAAAGTGTAGTTTTTATCCTCTAATTTAAGGTTATACTTGCCGGTAATATCGGTTGTATTCATCGTGCTGATCACGGCTTTTTCTCCCTGAACCCAGTTTTCGAAGATTTTGGTATCTTTTTCAAAGTAATCACCAGAGGTAATAATAAAGTTCGCCCAGGCTCCTTTCTTAAGTTCCCCTAATTTTCCAGACTGGCCAATGATTTTAGCCGGGGTTGTGGTTAATGCTGAAAGGGCGTCTTCTTTAGAAAGTCCGTATTCTATGGCTTTTAATAGATTCTCCTTAAATTCTTTTGCGGGATCTACACCTTTTGTGGTGATGGTAAATGGCACATCGGCATCGGCAAGCATTTTTAAGTTGGCAGGCGCCTGATTCCATCTTTTCATTTCAGAAAGGCTCACATATTCTGCCATAAAGGGATCCTCAACATCATAAGCTGCCGGAAAGCTTAACGGAACAATATAAGTGGCTCCCGATGATTTGATTTCATCTAGTTTTTCATATTCAAAACCACTCCCAAGAATGGTGTATGCAATACCAAATTCGTTACCTATTTTGGCTGCTCTTAGCTGGTCTAAAAGATTATCTGTTGTAAAAATCTGGGTAAGGTTTTGGTTTCTATTTACCGCTTCTAAAGCAAGATCTCTGTTAGTTGCATTACCTTTTGCATACCATGTTGCATCCAGGTATACCTGTCTTATTAAAGCCATAGCTCCCATTACTGATGAAGGGTAAGATTGCTGAGATTTTACACTTTTATCGAATGATAAATATTGAGCAGAACGATCTTTTAAGATTCGATCACCTTCAGTTCCATTAGGGTTTAGCGCTACTAAAACGCCACTTCCGCGAATAATACCGTCTGGTATATGTGTGTTTACCACTCCAAATCCGCCGTTATGATATTTACCGGCTTCTTTGGGGTCGTAGCTAAAACTTTCTATCGCATTTTGCTCTGGCCTAATATGGTCGTTCCAGTAATAACCTTCTCGGCTGGCTTCATATTGTCCCGATCTTCCAGAGCCAGATTCCCGTTCTGGTTTTTTAATCCCAAATTCACTGTAAAGATCGATAAAAGAAGGATAAACATCTTTGCCTTTTAGATCGATAACTACGCTGTTTTTGGGAATGGTGATCGATTTTCCAACAGCGGTAATTTTTCCTTTCTGAATGGCAAGCATTCCATTTTCTATAGTAGCCGTGGGATCTACATGAATATTTGCATTTTTAAATACGGTGTAATTGGTGTTGGTTGTTTTGACTCCCGAGTTGGTGGGAAAATATTCCTGAGCAGACAAATTGATCATTCCCAGAAATAAAAAAAATAGTAGAAATTTATATTTCATAAATGTTAGGGGTTTGGTTAAAATGTGGTTGAAATTATAAAAAGCAGAAAATTAAGAAAAAATTAATGAAAGCTTAATATTTTTAAAAAGCATTTTCTGTGTCTTCATAATAATTAACAAGAAGAGCAACCACATAACTATAACTACGTAAGCCATCCTGTTGATTGTTTGCCATAAGAAAGCGGTTGTAAAACGCCTGAAATAAAGGCTCGAATGGGTTTTGATGCTGAAGCCAGAAATCTTCGACTTCCTGATAGTTTTTTAGAATCCCGGGATGTAATTTTTTAATTAATTCTTCGCCCATTTCTTTATCTCTTCTAAAGAGTTCTGCCAAACAATAGCGAAGTGCGAAAGTGAATCCGCAATATCTAAAATAAGGATCGGGATGATTAATGGTCACCAGGCAGGCGATAAAGTTGGCTTCATTCTCTTTGGCAAAACCTAACTGGTGCCCAACTTCATGGCTTGCTGTAGTGGGTATTTTAAAGGGGAGAATAGTAGTGTTTACCTGAGCTTCTGCAGTAAGCGGATTTAAATATCCGTTAAATCCCATGTAGGTTAGCGGCCAGCTAAATAACGATCTTTTTAAACTTCGTCCTGTGTAAGTTAACTCTGGGAAATCTTTTTTTATATGATCGTAACCCTGAACGGTAACGTCAAAAATTTCTGCTTTAGAATAGGGAATATCAACTTTTATAGTGTCATTTTGTACAATTTCAAGATGAATTTTATTGGATTCTTTAATTAGCTTTTCTGTAAGCAAAACAAGCTCTTCTTTAGAATATTCGTCATCAATATCTAAAGATTGGTGAAGGGGCAAACGGTAATAATTAAACCCCCAAAAAAGATGAAAACAAAAATAGACGATAGAAAGAGTAGCAAACATTTCGGCCATCCATTCCTTTGGTTTTTTAAAGCGTGTTTTAATCCTTTTTAATAGCCATCGGATGATAAAGATGATAAGAATCGTATATAACAGGTCTCCAAACGAAAATGAAAGAATACCCAGTGACCATCGCATCATTCTAGAGATATATGGATAAATCCCACGACTGTACCAACTTTCTATCAGCCATTCGTTCCCTGCTAATAGTTTAATGAGAATGATTTGTACAGGCAGTAAAATAGCCAGAATTATTTGAGATTTCTTTTTCACAATTTCAAAAATAGGACTTTTATATGGAGAATATAGTACTACTTTTTAGGTATATGCTAATTTAATTGAACCATAAGGGAATATAGTAGCAGTTTAAATTTGGGATAGTTTATAATATTGATATGAGAATTTAACCAATTTAATACTTTTTATGTATGATAAAGCTTAAAAAATTTACTATTCTTCTGTTTTTGAATCTTTTGCTTGTGAATTGTTCTTCTGATGAACAGGTTGTTAAAGAAGAGCAACCAGCACCAACAGAAGAAGGAACCGGGGAGCAGCAGGTCTCCACAGAAGAAGGGCTTTCAATTTACATTCCTAACGAATTTAGTGATATGGATTTTGAAGACCCAGAAAGTACCTGGGCTTATAGTCGAAGCCGTGAATCTGAACATTTTATTATGTTTTGGGGCAAAGGCTATGGCGATAATGATCCGGGATCTCAAAGCACAGCCTCAAAATATCGTGTAGATATCGATGACCTTTTAGCAAAAGCTGAGGACTTTTATGCACTTAATACCGGAGATTTAGGATTCGCAGAAACGGGGACAGGGAATTCGAATTTGAATCAATACAAAATGATGATTTTCTTGTATTATCAGGAGGATTGGCTTGCCACGGGATCGGGTTACGATGATACCATTGGTGCTTTATGGATTAGCCCCAATACCGCCCAGCCTGTAGGGCATACCATCGCACACGAAATAGGACATAGTTTCCAGTATCAGGTGTTTGCAGATCTGGCCAACGGACACGGATTTAGATACGGTTTTGGCGGTAATGGAGGGAATGCATTTTGGGAGCAAACAGCCCAATGGCAGGGTTTTCAATCTTATCCAGAACAAGTTTTTGAAACATACGATTTTAGTGAATACATCAATAATTATAATAAGCATATTCATCACGAAGATTATAGATATGCGAGCTATTTTATTCACTATTACTGGACCTTTTTGCATGGTCATGATTTTATTGGTCGTTTATGGAGAGAAGCTCAGGAGCCAGAAGATCCTGTACAGGCTTATATGCGATTAACAGGAATTAGTGTGAGCGAATTTAATGATGAAATTTATGAGGCTGCTACAAGATTTGTAACCTGGGATTTAGAGCCATTAAGAACTTATGGCGAGGATCATATAGGAGCACAGCATTATAACTATACTACCCAGGATGATGGTAGCCATATCGTAAGCCCGGATTATGTTCCACAAACTACAGGTTATAATGTAATTCCGCTAAACGTTCCCCAAGCTAATACTGAAGTAAGTGTAGATTTTACAGGGCTTCCCAATGCAAGTGGGTTTAATAGTGTAGATGCTTCTATAGCGGGTTGGCGTTACGGTTTTGTAGCCTTACAGGAAAACGCAACAAGGGTTTATGGAACGATGAATCAGGCAAGTCTGGGAAACGCTTCGTTTGTGGTACCCGAAAATACCACGCATCTTTGGTTAGTGGTGACCGGTGCACCAACCGAATATAAACCCCATGCCTGGGACGATGATAACAGTAACGATGACCAATGGCCCTATAAAGTTTCTTTTTCTGACACAAATATGTTAGGAGTAGTAGATATTGATGAAGGGGAAGAGCCACAAGATGTAGATTTTAATTATGATGTTTCTTTTCCTTTAGATAATGAGAATTATACCGGCACTACGGTTTCTTTAAATAAAGAAAAGTTAGCGAAAGCTTTTTTAATGCAGCCTAAGCAAATCTCAGATGAAATAGGTAACGCTATTATGTTTTATGCAATGAACAGTAACGGAGATTTAATTTCTGAAACTACAGCCAATGGATATGGTCACTGGTTCGATGCAGCGGGCGATGTAATAGGCTGGGGCGATTCCGCAAAAGTATATTCAGAATTTGATGAAATCAACTTTAATTTTGAAATTGGGCAATATCCGGGACATTCTGTTTTAGGAGACACGTATACTATAAAACAGGTGCTGGTATATGAATACGAATCTGGCAAATTTACTCAGGCTATGATAACATTTAATATCACGATAGAATAATTTTTTTATTCTAAAAATTGACGAGGCTGTCTAAAAACATCCAAAAACGTCATTCTGAACTTGTTTCAGAATCTCATCTCATTGATTTAAAAATCGTTATGAGAACCTGAAACAAGTTCAGGTTGACTAAAATTGAGTTTTTAGACAGCCTATTTAGTTTTCATGCTTAAATTAAGATATTATTATAATTCTTGTCTTTAATTCTCAGTTAAATAGCGTTATTTTTGAAAATACATCAAAAAATATAAAAATGAATGATGAGATAAGGGATTTACAACCCAAAGCACTTTGGAATAACTTTGCCGATTTAAATGCAGTGCCCAGAGCGTCTAAAAAAGAAGAAAAGGTAATCGAGTTTATCAAAAACTTTGGGGAGCAGTTAGGGCTGGATACTCAGGTTGATGACACTGGTAATGTGGTGATTCGCAAACCGGCAACTCAAGGTTTAGCAGATCGAAAAACGGTAGTTTTGCAATCCCATTTAGATATGGTGCATCAAAAAAATAACGATACCAAATTCGATTTTGATACACAGGGAATAAAAATGTATGTAGATGGCGACTGGGTAAAAGCTGAAGGGACCACTCTTGGAGCCGATAATGGTCTTGGTGTTGCTACGATTATGGCTATTTTGCAAAGTGATGATATTGCACATCCTGCGATCGAAGCCCTTTTTACCATCGACGAGGAAACAGGCATGACCGGCGCAAAAGGACTTTCTCCAGATTTATTAAATGGCGATATTTTATTGAATCTGGATACCGAGGAAGATGACGAAATTGGTATAGGCTGTGCCGGTGGTATCGATATTACGGCCTTACGGGAATACGAAGAAGAGAATATTCCAGATAATAGTGTTGGGTATAAAATTGTAGTAAAAGGATTGCAGGGCGGACATTCAGGCATGGATATCATCAAAGGTCTGGCAAATGCCAATAAGTTAATGGCCAGATTATTATATACGGCTTATCGCGATTTTGGATTACGGGTATCTGAATTACATGGCGGTGGATTACGAAATGCCATTCCGCGTGAAAGTGAAGCTTTTGTAGTTGTTGATAAAGAAGATACCAACTTTTTTGTACAGCAAATGCTGGTTTGGATAGACGAGATTAAAAAAGAATATGCCAGTCTGGAACCCAATATGGATATTAGCATTTCTGAAGCTGAAATTAATGGAAAGTTGATGAAGGTTGAAGATCAAATGGAAATTCTAAAAGGGATCGCATCTGCACATAATGGCGTTTATAGAATGAGTCCCGATATTGAAGTTTTGGTTGAAGCTTCTAATAATATTGCGAATGTTGTGGTGGCTAATGGAAAAGCTAAGATTAAATGTCTTACAAGATCTTCTGTAGAATCTTCAAAAAGTGATCTTGCCCATAGTTTACAGGCAAGTTTCGAGCTGGCTAAATTTAAAGTAAAGCAATCTGGTGAATATCCTGGCTGGGCACCAAATCCAGCGTCAGCAATCTTAAAAGTCTTAGATGAAATTTATCAAAAACAACATGGGGAAAAGGCCAATATCGCTGCCTGCCATGCAGGTTTGGAATGCGGAATTATAGGAAATCATTATCCAGAGATGGATATGATCTCTTTTGGCCCTACCATTAAAGGAGCGCACTCTCCCGATGAGAGGGCAAGTATTTATTCGACTCAAAAATTTTGGGATTTTACATTAGAGGTCCTAAAAAATATTCCGAAGAAATAAGAATAAATAAAAAGTATCCTATAGATTCAAAAACCGCCTTTTCGGGCGGTTTTTTATGTTTAAATAGAAATAATAAATTTTAGTTTTTTTAGATAAATGAGTGTAATTTTAAGGATATTAACTGGATGTAAAAAAATGATGTAAAATTGGCTAATATTGATACTTATTCCGATGAATTACTAGCCAGCGCTCAGCAATTTGTATTCGATTTTTTTAATAGTAATTATACTGTTGATCTTTTTTTTCATAATTATTCGTATACCGTTGAAATAATTTCTGAAGCTGAAAAATTAGTTAATGCAGAAGACTTATCGCCCACAGATGCTCAATTAGTACTTCTAGCCTGTTGGTTTCTGAATACCGGCTATGTGAAGAAAGGAAAAAATCCGCTTCAAGAAGCTGTAAATATTGTAACTAATTTTTTAGAAGAGCACCATATTCCGAAGCAACAAATAAAGACGGTTACCCATGCCATTTTGGTTTCAGAAAGTGAAGAAAACCTACAATCGATGGTCGATAAAGCCATATTCGATTTAGCGACGGTTTATATCACTTTCTCTGATTATCGAGATCGATTGGCATTGCTTGAAGAAGAGCAAAAAAGACTTTCCCATAGCAATGAAAAACAGGATGTGACTAAAAATGCGGTCGATTTTCTTGAGAAACGGCATCATTTTCAAACCACCTATGCCATTACTAACTGGCAAATCGGAAAGCAGAAAAACCTGTTGAAATTACTTAAAAAGGCAACTAAAAATTCAGATGCTAAATTAGAAGAAAAGCAAAAGAAACAACAATCCAAAGAAACCGACAAAGGGGTAAATAATTTATACCGAATTACGCTAAGAAACCATATTTCGTTAAGCGAAAATGCTGATCGGAAAGCTCATATTTTACTATCGGTAAATTCGATAATACTTTCTTTGCTGCTGTCGCGACTTTTCCCAAAGCTCGATAGCCCCTCTAATCAATATTTGTATATTCCTACAGTAATTTTTTTAACTTCAGCAGTTATCGGTATTATTCTATCGGTTATAGCTACGCGACCTCAGGTAAATTCAGGCAAGTTCAGTAAAAAAGATATTTCAGAAAGGAATAAGAATATTTTATTCTTTGGAAATTTTTATAATATGGATTTTGATGATTTTGAACTCGGATTAAGCGAAATCATGAAAGATAAAGATTTAATTTACCATTCATTAACCAGGGATTTATATAATTTAGGGCAGGTAGTGGCTAGAAAATATCAGGTTTTACGAATTGCATATACCGTTTTTGTAATTGGTATTGTGGTATCTGTAATTGCTTATGCTATCGCTTATAACATAACGTATTAAAAATAAAAAGCCGAATCAAAAAAATGTCCGGCTTTTAAAGAATATCGATGATGATCTTTTTTATTCCTGAATTTCAGTTAATTTAACTATAAACACAAGATCGGTATTAGGTTTTATTGGTCCCATTCCTCTTTCTCCATAAGCCAAATGACTTGGGATATATAAAATAGCTTTATCGCCAATTTTCATTTCCATAATGCCTTCTTTAAATCCTGCGATCATTGGTGAATCTGGTCCATAAACTAGATTTAGTGGCGCATAGCCACCCTGCATGCTGCGCATCTCGTTAAAAATATCCCATTTCTTAGCTAAATCTTCTTTGCTGGTGTCGAAGATGCCACCATCTAAAAAGTAACCTTCGTAATCTACACCTACATTTTGCCCAATTTTAGGTTTTGGTCCATCACCTTCTTTAAGAATGTAAATTCCCAGTCCGCTATCTAAAGTTGTTGCTTCATCCCGATATTTATCGAACATGGCTTTATTTTCAGCTTTTGCCTCTTCAAGTTTTCTGGCAGCTTCCTCTTCAGCTTCTTTAATTTTCTCAAGCTCTTCTTCAAAAACCTTTGGCGCATCAAATTTTTTGGCCGATTTTCCTTTTCGAATAATTTCAACCTCGTTGATAACCACATCTTTTATAGGTCGATCATTACCATCTATTTCTACTTTTCCTATCGCATCAACTACATCCTGCCCTTTTATTACTTTTCCAAAAACGGTATGTCTTCCATCTAAATTTGTAGTAGGAGCAAGGGTAATAAAAAACTGACTTCCGTTAGTTCCCGGGCCGGCATTGGCCATAGAAAGGATCCCTTTAGAATCATGACTTAAACTATCGATAGTTTCATCTGGGAAACGGTACCCAGGGCCACCACGTCCCGTTCCGGTAGGGTCACCACCCTGAATAACAAAACCATCAATTATTCTGTGAAAAATGAGTCCGTCATAAAAATTCTTATTCTTATAAGTACTGTCTACCATGGTGCTGGTTCCTTCAGCAAGAGACACAAAGCTGGCAACAGTAATTGGGGTTTGCTCGTAATAAAGTTCAGCTATAAAAGGCCCCATAGAGGTATCGAACTTCGCGTACATCCCATCTTCTAAATCTGGGTAGTCGTCTTTACAGGCTGTAAAGGCCAAAACAATAGCACTTAAAAGTAAAAGGCTAAATTTCTTCATTATGTTGATTTTAATTTTAGGTAAAAATAAATAAGATTTTTAGTTTATAGTATCCTGTTTTCTGATTGAATGCAGCGTAACGGTGGTTTTTATAGGAATATTGGTCCCAATTTTATCTTTATCGCCGTAATATCCAAAAGCTTTATAGGATGGGAATAAGAAAGTAACGGTTTCCCCGGCTTTCATTAATTTTAAACCATCCCTTAAACCACTAAATAAATTTTCCTGATCTATCGCATATTCTTTTGTGGGCTTTTCGCCTTCAGCGTAGATGGTCTGGTCGTTTAGAGTTTTAATATGATAATCGAAATTAACAATATCGCCAAATTCTGGTTTTATGGTAGAAACCGAATCAGCTACTTTTTTATTATAGAAATACCAAAATCCGCCATTGCTTGCGATATAATTTGTAGTACTATCTTCTGCAATTATATCTTTTATTAAAGATTCCTCCTGTGCCAGTAGCTTTTTATTTCTGGCCACAGATTCGTTGATATAACTTCCAGAATTTTGACTCACGGGATAGCGAGCTTCTGGAGATTTACAAGAAATTATTACAGAAATAATTAAGAAACTAAAGATTATTTTTTTCATGCCTGAAGTTGTTCTTTATATTCAGGAAGCAATCTATTAAATTCTACAATCGTATCGTTCATAGATAAATCACTTCTACCACCGGCCGCATTATTATGACCGCCACCATTAAAGTGAGCTCTGGCGAATGTATTTACTGAAAAATCACCTTTAGAACGGAATGAAATTTTAATAATCCCTTCTTGCTTGTTTTCGATAAAAATAGCTGCAAAAATAATTCCATCTAAAGAAAGTCCGTAATTTACAAAACCTTCAGTATCACCTTTTTTAAAGTTATGGGCATCTAATTCTTCTTGAGAAATGGTAATATAAGCGGTTCTAAACTGTCGATTGACTTTTAAATTTTGAAGCGCAACGCCCAAAAGTTGTAAGCGACTTTCAGAATTGGTATCAAAAACATCCTGATGAATTTTGCTGTTTTTAGCCCCTTTTTCAATAAGATCGGCTACCACGCGGTGGGTGTTTGGTGTCGTGCTGGAAAACCGGAATGAACCGGTATCGGTCATAATCCCGGTATACAGACAGCTGGCAATTTCAGGAGTGATTTTGTTTTTAGCACGAAGCCTTTCTATAAAATGATAGACCATCTCACAGGTAGAGCTCATGCTGGTATCACTATAGGTATAATCGGCATAATCTGCCGGTTCCTGATGGTGATCGATCATTATAAAAGTGGCTTCACTAGCTTCTAATGCTTGTTGCATATCACCGCAACGAGAAAGATCGTTAAAATCTAAAGTGAAAATAATCTCTGCTTTTTCAATAATATCGTCTGCCTGTTTTTTATTTTCTTCATATATAATTACCTCGTCGTTGCCAGGTAACCACTTTAGAAAATTTGGATATTCATTAGGGGCGATAACATTGGCATTATGTCCTTTGTTTTTTAGGAAATGCATTAAAGCCAATGTGCTTCCCATGGCATCACCGTCTGGGCCTTTGTGAGGAACAATAACGATATTGTTCGATTTAGATAATTCGGCCGTTATTTCTAAAATATATTGTTCTATCATAAGATTGGTAAAGATACAATTTAATGCCTCATAGAGGGGTTAATTCCCTCGAAGCTTGGTTTGTGATTTATAAAATGTTTTCCAGTCCTTACTTCGCATATTTGCCCTAAAATTATTAACACCTTTTAAATACTGGTATTAGGGTCCAGTAGGGCATCTGCAATCTAAGTTGTTTTTAAAATCATAAAAGTTTAATCCATTATAATTTACCATTACGTTAAACCTATGGCTTCTTTTAAAAACTTACCCAGGCAATGTGTATTTTTATGAAATATAAAACAACAAAAATGCTTAAAATTTTACGATTTTCTTTTATTTTATTTTTGGTTGCCTGTAATTCTACTTCTGGGATAGTAGAAAATGAACAACAGGAACAACCGCAAAAAGATTATGACTTCACTATTGTTTTTGGTAGTTGTAACGATCAGGATAATGCCCAACCATTATGGGAGCCTATATTAGCTCATCATCCCGATGCTTTTATCTGGGGTGGCGATAATATTTATGCCGATACACCAGATATGGAGAAGATGAAAGCTATGTATGAATTTCAGAAAAATGTAGAAGGCTATCGAAAACTGGTAAATACTGCTGTAATGTTGGGCACTTGGGACGATCATGATTTTGGTAAAAATAATGCTGGAAAAGAATGGGAGAAAAAGGCTGAAAGTCAGCAATTATTCCTTGATTTTATGAATGTACCACAGGATGATGTACGTCGTAATCGTGAAGGTGTTTACTATGCACAGGATTTAATGACTGATGGAAAAACGATAAAAGTTATTTTGCTGGATACCCGCTATTTTAGGGATCCTATAGATGAGGGTAGGGAAGGTACTATTCTGGGAGATGCACAGTGGGATTGGTTAGAAGATGAATTAAATAGTAGTACTGCCGATTATCATATTATTATGAGTAGTATACAAGTGCTAAGCAGGCAGCATCGTTTTGAAAAATGGGCGAATTTTCCGGAAGATCGGCAACATTTACTTGATTTAATTGTGAGTTCAGGAATTAAAAAACCGATTATAATTAGCGGAGATCGTCATATTTCAGAATTCTCTAAAATGGATATTGAAGGTTTGGGAGCTCCACTTTATGATTTCACCTCTAGCGGAATGACGCACGTTTATGAAGATTTTGATGGTGAGCCTAACAGATATCGTGAAGGTGACGTGGTTTTTCAGTTGAGTTTTGGTGTTTTAAACTTTGATTTTGAAAATGAGATCGTTAATATGCAAATGCGAGGTGTTGAAAATGCGCTTTTGCAAGAAACCAGCGTGAAATTTTAGAAAGTTGATATAAAGTTTTAATAACCTTGTATTTGGAAGAGAATTGGTTATTTTTGCTGAAAATTTAAAAAACACGAAATGGCAGGAAACAGAACTTTCACCATGATTAAGCCTGATGCTGTAGAAAAGGGGCATATTGGTGCAATTTTAGATCAGATCAATGCTTCAGGTTTTAGAATCGTAGCCATGAAGTTAACGCAAATGACAACAGCAGATGCAGAGACTTTTTACGCGGTTCATAAAGAACGTCCGTTCTTTGGAGAATTGGTAGAATTTATGACTAGAGGTCCAATCGTTGCCGCAATCTTAGAAAAAGAAAACGCAGTTGAAGATTTTAGAACGTTAATTGGTGCAACAAACCCTGAAGATGCTGCTGAAGGTACTATCAGAAAAAAATATGCTTCTTCTGTAGGAGAGAATGCAGTTCACGGTAGTGACAGCGATGAGAATGCTGCTATCGAAGGTGCATTTCATTTTGCAGGAAGAGAAATGTTCTAAGAACATTTTTAATAAAACAAAGGAAGAGGCTGTCTAAAAACTCAATTTTAGTCAACCTGAACTTGTTTCAGGTTCTCATAACGATTTTTAAATCAATGAGATGAGATTCTGAAACAAGTTCAGAATGACGTTTTTGGATGTTTTTAGACAGCCTCTTTTTTATGCCCTTTAAAGAAGTTTCTCTTTTCAATTAGTGTTTCTCAATTTTAAATGCTTATTATGAAAAAAGGGCTAGACTTTAATAAATCTAACCCTTTTCCTAAATAAACTTTAAACAATTTTAGAGTCGTATGGCTTAACCCGTTTTTAAATATAACTAAGACTACAAACGCTAAACTAGATAATGGTCATTTGACCAAAATTTAGATTTTCGTCATTGATATTATTTTCAGACTCACTAATTAAGCCTTCTAAGAAGTCTCCAACTTTTTCAGTACTGTAGGGATTATCTTTATTAATATCCTCGGTACATACATTTACTTTTATACTTGTAGCCACTGCTTTTCTAATCACATCACCTTCTTCAACAAGGCCAAAATGATCCAGTAGCATTGCTGCGGAAAGGATGGATGCTACGGGATTGGCAATTCCTTTACCGGTAGCTTGTGGATAAGAGCCGTGAATAGGTTCGAACATGGCATTAGCGCCACCAACTGAAGCTGAAGCTAATAAACCAATACTTCCGCCAATCACACTGGCTTCATCAGAGATAATGTCCCCAAACATATTTTCAGTAAGAATCACATCAAATTGCTTAGGATTTAAGATCATTTGCATGGCAGCATTATCTATAAATAAGAAATCAAGTTCTACATCCTTATATTCTTCAGCAACTTTCTTCACGGTTTTTCTCCAAAGACGGGAAGTTTCCAAAACATTCGCTTTATCAACCAGCGTTAATTTCTTACGGCGCTGTTGTGCTGCTTTAAACGCTAAATGTGCTATTCTTTCGATTTCTTCTACAGAATAGGTACATACATCTGTAGCACTTTGTCCATCTTCGCTCTGGCTTTTTTCACCAAAATAAATTCCGCCAGTTAACTCTCTAAAAATCGTTAAATCTGCTCCCTGAATTCTTTCTGGTCTCAGCGGGGATTGATCGATAAGTTTAGGATAAGTGGTTACAGGACGGATATTGGCATAAAGACCTAACTCTTTTCTTAGTTTTAGTAATCCTTGTTCTGGTCGTACTTTAGCATCTGGATTGTTGTCATATTTAGGGTGACCAATCGCACCAAAAAGAACAGCATCAGATTTTTTACAAAGATCTAAAGTAGCTTCAGGAAGTGGATTATCCAGTAAATCTATTGCAGCGGCACCTACAATCGCTTCTTCAAATTCAAATTCATGATCAAAACGATCGGCGATAGCTTTAAGTATTTTGATGGATTGCTGAGTAATTTCCGGTCCAATCCCATCTCCGGCTAATACGGCTATTTTAAGTTTCATATTTTTTTCTCTAAAAGTTCTTAGATTCAGTTCCTATTCCTGAATCGCTGCTTCACGCATTTGCGTTTGTTTTTCTTCAAATTTCTTAATGGCATCTAATTTACTCACTAAAAAATCAATATCATCAAAACCATTAATTAAACAGGTCTTTTTATAAGCATCGATGGCAAAATTCTCGGATTTTCCGCTACTTAAAATTTCAATTTTTTGATTTTCAAGATCAATTTTAAAGCTTTCTTTATTGTCTTTTCTTATGGCCAGGAAAAGTTCCTCTAAGAATTCAGGTGAAACCTGAACAGGAAGCAAACCATTATTCAACGCATTGCCTTTAAAAATATCGGCAAAATAACTAGAAACGACTACCTTAAACCCATAAGCTTTTAAGGCCCATGCAGCATGTTCTCTACTAGAGCCGCAACCAAAGTTATTACCGGCGATTAAAATTTGCCCTGAATATTGATCCTGATTTAAAGAGAAATCCTCTACAGGTTTTCCATCTTTATCAAAACGCCAGTCTTTAAAAAGATTTTCGCCAAAACCTGCTTTATCTGTTGCCTTTAGGAAACGGGCAGGAATGATCTGATCTGTATCTATATTCTCGACCTCTAATGGGACGGCTGTATCTTGTAGTGTGGTGAATTTTTCCATTAATTCAAGCTTTTTGTAAAGTCGGTTATTTTTCCGGCTACGGCGGTTGCTGCGGCGGTTAGCGGGCTGGCTAAGATGGTTCTTGAACCTTGTCCCTGTCTTCCTTCAAAATTTCTATTACTGGTAGAAACGCAATATTCGCCTTCCGGAATTTTATCATCGTTCATGGCCAGACACGCAGAGCATCCAGGTTGTCTAAGTTTAAATCCTGCTTCTTCAAAAACTTTATCTAAACCTTCTTGTTGAATTTGAGCGGCAACCTGTCTACTTCCCGGAACGATTAATGCATTTACATTTTCAGCTTTTTTCTTTCCTTTGATATAGCTTGCAGCCATTCTAAAATCTTCAATACGGCTATTGGTACAACTGCCAATAAAGATATAATTAATAGGTTTGTCGATTAAACTTTCACCGGGTTTAAAGCCCATATAACTTAATGCTTTGGCATCACTTTTACCACCTTCAACCGGGATGGAACCCGTAATTTTAATTCCCATTCCAGGATTGGTTCCGTAGGTAATCATTGGTTCGATATCTTCGGCATCAAAAGAATATTCCTGGTCAAACTCGGCGCCTTCATCGGTTTTTAAGGTTTCCCAGTACGCTTTTAATTTATCGAATTCTTCTCCTTTGGGTGCAAATTCCCTTCCTTCAACATAATCATAAGTGGTTTGGTCTGGCGCTATTAATCCGCCACGAGCTCCCATCTCGATACTCATGTTACAAACCGTCATACGACCTTCCATCGACATGTTTTCAAAAACATCACCGGCATATTCACAAAAATAACCTGTACCTGAGTTGGTTCCCAGTTTACTGATCACATAAAGAATAACATCTTTTGGAGTTACTCCCTTTCTTAGATCTCCGTTTACATTTACACGCAGTCTTTTTGGTTTTTCTACTAATAAGCATTGTGAAGCGAAAACCTGAGTTACCTGACTGGTACCTATACCAAAAGCAATTGCACCAAAAGCACCATGCGTAGAGGTATGGCTATCGCCACAAACCATTGTTTTTCCTGGTTGGGTAATCCCCAGTTCAGGAGCCATTACGTGAACAATCCCGTTATAAGGATGTCCTAATCCGTAAAGTGTAATATTATTTTCTTCGCAGTTTTGCGAAAGTTCTTTTAATTGTTTTCTGGATAGCAGATCCTTAACCGGTAAATGCTGATTTTCTGTTGGTGTGTTATGATCTGCCGTAGCAACGATTTTATTAGGTCTAAAAACAGGGATTTCCCGCTCTTTTAATTCGTTAAAGGCTTGCGGACTCGTAACTTCATGTATTAAATGCTGGTCGATATACAAAATGTCTGGACCATCAGGAATCGACTCTACCACGTGGGCATCCCAAATTTTATCAAAAAGGGTTTTCTTCATTTCTTTAAATTTTTAAACACAGCACGAGGGCTGTGTTATGATAAGTTTTCTGTAACTTATTATGATGTAGTTATGCGGTTGCTTTAATTTTATCTTTAGAGATAGCCATAATTTCATGGATATCTTCGTCTAGTACCTCTTTCTTCATATCTGCATAATTAAGAAATTCGGCATAAACAGCATCCAATTCTAATTTAGTAAGGTTATAACCTACTTTTTTAGCTTTATAGGCTAAGGCAGCACGACCGCTTCGGGCAGTTAAAACTATGGCAGATTCGGTTACACCAACATCAGCCGGATCGATAATCTCGTAAGTTTCACGATTTTTAATTACGCCATCCTGGTGAATTCCAGAGCTGTGAGCAAAAGCGTTTGCTCCTACAATAGCTTTATTTGGCTGAACAAACATTCCCATTTCTCTAGCAACCATTTTACTTACTTCAAATAGTAATTTTGGGTTAATGTCTGTATTAAGATTTAAAGTTGGGTGTTGGCGAAGAATCATCACCACTTCCTCTAAGGCGGTATTTCCGGCGCGTTCACCTATACCATTAATAGTACATTCAATTTGGCGGGCACCATTAGCCACCCCGGCAATGGCGTTAGCTGTAGCTAAACCTAAATCATTATGGCAGTGACAGGAAATGGTAACATTATCGATACCTACCACATGATCTTTTAAATATTTTATCTTTTTCCCATATTCTTCAGGAAGACAATATCCTGTAGTATCGGGAATGTTTAAAACTGTAGCCCCGGCATTGACGACCTCCTGGCAGACCTGCGCAAGAAACGCATTATCTGTTCTACCGGCATCTTCTGCATAAAACTCGACATCGTCAGCAAAGTTTTTAGCGTAAGCAACAGCTTCTACCGCGCGTTCTATAATCTGCTCTGGCGTGGCATTAAATTTATATTTAATATGAGATTCTGATGTTCCTATACCCGTATGAATACGAGGTTTTTTGGCATATTTTAATGCCTCGGCAGCAACTTCAATATCTTGTTTTACGGCTCTGGTGAGTCCACAAACGGCAGCGTTTTTTACGATTTTTGATATTTCGGTAACAGATTGAAAATCACCAGGACTTGATACAGGGAATCCGGCTTCTATTACATCTACACCCAGTTCATCCAGTCTTGCCGCAATTTTTAATTTTTGTGCCGTATTCAATTTACATCCGGGAACTTGTTCACCGTCTCTCAAAGTTGTGTCAAAAATTTCTACCTTTTCTGCGCTCATAAGAGTATTTTTTTGCTTTATCTTTAACTAAAGTATAATAAAGCCTGTTGCTGGCGTAGTGAACCTATTTAGGTGTTACGATAATTAAATGAGTTGTATTTTTGTAATACATCTGATAATCAGTTATTTAAAAAGTATCTTGTTACAATGACCAACGATTTAACGGATAACCTATTTTCTTTAATTAAATCACTTTCTCCTTCTGAAAAAAGACAATTTTCGTTGTATGTTGGAAGAATTGGTGTGAATTCAGACAGTAAATTTCTTAACCTGTTTAAGGTTTTAAGCAAGCAAAAGAAATACGATGAAAAATTAGTGCTTAAAAACACCAATATCACCAAGCTACAATTATCGAATATTAAGGCTCATCTTTATAAGCAGATCTTAATTAGTTTGCGCCTTAACCCGGCACATCAAAGTATTCCAATTCAGATTAGAGAACAACTGGATTTTGCCATTATTTTATACCGAAAAGGACTTTACAAGCAAAGTTTAAAACTGTTGGATAAAACCAAGGCCACTGCTTTGGCATACGAAGAGAAAAATATTGCTTATGAGATTTTGGAGCTCGAAAAAATCATCGAGTCGCAATACATTACCAGAAGTATTGAAAACAGGGCCGAAATTTTAATCAAGCAAACAGAAGAACTTACTTATCTTAATCAGATTTCCAGTAAATTGTCTAACCTGTCGCTTCAGCTGTACGGTATTTTTTTAAAAATGGGATATGCACGTACTGAAGATGAGGCCATAACGATAAATACTTATTTTGAAACGCATTTACCTGAATATACATTCGCAGATTTAGGATTTAAAGAGAAATTGTGGCTTTTTCAGGCCCATTTATGGTATAGTTTTATTACGCAGAACTTCTTAAATGCTTTTAAATATTCTTCCAAATGGATCGATCTTTTTAATGATAATCCGCATTTAATCCCGGTACATCCTGTTTTTTATTTAAAAGGAAATCATTACTTATTAGAATCGTTATTCTATTTAAACCATACTCCAACTTTCGAGAAGGTTTTACATCGCTTTGAGGATACGCTTAAGAACCCAAAAATTCCTGATGACGATAATATAGCTTCTTTGTCCTTTTTATACTTATATGAAAATAAGCTGAACCTAAGGTTTATGAAAGGCGAGTTTCATGGCGGAGAAACACTTGTCGAAAAAATCGATCAGAAAATTAAACGATTTAAAGGGAAAATCGACGAACATCATATTATGGTGTTTTATTATAAAATCGCATCGCTTTATTTTGGTGATGGTAATAATAAAAAATGTATCGAATATTTAGGGAAAATCATTCATAATAAATCTTTAGAAATGCGAGAAGATTTAATGTGTTTTTCCCGGATCCTGAGTCTGGTTGCGCATTATGAGGCGGGTATGGATTATCATTTAGAGCGCCTTATAAAATCTACCTATAAATTTTTAATCAGGATGAACGATTTGCACGAGGTTCAAAAAGAAATGATCAAGTTTCTTAGGAATCTTCCAGATGTTAGTCCGCTTGATATCAAAGATGAATTTAGAAAGCTTCACGCCACATTAAAACAGTATGAAGATCATCCATTTGAACGCCGTGCTTTTTTATATCTTGATATTATTTCGTGGCTGGAAAGTAAAATCGATAATCGCCCTGTGGCCGATGTGATTAAAGAAAAAGTAAGTGATTACGCAAGATAAAATGCTATAATTTGGTTGAAGAAAGAGCCTATTTAAAACATATCTTCCAATTAAACCTGGCGGTTATTATTATTAGTACGTCTGGTACTTTGGGCAGATATATAGATTTAAGCCCTTTTTTAATCATTTTCCTTAGGTCTTTTATCGCTGTTTGGGCGTTGCTCATTTTTTGTAAGATTAGGGGTTTTAATCTGGGTTTTGCAAATAAAAAAGACCTTCTAAAAGTTTTATTTGCCGGTGTTTTAATGTGCGCTCACTGGCTTACTTATTTTCAGTCGTTAAAATTATCCAGTGTAGCCATTGGGATGCTTTCTATTTATACTTATCCCGTAATCACCACTTTTTTAGAGCCTCTTATTCGAAAAACAGGCTTTAATAAAATACACTTTCTTTTAGGGATTTTGGTCTTAATGGGCGTCTACTTTTTGGTGCCAGAATTTAGTTTAGATAACCAGCAAACCATTGCAGTTTGTTTTGGGGTTGGTTCGGCATTTTTATATTCGCTTCGCAATATTTTAATGAAACAGGAATCTGCTAAATATAATGGTTCGGTATTAATGCTGTACCAGATGTTTGTGGTTAGCGGCTTGTTGTTGCCGGTCTTGTTTTTCTTTGATTTATCGGTTATTCCATCGCAACTGGCGCCTGTTTTAATATTGGGGTTATTTACTACGTCGGTTGGGCACACTCTTTTAGTGAGCAGTTTTAAATATTTTTCTGCCACTACCGCCAGTATTATAAGCAGTGCTCAGCCTATTTATGGTATTGTAATGGGTTATTTTATTCTGAATGAGATTCCATCCACAAATACGATGATAGGCGGAGTATTAATTGCTACCGCTGTTTTTGCAGAAATTTTTAGGAGTTTTAAAAAGTAGCTGAAATTATATAATATTAGCTATTGTTTTTTCTATGCATTTTTTTCGTTATTCCAATCCTGCCGGCAGGTGAAGAGAAGCGGAATGGAGAAATCTTTTCTTAAGCAATGAAAAATTGTTAGGCCTGAAACTAAAAGCTTATGCTAATCGTCAACTTTTCATGATTTCCTCTGAACATGAAGATAATTAGTGAAGTTGTGGTCTACCTTAAAATTGTATGTTTTTAATACGGTAATAATTCCTTTTTAACCTTGAAACCTTCAACTTTTAACTATTATCTAGTTACAAGCCTGCCATAAGGGTTCATCTGGAACTTCAGCAATTACTTTTATAGCTTCTTTTTTAACCGGATGTATAAATTCTAATTTTCGTGCATGTAAATGGATTCCGGCATCTTTATTACTGCGATCAAAACCGTATTTTAAATCGCCTTTTATAGGACAGCCAATGGCAGAAAGCTGACTACGGATCTGGTGATGTCTTCCGGTTTGTAAATCGATTTCCAGTAAAAAATAGTTGTTTAATTCTTTTAAAATTCGGTATTCCAAAATCGCTTTTTTACTATCTGGAACTTCGTTTTTATGGGCAAAAGATTTGTTTTGTTTTGGGTTGCGCTTAAGATAATGTATCAGGGTGTCATGATCTTTTGGCGGTCGGTTTTTTACCACGGCCCAATAGGTTTTTTTCGCATCTTTTTGCTGAAATAATTTATTCAGTCGGGGTAAAGCTTTTGAAGTTTTAGAAAATAAAACGATACCAGTGGTTGGCCTGTCCAAACGATGTACTACGCCCAAATATACATTACCCGGTTTGTTGTATTTTTCTTTAATATAAGATTTTACCACTTCACTGAGTGGTTTGTCACCGGTTTTGTCGCCCTGTACAATATCACCCACACGTTTATTAACGATGATTATATGATTATCTTCGTGTAAAACCTTTAGGTTGTTTTTATTGGAAAGTAACTTATCTGCCAAAATTGAATTTAAAACTTAAAGATAAACAACTAATTTCAGTGAATGCTAATCTGATTATCGGGTAAAATGAGTGATGATCTCCTCATGCTTAGGGAATTCTTTAATTAAAGATGCACGATCCGCTAAAGTAAAATCATTAAAATCAAATCCCGGTGCCACGGTGCAACCTACAAAAGAGAATTGGTTTTGTTCGATAACTTTTGCCGCAAACCAGTAATTTCTTGGAACCACATATTGAGGAACTTCACCGTTTTCCAGATTGCGACCAATTTTTATTTCTGAAAGTTCTCCAGAAGGGGAAATGCTATATAAAAGAAGAGGAGAGCCATCGTAAAAATGCCAAACCTCTTCCTGATTTATTTTATGAAATGCTGAAAAATTCTCTGAAGTCAGCAGAAAATAAATACTGGTAGAATAATGTCGTTCGGTTTTAAAAACTTCAGGTAAAGCATCGGCTTCGATGATATCTGAGCTTCGATAAACTTCTTTAAAGTAACCACCTTCTGGATGAGGTTGTAAATTTAACCGATCGATAATTTTTTCAGCAGTATTCATTCTGTAAAAATCTTTTAAACAAAAGCTTTAATATTGTTCATCTTCAGAAGGAAAATCACCACTTTTTACATCTTCAGCATACCGCTGAAAAGCCCCTGTCATTTCGGTATGAAGATCTAAATACCTGCGTAAAAATCGTGGATGGAATTCCTTGGTCATTCCCAACATATCGTGCACCACTAAAACCTGTCCGTCACAACCATTACCGGCACCAATACCAATAATAGGAATGCTTACGCTCTCAGCAACTTCTCTGGCTAATTTTGCAGGCACTTTTTCTAAAACTATTGCAAAACATCCTAACCTTTCCAAAAGTTTAGCATCAGATTTAAGCTTTTCTGCTTCCTCTTCATCTTTTGCACGAACAGTGTAAGTACCAAATTTATATATAGATTGCGGCGTTAATCCTAAATGTCCCATCACCGGAATCCCGGCATGCAAGATTCGTTTTATAGACTCCTTTATTTCTTTACCACCTTCAAGTTTTATGGCGTGTGCACCACTTTCTTTCATAATTCTTATCGAGGATCGTAAAGCTTCTTTAGGATCACTTTGGTAAGTACCAAAAGGAAGATCCACAACGACCAAAGAACGGTTAATAGCATTTACCACACTTGTAGCGTGATAAATCATGTGATCTAGCGTCATTGGGAGGGTAGTTTCGTATCCGGCCATCACATTACTGGCAGAATCTCCAACCAAAATCACATCGATCCCGGCGCCATCCATGATTTTTGCCATGGAATAATCGTAGGCGGTTAACATAGAGATTTTCTCTCCACGTTTTTTCATGTCAACTAAAGACTTAACGGTAATTCTTTTATATTCTTTTTTAGCAACAGACATTCATCTAAATTTTTATATGCGTAAAAATAGGATTTTAATGAGAGACTAATTAAGATATTGCCAAGAATTTGGAAAGTCAAAGTTTTAAATACGATTTTTAAAATAGAAATTTAAAGAAAAATACAGCGTATATAAAACTGTAATCAGCGTGATGAACCAATTCCATTTTTTTAGAAAAACCTTACTGATGGCAAAAAGGAGAAACCCTACAAATAGTAAGATCCAGGGGAATACATAAGGAATTATACCAGCATGATTAGAACTCGGCGGCATATACGTATTGCATGCGACAAAGAATGTAACCAAGGCGGTGCAACAATAGATTCTGAAATTAAAGCTCCAGTTGTTTAATTTATTCCTCTCGATTTTCATTTTTTTAAATAGAGAAAAAGGCTTTCTAAAAGTTCCCCATCATCACCATGATACTGCCAAAACATGGCACCACCCAGGTTTTCAGTTTTGATAAATTCGGCTTTCTTTTTTAAAGATACAGGATCATCGTACGTAATAAAGATCTGGTCTTTCGCATTCCATAAATAAGGGGCCTGTGCCGCCTCGTCCCAGTAACGATGATATTTCCCGGAACGTAAACTATCTTTTATCGAAGAATAATTTAAAGAAAATGTCTGGCCTTTTGCTGGTTGATATAATCCATTGTTTTTAGGGTTTACTTTCTTCCAGCCGCGCCCATAAAAAGGTGCGCCAATAACTAATTTAGAGGGATCTGCACCAGCCTCGATATAGCTTTTAACCACCTGTGCGGTACTTTGTTTATATTTTTTAGGGTCTGTTTCTGAAGTCGATAAATTGGTATGATGAGCGGTTGAAGTATGCCAATCGTCATGATAATCATAACACATGATATTAATGAAATCCACAACTTTAGCAATTTTATCGATTTCAATATGTTTTAAATAATCCGGTTTAGGAGCAGTAGCTACGCTTAATAAATATTGATTGTTTGTTTTTGCTGAAAAAGAGTCTAATTTTTGCCGAATTTTAGCGAGTAAGAGCGTGAAATTTTCTTTGTATTCTGGCAGAAATGCGCTGGTTTCTTTGTTTTTAGGGTATTCCCAATCTAAATCGATTCCATCTAATCGATAGTTCTGCAAAAACTGAAGCGCACTATTGGCAAATCGTGTTCTGGAACTATCACTACTGGCTACAGAAGGGAAACTTGCTGCATTGGCCCAACCCCCAACCGAAATTAGCAGTTTTAGGGTTGGATTTTTAGACTTTAAGGTATTTAGGGTTTTAAAATGTTTAGGGTCATCTTCATTGGTTATGTTTATTTCTCCGTTTTCAATTTTGGCAAAAGCATAATTTAAATGCGTTAGTTTTTCAGCATGAATAGGATGTTCAGATTTTTCCATCAGGTCTCCAAAAACATAGCCAATAATTTTGTATTCTTTAGAGGTGTGTTGCTGTGCAACAAGTAGATTTCCAAAGAAATATATGAAGAAAAGGAAGGTATGCTTTGCGATTTTCATTAAGCCGATTTTCAAGATTTTTTTAAATTTAGAAAAAATATAGGCTAAGTTTGATAAAGCTGGATAATCTTAACTTTGTTTTATATGAAAGCGATTTTATACGTAGTTTTTCTGTTTGCTTTTAGTGTGGTAAATGCACAAAGTGAAACCGAAAATGTAAAAAAAACGATCGATTCTTTTTTTGATTCTTTCCACGCTCAGGATTCTGTTGGCATGAAAAGTTTTGTCTCCCAAAAGGTAATCATCCAATCGGTAGGAGAGAATCAGCAAGGTGCAGTGGGGATACACAAAACTTCGCTTTCAGACTTTTTAAAGGCAATTGCCAGTATTCCCAAGGAGGTTAGTTTTAAAGAAGAGCTTTTGGATTATCAAATTTCGATTGATGGGAATATGGCCAATGTTTGGACACCTTATAATTTTTATTTTAAAGGCAGATTTAGTCATTGTGGAGTAAATTCTTTTCAATTAGTAAAGATCAACGGTAAATGGCAAATAATTTATATTATTGATACGCGCAGAAAAGAAGGATGTGAATAAAAAGCCATCAAATAAAATAAATGATGGCTTTAATATAAACTTTTGGATTTATTCTTTTTATGGTTTTAGAACCACTCTAAACCGGGCTTCATTATCCATCATTTTCTGGTAAGCATTTTTAACATCAGAAAGCGGATATTCCTCGATCATTGGTTTTGTACCGCTTAAGGCACTAAAATTTAAAGTATCTTCACTATCCATGGCTGTTCCGCTTGCCCAACCTGCAACCGCATTTTTTCCCATGATTAATTGAAATGGAGAAACCGAAAGTGGATCGCCGGTAGCACCAACGATAAGAAGTTTACCGTTTGGTCCCAGCCCATCAACTACACTACTAATTGCTTCACTATTTGGTGCTGTTGCCAAAATTAATGATGCACCTCCTAATTTTTGTAATTCGTCTACAGTATCCTGCTCTTTTGCATTTATAAAATGATGCGCACCAAGATCTGAAGCTAATGATTTTTTATCATCGCTGGTGGAGATGGCAACGGTACGCATGCCCATTTTTGCGGCATATTGAATGGCTAAATGGCCCAATCCACCAATTCCCTGAATAGCGACTACATTACCGGGTTTGATTCCTGAATTTCTTAGCGCATTAAAAACCGTGATCCCTGCGCAAAGTAACGGAGCAGCCTCAGCAGAAGATAACTCATCCGGAACACTGGCAATCGCTTCCTGTGGTGCCGTCATAAATTCGGCATAGCCGCCATCATAAGAAATACCACTAATTTTTGCATTCTGGCAATTGATAAAATCACCACGTCGACAGGGTTCGCATTCAAAACAATGACCACCATGCCAACCCACACCAACACGTTGTCCTTCTTTCCATTGGGTAACACGTTCTCCTACTTGTTCGACGATTCCTACAACTTCATGTCCCGGGATTCTTGGATATTCAATAGGCATCACCCCTTCTTTGGTAATGGCATCGCTATGGCAAATACCACATGCTTCAATTTTAATTAAAACCTCGTTTTCTTTTGGTGAAGGTTTGTCCACATCGACGTATTCAAATTCACCACCTTTTTCTTTTACTTGTACTGCTTTCATCATTCACTTTTTTTACTGACTTAATTTACAAAATCAGATAGTGAAGATTTCTAAGTCTTTGTTAAATAAATATATCGGTGATTTCATCAGCTTTAGAAGAGATAAGTACTACGATACCGTTATTCATTGCATGAAGCAACATAGGCCAATATAATTCCCGATTTTGGACCTTTAATCTTCCGAAGAAATATCCTGCAATGATTCTGGGGAAAATCAGGATAAATAAAATAAGATTAAATTCGAAACCTGAAACGTAATTCCAAACATGCACATAGCCAAAAATTACGGCTGAAAGTATCCAGATTAACCGGTAATACTTATGAAGGTAATATTGGAGTTTTTTCATCTTCTTTTCAGGAATAATCGATTTCAGGAATAAAAAGATGATAAAAACAGTTAATAGGAGTAAACTGTATTTTAAAATCAAATGCGCTTCGGCAGGAATAAAAGGAAGGCTTATAAATAAAATCCACGAACAGATAAAGACCAGGATTTCATTTTGCGAAGGCTTAATGAGACTTCTAAAAAGACACTCTTCCATGATTGGCGCGATGATTACAGCCAGGATAAAAAATACCAACGGATTGTCGGTCATCATCTCATAGATTTCTGTCTGCTGATAACGATCGAAATCTAATTCAGGAAATATCGTATTTAAAACGCCCATTCCCATAAAAAACAGAAAGTAGCACGCCATAGTTAGAAAATAATGACGAAAAAGGTTTTTTATTTTGGAAGCTGGGCTTAATGTGTACAATGATTTTTGCTGTATTTTGCTCGATAATCGAGATGACTCGAAATAAAAAAATAATTTTCTAATAACTACCTTATGGGCTTGCTCTTAGGTAATTTACTGACTCATATAATAATTAATAATTTCTACATCATTAATTATATTATTATTTTCCTTAATGATGCTGAAGCCCTTACGTTCAAAAAATGGTCTTGCCGTTTTACTAACGTTGGAAGTTAGTTGATTACAACCAAGTTCTATCGATTTACGTTGAAGGCCTTCAAATATCTTACTGGCAATTCCCTTCCTCAGGAAATCTTTATGAACATACATAAAATCGATATAATCCTTATCTAAGGATCCAAATCCAACTATTTTACGGTTAATTTCAGCAATTAAAACATACTGGTTAGCCAGCATGGATTTCCAACGTTCTTTATTCTTCACAGTACTCGCCCAGGCTTCAGTCTGTTTTTCGCTGTAATCGCTGTTGGGAATATTTTTGATAGCTTCCAAAAATAAGTCTTGCATTTCTTCCAGATCACTATAATTTGCTTCTCTAACATTTATATTCAAGACACCATATTTTTAAGATCAAAAAATAAATGCATTAGTACGATTAACAGTCACTAAGACTTACTTTTACTGCAAGTCCGCCCTCACTGGTCTCTTTATACTTAGAATTCATATCTTTTGCCGTGTCCCACATGGTAGCGATTACTTTGTCTAATGGCACTTTTGCTTTTGTAGCATCGCTTTCTAGGGCAATTTCGGCAGCATTAATCGCTTTAATGGCTCCCATGGCATTACGTTCTATACATGGCACCTGCACCAATCCGGCAATAGGATCACAGGTTAAACCAAGGTGATGTTCCATAGCGATTTCACTGGCCATTAAAACCTGCGCTGGTGTCCCGCCAAGTAATTCGGTTAATCCACCGGCGGCCATCGCCGAGGAGACACCTATTTCTGCCTGGCATCCACCCATTGCGGCAGAGATGGTGGCTCCTTTTTTAAATAAACTACCAATTTCTCCGGCAACCAGCATAAAACGTTTCATATCTTCAAAAGTAGCCTCATGATTTTCGATGACCATATAGTACATCATCACGGCAGGAACTGTACCGGCGCTACCATTTGTTGGTGCCGTTACCACGCGCCCTAAACTGGCATTAACTTCGTTTACACTTAGGGCAAAGCAACTTACCCATTTTAAGATTTGGCGAAATTTTACTTCGGTATTTCTAATGGCATTTATCCAGCTTTCAGGAGAATCGTATTGTTCTTCGCCAATAAGACGTTGATGCATTTCGAAAGCGCGACGTTTTACACTTAATCCACCTGGTAAAGTGCCTTCAGTATGGCAGCCAATATACATCGATTCCAGCATGGTATTCCATATTTGTTGAAGGCCGGCATCGATCTGCTCATCGTTTCTTAAAGAACGTTCATTTTGCAATACCAATTGAGAGATGCTAAGGTCTTCAGCGTTGCAGTAATCTAAAAGTTGATTCGCAGTTTCTACCGGAAAAGGAAATTCCTCAAATTTATCCTGTTTCTTTTTCGCATTTTTTCGGGTCTTTTTAACTACAAATCCACCTCCTATAGAAAAGAAAGACGACGAGCATTTTTTGCCATTTTTAAGGGTGGCCCTAAAAATCATTCCGTTAGGATGAAAATCCAGAAATTTACGATTGAATTTTATATCGGTTTCAAAATTAAAAGGAAGATCTATTTCTTTATTAAAGGAAAGGATCTTTTGTTCTTTTATTGCTGAAATCTCGGTTTCAATTAGTGAAATATCCATTGTTACCGGGTCGTGACCGCATAAACCTAATAAAGTCGCAACATCTGTAGCATGACCTTTTCCTGTTAAAGAAAGCGAGCCGTAAAGATCGATATGAATTTTTTCTACCTCATTAAATAGATTTTTAGCCTTAAGCTCTAAGATCCATCGTTGGGCAGCACGCCATGGTCCTAAAGTGTGAGAACTGGACGGGCCTACGCCAACCTTTAACATGTCGAATACGCTAATACATTCCATATCGAAAATTTATGCAAACAAATGTATAATTTAAGGCACAGATTCAGAAATAAAAAGTTAGTAGTAACTGCCTAATTATACACAATTGATTGAAGACTCTGCAAAAGTTTCATTGATTTTTCTTCAAAATCGATGTGTTCAACAATGTTTCTGCCAACCTGTCATAAGTTTTTTGCTGGCATAAAGATTGACTTTTAGAGAGCGAAACAATGAATAAAATATTAAATCAACGTATAAAGTTATGAGTAAGATAATTGGAATTGACTTAGGTACAACTAACTCCTGCGTTTCAGTTATGGAAGGTAACGAGCCTACGGTAATCCCTAATGCCGAAGGTAAAAGAACAACACCTTCTGTAATTGCTTTTGTAGAAGGTGGTGAAATAAAAGTTGGGGACCCTGCAAAAAGACAGGCCGTAACCAATCCAGAGAAAACAATCGCTTCGATTAAAAGATTTATGGGAAATAAATTCTCTGAATCTGAAAGAGAAGCAGGACGTGTGGCTTATAAAGTTAAAAAAGGAGATAATGATACCCCTCGGGTAGATATCGATGGTCGTCTTTACACTCCGCAGGAACTTTCAGCAATGATCCTTCAGAAAATGAAGAAAACTGCTGAAGATTATTTAGGGCAGGATGTTACTGAAGCTGTTATTACAGTACCAGCTTATTTTAATGATTCTCAGCGTCAGGCTACCAAAGAAGCCGGTGAAATCGCTGGTCTTAAAGTAAGACGTATTATTAACGAACCAACCGCTGCTGCACTTGCTTACGGTTTGGATAAAAAATCAACTGACCAAAAAATCGCGGTTTATGACCTTGGTGGTGGTACTTTCGATATTTCTATCCTGGAACTAGGTGATGGTGTATTTGAAGTATTATCTACAAATGGTGATACCCACCTTGGTGGTGATGATTTTGATGAAGTAATTATCGATTGGTTAGCAGATACGTTCCAGAAAGCTGAAGATATCGATCTTAGAAAAGATCCTATGGCGTTACAACGTCTAAAAGAAGCTGCGGAAAAAGCTAAAATCGAATTGTCTTCATCTTCTCAAACAGAGATCAACCTACCTTATGTTACCGCTACAGCTAGTGGACCAAAACACCTGGTAGAGACATTAACAAGATCTAAGTTTGAGCAGTTAGCAGCCGAACTAGTTACAAGATCTATGGAGCCGGTTAAAAAGGCGCTTCAGGATGCAGGTCTTTCTAAAAGCGATATTGATGAGGTAATTTTAGTAGGTGGTTCTACCCGTATTCCTAAAATTCAGGAAGAAGTAGAAAGTTTCTTCGGAAAAAAACCTTCTAAAGGAGTAAACCCAGATGAGGTAGTATCTATTGGTGCTGCAATTCAGGGTGGTGTACTAACTGGTGATGTTAAGGATGTATTGTTATTAGATGTTACTCCACTTTCTTTAGGTATTGAAACTATGGGTGGTGTAAACACTAAACTTATCGAAGCGAATACAACTATTCCTTCTAAAAAGTCCCAAACATTCTCTACCGCGGCAGATAATCAGCCATCAGTAGAAATTCACGTACTACAGGGTGAGCGTCCAATGGCAGCCGATAATAAAACGATTGGTAGATTCCATTTAGATGGTATTCCACCAGCGCCAAGAGGAACTCCTCAAATTGAAGTAACTTTCGATATCGATGCCAACGGTATTATCAAAGTAAGTGCTACAGATAAAGCAACCGGAAAATCTCAGGATATCCGTATCGAAGCTTCTTCTGGATTAACCGAAGAAGAAATCGCTAAAATGAAGCAGGAAGCTGAAGCAAATGCTGATGCCGATAAGAAAGCGAAAGAAAAAGTAGATAAGCTTAATGAAGCTGATGGAATGATCTTCCAGACAGAAAAGCAATTAAAAGAGTTTGGAGATAAACTTTCTGATGATAAGAAAAAGCCTATCGAAGACGCTTTAGCAGAACTTAAGAAAGCTTACGAAACTAAAGAAGTTGAAACTATTCAGCCAGCATTAGACAAATTGAATGAAGCATGGAAAACAGCTTCAGAAGAAATGTATAAGGCACAAGCTGAAGCTCAGGGTGGTGCTCAACAAGGAGCAACCGGAGCTGAAGGAGGTCAAGCCGGAGGCGGAGAAGCCAAAGGTGGAGATGATGTAGAAGATGTTGACTTCGAGGAAGTGAAATAAGCTTCATCCAGATATTTGATAAAAAGCCGCTGATTTTTCAGCGGCTTTTTTTGTACGCAACCTTTTAGGATTTTTAGCATCTACTTATAAATCAATCAAATGTTATGATCAGAAAACTACCAATTTTAATAGTAGCAATGTTACTATTTTCATGTTCAGACGATGATGATTCTAATTGTCCCGGTGGAATAAATGAAACTTGGTTTACTAGTTTTAAATCTGAACTGAACGCTAATTGCGGAACTGAAGTATCGATTTTTAGAGGTGATTATGAGGGACAGATTGTTTACTATGAATTAATAACTGATCCTACAGTAAATTTTCAAGCAATAATAACATTTTACGACTGCAGCGGAAATGTTGTAGCCGAATTAACTGCAAAAGAAAGTAATGCGTACTTAGAAAATGAAGGCCGGGATGATATAAAGGTTTTTACCTGCTCTTCTTCAGATTAAACGATAACACAGTGATGTCCACTTTTCCATACTTTAACTCACTTAAATTTACACGCTTTGTACAGATTCTTAGGATTAAAAAACTAGTATCTTTTAAAGAAATACTTAAAAATATCAAATAACTAAATTCAAATTACAAATGAAAAAACTTTTACTTCTATGTCTATTAACCTGTCTTAGCCTATCTTGTAGTAATGATGATGATTCAACAAATTTTAGGTATGAGCCATATAATTTGAGCCTTGGTTCTTTAAGTAATTGTTCAATGCTTGAAGTTGCTTGCCCCAGTGGCGTCACTTGTGACGAGAACTATAGTTATCGTGCTTATAGCTATTCGGATGAGGATTTTCAAATTTATATAAGTTTCGATACAGACATCATTAATAATTTTTCTGAAGAGAGTATTCGTGAAAATTTTAATTATATGAATTTTGTATTTCGTTTTCCAGAGCACTCGAACGAAAATGTTAGCTATTATTACAGTACTCTAAATCCTATCAGAACTTTAAATGAAACTACTGGAGAAGGAGCTAACTTCAGAATCAATAGTTTTGAAAATGGAGTTTTAAATGTAACATTATTTGGGTATACAAATAAGATTTCAAAAACAACTATCTCGGATGATGCAGATTGTTACAGTGGTGACGTTGGTGGTATGTGTGCTGAAACTATTGATGCAGATATAAAATATAGTATAGATTTAAGTTTTTGTTTTGAGTAAGCTTTGAAAAATAATTTTAGATGAGTAAACGTTGATTTTTCAGTGACTTTTTACAGATAACCTCTTTGAGTTTTCTGCATTTACTTAAAAATTAATTAACTATTATGATCAAAAAATTATCAATTTTAGCCTTTACATTTTTCCTGTTTTCTTGTTCAGACGATGATGACAACGGAATTAAAGTAAACCTGGATGATTTTGAAGCAATAACCGAAGACTTTCCTTTTGAAGATCTTCATCCTGCAACGAATTTTGATTATTTTGAGTTGATAAGAGCAATTGTTAATTCTCCAGAAGTACCAAATAATGAATACATTTTGTCTTCATCAGGGGAATTGTGCTCAGCAGAAACCTGTAAAACCAATTTTGAGCAAATGACTGCGGATAGAGGTTTTGGACCCGATTGTTTGCCAGGATCATGTTTTAATTATATAAAAACTCAAAAAAACGATCAATTCAGCGTTATTAATTCTAAAGAAGGATTAAAAGACTTCTTGGGAACAATAGATACTGCTGGCGACGCGCTATTGTGGGTTCGTACTAATGGTTATTATTGGGACTTAAGCGATATTGCTAACGGAGCGATAAAAGAAACCGAGGATGGATTTGAATTAATCATGTTACAAACGGTGAAATACTGTACACCACTCCAGACCAATAGATTTCATTTAAAAATAGATTATGATGGTACTATTTCAATTTTGGCAGAAGAGGTTGCAGAATTTGATAAAAATGCCTGTGTTTAATCCTTTTCTGATGGTTGATTCAGCAAGTCTTGCCTTGATATTATTAAAAAAAGAAATAGCTGCACCAGCTTCTTTATGACTTTATACCATAAAATGATATCCCAGATAAACGGCATTAAAAATCAGCAACAACACAAAACATATTATCGTGAAAATCTTATAGGATTTACCCGGGCGATCTGCTGCTGGCATTTCATTACCCGTAACCAGTTTATAATTAAACCAGGCCAATATCGGGGCAGATAAAAAAGATAAACCGGCGGCAAAATCGACAAGAATGGTAAACGATCCTGAGGTAAAATAAAGGATGCCCAATGAAAGTATGGGGATGATAAATATCGATATTTTATAAAACTGCCAACGCTTTTTCCGATTATCGCTATCAGCTTCATTCGGTTTTTCTGGATGAAAAAGTTCAGAGATTACACGCGGATAAGCATCGGTAACTGTAATTACGGTACTCAGCATAGTTACAAAAGCAGCTATGGCAATCACCGGTTTGCTCCATTGTCCTAAAGTCCTTCCGTAAAGATTAATAAGTTGAGAAGAGAATTCTACGCTATTACTGCTAAAACTTTCTCCGCTTCCAAACATCACCAAAACACCTAGCAGGAAGAACAAAACTCCAATAAAGCAGGCAGATAAATAACCAATATTAAAATCTAAAAAAGCGCTTTTTAAACTGAGCTTTTCATTATTTCCGTGTGCTTTTTCTTTGGTCCAGATCGAATGCCAAACAGCAGCATCTAAAGGAATAGGCATCCAGCCCATAAAAGCTATAATAAAGCCGAGGCTGGCGGTAGTCCATAAAGACGGAACTTCAATGGTTTCTACCGGATCTTTATGAATTCCTAATGCCATACAGACAGCGGCTAAAGTCGCAAGTGTAAGTAAACTCACGATAATTTTCATGCTTTTATCTAACCCCGGATATTTACCGATTAGTAAAAGCGCAATGCAGGCTCCAAAAATGATAAAACTCCATATAAAAGGCGAAAGTCCAAAATTAAAAAGACGTTCGGCTAAACCAGCGGTTACGATCGTTACCGCTGCCTGGATGATAAACATACTGGCTACAGTAATAAATATGAATAGATAATAGGGAATCTTCCCCAGCTGTTTATAACCAGCGATCAGATGTTTCCCTGTTCCCGCAACATATCTTGGGCCAAATTCTAGAAATGGATATTTAGAAATACAGGCCAATAACAACGCCCAAATAAGAATATAACCATAATCGGCTCCTGCTCGGGTAGATTGCACCAAATGTGAAACACCAATAGCGGCACCTGCAAGTAAAAAACCCGGACCGATATTCTTTAAAATTGAAGTCTTTTTTGCTTTTATTGAATTTTGTTGTGGTTGCATTATAGTTCTAAATCAGATTTAGCGAAAATATTTAAAATTATTCAGAAAAAAATGGAAATCTGTTTGTGAGTTGAGTTCTTTAGGAGACAAGAGAAAGGTAGATTAGAATATTGGAATCTTGGTATTTTAGAGGTATATATTATTTTTAGTGACTTGCCGTTGCAAGTGCTAACTAAAGTTTAGGTTTAGTTATCAATAGAAAAGTTTTTCAGCTTTCAGCCCAAAAATAGTCTTTAAAACGAAAAACGTTAATTGATAATTGTTTACTGTTAATTGCTCATCGCTTATTGTCCACTGCGCCTACTAACTGTAACAGACTTCTCGATACATTTTATATCTTCGCTACGCTATACAATAAAACACTGGAAGTGACATTTTTAGAATTTGTCACCTTATGTTTGTGATGATTAGATTTACGTGAAATAATGATTACATTTCAATAGAAAAAGGGAAAGCAATAGAACCAGGCTTTGTCATCTCGACCGAAGTGGAGAGATCTTTTTTGAAACAGAGTAAAGATTTCTCGACTTCACTTCGTTGCGCTCGAAAAGACAAATTTTAATCAAAGTTAGCAGAAAAGCTTTTAAGCTTTCAGCGTTCAGCGAAAAACTGAACATGATTTATTGATAATTGTTTACTTTTAATTGATTGTTTTTCAATACATTATCAGATTTTCAAATCAACTCAGTTTTTCAATAATTTCAGTATTAAATTCGTGTCCGCCGTGGTAGGTTAGGATTTCAAGATTATGCGGAAACAGGGATTTTAGGCGTTCTTCTTCCACTTCAATAATACCTTTTTTTAGATATTCATCTTCTGTTCCGTAGAGATAAGTCACTTTAGTATCTTTCAGAAATTCAAGATCTTCAGCAGTGATTTCAGCAGGAACTTTGCCGGAATGTAAAATCAGTTGATCGCAATTTATTTTCCGTCTAGCTAAAAAACGAGTAGCTACAGAAACACCTTGCGAATAGCCCAAAATGATGAGGTTTGGAACTTCTGCTAAGTTTTCTTCAGCATAGACTTCGTCTAAATAACTCAGCACATTGTCAATTTCACTTTCTGTATTTTCTTTTGTTAACCAGGAAGCGCCTACATGCCGGTAATCATCTTTCAGGTAATATTTGCTTTGGGCTTGTGGAGCAATAATATAGTTTTCGCTCGCATCCAGATGATTAAAATGACGAATAAAATATCGACTTAAATAGCCAATACCGTGGCACACCAGCCATACGTTTTTTGTCTTTTGCGTAAACTCGTTTAAAACACTGTAGGTATTACTAATTTGGTAAGAAAGCTTTTTTTCGCGGCTCATGCTGTAGATTCAATTTTGTACTTTTACAAAGTAATTAATCGTATTGCTATGAACAAAGAGGAAATCCTGGGAATGTGTGCAAAAATGTGTAAAAACACATTAATGGAAACCTTGAATATTGAATTTATCGATGTTGGTGAAGATTATTTAACCGCCAAAATGCCGGTAACACCAAAAGTACATCAGCCAGATGGTGTGTTGCATGGTGGCGCAAGTGTCGCTTTGGCCGAAAGTGTAGGTAGTGCGGCAAGTTATTTATTTTTAGATACCAAAGATTTTGTAATTCGAGGGATCGAAATTTCTGCCAATCACCTTAAAAGTATCAAAGACGGCGATGTTTTTGCCAAAGCCACTTTTATTCATAAAGGACGCACCACACAACTTTGGAATATTCATATTACCGATGCCGAGGATCATTTAATTTCCCTGGTAAAATTAACCACCATAGCATTAGCAAAAAAGAAATCATGATGCAGGCGATGGCGTTTTTTAACACGTTAGAAGACCATAACAATAAAAATTTACCTTTTGTGGCTTATCGAAAACCCGATGAAAATGTGATTAAAGCATTTTTACAGAACGATAAGCAAGTATATAAGACCACTAATTTTGCTGAAAGCGGATTTGTTTTTTCAGATTTCTGCGGAAATATTAGTTTATTAATTCCTGAAGAACATTCTGAAGTTATGACTACAGCATATACAGCAGAGAAACTTATCACTGAAACTTCAGAATATATTCCTGAAATCACGAATTCCCGCGAACAAAAAAAACATGAAGAGCTGGTAGCCAAAGCAATTACCGAAATTAAATTGGGAAGCATGAAAAAAGTGGTACTGGCCCGAAAGGAGCAAAGTCCCACACAACTTTCAGCGCTTTCAATTTTTAAAAATCTGCTACAGCGTTATCCAAAAGCGTTCTGTTATATCTGGTCGCATCCTGAAAGTGGGATCTGGATTGGTGCCACACCAGAGACTTTGGTGAAAGTAGAGCGGAATCGCTTTAAAACCATGGCACTTGCGGGAACGCAGTCGTATAATGGGGAAATTGAAAATGCGGCCTGGACACCTAAAGAAGTGGAGGAACAAAAAATTGTTTCAGATGAAATTGTGCAAAAATTAAAGGATTTTAAAGTCGCTGCCGGATCGATTAATCTCAGCGATCCTTATACCGTGAAAGCCGGGAATTTGCTACATATTCGTACTGATATTTCAGGAACTTTGGAGAATGATAATCTTTCGAATTTACTGGAGAGTTTGCATCCCACTCCTGCCGTTTGTGGTTTTCCCAGAGAGGAAGCAAAGGAGTTTATTTTGGAAAATGAACAAAGCGAACGCGAATTTTACGCCGGATTTCTAGGCGAAATAAATTTAAAACAGGAAGTAAAACGAAATTCGAATCGGCGAAATCAGGAAAATCAGGCTTACGCCAGTATTTTAAAACAGTCGCAGATTTTTGTAAACCTACGCTGTATGAAATTATCGAAAGGGGAAGCCGAAATTTTTATTGGTGGTGGGATCACAGCAGATTCTAATCCAACGGCCGAGTGGGAAGAAACAGTAAATAAAAGTTATACGATCAAGTCGGTTTTAGTGAATCAGGACTAAATCGAAAATAAATAAATTGATTATCCGTAAATACTCATAATTTTTTAATTTTGATTATATTCACCTCAAATTCAATATAATGAATATCTTCACTTTTACAGCTCATTTTGATAGTGAGCAATCCTGTCGTGCGCATT
>NZ_JAKHSK010000031.1 GCF_023499215.1 Zunongwangia pacifica
TAGTCCGATAGCCTATGAAAAGAAATTGATTCTGAAAAGTACTTTTCAGAATCAATCAATCACTATTTTTAATAATGAAATGTAAATTTAAAAACGGTCAACACTAATTAGGGATGTTCAAGGAATCAGGATTGAAATGCTGAATTTTGAATGAAGTTTCTCCATTCCGCGGCCTTCTATCGAAATGACTTCTAGTTAAAATTGCTGATTGCTGAAAGCTAAAGGCTGCCTGTTAATTGATAATTGTTTATTGAACTTTGCCCACTGCCTACTGAGACTGCTTACTGAAAAAACCTTCTTCCTTTCCAATGATACCCACCAAAAAGAGAACGAAAAGCAACGTAAACCGAAAAAAACGGATGCAATACGCTACTTATTATATAATGCCGCATCAAAGATTCCTGATTAAAAAACTGGCTGGCCTTATAAAGCAACACGAAATCTAAGTTGAATTTCACTAAGAAAATGATCATAAAATAAGGAAAAGGAAACAGCTTAAAAATGCCCAAAAGCAGACTCAAACTAAAAGTCAGGTTCATAATAAAAACAATCAAACCGGTAAGTTTAGCGAAATTACTGGTGTATGCCGAGGTTTTTGATGCCCAGCGAATTCGTTGCTGTACCAGTTTTTTAAAATCATTCAGCGGTTTGGTAGTCACTACAGCGAACTTATCTTTAAGAAAAGTTACTTTTAATTGCTGTTTGATAAATTTTTGAAGTAAAAATACATCGTCACCACTGGCGATATTAGAGTTTCCTTCAAATCCATTTTGTGCAATAAAAGCTTCTTTTTTGTAACAAAGATTAGCGCCATTAGCCATAAAAGCTTTGTGTATTCCAAAAGCACCAGCACCAGAAATTTGCAGACTTAAAAAGTCAAGTACTTCAAAAGCAGTGCTGAATTTTACGTTTTCAGCTTCGATAGTCACCGGTGCGGCGATCATCGCCGGGTTGTTTTTTATAATTTCAGTATTAAAACTCTGTAACCAGTTTTGCGGCACCTTACAGTCGGCATCGGTGGTAAGAATATACTCAAATTGGGCAATTTCGATGGCGGTTTTTATGGCGTCTTTTTTTGGGGAATTAGAACTTCGGTGGTTTTGTAAAGCCTTCAGTTGAAGCTGAGGTTGATTTTCGATACATTCAGCAATAATTTTTTCTGAATCATCTTCAGATTCGTCATTTACCAATAAAATTTCAAAACGCTCTAAAGGATAATTCAGTAATGATAAACTTTCGAGTAATTCGGGTAGATTTTCGGCTTCATTTCGAAATGGGATGACGATAGAAAAGTTGTTTTCAGGAGCTTCGTAATCGTACATCGGTTCTTCAAGTTTTTTCCATCCTTTTAAAAATGCAATCATTAAGGCGGCGTAAGAAAGGGCGATTAAAACAACGAATATTAACATGAAGCTGGTTTTCTTTTTCCCGAAATGCTAAAGTTTCGGTACTCGATTGGTAATTTATCGCAAAGATAGATTTCCGTAGCTTTGCAAAAGAGGAATACTTTAATTTCCTTGTCAAAAAATCACGAATTTGAGCGAAAAGATCATTTTAGGAATCGACCCGGGAACCACCATTATGGGGTTTGGATTGATAAAGGTGAAGAATAAGCAAATGGAGTTTTTGCAGCTGAATGAGCTTCAGCTAAAAAAATATGATGATCACTATGTGAAATTAAAAGTGATTTTTGAAAGGACCATAGAGCTTATCGATACTTTTCATCCCGATGAAATAGCGATTGAAGCACCTTTTTTTGGGAAAAACGTACAATCGATGTTAAAGTTGGGAAGAGCGCAGGGGGTAGCAATGGCTGCCGGACTTTCACGTGAGATCCCGATTACAGAATATCTTCCTAAAAAGATTAAAATGGCCATTACCGGAAACGGAAACGCCAGTAAAGAACAGGTCGCTAAAATGCTGCAAAGCATGCTAAAATTAAAATCCCTGCCAAAAAACCTGGATTCTACCGATGGACTCGCCGCTGCGGTGTGTCATTTTTATAATTCCGGTCGGCCAGATATTGGTAAAAGTTATACCGGTTGGGATGCCTTTGTAAAACAAAATCCGGGGAAAGTCAAAAACCAATAATCCCCTAACCCCAAAGGGGAATTTAACCCAAAATTGATGGCGGACTTAGAAAATTTTACGAATGAGAAACTCCTCTCCTTAGGGGAGGCTGGGAGGGGGAAGGGAATCTACATCCATATTCCATTTTGTAAGCAGGCCTGTCATTACTGCGATTTTCATTTTTCAACCTCATTGAAGAAAAAAAGTGAGCTGGTAAGTGCGCTGCAAAAGGAGTTAATACTTCGGAAAGACGAGTTGCCAGATGAACCGATTCAAACCATTTATTTTGGTGGCGGGACGCCGAGTTTGCTGAATTTAGAGGAATTGAATGCCATTTTTGAAACGATCTATGCGGAATTTACCATTGCTGAACATCCTGAAATTACGTTGGAAGCGAATCCTGATGATCTTTCTGAGGACAAAATAAATGAACTGGCCAATTCAAAAATTAACCGACTAAGTATTGGCGTACAGTCTTTTTTTGAAGAAGATTTAAAACTGATGAACCGCGCTCATAACGCTGAAGAAGCATTAACATCTATAAAGTTAGCGATATCCAAATTCGATAATATTTCGGTCGATTTAATCTATGGTGTCCCGGGGATGACTAACGAGCGCTGGCAAGAGAATATACAGATATTACTGGATTTAGGTATTCCGCATATTTCCAGCTACGCCTTAACAGTCGAACCCAATACCGCTTTGCAAAAATTTATCGAAAAAGGAAAAGTAAAACCGGTAGATGATGCCGCTGCGGCGCAACATTTTGAGCTGTTAAGAACGACATTAAAGAATGCGGGTTTTGAACATTATGAATTTTCTAATTACGGAAAACCCGGTTATTTTTCAAAAAACAATACCGCATATTGGCTGGGAAAGCCCTATTTAGGAATTGGCCCTTCTGCACATTCTTACGACGGAAATTGCCGAAAATGGAATATTGCCAATAACACACTTTACATTAAGGCCATCGAAAAATCTGAACTGCCGCTTGAAGTTGAAGAATTAAGCATTACAGATTGTTACAACGAATATATCATGACCCGCTTACGAACCCATTTTGGAGTTGATCTGGGTGAAATCGAAACCAAATTCGGTGAAAAATACCTTCAATATTTGAAGGGACAGTCGGTTGTTCTTTTTGAAAAAGAGCTTTTAAAAATTGAAAATAACGTAATACATATTACGGAAAAAGGAACCTTTTTAAGTGACGGCATTGCTGCCGATTTGTTTTATATCGATTAAGATTAAGATCGCTTCGCTGTTAGAAATTAGATATGAGAATTTAGATTTTAGAAGTGCACTTTTATTCAAAGCATCTAAATCATTTAAGAAGACCTATTCTTTACTTGCAGCCGGATTCGTTCTAAAAATATAAATATATGCAGTCGTAAAAAGTACATAGATCACGGTAAGTGAAATAAAAATCTCTGGATGTTGTTCGATATCAAATGCTATTTTAAAGAAAGCAACAGCGCCAACACCAAAATGCATTAAATTTCCGAAAGAAATAGGTTTGTTGTAAATCCCACCAATAAGAGTTCCTTTGGCCATCCAATTTAAAATTGCAAAGCCCAGGTACAAAGCACTAAGTGTTTTCAAAAATAAAACTGTGATAAGGTTGGGTTCAATATTTAAAAAGTTAAGTATTTCGGTGGGTAAAAAAGAGATAAAAAGTCCTAAAACTGCTAAGAAGAAGGCACTGGCAGTCATGACGATACTTGTTTTCATTTTTGGTAAAATTTAGATTTCGTAACAAGTAAGTAGAATATTATTACAGTTTGTTACACAATTTATATGGGCAGGAAACCAGCGAAAAATATCTAAACCTCACAGGTTTTCAAAACCTGTGAGGTTTAGCGAGAGCATTTTTATTTTAGTAATCTTTTAGCTGCCGGCTGAGAGCTAAAAGCTGAAAGCTAATATTGATAATTTGAAAATGGAATATATTGATCACTGCAAGCTACAACTGCCAACTTCAAAAAATATCGCTAATTTTACTCGATAATCGAGATTAAATGATCAGCGACTTGTGCTGAGTCGGCTTATTTGTCGATTAAGAAGTAAAACCGCTTATATCATTACGTTTAGACCATAGAATATGCTTGCAAAAATTCAGTTTGAGGGAGAAAGTTTTACGATCGATTTTTCAAAACCTATCGATATATCGCTGAGTTTGCGTGGGGACGATAAAAACCCGATTGCATGGTATTTAGATGCGCCTAAAATCACGCCTTTTAAGGATGGAAATTTTGTGGGAAAAGTTTCAGAAGGGGCTTCGGTAAATTTTAATAGTATTCAGTTTAATCCGCATGGTCACGGTACGCATACCGAATGTGTGGGGCATATCAGCAAAGAATTTTTCAGTATCAATCAAACACTTAAAAATTTCTTTTTTAAAGCGAAACTAATATCTGTAAGTCCGCAACTTCAGAGCGAAGATCAGGTCATTTCCGCAGCAATAATTAAAGCGCAAATTGGTGATACGTGCCCGGAAGCTTTGGTGATAAGAACGCTGCCGAATTATATCGAAAAGCGAAGTAAAAAATATTCGCATACCAACTGGCCATATTTATCTGAAGAAGCCATGCTCTTTATTCGGCAGTTAAATGTCAAACATTTGCTAATCGACCTGCCATCTGTAGATAAAGAAAAAGACGAAGGTAAATTACTGGCGCATAAAGCGTTTTGGAACTATCCTAAAAATACGCGCTTTGAGGCTACGATTACAGAGTTAATTTATGTTCCGAATCATGTGCCCGACGGTGATTATTTTCTGAATTTACAAATCGCTTCTTTCGAAAATGATGCTTCGCCTTCCAAACCTGTTTTATATAAAATTCAGTAATCAATGAACGTAACGCTTAAACTCGAAGAACTTGCTAAACTTTGTTTAGGTATCTTCGCTTTCAATTTTTTAGATTATTCCTGGTGGTGGTTTGTGGGCTTATTTTTTGCTCCGGATATTGGTGCAATTGGTTATGTTTTCAATAATAAAATTGGGGCGTTTTTATACAATTTGTTTCATCATCAGGGCCTGGCGATCCTGTTTTGGATGCTAGGTATTCACCTTCATTTTCAGGTTTTACAATTAATAGGTGTAATTTTGTTTTCTCATTCGGCATTTGATCGTATTTTAGGATACGGACTCAAATACGAAAAAGGTTTTAAATTCACCCATCTGGGAGAAATTGTAAAGTAGGATATGGAATTACTTTTTATCGGGCTGGCAGCAGGAGCCATTGCAGCGTACTTTATTTTTACTGCATTTAACAAAGATCGTTCTAAGGTGAAAACCAAAGAGCAATCTGTGGTGTTAATGGAAAAAATTAGGAGTGTTTGTAAGTTTATAACGGTAGAAGGTGATTTTTCTGAAATCTATCATTACGAAAATCTAAAAGAAAAATATATAAGCCTGATTTTCGGGAAAAAGAAGGCCATTATTTTAATCAATGCAAAGGCGCATGTTGGTTTTGATCTTAGCAAAATTAAGATGGAAAGCGATAACGAGAAAAAGCAGATTATTCTAACCAATTTTCCAGAACCAGAATTGCTTACTATAGAAACCGATTTTAAATATTACGATAAGCGCGAGGGCTGGGCTAATCCTTTTACAACATCAGATCTCACCGAAATTAATCGTGATGCAAAAAAGCATATTGTCGATAAGATCCCAGAGTCTCCACTGTTCGAACAGGCTAAAAAAGAAGCTTTAAACACGGTCTTGCTCATGGAAAATATCGTACAGACCATTGGCTGGAAACTAGATTATTCGGCTTTGATTTTAGACGAAGCTGAGCAGAAAAAGATTGAGAAAAAATAATCCTGAAAATAACCAATATGGATATCGATACCTTCAGAAATTATTGTCTGGCAAAAAAAGCGGTGACCGAGCATTTGCCTTTTGATCCTGAGACCCTTGTTTTTAAAGTGATGGGCAAAATGTTCGCTTTAGCATCTTTAGATGCCGTGCCGTTACGTGTGAATTTAAAGTGTGATCCTGAAAAAGCTTTAGAATTACGGGAAGAATACGATGGCAAGATTATTCCCGGTTATCACATGAACAAGCAACATTGGAATACCATGATCTTAGACGGGGAAATTCCTAACGAATTAATTTTAGAACTTACAGACCATTCTTATCATCTTATCGTTAATAGTTTAACGAAAAAACAACAACGAGAATTCGACCAATTATAATGACAAGACACATCGATTTTTATAAAAAACAGATTGAAATTCATCAAAACGAAGCCGATAAACTCCATAAAAAATTACTAGCCTCCAGTTTATTGCGACTGGCTGTTTTCTTAATTATTTGTTTTCTAATTTATTTCTTCTGGGGAAATACACAGGTGACTATTTCTTCGATCATTGGCGGGATCGCACTTTTTGTTTTTCTAGTGTCCAGGCATAGTGATCTTAAATATAAAAGCGATAAGCAAAAAGCCATAATTCAACTCAACCAAACCGAAATTGATGTGATGCAATCACGGCGATTTCAGGATCTGCCAGATGGTAGTGAGTTTCAGGTTCCCAATCACGAATATGCGCAGGATATCGATCTCTTTGGGAGAGGTTCCTTTTTTCAGTATTTAAACCGAACCGCACTTTACGAAGGAACTAAAAAACTGGTGAGTATTTTATTGGCAAACGATATTGAAAATATCCCACATAAACAGGAAGCACTAAAAGAACTGGCCGAAAAAGCCAAATGGCGCCAGGAATTTAGCGCTACCGCAAGTTTGGTGAAAACAACCGAATCTTCTACGACCATCGTTAACTGGTTTAAAGAATACAAACGTTTTGTACCGAAGTTTATAAAATGGCTTTCCCCTGTATTTTCGATATTATCGATAGGAGTAATTGTTGGATATGTGCTTGGGTTTGTAAGTGAATTTCAGTTACTATTATGGTTAATCGTGGGGATTTTAATTACGGGAATCTACCTGAAAAAGATTAACTTACTTTCGGGAAGTGTTTCTAAAATTCAGGATACCTTTCACCAATATCACCAATTGTTGGGAATGCTGGAAAACGAGGAGTTTTCTTCAGCAATAATGAAAGACAAAAAGAAGGCGATTAGGACCGAAAGTAAGAAGGCTTCGCAGATTTTTAGAGAATTTTCTAAAGCCATCGATGCCCTCGATCAGCGTAACAATATGCTATTCGGGATTTTTGGAAACGGATTTTTACTTTGGGATTTACGGCAGTCGTTAAAACTTGAAAACTGGATTGCAAACTATGGATTTCAGGTAGAAAAATGGTTTGAGGTGATCGAACTTACCGATGCTTATAATTCGTTAGGAAACTTCAGTTTTAATCATCCAGATTATACATTTCCGAAGATAAATTCCGAAGAAAAAGGAATTTCAGCAACCCAATTAGCACATCCGTTGTTACATCCAGAAAAGCGGGTAGCCAATGATTTTTATATCGACAATAAAGAATTTTTTATTGTGACCGGCGCAAATATGGCCGGAAAAAGTACGTTTTTAAGAACGGTTTCTTTACAAATTGTGATGAGTAATATTGGTTTGCCGGTTTGTGCTGAAAATTGTGCGTACACGCCTATAAAATTAATTACCAGTATGCGAACCAGTGATTCGCTAAACGACGACGAATCCTATTTCTTTTCTGAACTAAAACGACTTAAATATATCGTAAATCGTATACAACAAGACCGATATTTTATAATTTTGGATGAAATTTTAAAAGGAACAAACAGTACCGATAAAGCTAATGGTTCTAAAAAGTTTGTTCGAAAATTGGTACGTTCACATTCCACAGGTATTATCGCCACCCACGATCTTAGCCTTTGTGAAATTACCGCAGAATTACCCCAGGTAAAAAACCACTATTTTGATGCTGAAATTATTAATGATGAACTTCATTTTGATTACCGCTTTAAAGATGGAATTTGCCAAAATATGAATGCTTCGTTTTTATTACGAAAAATGGAGATTGTAGACGAATAGCTGAAAGAAAGTTTAAATGGATTCATTAACCCAGATTGTTTTAGGAGCTTCGGTAGGCGAAGTGGTTTTAGGTAGAAAAGTTGGTAACAAAGCCATGCTCTATGGGGCGATTGCCGGTACTATTCCAGACCTAGATGTGATTGCCAGTAATTTTACCGATACGATTACGGCCAACGAAATACATCGAGGATTTACCCATTCTATCTTTTTTGCGCTGATTTTCGCACCTATTTTTGGATGGATCATTTCTAAAATCGAACGAAAAGCTGATGTGGATTGGAAAGGCTGGTCTAAATTAATGTTTTGGGGCCTGTTTACGCATCCGCTTCTAGATATGTTTACTACCTGGGGAACACAGCTTTTCTGGCCGGCAGATATTCGCCTGGCGTTTAAAACCATTTTTGTGATCGATCCCTTTTATACGCTTCCGTTTTTGTTTTTTACGGTGCTGGCAGCTTTTAGACCAAAAGGCTCCATTAGCCGTAGAAAACTGAATTATATGGGATTGCAGTTAAGTTGTTTTTACCTTTTTTGTATTACGATTCCGCTAAAGATTTATGCTTTTTATGAATTCAAAGATGCATTAGAAGAACAAAACCTTTCGTATTACGAAATTGAAACAAAACCTACGCCATTTAACACCATATTATGGACGGCCAATGTAGAGACAGAAAAATCGTATTTGGTGGGGACGTATTCCATTTTAGATGATCAACCTATAGAATTTCGTCGTTATCCTAAAAACTATGATCTGTTAGGAACCATTAAAGATTATCCAAATTTCGAACGATTAGTAAAGATCTCGAAAGGCTGGTATACGATTACTGAAAAAGAAGGCGATTTATATTTCAATGATCTTCGGTTTGGGACAATCGATCCAATGGGTAATGATTCGCGGTTTGTATTTAGTTATAAGCTTGAAGTGAAAAATGGCGAGTTGATCGCTACTGAAGTTGAAAAAGATTACGGCGACGCTTCTAAAATGATGAAAGGTCTATTGGAACGAATGAGAGGGAACTAGTTTGCAGTGGGCAGTGGCAAAATTCAATAAACAATTATCAATTAACAGGCAGCCTTTAGCTTTCAGTTCAGCAATAACCAATTTTAACTAGAAGTCATTTCGACAGAAGCGAAGCGGAATGGAGAAATCTAATTTAAAATTTTGTTCTGATTCCTGGATATTTGAGCTTAGAAAATAGACTTCTTTGGAATATTTTTAACCTTAAGTACTTAAAATATTGAGGAAACCTCACAGGTTTTCGAAACCTGTGAGGTTTAGTTGTACACTTTTGAAAGATGAAACGAATGTCATTATTTCGAGCTTTCTTCGCTGTCAGGACTTTAATGCGAGACCGAAGGCAGGAATCCCATTCAAAATTCAAAATTTACAAAGATATCTCCACAAGGTCGAGATCACATCACTTTTACATTCAAAATTCAGCATTCAAAATTCAAAATAAATTTCGCGGCTCTTTCCTCTCTCGTCTTGTTTGTATTCTAACTTCTAAAATCTTATTTCCTTATCTTAGGTGCTGTAAAACCCCAGATTGATGAAACCACAATTCCTGCTTTTCTCATGTTGCTTATTTTTTACCGGTATTTTTTCAGCCCAAAATCCATCAGCCCAATTAGATAATATTATTAAGAGCGAACAGGAGCACAAGGCGTACGATTATGCCGAATATCCTTTGGGATTACATACTGAAGAGCTTTATAAGTCGGAAGCCGATTTTGCCAAAAAACTACTTGATAATTTATCCAAAATCGATAAATCGAAGCTCTCACAAACCGAAAAAATCACAGCCGAACTAATGAAATTTAAACTTCAGGAGCGGGTAGATCAATATGAATACAAAGCCTATTTAAATCCGTTACTTTCAGATGCCGGTTTTCATGTAAGCTTACCGTATCATGTTGGGCGTTTAAACAATTACGATCAGGTAAAATGGTATTTAAAAAAGCTAAATGCCATTCCGCAGTACGTCGATCAAAATTTAGCATTGTTGCGCGAAGGATTAGAACTAGGAATCACTCAGCCATTAGTTATTTTCGATGGATATGAATCGACTTATAACGATCAGATTGTAGATGATTATAAAGAAAGTTTTTATTATAGTCCATTTCAGGAATTACCAAAAAACTTAACGCAAGCGCAAAAAGATTCGGTATTAAAAGTGGCTAAAATTGCTGTAGAAGAACATGTTATTCCGCAGTTTAAACGAATAAAGGAATTTTTTGAAACCGAATATTTCCCGAAGACACGAAAAAGCATAGGTGTTTCTGAAATCCCAAACGGTAGCGAATATTATCAAAACCGAATCCACTATTACACCACTTTAGATCTTACCGCAGATGAGGTTCATGAAATTGGCCTAAAAGAAGTAGCGCGAATTAACGCTGAAATGAAAGCGATTATTGAAGAAGTGGAATTTGAAGGAAGTTTTGATGAATTTATCGAATTTCTACGAACTGACGATCAATTTTATGCAGAAACCGGAGAAGAGTTATTAAAAGAAGGACGGGATATCGCTAAGCGTATCGATGCGCAATTACCGCGATTCTTTAAGGTTTTACCCAGAAAACCATACGGTGTAGCGCCGGTACCAAGTGCCATTGCTCCAAAATATACAGCAGGACGCTACAAAGGCCCATCTTCCCCAACCGAGCCGGGATATTTTTGGATCAATACCTATAAATTAGAAAGCAGGCCAAAGTATGCATTACCAGCTTTAGCGCTTCATGAAGCCGTGCCGGGACATCATTTACAAATATCTTTAAATGCCGAATTAGGGGACAGTATTCCGCCTTTTCGACGTGGATTTTATTTGTCGGTGTATGGCGAAGGCTGGGGGTTATACGCAGAAAGTTTAGGTGAAGAAATGGGGATTTATACCACTCCGTTTGAGAAATTTGGGCAGCTGACTTATGAGCAATGGCGGGCCTGCCGATTGGTGGTTGATACCGGAATGCATGCCAAGGGCTGGAGTCGTGAAAAAGCAGTGGCATTTTTAACCAAAAATACCGCACTTTCTTTGCATGAAATTAATACCGAGATAGATCGTTATATTTCGTGGCCGGGCCAGGCGCTTTCATACAAAATGGGAGAGCTTAAGATTAAAGAATTGCGCAAAAAAGCGGAAGATGTTTTAGGGTCAGCTTTTGATATTCGGGAATTTCATAAGGTAATTTTATCGCAGGGTACGGTAACTTTAACCCTAATGGAAGATTTGGTGAACAATTATATTAAAGAGACGAAAAATGAATAAATCAGCTTTTATTTTATTCTTTTTGCTTATTTTTCAGTTTAGTTTTGGGCAAAACCAAAACGATTATGAAGAGGTGAAAGAATCGGTTATTTCAGCATATAATTCAGGTAATTATACAGCTATTTTCGATACCTATTCCATGCAGATGAAAGAGGCATTAGGTTTAGAAAAAACCGAAACCTTTTTCAAGAACCTTAAAAATTCCGCAGGAAATATTATCGATTCTGAGTTTTTAACTTTTAATCCGCCATACACCATCTATGCAACAGAATTTGATGGCGGCGCATTTATGTTTAGTCTCGCGCTTTCAGAAAATAAAGAAATTACGGGTTTTAAGTTTACGCCCTACGGAAAAACAACCAATCTTACTGAAGCCGATACGATGCTGGATTTACCTTTTGAAGGGGAATGGTATGTGGTTTGGGGAGGTGATACTAAAGAAGACAACTACCATGTAGAACATCCTGCGCAAACGGGAGCTTTTGATTTTTTAAAGATCAACGACGATCTTAAAACCCATGACGGTGATGGGAGTCGTAACGAACAATATTATGCCTTCGGAAAAGAAATTTTATCGCCCGCAGCGGGTGAAGTGGTGATGGTGGTCGACGGAATTTACGATAATGTTCCCGGTGAAATGAACTCCGATTTTGTAACCGGGAACACGGTGGTAATCAAATTAAAAGAGGGAGAATATTTGTGGCTGGCACATTTTAAAAAGCACTCCATACAGGTTAAAGAAGGCGAGCAGGTTGAAGAAGGACAATTATTGGGATTATGCGGAAATTCAGGTAATTCCAGTGAACCTCATTTACACATGCATATTCAGGATGAATTAAAAATGAATAGCGCAAAAGGTTTAAAATCGTATTTTAAGCGCTTAAAAGTAGATCGAAAATATATCGAAAATTACTCCCCTGTACGCGGAGATTTGATCGAGAAGATCTAATTCATATACCGCTTCGCTGTTAGATGTTAGATCTCGTTTGCTGTTAGTCGATAGAATTGAGTATTGAGACGCTTCGTTTTTAGAAGTTAGAGCATAAATTTAATGATATGAGAGATTTAATTTGAATGCTGAAAGTCATTTCGGTTGGAGCGTAGCGCAATAATGAAATCCAATTTTTTTAATTCTACTTTTCTGAAAAAAGAAAAAGAGGCTGTCTAAAAATATCCCAAAACGTCATTCTGAACTTGTTTCAGAATCTCATCTCATTGATTTAAAAATCGCTATGAGAACCTGAAACAATTACAATAGCTATTGGAACGGGTTGACTAAAATTGAGTTTTTAGACAGCCTCTTTAGTTTTAAATATCGCTGTAAGCTATGCTATAAAACTTCTCACTAAGACTGATTACTTATTTCTGTGAATCAGCGAAGTTTTGAAAGAAATAGGGAATGGTTTCAATACCTTTTAGGTAATTCCAAATTCCAAAATGTTCGTTCGGCGAATGGATCGCATCGGTATCCTGGCCAAAGCCCATTAAAATAATCTTGCTTTTTAAAGCTTTTTCGAAAAGAGAAACGATAGGGATACTGCCACCGCTACGTTGTGGGATTGGTGTTTTTCCGAAGGTTTTTTCATAAGCTTTGCTTGCAGCTTTATAGGCATCGTTATCGATTGGGGTTACATAGGCATAACCACCGTGGTGCGTATTCACTTTTACTGTTACTGCTTTTGGAGCCAGGCTTTCAAAATGCTTTTTAAAAAGTTCAGAGATTTCTTTCCAATCCTGATTAGGTACTAAACGCATCGATATTTTGGCAAAGGCTTTAGCGGGTAAGACTGTTTTGGCGCCTTCGCCAATGTAACCGCCCCAGATTCCGTTTACATCTAAGGTTGGTCGAATAGATCCGCGTTCTAGAGTAGAGAAACCCGCTTCACCATAAACATCGTTTATATCCAGTTTCTTTTTATATTCTTCTTCGTTATATGGCGCTTCAGCCATTTTTGCTCTTTCTTCAGCAGAAAGTTCTTCCACATTATCATAAAATCCCGGGATGGTGATATGATTATGCTCATCGGTAAGGGAAGCGATCATTTTTGTAAGAATATTGATCGGGTTTCCAACCGTTCCGCCATAAAGTCCCGAGTGTAGGTCGCGATTTGGACCGGTAACTTCAACTTCCATATAAGATAAACCGCGCAATCCTGTAGTGATACTGGGCACATCTTTAGCGATCATACTCGTATCTGAAATCAGGATCACATCATTTTCCAGCTTTTCGATATTATTTTCAATAAACCAGCCTAAATGCTCACTACCAACTTCTTCTTCACCTTCGATCATAAATTTTACATTACAGGGAAGCTGATTGGTTTTGGTCATATATTCCAATGCTTTTACATGCATGTACATCTGGCCTTTATCGTCGCAGGCACCACGGGCAAAAATAGCACCGTCTGGATGCAGTTCGGTTTCTTTGATAACGGGTTCGAAAGGAGGGGAGTTCCAAAGATCTAAAGGGTCTGGCGGCTGAACATCGTAGTGACCGTAAACCAATACGGTTGGCAGGTTTTTATCGATAATTTTTTCTCCGTATACTACAGGATGTCCCGGGGTATCACAAATTTCGACGAGGTCGCAACCTGCTTTTTCTAATTGGGTTTTCACTGCTTTTGCAGTGGTGATCATCTCATTTTTAAATTTTGAATCGGCACTTATCGACGGAATTTTAAGTAAATCAACAAGTTCTGAGACAAATCTATCCTTATGTTCGTCGACATAAGATCTTACGTTGTCCATGTAGTTTAGATTTTGAAATTTATCAAAGGTAAGAAATTCAAAATTTTTTTTGAAAGCTTGTTTGTGTATTGAAAGATTTGTTTATATTTGCATCCGCTTACCGAAAGGATAAGCACTTTATTGAGCCCGCGGGCGTGGTGGAATTGGTAGACACGCTAGACTTAGGATCTAGTACCGCAAGGTGTGAAGGTTCGAGTCCTTTCGCCCGCACAGGTTAAAAGCCTCTCAGCAATGAGAGGCTTTTTTTATACTCAGATATTTTTAATTCAAAGTTTGACTTTAATTTTAGAATATTGAAACGGAAGGGATAAAAAACTACCCGGAATGTTGGCTATGTGAGCTAAACAATATACCGGGTAGTGCAATTGAATAATTTGGGGTAATTATAACCTAATCGATCGAATCGTAAAATTTCCAGGATGTTTTAAAATCTTCCTTTACATCCTGATCGGTCAATATAGCTCTTATCATTTCTATTGGCATGGAGTTAAGTTTCATGATTTTATCATGAAATTCTTTATCACTCATTTTACCGGTTTTTACCAATTCTTCCCGGAGCGCATAAAACTGCCTGCCACCGGTTAAATAAGCTAGTTGATATAAAGGGGGATAGCTTCCAATAAAAGAGCGTCGTACTTCACCTTCAGCATTGGCGCGTTCAAAGCCTACGCGGTCTACCAGAAAATCGATGCATTCCTGTGGAGTCCATTTTCCTAAGTGATAGTTTAATGAAAAGATAATTCGGGCGCAACGGTGCATATGCCAAAACAACATGCCGATTCGATCTTCGGGTCCACTGGGAAAACCTTTGTCCCAAAGTAATAATTCCCAGTAGAGTGACCAGCCTTCTGTCCAAAACGGAGTGCGGTAGTTGCGGTAGGTTCTATAGCGGCTATTCATAAAACCTTCTAAATTGTGACCTGCAATTAATTCGTGATGAACGGTAGCTTTAGAGAAATGCGGATTGTTACCCCGCATACTCATCATTTTTTGATCATAGCTCATTTCGCTTGTCGGGTAAGAAATCGTGATGTTTGTGCCACCGGTAAAAAAGGGATTTACCAATTGTCTTTGTGGCGACATCATTTGCATGCCCCAGGTTTCTTCAGCTAACGGCGGTACGCTAATAAGATCATGTTCTTTTAAAAAATCAATAGATTCATTATACAAATCTAACATGGCTTCAGGCTGATGGCCCGGTGCTACGTATGTATTTTTGACTTTTTCCTGCGCGGCTTTCCAGTCTTTGCCAAATCCCATTTCTTCTGTAGCTTTTAAAAGTTCTTTGTCACACCATGCGAACTCTTTATTGGCAATTTCAATAAGTTCTTCCGGGTTGTAGGGAATCATCTCATATTTCAATTGTTTTACCAGCTCGTCTCTTCCGGCTGGATAGCCAATAATACCACTTTCATCAACGGGACGTTTGTTTTCCAGTTTAGCTTGAAAGGCAGTTTTATAGTCTGCTAAACTAGAATCTAAAGCTTTGTAAGTCGTAGGAACCCACCAGGTAAACATGGGATCATAATCATTAAAAAATGAGAAAATACTTGTTGCTGAATTTTTTAGATCTTCTATAGCTGAAATAGCTTCCTGAATCTGGTTGTTGTTCAGTGATTCCTCTTTTTTTAAAACAGGAAGTAATGAATCTATTTGTTTAGCTGAAGTGTTCCAGCTTTGTGCAACTTCTTTAGCATCTAACTGATAACCTCTTCGTCTTAACTTTAGATATTTATAGATGTTTTCTGAAAAGGGAAACCAGTTTTTAACTTCAGTATAGATTTTATCATGTTGTTTTGCATTATTAATATCGTATTTAAGATCACGTTTAAATAAAATATAATCTACTTTACACTCCTGCGGAAGTTCACTAAAATTGATTTTATCTAATTCAGCCAGATATTTTTTATTTAGTGTTACAATGCGGTCTCGTCTTTCCTGCGAACCACCGGGATCTGAAATTCTTCCCCATCTAAAACTATTTGAAGGGGAATAATAGCGCACTAAGTCACCCATATCTGCTTCGTGATTGGTAATTAGCATGGGCATTACCTGGCAGGGAACATAACTTTCTTCCTGAGACTGCGCTATAGAAGAGCAAAACATTATACCAGAGAAAGTTAAAGCAAAAAAATAGCTTTTTAATTTATCGAATTTTAGCATTATATATAAGTTAGCTATTTTTAATTAGTTTTTATTATCCCAGGTAGTTCCTTCGTTAAACCAATCGGGCTGGCCAACTGCACTCACGTTTGGATTTCGCTCAATTTCATTTAATGGATAAGGGAATCTTCTGGCGAAAGTGGTATTGGCGTTGGTATTTTGGATCATATATTCAAAATCAAATTCAGGGTAACCGGTCCTTACATAATCAAAGTAGGTTTCCCCGGTCCTAAAAATGTTTGATACATATTTTTGCTGAATAATAAGTTGTTGTGCCTCTTCTAAATTGTTGGGCATAGTTAATGATGCCTGCGCATTGTAGCTTTCAATTTCTTCTTCGGGAACTTCCATATACTCCATGTCGGCGCGGTTTCCTGCTTTCATGGCGGCTTCAGCTAAATCCCATTCGCCTCTAAATGCATAAGCTTCAGCTTCTAAAAATTTAGATTCAGAATAAAGCATAATATGGTCTGGGTACGACATAGAAAGATAATCGAACCGGTAATGGCTAGGTCTATTCCCTGCCTGCACGGCAGAACCTGCATAATGCCCCATAAATCCATCTGGATCTGCTTCGGCATTGGTAAACATTATAGGTCTTCTGGGATCTTCAAACTCGTTCATCATATCGATAAGGAAGTTCCCCGGAGTTAATCCACGGCCTCCACTATAAGCTCTGGTCATGTAGTTATATAATGGGTTGGCGTTTCCCAGATCTTCGAGGTGTTCCCACATTACGTTATCCTGGTTAGAAGTCATCCCTTTTTCAAGGTAAGAAAGTATTGCCGTGATTTGCTCGTCCTGGTCTACCCCTGGCGCATAAATTCTTCTCATGGTCTGTCTGGCTTTTAAAGAATATGCAAAACGGGTCCAGTTATCAATATCACCATTTAGCATATAATCGTCTTGTCCCGGTAAAAGTTCTCCGCCATCCGTATTTTGAAAAAGGTCAATTGCTTCATCTAAAAGAGCATTTGCATGAGCGTACAATTCTTCCTGTGTGGCCAGTTCTGGCTGTTGGTTTTCTAAACCAGTCATGGCCTGTTCTAAGGGTGCCTTATCATATACATCTGCAATGTAAAACCATTGATGCGCTGCGATTACACTGGCAATTCCCTGATAGTAAGTATTTCCGTTTTCTTCAGCAAAATCATGAAGCTCTACCGCGTGTTTTAAAGAATAAGAGTAGGCGTTCCAAACTTCGTTGCCAAATCCGGGATCCACATTTACAATGGCGTTAGAACCTTCGATCGCAAACCAGGACAACCAAGTGGGATAACCATACCAGGTTTCGAATTTTTCATTGGCCATGGCAACCCATTCGGCTTCAACTCCAATTAGCATTACTTCTTCTGTGATCGATGGGCCCGCGGTAATGCTATCTGGGTCGGTATCGATATCTGTCCAGGATTCGCAACCTGCAATAAAAAAGGCGCTAAAAAATATTAAAAATCGAATTTTATATAGTTGTTGTATCGTTTTCATAATTCTCATTTTAAAATTTGGCAGTTAAGGTAATTGAGTATGTTTTTGTAGTAGGTAAGCTGTAGCTTAAGTAGCTATTCCCGTTAGTGATACCATCGGTATTTATTTCGGGATCCGGTCCTTCGAAATCGTCATGAAAGCTCCTCCATAAGTTCCTTCCGGAGAAAGCGATTTGTACATCCTGTAAACCGGCACTCGCAACAAGTTTATTAGGTAGGTTATAAGCAAGCTGTACTTCTCTAAGCTTTATATAATCTTTTGGCATAATATTATCTTCTAACACCGATTGTGCTACGGTTTGATAGTAAAGATCATATCTTGTAGCCTCGGGTGTTTCGCTTGTTACAACTACTTCCCCTGTAGCCGAATCGTAATGTCCCATTACACCATCAAAAGTTATCATGTTATCATCTGGCCGATTATTTTGATGATCTGCCATGCCATAATAGGTTAGATAATGATCATTAAGGCTATAAAGATTGCCCCCTTTAGAAACATCAAATTGAAACATGAGAGAAAGGTTTTTATAGTTTAGAGTGTTTCTTAAACTTCCAATCCACTCTGGCGCCGTTTGTCCTAAAATCTGATTTCCACTATTATCAGCAAGAGGCCTACCATAACTTAAACCAGGCGTGTCATCTAGTACCAGTCTTCCTTCATCGTCCCTTAAAAAGCCCAGGCCATAAATAACGGGGTAGGGCTGGTCTACGATCGCATAACCGTAAGAGCCAACACTTATTGGTTCGTTATTGGCACCTAATCGATCTACGTTAGAGTTGTCTTTAGACCAGTTAAGGCTTACATCCCAATTAAAAAATTCGGTTTGTATTGGTGTGGCATTAATCCCTACTTCAAGCCCTTTATGGGTGATCCCACCAATATTTACGGTTCCATAAGTATATCCCGTAGAGGCTAAAAATTGTTCTGATAATATTTGATTGTCACTCCAGTTATGGTAGTATGAAATATCGAAGTTTAAACGACTTTTAAGTAATCGTAGCTCTAATCCAAGCTCTACTTCGCTTTTAAATTCGTTTGTAAGATTGTTATTAGGGATTCTAGAAGAAGATAAATAACTTCTCTGGCCATTAAACGGCCACATTACCCCATCACCGCCAGCCGAAACTAATGGATTGTTTCTGGCATACGCGTCTGCCGGCGCGCCTACTTTAGCGTAACTTACCCTAAGCTTACCAAAATTTAACAGGTCATTTTTTGGGAGTAATTCGGTAAATACAATTCCTAAACTGTGGCTGGGATAGAAAAAACTATCCGCAAGGCTGGAAGCCCAGTCATTTCTTCCGGTTACCGTATAGTACAGCATTTTTTTGTATCCAATCATCGCCTGGCCAAAAAATGAGTATGACCTAAACATTTCGCGATCAACATATGCCGAATAACCACTAACATTGGTTGAGTTGTAAATTCCGGGAAGTATAAGCCCGTTTCCATTAAAATAGTTTTCTCTCCATTTGTTTTCCTGAATATTATGGCCAATCATGGCATTTACTTCAAAATCACTAAAATCATTATCGTAGGTGATCGTTTCGGTAGACTCTATATCACGGCTAAATTTTTCTGAAGAACTATAACTACCCTGTACCGATGCATAACCTCCAAGATTGTAATGGGAATCGGTATGAGCATTTGTGGTGCTAATCCCGGTTACAGATCTAAAGCTTAGATGATCTAAAATTTCATATTCGATAATAAACGTTCCTGCGAAGCGATCTCTTTCGTTATTAGTGCCAACATTATCCAGTACCCAGGTATAGGGGTCTCTGGAGCCTCCTCGGTAAGACCTAAGGTTTCCATCTTCATCATATATTGGATAAGGATTCCACGTATTGGGTGTAGCCATCAACGTATTCATAAAAGAACTGTTAGAGCTATCCTCAAAAAGACGTTCGTTCTTTTGAGTTGTGTAGAGAATGTTTGAAGAAACCTTAAGTTTAGGAGTGAATTTAAAAGAAGTATTAGCATTTATCGAATTTCTTCTAAACTCCAGAGGTGATAAAATACCGTTATTATTTAAATTGCTGTAGCTAACATAATATGACGCTTTATCACCGCCGCCAGTGATGCTAATACTATTCTCATTTGTAATTCCGGTTTCGAAAATATCCCAGCGATCATATAGTTTTGCACCGGGGACATCTGAAATTCTTGGGCCAAAACTGGTGGAGGCAAACGAAGAATTTCCATCGACATAAACCCAATCCTCATTCTCCCAATATCCCTGTGACCACTGGTCCTGAAGAGGGATTTCGTAAATTTCATCAAAACTTATAGAACTGCTAAGGGTAATAACCGGTTTCATGTTAAAAGTACCGGATTTTGTGGTTACCAGTATAACACCGTTAGCCGCTTCACTACCATATAATGCCGATGCTGCCGCACCTTTTAATACGCTTAAACTTTCTATAGCATTAGGATCGATATCTGCGAGTCCTGAAGAACTACTTCCGTTAGCAGCATCAAAGGGAACACCATTTACAACCAGGAGTGGTTGGTTATTTCCTGTAATTGAAGAACCACCCCTAATCACAATACGGGCGCCACTACCAGGCTGACTGGAAGCACTGGAGATTTGTACTCCGGCAACTTTACCGCTCAAAGCATTTACAAAATTGTTAGTGGCTTTTACCGAACTTAGGTTACCACCATCAACTTCAGCAGTGGCATATCCCAAAGCTCTTTTTTCACTTTTAATTCCTAGGGCAGTTACGACTACCTCACTAAGCGCTTCAGAATCTTCTGCTAAAGTGATTTCAATAGAATTTTTTCCGTTTACCGGTATTTCTTGTGTAGAAAATCCAACATACGAAATGACTAAAATGGCGTTTTGCGGATTGGTAACCTGCAGGGAGAAATTTCCATCCATGTCAGATTGTGTACCGTTAGAGGTTCCTTTAACGACAATGGTAGCGCCTAATAACGGCATTCCATTATTGTCGGTGATTTTTCCTGTAATTTGATTCTGAGCAAAAAGACTTGTGCTCATAATGAAAAGCATCAATAAGAGAAGGTAGATTTTCTGCTTATACATTAAGGGGATTACTTGTGAATTGGTTTTTTGAAGCATATTTTAATTTTTAGTTGTTTGGGAATTGTAGCTAAGCTAAATATTGTAAGTATTGTTTTTTAACTTAAAATTATCACTTATTAATACTTTATTAGCTTTAACAGTGAAAATAATGAATTGAAAAAACGTTTTATGTATGTGTTATTTTAATTTAATTTAGTTTTTTTGGTTATTATGTAATTGCCTCTTTTAAGTCTTAAAAAGACTAAACAGTAATTTGGAAGTGTTAGAAGTATTATTGGTGAAGTAGTTATTGCGATCAGACTTTGGATTTCTATAATTCGCCGAAAATGCTTTAATTTGCTAAAACGTTTTAATGTATTCAGGACTTTCTTTTGTTTATGATCTTAGAATATTATTTAGAAATTTTAAAAGCGGAAGCTGTCGAGATATAAATCTAATTTTGAATTGTTTATAATGAGAATGCACTTAAAATTATTAAGAATAGGGATTTTCTGCGAGATTATTTTTTTTACTTCGGTTGCTTTAGCGCAAACAAATAAAGCCTCTAATACTTCCAGAGCCAAAACTGCTTTTCAAACTAGTAGTAAATGGCTACCTCAGATTGATATCCGAAGTGATGTTGCTATTGTTTATGGAGTTAATGGAAATCCTTCAGATCACGATCTTACGTCTACGTTTATGAGTAGGGTAAAATCATGGAGGGATAAAGGATATACTACTCATTTTATGACGGGGATCGCCTGGGGTTCTTATCAGGATTATTTTTTAGGAGAGTGGGACGGTAAACTACATCTTAATGAGGGACAGGTAGAACAAAGTGGTGATACTATTTGGCATGGTGAGCATGTGCCATATATCGTTCCTAACAAGTCGTTTTTAAATTACATGAAAACGGCCATAATAAAAAAAGTGATCGATGCCGGCATTAGCTCCATCTATTTAGAGGAGCCTGAGTTTTGGGCCAGGGCAGGTTACAGCTCTCAGTTTAAAAAGGAATGGGAAGATCACTATGGATTTGCCTGGCAGCCACAGTGCCAATCTCCAGAAAGTACATGGTTGTCTAATAAGCTAAAATATCAGCTTTATTACAATGCCATCGACGAAGTCTCTAAGTTTGCAAAAACTTATGGTAACGAGAAAGGATTGGATGTAAAAGTATATATTCCAACACATTCTTTAGTGAATTATTCGGCATGGCATATTGTGAGTCCAGAGGCTAGTCTTGCTTCTTTAGAGGGAATCGATGGGTATATTGCCCAGGTTTGGACGGGAACTTCAAGAACACCAAATTATTTTAATGGTATTTTGAAAGAGAGAACCTTTGAAAACGCTTTTTTGGAGTATGGTTCTATGGTTTCTATGACGGCACCGACCAACAGGAAAATTTTCTTTCTTACAGATCCCATAGAAGATCGAAACCAAAGTTGGGAAGACTATAAAAAGAATTACCAGGCTACATTTGTCGCAAAATTATTATATCCCGGAAATGCGAATTACGAAGTGATGCCCTGGCCAGAAAGAATATATACGCGACCATACAGTGTGGCAGGAACCGATAAGAAAATCCTTATCCCCAAAACATATTCAATGCAAATGCAGATTATGATAAATGCATTAAACAATATCCAGGTTTCTGAAAATAAGGTGAGCGGTGACCAGGGGATTGCGGTGGCAATGAGCAATTCACTGATGTTTCAAACCTTCCCAAATCACGATGACTATAAAGATCCTAATTTTTCAAATTTTTATGGGCAGACTTTTCCACTCTTAAAAAGAGGAATTCCTGTTAGCACAGTTCATCTAGAAAATCTTGGATATCAACAAAGTCTTCAGGCTAAAAAAATATTGATTCTTAGTTATTCAAATATGAAACCCAATAATCCTGAAGAGCATGAATATCTTGCCAAATGGATTAAGAAAGGCGGAGTTTTAGTTTATGCCGGTGCCGATAATGATCCTTACCAGCAGGTGAAAGAATGGTGGAATACAGGTGATTTTAGTTATAAAAAACCGATAGAACATTTAACCGATTTGCTGAATATCGATTATCCAGAGGTTAATAAAGTTTACCAGGCAGGGAAAGGGAAAGTTTATTTTATAAAGCAGAATCCAAAGGATTTTGTAATGAATAAAAATGGTGATGAAGCTTTTTTAAATACCGTGAATACTGCCTATGCTGAAGTGAATAACGGGCAGAAGCTTCAGTATAAAAACAGTTTTACATTGGTTAGGGGAGCTTATGAACTTGTTGCCACTTTAGATGAAAGTGTTTCTAAGAATCCGGTAATAACCAGAGGGAGTTATATCGATTTGTTCGATCCAGAGTTACCAGTTCTTTCAGAAAAGATCACCAAACCGGGAGAGCAAAGCTTTTTGTATAATATTAATAATGTAGAAGACAAAGATAAACCACAAGTTTTGGCTTCGGCAAGTAGAATTTACGAGGAAGAAGTGCGTACCACATCCTATTCTTTTGTTTGTAAGAGTCCGCTGGATACCAACAATAGCATGAGAATTTTACTTCCGCAACAACCAAAATCGATATTATTAAATAATAAATCATTACGTAAATCACCAGGAGCATATTACCAATATGACCAAAAGAGTAAAACCTTACTTTTACAATTTGCAAATAATCCCGAAGGAGTGAAACTCTTAATAAAATGGTGATGAACATAAATTTTCAAAATTTAGATTAAATGAATATAGCCATAGGCGCAGATATTGGGGGAACCCATATCACCAGTGCAGCCATAGACTTAGATTCTTTTTCTGTAATAGAAAACAGTTATTACAATCAAAAAATAGATAATAAATCCCCTAAAGAAGTTATTTTTAAGCAATGGGCATCCTGTTTAAATAATTCCATTAAAGCGGTGGATGCTAGCTATAATACTATTTTAGGTGTAGGTATAGCAATTCCCGGACCTTTTGATTATGCAAGGGGAATTGGTAAGTACGAGAGAAATGATAAATATGAAAGTCTTTATAATGTATCGGTACTTGATGGACTTGCCACGGAAATTAAAAACAGTGGGATTGAATTGCGATTTTTAAACGATGCTTCGTCGTTTGGGGTGGGCAGTGATCTTTTAGAAAACTTAAATGAAGAGCGAACCATAGCTATTACTTTGGGTACTGGTTTTGGCGCTACTTTTCTAGAAAATAAGGTGCCTTTAATTTGGGGCAGCGGAGTTCCTGAAAATGGCTGTTTATGGGATAAAAATTTTAAAGAGGGCATTGCAGATGATTATTTTTCCACACGTTGGCTTATCAATCATTACGGTGATTTAACCGGTAATGATATTACCGGTCTTGGTGTAAAAGAACTTCTTGATAGTGATCCTGAAAATATGAAGCAGGTATTTACCGATTTTGGTAATAATTTATGCGAGTTTTTATACCCTCACCTTAAAGCCTTTGATACAGATGTTTTATTTATCGGCGGAAATATTGCCAAAGCTTCGGCTTATTTTCTGGACATACTAGAGGCTTGTATAGCAGAAGGGAAGCTAAAAACCAAGATTAGAATTGTTACTGAAGCCGAAAAAGTTGGGGTTATAGGAGCAGCCTATCTCTTTAATCCTGATTTTTGGGAAAGAATTCGTACAGCATTGCCTAGTATATAATTTTAGCATCGGTATTATTTTAAATCTAATCTCGATAAACAGGTGAAAATTTTACTTGTAATTTGTCGATTTTCGTAATAATAAAATCTCTCATGCCCCATATTCAGCATGAGAGATTTTTTTGATTTTCTGGGCGTCATAAATTAGACCTAAGCGCTCCAATTTAATTCAGCTCCTTGGGGGTGAAAACATCTCAATTTTCTGGATATGACTTCAAAGAGGGGGAATTTGATTATTAAGTTGGTTGAGGTTTCATATAATTTGGCCCATAACCTAAAATACTTTTACAAGGTACTTCAAGTAGCTATTCAATCTTCATTTTTGAAACTTAGAATTCAAATTTTGGAGACGGAAGTAAATGAATTTCGAAAATAATTTTCAGTTCATACCATTTCCATATTGAATATATACAATTGTTGCATGTAAGTAGATGATGCAAGAATGCTAGGTAGAATACCTAAACAGGAATTTTAGTGCATAGTAAGATAATCCCTGTACTCAAAATAAAGAGCTTTGGGATACTGAGGGGGATTACTGTAATGTAAACCTTATGTAGTATATTAGTATTTAATTAATATATTTTTTGAGATATGTTAATTAATTTATATATTCGATAACATATTTTTAAGTGTTATTTGTTTTAAATTTTCTTATGGTCATTCTGACTGTTTTTTTATTTAAAAACGAAAACGTTTTCGATTAATTTTCTAACCAATTAAAGATTTTCGAATGGAAAAAAACTTTTGCATTAGGTTGAAGCCTTTTGCTTTTATCGTATTTAGTTTATTTGCGCTCTCTTCACTTACCGCATCATCTCTCAAATTAGAAAGTGTTGTATTTCAATCTCAAATTAGAGGGACTGTAAAATCTTCAGCCGATCAGTTACCGATGCCGGGTGTAAGTGTCATCGAAAAAGGAACTTCTAATGGAGTAGTTACCGATTTTGATGGGAATTTCGAACTTAATGTGTCTTCTAACAATGCTGTTTTAGTATTCTCTTTTATGGGATATAAAACCATGGAAATGAGTTTAAAAGGAAAAACTTCTATAGATGTAGTTATGGACGAAGATCAGGCACAATTAGATGAAGTTGTATTAGTAGGCTATAGCGAGCAGCGGCGAGAAGTAATTACCGGTGCTGTTGCGACAGTTAGTAGTAAGGAGTTAGCCAAATCACCTACTTTAAACGTTTCTAACGCGTTAACAGGAAGAATGCCAGGGGTCGTTGCTACACAAAATAGTGGTGAGCCTGGTTATGACGGTTCAACGATTAGTATTAGGGGAAGTAATTCTTTTGGGGATAATAGTCCTCTGGTAGTTATTGATGGAATTCCAGATAGGCAAGGAGGTTTTAGCAGGCTTAATCCTGCAGATATTAAAGATATATCAGTACTTAAAGACGCCTCAGCTGCAATTTATGGAGCTCGTGCAGCAAATGGAGTAATCTTGGTAACTACTAAGAGAGGGAAAGTAGGAAAAACATCATTGTCCTATGATTATAATTTAGGTTTTTCACAGCCTACCGTTATCCCCGATCTTGCCAATGCATCGCAATACGCTATGATGCGTAATGAACTGGAAATTTACAAGCTTCCCGTAAGTGAATGGAGTGCTGCGAATGCCGGCTTTATGAGTAACGGTGTTTATACAAGGCCATCGGGGGACGAAGTTACCGCTCCATTCTCACCAGATGATATTAGTCAGTTTCAAGATGGTAGTGATCCCTGGTTTCATCCAAATACCGATTGGTTCTCTGAAACTTTAAAGGACTGGTCGACACAAAGTAGGCATACCTTGCAAATTAGCGGAGGGACAGAAGATTTAAAGATCTTATCTACAATTGGATATCAAAATCAGGATGCCTATTATAAGAAATCGGCAACCAATTATAAACAATATGATATCAGGTTAAATATGGATGCTAAAATCAACGATTATATAACTGCAAAAATAGGTGTGCTAGGAAGGCAGGAAGATCGTAATTATCCAACAAAACCTGCCTCTAGTATTTTTAGAATGTTAATGCGTAGTTCTCCTACCCAGCCTGCATACTGGCCAAATGGTATGCCTGGGCCCGATATAGAATATGGAGAAAATCCAGTGGTTATTACTACAGATCAAACAGGCTACGATAAAGATCGGAGGTATTATTTTCAATCTAATGGCCAATTAGATATAGAGATCCCCTGGGTAAAGGGTTTAAAATTTACCGGAACCGCTGCAGTAGATAAATATATTCAACAAACTAAAAGGTGGGAAATACCATGGTACCTATATACTTGGCAGGGAGGATATACTGATGATGGTACTCCAGAGCTAGTGAGAGGAAAAAGAGGCCCCGCAGAGCCTAATTTAAACCAGGGAAATCAAGATCAGTTAAATATTTTATTAGGAGGAGTTTTAAACTTTGAAAGAAAATTTGGATTCCATCAAGTTAATGTGCTTGCCGGAGTAAACAGAGAAACGATAAGAAATGATAGCTTTAGTGCCTATCGGCGTTATTTTATTTCTACCGTAATAGATCAGCTTTTTGCAGGAGGAGATGCAGAAAAAGATAATGATGGCCGGGCTTGGGAAAGAGCAAGGCTAAATTATTTTGGTCGAGTTGGCTATAATTATAAAGAGAAATATTTAGCAGAATTTCTTTGGCGATACGATGGTAGTTATATGTTCCCTGAGGACAACAGATACGGATTTTTTCCAGGGGTGATGATTGGATGGAGAGTCTCTGAAGAGAATTTTTGGAAAGAGAACCTTAAGCTAATCAACTTTTTCAAAATAAGAGCTTCGTATGGGCAAATGGGGAATGATAATATTTATTATGATGACGAATTGCAAGAATATCAATACTTCGCAACTTATGGATTCAGTAATTATGTAACAGGTAGTGCGCTAAGTCAAACCTTATTTGAAACTCGTGTGCCCAATACCGCGGTAACATGGGAGGTCGCAAATAATTATAACCTTGGTTTTGATGGCCGTATGTGGGACGGGAAAGTGAATTTTACCTTAGATCTTTTCCTTAATAAACGCAGTAGTATATTATGGAGAAGAAATGCTTCTGTTCCACAAACCACAGGGATGAGTCTTCCTGCTGAAAATATTGGCGAAGTAGAAAACCGAGGATGGGATTTCCAATTAGGTTACAATAATCAGTTTGGTGATTTAATGTTTAGTGCCAGCGTTAATGGAGGGTATGCTAAAAACAAGATTGTATTCTGGGATGAAGCACCTGGAGCACCCGAGTGGCAACGGTCTACTGGTAGAATGATCAATGCGGGCTTGTATTATGAGTACGATGGGGTTTTTGCTACACAAGAAGAAATAGATAATAATACCATAGATTATAGTGCAATAACAAATAATCTTAGGCCTGGAGACATGAAGTACAAAGATTATGATGGCGATGGTGCAATTACTCCAGATGACCAGGTAAGGAGAGATAAAACAACACAGCCAACTTTTCAAGGAGGCTTAAATCTTAATTTTCAATATAAAGATTTCGACCTGTCAGTATTGTTTCAAGGAGCCGCAGGAGGAGAATTACGGGTAGGTGCAGATGAGTCTGGATCTATAGGGAACTATTTAAAAGAAGTGTACGATAATCGATGGACTATTGATAACCCAAGTAGTCAGCACCCTAGAATAGCAGATCGAGGAGACCAATATTATTCGTATGGCAATACATATTGGTTACAAAGTACCGATTATTTAAGATTGAAAAATATTGAATTAGGATATAATCTTCCACAAAAAATAGCAGATAAAGTGGGAATAAATAATTTTAGGCTTTATGTAAACGCATATAACCTAGTGACTTGGACGGGTATGGAATCTTTCGATCCAGAAGCGGTAAACTCTATCGGGCAATATTATCCGCAGTCCAAAATTATTAATCTAGGAGCAAGTATTAATTTCTAATTAGAAAATTCAGAAAGTCATGAAGCATTTAAGATATATAAAAAAATATTTATTTATAGGCCTGATAGCAGTGATCTCTTTTACTGGATGTAATGATGATTTCGTAAACACCAAACCTCTCGACGAGGTTACAGATAGAGAGGTGTGGCGAGATCCTTCTCTAGCGAGAGCTTTTGTGTTAGAACTTTATAATGGTTTTGGACAAGGAGGTTTTGATGAGCAAATGCAAGCCTCTTTAACAGATGAAGCTTTATTTACACACCCGGGAAGAGGTATAAACACTATTACAGAATCTAGAAGTAATCCTGCCGATCAGGGTTGGATAAATTACAATTATAATTGGAGCGATATGTATAGCCGTATAAGAGCAACTAATATCGCTATAGAGAATTTGGAGAATCCTTCATTTGGAAGCGATGTGACTCAAGATGAAATAGACGAGATGCTGGGAGAAGCATATTTTATGCGCGCCTTCTTTTACCAACAATTAATGAGGTATTATGGAGCAGTACCCATTATTGATTTCGTATATGAATTAGGTACAGCAGATTATTCAGTGCCAAGAGCTACTTTCGAGGAGCTTATAACATTTATTGTAGACGATTGTGAGACCGCTGCAAGTTTGTTGGAAGGCACTGATTTAGGTAATGGTAGAACCAGTAGTCTTGCTTCAAAAGCTTTAAAAGCAAGGGTTTTATTATATGCAGCCAGTGATTTACATGATATCGCAACAGCATCAGCAAATTCGTCTTTAATTTCTGGTTACTCCAATCCAGAGTATTTAGGTTATACCTCAGGAAGTCAGTCAAACCGTTGGGAATTAGCTTTTAATGCAGCCCAAGAAGTAGTTCAGGAAGGACAAGGATATAAGTTAGATTTATCAGAAAAAGTATCTCCAGAACAAGGAGAAGCAAACTATATAGCCGCTTCACTTGCAGGAGGAAGCGCTGTTGCTGATGCCGAAGGAAGTAAGGAAATTATTTTAGGGCGCTATTTCGTGGACGAAAAAAATGAAGGAGGAGCTAATATAAACTTGTATAATGGACCTAATGGATATCATAACTGGTCAGGGAATACTCCTACCCAGGATTTAGTAGATGCATACGAGACTATTGAAGGGGAAACCTTTAGTTGGTCTAACCAGGAACATGCTAGTGCGCCTTATCAGGATCGGGATCCTCGATTTTACGCGTCAATTTTATACGATGGGGCAGATTGGAAGCCAAGAACAAGTGACGTAGCAGGAAGTGATCCTTATGGACAAATACAAACAGGTAGATACGAAATCATTAATAATAATGGAGAAAAAGTAACCTATTGGGGCTTAGATACCCGAAATAGTGATATTGAGGATTGGAACGGAAGTTATACAGGTTATACTATGCGGAAATTCATAGATCCCGATCCGGCAATAATAGACCAAAATACTCGGCAAACTATTCCTTTTCCCTTGTTTAGGTATACCGAAGCGGTTTTAAACTATGTTGAAGCAGCAATAGAAACAGGGAGAGAAGATATTGCGAGAGAATGGCTGAATAAAATTAGATTCCGTGCAGGGATGCCCGCAATAACAGATACCGGAGAGGAATTAATGGATCGTTATCGCAATGAGAGGAGAGTAGAATTAGCCTATGAAGAACATCGATTTCATGATGTTCGAAGATGGATGATTGCACCTGAAAAATTTGGAAAGCAAATTAGAACCATTGAAGTAAGAGCTACCTTAAAATCAGGAGCCAATGTAACGCAATATCATTACGATCCAGACTCTTATAATTATAACTACACACCGGCTGAGTTAAATCCAGGTGTGGAGAATCGTCAATGGTTAGATAAAATGTATTTTATTTCGATTCATCGAGACGAAATGAATAGAAACGATTTGCTGGTTCAAAATCCAGGTTATTAAAGGTTGTAATTAGTCATCTAAGCCTAACTTTATATTAAGTTTAGGCTTAGATGATCTTCCTAAAATTAATTTATAAGTCATGAATAGAAGAAATTTTGTAAAGCAAAATTTGAAAATTTCAGCATTAGCAGGGATTGGAGGTTTAAGTGTATATCCTAAAGCGATAAGCAGTGATATTAATATATTAAAAGAAGAGAAGGCTCCTGATCAATTCCACTTAAAGTACGCACCCCATTTAGGAATGTTTAAAAATTTAGCAGGAGAAGATCCTATAGATCAATTAAATTTTATGGCAGATCAGGGGTTTACCGCTTTTGAAGATAATGGGATGAAGGATAGGCCTATAGAAGTACAGGAGAAAATGGCTGCTACCATGCAAAAGAGAAACATTACCATGGGCGTCTTTGTAGCCCATAAAATTTATTGGACCTCTCCTAATTTAACAAATGGTGATAAGACACTTAGAGATGAGTTTTTAAAAGAAATAAGAGAATCTGTAGAAGTTGCTAAACGAGTAAATGCCAAATGGGTTACTGTAGTTCCCGGATATATAAATGTTCGGCAAAATATACAATATCAAACCGCCAATGTGATCGAAAGTTTAAAATATGCCGCAGAAATTTTAGAACCTCATGAAATCACGATGGTATTAGAACCATTAAATTTTAGAGATCATCCGGGACTCTTTCTTTCAGAATCTCCTCAGGCCTATCAAATTTGTAAAGCGGTAGCGAGCCCATCCTGCAAGATTCTTTTCGATGTTTATCATCAGCAAATTCAGGAAGGCAATTTGCTTCCTAACATCGAAGCCTGCTGGGATGAAATAGGTTATTTTCAAGTGGGTGATAATCCAGGTAGAAATGAACCTACGACAGGTGAAATTAATTATCATAACATTTTTAAATATATTCATCAAAAAGGCTATAAAGGAGTTATCGGGATGGAGCATGGAAATTCAGGTGAAGGCAAACAAGGAGAATTAGCAGTTATAGAAGCCTATAAAGTATCAGATAATTTTTAAGGATGAAGAAATACTGTGTTTTTACTTTCTTTTTCTTTTTATCTATAATTAATTATGCACAAAGCAAGCTACAAGACTATACGTTAGATTTTCCGGGAACTAGTCTTAAGCTCGAAATGATAGCAATTCCTGCAGGAAGCTTTATTATGGGAGGGAATGAGCAATCTCCAGAAGAAGAAAAACCGGCTCATAAAGTACAGCTAGATGAGTTTTGGATGGCCCAATACGAAACCACCTGGGATTTGTATAATTTGTACTTAGAGCGTAGCATAGAAGATCAGGAATTTCAGAAATCAGATCTAATTAAAGTTGAAATTGATGCAGTCTCGGGTGCGACTATCCCATACGTAGACATGAGTTTAGGTATGGGAAAAGGAAAAGACCTCCCTGTAGTAAATGTAACATATTTAGCCGCTTCTCAGTTTTGTAAGTGGCTCTCTGCAAAAACAGGAGATTTTTACCGTCTGCCAACTGAGGCCGAATGGGAATATGCTGCCAGGGCGGGTAGTGAATCCTCCTATTTTTTTGGAGACGATCCTGTAGCTTTAGAGGATTTTGCTTGGTATGCGGCAAATAGTGATGCTTCTTATCACAAAGTAGGAGAAAAGCAGCCAAATCCATGGGGACTTTATGATGTTTATGGAAATGTAGCCGAGTGGACGCTGGATGCCTATGATCCAAAATATTACAAAAGTGACGATGAAATTAGTGAAAATCCCTTCAACGTACCAACTTCGGTATACCCTAAAAGTGTGAGAGGAGGATCATATAAAGATGAGGCTTTTAAATTAAGAAGTAGCGCGAGATTCTTTTCTAGTAAAGAATGGAAAAGAAGAGATCCTCAATTTCCAAAAAGTAAATGGTGGAATACCGATGCGCCATTCGTTGGATTTAGAATAGTACGAGACCCCAATCCTCCTTCGGTCCAAGAGTTAAAAAAATACTGGGGAGAATAAACGCTAAAATATTAAATTATGAAATATAATAACCAAAATAACAAAAACTCTAGAAGGGAATTTTGTAAAAATAGTGCCATTGTAACAGCAGGTATGATAATGCCCTCAACAACTATAAATTCAATGTTTAATACGTTTAATGATAAAAAATTAAGACTAGCATTGGTAGGATGCGGTGGGCGCGGAACAGGTGCAGCAAATCAAGCTCTAAAGGCAGATGAGAATATAGAATTAGTCGCAATGGCAGATGCTTTTAAAGATCGTTTGGATAATAGTTATAATGCTTTAAAAGAAGAGTTTGAGAGCACTAAAAAAATTAATGTAAAAGACGAGCATCAATTTATAGGGTTTGATGCGTACAAGAAAGCCATAGATTTGGCAGATGTAGTTATTTTAACTACCCCGCCGGGGTTTAGGCCTCACCATTTTGAATATGCTATACAGGCAGGAAAGCACGTTTTTATGGAAAAGCCTGTGGCTACAGATGTTCCTGGTATAAGAAAGGTGTTAAAAATGGCAAAGATTGCTAAAGAAAATAAACAAAATGTAGTGGTAGGATTACAAAGGCGCTACCAAAAAAATTACATAGAGATTGCCAACCAGATAAAAAATAATAAGGTAGGTGATATCGTTTCAGGACAAGTGTACTGGAACAGTGCCGGTGTTTGGGTGCATCCTAGAAAACCAGAGCAAACCGAGATGGAGTATCAAATGAGAAACTGGTATTATTTTAATTGGTTGTGTGGAGATCATATTTTAGAACAGCATATACATAACATCGATGTTGCTAATTGGTTTTTAGATGAATATCCCATTTCTGCACAAGGTATGGGAGGAAGGCAGGTAAGAAAAGGTCCTGAGCATGGAGAGATTTTCGATCATCATTTTGTAGAATTTACCTACCCTAGCGGTGCCGTGATATCAAGTCAGTGTAGGCATCAACCGGGAACAATGTCTAAAGTAGCAGAAGCTTTTCAGGGAACCAAAGGAAGAGTAGAAACCAATGATGCCGGTGTGGCAAGGATTACAGATATAAAAGGAAATGATATTTTTACCTATCGGGGAGAAAATGACCCAAATCCCTATCAAGTTGAACATGATCGGCTATTTGCTGCGATCCGAAACGGGGAAGTTATAAGTGATGCAGAAAATGGAGCGAAGAGTACAATGACTGCAATAATTGGGCGTATGGCTACTTATAGCGGACAAGTAATTACTTGGGAAGAAGCAATGAACTCAAACCATTTATTAATGCCTCAAGAAATAAACTGGGATAGTATTCCGCCAACACGACCAATGGAAAATGGAGAGTATCCTATTCCTACACCTGGTAAAACAAAATATGTATAAAAGCTTTCTGTTAAAATCAATGAAGTTCTAATAGTTATGAATACCGGATTCCTAGCTAACTTTTCTAGAATTTTCGCGACAGGGATCTTTGTGATTTTTCTTACAGTTGATTTTATTTTTGGTTTTTCTTTAATGCGGTTGGGTGTTTTGTTTTTTAATGTAAGTATTTGATTTTTAATTCTTTGTATGGTTTTTATTTGAATTTTTAGCAGGGTGATTTGTTTATAATTTTTTAATGTTAAAGTTAGAAGAGATTAGATGGTAATGATTTAATTTTGAACCAACTAACTAATGAGCTTTTTAAAAATGAAACTAAATTATTCAGGTACTCATCTAAAGGTATATAATTTAGTAGCTAGAGCTAACCAAATTATATCTAGTGTTGCTTTTCAACAAGACTTAAGAGCATTTCTTAATAATCACTATGCAGATAATGTAGTAGATGAATTTTTAAGCCATCTACAAACATCGGGTTGTGATATTAAAATCACTTCACATTGGAAACCTTTTTCTCAGAGGGTGATATATGTGGATAAAGCAGGATTAAGTATAAATTCTGCCCGATTAAAAAGACCTTCAAAGTTTTATATCAGTCTTTTGCTAGAAAGAGCATTTATAGTTTTCGACCAGAAATATGATATTAGTGAAAAAACACTAAAAATTAAAGATATAGAAGAGAAAGAAGATGTACTACAAGGGATAGGTTATCTGGCACAATTGCCGGTAGTTTAACCTTTTTATTAGATAAATTAAAAAAATGCTTCAATTCCTGTTATTGATAACGGGTGAAGCATTTTTATTTTTTTATATGGTTGGTGTTTTGGTTCTTTTTGGGTAGTTTTTTCGGTTTCTTAGGGTGCAATAGTATTTTATGGACATTTTTCTTCATGCAGATACCTGGGTGGCTTTGCTTACCCTAACATTTATGGAAATAGTATTAGGTATCGATAATATTATTTTTATTTCGCTTGTAGCAGGTAAATTGCCAAAAGACCAGCAAAAGAAAGCCAGGATTGGTGGGCTTACGCTAGCCATGTTTACAAGGGTTTTACTTCTTTTGGGCATAACCTGGATAATTGGTTTAACTAAACCAGTGGTCACTTTTGGTGATTTTGACTTGAGTTGGAGGGATATTATTCTATTAGCAGGAGGACTTTTTCTTTTGGTGAAAAGCACCCTGGAAATTCATCATAAAGTGGAAGGGCAACAAGAAGCTGAAAGGGAGATTAAAGTAAAATCCTTTAGTCTGGCCATTGCTCAAATCGTCATGTTGGATATTATTTTTTCTTTTGATTCCATTTTAACCGCGGTTGGTTTAACTACTCAGGTTACTTTAATGATCATCGCGGTAATTATTTCGATTTTAGTAATGATGATTTTTGCCAAAGCAGTAAGTGATTTTGTAAATAATCATCCTACAATCCAGATTTTAGCTTTAAGTTTTTTAATACTTATTGGCGTGATGCTCATTGTAGAAGCCTTGCATTATCATGTCCCTAAAGGCTATATCTATTTTTCGGTTTTCTTTTCGCTCGCTATCGAAATGCTGAATATGCGCTATCGTAAAAATAATGTGTAGTTTTTTTTAGATAAAATTTTATTTCATCTCATAAGCAACCTTTTTAAGATTTTTGTATCTATCAGAAAATAAATCGTTTATTATGAAGAGATTTTTACCTGTTCTAATTTTAAGCCTATTTATTTTTGCATGTAGCAAAGAAGAATCAGTGCAACATGATGTTGTTGGTGCCTGGGAAAATGTAATGCGGCCTTCAATGGGGACAAGTGATGCAATTGATTTGACAGAATATCAGATTGTAACTCAAATTATTTTTTCTGAAAGTGCCTCCTATTCCCTAGATCGATTTGTTCAAGACCCAGAGACTCATGAAGTAATAGGTTATCTTGATCGCCATATAGGTAATTTTTCAATTGAAGGGAATATGGTAAGTCTTCAGTACGATTGGTATAGCACGATAGAAAATGATCAGATTCAGGTGGTCGCTGTGGACGATCTGGAACTTTTACATGCAGAGCAAAATAGGAGACGTAGCTATTCTTTTGAAAATGGCAAACTAATTTTAGGTTGCGATTATAACGAAAACTGTGTTGCTGTTTCTCATAAAAGAGTAAAACTATAACGAGCTTTTTTACAAAGCGTTCTCCTTTTTAATTTCTCTTGCGAGCAGTTTTTGTTGTGCATCGCCTTTTTCTAAATGATGTATGGAAGATTTTACATCCTCTTTTTTATATCCCTGGTGTAATTTTGCAACACCTTGGATTTTAAAAGGTTCGGCCCAAAATCCCGTAATGAGTGGTAAGTGATCTAACAGCATTTGCTGCGGAATTTCATGATAAAAAAGAGGTGATTTTTGTCGATTTTCGAAAGTATTGACCAACTTTTTTAAAGAACTTTCTAACTCTTGGGGAGTCTGAAGTTTAATACGTGCATTAACGTGCACTGCGGAATAATCCCAGGTGCTAATGTCTTTTTCTGCATACCAGGAAGAACTTACATAACCTTGTGCGCCACTAAAGATCAGCAAAACTTCGGCACCGTCCTGTAAAGCCTTTAATTGCTCGTTATGATTAGCGATATGAGCATATAATTTAAAATTTAGAGCATCACCTTCAGTTAAAACCGGAACATGTGTCGCCACAAAATTCTTCAACTTGCTCACCATAGTCGCAAAAGGATGATTTTGGATAAATTTGAAGATAAATTCAGGATCATCCTTTATGTAATTTTTTGGCTGATACATATTTTTCAGAAGTAATTATCGTCGGATCACGCCCACGAAGCATTTAATCTCCATGATCGAGTGAAAATTATAGTCGCAAATTACTAATTTCGGTTTACATCTTTGATAAGCCATTCTTCTAATTTTTTATCTGGCGAATGTAATACTGAAACATCACCGGTGGTTTCAAAAACAACGGCTCTTACTTCAGAAAGTTGAATTACATTGGCTTCTCTAAGCTTTCCGCGTAAATCAGATTCGGTTACACGGGCTTTTTTTAAATTTTCATGCAGAATTTTTCCTTCTTCCATGAGCAATAAAGGCTCATTGTCGGTCATTTTCTGAAAAAAGGGATACCTTCTTAAAAATGCGGTGGCAATTTGTAAAATATAAACAACCAGTAAACCTACGGCGCCTTGTAGCAAACTAACATTCTTTAGTAGAATAGTTGAAGCTAAAATACTTCCGCTGGCAATAGTCATTGCAAAATCGAAGCTCGACATTTTAGAAAAGCTTCTTTTTCCCGCTATTCGGGTATAAATTATGATAGTGATATAAATACCAAATGCGCTAAGTAATATTGCAATTAAGCTTGTTCCAGATGCTTCAAACCATTTCTCCATATTGTTGATTTTAATCCCTTATTAAGGGTTTTATTCCCCCAGGCTTGCCCCGAGGTTCTTGATTTGATAATTATCCTCCTATTAATTCGCCACCATTAACATGAATTGTTTGCCCCGTAATATAGCTGCTATCTTCACTGGCTAGGAAAACATAAGCAGGTGCAACTTCTCCCGGTTGCCCGGCGCGTCCCATGGGTACTTTTTGTCCAAACTTGGTAACATTATCAAAAGTAGCCGGGATTAGGGGAGTCCATATTGGCCCTGGGGCAACGGCATTTACCCGAATTCCTTTTGACACCAGCATCGATGATAAACTTCTTGTAAAGCTGGTGATAGCTCCTTTACTACTGGCGTAGTCTAACAAATGGGCACTGCCACGATACGAAGTGACCGAGGTAGTATTTACAATAGTCGAATTTTCTTTTAAGTGGTTTAAGGCCTCTTTTAAAATATAGAAATAGGGATAAATATTGGTTTCAAAAGTTTCTTTTAACTGATCGATGCTTATATCCTGAATATTATCTTTGGGAAACTGCACTGCCGCGTTATTGACCAAGATGTCTAAACTACCAAATTCTGTAACCACATCATTTACCGCTTTTTTGCAAAACTTAGGGTTTTTAATGTCTCCTGCCAGTAAAAAACACGCTTGCCCTTCAGCTTCAATACGTTTTTTTGTTTCTAACGCATCCTCATCTTCTTCAAGGTAAATAATGGCTACATTAGCCCCTTCACGGGCAAAATGTACGGCGACGCTTTGCCCAATGCCACTGTCGCCTCCTGTAATTAGCGCGTTTTTACCTTTCAGCTTTTCACTGCCTTTGTAGGAGTCTCTAATAACCATGGGTTGGGGCTCCATTTTGTGCTGATCTCCCGGTTGTTTTTGATCTTGTTGCGGAAAGGTTTTTGGATGATTCATAAAATTTGCAATTTAGTGATTTGAAAATCGAGTCAATTTAATCATGGTGAACGCAAAAAAAATGTTAAGTTGTCCTAAGCATTTCTAAAGGAGTGCCGATTTTAATTTTTTGAACTAAAAATTATTTGAATAAAACTAACTAACAACAGACTAAACAAATGGCAACTTTAAAAATCGGGCATCGTGGAGCCAAAGGTCACGTGGCAGAAAACACGCTGGAAAGTATTAAAAAAGCGATAGCGCTTAAAGTAGATATGATCGAGATTGATGTGCATCTGTGTAAAACGGGGGAGCTGGTCGTAATTCATGATGAAGAACTAGGCAATACTACTTCAGGAAATGGGATGGTGGGTGATAAAAGCCTGGCGCAAATTAAATCGTTTAGAACTAAAGAAGGGTATCAAATCCCAACCTTAGCCGAGGTACTGGAGCTTATTCAGGATAAAGTAATTTTAAATATCGAACTAAAAGGGGAAGGAACGGCCGAGCCGGTTTTAAAATGCCTGCAAAAATACCCTGGGGCAAAAATCCTTATTTCCAGTTTTAGTTTTAACGAATTAATGACCCTGCGCAGTTTAAATCCAGAAATTCCGGTGGCGGTTTTAACCGAAGATGATCTTAGTATGGCCTTTTTACAGGCGCGACATTTAAAAGCTGTCGCCGTAAATCCTTATTACAGAATGGTGAACAGGGATTTTATTGCAGATTGTCATCGAAACAATATTAAAGTCTATGTTTGGACGGTAAATAAACCAGAAAAGATTAAGAAATTAAAAAGTCTTGATGTTGATGGTATTTTTTCTGATTTTCCAGATCGATTATAACTGAAAATAGTTTTAAAGGAACGTATGGCGCATTATGATGTATTGATTGTAGGAGGCGGAGCCGCCGGTTTTTTTACCGCGATTAATCTGGCGAATTTTAATCGGGAATTAAAAATCGCCATTTTAGAGCGTGGTAAAATCGTGTTGTCGAAAGTGAGAATTTCAGGAGGTGGGCGTTGTAATGTGACCCATGCTGAATTTATTCCGAAAGAATTAACGCTTAATTACCCAAGAGGAGAAAAAGAACTGCTGGGGCCGTTTCATCGTTTTATGACTGGCGATACCATTGGCTGGTTTGCAGAGCGTGGTGTAGCATTGAAAACAGAGGAGGACGGAAGAATGTTTCCGGTTACTGATAATTCTGAAACGATCATCGATTGTTTTCTTTCTGAAACCCGGCGTTTGGGGATCGAAGTTCTTACCGGGCAGCCGGTAAAAAACATTCAAAAAAATGATGAATCCTGGCTAATAGAAAGTACAAAAGCTAATTTTACCTGCGATAAATTGGTGATTGCGACGGGAAGTAATCCCAAAATGTGGGAGATTTTGGAGAGGTTAGGGCATAAAATGGTGAATGCAGTCCCCTCGTTGTTTACTTTTAATATCAAAGATCCAAGGATTAAAGATTTGGCGGGTATTTCTACGTTTGCTGAGGTGAAAATCCCAAATTCGGGATTGGAAAGTGAAGGGCCGCTTCTTATAACCCATTGGGGAATGAGTGGTCCGGGAATTTTAAAGCTTTCGGCCTGGGGTGCAAGGGAACTAAACGACTGTGATTACCGATTTTCGATTTTGGTAAATTGGGTGCCTGGTTTTAATCCAGATACTATTTTAGAAGAATTACGCGGTATAAAAGAATCCTCGGCAAAACAAAAAGTAGCTAAATATGCGCAATTTGAACTTCCTAAACGGCTTTGGGTAAGATTAGTAATGGCGGCAGCTATTTCAGACGATGAGGTGTGGGCAAATGTTTCAAAAGCGCAATTAGATCAGTTAGCTTTTCAGCTGACTAAGGGAGAATTTCAGGTAAATGGTAAAAGCACTTTTAAGGACGAATTTGTTACAGCAGGTGGCGTAGATTTAAAAGAAATCGACTTTAAAAACTTCCGAAGTAAAAAATATGATAGCCTGTTTTTGGCAGGAGAAGTATTAAATATCGATGCGATTACCGGGGGATTTAATTTTCAGAATGCATGGACGGGTGGCTATATTGCGGCTAAAGCAATTGCCGGGGAATTAGTTAATTCGCCAAAACTCGAAAGTGAAAACGATTAGGAAAAGCACCCAGACGGCATAAGGGATAAGAAGATAGGCTGAAAGCGCATTTACCACCTTAAACCATTTAATAGTGATAAGCAACAATATAAAAACAGCACTTATGGCTATTAAAGCGATCATGGGTTCGTGTAGACCAAAGAAAAATAAAAACCAAAAGGCGTTAAGCAGTAAAATAAACCCAAAATGGTAAAGGGCGGTTTTAACCCATTTGTGGTAAAAGCCTTTGTTCCAGACCAAACCTGCAGAAATACCAATAAGTAAATACATGATTGTCCAAACCGGGCCAAATAAAAATTCTGGCGGTGTAAACCATGGTTTTTGCAGCGCAGCATACCAGGAGTCTAGTCCGTTTTGAAGAGCAATAATCCCCAAAAAACCAAAAACCAGACAAACAGCGGTGGCTGTTACGCTGCGGATAAGCAGCTTAGAGTTCATGACTTAGGTTAGGTTTGACTTTAAAAATAACAAAAAAAATGAATTTTACCTCCTTTATAGGTGAAAATTTAAAAGCATATATTTGCTGAAAATCTAAAGAAAAATGCCTGATAAGGAGTTTATTGCAGTATCTTTAAAAAATGCTATAGAAAGTGGATCGGTTTGCTGGGAAGCCCCAAGTAATATAGCCTTGGTGAAATATTGGGGGAAAAAGGAAAATCAAATTCCGGCCAATCCCTCGTTAAGTTTTACCCTTAAAAACTGCAAAACCACCACCACATTAAACTATGTTAAAGTTTCTGAGAATGCTACTCTTTCCGAAGAAATTGAGTTCGATGTGATCTTTGAAGGTGTTAAGAAAGAGAGTTTTAAACCCAAAATAGCTACTTTTTTTAAACGAATTTTACCCTTTTGTTCTTATTTAAAAGCGTTTAGGTTTGAAGTGGTCTCAGAAAATTCATTTCCGCATAGTAGTGGAATTGCTTCTTCGGCCAGCGGCATGAGTGCATTGGCACTTTGTGTAATGAGTTTAGAAAAAAGCCTGTTTCCTAAAATAGAAGACGATTTTTTCTATAAAAAGGCATCTTTTTTGGCAAGATTAGGTAGCGGTAGCGCTTGTAGAAGTATAAAAGGTGATCTTGTAGTGTGGGGAGAACATAAGGAAATCCCATTAAGTAGTGATGCCTATGGTATTCAGTATCCGTTTAAAATTGCCGATGTTTTTAAGGATTTTCAGGATACTATATTGCTTGTCGACAAAGGCAAAAAACAAGTAAGCAGCACCGTGGGGCATAATTTAATGCATGGGCATCCTTTTGCAGCAGCCAGGTTTCAACAGGCGCACGATCATTTAAGTGCACTGATTCCTATTTTTAAAAATGGAGATTTAGCAGCGTTTATTAAAATTGTGGAACGTGAAGCACTTACGCTGCACGCCATGATGATGAGCAGTGATCCTTATTTTTTATTGGTGAAACCCAATACTTTGGCGATTATCCATAAAATTTGGGAGAAACGTGAAGAAAGCAATATTCCGGTTTGTTTCACTTTAGACGCCGGTGCAAACGTACATATGTTATATCCTTCTAAAAATAAAGAAGAGATTTTGGAATTTGTTAAGAACGAGTTAGTTGTCTATTGTGAAAATGGACACTATATTTGTGACGAAATTGGAGAAGGATCAAAAAAGTTGTAAATTTACGTATATGGCTATGATTCAGGTTTTCAATTTCTGAATGCTAAAAGGCTAATGTATATGAAGGGACCTTTATTTTATTCTAAAATTTTATTGTTTGGGGAGTACGGAATTATAAAAGATTCCAAAGGATTATCCATCCCTTACAATTTTTACAACGGTGCTTTAAAGGTTTCAGAAGAGCCTACAGCAAAGGCAAAAGAGTCTAACGAGCACTTAAGACGTTTTGCAAATTACCTGAACACACTTCAAAAAGAACATCCAGAACTGGTACAGTTTGATATTGCGACGTTAGAAGCTGATATTGAAAAAGGGATGTATTTTGATTCCAGTATTCCGCAGGGATACGGGGTAGGAAGTAGTGGGGCGCTTGTTGCCGCGATTTACGATAAATACGCTACCGATAAAATTACGGTGTTGGAAAATCTTACCAGGGATAAATTATTAAAGCTGAAGAAGATTTTTGGTAAAATGGAAAGCTTTTTTCATGGAGAATCTTCTGGTCTGGATCCTTTAAACAGCTATCTAAGCATTCCTATTTTAATTAATTCTAAAGATAATATCGAGCCGGCCGGAATCCCTTCACAAACCGAGAATGGAACCGGAGCGGTATTTCTATTAGATAGTGGTTCTACCGGCGAAACGGCGCCCATGGTTTCCATTTTTATGGAAAATATGAAACAAGAGCCATTTAGAAAGATGCTTAAAAATCAGTTTGTAAAACATACCGATGCCTGTGTAGAAGATTTTCTAAAAGGTGATGTGAAGTCGCTTTTTAAAAACGTAAAAAGTCTTTCTCATGTAGTTTTAGATAACTTTAAACCTATGATTCCGGCTAAATTCCACAAGCTTTGGAAAAATGGTATTGAGACCAACGATTATTACCTAAAACTTTGTGGTTCTGGTGGTGGTGGCTATATTCTTGGATTTACCGAGGATATTGAAAAAGCCAAAAAATCACTAAAGGATTACAATCTAGAGGTGGTATATACCTTCTAAGTTTACCTGAAAAAGTATAGCCTATGGCTTCGCTAATGAATAAGCGTTTTTTGCTTAAGATGCTAAGCCTCTTTTCTGTGGTACGCGGTTATAATATTTTGATGATCGTTATTGCCCAGTATCTGGCTTCAGCATTTATACTTGCCCCTAAGCTTCCTTTGCGCGAGGTTTTTTTCGATGATAATCTTTTTTTTCTCATTTTAAGTACGGCAACGGTCATCGCTTCAGGATATATTATCAATAATTTTTATGATAGTGAGAAAGACCTTATAAATCGACCCAAGAAAACGATGCTGGACAGGATCGTTGGGCAGCGCACCAAACTTTCGGTTTACTTTATCCTTAATATGTTTGCGGTGTTTTTTGCCAGTTATGTTTCGTTTAAAACCGTTGTATTTTTTTCCTTATATATTTTTGCTATTTGGTTTTATTCCCACCGCTTAAAGAAAATTCTGTTTGTAGGGAACCTTGTAGCTTCGATCATTGCCATCGTTCCATTTTTTGCGGTTTTTGTGTACTACCGTAATACCGAAACGGTGATTTTTATTCATGCGGCATTTTTATTTTTGATGATTGCCATGAGGGAGCTGGTAAAAGATCTTGAAAACCTAAAGGGAGATCTGGCATTAAATTATCATACTATTCCGGTTGTTTACGGTGAAAAATGGAGTAAGTTATTTTTAGGGATTTTATTCTTAATTTCTATCATTCCTACCTTACTACTTACCCAAAAGTTTGATGTGGGATATATGCATTATTATTTTTATGCCACCTTTTTTCTGTTGGCCTTATTTATGCTGATCCTTTACTTTAGCAAAACAAAGTGGCAATACCTGATACTTCACAATATCCTGAAATTTATTATTGTAGCCGGGGTTTTTAGTATCTTACTTATTGATCCTGATACGCTTTTAAACAGAGTGTTCTAAAAGCAAATTCCTAGATTATAGTAAGTTGACTTTAAAATAAATCAAAATCTTTTAATAATCATTTTTTAACATCGATACGAACCAGTATCTTTGCAAAAAATTAGCGATATGAGCAGAAGTGATAATTCTTCAGGGAAAAAATTTAGTGGAAGACAGGGCGGTAGCAGTCGTAAGAAATCGTATGCTCGTGGTAATGCACCCATAAAACGTAAAAATACGGCTTTAGAAAAGCGTGAAGATGGGATGCGTTTAAATAAATATATTGCTAATGCCGGTATTTGCTCACGTAGAGATGCCGATATTTATATCGCTTCAGGCAATGTTTCGGTAAACGGTGAAGTTGTAACTGAGATGGGATATAAAGTACAACTAACCGATCAGGTGAAATTTGATGGCCGTAGCATTACTCCAGATAAGCCAGAATATTTTGTACTGAATAAATCTAAAGGTGTTTTTGTAACCGGGAGTGTGCATAAAGGCGGACTAACTGTAATGGATATTATGGCGAAAGCCTCTAAAGCTAAATTAGATCCTATCGGGAAGTTAGATACCCAAACCACCGGTTTGTTGGTGTTTACCAACGATGGTGCTTTAGCCAAGAAACTTGCCAACCCAAAAAACGGAATTCGCCAGATTTATCATATAAAATTAGATCATGCGCTATCGCAGGAGGATCTTGAAAAAATTAGGGAAGGCGTTTATATTGAAAGTAAAAAGATTAATGTAACAGATGTAAGTTACGTTAAAGATCGGCCTAAGAGTGAGGTAGGAATGGAACTTACCAGCACTAAACCTCATATTGTACAAAAAATATTTAAAAGTTTAGGTTACGAAATACTAAATCTGGATCGTGTGGTTTATGGAGGGTTAACCAAGAAAGACCTACCACGAGGAAGGTTTAGAACACTTACCAAACAAGAGGTGATTAACCTTGGAAATTTGTAGTTGATTTTTTTAATTTTTCAATTACTTTTTTATTTACATTTACCACCTGTTTCGTGACGGGTGGTAACAACTATGATTAAAAAAAGCATCCGGCGACAAAAGTTTTTAATTAATAGCTTTATTTTTTAGTGTTTTTAGATTGAAAAACATTTTTTTCTTCAGGTATCTGTCAACTCAGTCAGTTGTTAGGTTTAGAGGCAATTCTAAATCTCAGTTTTTGCGAGTCATAAATTTTCTTAACAATATTTTATCAATCTGAATTTTCAGACTGTGATATTAATAACTAATTTTTAATTTTTAACCAATCTACTTTTATAAAATTGAATACCAAGTACAGGGATTTAATCGATCAGACTTACTACTTTCCTCAGGAAGAATTTAAATTAGAGGGTAGTGAGCTTCAATTTCATGATATTGATTTAATGGAGCTGGTAAAACAATACGGCGCACCATTAAAATTCACGTATCTGCCAAAAATTTCAGACAACATCAATCGTGCAAAAGGCTGGTTTAAAACCGCCATGAAAAACCTTGGTTATAAGGGAACTTATAATTATTGTTATTGTACAAAGAGTTCGCACTTTCAGTATGTGATGAACGAAGCACTTAAAAATGATATTCATATTGAAACCTCTTCGGCTTTCGATATTAATATTATTGAAAAATTAAAGGCTTCCGGAAAACTGAAAGACGATGCTTATGTGATTTGTAATGGTTTTAAACGCGATCAATATGTGGCCAATATTGGGCGATTAATTAATAACGGACATAAAAACTGTATTCCGATTATTGATAATTATGAAGAGTTAAGCCTGTTGGAAGACCGCATAAATGACGATTTTGAAGTAGGAATTAGAATAGCTTCTGAAGAAGAACCAAAATTTGAATTCTACACCTCCAGATTAGGGATTGGCTACAAAAATATTGTTCCGTTTTACAACCAATCGATAAAAGATAATGACAAAGTGAGCCTAAAAATGCTTCACTTTTTTATCAATACCGGGATTCGGGATACTGCTTATTACTGGAACGAGCTTAACAAATGTCTTAAGGTGTATATTAACCTGAAGCGAATTTGCCCCACACTGGATAGCTTAAATATTGGTGGAGGTTTTCCTATAAAAAATTCCCTGGCCTTTGATTATGATTACCAGTATATGGTAGAGGAAATCATTAATCAGATTCAACTTGCCTGCAAAGAAGCAGATGTAGAAGTGCCAAACCTTTTTACTGAATTCGGAAGCTTTACCGTAGGGGAAAGTGGTGGTGCGATTTATGAAATCTTATACCAAAAGCAGCAAAACGACCGTGAAAAGTGGAATATGATAAATTCCTCTTTTATAACGACATTGCCAGATACCTGGGCGATTAGCAAAAAGTTTGTGATGCTTGCCATTAACCGTTGGAATGATGAGTACGAGCGTGTACTTTTAGGAGGATTAACCTGTGATAGTGACGATTATTATAACAGTGAGCAAAACACCAATGCAATTTATCTCCCAAAATTTAAAAAAGATAAACCACTCTACATAGGATTTTTTAATACAGGAGCATATCAGCAAACCATTGGAGGTTTTGGCGGACTTCAGCACTGTTTAATTCCGCAACCAAAACATTTGCTTATCGATAAAGATGAAAATGGTAAGATTTTTACCAAATTATTTAGTGAGCAGCAAAAAGCCGAGGATATGTTAGATATTTTAGGCTATGACTAAATATGAGAACTAAAATTTATATCTTTAAAACAATCAACTATTTCTTATTAAACCAATTAGATTAAAATGAGTAAAAAGAATTATGCCGGTATACCCGATAAATATGCCAGGATAGATGAGGCGAAGGTGGTATTAATTCCTGTTCCTTATGATGGTACCAGTACCTGGCAAAAAGGCGCAGATAAAGGGCCAGATGCTTTTTTGGAAGCTTCAGAAAATATGGAAGTATACGATATAGAAACCAGATCTGAGGTGTATAAAAAAGGAGTGTATTTAGCACCACCCGTTACAGAAAATTCTTCACCAGAGAAAATGGTAGAGGCCGTTTATAAAACTACCAAAAATTACATTGCTCAGGAAAAGTTTGTAACGCTTTTTGGAGGAGAACACAGTATTTCTATTGGGAGTATTAGGGCTTTTAATGAAAGTTTTGAAGATCTTACCGTAGTTCAATTAGATGCCCATGCCGATTTAAGACCAGAGTACGAAGGTTCTAAATGCAATCATGCCTGTGCAATGCATGAAGCTAGTAAAAAGACCAACCTTATTCAGGTAGGAATTCGCTCTATGGATATTTCAGAGACCGAGTACATGGACGAAAATCAGGTGTATTTTGGTCACGACCTATACGAAGACTGGATGGACGATGCTATTGGTCAAATGACGCCAAACGTATTTATCACTATAGATCTTGATGCTTTTGATCCCTCGATCTTACCATCTACAGGAACACCAGAGCCGGGAGGTTTATTCTGGTACGAAACCTTAGAGTTTTTAAAATTAATGTTTAAGAAAAAGAATGTAGTTGGCTTTGATATTGTAGAGCTTTGCCCAAATGAAAACGAGAAATCTTCAGATTTTCTGGCGGCAAAATTATACTACAAAATGCTAAGCTATAAGTTCAAATATCAAAATTATAACGAAGAAGACGAAGATGAATAAAGGAGCGATTTCGCAATTCATAGAAAAATACTATTTACACTTTAATGCGGCAGCCCTTGTTGACGCGGCAAAAGATTACGAAAAGCAATTAGAAGGCGGTAGTAAAATGCTGGTTTCCCTGGCGGGAGCCATGAGTACAGCCGAGCTTGGTAAAATTTTTGCTGAAATGATTAGGCAGGATAAAGTACAGATCGTTTCCTGTACCGGTGCTAACCTGGAAGAAGATGTAATGAACCTTGTGGCACATTCACATTATAAGCGTGTACCACATTATCGCGATCTTACCCCAAAAGAAGAATGGGAACTTTTAGAGGGAGGCTTAAACCGTGTTACCGATACCTGTATTCCAGAGGAAGAAGCTTTTAGAAGAATTCAGGAACATATTTTTAAAATCTGGAAAGAAGCAGATGATCAAGGTGAACGTTACCTTCCGCATGAATTTTTGTATAAATTATTATTAAGCGGAGTGCTAGAAGAATATTACGAGATCGATCTTAAAGATTCCTGGATGTATGCTGCGGCAGAGAAAAACCTGCCCATCGTAGTGCCAGGGTGGGAAGATAGTACACTGGGGAATATTTTTGCGTCTTATGTGATTAAGGGCGAATTAAAAGCCAGTACCATGAAATCTGGTATTGAGTATATGACCTTTTTAGCCGACTGGTATACCGAGAATTCTAAAAACGGAATTGGTTTCTTCCAAATTGGGGGTGGTATTGCAGGAGATTTTCCTATTTGTGTGGTGCCTATGTTGTATCAGGATTTAGAAAGAACAGATACGCCATTTTGGAGCTATTTCTGTCAGATCTCAGATTCTACCACAAGTTATGGTTCCTACTCTGGTGCCGTGCCTAACGAGAAAATTACCTGGGGTAAATTAGATATCGATACGCCAAAACACATTATAGAAAGTGACGCAACAATTGTAGCACCGCTAATCTTTGCTTACCTTTTAGACATGTAAATTGTTTATCGATTTTAGGTAAAGTATTAACAAACTTTTACAAGATAAAAAAGCTGTCCTTTAGCCTAATTTGGCTTATTTTGGACAGCTTTTCTTTTTTTAATTCTGCGGAGGATGAATATGTGGATCGTTTATGGAATTGGTTTTTTAGCGCAGTTATGCTTTTCTGCACGCCTCATTAATCAATGGATACTCTCAGAGAAAAAAAATAAAGTTCAAACGCCTACGCTTTTTTGGCAACTTAGTTTGCTTGGTGCCATACTCTTTTTTGTATATGGTTATTTGCGAAAAGACTTATCTATTATGATCGGTCAGGCGCTTATTTACTATATCTATTTTAGAAATTTACAACTTCAAAATCAGTGGAAACCCTCTAATATTTTCTTTAAAGCTGCCGTTATTTTATCGCCAATCGTTATAGCGGGGTATCTTATATTTTTTAGCCGTTTAGACTGGTCGCAATTATTAACCGGAGATAATATTGCAATATGGTTGGTGGTTTTAGGAACTTTAGGGCAAATAATTTATACGGGACGATTTGTGTATCAATGGATTTATTCTGAAAGGCACGATAAAAGTAGTTTGCCATGGGGATTTTGGGTGATGAGTTTAACAGGTTCTGTCATCATTTTTACCTATGCCTGCTTTAGGACCGATCCGGTTTTGTTATCGGCCCATTTTTTTGGAGGTATCGTATATATCCGTAATCTTTTTATAATTCATAGGTCACGAAAAAAGGCTAAAGCTTAATTTCTTCGGAAAGAAAACCTCTATAACTGCAAAGCCAATCACCACAATATATTCTAGAGTGACAAGCCATAAATTCTCCTGAAATTCTACATTTCCGTAAGCATAATAACTCAAAATAGCTACAAAAGACCAAACGATAGGGAATCGATAGTTGGTGAATACGGAGAGTAATAATAGAGTTGCAATATACCATGGATGCACGGTAGTAGAAAACAAAAAGTAAAAGAAAAGCGCAAAAACGCACCCCGAAATTAGCGATTTTAAGCTACTCTTTTTTCTAAAAAGGCTTATCACAAGGATAATAATAAAAGTGATTACAGGAAGGATGCTACCGGCATCGGCAATGATGTTATACCCTTTAATTTGAAAGCCAATCCACCTTACGATGTAATAAATACTAGCGTTGAATTCGAATTTCTGAAACCAAAGTCCTACACTTTCAGAAAAATTAGTCAGAAATGCTGAATTATAGAAGGGTAGAAAGCTTAAAATAACTGTGATTAATACGATAGCGTAAAAGCTTAAAAGCTTTACCCATTTTATGGATTTTAAGTCGGATATGTTTGCTGAAATTTGATTGGTAAAACTTCGATTTTCGATAATTTCTGAAGTATTTTTTTTAATGCTGAAAAACTTTAGGAAAAGTGGTAGGAACATCAATGGCAGCAATTTTACCGAAACCGATATTCCTAAAACGATAGCTGAAATGATCCATTTTCGTTTCCATAACAAGTAAAAACTTAGCAGAATAAAAAAGCCCATCACACTTTCAAAATGTAGGTTTCCGGTGCATTCAATGATCACAAAAGGATTCAGTAAAAACCAGAAAATATAATATTGCGGTAAATTGAGATGTTTTAAAAGTTTTCTTCCGAAGAAAAGAATTCCGATTTCCGCTAAAAGAATAAAAACCCGAAAAATAATCACCGAAAAAAGAATACTGTTTTTTGAAATTAGTCCTGCAACAGCAAAGATCAACTGATTTATGGGCGGATAATTCGTATAATTTGAAGCACTTAAAGCACCCATACCTTTTACCAGTTCCTGAGCCTGAGAAATGCTGCCAAAATGAGCCGATTCCATTAAAAGATTGGGCGTGGATAAATAGGGATTAATCCCATCAGCGAGTAATCGACCATCCCAAATAAACCGGTAAAAATCCTGCGAGAGATTGGGTAGTGCTAGGATAAAAATTAACCTAAAAATCAATGCTGCACCTGCCAATAGCCAAAATCGTGTTTTTAAAAGCTGAATAAGTTTAAAGCTCAGAAAAAACAATCCGGCATAAAGCGTTATTAGTTTCGGAAAATCCGTTCGGTCAAGATCGTAAGCAAAGCTCCAGTAAAAAGCAGCCGCCGTTAAACATAAAAGCAACGGAATTTTATAGAATTTCAGGAATTGTAGCAATTTTACTAGAAGTTAGAATTACGAAATACGAATGTAGTTAAAAATATGTTTTAAGAATGAGAACGTTTCGCTACTACATTCTGGAACAGAAACAAGAAACAGGAAAAAAGAACCAAAAAAGTCCATCCTCTCAACACCACCTCGCCGTCCATTTGAAGAAGAGAGCTTTATTAAGGAATGATCTCGTTATGAAAACTACCTGAATTCATCTGGGGGTCTCTTTTAAGTTTTGAATAAAACATGTTCTTTAAGTATTACTACTACACAAAAAATAATAGTTTTGTATTTCCCGAAACTCTACGACTAAGATTGATACTGTAAGAATTACTGTTTATATAGTAAACCCTTTTAAGGCTATATTTATAATAGTTCGTTAATAGTAACAATAAAATTTAACCTATTTTGAATTTAAGAAATCACCTGTCAATTTTCGTAATTATCCTCGTCTCACTTTTTATTTTCTCCTGTAACGATGATGATCCTGAAAATTGCTGTAATGTAGATATAGGATTTGAGTTAGAAATTTTAGATGCTGATAATAATGATTTATTAGATCCGGATTTTTCAGATAGCTATGATCATTCAGAAATTAGCTATTATAAACTTGATGAGAATGATAAGAAAATCGAACTTATTTTAGAAAATCAGTTTATTAATCCGCCTTCAAACGAATCTGGCAGATATTTTTTATACATCGCAGGACTTGGTACCAGGCAGTCTGACGGGAGTTATATTTCTTATCTAAAATTATCGAATACCGTGACCGACACGATAAAAATAATAACTAATGAAAATGATAATAACCTGCTAAATGAAAAAATCTGGTATAATGGTGATTTAATATGGGAAACATCTGATCCTCGCTTAATTACTATTTCTAAATAGCTTGTAAAACTCAAAATAAGAAGTATGAGGCTGTCTAAAAACTCAATTTTAGTCAACCTGTTCCGATAGCTATCGGAATTGTTTTAGGTTCTCATAAAGATTTTTAAATCAATGAGATGAGATTCTGAAACAAGTTCAGAATGACGTTTTTGGATGTTTTTAGACAGCCTCTATTTATTTAAGATTAAACAATAGACTCAAATTTTCTCGTCTATTATTTTAAATTTGGAAGAGATTTCTCCATTCCGCTGCGTTCCAGCCGATATTTTGTTACCAATAGAAGCTTGCGTCATCTCGACCCTGCCTCGCCGGCAGGCAGGCAGGCAGAGCGGAGAGATCTCTTTTTGGAAATTTTGTTTTGGATAAGATTTCTCCATTCCGCTGCGCTCCAGTCGAAATGACGAATTTATTTTATTCTTAAAATAAAGATTCTGTTGTCCTCAACCCTACCTTGCCGGTAGGCAGGCGAAACGTAGAGGTCCTACTATAAGACGGTGTCATTCCAATCATTTGTCTCTTATCTCTCGTCTCAATTCTAACTACTAAAAGCGAAGCGGTCTAAAATCTAACTTTTTGAAAAAATACTCTTAAAAGCCACAAAACCAAATCCGCCAAAAAGCATAAGGTGGAAAACAATTAATCCGAAATCATTTAGCACAAAAGCGCTATACAACGCAAAGGCAAAATAGAGGCAAAGTAAAGCTTCGATAAGAATGTTTGCTGAAAATTTATCGGAGAGGTATTTATTCCCTTTCCAGGAATCTTTAAGCGTATTCACGTTGAATTTTGGAGTACGAATAAACTCTGATTTTTTACCAAAATGACCTTCTAAAACCGCCAGTGAATTATGTACAGAAAATCCCATTGCCACCGCAAAAAAGGTGATAAACATCCCGATAAAACTAAAAAAAGATTTGACGCTTTTTCCGTAGATTTTGGTGTAGGGTACATAATAACAGAAAAAGAAAATGATCGTGCTAATGCCGAAACCGGCAAGCACATTAAAATACCAGCTAAACGCAGGATTATTATTTTTAATATAGAGTACGGGAACGCTTAAAACCGCAAGTAGTAAAACGATTAAAAACATGCTTGAATTTAGCAAATGAAAAAATCCGTGAAACTTTGTACCAAAAGAAACACTGGGATCTTTAACCAATCTTAGATAATTTTTCCTGAAATTTTCAGCAGCGCCTTTGTTCCATCGGAATTGCTGTGAGCGTGCCGCACTGATCACTACCGGAAGTTCAGCCGGAGTTTCAACATCTTCCAGGTATTTGAATTTCCATTTTTTAAGCTGTGCGCGATAACTTAGATCTAAATCTTCGGTAAGTGTGTCACCGCTCCAATTCCCGGCATCTAGGATACATTCCTTGCGCCAGATTCCAGCTGTTCCATTAAAATTGATAAAATGCCGACCAAAATTTCTGCCGGTTTGTTCTAGTATGAAATGAAAATCTAAAGCAAAAGCCTGGATTTTTGTAAGTAGCGAATAATCCCGATTTAGATGGGCCCAGCGAGTTTGCACCACGCCAATTTCATGATCCTTAAAATAAGGAACCGTGTTTTTAAGCCAATCTGGATTCGGCATAAAATCGGAATCAAAAATCGCGATAAACTCACCTTTTGCGATTTTTAATCCTTCTTTTAGCGCCCCGGCTTTAAATCCGCTTCGCTTTTTACGTTGTATATGCTGAATATCAATTCCGTTTTCCCGAATTTCAGAAATAATTTCAGTGGTTTTTAAAACCGATTCGTCGGTAGAATCATCGAGCACCTGGATTTCAAGTTTGTCTTTCGGATAATCCATCTTAGCGATATTCCGCAGTAATCTTTCCACTACATACATTTCGTTGTAAAGCGGCAACTGGATGGTCACTTTAGGGATTTCAGCAGGATTATTTAGATCGAATTTTTCAGCAGTATCGACACTTTTCTTCGCTTTTAAGTAGTTCAGCAATAATTGTAATTCTGAAATACTGTAAAAGAAGATCACCAGCAAAGCCAGTGTATATATTATGATAACCGCTAAATCCAATCTATTTTTTAATCTATTTAAAGCTATATTTAAAAATCCAGCCCAAAATCTTTACGCCTGCAAAGATAGCGCCTTTTAGCGTTCCAGAAACTTTAGAGATGCCAATCCTGTTTTTGTAATGCACCGGCACTTCTACATACATAAAATCATGCTTTATGGCTTTAAGTTGCATTTCTACCGTCCAGCCATAGGTTTTATCTTCCATATTTAGCTGAAGCAGTTTCTCGTATTTTATCGCTCTAAAAGGACCAAGATCGGTAAATTTTGCGCCGAAAAATAAGTGCATTAAAGTGGTGGCTAGCCAGTTTCCGAAGATCTGCGGAAGCGTCATCGAGCCCTCTTCCCGCCATTTTTTTACCCGTGAACCAATTACCATATCAATATTTTTTTGCTGAATTGGCGCAATAATTTTGGTTAATTCTGAAGGATAATCGCTGTAATCGCCATCCAGAAATACAATGATTTCAGGTTTTTGAGATTGTTTGGCGATATGGTCCATTCCTTTTAAACAGGCGTAACCATAACCTTTTCGGTTTTCCTGAAGAACGGTCGCACCGGCAGCTGAAGCATTTTTCTCGGTATCATCAGTCGAATTGTTACTTACCACAATTACTTCATCGACGATATTGGGGATTTCAGCAATAACTTTTGCAATCGAATCTGCTTCGTTATACGCAGGGATAATAACTTTTATGATGGAGTTTTTCTTCAAGTCTTTTGGGTATAAACAGTATTTCCAGATCTTGCTTTAGACCTCACAGGTTTCTAAAACCTGTGAGGTCTAGGCTGTCGTCTATTCAAAAATCGCAACGGCTCTAACGGTAGAACCGGTGCCACCGCGAATTTTCAAAGGTAGGGCGATAAATCTGAAACGCCCACGTCCCACCAGTTTATCCAGGTTGATCATATTTTCGTAATGCGTAAAAGATAACTCGCCACAAATATGATGAACCTCTTTGTTGGAAATTCCAGGTACGCCGGGCGACATGGTTTCTACACCAAAAGCTGCGATTTCCTGTTCGCCAAGCCAGCGAGCAGCTTCTGCTGAAATTCCCGGGCCATTTGGCCAATTTTCAGTATTAAAATGTTTTTGATAATGATTGGTGCAAAGCAATAAGGTGTCGCCTTTCTTTAGGTCGAGATTCGATAATTTTAGCTGCTTTTTTATTTCTTCTGAAGTAATGATCTCTTTTAATCCTTTTGCTGAAAAGTCCAGACAAATCCCTTCAGTATAAGAAGTAGACAAAGGCATGGTGTCGATCGATTTTCCTTTATCTTCTTTACGCATATGGTTTAGTGCGTCGACATGCGTGCCGGTGTGTTCACTCATTTTAAGCGAATAAACACTGGGAGTTGGGTTTTCAGGATTTTTGATGCCTTCCCATTCTTCGTGCGATGCATGCATTTTTATGCTTACCTGTGGCAAAACTTTGTAAACCGGCATGGCATCGTAAATCTCCTGACTAAGATCGATGATTTCCATTAGTTGCTTTTCTGATTTAGAAGATCCAGTAGATCTACGTCGTTCCCAAGTAAAACCTCATTTTCGTTGATTCTGCCTTCCGTTTTTCCGTTTTCTAATTTTAAAACTCCACGAGGGCAAACCGCTGAACAGATTCCGCAGCCCACACAACTGGAGCGAACAATATTTTGTCCTTTTTGAGCATAAGCTCTAACATCGATTCCCATTTCGCAGTACGCCGAGCAATTTCCGCAGCTAATGCATTGTCCTCCATTAGTAGTAATTCTAAATTTTGAAAATAACTTTTGCTGCATTCCAAGAATTGCCGCCATAGGGCAACCGTAACGACACCACACGCGACTTCCAAAAATCGGGTAAAAACCAACACCAATTACTCCAGAGAACGCCGCGCCAATTAAAAAGCCGTACCATTCGCGGAGTTTATATGCCGGGAAGAAAAAGATATTCCAGTTTCCACTGAAATAATTAATCCCAATAATCGCTAATATCACCACTAAATAACCTATGGCTCCGTACTTTGCATCTTTTTGTAATTGATCTCTTTTAAAAATCATGATGAGCGAAAAAAATAGCGTAAGGAAACCGGCACTTCCCCAAAGAAAAATATCTTTAGTTAGCCAAAATCGATCGGCATTTTCACCAAGATACGAATAGACTACCGCGATGGTCATCACGGTAACAAAAACTAATACACTATGAATTACCCAGCGTTCGATCTTCCAGGCTTTTTGAGATTTATCAGAAAGTTGTCTAAAAGGATCACCGGCAGTTTCGGCGAGACCGCCACAACCACAAACCCAGCTACAATACCAGCGTTTTCCGTATTTGTAGGTGAGAATAGGGGTGATCACGAAGATCGAAACAATACCAAAAATAAGCATGGCAACACCTAAATTTCCGGCAGATAAAAATGAATCTAAGCGATATCCCGCAAAAAGATCATAATTCAGCGGCCAGATCGTTGTCGGTGCAAAATAAGGTTGGTTAAGTCGCGCAAGAATTTCAGGAATTAAAAACGCAAAACCTAACTGAAAAAACATCACCGAACAGGTTCTAATGATCTCGTAGCGATTATGGCGATATTTCAGGATAAATTTGAACCCGAATATCCAGATCGCAACCGTGTATAACGTTCCGTAAACGAACCATTGGCTGGCCGGGCCACCATTTATAAATTTGCTCAGGGGATCGAACAAGGCAATGATTCCGCTATTTGTACCTTCGCTATGTAATCCCAAATAATGCGGAAACCAATACAACACCATGTAAAAAAGCGTAAGTCCAATCCCAAGAATCCAGGCCCAAAATCCTTTACCGCTTAGGGATTTAAACCAAACGCCGTCGTTTTTAATTCCTGCATGTTTTTCCCAATAGGCATCTACAGAGAAAATAACCGTTCCCAGAGTGATCATTCCTAAAGATAAAGTCAGAAATAAGCTTTTATTCGGGAAATTGAAATTTGCGATCGCAAGAACCAAAATCAATAAACCTGTAAGGCCAATGGCACTTGCTATTTTTTGAGTCGTAGAAATGCTTTTTGGAGCATCCCCAGTGATAGACATATTATGTTCGATGTTGTTCATTTTATATTATTTAGACCTCACAGGTTTTTAAAACCTGTGAGGTCTTGAGTTTTATTCTAAATATAATTCACTCTTTTTCTCAAAGATTTCCTGCTGTCGTTTGTAATGCATAAACCTGAAATTGGATATATCATCAAAAAGTTCTAGAACATCATCTCTTTTTAAAAGAGTTTTTGCTGTAGACATCATTGCAATAAACGAGGAGTATTTATAATTTTCAAAATTTGTGGTAAATCCATGATGTGATGGATTTAGATGAATATATAAAATTAGTTGTTTTAGGTATTCGTCATTTTTTATTTGAATTCTTGAAAACCTATCTTGAAAGAGACTTCCATTTCTATCGTAGGCTTTATTTATAGCTTTAGCATAGGCATTAAATAAATTTGAAAAGCTTTTAGAAAGAATCTTATTTTCAAAGTTTAGAGTTTTAATTAATAAATGAAAATGATTTTTTAATAAGCAGTATGCATGAATTTCTGCGATTGGTAAAATATATTTTTGAATCAATGAAAGAAAAAATGTGTAATTTCTATCTTCAATAAAAATGTTTTCACCATTGTTACCCCTATTGTAAATATGGTAGAATTTATTGGCTTGTAATGGCTCATATTTCATTTTTATCGGTGTTTTTTTAAACCTCACAGGTTTCTTAAACCTGTGAGGTTTGGTTTGCCGTATAGTCTTAATATTGCTTTTTTAAACCTGATTTTGATTATCCGCAATTAGTCATAACCTGTAATTCCTGCTATAACGAGCCTATCGAAGAGTTTTTCTCCGAAATATCTTCTGTTGAGTTTGTAGATAAATTCATTCAGGTATAACTGTAG
>NZ_JAKHSK010000032.1 GCF_023499215.1 Zunongwangia pacifica
CTACAGTTATACCTGAATGAATTTATCTACAAACTCAACAGAAGATATTTCGGAGAAAAACTCTTCGATAGGCTCGTTATAGCAGGAATTACAGGTTATGACTAATTGCGGATAATCAATAAATAAATAAACCTCACAGGTTTTTAAAACCTGTGAGGTTTTTTGGTTAAGTTTTCTTCTCACCAAAATTCCGTTAAATACTTTTTAAAGCAGTCATGGAAGTCTGTAGTAAATCGTAATTTTGGGGTATAATTTTAATATGCGGTAGATTTTTAAACTCCCCCAAAAGTTTCCGCTCGCAAAACATAAACTTTGTGAAGTATTCTAAAATACCAGTAGCACGCAATGTGGTTTCACTCTGCGTTTCAAAAAATATAAATCACGTAGTCATTTCTCCCGGTTCGCGTAATGCCCCTTTAACTATTGGTTTTACGCATCATCCAGAGATTAAGTCTTACAGTATTGTAGATGAGCGTTGCGCGGCTTTTGTAGCCTTGGGTATGGCTCAGCAATTACAACAACCGGTAGCACTGGTATGTAGTTCGGGTTCCGCTTTGCTGAATTATTATCCGGCAATTTCAGAGGCATTTTATAGTGATATTCCGCTTGTGGTTATTTCCGCAGATCGCCCTATTGAGCGTATCGATATTGGGGATGGGCAAACCATAAGGCAAAAAAATGTGTATGAGAATCACATTCTGTATTCCGCTAATTTATACTCTGAACTGGTTTTAGAATCTGAAGCAATCGATAAAAAATTGCAGCAAAAGCAATGGGAAGCGCAAAAGCATAATGAGCGTGAAATTAATTTAGCGCTAAATAAAGCAATAGAAGAAAAAGGTCCGGTGCATATTAATGTACCGTTTTATGAACCGCTTTATGATACGGTGGAAAATATTGAGGTACATCCCATTGAAATTCTTCCTGAAATTACCAAAAGACATTACGCTAAAGAAGAACTTTTGCCTTATGCGGAAATTTGGAATAAAGCCAGGCGGAAAATGGTGATCGTAGGTGTAGCGCAACCCAATGTGGTAGAGCAAAAATTCCTGGAAAAACTGGCAAAAGACGATTCGGTGATCGTGTTTACCGAAACTACTTCAAACTTACATCACGACGATTTTTTTACCAGGATCGATACGATGATCGGGCCGATTGAAAAAGACGAAAAGATGCAGGCGCTTTTTGAAGCATTAAGGCCTGATATTTTGCTGACGTTTGGAGGAATGATCGTTTCAAAAAAAATAAAAGCTTTTCTACGTAATTATAATCCTAAACATCATTGGCATATCGACGCCAAAAAAGCGTATAATACGTTCTTTTGCCTGAATAAGCACTTTGAAACTTCAGTGAACGATTTCTTTACTGAGTTTTTTCCGCTAACTACGAAAATCGATAGTGATTATAGCGAATTTTGGAAAAATGTACGTCAAAAACGTCAGGTAAGGCATGATGCGTATATGGATGAGATTCCGTATTCAGATTTAAAAGCAATGCAATTACTGGTGCCAAAAGTACCCGATAATTACATTCTACAACTGGCAAATAGCTCGACCATTCGCTATGCGCAATTGTTTAAATGGAACTCGTCTTTACGAATTTTCTGTAACCGTGGTACCAGCGGAATCGACGGAAGTATTTCTACCGCAGCAGGATCGGCGATGGCCAGTAATGATCCTGTATTGATGCTCACGGGAGATCTGAGTTTCTTTTATGATAGTAATGCTCTTTGGAATAAATATTTACCGGCTAATTTCAGAATAATTATAATCAATAATTCTGGTGGCGGAATTTTTAGAATTTTACCGGGGAACAAGAATAGTGAAAATTTCGATACTTTTTTTGAAACCATTCACGATCTTAAAGCAAAACAACTGGCAAAAATGTATGATTTTGGATATGAAGCTGTATCTTCTGAAACTGAAATTAGTGATGCTTTACATACATTTTTTGAAGCTTCAGAACGTCCCAAGATTTTAGAGATTTTCACTCCGCGTAAAATAAATGATCAGGTGCTTTTAGAGTATTTTAGTTATATGAAATAAAAGCGATGTTTCAGGAAGAGGAATTACAGGCCGATTATAATAACAGAATTACCCGGGTTTTTGAATTTATAGATGACAATTTAGAAACCAATTTGTCCTTGCAAAAACTTGCTGAAATTGCCTGTTTTTCTCCTTTTCATTTTCATCGAATATTCAAATTTATAACAGGAGAGCGGCTTAACGAATATGTAAAACGCCGGCGTATCGAAAAATCGGCGCTGGAGCTGTTGCATACCCATGATACCACAACAGCAATAGCCCATAAATTTGGTTTTAGCGATAATTCGTCCTTTTCTAAAGCGTTTAAAAAGTATTATTCGGTAAGTCCCACGGAATTCAAAAAATTAAATCCACATCGACATAGCAAGATCCGACAACTGAAAAGCAAAAACGGACAAGATTATCCTGACGTCGAGAAATATATTTGCAGTATTACGAATCTAAAAAAATGGATAACTATGAATGCAAATGTTCAGATTAAAGAAATTCCTACGATGCAATTGGCTTATGTTTCTTGCTTAGGCCCTCAAAATCTTCAGGAGGCTTATGGGAAATTAGTTCGTTGGGCAACTCCGCAAAGTTTATTGAACGAAGAGGTTAAAATGCTAACTATTTACCATGATAGTTTTAAGGTCACAATACCAGAAAAAGTAAGAATGAGTGCGGCAATGATGATTAATCCACCGGTAGAAATAGCTGGAGAAATCAGGCTGACTTCAATAACACCGGGAAAAAGTATTGTCGCTAACTTTACGATAGGGATAGACGAATTTGAAAAATCCTGGACGGGTTTATTTTTATGGATGAACGAAAACGGATTTAAAAAAGCCGATAAAAATCCTTTTGAAATTTATCATAATAATTTCAATGACCATCCACAAAAAAAGGCGATTGTAGATTTTTGTATTCCTGTGGAATAAAATAGCTACTATCTTGCACTAAATCAGATATTTTAATATAAAAATAAGTTCTTCTTAAGAAGGTGTTAGCGGTTTTTTCGAAGGTGAATTGGTATATTGTAATTAACCAAAAAACAAAATTATGAGTACCAAGACAGATGAACGTGTAGGGAAATACATTCAGGATTTTAAAGAAAAGATAGGGGAAGAGCCTGACGTTGGCCTTATTAGAAAAATAACCGAATATTTAGGTCCGGTGGTTTTTAGAGATGATGCCGAAACTGTTGCTTCGAGCAGTGAAAGCGAGCTGGAAACCGTAAAATCTAACTTTTTGATAAAAAAACTTGGCTTACCAAACGATAGCAAACTGGATGTTGGCCTAAATGCGATGTTGGAAAAATATGGTAAATCGAACCGAAATAAATACAGGGTAATCGTATATTACCTGCTTACCAAATATTTTAATAAAGAGTCTGTATTTGCCTAATCTCGCAGATTAGTCAGGATTGAATCCGTTTTCTATATTTAGGAAGCGGATTCTTTTTTATTCCCCTGAAATTATAAACTATCTTTGTGTTCTAAATTTATATTATGCTGAATATTGGCGAAAATCATCGTTTAATTATTGATCGTGAAACCGAACCTGGTTTATTTCTTAAAAATGCTGAAGGAGATGAGGTGTTATTGCCTAATAAATACATTCCTGAAAATTTTAAATTAGAAGATGAAATCGAGGTTTTTGTGTATCTGGATCACTCAGAGCGTCCGGTGGCGACAACTTTAGAGCCTTATGTAAAACTAGATGAATTCGCCTTTTTAGAATGTGTAGAGACCACTGATTTTGGTGCTTTTTTAGATTGGGGATTAGAGAAGCATTTATTCGTTCCGTTTAAGGAACAGGTTTATCCCATGCAAAAAGGGCATCATTATTTAATTTTTTGCTATTTAGATGAAGACACTAACCGATTGGTCGCTTCAAGTAAAGTACATGCATTTTTAGATAATTCAGACTTAACCATAAAACCATTTGAAGAAGTCGATCTTATTATAAGTAATAAAACAGATCTTGGCTATAATGTGATCATTAATGAAATTCATCTTGGTTTGGTATATAATGATGATGTTTTTCAGCCTATAGAAATTGGCGATCGTATTAAAGGATTTATAAAAAAGACCAGAAAAGACGGGAAAATCGATGTTACTTTACAGCGTCCCGGATATCGAAGTATCGAGCCTAATGCCCAGGCGATTTTGGATGAATTACAAAAACAAAACGGTTTTTTAAATATTACTGACAAGTCTTCACCAGATCAAATAAAAGCCGTACTTAAAATGAGCAAAAAAAGCTTTAAGCGCGCTGCAGGAAATCTTTATAAACAGCGCCAAATTGATATAAAAGAAGACGGTATTTATTTAAAACAGTAAAAGAAGTTTTTAGTAATAATAGCGGTTACTACGGCGATAAGGATAAGGCGTGGTATAGAAATTATTCATCTGACTATTGTACAGGGAATTATGGTATCGATGAAATGGATTACTGCTGAAGTTATTATTATTAAAGTTATTAATACCGTTATTTAATTGATCTTGTTGATTATTACCGGTAAGCTGAATGGCTTTTTCTTCTCTAGGAGCAGTTTGTGGTAAATTGATGCTGGCAAGGCGTTTCGCTTTAGCCAGTTCGCGCTGGCGATTCTCTTCTCGAATTACACCAACCATATCGAATTCTTCACGTTCATTTTGTACTCCTATAAACCTTCCGCTAGGTAAATTAGGATCGTATACCAAAAACTGATTAGGTTTTAAATCGGTTAATACGGGAGCCAAAAATTTATCAGGATCCAGTTGAAGATGAACAGTTTTGGCCGCAGGAATTTCCTGGGCAAATAATCCTGTACTTAAAGTAAAAAGAAAAAGGATGCTAAGAAGATTTTTCATTTAACTGGGACGTTTCCAAAACTGTTTCAAAAATTATGCTAAACTTAAAACACACAGAGGAAAATTCAAAATTATAAATTAAATTTTTGGTTATCCGTGATTAGTAATAATTTGTTGTTTTCATCATTCCGTTTCGATAGCTATCGAAATTGATCCGGAATTTTATACTATACTGAAAAACAAAATCTTGAAGATAACAATAGCTTATTATGATTCATTCCATACATTCAATTTAAATTTTTAAAGAAAACCGATATTGGCGATTTTTAGTATGTTTTTATTAGAAGGTTTTAAAATTAAAGAGTCCTTTGCTTTAGTTGAAATATTCAGGTTGTGATCATACGCAAATCATCCATTCATAACATCTTTAAAAGAAAACTCGCAAATCTAAGAAGAAGAATAATGCTACAAAGTTATAACCGTAAATGAGGTATAATTATTAAAATACCGTCCCAAAACAGCAAATTTTAAAAAATAAGGCTACTTTAGTCGAAAATATAAACACCAAACCTAATCATGAAAAAATTAGTTTTTATCCTATTTGTAATTTTAGGAACCAGTGCTTTTGCACAGGAAACAGAAGGAGATTCTTTTCAGAAAAAAGCAGTAAAATTAATCGAATTAACTTCAGGACAGCAGTTCGAAATTATTAGTGAACCTATTGTAAATCAGATTCCTGAAGAAAATCGAGAAGCATTTAAAAAAGATCTTAAAGAAAGCCTTAAAGGACTTTATGTGAAACTAGCCGAAATTTATCGAGAAGAATTTACAGAAGCCGAGATAGATGAAATCCTTGCTTTTTATGATACACCGGTAGGGAAGAAAATGGTTGCTACCACACCAAAAGTAATGGAAAAAGCAATGACTGTAGGTCAACAATGGGGAATGGAACTCCAATCAATTATGGCCAAATATATGCAGTAAGCTATAATTTAAGAGTAGCGAAAAACCTGGTTGAGAAGCCGGGTTTTTTTGTACATGAGTTTTAAAGTTGGAAAGTGGTGGGTGAATATGAGTGTTTTATGCGGGATTCAAGAGGCAAGACTCAAGAATCAGGAAAAATAGACTAAAAAAATATTTTAAATGCTAAATGTTGCGAATGTCATTTCGATCTTGCCTTGCCGGAAGGCAGGTGAAGCGCAGCGAAATAGAGAAATCTATTGCTTCAATTCAAAAAAGATTTCTGTTTCATTACATTATGCTCAAATTGCTGGTAGAATTTCAGGTTAAAAAATTCCATGTTTAAAGTTTGAAAAAAGCTTTATTTTGAATGCTGAATTGTATATCCGTAATATCTCACAGTGAGGTTTGGTCACCCTGAACCAGCCCGTCCGGCAGGCGGGCTTGATTAAGGGGCTAATTATAGTTGATTTTTCAATACAGTATGAGATTCTGGATCAAGTCCAGAATGACGAAAACAACGAATTATTACCAATTACGGATAACCAAATTGGTTTCAATTTAACAGATTAAATTAAGAATAACGCAATTGTGAGTTCTATTTAGAGGAAGCTAAGCGCTGATAGCTGAAAGCCGATGGCTTATAAAGAATCAAGAATCAAGAATCAAGAGTCAAGAACCAAGAAAATAGAGAAATAGACTAAAAAAATATTTTAAATACTAAATATTGAGAATGTCATTTCGATCTTGCCTTGCCGGCTCTTAGGTTTGTAAAATGATTTTATTTTAAATGCTGAATTGTATATCCGTAATATCTCACAGTGAGGTTTGGTCAACCTGAACCTGCCTGTCCGCCAGGCGGGCTTGATTAAGGGGCTAATTATAGTTGATTTTTCAATACAGTATGAGATTCTGGATCAAGTCCAGAATGACGAAAACAACGAATTATTACCAATTACGGATAACCAAATTGGTTTCAATTTAACAGATTAAATTAAGAATAACGCAATTGTGAGTTCTATTTAGAGGAAGCTAAGCGCTGATAGCTGAAAGCCGATGGCTTATAAAGAATCAAGAAACTAGAACCAAGAAAATAGAGAATGTACTAAAAAAACATTTTAAATACTAAATATTGAGAATGTCATTTCGATCTTGCCTTGCCGGAAGGCAGGTGAAGCGCAGCGAAACAGAGAAGTCTATTGCTTCAATCCACATTTTCCCTTTACAAACTCCTCGCAATACCTTATTTTTACTTCATAAAATTTACGATATGGAAAAAGCCGACTGGAAAACAGTTAAAGAATACGACGATATCACTTATAAAAAAAGTAATGGTGTAGCGAGGATTGCATTTAATAGGCCAGAGGTGCGTAATGCATTTCGACCAAAAACAACCAGCGAATTATTAGATGCTTTTCGTGATGCGCACGAGGATACTTCTATTGGGGTAGTTTTGCTTTCTGCCGAGGGGCCTTCACCAAAAGATGGGGTATATTCTTTTTGTAGTGGTGGCGACCAAAAAGCCAGAGGGCATCAGGGTTATGTAGGTGAAGATGGTTACCACCGACTGAATATTTTAGAAGTTCAGCGGTTAATCCGTTTTATGCCAAAAGCGGTTATCTGCGTGGTGCCGGGCTGGGCTGTAGGTGGCGGTCATAGTTTACACGTGGTTTGTGATATTACTTTAGCCAGTAAAGAACATGCCATTTTTAAACAAACCGATGCCGATGTGACCAGTTTTGATGCTGGTTATGGATCGGCTTATTTAGCAAAAATGGTAGGGCAGAAGAAAGCACGGGAGATTTTCTTTTTAGGCCGAAATTACTCTGCGCAGGAAGCTTACGAAATGGGAATGGTGAATGCTGTTATTCCGCATGCAGAATTAGAAGATACTGCCTACGAATGGGCACAGGAAATTCTCGCAAAATCACCAACGTCTATAAAAATGTTGAAATTTGCCATGAACTTAACCGACGACGGAATGGTAGGACAGCAGGTTTTTGCCGGTGAAGCTACTCGATTAGCCTATATGACCGATGAAGCCAAAGAAGGACGTAATGCCTTCCTGGAAAAAAGAAAGCCAAATTTCGAGAAAAAATGGATTCCGTAGAGACACCATTCAGCAATAATACGATCGATATTGCTACCCTGCCAGATTTTGAGCAGTTAGCATTACAACCGGTTCGTAAAAACTTATTAACCAAACATCTGCTGCAAACAGGTGTTTGGTTTTTACTGGTTATTGCTTTTGGTGTTTTTATGTATTCTCAGGAAGAAATTTTAATCGGAAGCTTAATAAGCGGATCTTTGCTTCTGTTTTTAATGTTTCTTGTTTTCGATTTCATTAAGAAGCAGCCACGTTATGGTTATGCTATAAGAGAGAAAGATCTTATTTATAAACGCGGATTTTTAGTGAGTAAAACGACCGTGGTTTCCTTCAACAGGATTCAGCATGTCTCTATAAACCGCAGTGTTTTTGATAAGTGGCTTAATTTATCGACACTCAAAATTTTTACGGCAGGCGGGAGTGGTAGTGATGTTAAAATTTCCGGTCTGGAACCACAAATTGCCGAAAAGCTTAAAGAAGCCTTAGCAGGTAAAATTGCTAACGAAGATGTCTAAAGCCTTTAGTATACCGCAACGGCAATCTGCCATAGGAATTCTGCTAATTTTCACTTCTACACTTTATAAATTTGTAAGAGGGTTTTGGGCTGCCTTAGCCTATTTTGTGTTTAAACGGCCCGATGGGGAAGCATTGCTTTATATTAGTTTGGGCGTTTTTGTGCTCTTTATTTTAATCGCGATATATAGCTATGTTGATTATCGTAAATTCCTTTTTCATATCGATTATGAGGCCGAAGAATTTATACTGAAAAAAGGAGTCTTTAATTCAGATTTTGTATCTATTCCTTTTGATAAAATTCAGCAGGTAAATTTTAAACGCGGAATCCTACAGCGTATCGCCGGAGTTTACAGTCTGGTTATCGATACCGCCGGAAGCAAGCAAAAAGAAGTAGAAATTAAAGCCGTAAATACGGAAGAAGCCAATCAACTTGCCGATATTTTAAATAGGCTGAAGGATGGTAAACTTACTGATGCCGAAACTTCAGAAGGGGTAATTGATCCAGAACTCACAACTGAAAGTGCTCCCGAAGAAAAATGGACGTACAGGCTAAGTCTGGCAACGTTAATAAAAACCGGTTTAAGCAGTAATTTTTTTAGAGGTTTTGGTCTTATTTTCGTCTTTATTTCCACGATTTTTAATGAACTCAATCAGTTTTTTAAAGAAGAAACCTCCCAGTGGGAAAGCCAGTTTACTGAAAGTGTAGGCGGAATTGCAACGAGCTCGATATTTTTGATTTCCACGTTTGTTATTTTACTACTGGTGCTTAGTATTTTTATTACTACGGCCGAGGTTTTTATTAAATACTTCAATCTTAAGCTTACGCAAACCAAAAGCAGTTTAGACCTGCAAATGGGCTTGCGTACCAATACCCGGGTTTCTCTAAAACCAATTCGTGTTCAGATTTTAAAGATCATCACCAATCCTATTCAACGGCGTTTAAATTTATATAAAGCCGGTTTATGGGTTGCCAGTAGCGAAGAGAGTAACAATAAAAATGTTATTCAGGTTCCGGGGTTAGAAAAAGAAACCGTTCAGCATATCAAATCATTTTTATACCAGTCTGCCGAAACCGAATCGGGTACTACTTTTAAACCACATTGGGTCGAGTTGTCACGACGATTAATTATTGGAGCGATTCCGGTGGTCATTACAGCAGTGCTACAATACTTTACCCATTTTATCGAATTTGGATGGTGGGTTTTAGTCACTTCAATTTATGTACTGCTTTATGCGATTTTTCAATTCAGGATCTATAATTCTATGTATTTAAGAATAGGAGAGGTGTTTATTACAAAATCCTATGCCGGCTGGGACGAGACCATTGAAATTGTTGAAATCTATAAATTACAGGGGATTACGGTAAAACAACCTTTATGGTATAAAAGCAGAAATCTGGTACATATCGTATTTCATAATGCCGCCGGGGATATTACATTTAGAGCGGTGGATAAAGCAATTTTAGAGAAAATAAATTACTGCCTGTATTCGATAGAGCGAACCAATAAAGCCTGGATGTAACATAATATTAAAAATCTAATTTAGTCTGATCACTGCTATTTTTTCCACTGAAATCATTTCTGCTTTTTAGTTGATTTTTTTTCTTTTTTTCTTCAAACTCTTCAATATCTATATCCCTATTGAATATCAATTTATTTCTTCTTAACTTCTCTTTTTGACTGTCTTTCCAAAAATCTAACATTTCTACATCTCTTCTTGCTCTTTCACCTGTGTATTGACTTACGTCTAATAAAAGAGCTCGATAAATTTTACCTGGTGTTTTGCTTACAGTTACTCTTGATTTTATTTGATGTAACAGTCTTAAGTCCACTAACTCCTTTATTAATTCATCTTGATATGAAGTATCTTCTTGATCAACTAAGAAAATATTCATTTTGGAGATGTCTAAGCAGAATTTTTTAATATCACTAAAGGCATTTTCCAATTCTTCTCTATCTTCAGGTGTATCTCTTTGAAATTCTTCCTTCTTGACATCACCATAGTTGCCGGCTGCAATATTAGCATCTTCAGCTCCAATTCTATTTCCTCTATGATGCTCACCTTTCGATCTTTTAATTCTTTCTCTAGCTTCATCTATAGATCTTCTAAATAAACCTAAAAAATCTCTCGTCACACCTCCACTAGAAAGTACTAATCTATCTAAACCACCATCTGTAATTATTTCATTTAGAGAAGGAGAATTTTCATCCTGAATATATCTCTTTAAAATTTCACTAAGGAATTCTTTGGTTGTAGAAAATTTTTCGAGGGTTAAGTCTAAATTAATTTCATCTGCATCATCGCCAATTTTCATTCCAATTGGTTGCGGTGAATGAGTATACCAAGTAGTTCGATTTCTAATTGTAGCTATCTTTATCCAGAGATTATTTCCTTTGGCTATTTTATGGAAGTAGTCTATAAGATCAGCTTGATCTTTTCTATTTATGTGGTATAAGTCATCCAGAAATAGGTAGCTGTCTTTTTTACTTATATTATTAAGCTTCGTAAAAAGTGATTTGTAATCTAAAATTTTTCTTAGGAGATAATCTTTCTTACTCCTTCGGAATTCTTCTTGTATTTCTGTATTTTTTGTTTCTGCTAATGCCTCATTAATGGCAGTTTCTGCATTTAATATTGGATTATTAGCACTTGCTTTTACTGCTAATTCTAGCTTATTAGTAGCCTCTTCTATAAGCGTTTTCTTTAAATTTGCTTGATCAGATAAATGTAATTGTTCAATTAGTTCTTTAATCTCTTTTTTAATTTTAATATTTAATTCCTCTAAATCTTTAGTTTTTTCTAAATAGCGTTTTTTTAACCCTAAAGTATACCAGATTTTTATGCCTTTATCTTTACTAATTTCGTTTTCTAGCCAGTTTGAAAATTTACTCATGGTAGCTAAGAGGACACTTATAATTATATCGGGATAATGATGTCCTTTAAAAGGTTCTAGATCAACAAATGCTACTGGATTACCTTTTTCTTTTAGTTCGTAACTGGCTTTATATATTAGGCTGCTTTTTCCGGATCCTCTTCTTCCGAAAATTATATGATGCCATTTTGATAGAGCCCTGCGAAGCGTTCCTTCGGCAGGCTCGATAAATCTATCTCTATTACCTTTATTAGCTCTTGTTCCCTCTTCAACAATTGTAGCTAGATCATTTACTTTAGGATTAAATAAAGGTATTTCCATCTCACTAATTTCAATTATTTAAATATAGTAACTCTTTTGAATAAAATCATTAAAAAAACAAAAAAACCGCTTATTAGCGGCTTTGTTATCATTAAAAATCGATGATTTTTACATCAATTTTGGAAATTTATCAGGATTGCTTTCATGCATAATCGCATAAACTTTTTCAAAAACATCTTCGTTTGAAGGTTTAGAAAAATAATCTCCGTCACTACCATACGCAGGACGATGTTCTTTAGCGGTTAAGGTTTGCGGTTTACTATCCAGATACCTCCATGCATTTTGATTTTCTAAAACCTCTTGTAGAATGTAAGAAGAAGCTCCACCGGGAACGTCTTCATCGATCACCAACAGTCGGTTTGTTTTCTTCACGCTTTCTACGATATCGTGAGCCGTATCGAAAGGCAGTAAAGACTGAACGTCTATAATCTCTACATCGATGCCTACTTCTGCCAGTTCTTCAGCGGTTTGTTCGATCACTCTAAGGGTAGAACCATAAGAAACCAATGTAATGTCATTTCCTTCTCTTAAGGTTTCTACCTTGCCAATTGGGGTTTTAAACTCTCCCAAATTTTCTGGTAAACGTTCTTTTAATCGATATCCGTTAAGGCATTCTATAATTAATGCAGGATTATCAAGATCCAGCAAATTATTATAAAAACCGGCAGCTTTGGTCATATTTCTTGGAACCAGCACAAAAACACCGCGTATAAGATTTAAAATACCGCCAAGTTGTGAACCACTATGCCAGATACCTTCAAGACGGTGACCACGGGTTCTTACAATAAGCGGATTTTTTTGCTTTCCTTTGGTTCGGTAATGTAATGTAGCCAAATCGTCACTTATGGTTTGTAAGGCATACATCACATAATCTAAATACTGAATTTCGGCAATTGGGCGTAATCCTCTAAGCGATAATCCTATCCCTTGTCCTAAGATTGTTGCCTCTCTAATTCCGGTATCAGCAATTCGGTAAGCGCCATATTTTTTCTGAAGCCCTTCTAATCCCTGGTTTACGTCACCAATTTCTCCGGCATCTTCCCCAAAGATCAAAGCTTCTGGTCGGGTTTCAAAAATCTTATCAAAGTTATCTCTAATCACAATTCTGGCATCTACCATTTTCGGCTCATCGGCATAAACCGGTAAAACCTCCTGATCGATTGCTTTATTGGTGCTGTAAAGATGGCTGCTGTATTCATCAAATGATTGTTTATTAAAATCATTGATCCAGCTAATCAATTCGGTTTTATCTTCCCCGTTATAATTTGTAATGTAGCGTAGTGTTTTTCTGGCTACAGAAAGCACATCCTTTTTAAGCGGTTCTTTAGTGCTTTTTAATTTCTTAATTAACGGATTTAAGTGTTCGCCGGCATCACTGTTTTTAATAATGCTGCTTAAAATCTGAAGCAGTTCTTTTTGCTTTTGCTTATTTGGGATGATATATGCATTCCACGCCTGTTTTTTACCTTCTCTAACCTGGCGCTTAATATCCTTATCGATCTTATCCATTTCTTCAGGCGTGCTGAAGCCATTTTCGATAATCCATCCTCTAAATTTTACATTACAATCGTATTGTTTTTCCCAGGCTAAGCGCTTATCACTTTTATAACGTTCGTGCGATCCCGAAGTAGAATGACCTTGCGGCTGTGTTAATTCAACTACATGAATTAATACCGGGCAATGCTCTTCTCTGGCGATTTTTTGCGCTTTATCGTAGGCCTCAACAAGCTCTACATAATCCCATCCATTAACCACGATAATTTCGTAGCCGTTATTTTTATCTTCGTCTCGCTGAAAACCTTTTAAAACTTCAGAAATACTTTCTTTAGTAGTTTGATGCTTTGCATGTACAGAAATTCCATATTCATCATCCCAAACACTTAAAACCATAGGCACCTGCAATACCCCTGCGGCATTTACGGTTTCCCAAAAATGGCCTTCACTGGTACTGGCGTTCCCAATGGTTCCCCAGGCAATTTCGTTTCCGTTATCCGAAAACTTTTCGTCATCCAGTCCATCTACATGTCTGTAAATTTTAGAAGCCTGGGCTAAACCTAGTAATCTTGGCATTTGGCCTGCGGTTGGGGAGATATCGGCACTGGAATTTTTTTGCTGCATCAAGTTTTTCCAGCTTCCGTCTTCATTAATGTTATGAGAAATAAAGTGGCCTCCCATTTGGCGGCCGGCAGACATAGGTTCGTTTTCTATATCGGTATCGGCATAAAGACCGGCAAAGAAATTTTCTATACTTAAATCGCCAATAGCCATCATAAAGGTTTGATCGCGATAATATCCCGATCTAAAATCGCCATTTTTAAAGCTTTTTGCCATGGCAAGCTGCGGCAATTCTTTTCCGTCTCCAAAAATCCCGAATTTCGCTTTTCCGGTAAGGACTTCTCGTCTTCCCAGTAAGCTACATTCGCGGCTCGTTACGGCAACTTTATAATCTTCTAAAACCTGGGTTTTAAAATCTTCGTAAGAAATCGATTCTTTAGTTTCGGTTTCGCTTTGCATGAACTTCTTTTTTGGATCACACAAATATAGCTAAAATTAGAATTATACACAATTCATAAAAAATCGATTATTTTAAATATAACATATTTTAACACCGTTTAAATTGAATTTATTTAAAAAATATTGGGTAATATTCGTTTTTATTGAATTCTTTGAAATTGGCTTTAAGGGAATATTGTTAGGTTTTCTGAAGAATTAATACCATCTACGGGTAAAAAGCCTAATTAAAGTGTTGAGATCCAGTGACACTATAAATCTTATTTTTTGATCATAATCAGGTTGTGCGATTTCCCAACCTAAATTGGAATAGACCGGGAAGAAAACTTCAAAATAATCTTCGACCAGTGCAACCCTAATTCCCGAATCATATAGAAATTCGCTATTTTCACCATGATTTTTTACAACTCCGGCATCGCCATAAGCAAAAATCCATTTCCAGATGTTGGTGCTGGCGTTTACGGTGGTTATCCACTGGTTAGCATATTCAGGCATTACCTGAGATTTAAATCCACCTTCAGCCATAATTATTTGCTGACTAAATAAACCGTCTCCTTCGCTTCTTCCGTAGTAATTATAATCAAAAAGATAATCTGTTGGCCGGTCTAAAGCAAAGCTGAAGTAATTAGAATTTTCTGGTAAATCACTATAAATAAAAGTACCGCCGTAAAACCGAAGATTGATCTGGCGATTATTCTTAAAAAGTTTGCGGTATTGAAGGGTTAAGGAAATTTTGCTGAAATTTTCTGCCAGTTGATAATCAACTACGGCTGAAGTATGATCTACCAAAAAATAATTTCCGTACCCATAGCGCACATTAAAAACATTATAATTGGGTGTGGTTTGATTTTGGTCGAAAGGATTTGCATCTCTATGCACATTAATATTTCTAATCGATAAACTCTGACGCTCGTTATCTCTTAAATTTTGGGGTCTAAAAACAAAATTAAGATAGGGCGCATACCTGTGGTAAAAAAGATCATAACCATAAGAAAACCGGTTACCAGCTATTCCTAAACGAATGGTGCGTAAATCTTTATTATTGTATCGCCAGGTATAATCGATATTGGCACTTCCAACCACTGTGTTACTGTTAAACCCATATTTTGGAGCTATTTTAAAACTTAGGTCTTTTGCTAAAAATGTTGTGTTATACACTTTTGGACCGATCGCAATCCCATCGTAAAGGTTATAATCAAACTCTGGCGTAAAAAATACCTGGGCATATCTGGGATCTTCAATATCTTCCAGTAATCTAAATTGGATAGGTTTATTAAAAAGCTTACTAACGCCCCTAAAATTGTTACGCTGATTGTATTCAGGGATAATTTGCTCGTAATTTAAAGCAATTCGCTCAGCATCATTTCTGGGAATAGTGATTTGTTTTTCTTTATTAATATGATCTACCCATGTTTTGTAAATGATTTTATTGTCTCTAATACCGTAAAGCGAAACCGGCATTTTATTATTCCGCTTATTTTTAATGGTGACCTTCAGCGAATCTTTACTCTTTTTAAGTTTAGTTATTTTGAAATCAATTTTTTGGTTGGTATTCACATAATCCTTAAAAAACCAGTCGATATTTTTATCAGCATTTTTCTGCAAGATCGTAGCAAATTCTTTTTCAGAACTAAGCTTTAATTTGTTTTCTGAATAAAATTCAGCAATCGATTTTTTAACCGGTTCGCTACCCAGATAATCTTCAAGATATTTAATTCCTATACCGGCTTTGTATGGATTTGCGATATTTAAATTGAATTTTAACAGGGAATCTTTGCTGCTTGTTAAAGGCTGATCGATATTTAATCTGGCCATGTTCATATATAAGAACTGGTACCGATCGTTAAATTCTAAATCGGCGGCGTGAAACCATCTTAGGCCAATAATTTTACTAAGGCTACCCACAAGTTTCATTTTTGGGTAATAGCGATCTACATAATCGATCATTAAAGAAATAGCTATGGCATCATGAACCCATTGTTCTTCCCTGGGGTCGATCAGTAAACTATTATTTAAAAAGTTATTGGTAATTGTTTTTAATTGCTGAATATCATAATTAAATCCATCTGGGAATGGCCTAATAAAATTGGGTAACTGGTTAAGACCATAAACCGGATTTTTTAAATATTCCTCTTTGGTGATCAATAATTTTTGATGTGGATATTCACCTAATCTTTCCTGAAGAAAATCTAAAATTCTGGTGAGGATTAAATCTTTAATTTCGGGTTGCAAACCATCATCATCAAGATTTGTGATAAGCTGATGCTTATCAACGTCTAACGTCTCTGGCTCGTAAGTTTGTGTAAGCAATAATTCAGACTCTACACGGTTTTTTCCTATTAACCGAATATGCCTGCGATTTCCGGCGGCATAATTATGAGAAATCTCCAAAGCTGTAGCTGGGTAAAATTCTGTAGGAACATTAAGCTGAATATCTAAATTTGCGGGTGGGGTGTATTGCTCACCAATATCTTTATGGCTGTATAATTTCCACTGCCCATCAAAAACCGAAGGGGTGAGATACCAAAATTTCAGCTTATAATTTCCTTCATCACTAACCCCAAACCGGGTAAATTTATCGCTGGGGATTTTTACGGTATAATCAAATTTAAGATTGATTTTTTCGCCGGGTTCCAACTTTTCATTTAGCTTAACCCTAATAATATCGGGATGATTTTTTGGGCGTATCCAAGGGAGTTGATCTTCTCCCTGTTTTATTTGATTAATGATAGTGAACCCTTTTTCTTCGGGTTTAGAGAAATGGAACTTACGAATATATTCCTCCCCAAAGCGATGAGCCAGGGGAGTGTTTTTATCTTTAAAAGCATTAGCCCAATCATTTAAATAGAGTTCCTTTAGTGGCACCTTTGCCGTATTTACATAGGTAAGCTGTTGTTGTATGTAAATGGCATTCTCTTCTTTGTTCAACTTAGCGCTGACAAGTATCTGATGCTGGGCTACAACAGCATTTAGAGAAAACAGGCAGCAAAAGAAAAGTATAGAAAAGGTTCTCAAAAGGAATTTTAGCTTTTATATTTTACCATCTTTACGAAAACTATTGCTGGTTGGATTAAAAATTAGGGCTAAGATTGTATTCTTCGTAAAATTTATTCAGGATTTCAATAACTTCTTCAGGTGTATCCACTACCTGAACAAGATCGATATCTGGTGCGCTAATATTTTTAAATGTATCTAATAACGTAGTTTTTATCCAATCTACCAAACCATTCCAAAATTCGCTTCCTACTAAAATTATGGGGAATTTATCGATTTTGTGTGTTTGGATAAGTGTGATCGCTTCAAATAATTCATCTAAAGTTCCAAAACCGCCGGGCATCACTACAAATCCTTGTGAGTATTTTACGAACATAACCTTACGCACAAAAAAGTAATCGAAATCTAAACTTTTATCATTATCGATATAGGGGTTGTCATGCTGCTCAAAAGGTAATTCGATATTAAGTCCTACAGAGGTTCCTCCTGCAAGATGGGCACCTTTATTCCCGGCTTCCATAATTCCGGGGCCGCCACCGGTAATAATTCCGTAGCCATGATCTACTATTTTCTTGGCAATTTCTTCGGTAAGCTTATAATATTTCATATCTGGTTTTGTACGGGCAGAACCAAATATGGACACACAGGGACCAATCTGACTTAGTTTTTCGTAACCGCTTACAAATTCGCCCATGATCTTAAAGATCGCCCAGCTGTCGTTTGTTTTTATTTCGTTCCAGGTTTTTCCTCCTTGTTTTGGTATCATTCTTTTTAATTTTTTACCCGATAATCGGGATATCTCGTTTTGAAAATGTTTTGTTCAAATTGAACGCTTCGCGGGATTGCCCCGAAGATCGTTACTTAAGTTCTTTTTTTAGGAATCTTGCCGTATGGCTTTTTTTGTTTTTGGCAACTTCTTCAGGCGTGCCGGTTACGATGACCTCGCCACCGCCTTTTCCGCCTTCAGGGCCAATATCGATAATATGATCTGCCATTTTTATAACATCCAGATTATGCTCGATAATTAAAACAGTATTCCCTTTATTCGTTAATTTATTAAGGACTTCCATTAAAACCCTAATGTCTTCAAAATGAAGTCCGGTTGTGGGTTCATCTAAAATATAAAATGTGTTACCGGTATCACGTTTGGATAATTCGGTTGCTAATTTTATACGCTGTGCTTCACCACCAGATAAGGTGGTACTTTGTTGCCCAAGGGTAACATAGCCTAAACCAACATTTTTAATCGTATTCAGTTTTCTGTAGATCTTCGGAATTGGTTCAAAGAAATCTGTGGCTTCATCGATGGTCATTTCTAACACATCGGCAATCGATTTTCCTTTATACCGAATTTCTAAAGTTTCGCGGTTAAATCTTTTTCCCTGGCAGGTTTCACATTCTACATAAACATCGGGCAGGAAATTCATTTCGATTACCCGAAGTCCGCCACCTTTACAGGTTTCACAACGACCACCTTTTACATTAAAACTAAATCTTCCCGGTTTGTACCCTCTAATTAAAGCTTCAGGGGTTTTGGCAAAAAGGCTTCTAATTTCAGAAAAAACGCCGGTATACGTCGCCGGGTTACTTCGTGGCGTACGCCCAATGGGAGACTGGTTAATGTCGATTACTTTATCGATATGTTCTAAACCTTTAATCTTTTTATAAGGTTTTGGTTCTTTAACCCCATTAAAATAATGCGCGTTCATAATAGGGTATAGCGTTTCGTTGATTAAAGTAGATTTTCCACTTCCTGAAACCCCGGTTACCGCAATCATTTTACCTAAAGGAAATTCAACCGAAACATTCTTCAGATTATTTCCTGTGGCTCCGGTTAGTTTTATCTTTTTCCCGTTGCCTTTTCTTCTTTCCTTGGGAACAGCAATTTCTCGTTTTCCGCTTAAATAATCGGCGGTAAGCGTTCTGTTCTTTTGCATTTCTGAAGGTGGACCCTGGCTGATAATTTCGCCGCCATGTTTCCCGGCTTTTGGGCCAATATCGATCACATGATCGGCACGCTCTATCATATCCTTATCATGTTCCACAACAATGACAGAATTCCCGATATCACGCAAAGAAACCAGTGAATTAATTAGTTTTTCGTTATCACGTTGATGCAGACCAATACTTGGTTCATCTAAAATATAAAGCACACCCACCAGTTGAGAGCCTATTTGTGTGGCCAGCCTGATACGCTGGGCTTCCCCTCCAGATAAGCTTTTAGAACTTCGGTTAAGGCTTAAATAAGTAAGGCCAACATCTTCCAGGAATTGAAGTCGGGTTCTAATCTCTTTTACCACTTCAGTAGCGATCTTCTTTTGTTTTTCTGAAAGTCGATCTTCCATATTTTCGAAAAGGGCAACTAAATCGCTAATATCAAGATTCGCTAATTCTGCAATGTTTTTACCGTCGATTTTAAAGTACAGTGATTCTTTCTTTAATCTCGTGCCATTACAGGTTGGGCATTCGATCTTATCCATATATTCTTTCGCCCAACGGCGTAAAGAAGTAGAGTCGTTATTTTTATAGGTTTCTTCAATAAATGTGGCGACTCCTTCAAAATCGATTTTATATTCGCGGGTAATCCCTAAGGCTTTTGATTCTTTGCTGAACTTCTCTTTCCCACCATTCATGATCATGTTCATGGCTTCCTGCGGAATTTTTTCGATAGGATCGGTCAGGCTAAAATCAAAACGATCGGCAATAAGCTGAAGTTGGGAGAAAACCCAGTTCTTTTTTTGCGGCCCATGCGGTGCTAATCCGCCATTTTTAATCGATTTTGTTTTATCAGGAATAATTCGGTCTTCATTCACTTTATAAAGTGTCCCGATTCCGCTACAGCTGGGACAGGCACCTTTTGGTGAATTAAAAGAAAAGGTATTAGGTTCTGGATTCGGGTAAGAAATTCCTGTGGTAGGACACATTAAATTTCTACTGAAAAACCGAACTTCACCCGTTTCCTGTTCCATGATCATGAGCACATCATCACCATGATACATGGCGGTTTTTATGCTTTCATCCAGGCGCTTTTGCGAGTCGGTATTATCATCGATTTTTAGCCGATCGATTACAATTTCGATATCATGCGTTTTGTATCGATCCAGCTTCATGCCTTTTACGATATCGCGAATCTCACCATTGGTCCTTACTTTTACAAAACCCTGTTTGGCGATATTTTCGAATAACTCGCGGTAATGCCCTTTTCTGGAACGTACCACCGGAGCCAAAACACTCACGCGATTGTCTTTATACTGTTCGATAATCAAATCTTTAATCTGAGTATCGGTATAACTTACCATTTTCTCACCGGTATTGTAACTATAGGCTTCACCGGCACGGGCAAAAAGCAGTCTTAAAAAATCGTAAATTTCAGTAATCGTACCCACAGTACTACGCGGATTTTTACTGGTAGTTTTCTGCTCGATCGCAATGACCGGGGAAAGCCCTTCAATTTTATCGACATCGGGACGTTCTAAACCACCAAGAAACTGGCGTGCGTAGGCAGAAAATGTTTCGATGTAACGGCGCTGGCCTTCGGCATAAATCGTATCAAAAGCAAGAGATGATTTCCCGGAACCTGAAAGTCCCGTAATCACGACTAATTTCTCGCGGGGAATTTCTACATCAATATTTTTTAAATTATGAACTCTGGCTCCTAAAACCTCTATTTTTTCTTCAGTTTTCGTCATATTTTTCATCAAGATCGCAAAGTTACTCAATGCATTGCTAACTAAAAAGTAAGCATGGTTTCACCATTGTTAATTTCAATCTAAATTTGGGTAATTTTTTTGGAAATTAGATTAATAATTACTGTTCCAGTAGTTCTTTTTTCCGTTGTTGAGAAAAAGCTTCAAGTTCAGCAAAAAATCTATAGAATTCATCTTTAAATTCTTTGTAATACTCACGAAGTTCGTTTACAGATTCGTCCATTTTCGATTTAAAACTGGTGCGCTGGTTCATTTGTGATAAAATAAGCCCAATTCCGTCTATCGTCGAGTAGGTAAGCAGCCAATTGTGTTCAATCATGTGAGGCATAAAGTTTTTTACGCGTTTGGGTAAAACTTCTGGATGGCTTTGGATGAGATTGTAAAAATCCTGACTGTATTTTTCTAATTTCGTTTCGTGAAAATCCTGCCAGTTCGCAGCTAGAAAATGATCGTATAAAATATCGACAATCACCGTGCTGTAATGCGAGTATTTATCGAAAAGCCGGTGAACACTCTGATGTACAATAGGATGGGAATCGGTAAACTCATCAATATTACGATGTAGCGTGATTCCCTGCTGGATAGGCACTGGATAGTCTAAATATTGTTTTCCTTTTACAGAATCGGCGATAAAATTACCGATTTTTAGCATATCGTTTTCGCCAGAAAGGTAAATGTGGGCAAGATAATTCATTGCCACAAGATAGGGAATCTACTTCATTAAGTTTTGTTAAGATTTTGAGCGGGTACTGCTTCCTGTTATATTTGTAGAGAAGCTAAAAACAGCTTTTAGAAACAAACAAACTTAGAACATGAGCTTAATAAAATCTATTTCAGGAATTCGTGGAACCATTGGCGGTAAAATTGGCGATAATCTAACACCCATCGATACCGTAAAATTTGCTGCTGCTTATGGAACCTGGTTAAAATGGACTTCAGATAAGGAAAATTTAAAAGTTGTGATTGGGCGTGATGCCAGGATTTCTGGTAGTATGATCCAGCAACTCACGGTAAATACGCTAATAGGATTAGGGATCGATGTAGTGGATATCGATCTATCGACCACGCCAACCGTAGAAATTGCGGTGCCTTTGGAAGGTGCCGATGGCGGAATCATCCTTACGGCGAGTCATAACCCAAAGCAATGGAACGCCTTAAAATTACTGAATAGAAAAGGGGAATTTCTAAGTGGGGAAGACGGCGCTAAAATCCTGGAAATTGCCGAAAGCGATGATTTTAATTTTGCTGAAGTGGATGATCTGGGAAAAATCACCAAAATCGATGATTATATCGATCGACATATCGAGGAAGTTTTAAAACTGAAATTAATTGATTCTGAAAAAATTAAATCGGCTAAGTTTAAAGTAGTGGTGGATGCGGTGAATTCTACCGGTGGAATTGCGATTCCAAAACTATTGAAAAAGTTAGGGGCTGAGGTGGTGGAGTTATATTGTGAACCCAATGGTCATTTCCCCCATAATCCCGAACCTTTAAAAGAGCATCTGGCTGATATTTGTGAATTGGTTAAAAAGGAAAATGCCGATTTTGGAGTAGTGGTAGATCCAGATGTAGATCGTTTGGCATTTATCGATGAAAATGGCGAAATGTTTGGTGAAGAATATACCTTAGTAGCCTGCGCAGATTACGTATTGGGCAAGACCCCCGGAGATACGGTGAGTAATTTATCCTCTTCCAGAGCTTTACGCGATATTACCCAAAAACATGGCAGAAATTACAAAGCCAGTGCCGTAGGCGAAGTAAATGTGGTAACGCTAATGAAAGAAACCAAGGCGGTAATTGGGGGTGAAGGTAATGGCGGAATTATTTATCCTGAAGCGCATTATGGGCGTGATAGTTTAGTAGGTGTCGCTTTATTTTTAACGCATTTAGCAGAGAAAAGTATAAAAGTTTCTGAATTAAGAGCGGAATATCCTGCTTATTTTATGAGCAAAAACAAGATTGAATTGACTCCGCAAATCGATGTCGATGCTATTTTAAAGGCTATGGAAGAAAAGTACGCCAACGAAGAAATTAGTACGGTTGATGGTGTGAAAATTGACTTTCCTGAAAATTGGGTACACTTAAGAAAATCGAATACCGAACCGATTATTAGAATTTATACTGAAGCTAAGTCACAGCAAAAAGCCGATGAACTTGCACAACAAATGATAGGGGAGATTAAGGAGATTGTGGGTTGATTCTGGCTACGGTTTATAGTTTGAAATAGCTGTCAGTCCGATTTTAATGTAGGATAGCGGAATTGAAATTGTACCGAGAACCAGATTGAAGTTAGCGTTTTAAAATCACTTCTCAATACAACGAATCTTTTCGTTTTAATCTAAGATTTGTTACGGGAATTGAGCATTTTAGAAAGAAAGTAAAGTGTAATGAATCTTGATTGATTTATGGTTGAGGTATGTTATAGATGTATTGCTTCAAAAATTCAAAAGACTAGAGAATCAGAAATAACAGTTGAAAATAAAAAAATATGAATGGTTTTTTAATTCTGGTTTTTCTATTTCTCTTTTTAGTTTGGTTTTTTTTATCAAAATTTATTTTTTATCCACTTTTTTTCAAACCAAAATTTTTAATTGATGATGCGAAGGCTTTTTTGGAAGAAAAAGATTGCTCGTTTTTAGCCATAACTACAGTTAGTAAATCAACAGCTTTAGCGTATTTTTCTAACCTTAAGAAAGGCTTTTCAATAGATGATTTAATAAAAGTACGATCTCATTTTAAGTTAATAGCACTTGCTGCCGATGAATCCAGTCTTGAAGTTTTTTATGTTCAAATCACTAAATATTGGGGTTTACCGTTTTCTAAAAATCAGATGAAATTTAATCGAAAGAAGTCATCTGAAATTTCAGCAGAAGAAAAAGAACAGTATTTGCAAAAGCGGGCATATTTTACAAATCAATGTCCTGCTTGTAAGGCTTCTATATCGAATAAAGATGAGATTTGCCCTAACTGCGGATTATTTTTAAACGTAGAATAGTTTTTAAAACATTATAAAGCCTCACAGGTTTATCCCGTATAGCTATCGGGACTGTGAGGTTTGTTTTTTAATGAAATTTCTCAACTTGTAGATCGTCTGTTTTTAAGGCAGCGGTGAAATGACATTTTTTGATCATTGTTTACTGTTTATTGCTAATTGATCACTGCATACTGCTACTGTTCACTGTAAACTTCGCATTTAGCGAACTACCGCATTCTCTGGGATAGGAGCGTTACGATGTTTAAAGCGTTTATGCGTCCAAAGGTAATATTGGGGGTGTGCATTGATTTGTGCTTCTAATCGATCACGAAACGAAGTGGTGATAAAAAATTCAGGTTCAGATTGTGGATTATCGGTAATCTTTTTTAACCGTGCCTGGTAGAATCCTCGTTTTACTTTTTCGACCTCCAGATAATATACCGGCATATCGAAATCTCTTGCCAGCTTTTCAGATCCTGTAAAAAACGGAACTTTAATTCCCATAAAATCGGTCCAGAACTTATAATTTGCCCTTTTTGGGGTTTGATCGGCGATCATTCCGTAGATTCCGTTTAAGTGATTTTTCTGATGCCGCGCAACAATGCTTACCACACGATGAGATTCGATCATTTCGGTATTAAATTTTCCGCGGATATCTTTAATGAGTTTATCAAAATGTTTATTTCGAATACGTTTATAAATTCCGTGTCCTTTTAGTTTTAGTCCATACAATTCCATAGAGATCATCCATTCATAACTGGCATAATGTCCGCACATCACCAAAACACCTTTTCCCAGATTGTTTACCGTCTCGATATCTTCAGGATGGGTAAAAACAAAGCGCTTTTTTAACTGGGCTTCAGAAATTGTCAGCGTTTTTACCATCTCTAAAAACATATCACACATGTGATGATAAAATTTCTTTTTGATGCTATTGAGTTCACTTTCAGGTTTTTCGGGAAAAGCCAGTTTCAGGTTTTTTTCAACGGTTTTTTTGCGGTAACCAATAATATAATAGACCAAAATATAGATAAGGTCTGAGAAGAAATAAAAAAGGCGAAACGGTAAAATAGAAATTAACCAAAGTAGAGGATAAACCAGCCAGAAAACAAATCCCTGCATAAAAAAACTTTCAGCAAATATATGGTATATTTGAATTTAAACAGCAACAGGTATGGGCAATTTAGAATTGGTGACGATCATCATTATCGCGGCAAACGTGATTATTTCTTTTAAGGGCTTTAATGATCCAGAGTTTTTCCACAAGTATAAATTTAATATCGCTGATATTAGAAGTGGTAAAAAATACCAGATCTTAACTTCAGGTTTTCTGCATATAGATCATGCCCATTTATTTGTGAATATGCTTACCCTTTACTTTTTCGCAGATGCGGTGCTATTTTTTTTAGGAACGGTAAAGTTTCTAGTGGTCTATGTGATTAGCTTAATATTGGGTAATTTACTTTCCCTTTATTTTCATAAAAATGAATGGAATTATACTGCTGTTGGCGCCAGTGGGGCGGTAATGGGCATTTTATATTCGGCCATTTTACTAAATCCAGATATGATGCTTGGATTGTTTTTTATTATCCCAATTCCCGCTTATTTGTTTGGTATTGGTTATTTGTTGTATACGATTTATGGCATGAAGAGTAGGAGGGATAGTATTGGTCACGATGCTCACTTTGGCGGTGCGGTTGGAGGATATTTATCAACAATTATTTTAGCACCTTACGTGTTAGAAGCTCATCTTATGATGGTTATCCTTTTGGCAGTACCTATTGTTATTTTATTTGTACTTCATCGTAGCGGGAAAATATAGTTTGGTATTGTATTTGGAATACATCTTCTAAATAATAAAAACCAATCTTATGAAAAAGTTAGTGCTATTACTGGCAATTGTGACCAGCGCGGGTTTAACTGCCCAAAATTCGACTGAAAGAAATACGGTTACGGTAACCGGAGAAGGAAAAGTTATGGTTGTTCCAGATCAGGTAACTATTAATTCCAGAATTGAAACGGAAGGTTTAGACCCTACAGACGTAAAAAAGGAAAATGATAAAATAGCCAATAGTATCTTTAAATATTTAAAATCTCAGGGTGTGCCTGAAAAGAATATTCAAACGGAATATATGAACCTGAATAAGCGCACCGATTATAATACCAAAGAAGAAACTTATGTAGCGAATCAGTCGATCTCAATAAAACTTGACGATTTAAAGAATTACGAAAAAATCATGCAGGGATTATTGAAGAATGGCCTAAACCGAATTAACGGCGTGGAATTTTCTTCTTCTAAAATTGAAGAATATCAAAAAGAAGCCCGAAAAAAAGCGGTTTTAGATGCAAAACAAAAGGCAGAGGATTTAGTAGAAGCTTTAGATCAAAAAGTTGGTAAAGCGGTAATGATCTCTGAAAATGGTGGGAATATTTATCCTGTAATGCAAATGGCTGAAATGAAATCTTCACGAGCCGATCAACAAACCATAGCTCCCGGAGAGATGGAAATTGGTGTAAATGTAAATATAAGTTTCCAGTTATTTTAATTTGAAGTTGCTTCAGATATTTAATTAGTTAAATGAAAAAATCCCCGGCTTGCCGGGGATTTTTGATGTTTGATATTTTCAGAAACAATTATTTAGCATCTTCTAAAAGTTCTCCTATCCGTTTATCTAAAGCTTCTTCACCACGTACATCGCGATCTACGATTACGCCGTTTTCATCTAAGATAAAAGTAGCGGGGATAGCACGAATTCCGTATTTTTTAGCAATAGGATCATCCCAAAATTTAAGGTTCGATACATGGTTCCAAACAAGACCATCAGCCTCAATAGCTTCCAGCCATTTATCTTTTTCGTTAGGCTTGTCTAAAGAAACACTAATAATGTTTAGCCCTTTATCATGGTATTTATTATACACTTTTACCACGTTTGGATTTTCTTTTCTACAAGGCTTACACCATGCCGCCCAAAAATCGATAATGGTTACTTTTCCCAAAGCATCAGCTAAAGCAAGTTCTTCACCTTCAGGTGTTGGACCACTAAAATCTGGAGCTTTGCTACCAATTTCTGTAGCCGTCATCGATTCTAATTGCTTTCCTAACATAGCGCCAAGTGCCGTATTCTTAACTTCTTCGTTTAAAGAATCATATATTTCTTTAAGTTCTTTAACAGAGATACCGGGCATTCTTAAAAGGTCTACAAGTGCCATAACCGATACAAATGCATCTTTATTTTCTTTAGCAATTTGTTTTTTGAATACCTTATCGTTATCCATAATTTCTGTTTGCGTATTCTGTAAAGTTTCTAGTTTCGTAGAATCCTTACTTTGATACGCAGCTTGCATTTCCATTCTAAGACTACTAACTTCTTTATTTATGGATTGCATATTTTCCATGTATTCGTTTAGAAGCTCATTTTGTTTTCCACCTTTTTTCTTAGAGGCTTGTATACTGTCTTTATATAAAGTGAAGTCGATATTTTCGTTTTCGGTAATGAAAAGAACCATACCGTTAATACCTTCAACTTCAAGATAACCTAAATTAGGACTTTCTACATCGGCAAAGTCGGCTTTAAATTTACCATTTTCGATAGTGGCAGAATCGATTCTTTCTGGGCGTTGATTTAACTCCTTTAATTCAGAAAAATAAACCTTTTTACCATTCTCAATTCCTTCAGCCTTTCCTGAGATTGAAAACCCCTGATCTTTTTCGCATCCGGTTAGTATAACCAATAAACTAGCTATTCCTATTAATTTTCGCATGATTAAATATTAATTTTGTGCAAAAGTAATGAACTGGACGCTGAAAGCGGTGTGATTCTTGCAAAAGTTTTGTAATTTAAACTCGTATACTATTTTAGAATAATTTACGGCCCAATAATTAAGATAAAATGAAAGATCAGAAGCAGGATTTTCCTCTGGATATAACAATTAGCTTTCACAAAGTAGTAGAGCAATACGAAGATCGGCTAAAAGTTGAAGAGAACCCTATTGCCAAAAAATATATAGAAAGCTTATTAGAATATGTAAAGGATTATCCTAAGCTTGTAGAAGGTATACAGGACATTAAAGATATAGAGGCGTATAAAGAGCCCATAAAAATTTTATTGGACGATCTTTTTCCAAACGTGTTGAGCAATAACGAAATTAAGGCAGTATCTATCCCTTATCATAACCTTCTTTTTAATCACTCTAACCGGCTAAAGAATATTATTGAGGCTGCTGGTAAGGATTTTAAGCCTAAAATGCGGGAGATCGATAACAATTCGGCATACATCAATGCCTGCATTAATATTCTTAATAATTATTACGATTTTAATATTGATTTTTCGCGGCCACCTTATTATGATATACCCGATGAAAACGGAATTGAAAAACATTACAGGGCAAATTTAAATGGCGATTTTGTAGAATTATATCCTAAAGAAAACACGAGGGAAGTAACCCAGAAAGATGTAGATGATTTACTAAAGGATGTTGAAAATATCGATTTATGGAAAGAAAAGTTTCCGCCCGGTAGTTGGGTTTTTAAAGGGTTTGTTATTGTAAACCTTACCGATGTCACCATTGAAGACGCTATATCTGAACTTAAAACAGCTTTACTGTTCCAAAAGACGGCAGAAAAGGAAGAATTAGATAAACTACAGCGTATTTTTAGATCTATTTATAAGATTCCAGATCTAAGAGTAGGTTTTACAGCGTACAACGCAGGGGATAAAACTTTTGAAAAAGAAACGAAGATGGAAGCGAATAGCTTTATCCTTAATGAAGAATTGGAAAGCGATTGTAAAACCGGAATTTGCGAGCAGAGTTTTAATAACCTTATAGAGAAGAATAAAAAGTTTAGTATTCCTAATGTAGAAGCGTATGCAAAAGAAAATGATAATCTTTTAGCACGAAATTTACTGGCTAATGGTGTAAAAAGCTGTATCCTGGCACCACTGGCAAAGAATGGAAATTTGGTGGGGATTTTAGAACTTGTTGCCAATCATAAAAATGTTCTTAATCGCATAAATGCGATGAAATTAGACGAAATTTTGCCTTATATCATCACAGTGTCCGAGCGTAATAGAAATGACTTCGAAAATCGTATAAAGGCGGTAATACAAAGTGAATGCACCTCTATACATCCTAGTGTGCTATGGGTTTTTGAGCGCGAAGCACGTAAATTTATAAATGATTACGATAGTGACGGGTTGGCTTCATTTAAAGATATTGTGTTTAAAGATGTCTATCCGTTGTACGGACAAATAGATATTGTGGCCAGTAGCGATGCCAGGAATGAATCTATTCAAAAAGATTTGCTTTATCAATTAGATATTATTCTGGAAATTATCGATAAAGCCTATGAAATTGAAGAGTTACCCATTTATGAGCAGGTGAATTTTAGGGTAAAAGAGTTTAGAACAGATATTGAGGAAAGCCTGAATGCCAGCAGCGAACAAAAGATATTCGGACTTTTACAAAGAGAAGTGAATCCTTTAATGGAACACTTAGAAAAGCAAAGCGAAGAAATAAGGGAAATGGTAGCCAATTATCGTTCAATGCTAAATCCCGAAACCGGTATTATTTATAACCATCGCAAAGATTATGATGATACGGTACAGCAAATAAACCGTACCATGTCTAGATTTTTAGATAAGCGGCAACTGGAAGCGCAAAAAATCTATCCGCATTATTTTGAGCGTTATAAAACCGATGGTGTAGACCATAATATGTACATAGGGCCTTCACTCACAAAAAATAAGCCTTTTAATAAAGTTTATCTTTTTAATTTAAGGTTGTGGCAAATTAAAACGATGGTAGAGATGGAAAATAGATTCTATCATCTACAGCAATCTACACCTATGCATTTAGATGCGGCATCGTTAATTTTAGTATATAATACTACGCTTTCTATTCGATATCGAATGGATGAGAAGAAATTTGATGTAGACGGAACCTATAATGCACGTTACGAAATCATTAAAAAACGAATTGATAAAGCTTTTATTAAAGATACTGAAGAGCGTATTACCCAAAAAGGTAAAATCGTTATTATTTATTCCCAAAAATCTGATGAAAAAGAGTACCTGCGATACGTAAGATATCTACAGGCCAAGAGTTATCTGGGAGAAGAGCTCGAACTTTTAGAATTAGAAGATGTACAGGGCGTTATTGGTCTTAAAGCAATACGGGTAAATATTTTGTATACTTCAGAGCATGAGGAGCATCAAAAGCCAATTACCTATGAAAATCTTATGGAAGAATTGCATTGATATTCGTTAACTATCAATGCAGTTTTTTCTGGTTCGTGATATTTTAAATGATTAAAACGCTACCTGAAATTGGATAAGTGCGCGGTTAGAATCGTACTGTGACGTATCAGGGATATTGGTTTGATAATCATAAAACACGCCTACAAAAGATAATTTAGCGTTATAATCCCCGGCCAGTACCAAACTAAACATGGGAATGTGCGAACGTAAGATATCACCGTGAACCTGACTATTAGTATCTAAATATTCCTGCCTGATGCTAAATTCTAATGCTTTTAAATAAGGATTATTAATAAACTTTTTAACCCTTAAAAGATTATAAATCCCTTCCATATAAAAATCATTTAACTGCAGGTTCTTTAAAGGAGTATCTGTATTTATCGCATGATTATACGCAATAAAGTTAGTCCCTTTTTTATATTCAATATGGGCATCAATCTCCCAAGACGGGCTTATAGGGTAATTAATTTTTAAATCGGCACCATAGGCATTGGCATTTTGGTGATATCGATTAGTAATAGCCCCGTTTATTCCAATTTGAACAATCGGTGACGGCACATACTCAAATCGCAAGCTATAATTCTTATTATTATCGTTATCCTGAGTTTGATTGCGGTTATTTCCATTATAAACCGTAAAATAATATTTAAGAGGAATATTATTTTTAGTTAATTCCCCATAAACAGCAGCACCTATCTGAAAACTTTGCCAGGCATTCTGGCCAAATAAGAAATACTGGTTAGACCATCTATATGAATTATTTAGCTGAAAAGGATGTAAATCTTCCAAACCAAAATAGGGTCTAAACTGCCCAAGCCTAATATTTAAATAAGGATTAGCTTTATATTGAACAAAAGCATTTTCCAGCACTTTTCTGGAAACAGTTTCCTTATTAAAATTGGCAAGATTCAGTAAAATGGATGTCGAAATTCGATCATTTATATGAAAGGAGGTCGCAAACCTTACGTATTCCATTTGAAATGAATTATTTACGATTTCCTGTTCACCTTCTGGATCTTCAGAAAAGTGATGGCCTTCAAAATCGATATTTTTATCAAAAGAAGCCGCATATCGCCCTACAACTAATGCCTTTAGTTCCATCCTTTTTTGAAGATCGGCAAACTTTGAAGAATCCTGTGAAGTTTGGGCATAAAAAGGTAATATAAAAAGTCCCAAAAGTGCTTGAAAATAAACTTTCATGGATGTTTATGTTTTCCCTTGTGCTTAACAAGTAAACTACCTCAGGACAAGTCCATAAGGCATTTATTAGAAAATTATTTTTTATTTCGAGGCATCCCAATCCTGATCGCTATCGGTACCGGTGCATTTAATCTCGATTATCGAGTAAAATTATGGGGATTCATATAGATAATGTATGATTTTTATCATTTTGCCAATCGATTTTTGGTGATTGGTAAAATAAATTTTAATGGGAGATGTTATTAAATAAAGATTATCCTTTTTTTAGTTGTTGAAATAAATGTATTTTAGACACTAAAGATGTTTTTGGTCAAAATTACGATCTTATTTAGCACAAAATTTTTTCGGAAGTATTGCATTTTCGCTAATCGTTTGTCATGTGAATAAAATCTTAAAAAAATCGCTAAAGCTGATATTTGTCAGGTTTCTTTAAGTAGATAGTTTATACCTTTAATACTGTAAAAACGAAGAAGATATTTTGTTATTAAGGAATTTAAATGATTGAATTTTAGAAACCCCTGAATAGTAAAAAAATGATGTTGTAGAGATTGAAAAAATAGACTGGATCAACCACCAGAAATTTTAATAATCACTGAATATTAATTTTAAGCCAAGCGTCATGAAAACCAAAAAAAATCCCAAAGCAGACCTCAATAGAGGAAGTGTGATTTTCTTCCAAATTGGTCTCATCATGATACTGTCCTCTGTGTATTTTGCTTTAGAAATGCGCACCGCCACAAAAGATAGTGTCGATAATTACGCAATAGATATGGATGAAGAAATGATCGTGGATATCCCTATTACGCAAATGAATACCCCGCCACCTCCACCTCCACCACCTCCACCAGTGATTCCAGAGGTTATTGAGATCGTGGATGATGAGCTGGATATCAAAGAAGATGTTATCGTATCTACAGAAAGTAACCAGGATGATAAAATTGAAAAAGTTGCCGAGGTGTCTGATATTACAGAAGGAGATGGTGAAGAAGAAGTAGAACAGGTTCCCTTTGTATTTGTAGAACAAGTACCCATTTTTCCGGGTTGTGAATCACTTAAAGATAATGAAGCCCGTAAAAAATGTATGACAGAGAAAATAGATGAGTTTGTGAGAAACGAATTTAATACCGAGGTGGGAACAGAAGCCGGAGTAAACGGTATAAGCCGAATCATCGTAGTCTTTAAGATTAATGAGTTTGGAAAAGTTACCGATATCCAGTCTAGAGCACCCAACGTTCTTTTAGAAGAAGAAGCAGAGCGGGTTATAAAAATGCTACCTCAAATGAAACCAGGGATGCAACGTAACCGCCCGGTAAGAATATCTTACTCACTACCAATTGTATTCGATTTTAGAGAACGCAGTTAGGTGCTTTAAACAGACAACCCAAAAAATTGAAATAGATCTATGGAATTCACTTTAAACCAAAAATCATGAAAACTGTTCTTATCCCTTTCGACTTTTCAAAAGCTTCTTTAAACGCATTAAAGTACGCTGTAGAATTTGCAAAACAAAAACCAATTGTAACCGTTTATTTACTTCGTATACTTTCAGAAGGTGCAGATGAAGATGAAAATGAAGAAAAGAAAAAGCTTTACGAGGTTATTGCAGAATATGATAAACCTGAATATCCTGAAATAATTCCCATGGTAAAACAGGGTAAATTAGCCCCTGTAATTTTAAAACTAAGGGAAGAGCTAAATATAGATTTAGTGATCGTAGGAACTAGAGGTTCTAAAGTGGAACGGGAAAATATGACCTCTAACACCTCTAAATTTGTGCAACAGGCAGATTTACCAGTGTTGGTAATTCCTGAAAAATCAAAAGAATTTAGTCTAAAAACAATTGTTTTGACTATGGGTAAAGAAAAGATTCCAGATAGAAATGTACTCTATACCCTACTGGATATTGCAAGACGTTTTAAAGCAAAAGTTCACTTATTAACCGTAGACAAAGATTCCAATTTATTAGGCTATTCAGATTACGACGAGATCAATGAAAAAACCATAGAGTATTTTCTAGAAATGTTTTACTCACACCATACCTTCTTGGAAAATGAAGACATAGAAGAGGGGATTAAACAATATATAGAAAATCACAATGCAGATATGTTGGCCATCATGCCAAAAACACACTTAGAGAAACCTAAGGCTTCTCAAGGTAAACTAACTAATATTTTAACGCTGCATAGCGACAAGCCATTACTGGTTTTAGATTAACAAGAATCAACTAGAATTATATCAACAACTTAATACAACCCAGTTTTCTGGACATACTAATGTTTCACTTAAATTTTTAATTATCATGAGTACTTCTCTAGACTACCCAAAAACGCAAGATCTTTTAAAATATGGAATAAAAGACAATAAGGTGATGTGGAACCTGAGCGGTGAAGAACTTCAAAAAATAACCCTTGAAAAAGGCATGGGAAGAGAATCATCTAACGGAACCCTTGCTGTTAACACCGGTAAATTTACAGGTAGATCTCCTCAGGATCGTTTTATAGTACAAGACGACTATACCAAAGATGTTTGGTGGGGAAAAATAAATAAACCAATCTCACCTGAAAATTTTGATAAACTTTATGACAGGGTAACCAATTATCTTACAGGAAAAGATGTTTATGTACATGATGGCTATGTATGCGCCTATCCTGAATATCAAATGAATGTTCGAACAATAACCGAATACCCCTGGTCTAACTTCTTTGTAAAAAATATGTTCTTAAGGCTAAATGAAGAAGAACTTAAAAACTTTGAAGAAGAATGGTTGGTACTTTGTGTTCCTGGTTATGTAGAGCCCAATCCATCAGAATACGGTTTACGCCAAGGCAATTTTAGTATCCTAAACTTTACCAGAAAAATAGCTTTAATCGGAGGATCTGCCTATACCGGTGAAATGAAAAAAGGGATATTTTCAGCCTTAAACTTAATTTTCCCAAAAGATAAGAATGTATTGCCTATGCACTGTTCTGCAAACGTGGGAAAAAATGATGATACCGCTATATTCTTTGGATTATCCGGAACAGGGAAAACAACCCTTTCTGCTGATCCAGAACGAAAATTAATTGGAGATGACGAGCATGGATGGACCGCAGACAATGTAATCTTTAATTTTGAAGGAGGTTGCTATGCTAAAGTAATTGGTTTAACTGAAGAAAAAGAGCCAGATATCTTTAGAGCCATTAAGCCAGGCGCATTGTTAGAAAATGTGATTTTCGATAAAGATGGTGAAATCGACTTTTTAGACAGTAGTATAACCCAAAATACAAGAGTAAGTTATCCAATAGAACATATTGATAATATTCAACCTAATTCTTACGGTGAAAATCCTACCAATATCTTCTTTTTAACTTGTGATGCTTTTGGCGTATTGCCACCGGTTTCTAAACTTACTCCCGGACAGGCGGCCTATCACTTTATCTCAGGATATACTGCAAAAGTAGCAGGAACCGAGGCCGGAATTACAGAACCCGTTCCTTCATTCTCTGCTTGTTTTGGAGAACCATTTATGCCACTGCATCCAACAGCTTATGCCGAAATGCTAAGTAAAAAAATGCAGGAAGCCAATGTAAATGTATGGTTAATTAACACCGGATGGAGTGGAGGCCCTTACGGAGTTGGATCAAGAATTAAACTAAAATATACTCGTAGTATGATTACCGAGATTTTGAATGGAAATCTTGAAAATGTAGATTACGAAATGCATCCAATATTCGGATTAAATATGCCAAAATATTGTGCTGGTGTACCTTCAGAAATGTTGAACCCAATTAATACCTGGCTTCAAAAAGGAGTGTATATTCAAAAATCAATTCAGTTGGCACATTCATTCCACTTAAACTTTGAAAAATTTGCACAAAAAGCATCGCAGGAAATTTTGGAAGGTGGTCCACTAATCGATGAACACCACCATATTTCTTCAGACTTATAAAGATTTTTTTGGGGATTTTTTGGTTTGAGAAGGTCGTAGTCTTTAGGGGGAAGGCTACGATCTTCTTTTTGAGAGAAGTAAAAAGCACCGAGTAATATCGGTGCTTTTGTGTTTCTGGCAGTAAAGAGTAAGGAGATGAATTGAGATTGGAAATTGTGCTGACTACTGATTCGAACATCAGAATATAAAGGCTGCCAGATCTCCTGTGGATTAGTTTATGATCCGGGAACTATTTCCCAAGAAATAATATTACAATATCTGCCAGGTGTTTCTCCCCATTGCGTGCTTACCTGGCCAATTAAAAGGGCCGTAGTTTCCTCCAGCGTAAAATTTATAGAATAGTTTAGCGTAGCTGCTGTTGTTCTTTCGTAAGCTACTACATCTTCAGAATTTTCCACTATTTCAACATCTGGGAATTCTTCAGCTGTTGTGACTACAAAATAAGAGCCCCCTTCATCATCAACAGAATGATTGGTATCTCTTAAAACGATTCTAAGGGTATAATTACCAGCACCTGCTGTTACCTGCTGATAGATTTTTCCGTTCGTAATTGCCGGCGATCCCCAACCAGATTCCATATTGAAAATATTATTATTCCATTCGTCCCAGCCACCGTAACCATCATGGTTTCTAGCAGCTTCATTGGTGGTCCAAACCGATAAAATACCCCATCGGCCACTTATAGAATCTGCCGCAAACGGTACTGCTGCATTTTGCAATACCGGAAACTGAATAGGGGTATCGGTTGTGTAACCGGTATAAAACGTATCTATAGCCGTTGGGGCGGGTACAAATACCGATCTAAAGCTATAGGAAGTTCCTTCCTTAAAGTTGGGGATCGTTACGCGATCGATATCTTTAGTAATAAACAAACTTTTTAATTCACCATCAATAGTCTCATAGTCTAATTGCGTTCCAATAGCTCCCGGTGTTGCGTCAATAGCATTAAAGTTAATGTCTAAGGTCGTGTTTCTTAAAATTTGAGAGCTTATTTCTCTGTTCGTAATAGCAGCTTCGTAGTCGCTTCCAAAAACACTTGTTCCCGCGGTAATGGTATTAGACGTATTACCGCTATTATCCTTAGCCACCACTTCAAAGGTGTAGTTGCCTTCTTCAAGACCGGTAATGGTAGCCGAAATGGTTTCTGAAGAAGTTTCAACAGGAATGATTAATGATTCTGCGCGGTCGTTCCAAAATACTTCAATTTCAGAGATTTTATCAGGATCTACCTTACCTTTTACCTGCACCCGGTTTTTCCCGGGATTCGCTTCAAAAGATTTAACTGTAGCAACAGATGCAGCTCTCTGATTAATATACACAACGTCCTGATCTGTATCACATGAAAAAAAGACAATTAATAGGAAAGAAAGATACATTATTCTGAGAAGAGAAAGCGTAGTATAATGTTTCATACATAGTATGTATTTAGTTGATTTTAATGAATTATTAAAAATCTGTTCGAAATCGTTTTCGTTTATGAGTCGTTTTAATAAGTTTATTACAAATTTAAGTCTTATAATTCTGAAAGTATCCTGTAGTGTCCTGATTAATATGTGTTTGAAAAAATGAAAACCCCTATTTGTACTGTCCCTGACCTGATTGAATGGAAAAAGAAAATTGGCTCTTTGTTTTTTTGATTTTCGACCTTTTACAGGTCTGATTTTTAAAAGGATTTATAAACTTATTGTAATGAAATATCGAAAATGTTAATTTATTATGTCACAAAAGCTTAATTTATGAACGCTATCACTATTTCTGAGACGAACATAAGTTAAGGTTTACTAATCCTTCTTTTAAACGTAAGCTTATGGAGTATTTTTAAGTTATGATAAAAGAGAAAATTTTCAACGATACAGCGACGGCTTTCAGGTTAAAATCTGATATGGAAATTAATAGAGCCGTTCTCCTTTTTAGTGTAATGGGAACACCATCTTTGATAAAACCAGGAATAGCAATTACAAAATTTGCTTTAAAAGCAAAATTGCCGATTACTCCTATCATTAAAAATACCATTTTCGATCAGTTTTGTGGTGGGGTTACAATAGACGATTGTAAACCGGTAATGGATCAGATGGATGAGGTTAATCTATCCAGTATTTTGGATTATTCGGTAGAAGGTAAAAAAAATGAAGCGGAGTTCGATTCAGCCTACAATGTCAAATTGGAGCTTATCGAATTGGCCAGGGAAGAAAGCGAAGTTCCTTTTGCTATTTTTAAGCCTACCGCCTTAGGTCGATTTAAAATATGGCATAAAGTAAGCTCTCATGTTAGTTTAAATGAAAAAGAAAAAGAAGAATGGGAAAGAGTGCAGCAAAGGGTAGAGGGCTTGTGTGAAAAAGCGCATAAGTTAAAGGTACGATTATATGCTGATGCTGAAGAATCCTGGATGCAGGAAGCTGCAGATCTTCTTATGGAAAAAATGATGGCTAAATTTAACAAAGATGAAGCCTTAATTTTTAATACTTTCCAATGTTACCGTTGGGATCGCCTGGAGTATATAAAACAATTGCATTCCAAAGCCAAAGAGCAGGGCTTTAAGATTGGTGCAAAGATCGTAAGAGGCGCCTATATGGAAAAGGAAAATAAGCGCGCTAGGAAACGAGGAAAAAAGTCACCAATTTGTATAAGTAAGGAGGCTACAGATGTTAACTTTAACAGTGTGATGGGGTATTGTCTGGATCATTTAGACGATTTCTCGGTATTTATTGGTACACATAACGAGATTAGTAATTATCTGGCCTTGCAAATATTAGAAGATAAAGGTATTGCTAAAGACGATCCACGTGTTTGGTTTAGTCAGTTATACGGTATGAGTGATCAGATAAGTTATAATCTTGCCGCCAGAGGTTACAATACTGCTAAATTGGTGCCATTTGGTCCCATAAAAGATGTGGTGCCTTATTTGTTAAGGAGAGCCGAAGAGAACTCTTCAGTAAAAGGACAAACCAGTAGAGAGCTTAATCTGCTTAAGAGGGAAAAGGAAAGACGAAAAAAATCAGAAGATCTTGCTCAGGCTAAGGCTTAAAGCTAAAATTTTTTATCTGAATTTTCCTCCAGAATAAATAATTCTGAAAAAATTAGGAATTAAAGTGCCTGTCAATCCCTTAAAAAGTATTCAAAATGATCGAATTTTGGGATATTCCAAAGTTATTTATTGCATTTTTTGTGATCCTGCCAGTGGTTTCGTTGATCCATGAATTGGGGCATGTAGTCGTTGCTAAACCCTTAGGAGCAAAAAATATAAAGATTATTATTGGTTCTGGAAGAATCCTATGGAACACCCGAGTTTTTGAAATTAGAAAGTACTATTTTTATTATGGGTATTGCTACTTCGAAAATATTGATGATAGTAGCCGTTGGAAAAATCTCTTTATCTATTCCGGCGGTGTACTGGTCAATATCCTTGTGGCGGTACTCTTAATTTATGTGATTTCTGGCGAGTTTATAGCTTCCAGTAGTTTTACTTATCAGTTTTTATATTTTTCGATGTATTATGTGTTTTTCGCTTTATTACCTATGAGTTATCCTGATGGTAATTTTAGCGACGGAAAAATAATTTATCATTTACTGAAAAGGGATCACCGATTATTACAACAAAAGCAATTTCAACTTTGGTATGATAAAAAGGATGCCCACTGGAAATTAGCTGTAGAAAGCAGGGACACAATTGAAAAGTTGAAAGATTTTGATAAAGCCTATGAAATAGCCTTGGAAAAGGCAAGAACTTCAAGACCTAGTAAGCTTGAAGTCATCAAAGAAAATACGAGTCATTTTGAGATCTTTCCAAGAAATCCTATTTAGTAAAATGGCAGGAAATTTTAAGTTGATCCCCCAACACCTGAAGGGAATTTTTTTTAATCGCTTTCAGAAACCCTTAGGTTTACGAATTCTTATATAATAGAATGTCATGAGCTAATTGTACTTTTAGTGCAAGGTTCACAGGAGATCCCCCTAACCCCCGACGGGGGAATATTTTTTAAGTCGCTTTCAGAAACCCTTAGGTTCACGAATTCTTATATAGTAGAATGTCATGAGCTATTTGTACTTTTAGTGCAAGGTTCACAGGAGATCCCCCTAACCCCCGACGGGGGAATATTTTTTAAGTCGCTTTCAGAAACCCTTTGGTTCACGAATTCTTATACAATAGCATGCCATGAGCTATTTGTACTTTTAGTGCAGGATTCACAGGTTTGACTATCGTTAAGATTGAACTTGCGTTGTTGTGAATTGCTTTCAGAATTGTACTTTTAGTGCAGGATTCACAGGGGACAGCGTCAAAATGTTAGAAATGATAATGTTGTGAATTGCTTTCAGAATTGTACTTTTAGTGCAGGATTCACAGGATTATACCATTTAACACCTACTCCTTTGATGTTGTGAATTGCTTTCAGAATTGTACTTTTAGTGCAGGATTCACAGGTCGATCTAAAGAATGGATTGTAGCTTATCAGTTGTGAATTGCTTTCAGAATTGTACTTTTAGTGCAGGATTCACAGGTTTTGCACCTTCTAATATTACAGATGATGAGTTGTGAATTGCTTTCAGAATTGTACTTTTAGTGCAGGATTCACAGGTTATTTTTGTAAGTCATGCAGGCGGTTCAGGTTGTGAATTGCTTTCAGAATTGTACTTTTAGTGCAGGATTCACAGGAATAAAGTTTGATGATCCTTAGCAAAGTGGGTTGTGAATTGCTTTCAGAATTGTACTTTTAGTGCAGGATTCACAGGTGGCGTCTTCTACAATATCCTTAAGCGCATGTTGTGAATTGCTTTCAGAATTGTACTTTTAGTGCAGGATTCACAGGTAGGAAAAGCACCTGTAGTAGCCCACTTAGTTGTGAATTGCTTTCAGAATTGTACTTTTAGTGCAGGATTCACAGGGTTTTGGGCAGAAACTAACGCACTGTTTATGTTGTGAATTGCTTTCAGAATTGTACTTTTAGTGCAGGATTCACAGGGTTAACTGCAAAGGTGTTGTTGCTGTTGCTGTTGTGAATTGCTTTCAGAATTGTACTTTTAGTGCAGGATTCACAGGTTGTAATACTTTTTGGTACGGTCAATTGTCGTTGTGAATTGCTTTCAGAATTGTACTTTTAGTGCAGGATTCACAGGCGCACATCTATAACTTTCAGGAACACCTGAGTTGTGAATTGCTTTCAGAATTGTACTTTTAGTGCAGGATTCACAGGTCATCTGTTACACTCCCTGTACCCGTGCTTGTTGTGAATTGCTTTCAGAATTGTACTTTTAGTGCAGGATTCACAGGCAAGGTGAAATATAAATCGCTGACGTTTTGGTTGTGAATTGCTTTCAGAATTGTACTTTTAGTGCAGGATTCACAGGATTTCTCATCGTTACCTGGTGCCGAGAATAGTTGTGAATTGCTTTCAGAATTGTACTTTTAGTGCAGGATTCACAGGATGTTCATCAGTTGTATTTCCCTGGTCTTGTTGTGAATTGCTTTCAGAATTGTACTTTTAGTGCAGGATTCACAGGGTACTTTATTTACCAAGTCAATCCCTGCCTGTTGTGAATTGCTTTCAGAATTGTACTTTTAGTGCAGGATTCACAGGTCTTCTAAGCCAGATGAAAGAACTGAGATAGTTGTGAATTGCTTTCAGAATTGTACTTTTAGTGCAGGATTCACAGGAAAGGTTGCGATTAAGGTTCCGTTCCAGTTGTTGTGAATTGCTTTCAGAATTGTACTTTTAGTGCAGGATTCACAGGAAGGAATGTCGTCGTATTCATCTGCAGACGGTTGTGAATTGCTTTCAGAATTGTACTTTTAGTGCAGGATTCACAGGCTTCTATGTAAGCAAGATTAAACGATGCTAGTTGTGAATTGCTTTCAGAATTGTACTTTTAGTGCAGGATTCACAGGAAGTGTTGTCTATGTCATTTCCACTAACAAGTTGTGAATTGCTTTCAGAATTGTACTTTTAGTGCAGGATTCACAGGAGCTTCTTTTGGAAATTCTTTATTCAGATAGTTGTGAATTGCTTTCAGAATTGTACTTTTAGTGCAGGATTCACAGGAATGCGAAGGCTGTAATCTGGTTTGAGGATGTTGTGAATTGCTTTCAGAATTGTACTTTTAGTGCAGGATTCACAGGCGTAAACAGATGAATTACCTCCTGACCTTCGTTGTGAATTGCTTTCAGAATTGTACTTTTAGTGCAGGATTCACAGGCTCTTACATCGCAATTCAAATATCTTCCGTGTTGTGAATTGCTTTCAGAATTGTACTTTTAGTGCAGGATTCACAGGGATAAAAGTAAATACGCTTTAGTTCAATTAGTTGTGAATTGCTTTCAGAATTGTACTTTTAGTGCAGGATTCACAGGTAGTTTTAGGATTGATTCTTTGTCAATTTGTTGTGAATTGCTTTCAGAATTGTACTTTTAGTGCAGGATTCACAGGACATTAACGCTAACATTTTCGTAATAAATAGTTGTGAATTGCTTTCAGAATTGTACTTTTAGTGCAGGATTCACAGGGTAAACGTAAAAATTACCTGTTAACGGAAGGTTGTGAATTGCTTTCAGAATTGTACTTTTAGTGCAGGATTCACAGGAGTACAGCTCCGTAATGTCTCCATAAATCAGTTGTGAATTGCTTTCAGAATTGTACTTTTAGTGCAGGATTCACAGGATAGGAGGTTTGTTTAATTAAAAATAAATAGTTGTGAATTGCTTTCAGAATTGTACTTTTAGTGCAGGATTCACAGGTTTCTGTAAAAGTTCAGCACACACCTATAGTTGTGAATTGCTTTCAGAATTGTACTTTTAGTGCAGGATTCACAGGAAAGATAACGACCCCGCATTTGATTTATTTGTTGTGAATTGCTTTCAGAATTGTACTTTTAGTGCAGGATTCACAGGACTAGGAGGCTTAACCCTGTATTAACTCATGTTGTGAATTGCTTTCAGAATTGTACTTTTAGTGCAGGATTCACAGGCCTTCCTTGACATTTCAATAGAGTACACATGTTGTGAATTGCTTTCAGAATTGTACTTTTAGTGCAGGATTCACAGGGAGGAGAAAGCATTTATGTTGACGGTACCAGTTGTGAATTGCTTTCAGAATTGTACTTTTAGTGCAGGATTCACAGGGATGAAAGTGAGAGAGTCCTACAAGAGTTAGTTGTGAATTGCTTTCAGAATTGTACTTTTAGTGCAGGATTCACAGGTGTTGTCTTGTAGCATCTTCAGTGATGCCTGTTGTGAATTGCTTTCAGAATTGTACTTTTAGTGCAGGATTCACAGGTATCCAATCTATCATAAAACATTGCTTGGTGTTGTGAATTGCTTTCAGAATTGTACTTTTAGTGCAGGATTCACAGGATTGCTTCTCCTCTGACCTCAAATAATATTGTTGTGAATTGCTTTCAGAATTGTACTTTTAGTGCAGGATTCACAGGGTTTACCACAGTAGTATGAAACTCTTAGATGTTGTGAATTGCTTTCAGAATTGTACTTTTAGTGCAGGATTCACAGGAGCCTGTTGTGTAGGTATTACCATCCCACTGTTGTGAATTGCTTTCAGAATTGTACTTTTAGTGCAGGATTCACAGGAATAACAATAAAGATAATGCTTAATTAGAGTTGTGAATTGCTTTCAGAATTGTACTTTTAGTGCAGGATTCACAGGATACCTGGTTTAAATACCTGGTATTCTGTGTTTTAAATGCTTTTTTAGGATTAAAAAATGAGATCGATAATTGAGGTATCGACTCCGCTCGACCAGACTTTTATGATTCTAAGAAAAATGAATTTGTGCTTTAAAAAAGTTCCAGTTGTTGCGTGGGAACTTCAGGAGCTATTTCTTTTTTACCGTGAAAAAGCTCAATCATCCCAAATTGTTTATCGGTAATTTGCATCACCGCGACTTTTCCCTTTTTTGGTAAATTATTTTTGGTGCGTTTAATATGTGCCGCCGCATTTTCCCGACTCGCGCAGAATCTGGAATAAATAGAAAATTGGAACATCCCAAAACCGTCATCCAGTAATTGTTTTCTAAATCGGCTGGCAGCTTTGCGTTCCGTTCGTGTTTCGGTTGGTAAATCAAAAAAGACAAGTACCCACATACTTCGATATTGGTTTAATCTGGAAAAACGGCTTTCCTGCATCGCTTTTGGTTTATTTCTCTATTTATTTCAAGCTTCTATACATTTAGGTCACGGAGTGATTTTTGAAAAAATCGTATCAAAGTAACCGACTTCGCTTAACTATTTTTCTTTACATAAATCTTTTTTGCTAATCCCGGTAACAATTCGGTTGCCCCGCTCATTAAAGCTTCCTTTTTCTTTCTGCTCCAACCTTGTAGTTGTTTTTCTCTATAAAAAGCATCATCAATCCGATGGTATTCTTCATAATAAAGTAAGCTAACGGGTAATCGTTTAGCCGTATAATTAACTCCTGTTCCATTATTATGTTCGCTTAATCTTTTTTCAAGATTTTTAGTACTACCTGTATAGTAACTTCCATCATTGCACAGTAAAATATAGGTATATCCTTTTATCATTAACTTCATTTTTTAATCTGCTTTGGCTTCGATATATAGGTCACTGAGTGATTTTGAAAAAATCGTATCGAAGTGTCCGGTTTCGCTTTGGCTTCGATACGCTCCTCCTTTCAGTCAGACCACTCAGCCACCGCTCTGTTTAGGTCACAGAGTGTTTGCGTTGAGCAAACGTATCGAAGTGCCGGTTTCGCTATGGCTTCGATATAATTGCTCCTTTCAGTCGCAATCACTAGCCGCCATTGAGTTCAAAGTTGAAAAGTTTAAGGTTTAAAGTTGTGTTTTTTTTACTTTCATATCTACACATCTTCAAATTATCTTAATTCTTGTCTCCTGTTTCTTGTTTACAGAATCAAGACTCTCTTAGCTTTTTTCTATATTCTAACTTCCGCTATGGGGTCGATACATTTCGACAAGCTCAATGCGACTTAAAATTATATCGAATTTCACTCAGCCGCCGTTGAATTCAAAGTTGAAAAGTTTAAGGTTTAAAATTGTGTCTTCCTATATTCATTTTCACATCAACACATCTTCAAATTATCTTGCTCTGCTATCTAAACTCGGGATATAGTATTTTTCGGCTACTTCCATAAAAACAATCATATAAACTATTAGTGGTTCGGCTCATCGCATTCATTAACGGACTTTGTTTGCCGTCAATTTCAACATCTAAGGCAGGAATCCTCAATAATTCTGTTTTAAGATTGGTGGTGAGTTCTTCAAGATTACAGCCACTTTCTACGATATCATACACTAAGGCATCAACATAGGGGCGGTAAGGTTCCATAACATCATCAGCTAAAGCAAATGGGTTGTATTTGTTATGATGAAAAATGCCCACCGATGGAAGCATACCACTACTCACGATGGCTCTTGCCGCAATAGCTCTTAAAATCGCATATCCATAATTTAATAGATTATTAGGAGGAATACCTTTTTGGTTACGACTAAAGCCTTCGATATCAAACAGGTTCTGAAAATAATAGGCGGCAGCAATGGCTTCGTGGTTTTGGGTATCGCCACTCTTTACTTCATTACTCCAGCGTTCCAATTTTAAACTGTATTTGCCTAAGAGTTTTAAATGTGCCGCCTGATTGCTGATTTTTGCAGTTACCGTCTGTTGCCAAAGATTCTTCTTTAACGGGATACTGGCATCAAGTTGATGCCGGTAACGCACCGTTTGCTCGGTATGGCCTACTAAGGGTTGTAGCAAAGAACAGGGGAGGTGTTGTTTATCGCAGGTGATGACCGCCGTTTTATTTTGCACCAATTTCATTAGCAGTCCATTTGTAAGGGTAATTTGTGGGTTTTCCAACACGACAAAGCCTAAATCTTCAATGGGGATGGTTTTTTCTTCCTTTTCCTCTTCCGGAAAATTAACCACCAATTGCTCATTTTTAGTACTTAAATAGGTTGGACTGCCGAAGAAAAGGGTTCGCTTAATCATTACTTTTTAATATTCTCCTATTTGTACAATTCTGCCAATATGATCTATTCTAACTTTACACAAATTTCTTAGCCATTCGGTTGCTTGGAAATGTCTATACGTAAAATCCAAATTATTGGTGACCTCTGTTTCTAGGTGATGCCTAAACATATAGTTTTTTGTTGCAATTTTTTGAACCCTAAATAAGTTAGGGCTTATAATAGCAGCATTTTTTTCATCCAATAGGTCAATCTCATGCGGATTAAAATTTTCTGAAGGAAAAACAAACATTTCATTTTGCTTCATCATAAACAAAAATTTCCACCCTTTTGGATGCTGTTTTTTTATAATTGGCTGGTCTTGATTTTTACGTATAACAGCCTCATAAAAGGAAACTACTTCTTCTTGAAGATTACCAATCTCATCTTGATAAATGGCTACATGATGATTATTACCCGTACTTACATAATCAGTAGGAATTTCTTTTCCGTTATCGTCCAAAATTATATTTCCTAAATGATCTTTGGCTTGATGTAAAGGTTCTGCATTGCTAACTCCTGAAATTGTAGCTCTTTTGATGGTTATGCCTTTAGATTGATTTAACCAAATAGGATTTTTATCTAAATCTGAAAAAGCTGTTTTAAAGTCACCATTGTATTCTTCTAAACGCTTTTTCATTACCTCTTTAATGCCTTTATCAATAATTTTATCTAGATGTTTTTGAGTTTTAAAATTATCTGGATTAATATCTTTACGAATCGTGAAGATCTCTTCAAAAATCTTCACTTCTCTAAGAGGACTTCCATTAACTTGGATAGGATCACTTTTAAGGGTTTTATTACTAAAGGCTATTTTTTCGTTATTATCGTATTTTTTAAGGTGGTGCAATACAGCTTCTTGCTCTTTAAAATTAATTATTAAACCTGCTTGCTTCTTAGAAAACCTACTATTTATTTTTACAGGTTTTTCTAGTGGTTGTTTTGACTTTCCATATATGGTCTCTTTGTGCAATTGACCTCTGGGAGTTTTGGCTTTTTGGTAATTAAATCCTCCTTCTTTTTTAGTTTGGTTTATATTTTTAGTTACAACCTTATTTTTATTTTTAAAACTTACTAGTATAGCTTCAATTTGTTCTTTTGCGTTTTCACGAAAACTACTCATAGGTGCTTTGAAAACACGTTTTCCTTTTGAATTTACCTCTGTAATAAGATTTTCAATATTTTTTATAATAGGATGATTGTCCTGAGTAATATCCTTTCTGGCATTGAGGTTATTTATATATTGAATATGATTATGTGTGGTGAAAGCAACTGCTAATGCATCCATAGCGTGATGCCTGTGGTCATTACGCTTTGTCCAATCTTTTATTACTTCGTGCTTAAATATCTCTTCCGTTCCCTTATCAAGCCGTTCTTCATATTTCGTTAACCCCAGTGCTTTATATTTGGGCAGGTTCAACTCTTTCATTACATTGATTAAATCCCAGTCACTTCTTAACTTATCGGTAATACTTCCAGAAGTAGCTAAAACTTCATTTGGGAATACTTCATAAAGCATCCTTTTCGCTTTGCGGGCTATATATTGGCTATTTCTTAGATCACGCTCTATAAATCCATCAGGAATATCTTTGAGAGACATTAGTAATTTATTTCTCTTGCCTTTTGAAATATGGTTATCCTTATTCAAAGTTTCCACACGTTCTTTGTATGCTTCTACATTTGACTGATAATCTTGTGTGATAAAGTCTAAAGCAGTACGGTTTGCTTTTTTTAGGTTAACATTCCTAAAGGATAATGTTTTATTTGAAAATGAATCATCAAAAAGCAATGCTTTTGGAATGATGTGCTCTATATCTATTTCGCTTGAAAATATTTTATCTGGGCTTATATATTTGTCGGTAAATATGTCTTTATACCCTCTAGATTCTAGTTCCTGCCATAGTCGATAACGTACTACATCTGACTTCGTAGGATTTGGAATTCCAAATTTTTGAGTTATGATCTTTTTAATTTCCTCATTTCTTCTTGTACCATCTGCAATACCTTTAGTCATTTCAGCTCTTTCTTTTGCTGATTTTTTCAATTCTCTAGCTAATTCTATCCTAACGCCATCTGGTTTTCCATAGTTGTCAATAACTTGATTTACGACGTTCACCATTTGGTTTAAAATCTTCTCGACAACAGGATTGCGAAGACTATTCTTTTTAAGTAAATCGAGTTTAGCTTTTGGCTCAAATTTTTCTAAATCTTCTGCTGTCAAACTTTTAGAATGATTATAACCGGCTAACCTACAAGCTTCAGAATATAGATGACCATCCTCTAAATAAGGGAGAATTTTTTTAATGGCCTTAGCAGATAAGTTTCCGTAGTCCGACATCAGAGATAAATTAGCCAGCATTTTTGCATATTCTGGATTGAAACCAAACTTTAGGTGAAGCTTTTTCTTTAATGAAACACTAGAATTTCCGTATATTAACTTATCCTGTTCGGAAATTTTAAAATCTTCTTCAGCTGAATATAATAAATGCCACAATTCATAGCTGGATTGGTTGGTAAGTTGTTTTTTGTAAGCATCAAATTCTAAAATAGAAGCATTTATTCCTATTTCGGGAAAAGTAGCTTTTAATTCCTTTCTAATTTTTTTTGCGTTTGATTTATTCCAATCAATTCCATAGCCTTCAAAATCTGATATTTTTTGATAGATATTAAAAAGTGCCGCATTCGTTCTATTTCCTTCAATCTTTTCAAAATTGCATTTCCAATTACTTAGCTTACCAATTTTGAATTGAGATCTTAAGATTTTAAGGAGATCATTTGGGTTTAAGTCTCCCCGTAGGTTCAGTTCCTCAAAAAGTTCTTTTCGTATTTCTTGTTCTACTTCTTTAATTTCAATCTTTTCATCGGTTTCACTATTTGTAAATACTAAATGATTTAGATTCTGCCATATCTTGAATTCTTGAAATAGGGGTGAAGATTTAGGGATAACACGTCTCCCTACGGTTCTTGTTTTAGTTTTTCCCGTTTCTTTATCAAAATATTCTTGTTCCCAACTTTCAAACTGGCAGAAGCTTATCAGTGATTTTTGAGATTTTATTTTGCGTTGATAGAAAATAACAATATCTCTTATTTCTTGTTTTAATTCATCTGTTAAATTGGCATAGAAATTTGATTGGGTTTTCCAAATTTGTTCAAATTCATCTAAATAGTCCTGACGATAGAAAACCTGATTTTTGAGTGAGGTGTGCGGATTTTTTGCTATTTGTTTATAAAGGAATTCACCTACAGTTTCTTTATTAAGGTATAGCTTTTTACTTCTATCTGAAATACCCCCTAAATAACCACTAGATTGATTTATATCATTATTGATTTCTTGTAAAACAATGGCTAGTTGTTCTAAATCTAACTTCTCCGACAATCCTTTTACCCTCCAATGATAGTTTTCTATAGTTTTTTCTCTTCCTTTTATTATACGCTTGATTCCCTTTATATTAAAAGGTTTTTGGCAAATCGCCCAAGTTTGAGATTTATTTTTACCATCTAATTCTTTAAATAATTCATCCGTTAAAATTTCAAGGTAAAATGTTTTTTGATTGTTCCAAATCTTATTGAATTCTTGTTTTAAATCTGAGCGATAAAAATCCGGGATATATTTCCTATCATTTTCAAGCAATTCAAGAGCATATTGTCCTGGTGTAATATCTTGCTCGTAGAGTTCTTTTGCGATTGCCATTCCATCAATTGCTTGCCCTTCTTCATCATTACTAGCCTTTCTACTACTTTTATACCCCCTTTTTTTATTGATGGCTAAAAGAACTTTTGCAAAATCTTCTAAATCAATTCGCTCTCTTGCAGCCTTAGCTCTTAAAGAGAGTGTTTGGTGTGTTGTGCCTTTTCCTATTTCGGTAAGTGGCGCCTCTTTAGTAATAATGTGATTCTCTATTAGAATTTCAATAAGATTTTCTCTTCTTAATTTATAGCGTTGCAAATTACGGCGAGCTCCTCGTTTTAATGTCCGGTCTGCATTGGTTGATAATGGGCGACCTTTTTCAAAATTGGTTTTTTCATCAATTGTTAAGGGATTAACGCGCACCCCAAGTTTTATGATTTGTGAGGTTTCTGTTTCATTCTCTGCTTCGTTTACCAAAGCCCAGCCAATCGAGTTGGTGCCTAAATCTAGTCCTAATATTTTTTTCATACTTAGATATAATGAAAATACTTTATTGTTGTAAATATACATATTATAATTCTACATAAATAGAAAATGTTTATTATCTTTGTCAAAGAAATTTTCATATTTGAATTGACGAATTCATTTTGTTAAGGTCCAAACTTGACTTGTTAGTCTCCCAAGGATTAATAATGAAAATTTTTTTTGCATCTAATACTATTTTATATGTAGAATTAGTTGTGAATTGTTTTCAGTTTAAACCACCTCATTAACAGTGAGGTGGTTTTCCATTCTCTTAATTTTTTAACATTTTAAAGTTAACAATAAAATTTTTAGTTGGATTACGGTTTCCCATAAATGCCTTTAGAAAAGTTTTGTATATTTGTATTATAATTCTGAAAGCAATTCACAATAAGGATTATTCCGTTGTGAAAACATTCAAGGTGGCAGATTCATTTTTGTCACCTTTTTTTAATTCATCGAGGACTTTCTATACATATGTATAGGTGAATGTTATACTTAAACTATGGCTAGCAGCCAACCGGAAACAGTGCCTATATAATCTCCCCAATTTTCCCTATTTTCGTTACCACGCTAACGATGAGCAAACCTGAGAAAAATGGAAATGGAGCAAAAAATTAGTCAGTATTTAGAAAGGGTTGAGCAAGAGCATCAAGTGAACATCCTGTTGGCCTGTGAAACAGGATCCCGCGCTTGGGGATTTCCTTCGCCCGATAGTGATTTTGATATCCGAATCATTTACATCCACTCTAAAGACTGGTATTTATCGCTGAGCGAGAAAAAGGACAGCCTGGAATTGATGTTCGAGAATAACGAAATTGATATCACCGGCTGGGATTTGCGCAAGTCGTTGCGGCTGCTGCAAAAATCCAATCCGCCGTTATTGGAGCGCATCCAATCGCCCATTATTTATAAAGCCGATACGCATTTTGTAAAAGAAATTCAGCAATTGGCCGGTAGTCAGTATTCCAGAATTGCCACCATTCACCATTACCTGAGTATGGCGAAAAAGTTCCTGGATGAGCTGGAAAGTGCCGAGACCTACAAACTCAAAAAATTCTTTTACGCCTTACGTTCGGCGGTTGCCTGTAAATGGATTGTTGAAAAAGAAGAGATGCCGCCCATTGAATTCAAAAAAATGCGGGAAGGGTTGGCTATAGAAGAAAAGCTCTTAAAACGGATCGAAGAACTCATCGATTTAAAAGCCACCCAAAGTGAAACCTATTTGCACCAGGGAGAAGCGCCACTCTTCGCGTTGATGCATTCCTGTGTAGCGCTGGCCGAAGAGCAGCGAACGTCCTTACCCGCTTCCAACGGCAGTTTGAAAGATTTGGATGCCTTTTTTCTAAAAATGGTACATCGGTATGACGATTGAAGACTTAAAACAACAAAAGCTCATTATTTTAGAATGCATTAGCGAAAGTAAGGCTTATGGGTTAGATACACCAGAATCCGATACCGATATTAAAGGCGTGTTTATCTTGCCCAAAAAAGATTTCTATGGATTAAATTATATTCCGCAAGTCAGCAATGCTACGAATGATATCGTCTATTATGAATTGGGGCGTTACCTGGAATTACTTTCGGTGAATAATCCTAATATTTTAGAATTGCTCAATACGCCGCCATCGGCGGTACTTTACAAGCATCCGCTGTTAGATCGTATCGATTCCCGACGAATCTTATCAAAACTCTGTAAAAACACCTTTGGGAAGTTTGCCATTTCCCAAATAAAGAAAGCCAAAGGTTTAAAGAAAAAGATCGTGAATCCGGTAGAAAAAGAATGCAAAAGCGTACTATCTTTCTGTTATGTAAATCACGAACAGGGAGCGATTCCGTTGCCAGACTATCTCGCCTTAAAAAACTGGAAACAGGAAGATTGCGGACTCATCAACATTCCGCATATGAAAAATATGTACGGCTTATTTTATGGTGCGCAGTTAGGCTATAAAGGCATTATGCAGCACGAGCAATCCAACGACGTGAGTTTAAGTTCCATTCCCAAAGAAGAAAAGCAGCAGGCCTTGTTGTATTTTAATAAAGACGGTTATTCCAGTTACTGCAAGGAATATAAAGAGTATTGGAATTGGGTAAAACACCGAAACGAAGCCCGCTACCAAAATACCCAAAACCACGGAAAGAACTACGACGCGAAAAATATGATGCATACCTTCCGACTCTTAGAAATGGCGCTGGAAATTGCCAGAGAAAAACAAATCAACGTACAACGTCCTAACCGCGAGTTTTTACTGGAAATTAAAAGCGGAAAATTCGCTTACGATACGCTTTTGGCCCAGGCAAATAAATTGCAGGCTCAACTGGAAGAAGCTTTTCAACAGACCGACTTACCCGAGCATCCCGATCTTCACTACATCAATCAATTAGCCTATGAGTTGCGGGAAGGCTTGTATCGGGAAGGGTTTTATTAAATAGACGTTTTCAATTTCATAACTACCCTTTAGGTAAGATAGCTAGGGGAAGTTTAGGGGTTTAGGAGAAAATAGAGTTGAATAGCTGATGGCAGTTTGGTTTGATTTTAGGAGAACCAAAGGGTACTAACCTGAGTTCGATATAAATGTTTATGCAGGCATTTTGGATCATTGAGTGAATTTTCAAGGAAAATTTGTATCGAAATGCTGCCAAAATGGAAACTTCGATACAAAATCTTTTGCCAAGATTTCACTCAGTTTCCGAAATTTTCTTAGATCGAACTCAGGTTACTAATAATTTTAAAAAGCTAAACTTGTAGGAGGGAAGCGGAACAACGCAAAAGATAGTTCAACTACGCTCCATACAGGCTTCGGATTTTGCCTAAGCAACAAACTGGGTTTTGGGCTGTGTTGGAATTTGATGGATTTAGTTTTTAGAACTTCTAATGTTTTGCACTTCTTCCTCTATATCTAATTTGATAATTTCCCAAACTTTGTCTTTATAACAATTGGGTGTGAAATCATCTTCAGCTAAAGAAAAATCTATACATTGTTCTAAAAGCTCTTCTCTTCCTGCGCCATAAGGATTTCGTTGTTCATAGAAGTCTAACATTTGCGCTAAGGTAAATACATCTAAAAGCTCGTGGATGTCCCAAAAATCTTTTTTACGACCACCATTAGCAATCACTTCAAACTTCATTGCTGCTATTTCTTCAAGAGAGGCTAAACGTATATCACCTTCTTGTAATAATGGAAAAACAAAAGGATCTGTATAATAGATGTCCAATTTAATTGCTTGATGTTCATCTACACCAACAAAATAAGACCTTCCAAATACAACTTCACCAACAGCTGGTGTTGTTACATAAGCAAATACATCATTTAAAATTTCTTCTAAACGCTCAAAATCAATACTGCCATATGCTGCATCTGTAAATAAATCTATATCTATAGATGCTCTGTGCCCTAGTAGTAAACTTAATGAGGTACCACCAACTAACCTAAAACTATTAAATTCTTTAATAGTCATTAAGGTATTTAAAGATTTCCAAAGTAAATCGGAAACGGTATGGAGGTGTAAAGGCATTTTAAAACTTAAATCAGTTGAAAGTCGTCTACATTTTTTTGAAATGAAGAGAAACGGGATTGTTTAATAGACTTGGCTATTCTTGAAACTGTGCTTTTACCGTAGAATTTTATGATTTCATTGATTTCTTTATCATTACCACGTTCTAAAACTCTTTTAATAATGGCACGTTTATTTTTGTTCCAATCTATTTTATCAAATGAGGTATCCCAAAATAGTACTTTTCTAAAATTGTTTAAATCTGGTGTTCTTTTACTATTTTCAGTCAATTTACTTTTTACTTCATACCCGGCTTGCAGCATCATAAAATAATCTTCTTCTATATGAAAGTAATTTGCCAATTTAATGGATAACGCTGGATTGATACCTCTCTTTTGATTTATAATAGCACTAATGGTTTGCTTATGCTCACCTATAGACATAGCTAATTGAGCGCTTTTAATATTATTTCGCTTTATTTCACGGGATAATATTAGCCCTGGATGTATGCCTTTTATTTTAGCTATTTTAGGTAACATAGTTTCTTTTGTCATACAAAGGTAGGTATAAATAGATTAGTAAACAAAATCGTTTACTTTTTATGAGTAGTAATCTACTATTATAAATCCTTCCTTTAATTGTTCAGCATCTGGACTTGGTATTCACATCGCAAATAGCTTTGAAAACAACGTAATTTTTTTAAAAAGCGGTCTTTTATTTTTTGGTTTTACAGTATAAGCCTGAAAATAAAGACTTAGTCTATAATAGTAACACCAGATACAACAACATAGCTAAAGCATTAAAAGTTGACTTTTACCCGCTTTTAAAAATTCTGAATTACCCGAACATCCCGATCTTCACTACATCAATCAATTAGCCTACGAGTTGCGGGAAACGTTTTATCAGGAAGGGGTTTACTAGCCTATTTTTTTGAAGATCTTTCATAAATCATAATAAGAAACCTTCACCGTTTTGTCACACTGAGCGGAGTCGAAGTGCGCTTTTCCGTGACACCTATCGAAACGCAATAACAAAACCAACGATTGATTACAAATTATGGGTAATCAATTCAATTAAAATCCTTTTTCAGTTTATGGGTTTCCGTAGGGAAAAATAGGTGAAGAAACGTAGTATTGCGCCTATCATTAAAATCTTGTAGTACCGATAAATGTTCCTTTTACTCCATTAAAGTTAAAATCACTGATGAGTAAATAGACTTAAAATTTCTATATTTAACAATTCAAAAGCAACAACTCACGAATGTTCGAACAAACTTTTAAAAATATAGACGACGTTTTATACAAAGACGCCGGTGCTGATAGTGAACTAGATTACATAGGGCAAACCTCTTGGGTGCTCTTTTTAAAATACCTGGACGATTTAGAAAAAGATAAAGCCGATGCCGCCGCTTTAGAAGGCAAAACGTACACCTTTATTTTAGACGAAAAATACCAATGGTCTCATTGGGCGATGCCCAAAAAAGCAGATGGCGAACTGGACCATAACCTGGCAATGACGGGCCCCGATTTTGTGCAGTTTGTGAACACGCAGTTATTCCCGTATTTGGCCGAATTTAAGCAGAAAGCCAAAGACAATCCCAAAACCATCGCTTATAAAATAGGCGAAATCTTTAGCGAGCTGGGCAATAAAATACAAAGCGGCTATAACTTGCGGGAGATTGTTAACCTGGTCGATGAGCTGCCTTTTCAATCCAGTAAAGATAAACACGAGCTAAGCCACCTGTACGAAACCAAAATTAAAAATATGGGGAATGCCGGCCGAAATGGCGGACAGTATTACACCCCCAGACCTTTAATTAAAGCGATGATCCAGGTGGTAGATCCTAAAATTGGCGAAACCGTTTACGATGGCGCCGTAGGTTCAGCGGGATTTTTATGTGAAGCTTACGAATATATGTACCATAAAATGAAGCGTACCACCAGTAACCTGCAAACGCTTCAGGAACAAACCTTTTACGGGAAAGAGAAGAAAAATCTGGCCTACGTTATTGGCGTAATGAATATGATTTTACACGGCATAGAAGCCCCTAATATTATTCATATCAACACTCTTACGCTGCCCATACGCGATATCCAGGAAGACGACCGTTACGATGTGATTTTAGCCAATCCTCCCTTTGGCGGAAAAGAACGGAAAGAAGTACAGCAAAACTTCGACATTAAAACCGGCGAAACCGCCTTTTTATTCTTACAGCATTTTATAAAAAGCCTAAAAGCGGGAGGACGGGCCGCCATTGTTATTAAAAACACCTTTTTAAGCAATACCGATAATGCTTCTATTAGTTTACGGAAGTATTTACTGGAAACCTGCCAACTGCATACTATTCTCGATATGCCCAGCGGAACCTTTTTAGGTGCCGGCGTAAAAACCGTGGTTTTGTTTTTTGAAAAAGGGGAACCCACCAAAAATATCTGGTATTACCAGTTAGATCCCGGCCGAAATATGGGCAAAACCAATCCGCTAAATGAAAAAGACCTGGCGGAATTTGTCAGCCTGCAAAAAAGTAAACCCGAAACTGAACAATCCTGGAACCTAAAACTAAAAGACTTACCAGAGGTTGAAACCTATGACCTTTCTGTAAAAAACCCGAACACGCCGGAAGAAGCCCCTTTACGCGCTCCCGAAGAAATTTTAGCTGAAATAAAAAAATTAGATGCTGAAACCAACCAATTATTAACCCAAATTGAGGAGTTGATATGAAAGACTCAAATTATTTTCAACTCAAAGAAGTAGCAAATATCATTAATGGAGGAACGCCAAAGACTAAAATAAAAGATTATTGGGATGGCAATATATTTTGGATAACCCCTAAAGATTTAGGGAAACTAAATGAAGTATTCGTTTCAGATACACCTAGAAAAATAACATCTTTAGGCTTAGCTAAATCTTCAGCAAAATTGATTAAGCCAAACTCAGTAATTTTATCTACAAGAGCACCAATAGGCCATTTAGCAATAAATAAGGTTGAAATGACAACCAATCAAGGTTGTAGAGGCATTGAGCCAAATGAAGAATTAGATGTTAAGTATTTGTTTTATTTTTTGAAATCTTCGGTCTCTTTACTTAATGAATTAGGAAAAGGAACAACTTTTAAAGAGTTGTCTACTAAATCATTAGGTTCAGTAGAAATAAGAGTACCTTTTTTAGAAGAACAGCAACAAATCGTTCAGATTTTAGATAAAGCTTTTGCGAAAATAGACCAGGCCATAGCCAATCTAACGCAAAATATTCAAAATGCCGAAGACTTGTTTCAATCCAAACTCAACCAAATTTTTAACCAACAAGGCAAAGGATGGGAAGAGAAGAAATTGGGCGAGGTTTGTGAAAATTTGGACAGAAAAAGAGTCCCAATTTCTAAGAACAAAAGGGAAGCAGGAGAAATACCATATTATGGGGCTTCAGGTGTTGTGGATTATGTAAAAGACTATTTATTTGATGAAGAATTACTTTTAGTTTCCGAAGATGGGGCGAATTTATTGGCTAGAACTTATCCAATAGCATTTTCAATATCTGGTAAAACTTGGGTTAATAACCACGCCCACGTTTTAAGATTCCAAGATCAAATAGATCAAAAATTCATTGAACTTTATCTAAACTCTATTAGTTTAGAACCATATGTAAGTGGTATGGCCCAACCGAAATTGAATCAGAAAAAACTTAATTCTATTATCGTCCCAGATATTTCAAAAAAAGAAAAGAAAATAGTAGTTGAAAATATTTTACTTTTAAAAGAAAATCAAACTTTATTAATAAAAAAATATTGATTATCCGCAATTAGTCATAACCTGTAATTCCTGCTATAACGAGCCTATCGAAGAGTTTTTCTCCGAAATATCTTCTGTTGAGTTTGTAGATAAATTCATTCAGGTATAACTGTAG
>NZ_JAKHSK010000033.1 GCF_023499215.1 Zunongwangia pacifica
AAGATGAGATTTCTTTAAAGGACCGTGGGAGACGACCACGTTGATAGGCTACAGGTGTAAAGGCAGTAATGTCATAGCCGAGTAGTACTAATAATCCGTATAGCTTGATGCAACGTTCCCCATGGGGTGGATAACCTCTTGGGGACGGCCAAATGCTAATTTTTGTAGAAAGGTTTTACAGTATTTTTTATTTCTTAATCATGTCAACCTATTAGACCGCTGATCATCTATAACAGATAGGTGATGCAGTAGGTAACGACTTAAGGTGGTTATAGCGACGGGGCTCACCTCTTCCCATTCCGAACAGAGCAGTTAAGCCCGTTAGCGCAGATGGTACTACTATTTGTGGGAGAGTATGTCGCCGCCTTGCTTTTTAAAACCCTTACCAGAACTGGTAAGGGTTTTTTTCGTTTTTAGAGATTTTGGTTTTGTATAGCATCTGCTCTTTAAAACACTTCCTAAATAATTCAATAGATTATATTGGTACACTCTTTATAGCGATGTCTTATATTTAGAAGGATACTGTAAAGTATCAATGGGTCTGATAGTCATTAAAACAATATAATGAACACATAAATCAAAGCCTCTCAAATCTAATTGAGAGGCTTTTGTTATATAAGTGTTTATTTAATGTTATAGATCTTAAGCTTCGGCTAGTCGAAAATCGCTTTCATAACGATCATAATCCCGCGGAAAATAAGATAAATCGCTGAAAACATGGCTATAATGCCAAGTATTAAAATAGGAATAAATAGTGGCTTATCTTGATTTTGGAAAGAACTGGATATGATCACTGGGCCAGCGATGGCAAGTGGTAAGGATCCAGCTAAATGCTTTATACCTTTAGCTAATACTGTTCGGTTTGTATGTTTCATTGATGGAGTTTATATCGAATACTTACAATGGCAAAATTAAGGATTAGCAGCGGTTTATTTTGATATTTTTGTAAGAAACTAATGTTTGTTCTTTACACTGTATTGAAGTAATAACAGGCTGCTTATACTAAGGGAAACCAATAAAATGATTCCTAAAGGAACTATGCTGTCACTGTGGAATAAACTTACCACGAATGAAGCCAAAGCCCCTAAAATCATTTTCATACTTCCTATTAAAGCTGATGCTCTTCCTGCGCGTTTCGTAAAAGGTGTAAGGGACAATGCTGTGGTATTAGGATTCTGAAAGCCTAATAGAAATAAGATTAGAAATATAAGAATTACAATTATATAAAAGTTGGGTTGAAACGTCCCGGCGATTAAAAATAGAAGTGATAGGATCACCAAGATTATGCTATTGATAAGCGTTATTTTTAGGATGCCGAATTTTTTCAATACAAAACGGTTAATTTGACTGCCTAAAATTAATCCTCCGGCATTTATCCCAAATAGAATTCCGAATTCACTCTGACTTAAATCAAAAATGTTCATAAACAGTTTTGGGGCCGATGAGATATAAGAGAACATTGCGCCAATCGCAAAACTTCCGGCAAAGGCGAAATTCATAAATTTTGGATGAATCAGGATGCTATAGTAATTCTTCAATACACTTTTAGGTGTTAATTGAACTTTAGCATCTGGGGTGATACTTTCTGGTAAGAAACTGGAGACACTTATAAGCATTAATAATGCAAAACTTCCCATAAACAGGAATACGATAGGCCATCCATAAGATTGTATAATAAACCCACCAATTGTGGGGGCTATAATAGGTGCTCCGCCCATAATGAGCATTAAGATAGAAATTGCACCGGCAACTTCTTCTACAGGGAATATATCCCTAACAATTGCTTTAGAAGCCACCATACCGGCCGATGCTCCCAATGCAAGGAAAAACCTTGCAACAATTAGAGAGATTAAATTTGGAGCAAAATAACAGGCCAGTGCCGCGACAATATAAATGATTAAACCAATTTGGAGAGGTCGCTTTCTACCAAACTTATCCATGATAGGTCCATAGGCCATCTGGCCCAGTGAGATCCCGATAAAATAGGAGGTAAGCGTTAATCCTACTCTTGCAACAGTGATATTAAAATCTTGGGCTATATTTTCAAATCCCGGCAGGTAAGAGTCTATGGAAAATGGCCCCAGGGCAATTAACGTTCCTAAAACCAATAAAATAATATATTCCTTTTTCTTGTTTCTTTCTCCAGGGGTATAATTCATTGTGCAAATTTCGGTAAGAAAATAGTTTTTAAACCTATGAGAATAAGGTTTAACCTAAGATTAATAGATTTGATGTTTTATTTTGAACCCTTAAATCTTATGAGTGGGGTAGAATAAAAAAAAGAAAGGTCGAAATTGTACAATTTCGACCTTTCTTTTTTTATTCTTTCTAAAAAATTAATTTCCCAGAATCTTATTTAAAGTTTCACTAGGTAGCATTGCACTGCTTGTTTTTTGATCGTTCATTTTATAATATCCACCGATATCTTGAGGGGATCCCTGTGCGCCATTCAGTTCTTCAATAATTTTGGCTTCATTTGCTTCAAGTTCAGAAGCGATTTTGCCAAAATGCTCTTTTAAATCGGTATCTTTATCCTGATTAGCTAAAGCTTCAGCCCAATAAAGTGCAAGATAGAAATGACTTCCGCGGTTATCAAGTTCATTTACTTTTCTAGACGGAGATTTGCCATTTTCCAAGAACTTTTCTGTAGCCTTATCTAAAGTATCTGCTAAAAGCAAAGCTCTTTCGTTATTATACTTATTTCCTAAATGCTCTAAAGAAACAGCTAAAGCAAGAAACTCGCCTAAAGAATCCCATCTTAAATGCCCTTCTTCAACAAATTGTTGAACGTGTTTAGGGGCCGATCCGCCGGCACCGGTTTCGAAAAGTCCACCACCATTCATTAACGGTACGATAGAAAGCATTTTTGCACTGGTTCCTAATTCTAAAATTGGGAATAAATCAGTTAAATAATCTCTAAGTACGTTACCGGTTACAGAGATGGTATCTTTCCCTTCTTTTACTCTTTTTAGTGTAAATTCAGTTGCTTTTAACGGAGACATGATCTCGATCTGAAGTCCTTCGGTATCGTGTTGTGGAAGATACTTTTGTACTTTTTCAATCAATTGCGCATCATGGGCCCTCTCATTATCTAACCAGAATACAATTGGCATTCCGCTCTCTTTAGCACGAGTTACTGCTAATTTTATCCAATCCTGGATAGGAGCATCTTTTACCTGGCACATTCTCCAGATATCACCCGCTTCAACGTCGTGCTCAATTAAAGTTTCTCCTTTAAGATCTATAACTTTAACGGTACCCGCTTCTGGAATTTCAAAAGTTTTATCGTGAGAACCGTATTCTTCGGCTTTTTGAGCCATAAGCCCTACGTTAGGGACAGTTCCCATTGTCGTAGGATCAAAAGCACCATGTTCTTTACAGAAATCGATAGTTGCCTGATAAATTCCGGCGTAACTACTATCTGGGATTACCGCTTTAGTATCTTGAGTTTTATTGTTTTTATTCCACATTTGGCCAGATGTTCTAATCATTGCTGGCATAGAAGCATCGATAATTACATCACTTGGTACATGTAAGTTGGTAATTCCTTTGTCTGAATTTACCATTGCCATATCAGGGCCGTTTTCAATATCAGCCTGAATAGCATCGCTTATTTCTTTTCTTTTGTCTTCTGGTAGATTTTCGATAGCGCTTAAGATATCTCCAAGTCCGCTGTTTGGATTTCCTCCAGCTTTCTTGATATCTTCACCGTATTTTTCAAATACATCAGCAAAAAATACCTTCACGGCATGTCCAAAAATAATAGGATCTGAAACCTTCATCATGGTCGCTTTCATGTGAAGAGAGAAAAGTACACCTTTATCTTTAGCATCCTGAATTTGCTCTTTTAAGAATTTTTCTAATTGAGCAATATGCATTACTGTACCGTCGATAATTTCACCAGCAAGTAATTTTAAACCTTTTTTAAGAATGGTTTCTTCTCCAGAAGTGGAAGTAAAAACGATATCTACGCTATCATCTTCATTTAAGGTGACCGATTTTTCATTATGGTAAAAATCACCGCTATCCATAGTTGCTACATGAGATTTAGAGTCTGAACTCCATTCTCCCATTGAATGAGGATTTTTCTTTGCGAAATTCTTTACCGCTTTTGGAGCTCTACGATCTGAGTTTCCTTCTCGTAATACCGGGTTTACGGCACTACCTTTTACTTTATCGTATTTTGCTCTAATTTCTTTTTCCTCGTCTGTAGCTGGTTCGTCTGGATATTCAGGAAGTTTGTATCCTTTTTCCTGAAGTTCCTTAATAGCCGCTTTTAACTGCGGAATAGAAGCACTAATATTAGGAAGTTTAATAATATTAGCTTCCGGTTTTTTTGCCAATTCACCAAGTTCAGCAAGCGCATCAGCAACTTTTTGGTTGTCTTCTAAAAATTCAGGAAACTGAGAAAGAATACGCCCTGCAAGAGAAATATCTTTTGTTTCTAAGATTACATCTGCTGCTTTGGTATAGGTTTGTACAATTGGAAGTAATGAGTATGTGGCTAAAGCCGGAGCTTCATCTGTTTTGGTATAAAAAATCTTGGTGTTGTCTGCCATTATTCAATTTTTTTGATTTGTCAATATTCGCAAAAACCCTGCAATGACACAGGGTTTGATGCATTCGCAATATACTATTTTTTAGGCATTTTAGCTAGCGATTTGCGGCTAAAGCCTGTTAAGAAATACTAAAAATAGCGCATAAAAAAACTCCGTTTTAAACGGAGTTTTTAAATTGTATTTTAAAAAGTAAAAATTAAGCTCTTTTTGCTTCTTTAATACGAGCTTTTTTACCAGTAAGTTCTCTAAAGTAGAAAATTCTAGCTCTTCTAACGCTACCTCTTTTGTTGATTTCGATCTTTTGGATCGCAGGAAGGTTTACCGGGAAGATACGCTCTACACCTACAGTTCCACTCATTTTTCTAATAGTGAAAGTTTGTGAGCTACCTGTTCCTCTTTTTTGGATTACAACTCCACGGAAGAACTGAGTACGGGTTTTTTGACCCTCTTTAATTTCGTAATAAACAGTAATAGTATCTCCGGCTGAAAATTCAGGAAGATCTTTCTTAGTAACGAATTCGTCTTGAACGTATTTAATTAACGATTCCATAGTTAAATATTTAAGATACAAGCTAAAACAACGTTCACGGTTCTCGCCAGAGGTTATTTTAGAACGGATGCAAAATTATAAATTTTATTTTTATAATTAGATGTTTTATTAAAGAATTTTAATCTTCGTCTAAAAGATCTGGTCTAAGCTTTTGTGTGCGCTTAAAAGCTTCATTTTCACGCCATTCTTCTATTTTAGGGAAATTACCTGTAGTTAAAATTTCAGGAACTTTCCAGCCCTTATATTCAGCGGGCCTGGTGTACACTGGAGGTGCTAATAAGTTATCCTGAAACGAATCTGTTAAGGCTGAAGTCTCATTCCCCAAAACCCCAGGGATAAGCCTGATTACCGCATCACATAAAATAGCTGCACCTAATTCGCCGCCAGAAAGTACATAATCACCTACTGAAATCTCTTTGGTAATAAAATGATCACGCACGCGCTGATCTACACCTTTATAATGACCACAAAGAATGATGATGTTTTCCATCATCGATATTCTATTTGCCATTTTTTGATTTAAGGTGGCACCATCAGGTGTCATATAAATGACTTCGTCGTAATCTCTTTCAGATTTCAGCTTAGTAATGCATTTATCGATAGGCTCGATCATCATCACCATTCCTGCTCCGCCACCAAATTGATAATCGTCAATTTGTTTGTAGTTATCGGTTACATAATCCCTTAAATTATGTAGATGAATTTCTACGTGTCCTTTTTCTATAGCTCGTTTAAGGATAGAAGCTTCAAACGGACTTTTAAGAATATCAGGAACAACGGTGATAATATCTATTCGCATGGCATTTTAATTTAAGAATGCAATTTTAGGACTGCAAAGATGCGAATAATTGCACAATTTAACTGTTCATTCGGTTTACCTTATTTTTTTCATCCTGAAGAAGGCGGCCAAGACGCTGCTCCTTTTCTAGTGCTTTTTTCTTGTAGTCATCAAAATCTCTTTCTGTATCATCAAGACGTTTTTTTGCTTCTTTGGTAACTGCGTTAGAGTTTTTGAATTTATAAATAAAGAAAAGTAAGGCTAAAATAAGAATGGCAACAATTCCCCACATCATCGCCATGTAGGTTCCTTTGGTTAGAGGCATCCCTAAAAAAACGATGTTGTCTTTCTCTTCAGTAACTTTTTGAAGATTTTGCTGCGTGGTTTTTAATTCCTTTTCTAAATTAGCAATTTCTTCTTCCTGTTGGTCTGCTGTATTTTTGCCAACTGTAATCTGGTCTTTTAATTCCTGGATATAATCGTTGGTGTTGTCTCTTAGATCGATAAGATCGTCATAGTTCACCACTTTATATTCCTGATAATTGTTAGAAGACTCAATTAGTTCCTGAAATTCTTGTTGAATGGGATTTGTTTTAGAAATACTGTCCTGTGCATTACTTTTTAAAGTAAATGCGGTAAAAATTAATAGTGTAATTAGTAGCTTATTCATTTTAATAATGAAGTTTTCGTGTTTGTTAGTACCAACGTAACCTTTAAAATGTTATTTTATTGTATGGGGCTTCGTTTTTTTGGCCTGCAAATTTCTGAAGAAACTAGCTTCAAAACAACCAATATTGATTAAATTAATCTTTTCGCTTAGCGTCTTCAAAATTTATTTCTTCATTCACGCTATTTTTAAACGCATTGATCCACGCATTTTTGAAAATATTAAAAATAGTAGGAAAGAGCCCACTTTTTACATCGTTAAGATCCCCTTCCAGCGGAACTTTGGTTGCTAAAGTATCGGTACCCTGGTTTTTTAGAATAAATTTAAAAACTCCCACAAAGCCTTCCCATAACTTTTTAAATAGTCCGCCCTTATCTTCTTTTCCAAGAAGTTTAGTGTTAATAAACATTGGTTTAATATACCCTTTTAAATACGCATCATTTATGGCAATTTCGCTATAGAGCTCAAAAGTTCCACTTTCAAAATCAACACCGGCATAGCGGCGTGTAAGATCATTAATTCCGGTAGCATTTGCCTTTTGTAAAGAGAAATCAAGATCCATATCGGGTATTTCTTTTAATAAGTTCATGTTTCCGTTAAGTTTTACATTGCCGTCACCAATAGAAACTGCTGTGGCCTGAATGTTTGAGGGCAATTGCTCTTTGGTGTTTATTACATTGCTAAGATTGGTGGCTTTGAGGTCTATTTTTTGCATAAACATATCGATCTGAGGATCAGACGAAAGTTGAACAAAGTTTGCCGTACCATTGTAAATCTGAAGGTGATTAATATCAATAGGCACCAGATCGGTTAAAGCTTTTGTCCAATCTTCTGTATCTGGATTTTCTACTGAAGTGGTATCCTGCTGATCTTCGAAAATGTAGTTAAATTGAGGATGATGCATCTCAATTTCACTTACCACTTTCCCTTTTAAAAGGGATTTCCATTCTATTGAAATGTCTGTTTTTGGAAAATCGAGTAGTGGAGTTTCAGTTTCTGCATTTTCTTTTATTAAAACTAAAGAATCTATGGTGTAAGCACCTCGCCATAATGCCAGATCAATATCTTCTACATGGCCACGATAACCAGGGATGTTATTCAACGTTTTGTTTACATAATTTTTAACGATAAGTGGCAGGAATAGACGAAAAATAATAAGCGCTCCTATAATTGTTACCGGAACGATATAGCGTTTCTTTTTAAGATGTCGTCTTTTTCTTTTAGAATTCATGCCTCATTTTTTACAAAATTGCATAAAGCCCTTAAATCAACGGGTTAAGTTTATCACAAAAAAAGATACCCGCCATTGGCGGGTATCGGGGATTGGAAAAAATACAGGTTTAGTAGTAAGTATATCGCCTAACTTTTGCAATATACTTCGCTAGCCTGATTACCTGGTGGCTATAGCCATACTCGTTATCGTACCATACATATAACACGATGTTTTTTCCGTGATTGGCAACAATAGTTGCTTTACTGTCATAAATAGCGGGAGCTGAAGAACCAATAATGTCTGATGATACCAGCTCGTTATCTATAGAAAACTTAATTTGCTCCACCAAATCACCTTCCAGTGCATATTTTTTTAAGATAGAATTTACGCCTTCGACAGAGGTTTCATTTTCTACTTCTAAATGTAGAATAGCTAAAGAGCCGTTAGGAACAGGAACACGTATGGCATTAGAAGTTAATTTTCCTGCTAATTGCGGGAGACATTTTGCCACTGCTTTACCGGCGCCGGTTTCCGTAATGACCATATTTAAACTGGCTGCTCTGCCACGGCGATATTTACTATGCATATTATCAACCAGATTTTGATCGTTGGTATAGGCATGAATGGTTTCCAAATGCCCGTTAACAATCCCCAGGGATTCGTCTATAGCTTTTAGAACCGGAGTGATCGCGTTTGTGGTACAGCTGGCAGCGGAATAAATATGATGTTCCTCTGGCTTAAATAACGTGTGGTTTGCCCCGTGGACGATATTCGGAATTCCCTTTCCCGGCGCGGTAAGCAAAATTTTTGTAGCTCCTTTTGATTTTAAATGTCTTTGTAGTGCTTCTTTATCTCTAAAAGCACCAGTATTGTCAATAATTAAAGCATCACTGATTCCAAATTTTGTGTAATCGATATCCTCGGGTTTAGAGGCGCTAATTACATGCACGGTGGTATCATTAATAATTAATGCCGATTTTTCAAGATTATAAGAAACTGTTCCGGCAAATTCACCATGAACAGAATCATTCATTAAAAGAGATGCTCTTTTGGCTAAGACTTCTTCAGAAATTGTGTCCCTGGTAACGATTGCTCGTAGCCTAAGCTGGTTGCCTTTTCCGGTTTTAGTCATTAATTCCCGTGCAACCAATCGGCCAATTCTTCCAAAGCCATATAGCACCACATCTTTAGGAGTTACTGCTTCTACTTCTTTGGCTCCTTTTAATTTTTCTGATACAAAAGCCATAGCATTTGTATACTCTTCGTCTTCTAAATGATACTCGTAAGTAAGTTTCCCTATATCTAATTTGGCAGGAGGAAGATCAAGGTCTTTAATCGCTTTGGTAATTTCAACCGAATCGAAGATAGAGATTGGTTTTTGTACAAAAGCACCTGCATATTCATGAAGGTTTAAAATGTCGCTCACATTTTTGTTGATAAGCTGATTTCTAAAAAGGACGAGCTCGATAGATTTATCATACCATAAGTCACTTACGATATTAATAAATTCTACGGTGGCGCGTCTTCGATCTGCCTGAAATGCAAGTTCTCTTTCGTAAACTTTATTTAAGCTCATTTTGTTTAAATGTGTGATTAAATTTAATACAAAAGTATGGATTTCAAACGTTTTCGTAAAACAATTAAGATATAAAAAAACTCCTGTAAACACAGGAGTTTTAAGTGTATTTTTAACTTTTATTTGTTATCTAAAGATTACACGTTGTTTTTGACCGGTTTTATCGATAAAAGTCATAGTTATGCCTTGTCCTCTTTCTAGAGATTTAAAAGCTTCCTCTGCATCCCGAATATCATAGATTTTCTCACCGTTAATTTCAGTAATAATTGCTCCCAAAAATTCTTCTTCAGGATATTGATCACTCAATGTTTTACTGATTTTTACACCATTTTCGGTTTGATAGAATTTCAATTCGTCTTTAGTGGCATTGGTTACTTCTAAACCAATTGGGAGCTGTGTAACACTAAGCTTGGTTAATTTTACGGCAATTTCTTTTTCAACGCCATCTCTTAATACCGTTACATTTACGGTATCATTTGGTCGTTTAGTGTTGATGTAACCGGTAAGATCTGAGAATTTGTTAACGTTAGTATTATCAATTTTTCTAATTACATCTTTCGCTTTGATTCCCGCTTTTTCAGCACCGCTTCCAGAAGTTACTTCACTTACATAAACTCCTTGTGAGGTTCCATATTCTTCAATAAGCTCTGGAGTTCTGTTAAAGTCACTTCCTCTAATACCAAGAATTCCCTGTTGGATATCTCCATATTCCATAATATCCTCAACGATTTTTCTGGCGTTGTTAGAAGGTACAGCAAAAGCATAACCAACATAACTACCGGTCATCGAGGTGATCGCAGTGTTAATTCCTATTAATTCACCATTAATATTTACAAGTGCACCACCACTGTTTCCAGGATTTATCGCAGCATCGGTCTGGATAAATGATTGTCCTGTCGCGTTGGGATTTAAGTTTCTGGATTTTGCACTTACGATACCAGCGGTAACGGTAGATTTTAAGTTAAAAGGGTTACCAACAGCCAATACCCATTCCCCAACTTTTACATTATTGGAGTTTCCAAAAGGGATATATTCCAGTTCTTCTTCAGGTTCAACTTTAATTAATGCAATATCCGAAATGGCATCGGCACCTATAACTTTCGCCTTATACGTTTTGTTATTATTTAAGGTAACTTCTAATTCGTTAGCACCATCAATTACGTGATTGTTGGTCACAATATAGCCATCTGGAGTGATAATGACACCAGATCCGGTTCCACGTAAGGCTTTGCTGGACTCGGTTCTTCCCTGCATTACATCTGCCCAGCTTCTTGGGCCATTGTATACCGCTACATTTTTAACATGCACGACCGCATGAACTGTTTTCTCTGCGGCTGCCGTAAAATCTACATTGGTACCGTACGTTCGATTGGCATCGTAATTTGCTTGAATAAGGCTTTGGGTAGCATCTTGCTTTTCTTGCAAGAAGGAAACATTTTCTTCTTCAAAAAACAGCTTGTAGCTACCTAATGTTAATGCTCCACCAAGGATGGAAACAATAAGTAAACTTGCTAATTTTCTCATCTTCTTCTCAAAAATTTTATTTATTAAACTTTTAATTTATACTAATTAGATTCTATTTTCCTGTTTGTCAGCTAATAGTTAAAAACGTAGAAGTCAGTTCTAAAATTGTATATTTGAGCCGTTAAAATCTGCTAAAATATGAGACTTCAGTTTTTCAAATATCAGGGGACAGGAAACGATTTTGTAATGATCGATAATCGTAATAACATAGTATCCAAAAACGATACCAAATTGATCAACAGACTTTGTGACCGCAAATTTGGCATAGGAGCAGATGGATTGATCCTTTTAGAGCATCCCGATGCTGAAGGTGATGATTTTAAAATGGTGTATTTTAATGCAGATGGTAATGAAAGTACTATGTGCGGTAATGGTGGGCGATGCCTGGTAGCTTTTGCCAAAATGTTGGGAATTATTGAAACCGAAGCGAACTTTACCGCTATTGATGGACCTCATAAAGCTTCTATCGATAAAAACGATATCGTGAATTTACAGATGCAAAATGTATCTGATATTTACCAATCTGGAAACATTGCTTTTTTAGATACCGGATCACCACATCACATAGTTTTTACAGATAACGTAAACGAGCTTGATGTAAAAGAAGAAGGTGCTGCTATACGATATTCTACCGATTATAAGGAAAAAGGAACGAACGTAAATTTTGTAGAAAAGACAGAAGCAGAGGATACTTTTATCGTTAGAACTTACGAGCGGGGAGTAGAAGATGAAACCTTAGCTTGCGGTACTGGTGTTACTGCTGTGGCTATTGCGGCACATCATAGTAATCGTACTAAAGCCAGTGAGGTGAAATTGCAGGTTCCGGGAGGGAGTTTATCGGTAAGTTTTAAAGCTGATGGGAATAATTATCAAGATGTTTGGCTTAAAGGCCCTGCGAAACTTGTTTTTAAAGGCGAGATAGCATGTTAACACTAAAGGGAGAAAAATTATATCTGCGAGCATTAGAGCCTGAAGATCTCGAATTTCTGCACGAGTTAGAAAATAATGAAGAATTTTGGGAAGTAAGTGCGACACAGGCTCCTTTTTCAAAATTTCTATTGAAGAAATATCTGGAAAATTCGCATCTGGATATTTATGAAATAAAACAATTACGCCTGGTTATTTGTAATTTAAAAGATCAGCCTATTGGTTTGATCGATATTTTTGATTTTGAACCAAAAGATCGAAGAGCGGCGATAGGAATTCTTATTGCAAACCCAGAAGAACGCCAAAAAGGCTTTGGAGCTGAAAGTTTATCACTGGTTTGTAAATATTGCTTTAAGCATATGGGATTGCATCAGGTTTATGCCAATATTACGGCAGATAACGAGCGTAGCCTGCGCTTATTCGAAAATCGCGGATTCACACAGGCGGGGTTAAAAAAGGAATGGACGTTTGTAAATGGTCGTTTTAAAGACGAATATTTATATCAACTAATTAATAAGAATGTACATTAAAAAAATAGTAGTAGCCATCGCAGTTTTAGGATTGGTGGCCGTAGGCGGATTTAGTTATTATATCTATCAAACGATATTTGGAATAAACACTGCTTTTTCTTCAAACGAAAAAGTGGTTTTAATTCCAACCAATTCAGATTACTTAGCTGTAATTGATAGTTTGAAGCCACTCATTAAAGACATCAATAGTTTTAATATTGTGGCTGAAAAAAAGCAATATCCTAATAATATAAAAGCAGGAAGGTTTATTCTTAAAAAAGGAATGAACAACAACGAAATTATTAATGTGCTGCGCAGTAAAAATGCGCCTGTAAACGTAACTTTTAATAATCAGGAGCGTATTGAGGATTTAGCAGGACGTGTGGCTACGCAAATTGAAGCAGACAGTCTTAGTTTATTAGAGGCCATGCAGAGTAAGGATTTTCTTGCTGAAAATAATTTTGATGAGGCTACTGCTTTAGGGATGTATATTCCTAATAAATATGAGTTCTTCTGGAATACCTCGGCTGAAGAGTTTAGAGATCGGATGAAGAAAGAATACGATCGTTTTTGGACGAGCAATAGATTAGAAAGGGCCAAAGAGATTGGTTTAACACCAGCGCAGGTAATTACTATAGCTTCTATTGTTCAGAAAGAAACTGCAAAGGTAGACGAACGTCCAAGAGTAGCCGGAGTGTATATGAATAGGTATAAAAATGGTTGGAAACTTGATGCCGATCCTACGGTGATTTATGCCATCAAACAGAAAACACAAAATTTTGATACAATTATAAAAAGAGTTCTTTATAAGGATTTAGAACTGGATTCCCCTTATAATACCTATAAATATGCTGCCATTCCGCCCGGGCCAATCAGTATGCCCGATATTTCTTCTATTGAAGCAGTATTAAATTATGAGGATCATGATTACTTCTATTTTGTAGCCAATGTTGAAAATTTTGGTTATCACAAATTCGCTAAAACCCTTGCCCAGCACAACCGTAACAAGCAGGAATATGTTCGCTGGATTAATAAAAAGGGGATAAAGAGATAGAAAAAGACTAAAACAGGGAAATCGTAATTACTTGATTGTCTTAATGTTACTATTTTTGTGGAGTAGTGGGATGCTTTACGAAAGGTTTAACAGTCTGTTATTCAGATTATTAAAAATTGTTGTACATTTGCATCCGCAAATTTGAAGAGAAATCAATTCTATAAAAATAGGAATAAATATTGATTTAACAAACTCTTCAGAAAAAAAATGTAATGAGTAAGAAAATTGTTAAACTTTCCTGGCTGCCAGTACTTGCTGGATCGGTATTTTTTAGTTTTAGCACAAAGAAAGCAGCAGATTTAGAGATTGAAGGTTTTACTACTCCAAATCTTGAATTAGATTATACGGTATCTCCAGAAACGGTACCGTTAAAAGCTACAGAGGTGCCTTTAAAAGCGCTTCCAAGGTTAGGGAAGTCGTACATTGGGTTTAAAGAGGCTATTGGCTTTAAAGAATCCGGTGGAGACTACAAGAGCATTAATGAGTATGGATACATGGGGAAATACCAGTTTGGTAAAGGAACCCTTAATTTATTAGGGGTATACAACACACAAGAATTCCTTAATAATCCAGAACTCCAGGAGGCCACTTTTTATACCAATGCTTCTCGTAACAAATGGATCTTGATTCGTGATATTAAACGTTTTGTGGGTAAAACCATAAATGGCGTGGAAGTTACAGAATCTGGAATACTGGCAGCTGCGCATCTTGCAGGGCCTGGTAGTGTGAAAAAATATTTAAGAAGCTACGGAGCACAAATGTTTAACGATGCATTTGGAACCAGTATTAAATATTATATGAAACGTTTTGCAGGTTATGATACATCATTCATTAAACCCGTTAAAAATCCAAGAGTAGATTTTTCAAAAATAAACGCTGTTAATTCCTAATTTTAAGAATCAGTCTTTTTGAATGACAAAAATGGTAGGTCTTTTATGAAGGTCTACCTTTTTTTGTTTCCATTCATTTATAGATAGTGTAAGGATAAACTCTGTGGGTAGTGTAAGATCGCATGCAATACATAAACGTGTTGTTGGATGTAAGACTTGGATAAGATCCTCTAAAAGTTTGTTATTGCGATACGGAGTTTCAATAAAAACCTGAGCCATTTTTTTTTCAGAAGAAATACGCTCAAGGGTTTTTAACTCCTGTTTCTTTTCTTTTTTATCGATAGGTAAATAGCCATTAAAACTAAATGCCTGGCCGTTCATGCCGCTACCCATCATGGCGAGTAAAATAGAGGATGGACCAACCAAGGGCACGACCTGAATTCCATTTTGATGCGCTAATTTTACAATTTCAGCACCGGGATCGGCAACACCAGGTACACCAGCTTCACTAATAAGACCAACATCAAGGCCTTCTTTGCAGGCGTCCAGAAAGTTTGGGATTTCGGTAACTTCAGTAAATTTATTTAGGGTTTTAAACTTTAAAATTTGTTGTTTTTTCTGCGGAACAAGTTTTTTTATCGCTCTACGGGCGGTTTTTTCATTTTCAGCAATGTAATGGTCTATTCGCTCTACGTGTTTTTTTACCGTTAATGGCAAAACATCTATTGGATTAGATTCGCCAAGCGTTGTTGGAATTAAATATAGTTTTCCAGAAAATGAAAAGTGCTTTGCCATTAGTATGTTCCGTTTTTTAATTTTTCTACAATTTTTGCCGTAGCTTCATCCAACATTTGGTATACGTTTTCGAAGCCCTGATCACCACCATAATAAGGATCGGGAACATCTACATTTTCACCAGGGAAAATCTCGTTTAAAATAAGCTTTATTTTTTCTTTTTCCGCTTCAGATTCAGCTAGAGCAAGCGCATCACGATAATTAGAATTATCCATCACAAAAATATGGTCAAAATCTTTTAAATCCTGCCTGGTAAGCTGTCGGCCACGTTGGTCGGTAATATCAAGACCGTGTTTCCTCGCGGTAGCAATAGATCTTCGATCGGGTAGATCGTTAATATGATAGTTGCTGGTTCCGGCAGAGTCTACATAAACTTCGTTAGTGTTTACTTTTGCTTTTAAAACTCCTTCAGCAAGAGGGGATCGGCAAATATTGCCAAGGCAAACCATTAGGATTCTTTTCTTTTCCATAGTTTAGCAGCTATTTTAAAGTAAAAAAGCTCTTTAAAAAGAGCTTTTTGAAACTTAAATCGTTAATTTTTTATTGAGATCCTCTACAAATTTCTTGAATTGCTTATCTGTAGAAGCAAGATTATCTACTGTTTTGCAAGCGTGTAATACCGTGGCGTGATCACGACTTCCTATTTGTGAGCCAATACTCGCTAAAGAAGCTTTGGTGAACTTTTTGGCAAAGAACATTGCCAATTGCCTGGCCTGTACAATATGGCGCTTTCTGGTTTTAGATTGTAAGGTCTCTACATCCATCTGAAAGTAATCACTTACTACTTTTTGAATGTAATCGATGCTTACTTCCCGCTTGGTATTTTTAACGTAATTATCTACGATTTTTTTAGCAAGCTCTAAGGTGACATCCTTTTTATTGAAAGAAGAGTGAGCGATCAAAGAAATAATGGCTCCTTCTAATTCACGAATATTCGCTTTAATATTATTCGCTAAAAACTCCACAATCTCTTCCGGCATTTCTACACCATCGCGATAAAGTTTGTTTTTAATAATAGAAACGCGGGTTTCAAAATCAGGGTGCTGCAATTCAGCTGAAAGTCCCCATTTAAATCGAGAAAGTAAACGTTGCTCGATATCCTGCATATCCACTGGAGCTTTATCACTGGTAAGGATTACCTGCTTTCCGTTTTGATGCAGGTGGTTAAAGATGTGGAAAAATACATCCTGAGTTCCTGCTTTACCCGATAATAATTGAATATCATCTACAATTAAAACATCAATAATCTGGTAAAAGTGAATAAAGTCGTTTCTATTGTTCTTTTTAACAGATTCGATATACTGCTGTGTAAATTTTTCCGCAGAAATGTAAAGCACCGTTTTCTCTGGATATTTGTCTTTAATTTCTACCCCGATGGCATGAGCCAAATGTGTTTTTCCAAGACCAACGCCTCCAAAAATAAGAAGCGGATTAAAAGACGTTCCTCCCGGTTTATTCGCAACGGCCAAACCAGCAGATCGTGCTAATCGGTTGGAGTCACCTTCAAGAAAATTCTCGAAGTTATAACTTGGGTTTAATTGCGATTCAATCTTTACATTTCTAATGCCCGGGATCACAAAAGGATTCTTTAATTCCGGGTTTTTATTCTTCACAGGAACATCTACCTCCTGAGAAGTCATATTAGCTCGTTGTGTACTAGGAATTTTTTCGGTAAAAGGTAATTTATTACCGTAGGTGTTTTCCATTTTTATAACGTACACCAATTTTGCTTTTTCTCCTAGTTCTCTAGTTAAACTAACTTTTAAAAGTTTAACATAGTGTTCTTCCAACCACTCGTAGAAAAACTTAGACGGTACCTGTATGCTTAATGCACAATCGGTAAGCTTTACTGCTTGTATTGGCTCGAACCAGGTTTTATAAGCCTGTGGCGAAATGTTATCTTTTATAAAAGCTAGACAGCTATTCCAAACTGATTGCGCAGTTTTCGACATGCTACGTGTGACGTTATTTGTTTGTTATTAGATTGTTTGATTTACTCCTGATAAGAGTGCTCCTTTCCAAAAGAAGGGCAACAAAGATGTGAACAAAATATGTAAAAAAAAAACTGTTTGGGTATTGAATTTTTGGAATATTTTATTCATACTTATAATGACTCAAATCTCAAAATTTATTTTAGTTCAAGTTTTAAAATCCGACAATGAAAGACCATTTATCTATACTAAAAGTACGATATGCAGAAACAGACCAAATGGGTGTTGTGCATCACGGTAATTATGCTCAGTATCTGGAAATTGCACGAATTGACTGGCTTGAAAAAATTGGTATTTCCTATAAAAGTATGGAAAAAAACGGTATTATGCTACCAGTTTATGAAATGAATTTTAAGTTTAAGAAATCGGCTTTTTTTGACGATCAATTAAAGATCCTTACCAGTCTTAGACAGACGCCCGATGTAAAAATAATTTTTGATTATAAAATTTATAATCAGGACGACGAATTGTTAACAACTGCCACCACCGTTTTAGTGTTTATGGATGCCCAAACAAGACGCCCAATTCGATGTCCAAAATATGTGTTGGAGAAGCTTTAAATTAGCTCGTTTTGCTGTTAGGAATTAGATAATTTGACGATGTGTTAATTCGACAATTTGAAAATGAATTAATGTAGTTTTTGAAATGTCATTTGGACATTGTGTTAAATTAGAAATTGAGAAATAAAGAAGAGAATAAGGACTTACGAACCAAGAATCAGGATTATTATTTTAAATGCTGAATATGGTTTATGTTTTTTTGGTCGAAATAAGTTTATTATTAAAATAATGTCATTTCGACCGAAGCGGAGAAATCTTTATTCTCGTTTGAAAGAGATATTCTCGACCCGTGCCTCGCACTGCCAACTGCGACTGTCCACTGCTGCTCACTGTTACTGCCCACCGCTTACTGAGATTACTCAATGAAACCTTATTCCACTTTCTTAATACCTACCTTATAAGTACTGTCGAATTTATCGAATATGGCCTCGGCTTCTTTTTTACGAACAGAAAGATAGATTTTGCAATCTAATTCCAATTTTTGTTCGATAATATTCAGGTTATTTTCTTTGATAAGCCGCATAACGATATTCATTTCGGGATAATCAAAATGAACTTCAAAAACTTCATCGATGGTACGCTCTACGATATTCGAATTCTCTAGCGCCATTTGCGCTGTGGATTTGTAAGCATTTATGAGTCCGCCTACCCCTAATTTCACACCGCCAAAATATCGCACCACCACAATTAAGACATTGGTAACTTCAAAAGACTGAATTTGTCCGTAGATAGGCATTCCGGCCGAGTTAGATGGTTCGCCATCGTCATTGGCGCGATAATAAACATCCTGTTCCTCTTTACCGGTTTGCCAGGCATAACACCAGTGCCGTGCTTTGTGATGTTTCGACTTTAATTCTTCTAGGTGAACATTGGCTTCCTCTTCATTTTTAATAGGGAAAGCATAGCCAAAAAACTTCGAATTTCGGTCTTTAAATAAAACTTCTTTAGAGGCTTTGGTAATGGTTTTATAGGTGTCCTTCATTTTGGCAAACTAAGGATTTTTTGACGGAATCGCCCTAAGAGAATAATTCTTTCTTAGTAGTAAACAAATCAATCACATCTTCTCGTGTGGGTTCAAGATTCCATACATTGATGCCTAAAGCAGCGGCAGCATCGGTATTTTCCTTCGTATCATCTATAAAAAGACATTCTTCAGGTTTTAAATCGTGCTGTTTTAGTACATATTTGTAGATATTGGCATCTGGTTTTCTAAAATTGATTTCGTAAGACAGATAAAACGCATCAAAACATTGCTGAAATTCGTTAAAAAAAGGTACATTTTCTTTAACCCAATCGATATGAATTTCGTTAGTGTTGCTTAAAAGTATAAGCTGGTAATCTTTCGCTGCAGCCAGTTTTTTAATGAATTCTAATCGGTATTCGGGGAAATCGACCAGTATGGCATTCCAGGCTTCAAGAAATTTTTCTTGCTCAATCGCACTAAATTCGTTTTTGTAGGTATTGAAAAATTCTTCTGAAGAAATTAAGCCCTTTTCGTATTCCTGATTGATTGTAATGATAGACTCTGGTAAATTTTTAAGGCCAAATTTCTCTAATTGTTTTGGGGTAGCCGATTTATCTAAATTGATAAAAATATCGCCAAAATCGAAAATGATGGTTTTAATCATTTAAATAGGTCTTTAATAAATTGTCTTCTATTTTTTCTTCGGAAATTAACTTTCCCTGAAATTCAGGTGCTGAAATTCCTTCTTTAAGCTGAATATTTCCGGTAAATACCCGGGCTTCATCCCATAATTCAGCATCGATAAAACTCTGAAGCGTTTGCAAACCACCTTCAATTATGATCGATTGTAAATTTTCCTGAAACAAGATATTTCCAATTTGCTGTGGTAAATTTTTGCTAAAATCAGCTTGCCGATATTCCACGTTTTCCAGTGCTTTTTCCTGAATATCTTCAGCAATAACAATGGTTTTTATACTTCCGTCGAAAATAGCCGATTCCGCCGGGATTTTTCCAGAGCGATCGATCACCACGCGTACAGGATTATTCCCGGCATGCAATCTGGTATTTAGTTTAGGATTATCGTTAATGGCGGTTGTGGTTCCTACAAGAATCGCCTGTTCTTCTGCACGCCATTTGTGCACCAGTTGTTTGGAGTAGCGGTTACTGATCCAGACCGGCGCGCGATCTTCACGTTTTAGCGGAGCGATAAAGCCATCTTCACTTTGCGCCCATTTTAGTATAATATAAGGATGTTTTTTATTGTGAAAAGTAAAGAATCGCTTGTTGAGGTGTTGCGCTTCTTTTTCTAAAACCCCCAGCATTACATCGCAACCAGCTTCCATGAGTTTTTTAATGCCTCGCCCGGCAACCTCAGCAAAAGGATCTACCGTGGCCACCACCACTTTTTTAATGCCTTTGGCGATGATGAGATCGCTACAAGGCGGAGTTTTCCCAAAATGGCTGCAAGGTTCTAAACTTACATAAATGGTAGATTTCTTTAAAAGCTCTGGATTTTTAACCGAATTTACCGCGTTAACCTCGGCGTGAGCTTCACCTGCTTTTTGATGCCAGCCTTCGCCAATGATCTTGTCTTCGTAAACGATAACGCTACCCACCATGGGGTTTGGATAAGTGCTTCCCAGTCCGTTTTCGGCGAGTTGCAAACAGCGTTTTATATATTTTTCGTGTATATTCACAGCCACAAAAATAGGATTAATTCGTAAGAATGAGCACGCTTAAAATAAGGGAAATTCAGCAGCAAGACAATCAGCAGGTTAAAAAAGTTATCCGGGATGTTTTAATAGAAATGGGGGTTCCAAAAGAAGGAACTGCTTACGAAGATAAAGCTTTGGAGGATATGACTGCGGAATACAATGCCGAACGAAAAGCTTATTTTGTTATCGAAGAAGATAGCAAGATCATTGGCTGTTGCGGTATAGGCCCGCTACCAGGATTTGAAACCGAAATTTGCGAATTACAAAAGATGTATTTTTTACCCGAAGCTCGTGGAAGAGGTCTTGGCGCCCAAATGATGGAAACCTGTTTGAAGTTTGCCAAAAATCAGAACTATAAAAAGTGTTATATCGAGACATTGCCTTACATGAAAGATGCCTGCAAATTGTACAAAAAGACCGGCTTTAAGGAATTAGAAAAACCTTTGGGCAGTACAGGACATTATAATTGTACGGTTTGGATGATTAAGGATCTATAGCTAGACATTAGATGTTAGATCGCTTCGCTGTTAGAATTTAGGGAATAGACTTTTTTTATTTTGAATTTTAAATGTTGAATTTTGATTGAGATTGGAATCAAGAACCTAGAAACTAGAGGCAAGAAAGACTATTTAAAATTTAGTTTTAAACATTAAATATTAACAGAAGCTGAATAAGATTTCTCGACTCGTACCTCGCTCGAAATGACAAATTTCTTTCTATGGTCATCTCGACTTTATGGAGAGATCTTTTTGATTTTTGAGATTAGAATCAAGATTCAGGAATCAAGAATTATTTTAAATTTTGAATTAAATGTTCCCCCTTCGGGGGGTAGGGGGATAAAACTGTAAACTACCAAAATGACCACCACGCAACTCAAAAATCAATTCTTAGAAGATCTTGGAGATCACTATCCAAAAGAAGAAATCCTTTCCTTTTTCCATTTATTGGCGGAGCATCATTTGAAGTTAAGTAGGTTACAGATCGCTTTAGAACCTAATAAAGTGCTTAGCGAGACTGAAATTATTGAATTTGAGTTGGCTTTAGGCAAACTCGGTTCTTTTGAACCTATTCAGTATATCATCGGGGAAACCGAATTTTTTAGTCTGAATTTTAAAGTTGCCCCCGGAGTTTTAATTCCGCGACCGGAAACGGAAGAATTAGTCCAGTGGATTTTAGATGAGGTACTGCTTCAGCAAAAATCAGCTGTAAAAATCCTCGATATCGGCACGGGAAGCGGATGTATCCCCATCAGCTTAAAAAAACATTTACCGGAGGCTCAAATTTCAGCCATAGATATTTCAGAAGAAGCGCTAAAAATCGCTAAAATCAATGCTGAAAATAATAAAGTTGCGGTCGATTTTATGCAGCAGGATATTCTTTCCGCAGAAAAATTTCCCCAACAATTCGATATTATAGTGTCTAATCCGCCTTATGTGCGAGAATTAGAGAAAGCTGAAATGCAGCAAAATGTGTTGAGGTACGAGCCAGAAACTGCCCTTTACGTAAAAGACAAAAATCCTTTACTTTTCTATAATAAAATCACGAAATTAGCACAAGAAGGGCTTTCAAAAAATGGATTGTTGTTTTTTGAAATTAATCAATATTTGGCAGAAGAAACGGAAACCATGGTTAAAGCGCATGGTTTTAAAACGGAACTTCGAAAAGATATGTTTGGTAATTTTAGAATGCTGAAAGCCCAAAAACGCTAAAAAAAACTGCTATTTTGGAAGAAAAGAAAACACAAAATTCCCTAAAAAGTATCGCTGTATTTTGTGCCAGCAGCGATGGGGTCGATTCAGAAATCATAGAAACCGCTAAAAAACTGGGAGCCTTTTTGGCTAAAAACAATATTCGTTTGATTTATGGCGGAAGTAAACTTGGTTTAATGGGGCATGTTGCGACCGGGGTTAATGAAAACGGAGGGAAAGCCACTGGTGTAATTCCTGAATTTTTAAAAACCAAAGAAGTGGTGCATACAGGATTGGACAAGTTGATTACCACCCAGGATATGCACGAGCGAAAACTCACTATGCATAAACTAAGTGACGGTTTTATTGCGCTTCCCGGAGGTTTTGGAACTTTCGAGGAGCTTTTTGAAATTATTACCTGGGCGCAACTGGGCTTACATCAAAAACCAATTGGATTGCTAAATATCAATGGTTTTTACGACGATTTGGTAGCCATGCTCCGTAAAATGGTAAAAACAGGTTTATTGAAAAAAGCCAATTACGATTTGCTTATTATTGCTGAAACCATCGAAGAGTTATACGAAAAGATGAAGTTTTTTAAACCACAGCCCACCCCAAAGTGGATTACTAAAAGTCAGACGTAATGAAGATAGAATATTTAGAAGTTTATACTTCGGCGATAAAGGAGCAATTAGGCTTTTATCGTGATGTGCTTGGGTTTTCCATAACCGAAGTGGCTGAAAATAGCTTTAGGCTTTCTACGGGCTTTACTGAAATTTGTTTTAAGCATAAAGAAGATGCAAAACCTTATCATATTGCATTTCATATTCCTGCTCATAATGAAAATCTGGCGTTACAGTGGTTAAAGAAACGCGTAAAGATTGAAAAAAATGACACCGAGGAAATTATCGATTTTAGTAACTGGAAGGCAAAATCGATGTATTTTAAAGATCCCGATGGCAATATCCTGGAATTTATTTCAAGGAAAAACCTATACGAGTGGGGCGATACTGTTTTTAATATCAATTCTATTGTAGGAGTTGCCGAAATTGGTTTGGCGGTAGACATCATTGAACCTTATTATAACTATTTGCATCGACAATTCGATTTAGCTATTTATGATGGTAGTTTAGATCGTTTTTGTGCTATTGGCGATGACGAAGGACTTATCATTGCGGTTAATCGCAATAATAGAGATTGGTTTCCTACCAACCAAACGGCATTTGAAGCCGATTTTAAAATTAATTTCACTCATCAGGGGTCAGCATTTAATTTTACATCTAAAGAGGTATAAGCATTAAAATTAGATATGGGGGCAATAATTGTTATTTTAAAGGTCATTATAGTGATAGAACATTTCTATATCCTTTGGTTTGAAATGTTTGCCTGGGAAACCGTCGGAAAAAAAACTTTTAGATCCCTGCCTGCAGATCTTTTTCCAAAAACTAAGGCTCTAGCGGCTAATCAGGGTTTATATAACGGTTTTTTAGCGGCCGGTTTGGGATGGACTTTTTTTATAGAAGATACCTATTGGCAACACAATATTTCCATCTTTTTTCTATTATGTATAGCCATAGCAGGGATTTATGGCGCCTTAAGTGCCAGTAAAAAAATATTCTTTGTTCAGGCGCTACCGGCCATACTTACGCTTTTATTAATTTTTATAGAACAATAAGCTTCTTTTAATTTCAATATAAATGGATATCGAAAATAAAATATATACCCTTCGGGAAGAATTACAGCATCATAATTATCAATATTACGTATTGGATAATCCTGAAATCAGCGATTATGATTTTGATATGAAGCTGAAAGAGCTTCAGGAATTAGAAGAGAAGCATCCTGAATTTGACGATCCTAACTCGCCAACGCAACGTGTTGGGGGGGCGGTAACCAAGAATTTTGCGACGATTGTCCATGATTATCGTATGTACTCGCTTTCTAACTCGTATTCTAAAGAAGAACTGCAAGATTGGGAAACTCGTATTCGGAAGTTGGTAGACGGTGATATAAAATATACCTGTGAGCTAAAGTACGACGGTGCATCGATGAGTCTTACGTATGAAAATGGCCAATTGGTACAGGCGGTGACTCGTGGTGACGGATTTCAGGGGGATGATGTAACAAATAATGTAAAAACCATTCGGTCGGTACCTTTAAAATTGCGGGGTGATTATCCCGAGAAATTTCATATTCGGGGAGAGATTGTATTGCCTTTTGAAGGTTTTGCAAAATTGAATGCCGAGCGTGTGGAAAATGGAGAAGAGCCTTATGCCAATCCTCGTAATACCGCTTCTGGAAGTTTAAAATTGCAGGATAGTGCTGAGGTATCGAAACGGCCGCTGGATTGTTTACTGTATAATATTGCGGGTGAAAATCTACCAATTTCGTCCCAGTTTGAGAGTTTAGAGAAAGCTAGGGATTGGGGCTTTAAAGTTCCGGCAGAATCAGAACTTAAAAATAACATCGATGAAGTTTTAGACTATATCAATTACTGGGATATTCATCGTCATGATTTGCCTTATGAAACTGATGGTGTGGTGGTAAAAGTGAACGATTTTGGCCAGCAGGAAGAGTTAGGCTATACCGCAAAATCACCGCGATGGGCGATGGCTTATAAATTTAAAGCCGAACAGGAAACGACCAAACTCCATAAAATCACTTATCAGGTTGGTCGAACAGGTGCGATTACCCCGGTTGCTAATTTAGAACCGGTACAACTGGCAGGAACGATTGTAAAACGTGCCTCTTTGCATAATGCCGATCAGATCGAAAAACTGGATATTCGAGAAGGTGATAAAGTTTTTGTAGAAAAAGGTGGAGAAATTATTCCGAAGATCGTTGGAGTAGATTTTAAGCAACGCGATCCAGAATCTGAACCTACAAGTTACGCTACACATTGCCCGGAGTGTGGAACTGAATTACAACGAAATGAAGGCGAAGCGCAACACTTTTGCCCAAATTATGTAGGCTGCCCGCCGCAGATTATCGGTAGGATGGAACATTTTGTTTCCAGAAAAGCGATGGATATTGATGGTCTTGGAAAAGGAACCATCGAAATTTTATATTACAATGGCATTATTAATAATTACTCCGATTTCTATTATCTCACTTACGACGATATTATCGGTCAGGAACGCTGGTTAGATAACGAGGAAGCCGGTATTAAAAAAGATGGCGAACTTCAGGTAAAACTAGGTCAGGCGATCTATGCTTTAAGTCAGGGTTGGGGGAGTATAACCAGGGCAGATTCTGAAAGAATAGGAAATGAAATTGTACAATTAGAGGAGCTTTTTAGTTTAAATATTGCTGAGATTGAAGGTGCCGATGAAAAGAAATTCAAGCGATTTCTAAGTGAATTGAATTCGGCCATGCAGCGTGTAGATGTTTCAGCATATACTTCGATGGAAGATTGTGTTTCAGTAAATTTATTGATCGACCTAAAATTTCCCGATCATCAGGAAAACCAGCCGGCAAAAGAAGCATTAAAAAATGCGGATTATATCGATGAATTGCTTCGTAATGAAAGCTTTCAGCATTACCCGAAATTCGATGATTTTATCACTAAAATTTCAGATCGAAGCCGGATTAGTATTCAGAAGAAAACCACTGAAAATATATTGAATTCCGTAGAGGAATCTAAAAAACGAACTTTCGATAAAGTGTTATTTGCGCTTGGAATTCGTGATGTGGGAGAAGTAAGTGCCCGTAAAATTGCCGAGCATTTTGGGAATATCGACAGTCTTATGGCAGCAAGTACTGAAGAACTTATCGAACTTCGTGATGTTGGAGAGCGCGTTGCTGCAAGTATCACCGAATTTTTTACCGATAAAGAGAATCTTGAAATTGTAAATCGCTTACGTGAAAAAGGCTTACAGTTTGAAATGGAAGAAAAAGAAACCGCTTCGAATAAATTGGATGGCCTAAGTTTTGTGGTTTCGGGGACTTTTTCTATTTCCCGAAATGAACTGAAAAAGCATATTGAAGACAACGGAGGTAAGAATTTAGGCTCTTTGTCTAAAAGTACATCTTACCTGATTGTTGGGGAGAAAATGGGGCCGAGTAAAAAAGTGAAAGCCGAGAAAGAAGGTATAAAAATGATTAGTGAGGAAGAATTTTTTAAAATGATTGAATGATAGAGGATTTTGTGGCTTTTGATTTTGAAACCGCGAGTGGGAAAAATCCCTGTTCGTTGGGAATGGTGGAATATAAAAATGGTATAAAATACCGCGAATTTTATGAATTAATAAATCCTGAAGTCGCTTATTTTAATCCTTTTGCGGTACAAATTCACGGGATTACTTACGAAGATGTACAGCACGAAAAGAATTTTGCCGAGCTCTGGGAAGAAATGCTTCCTTTTATAGAAGGCAAAACTTTGGTCGCGCATAATGCGAAATTCGATAATGCCGTATTGCTTCATTCGTTACAGCGTTACGGTATTGAATTACCACAATATACCAGTTTTTGTACGCTGCAACGATCAAGAAACCTGATACGATTACCCAGTTACAAACTAAGCTCTTTGGCGAATTTTTTTGAAGTACCACAATTTCATCATCACAATGCTTTAGAAGATGCATTTGTTTGCGGTGAATTATTTTTAAAACTAAACCGGGTAGAGGAGGAGTTACAACTACAGGAAAAGCACGGTATAGATTTTCCTTCAAGTTATCTAGACTGGATTGCAGAAAAGCAGGGTCAAAACGTGCAAATTCGGCGCAAAGCGCTGGCAGGTTTTAGTGAGTCATTTAATGGGTTACGATTTGTGATATCGGGGAATTTTCAGAATTTTTCCAGAGCGGAAATGCAGAAAATCATTATGCAGCATGGCGGTCGCATTACAGGGGCGGTTTCAGGGTTAACCAATTATCTGGTTTGTGGTACCGAACCTGGGCAGGCAAAACTAAGCAAAGCTAAATTAACAGGCACCCGGATAGTTTCGGAAAACGACTTGTTGAAAAAGATGAAAATAAGTGACCATTTATAAAATGATAAAATAAAATGGATTACTATTTTTTTAATTTCTTCGTTACTAAATTATATTTAAGTTAATCATCTTGTGTGAGTTGGTTAATTATTTGGTGTTGCGTAAATTTGGCTTCCCCCGTACTATACTCTCTACTTAATTTTTTGGTATTGTTTTTTATAAAAATCCTCACAATAGTACCAAATGAAATTATATTATTCCGGTAATCATACCAAAATTAGACGTTTAGTCCACCGAGCGAATCAATTAATTGTAAGTCCGTTTTACCTTTCTGAACTTAAGAAGTACCTGGTTGCAAAAGGCAAAGAAGATAAGTTTGATTTATTTAAAGGCTTATTGGATAAAGATCAGGAAATTTTGGTTAAAACTTATTTACGCATTTTTTCTGGAACGTGTATAGAACTTAAACATCATGTTATTGCTGTAAATACATTTAGATTAAATAAGTCACATCGCGATTTATTAGCATTGCTTACAGAAAACATGTATAGGGAAATGGATGCGCAACTCGAAATTTCAAATCTTCTAAATTTAAATAGTAAACCAGAAAAGGAAACTTTCTTTAAAGAAATAGGGGCGATCTCTAAAAGTTATATTTAGGTTGTGGATATATAATAAAAGAGAATGCCGGGTAACCACTCCCGGCATTCTCAACCTAACCTAACCAACTAACTAACCAATCTTATAATCAATCCAACTATGTATAATGTATTAGCCTAAACAATTTTTAAAATTCCCTTTTCTTTTATTTTGAAAAGGGAATTATTATTCCAATCCCAATCTTTTCAATAAAGGCAGTAATGCGGTCGCACCAATTCTTTTATCATTTATCTACCAAGGAAGCTTGTATCCCGGACCGTTTAATGCCTGCTCAGTACCAAACCTAGAGACTTAATTAGTAGGGCTCTTAGTCTTTTAGGAACAATGCTGAGCTGTTAACTCAAAAACAAAAAATTATGTAAAACATCACGTAGTTTTCTGATATCATTATCACTTAACTACATGACAAATATAGGGCAGCAATAAAGCTGAAATTAGAAGAAATCGTCGAGGATTTTTAAAGTGTAGATGGGTGGTAAATAAGTGCCGTTGAATTGTAATTTAAAGATCTTTTTACAAAAGATTTAAACGTTTCATGAGTTCTGGGCGGTTAGAACGGCTTACAGGAATTACATCTTTCTCAATTAAAACACTATTATCTTCTATATCAATAATTTTGTCTACGTTTATGATGAAAGATCTGTGAATTTTTAAAAATAGATTCTCGGGTAACTTTTCTTCAATTTTTTTCATTGTAGAATGTACCGTGTAATTTTTTCCTGATGTTTTTATCAAAATATAATCACCTCTTGCTTCTATCAGGTAAATACTGGGGATATCTATTTTTATTAATCTGCGATCAATATTTACGTAAAGATCATTTCCTGATTCTTTAGGGTTTGCTTCTACTTTTTCTGAAGCTATATCTTTTGTGTGCTCCTTTGGGGCAAAGTTTAGTGCCTTTTTAATGGCCTTATCAAATCGTTCCTGGGTGATGGGCTTTACAATGTAATCTACAATACAATCGTATTCAAAAGCCTCGATCGCAAAATTTCTATCTGAAGTTGATAATATTATTTTTGGAGGGTTTTTTACAGTTTGAATAAAATCGAAACCGGTAAAATCTGGCATGTGTATATCTAGAAAGATAAGATCGACCTCATTTTGATTAAGATGTTTGATCGCCTGGATAGCATTAGAAAATTCTGCCTGTATTTCTAGATTATCATTATTGGATGCAAGTTTTTTTAATATTGTTCTTGCTGCTGCTTCGTCATCAACAATTATACACTGCATAGGTTAGATTTTAGGCTTTTTGAATAAACGTGGTCATTGCGTTAAGAATCTCTTCAAATTGGCTAAATAGATCTGCATCAACAACCCCTTCTCGAAGTTTGTCTTCATGATCTATAGCAACCTGATAACTCTTTTCTAAGCCTAAAATACTAATTTTATGTTTAATTTTATGAACATCGTCTCCTGCTCTCATAAAATTATCTGTTTCTAAATGATTTTTGTAGCTTTCTATTTCCTGCGGAAGTTCTAGACGCACTACATCGAGCAGTTGTTCTTCAAATTCTTTGTCGCCACCAGATAGCTGGCTTATGTAAGAGTAGTTAGGTTTCTCTTCCATGTTTATTTATTTAGGTAAAGTAAAGTAGAAAATGGTGCCTTTTGATAACTCACTTTCTAACCAGATTTTACCCCCATAAAAATCAATAATCTTTTTTACGATGGATAAACCAATTCCGGTAGAATTAAAATCATTATCAATCTTTTCAAATATCTGAAAAATTTTCTGAAAATGATCTTTATCGATGCCTTTTCCGTTGTCTTCAATAGAAAATTCCCAATAATTATCATTTTCTCTAACGTCGATTTTAATAATGCCTTCAGGTTTATCAATGCTTTTCACCGCATTTTGAATTAAATTCTGAAATAATTGCTGAAGTCTAAATTTATCACCGTGCACCACGGGAAGCTGATCTGAAATTTCAATTTTTATATGCTCAGATTTGTAAATAATCTGTATGATTTCGTCTACCAGATGTTTTGTGTCTACATCGTAGGTGTCTAAAATTTCCTGATCTATGGTAGAGTAATTAAGAATTCCACCAATCAGGGCATCCATTTTTTCTACACTTTTAAGCACCATGTTTAACTGGGTAATTCCGGTTTCTTCAATTTTTTCGGCGTAATCCTGTTTTAACCAGGTTACTAAACTATTGATACTTCTTAAAGGCGATTTTAGATCGTGAGAAACCATGTGCGCATAATCTGATAGGACCTGATTTTTCTTTTCCAGGTTTAACAAAAGTTCCTTTTGTTCTTCGTGGATTTTAGCTATTTCCCTGGATTGTTCTTCGATATAGGTGGCAAGATCAGAGACATTAAGTTCTTCTTCAGGTTCGTTTTTGCTTGCTGAGTTTTTAATATCTAAAGTGGTAATGACAGCCCTTAAACGGTCTAAGATTTGCTTTTGGCTTTGTGCTTCTAACTTTAATTTTCGGTTAGCACTAAATAATTCGTCTGAGCTTATTTTCATAGCACGTTGGATCATGCTTAGCTGCTCATCGTTGTTTTTATAAGATTCCTCTACCGCATTAAAAAAATCTTTGAACCTATCATCCTTTGCTAATTTTTCAGGAAAATATTTTCTTATTTGTCGGCTTAGTAGAGGATTCATGCTATTCGCTAATTAGGGTTAGTGTCATGGTTTGATTGTGCAGGTTACATTCGGTACTCGTAAAAAATGGCGCTATTTCTCCGTAGGAGTAAAAACCGGCTATAGCAGCTTGTTCTCCTAAAGTTTCAGAAACTTCTTCAATTTCTTCTTCTACGCGTTGGTCCATCACCAGTTTACGGCCAATACAGCTTACCAGTAAAGCAAGTTGTGGCGGTCTGGAATGTTTTTTAAGGGCCATTGCGGCAGCGGTGGCAGCTCCTTCGGTAATGCCATCTACCGTTGCCATCATTAACTGAGCGCTAGAACCTTCAGGAACATCGCCGGCTAAAATCATCGATTTATTTTCGATGTCGATATTCAAAATGGTACGTACCAAACTTTGTTCTTTACCTTCCTCTTTAATATTTAAAGGATAAAATAGTGCGGCTTGTGGAAGCTGATTGGCTTTATTTCCCAGATATTTCGAATAAAGGTCTAAAGCAGGTAGATCATCTAATTCCATCAACACATTCCCTTTTGATTTTGTGATTATTCGTTCTGGCCCAAAAGGTATCCAACCACCAAAACTGGCATAGCTAATGTCTAGACTTTCGCCATACAGGCCAATCATTACAATTTCCCCTTTTTTAGGGTTTTCGTTATAAGAGGCTAAAGTAGTTTCAAACCTGGCGCCATCACCACAAAGCCCACCTGTTAAGCTAATTTTTTGCTTGGTGTATTTTTCAATCCCTTTAATTAAATCACTACCATTCACATAACTTCCTTCAGAAATTATAAAAAAATGTTTTAGATTTTCTTTTTTAAAGTGGCTGGCCAATCCAAAACCAAGGGCTTCTCCATTTTTATTATATTCCAGGATGTTGGCCGTCTTAATTTCAAAAGTAGATTTTTCGAATTCAATTAGAGTTACTGCAATTGAGTTTTCGGTTACCTTTTCAGTTATAATTTCTCCCGCCGAACTGCCAAAAACAAGATGTCTATAGGGGAATTCTTCTCTTATGTCCTCTAAAACTTCAGGGTCCTGTAGCAATTTTCTTTCGGCGAAAATTAAAACCAAAGGATTGTTTAGTTGTTCTTTATGTCCACCTTTGTATTGCCAGGCAGAACCTTTTGTTTTTAGGGCCTGAATTACTTTCATGATTGTTTTTTTAAGCTGAAGAAAAATACGGTTCCCTTGCCAACCTCACTATCTAACCAAATCTCTCCTTCATATAAATCGATTACTTTTTTTACGATACTTAAGCCTACACCTGTAGACTTTTCGTGAGTTCCCAGTGCATTAAAAATCTTGAAAATACGCTGGTGATGTTCTTTTTCTATGCCTATACCGTTATCTTTAATGCTGAAGGTGTAATGTGTTGTATTTTCTGTATAGTCGATTTCTACAAATCCTTTTTCTTTATCAATATAGTTTACCGCATTACTTAAAAGGTTTTGGAATACCTGCTGAATTCTTGTGCGATCACCATAGATTACCGGTAATTTTGTAAGAATATTTATTGTAATATGCTCTGGGACATAAATCAATTCTATAATATCTGATACCAGTTCCTGAAGGTCTAATTCCTGATTTTGAATATTGCCATCTTCAATGCTGGAATATCTTAGGATATTTTCGATAAGATGATCCATCTTTTCTACTTTTCCCTGCATAAGATCCAGGTTCATCATACTTTCTTCGCCAAGCTTTTCCCTAAAGTCTTCTTTTGTCCAGGTTAAAAGTGCAGAGATATTTCGTAAGGGTGATTTTAGATCGTGAGAAACAATATGGGCATATTCATTAAGATGCTCGTTTTGTCGCTCCAGGTTTTTTAGTAACTGTTCTTTTTGAGCTTCTAGCTGTTTCATCTCGGTAATATCCAGATGAATTCCGATAGAGCCAATCATCTTGCCATTTACGTCATAATTGGGTGCTCCGCTCACCAACCAGTATTTCAGTTTGTTGTTTTTGGTTTTTATACGTACCTCGTAGGAGTTAGACATTCCCTTTCTTCGAACTTTATCGTTTTTATTAAAGTCTGCTTTAGATTCAGGAATTAAAAAAACATCAGAGGCGGTTTTTCCAATGAGTTCTTCTTCGGTATAACCACTCATTTCAGTAAAACTTTGATTGGCCATAAGGATTTTATCGTTAAGATCTACCTCTAAAAGGCCTAAGTTCATATTGGCGATTATACTACTATATTTTTCTTTTTGGGCCTTAAGGCTTTCTTTGTAATTTTTTTGGATAGTTACATCATCATAGCTCCAAAGATGGCCTTTGTATCGGCCTTCATGATAAATAGGAATGTAACTGCGTTCATAAATACTTCCGTTAACGAGTTCTAATTCTTCACCAATAATAATTTCTTTTTTTTGTAATAACTCATTAATTCTTTTTACAAATTGTTCTGGATTTTTAAAGTATTTTTTATTCTCTTCTGCAGCATTAGAACAATCGGCGCCTTTTAATACTTCTGGTGTGGCCTGGATACCAAATAGATTACAGAATTTGTTATTTGTGAGTAGGATTTTACGATTTTCATCTTCTAGTAAAATCCCCGTTTGTAGGTTAACAATTAAGGTTGAAAGTCTATTCTCGGACTCTTCAATTTTTTCTTTGGCTATTTTTTCTTTGGTAATATCCTCAACGGTAGCTACCTGATAGAGTATTTTATTGTTTTCATCTCTAATGGCAGCAACTCTTGTTTTGGCCCATAAGGTTTCCCCGCTTTTTTTAATATAGCGTTTGTTGACGATGTAAGAGTCCATTTTACCTTCGATCATTTCCCTTAATTTTTCACTACTATCTTCATCTTCTGGATGGGTGATATCTTTAATGCTAAGGCTATTGAATTCTTCAAAAGAATATCCAAACATATTCACCAAAGCTTTGTTTACCTTAAGGAGTCCTTTAAAATTGGTTCGGGTAAGTGAAATGCCAATGGGGGAGTTGTCAAAAATTAAATCTAGCTGTTTTTTTTGGGATTCTAGCTGTTTTTTAATCTCTATTTCTTCAGTGATATCTCTGGCGACACCTTGGGCAGCTATAGGTTTTCCTTCACGGTCATAGATAATACTCGCATTAATTTGTACGATCTTTTCTATGCCATCTTTAGTGATGATACGTGCTCTATAATCGTTATAACTACCAGTATGGTATAGCTGTTTAAAAGCTGCTGCGGTATAATCTACATCATCTGCATGGACTAATTTTAGTAAGTTTACGACCTCTTTTTCATTGTCGTAACCCAGCATGGTTTTAGCCGCATGATTCATTTTTAAGACATTCCCCTGAATGTCCATAATGATATATGCATCTATGATATTTACAAAAACACCTTCTAATTGTGAGGTTTTTTCGTTAAGAAGTTCTTTAAGACGATTGTTAGACTGGCGCAGTGCCTCAGAGAGATCAAACAATTCTGTTGATTTCTCTTCTAAAATTTTTTCAGCTAGTTTTCTTGCCTTTTTTTCTCTCTCAAGTGCTCTTTCTAAAATTTCAATTTTTTTGGTAGGCTCCATGTTTTTTAGATATCAGGAATCTGACCTTAGTCCCATTATTTTCAATTTTTTCTAATCGTATTTGGGAATTCTGGTCGTAGTGTTCAAACGTTTTTTCCATTAGGGCTTTGGCGAACATGTACATTGCTCTTTCTGAAAAATACAAAATTTCCAGTTCATCTTCGGTCTTTTTTTCAATTTTAAAAGTTGGAAGCTCTGCGCCTGGATATAATTTTCTTACCTGAACATGAATATGATTTTCTATAGAAGAAAGTAATTCTATGGGATCTTTATACAATGCAAAGATCCCAGGATGGATTTTTATGAGCGTATTAAAAAAATAGAGTCCGTAGTGGTAAATAAGATCGTCTAACGGGATCGTTACTTTTTTACTAAGATTTATTAAAAGACTTTGCATTTCGACAAAGTCGTAAGTACCTACAGAAGTATAAACACCTTCAGATTGAAGTTTAGATTCTGTAATAATATGGTCTACTACCTCAATACCAAACTTTTTCTCGACCATATCGAGAAATTCTGTAAATACGATACCTTTCATGATATATTATCCTTTAATTAATTCATTCTGACTCCAATAATCTAAGGCACTACTTAATTTAGATACATAATCTTCGTACTTTAAAGGTTTAATCATGTATCCGGCAATACCAATTTTGTAACACTCTAATAGATCTCTTCGGTTACTGGAAGTGGTTAGGATAATCGTAGGGATGTATTTTAAAATATCATCAGACTTTAATATTTTAAGAAATTCGATACCATTCATTTTTGGCATATTTAAATCTAAAAATATAATGTCTGGAAGGCGATCTTTCTTATTTAAGATCGTAAGGGCTTCTTCACCATTTTTAGCTTCAATGATATGGTGAGGTAGGGATAAGGACGAAATTGTTCTATTCAATTTCATCACTTCGATCATATCGTCCTCTATAAAAAGGATTGTTAGCTTATTTTTCATTGTAATTTTAGTGTCTTATGGGAACAAAATTCATATAATATTAGTGAAAATAAAATAAGATTCGTTTAATTAGGAATTAGTGTCGTTAAACGGTTGGTTTTGATAGTTGATTGGAAAGGGATAATAAAAAGCCATCGGAAAATTGGGGCTTCCGACGGCTTTAAATATGCCACTAGTGGCATTTGGGGTAGCAATTTTAATGAACAGAACTGGTATCTACTTTACCTGATCCTTTTTTAATTAACAAAACAAAAGGAACGCATATTAGAAATAAAATTCCCAGATAAAGAAAAATATCCATATAAGAAAGTACAGTAGCCTGTCGCATAATATTTGCATTTATGAGGGTGTAAGCTTTATCCAAAGATTCGTTAATACTAAATCCTTTTTGAATAAAGCTTTGTTGCAATGCTTGTATTCTTTGCTGTACCTGGAAATCGATCTGGCTTATGTTTGGTATTAAATCTACCCTGTGTTGCTGGGTAAAACGTGAAACAAAAGTGGTTATGATCGCAATCCCAAAAGATCCTCCTAGTTGTCGCATCATTCCTGTAAAAGCTGCACCATCACCAATATCTTTACCTTTTAGCGTAGAGAGTGAAAGCGTAGTAATAGGAACAAATAGCAATCCTAATCCCACACCACGTACGACCAGTGGCCAAAACATATGCTCAGATCCTGTATCTGGCGTCATCAATAAATACATCCATAAACTGTATAAAAAGAATATTCCAAATCCGGCGGCTGCCAGCAATTTTTGTGGTACACCGCGTTCTAACAGTTTACCGATAATAGGCATCATTAAACCAGTGGTAATCGAACTTGGAATTAGTAAAAGCCCGGCATCTGTAGCCGTCCAACCTAAGATAGACTGTGTGTAAATGGGAATAATAAAAGTAGAACCAAAAAGACCAAAGCCAAGTATAAATGTGAGTATGGTACCAATACTTAAGTTTGTGTCTTTTAGCACTCTGAGATTTACGACGGGATATTTATAATTAAGTTCTCGCCAAATAAATAATATCAGTCCAAAAACAGCCATTATCGATAAGGTGACAATAGTCCCATCTTCAAACCAATCGTCTTGCTGGCCATGTTCTAAAACAAACTGTAAAGATCCTATAAAAGTGGCCAGCAATATGATACCCCACCAGTCGACTTGGTTGGCTTTAAGTTTATCACCATATTTAGGACTTTTTACAAAAAGGATCGTAAGGAAAGTCGCAATAATCCCAAGTGGAATATTAATATAAAAAATATACGGCCACGAGAAATTATCTACTAAATAACCGCCCAGTGGTGGTCCTAACGTGGGGCCAACGATAACACCCATCCCGTAAATAGCCTGAGCCATACCACGTTTTGCTGCCGGATAACTTTCAGTAATGATTGTTTGGGCTGTTACCAAAAGGGCACCGCCACCCATTCCCTGGATAAACCTAAAGGCAACCAGCTCCCAGATGTTGGTGGCATTTCCGCAGAGAAAAGAAGAAACGGTAAAGATGATAATCGAAGCAGCAAAATAATTTCGGCGACCAAACTGTTTAGAAAGCCAACTGGTCATTGGGATAATAATAACATTAGCAATAGCATAAGCTGTAATTACCCATGCTATATCTGTTAACGTGGCCCCAAGACTACCGCGCATATCATTTAGCGCAACATTCACTATCGTGGTATCAATAATTTCCAGAAGTGCACATAAAACGGCAGTAATTGTAATAATTACTCTCCTAAAACCATATTCAACCAGACTGTCCTCGTCTTGTATTTGAGCTTTATCTACTGCCATAATTTATTTTAAATGCACGTCTACCAGAACGTTCATTCCAGAGCGTAGACGCTCTAATTTTTCTTTATCATTTTTATCTGAAAATTCAATTTTAACAGGTAATCTTTGTATTGTTTTTACAAAGTTCCCTGTGGCATTATCTGGAGGAAGAAGTGAAAACTTTGCTCCGGTTGCTGGAGAAAAGGCCGTAATTTTACCTTCAAACTCATAATCTGGATAAGCATCAACCTCGATTCCAACTTTTTGGCCAATTCGCATTTTTTCAAGCTGGGTTTCTTTAAAATTAGCAGTGATCCATTTGTCACTGGTATTCACCAGGTAAAATAGTGACTGGCCCGGTTGAATAAACTGTCCTGGCTGAATAGATACACTAGATAATTGCCCATCTATAGGCGCGGTAATTATGGTGTAATCCATATTTAGCAAAGCAGCATCTAAAGCGGCTTTTGCACTTTCTACATTGGCCTGAGCTACGCTAACCTGATTTTCTGAAATTTCTGTTTGTGAAATGGCTGCATTACGCTGGCTGGCCGAAGCTTTTTCCTGGTTCTTCAGGATTTCTAATTGTTGTTCTGCTTCTTGCTTTGCCGCCAGTGCCTGTTCGTACTGTTGCTCTGTAATAGAATGATTAGCAAAAAGATTTTTATAACGCTCAAAGTCTTGTTGAGCTCTCCATAGTTTGATTTCGGCAGATTTGATGTTTCCTCCGGCAGATTTGTATTGAGAGGTAGACGCGGCAGCATTGGCCTTATAGGATCCTATACTTACTTTTGCAACGTTAAGCTGGCTTTCTGCCGCTACTAAATTAGCTTTGGCCTGTTGTAGCTGTACGTTATAGTCACGATTATCGATCACTAAAAGCGTATCGCCTTTTTCTACTTTTTCATTATCACTTACATAAACTTTTTCAATATAACCGCTAACATGGGGAATAATAGGGTTCATATTGGCTTCAATTTGGGCATCATCGGTTTCTTCGTGAGAAAGGGAATGTATAAATTTATAGCCTCCGTATACGATTCCAATCAGTACTAATGCACCTATTATGAAGACAAACTTCTTGTTGCTTTTTTTCTTTTCTTTCATCTTAGTAAAAAGATTAATTGTTTTTGAAATTGAATTTGTTTGTTAAAAGACCTTCGGCTTGTAATAATTGATAGTATTTTAAGCTAATATCGGCCTGGGCGTTGGTTTTATTTATTTTAGACTGAAGTTGATCTACATCGGCTTCTAAAAGATCATTGGTGTCTACAAGTCCATTGTCATATTTGTCTTTAACAATGCGGTAGTTCTCTTCGGCTTGTTCCTGTGATTGTGAGTAAACTTCAAATTGGGTTAAAGCCAGTTGATACTCTTCTTCGGCATTTTTAACCTGAATTTTTACATCATCTTTGGCTTTAGCGATAGTATATTCAAGTTCTTCAGCTTTATGCTGCGCAAGCTTTACATCATTCTTTGCTTTAAAAATTTTCGAAATATCATAGCTTACCCCAACACCTATATTCATGGCATTGGTCACGGTTAACGCATTTTGAATATCTAAAGCGGCATATCCGCCAAGTAATGCGATCGAAGGATAATAGGCAGATTGTGCCATTTTGATATTGTTTTCTGAGGCCTTTTGCCTATAATCCAAGGCTTCTAGATCTGCACGTTTTATTGTGATATTTTCTATAGCAGGTGTCATACCAATGGTTTCTACAGGTAAATTAAAAGTGAAATCATCTGGCATTTTTAAAAATGTCGCCAATTTAAAGTTTAAAATACTTACATTTTTCTGAGCTTCCTTTAGTGTAAGCTTAATATTAGCTTCCTGAAGCTTCGCTTTTAAAAGATCATTTCTGGCTAATAGTCCATTTTCTTCCATCGCACTAAAATCTTTTACACGCTGTTGTGCGCTTTTAAGATTTTCTTTTACAACCGCTACTATTTGTTGCGCTTTATAAAGATTAAGATAAGTACTTATGGTTTGCAATGCGATACGTTCTTTGGTACTTGTCGCTTCAAGACTTGTCGCTTCAAAATTATTTAGACTGGCATCTATCGCGTTTTTTAATTTAAACCCCGAGAATATGGGCACAGAAACGCTAGCCTGGCCTATCATGATCTGGTTAATATCTGGTGTGCCAACCTCCTTAGCTTCTCCTTCAGTAGGATTTGAATTTCCTACTGCAAGTTTCAGGTTTACATCGGGACTAGTGAGATATTGATATTGTCCAGAAAGGGAAACCTCTGGATATTGATTGTTTTTGGTAACCTTCAGTTCTTCTGAAGCTGTTTTAACGGTTGTTTCTGCAAGTTTGGCATCATCACTGTTGTTAAGGGCAATGCTTACTGCTTCTTCAAGGCTTAAAGTTTTGTTCTCTTGAGAAAAACTTTGAAAACCAAAAAGTAAACAACACACTAAGACTAGGGATTTACTCGTCATACGTTAAAAGTGCTTTAATGGTTTTTTGAATATGTTGTGTTAGCGTAGTAGTTACAAATTCATCGAAATTCTCTTCCTGGAAAAGTCCATGAGCTTTAGAATATATCTTTTTGTTGTAGTACAGGTTAAAATAGCTGCCTAAAATGGTAGGGATAATAAGCTCTATATTTACATTTTTACTAAAAACACCTTCTTTTTGCCCTGCTTCAATTAGTTTTTTGAATGTGTCTAAATTTTCCTGCTTTTCTCGAAGATAATTGGAGAAATCGATTTTAGGGTTTTCTCTGGAAAATTCAAAATGGATCAGCTTTTGGATCCTTCGGCCATTATGGATACGTTTAATGATCACTTCAATTAAGGCATCAATCTTTTCCATGAAGGTGCCTCCTTGCTGTATTACCTTGTCTATTTCAATTCTAAAGCTCGAAATCCGGTAAGAGACCAAAGTTTCCAATAGCTTTTCTTTACTTCCGAAGTAATAAGAGATCATGGCAATATTAATACCGGCTTTTTTAGCGATCATTCTAACTGAAGTTCCATCAAAACCATTTTTAGAAAATAATTCTTCTGAAACTTTTAGAATATGTATTTGTTTTTCATTTAAATCCATAAGCTGAATTACAAAAATTCGGTAACAAATTTAAACAAATGTTTAAATCAAACGTTTGTTTAAATTCATTTTAACATATAACGTTATAGATGTAAATGGGGGAGTTAAGATATTTTCTCCTCTTGAAGTTCTCTTATACGCTGAAAAGCTTCATGAAGTGAGCTCACCTGATAAATTTTACGTCGGTAAAACATGCGTTCGAAGATAAGGTTCATCATGCCTGAAGGATGGGGTGTGATGACTGAAAAACTTTTTAAAAAATAAAGATTATTAAAGAATTTTAACCAATCTTGGGAGACGGTATAATACTTGTTTATGCGGTTGGAGATATAATGAGGACGGCAGTCCTCACCCAAAATTCTTTTTGCATCGATAATTACTTTTTCTGCGCATTCCCAGTCAAAAGTAATTCCTTCGTGTATTTCAGAAACCACAATATCTTCTAGGAAATAGAAAATTCCAAAATCATAATCGATAATCTCGATTACCTGATCGACATATTTCGAATCTGAGAGTCTCATGGTATCAATTATATGCACCTTTAAATTACGATTTTTATTTGAATTGATGAAGTTAAAATTTAGTTTCTTTTGATGGAATAAAAAGCAAAAGGCCGGAAAAAATTCGCGGCCCTAAAAGCGTATAATTTATCAATACTTTCTTTTTTAGTTTTGTACTTTAAAGTTTATAGGAATGGTATAGCGAACAGGTACGGGCTTGCCTCGCTGTTTTCCAGGTTCCATTTTAGGTAAAAGTTGTATTACTCTTTTACCTTCTTCTTCAAGAAGTTTATGAGGTCCTCTTGCCTGTACATTTTTAACTTCTCCGTTTTTATCTATTTCAAACATTACCATAACACGGTTTATACCGCTTAGGCCTAAATCTTCGCCTATGCCGGTGTTGAATTTTTTACTGATAAAACGAGAGATTTTCTCACTCATACATGCTTTTCGCTCTTCATTGTCCTTTAAACTTTCGCAACCGGGAAATAAGGGGACATCCTCAATAAATTCAAATGGTACAGGGTCAACCGGTTCATCGTCAGGTACTTCAATAATATCATCTACATCAACAATATCATCCAGGCTGGTTTCCGTTGGTTCAATATTGTCTTCGGGATCGGGAGATTCATCGTCGATAAGTTCAATTACCGGAGGATCTTTAGGTTTTGCTGGTGGTAATTCCTCTTTTACTTTTGTTATGGGTATCGCCTCCTCTTCAGGAATAGTAAAATCATCCCATGGTTCTGTTGTAGCCTGCTGGTGATCATACGTTTTTAAATTGATCATAAAATAAGATAATAGTAAGACGACGATAAGTCCAATTTGTAAAAATAGAACGTTTTTTTTCCTAAGATCTGCCTTCGGGTTTTTCTTCGGTTTCATAATAAAAGAATTTATGTTAATAAAAAAAGTTACAACTTGAACTTATCAGACGTGCTGATTATTAGGGTAGTGGGGATGTTAGCTCAAATCACAACAAGTGTGCCGAAGAATTGAGATTTTGAATTATAGATAAAATATACTTAGTGGAATATTAATATTTGATGATTGTAAGACCTGTTTTTCTTGAGAGCATAGAAAAATTCTTTTTTTCTAAGACATAAAAAAGCGACCGTCTTTCTAGGTACGGCCGCTTTAAATAAGGATCAAATAAATAATCCTATTCCTTTATCATAGGTGTTTTATCAATGTACATTTTTTGGTAAGTAGGCTTAAACATATCACTTTCTCCAATTTTTTCGAATTTTAAATGGTCTTTATTCTTCATCCTGGATTGCATTTGATTTCTATTTAAAATTTCGTCGATAGCTCTTGCCAGATAAGGCTCCTCGGGATCACCTAAAACTCCCATATTTTCAAGGTCTTCAGTTATTATTATATCTGGTATAAGTCCATCTTTAAAATCTGTATATCCATCTTTATTGGCCATTTTCAAAACAAGAGGCTGCATGGCATAAGTATGATCTTCATTCCTATTTTTGTCGTTAAAAGTTGGGCTATCATATAGTGTTATTGATGCCTGAAATTTACCGGTAGTAGTCTTTCCAATATGAACAACATTTATATAGGGTGTTAAGCCGTTAATAATTAATTCACTTGCCGAAGCTGTGGCCTGGGTAGATAAAATATAAATTTCGTTGAGGTTTAAACTATTTATGCTTTGTCCATCACTTAATTCTGAATCAAATTCGTTTATAAGAAAATCTGGAGTATAGGTTTCGTAATATTCCTGGTAGTCTTTATTCCATTGTTCTTTGGCAAAAACCTGACCTTCAAATTGTCCTGTTATCATACTGGCTAAATCTGTAGCTGTATTTACCGACCCTCCACCATTATATCTTAAATCTAAAACCAGATCGGTTACATTTTCACTTTTAAATTCACCAAATGCGGCGTTTAGTTCTTCATCAAAATTAGCTATAAAGCTATTGTACATAAGGTAGCCTATTTTTCTACCCTCAATTTCAAAGACTTTGGTGATAAAAACAGGGTTCATGGTGTAGTAATCATCGGTAAGTGTTGCGGTCTCATCAGTTAAGTAGATCGCATTATTTTCAACATAACCAATATTAATAGTAAAAGAATCTTGTGTTAGTAGTTCATTGAAATTAGATAGTGTTAACTGTTCTCCATCAACTTCAGTAAATATATCACCTCGGGAAAGCCCGGCTTCTGCAGCAGAAGTTCCTGGTAAGATATATTGTATATAACCAAAGATGTTATTGCTACCTTTCAATAAACCTAAGCCAAACTGAATACCGGTAGCACCGCTAATGCCATCGAATTGATTTTCAAGCTCCTCATAGTCGTCCACCAAATAACTAAATTCATCTTGATTGGAAAGTAGAGAATTAAAAAGTGACTCAGGGGAACTAAAATCGTTTAGGAATTTCTTTTGTGCCTCGTCATCGTCGAAATAGTCATCAGCCAGTTCTGGTACATCGGCCTTATAGAGATAAATGTCATTAAGCCCTCGATATATGAAGCTTTTAACCTCAAAGTCAATTCGTTCTTCTTCGGTTAGTTCTTTTTCTTCTTCGGGTGCGGGATCAACCTCTTTTGGAGGATCATTATCTTCAGAGCATGCATTGAAAGAAAATAAGCTTGCTAAGAATAATACTAGTAAAAAGTTCTTTTTCATAGGATATATTGTTATTTTATTATTTGATTATCAGTTATTATGCCAATTGGTTTTGTGAAATATACGTAGATATAGTTACGGTGGATTACTACAAGGTAGATTTTAACGTTAAAATTCTACATTATGTCATGAATATAAACCCCCCATTTTTTAAAATTAATTAGTACTCATAAAAGGTATTTAAGGTGACTATAAGTTGGTCACCCGATTGTCATTTTAATTTCGATTAGGAGCATTATTTTATGTAATGCTTATTAAGTCATAAATGATATTATTAAAGTTTAAATTTGTTTAGTATGATTATATTTAAATTTTAACATAATATCACATCAAAACATTACTATTAGTAAGGTTTTGATGTGATGTAGTCAATAAATTAATATTTAATTTTAACTAGTTTATTTATAATTGTTAAAGTTTCTTTCAATGAGTATTATCAAAAAAACCTTAGCCTTTCTAATAGTAATTTTTTACTGTTTTGCACTTAGGGCACAAGAAGAAAATTCTATAGGTGCCCTACCTGAAATTGCCCCACCCTCTCCTACAGCCTATGAATTTACCAAATACGGTGATATTCCATTAGATGAGTCTACCGGCGTAGCGAACATTACTATTCCTCTTATAGAATATTCAGCAGGCTCTTTAAATCTTCCTATAAGTTTGTCCTATGCTACTACAGGAGTTAAAGTAGATCAAATAGCTTCATGGGTAGGTATGGGATGGAACCTTAATGCTGGGGGGATAATAACTCGATCGGTACGTGGAGTTGCAGATGAAATTGCAAATTCAAAAAATTTTCAATCACTTGATACCACCCAATCATGGTATACTTCCTCAAGATTGAATTATTTATATTTTCTTCGAAGCGTTGTAGATGATGCAGATGCAATTGATTTTGAGCCAGATATTTATAATTTCAAATTTAATGGTATTTCTGGCTCATTCATTTTAGACGAGCAAAGTAATCCAATCTTATTAAAACAGGATCGAAGTTTAAAAGTTGAGTTACTTAATGGAGGTGATTTTAAGTTTATCACTGCTGATGGTACCGAGTATGTTTTTGATGTTAAAGAAACTACTCAACCTCAAAATAGCTGTACAACCGGTAATTTAGAGCCTACGGTTACAAGTGCTTGGTACCTTTCAAAAATTACCGCATTGAGTGGAGATGAAATAACTTTTAGCTATAATACACAGAGTATGTTCTATGCATCCGGTTTTAATCAAACATATACAGCTCCTTATTATTATACGGGAGGGTCCCAAGATTGTACCGCTCCTACTACTGTAGAAAATAATTGCGAGCTTTATAGTTCTGTATCCTCAAAAAAAATAAGTTCAATTTCGAATAATCGAAATTCGAAAACGATTGTTTTTAACACTACGTCAAGAGGGGATATTGAAAATACATCGGTTAAATTATCAGGCATTCAATATAAAAATGGTTCGGTTATAATAAAGGACTATAATTTTTATTACGATCTTATTACAAGTACAAAAAGTTCAACAAACCCCTATTTAAATAATAGTATTTATAAAAAGAGAATATTCTTGAATAGGGTAGAAGATAATACGGGTAGTGAAAGTAAGACTCACCGATTTTATTATAACGCTCCAACAGAATTGCCACCACGTTTTTCATTTGCACAAGACCTCTTAGGTTTTAATAATGGGGAATATAACAACCAAAGTTTATACCCAGATTATGTAGGGAATTTATATTCTATTTCTTATACGGAAGCAGAGCGCTCTGGAAATTTCACGTATACCAAAAACGGTATTTTGGAAAAAGTGGAATATCCCACTGGAGGATATACTGAAATTGAATACGAACCTAATAGTGTAATCACGAGTGAATCTGCCTATGTTTATGACGGGTTTAATATTTCAGTTTCCACTACTGGAAGCGAATATAATGAACATAGTATTTCTCCGCAAATGGGGTCAACACTTGAACTTAATGGAGAGGTGAATATCATTGATGGCTCTGATGCAGTTCATGATAGGGTCTTTTTAAAAGTCTATAATGAGACTACTTCTTCTTATATATTAAATGAAAATGTAGCCGCAGGATCTTTTAATTATAATGTTAATATGAATGCAGAAAACACCTATAAAATATCTTTAGATCTTTCTCCTGTATTATTAGATGATGTTGAAGCTAATGTAAGTGGAAGCTATATTTCAGACAATATTACTCAATCTGTTACTAGTAATTCTGGTATTAGAGTGAAAAAACTCACAGATGTAGCTGGGGCATCTTCAATTCCTATAGTTAAAAGATTCTATTATAATGATATGGCACATTATGATCAGGAGATATTTCCATTATTTGGTTCTGTGAATTTATATGAAATTCAAGAAAAAAGACTGGCATGTGGTGATTACTATGAAGAGTTCACAATAACATCTGGAAACTGGAACCATTTTTATTACTTTAATAATAATATTGGATTCTATGATCAGGTAACCATTAGCTATGGAGGGGATAATTTTCAAAATGGAGGTATTGAAAAAACATTTTTAGCCTCGTATGATGGTTCAAAAACTACTTTTCAAACAGAGGTGATTCCAAATGGTCCATTGTCCAACGTATCTCCGTACAAAGGAGAATTAATAAAAGAAATTAGCTTCAAATCCAATAATGGAACTTTTGAAAAGCTTAAGGAAACGATCTATAACTATGATACTACCAGAGTTGAGCAAATAGATGCCTACCTCGGTAGAAATAAAAGCCCTGCTTTTGTTTGCCCTGCTGGAGATAATAATTTAACTACGATGGCTGAAGGTACAAAGGATTATGAGATGAATCATTATTATGTGCTAAGCGAAAAGAGAAATCTGGTAGGAAAAATAGAAAAGTCATATTTTGGAGCGGGGGATGTTATAAGTACGGTAGAGTATGAATATAACGGAATTAATCATGATTTACCAACTAAGATTACAACCTATCAGAGCGATGATTCCAAAATTACATCTCAGCAAATATGGTATCCAAAAGATATAACTAGCACTACTTCGTTGGGTTTTAATACCCTGAGTTCTCAAGACAAAGCCGTGATTGATAACATGGTTCTTAATAATGTGGTTAGTGGGCCAATACAGAAACAAAAACAGGTGAAGTTAGGAAGTTCTATTTTATCCAATGAAGTTGAACGCTACCTCTTTCTAAATAATTCAGGCCAATTTTTACCAAAGAGCGTCCAAGTTTTAAAAGGAACTTATAATAGTTCTTCTAATGCGTTACAAAACCTATTAACTTATCATGAATATGATAACTATGGGAATCTTATGGAAGTGGCTAAGGAAGGGGGAGCCCATGTGTTATATTTATGGGGATATGATCGTCAATTCCCAATAGCAAAGATTGAAAATACTTCAAAAACAATTCTTCAAAATATCTTAGGTACGTTAACTGATGTAGATGAGACAGATCTTTCAGCGATTAATAATCTTCGAAATAATACTTCCTTTAAAGAATCGATGATCACTACCTATGACTACGATCCATCTGTTGGAATAGTGAGTTTAATAGATCCAGCTGGCTTAGAGATAAGTTTTTTTTATGATTCCAATGGTCGTTTAAAAATGATTAAGGATGATGAAGGAAATATTATAGAAGAATACAATTACCATTATAAAGGGGAATAATTCCAAAATCTTTTAAGATAATGAAAACTAAAATACTTTTATGGGGGATATCCCTACTTGTTTATATGTTTGTTAATCAGAGTTTTGGTCAGGTAGTCGAGAAAGATTCTGTCTCAGCATCTGAAGCTGTTATACAAATACAATCAGCGCAGGCTGTACAACCACCTCCGGGAGGTGGGGGTGGAGGAACGACTTATCCCTGGAATCGGGATAGGGATAATGATGGATACGGAGATCCAAATGATCAGGTAATGAGTGAAACCAAACCAGCGGGTTATGTTGCCAATGCTTCCGATTGTAATGACAATGATTCATCAATCCACCCAGGAGCTACAGAAATAGCAGATGGTAAAGATAATGATTGTGATGGTTTAATAGATGAAGGTGTTCCTTCAGCTTTGAGTAATGAGGACTTTGAGAACAATCTAGGGGATTGGCAACAAGCTACTAATGATGATATAGATTGGACGCGCCTTTCTGGAAGCACGCCCTCATCAAATACAGGGCCTGCTAGCGCGATATCAGGGAGTTATTATTTATATCTTGAAGCAACAAGTAATACAAGTAAAAGAGGGATCATAAGTAGTCCTTTTTATACGATTCCGCAAGGTTATGAAATGCGGTTCAATTATCACATGTATGGAGCTGATATGGGAAGTTTAACTGTTGAAATTAGTTCAAATGGAACAAGTTGGGCTTTATTATGGTCAAAGTCAGGTGATCAAGGTAATGCATGGCGTGAAGCTATTATTGATTTGTCCTCCTATGGAGGGAACACAAGATATATCCGTTTTAATGGACTTACCGGATCTAATTATCGAAGTGATATTGCGATCGATAATATAGTGTTTGCAAGTGCTACCAGTGGTGGCGGAGCTGTTGATTTTAGTGATGAAAATTATGTGTATACGAGAACTTATCGCCAAGCACATACTACGTCATTGGATCAAAGTCAGTTAACCCCTTCTAAAGCAACAGAATCGATTACCTATTTTGATGGACTTGGTCGTCCTATGCAACAAATAGGAATAAAGCAAGGAGGAGCAGGTTATAATGACATTATTAGCCATATTGGCTATGATGCTAGTGGCCGTCAAGATAAAGACTATCTGCCTTATATTGAAGATGCAGGCGAATCAGGTGCCTATCGAGGTGATGTGAGGTCAGAAACAAAACAATATTATAAAACGAATTTTGCTCCAGATTTTTCGGCATCAACATCTTATTCAGATGCAAATCCATATAGCGAAAAGGTATATGAGCCTTCTCCGCTTAATAGGATCATCGAACAAGGTGCTCCTGGAGATGATTGGAAAATTGGTTCAGGAAATACGGTACGTACAGATTATGCTAGTAATGAAACAAATGAGGTACGTTTATATAGGGTAACATTGAGTAGTAGTTATGTACCCAGTTTATCGACTCCTGGCTATTACTCAGCAGGCGCACTATATAAGACCGTGGTTAAAGATGAGAACTGGAGCAGTGGGAATTTGCATACTACCGAGGAGTTTAAGGACAAACAGGGACGGGTGGTGCTTAGGCGTACCTATGGCCCTGCGGATAAGAACATGGATGGTGATGCCACGGACTCTGGGGAGTCAGAGGCTGTTCATGACACTTATTATATTTATGATGATTATGGGAATTTATCCTATGTACTTCCTCCAAAATCAGAGGCAACAGTTAACCAGCCTTCTTCCGGGGAACTCGCCGGGCTTTGTTATCAGTACCGCTATGATAAGCGCAACCGCCTTATTGAAAAACGGCTTCCCGGTAAGGACGTTGAATATATGGTCTATAATAACCTTGACCAGTTAGCCATGAGTCAGGCCTCGGATATGCGCTCAGAGAACTCTGGAAAAGAAAAGGATGAATGGTTGTTTACTAAATATGATGCCTTTGGGCGTATAGTTTATACTGGTAAAATAGATAACGATGGGGAGCGATCTTCCATGGAAGGGATCTTTTCTGGGGCTGCCTATCATTATGAAAAACGCCAGGGAGCTACTAATGTAGGCGGAAAAACGATCTATTATAGCAACCAGGCCAAACCCAGTGGTATCAATGAATTGTATACGGTAAACTATTACGACAATTACGATTATAACCCTTCTTTGAGTTTACCCTCAAGCAGCCAGGGACAAACGATAGTTCAGGGGGGTAGTAAAGTCCAGGGACTGGCCACCGGGAGCCTCACCCGTGTACTGAATACCAATCACTGGATCGAGGTGATCAATGGCTACGATGCCAAAGGGCGCCTAATCTATACCAAAGAACAGAACCCATACCTGGGCACTACCCAAACTACTGAGCATTTGCTGGATGCCTTTACCGGGGAAGTGGAAAAGACAAAAACCACCCACGTCAAGACCGGTACGGGAGCCATTACCATTACGGTAGAAGATTTCTATCAATACGACGATCTGGGAAGGATGACCTTACATACCCAAAAGGTCAATGGCGGCAATGAAGAACGGATTGCTGCAAATACCTATGATGAATTGGGGCAATTGAAAAGCAAGGAAGTGGGCAACCGTAAAGGCTATACCGCCCTTCAAGAAGTGGACTATGCCTATAATGTACGGGGCTGGTTGAAAGGTATCAATAATATTGGCAGTACCAGCAAGCTATTCAATATGTCCCTGTATTACCATGACGGGAACAGTACCGATCTTTACAATGGGAATATCAGCGAGGTACGCTGGCGTACCAAGAACACCGACAATGCCCAAAAGAGCTATAAGTACTACTATGATGCCCTCAACAGGATTACCAAAGCCTATGGGGGGACCGGCAGTGGTGATAATGGCGATAAGTTTAACCTGGGATCCTCTTCCATTCCAACGACCTATGATCTCAATGGGAATATCACCCATTTGTTCCGTAGGGGCGCTATCGTGGCCAGTCCCAGCCTGTCAAACAACAACCATTTTGGGAGCATGGATAATTTGATCTATAAGTACCAGGGCACCTCGAACAAGCTGCAACGTATCGAAGAGAACAGCGGTAATGATAATTACGGATTTTTGGATCATTCTACGGCCACTACGGAATATACGTATGATCTGAATGGCAATTTGAAAACCGATGCCAATAAGGATATTACCAGCATTACTTACAATCACCTGAACCTGCCCACAAGTATTATCTTTAATGGGAGCAGTTCTCAGAAAATTGAGTATTTTTATGATGCCAATGGGGTAAAATTAAAGAAACGGGTGAACGATAATGGCAGTATAACCGAGACCTTGTATGCGGGCAATTTTATGTACCGTGGGGGCAGCTTTGACTTTTATTTTCACCCGGAAGGCTATGTTTCTAAAGAAAATGGCAGTTATAAATATGTCTACCAGTACAAGGATCATTTAGGGAATATTAGAGTGTCTTATGATAACAGTGGATCAGTATCGAGCCCGAATGCTTCTATTGTTGAGGAACATAATTATTATCCTTTTGGCTTACAGCACAAAGGTTACAATAATGTGGTAAATGGCACAGAACATCCTTATAAATATAATGGTAAAGAACTTGAAGAGGAATTAGGCTTAGGTTGGTATGATTACCAAGCAAGGAGATATGACCCAGCTTTAGGACGTTGGCACGTTGTTGATCCTGCGGCAGATTTAATGAGACGTCATTCGCCTTATAATTATGCTTTTGATAACCCTATTAGGTACATTGACCCTGATGGAATGCTTCCTGAAGATATTATAATTAGAGGAGAAAATGGATCTAGTTTAACTATTGTTACTGATTTAATTGATGTTGATGTTAATGCAGGTGGAATTGTAGGAGATTTAGGCGGTAACTACTCTTTTGATGGAGAGGATATTTTAGTAGCAGGATTAGATATTGTAGGTATTGTTGATCCCTCGGGAGTTGCAGATGTAGCAGCGGCCAGTATTGAAGCGAAGAATGGAAATTATGGCAGTGCGATATTAAGTGGTTTAGGTGTAGTGCCTTATTTAGGAGATGTTGGAAAAGTGGGCAAAATACCTAAACACTTAAAAACTATTAATAAAGCAGTAGATGCTGTTAAAGCGGAAAAGAGAGCTGCTAAATTGAGTAAAGTAGGTAGGGAAGGTAAAAACTTCACAAAGGCTGGAAAAGAAGCTGTTATTGATGTAAATAAAGCCAAAAATAATGGTAAAGTTATATGTGAGAATTGTGGAACAAATACACTTCCTGCAACGCAGTCAAAGAAAGGTGTAACACCTTCTAAAAAAGAACGACAAGTAGACCATATAGACCCGAAATCCAAAGGAGGTAGTGGGACGCCTGATAATGGTCAGGTGCTATGTAGAGATTGTAATATTAAAAAGAGCAATAATTAAAGACGTGAAATCAAAAGTAACATTAGTATATAAGGATTTAGAAGATAATATCGCAGAAGAAACTGTATGGGCTAAACCTTTAGAGAATGGACTATACCAAATTGATAATATTCCATTTTACGCACCTAATTTATCTAATAAAGATATAATTGCGGTTGAAAATGATGAAGGAGTCTTGTATTTTGATGATTTGATAAAATCTTCAGGACATTCTACGGTACAAATAATCTTTTTTGATGATAGTAAATCTAAGTGGTTACTTCAGAAATTAGAAGAAGTAGGGTGTAAATGGGAAGGTATGAAAGAACAACCGTACTATACTGTAGACATACCTTTGGATGTGGATTATAACATTGTGAAAGATATACTAAACAAAGAAACTGAAATAGGTATTTTAGACTATAAAGAATCTTGTTTAGCTGAAAATCATAGTTAGATTTACTATTTTAGATTACCGAACCACCTTTAGCGAGGTGGTTTTTTTATGCGTAAGCTTTTTTAGCATTGGCATCCCTGATGGCAAGGTCGAGGAATTTTAAGACCATTGCCTTATCCTCTTTGTCCATATCCTGAATAGCCTGGAAACGCTTTAAAAGCTCCTTGTCCTTTATAGCTATAAAATCATCGCTCAACAAAGCATCTGCGGAAATACCCAACGCATCAGCGAGAGCCTTTAAGACATCGGCTGGCGGAATGCTCGTACCCAGTTCATAACGGGAAAGGCTTTTGTTGTTCACGCCTGAAATCTCTGCAAGCTCTGCTTGGGAAAAGTTCTTTTGCTGTCTGTACAATCGTATACGTTCTGCTATAGTCATAATCGAGAAATACTTATTAAAAACACCTATAAAAAGTGAATATTAGACAAATATAGGTAAGATAAAATAAACAAATCCATAAAGTGTCTTGTGTTGTTTTCTTGTAATTGTTACTTTTGGGACAAATCCGAGAATGAAAATTTTTAAACTTTTTTGAAAATGGCACTCAACAATTCCAATCCAAACAACTACGAATACGTCACCAATCATTTAGAAATCCACGTATTGGGTGGTATAAAGCTGAACAAGTTGGACAGTCTGCGGGTAACATTGAGCATACAAAAGCCAGAGCAATACAACGTAGTTAGGCAAAGCATCGATTTATACAACGACAATCAAATAGAAAAGTTAGTAAGAAAAATAGCTGAACGGTTAGAAATTGGAACGAGCGTAGTACGCAGGACATTGCAGGAACTTACAAAGGAACTGGAGAACTACAGATTTTTGTTAGTGGAAAAAGAAACCATTGCCAACCAACCATTTTACAAAGAGCTATCAGCAACGGAAATCAAAGAAGCTGAAACCTTTTTAAAGTCCAAAGACCTGTTAAAAAAGACCAATAAGCTCATTGGCCAAAGTGGAGTTATTGGCGAGGAAAATAACAGGCTTACAATGTATCTAATCTTCACAAGCAGAAAGACAAACAACCCTTTGCATTGCATCAGCTTGGGCAGTTCCGGAGCAGGAAAAACACACTTACAATCTTCGATAGCATTATTAATGCCAGAAGAAGATGTTATTGAAGTAACCAACCTATCAGCAAATGCACTCTACTACTTTGCACAAAAAGAACTCTGCCATAAAATCATCATCATCGAGGATATGGATGGTGCAATGAGCGTACTCTATCCACTTCGTGAAATCGCCAGTAAAAAGCGCATCACAAAAACAGTCGTTCATAAAAATGCTAAAGGCGAAACCAAAACCATACATCTAACGGTCGAAGGTCCAGTTTGCATCGCAGGAGCAACTACACAGGAAAGCATTTACGAGGACAATAGCAATAGAAGCTTTTTACTCTATATCGATGAAAGTGAGGAACAGGACAAGAAAATAATGCAGTACCAAAGATTGATTAGCGCAGGAAAAGTAAACGAAGATGAAGAACACAAAGCGAGGGAATTACTTAAAAATGTTCAGAGAGTTCTAAAACCTATAAAAGTGATAAATCCTTTTGCAGAATTTTTAGAGCTTCCACAGTCTGTATTTAAACCAAGACGAACCAACTCACATTATCTACAATTTATTGAAGCGATTACATTTTACAAGCAATACCGACGTTCAACCCAGTACGATAAAGACACAGGAGAAGAATATATAGAAACCACCATTGAAGATATAGAAGAAGCCAACGAACTGATTATTGATGTTTTGCTACGCAAAAGCGACACGTTAACAGGAGCTTGCAGAAATCATTTAGAGAACTTGAAAGACTATTTAATCAAGAATAATCAAACCACATTTACAAACGCTGAAATCCGTAGAAGATTACGAGTAAAGGAAACTACTTTAAGACGTTACAATACTCAATTACTGGAAGAAAATTACATCCAAAGAGTAAAGGCAAAAACCAAAAGCTATGCTTATGAAATCGTGGAAATGGGCGAATACGAAAACCTTAAAAAGCAGATAGATAAAGCATTACGAAACTGTATCGACAATATCAAAGTAGCATCCTAACTCGCCATATCGCCACCAAGTCGCCACCAATAAAATGGCGAGATTAAAACAAAGACAATCAGTTAATTAACTACAACTCGCCTCGTCTTCCCAAAAATGCAACCGACCTAAAATAAAAATGAAGAAATCAGCACTAAAAAACCCAAGTTACAAAGCCTTATTACTGTCTTTTAAAGACTGGTTGGACGTATTGGGATTTAGTGAGGGAATGCGGAAAAACTATCCAAACCATTTATGCGAGTTCTTTTACTGGCTGGAGTGCCACGGGCACACCGAAATAAACATCATCAACAAGGACATCGTAAAACAATACTACAACTATCTAAAACAACGACCGAACAAGTCAAGAAGCGGAGCGTTATCGGCAAGTTCCCTTAACCACCATCAACAGGCATTGCACAAGTTCAGGGATTATCTGTCCAAGCATCACAAGAAGCCTTTTAAAATGCATATCAAAAGAGAAAAGGTAGAAGATGAAAAACTGAAATACTGCACCACAGAAGAAGTAAAACAACTTTTTAAAGCTACCAAATACAGCCACGAACTACCGAGATTTAGAGCAAGACAAAAAGCATTATTGGTGTGTTTGTACAGCTTGGGAATGCGAAGAAATGAAGTGATTAACCTGATGCTAAACGATATTCTTTGGGATAAGGAACGTGTATTTATTAGAAAGGGGAAGAACTACAAAGAGCGTTTTGTACCCATCAACCATTACAATCTGCGAATGCTCGAAGATTACGTTTTTGATGCACGGTTGGACTTTAAACAAGCATCGGAAAGCGACTATGTTTTTGTGAGCAGACGAAGCACCAAAATAAGCGGTTGCACCATAGAAAACGATTTAAAAATGATTATCAAAGCCAGTAATAGTGAAGAACTGAAATACAGGAATATTACGCCTCATATGTTGCGCCACTCAATCGCTACGCACTTTTTAAGGGCGGGAATGAAGATAGAAGATATACAACAGTTTTTAGGACACGCATCACTCGAAAGCACACAGATTTACACGCATATCTTAAAAGACGATTAGTTATGAACTATGAGAAATATTTAGAGCAGAACAATTACAGCAAGACCACTATCGAGCATTATCTAAAAAGGTTTAAAGAATTTACAGCTTGGTCAAAAAAATATGGTATCAAGGCAACTGAAATCGATTACAAGACCTGTTTGAAATACGTGAAATATTTACAGCAAAAGAGAATACAGGTACAGACGATAAACAACCATATCGTAACGTTGAGAAACTATTTTGATTACTTGATTGAAGCCAACAAAAGAGCGGAAAACCCAATCGAAGAAGTATCGGTAAAGGGAACGGTAAAACGAGTAATGCACAACCTTTTGGATGCTGACGAATTAGAGGATTTATATTACAGTTTTGAAACCGACAGTTTTAATAAATACAGCAACTACAAGGCAAGGTTAAGTGCCAAACGTAACAAAATCATCACAGGATTAATCGTCTATCAAGGCTTGAACACGACCAATCTAAAAAGTCTTTTGTTGGAACATTTACAGCTCTACAAAGGCAAAATCTATGTGCCGAGTACCAGACGGAACAACGCCAGGGAAATGGAACTTAAACCTTGGCAGGTAATGAATTTATTGGAATACATCAATGAAATCAGACCAGAAATAGCGAAGTACAATCAAATCCACAGCGATGAACTGTTGATACCGCAAAACCACTTTAATGACTTGGTGCAAAGAGGTATCGTAAAACGGTTGAAAGCCATAAACCAAAAAGCAGGAAATATCAACCATCTGCGGGCATCGGTAATCGTAAACTGGCTGAAACAATTTAATATGAGAAAGGTTCAATATTTAGCTGGCCATAAATACATCAGTTCAACGGAAAGCTACAAGCAGAACAATCTTGAAAGCCTGCACGAAGCCGTGAACGAGTTCCATCCATTAAGCTGAAAAACCTGCATTGAGCGAAGCCGAAATATCCCCAGGGCAAAAAGTCCACGCCGCTCGTACCCTCACGGCTCGCCCTGTCCTTTTTGCCCTTCCGCGCGCCACCGCCCTTGCAGGTTTTTGTGCGCCACCACTAAAGCAGCCCA
>NZ_JAKHSK010000034.1 GCF_023499215.1 Zunongwangia pacifica
ACCCCGTTCTTGTCACGGGCTTCTTTAAAATGCGCCCGACAGGATTGCTCACTATCAAAATGAGCTGTAAAAGTGAAGATATTCATTATATTGAATTTGAGGTGAATATAATCAAAATTAAGAAATTATGAGTATTTACGGATAATCAATAATTTTTTTACTTCCTGTATTTTTCCATTTCGTATCTCAATGATTTTTTAACTCCGGCCCATTCATGATTAGTTATGGAAAATATTACCGTATCTCTACAACTACCATCTGGGTTTAATCTATGATTTCTTAAAATTCCGTCTTGCTTTGCTCCAAGTCTGGAAATCGCCGCTCGCGAGCGTAAATTAAACCAATTGGTCATAAATTGCACAGCGATACAATTCATCTCTTCAAATGCATGCTTTAATAAATAATATTTACATTCCGTATTGACGCCGGTACGTTGATATGTTTGCGCATACCAGGTATAGCCAATTTCTAATCTTTTATTTTCAAAATCCATATTACAAAATCTTGTTGAGCCAATAATGTCTCCACTTTTTTGATCAACAACCACAAATGGAAATTCAGTTCCTTTTTTCTTTTTTTCAAGAGCGCTTTCAATATAATGGTCTATATTTTTTATCGATGGAACAGAGGTAAACCAAAGTTCCCATAATTTTCCATCGGCAGCCGCTTTTAATAAAAAATCTTTATGTGATTTTTCTAATGGAATCAATCTTATATTTTCACCCTCTAATTCTAATTTTTCAATCCACTTTTTCATGTTTATGATATTGGTTTAATTAAAACAAAAATTTAGACCGTAAGTCTTATTATCGTGTTATTGCCTAATTAAGGATTTCGTTTCAGAGATTCCTATTTTTTTACCAAAGGCTTAAGTTAAGAAGTTACCAAAGTTCCGTATTCAGTCCAGGAGCCGTCATACAGGGATTTAGGATTATTCAGAATAAATTCACTTGCCATATAAACTATACACGCAGTAACTCCCGATCCACAACTAAAAATCAATTCTTTAGATTCATTTTCTAAATTTTGAAAGACCAATTTCAATGCTGCCTTGTTTTTAAACTTACCATTGTTTAAAACCTCATTAAACGGAATGTTTATGGAACTAGGTATATTCCCGCTTCGTAAGTTTTTTCTGGTTTCCTTTTCTATTCCGTTAAATCTTTCTGTTTTTCTAGCATCAATGACTAGGGCATTTTCTTTTTCCCTGTTATTCTCAATTTTATGAAACGTTGCAATTAGATTTTCCTGAAAATTACATTTGAAATCACCTTTTTCATAGTTAATATCATAATCGTTTTGAAGTGGATAATTGCTATTTACCCATTCTGGCAGCCCACCATTAAGAACGGTTACATTATTATGCCCCATAACTTTAAACATCCACCAGACCCTGGGGCTTGTGTAAATACCAAGATTATCGTAAATAACTATCTGGTTATGATTGCTTATACCCATTTTTCTGCAAGCCATTTCAAATTGCTCTACAGTGGGTAGCATATTGGGAAATTCTGATTCCTGATTACTAAAGTCATTTTTAAGATCAAAATATCTTGAATTTTTTATCTTTAAGTTGCTGCAATTAGATTTTAATCCTGCTTGGTTAGATGGCGCACTACAATCTAAAATTATAAGATGAGGATCATCTAGTATATCTTTTAATTCCTCTGTACTTGTAATAAGATTATTCATTAGCAACGAAATATCTATTCAAATTTTAATCCTCGTTTGGTCTTTCAGGAACTAAAATACTCAAAAAGGCACCAATTTCATGCTAGTTCGTATTTTCTAATGGTAAATATTTACAAGAATGGTTTAACTAATGCAGAGACTTTTTCTTAAAAAAGCTCAGGTGATTCTTTTTGGAAAAACGTTTGAAACAATATTTAGAAAATAGAGAAGAAATAAAAAACGGCTATAATTAATTACATATTGCAGTAACTAATTATAGCCGATATTATAAAGTTTACAGGTGATTATTGTTGAAATTTCCTGTTGCTTAATCGATCACGGCAATGGCACTAATCTCTACATTTACAAATTTAGGAAGATTGGCAACTTCTACCGTTTCTCTCGCCGGAGCAGTTTCAGCCTGAAAATAAGTACCATAAATCTCGTTTATTTTTCCAAAGTTATTCATATCACTAATAAAAATCGATGTTTTAATCACATTTTCAAAAGTACAATTGGCTTCAGCAAGAATGGCTTTTAAGTTTTCCATCACCAGCTTGGTTTCGGTTTCCAAGTCGTCGGTTTCTAATGCTCCGGTAGCTGGATTAATAGCAATTTGCCCTGAAATAAATACCATATTCCCGGTTTTTACAGCCTGATTATATGGTCCGATAGGAGCAGGGGCTTTATCTGTTTTAATGATTTCTTTTTTCATAATTAAAGGTTTTGGTTTAATTTCTTCCTATAACTCTTGTTGGTTGTCTACGCTTATCGTATTTAATATCACTAAGCATAGAGGCTTTTATACCAATAAAGAAATTCCAAGATCTACGCGCACTAAAAGGTACCCAGCTAAAGCTCATTCGCCAACTATCTAAATCTCTCTGAAAGCGAAATTGAGTATAGGTAAAACCATGCTCCCTAATATCAAATCCAGAAGATGCTCCAACCGCCCATTTTGGGGATAATTCAACATCACCAGAAAACATGATAGAATGTGAGGTAATTTCGTTTTGCCTTCTTGAGTTATTATAGGTCATGGTATAAGATAAGCGTATATCCCACGGAATTTTATAATTATACCATTCTCTATTTTCTTTGTCATCTTTCCCTTCAAAAGGATCTTCATCTTCATAAAGATTGCCGTCTAAGTCGGTATTTTTTCCGAAGAGATCATCGGGACGTCCACCATTTCGCTTAGATTCATTATCAATCTCATCTTCGTTTTCGTTATCCTTATCTGAAAAATCTTTAGTTGAAAAGGAATACCCAAAACTTACATTGGCATTGGTAAGTCTAAACAAACTACCACCATTTGCGATATTGAGCTTGTCGATACGCTGGTTACTGTTGTTAAGGGCATAAGGATCCAGATTCCCTGTAAAATTAATATCTAGTTTGTTTTGAACAATTGGGATACCTCCACGAACCGAAATTGGTGCCAGTTTTACCGAATCTGCCGCAAGGTTGTAAGAAGTACTTAAACTAAAATTGTTTAATAACTTAATCTTTTTAGGCTCGGTAGCCGTACTGTCTTTATCCCGTACTTTGGCTTCTAAAGTATTACTGATGCTTAATCCTATAGAACTGGAGTAGTTTTGATTAGGGGCACCATAAAGCGTTCCGGTAAAACGCGAATATTCTACCAGTTCAGTTAAACCATCGGTTAAAGAAGTACGTTCGTAAGTATCGTAATATTGATCGAATGCAGGGTTGATTCCGTAACTAATCGATGGGCGCATTACATGTCGAATAGCTTGTATCTTACTGTCTTTGCTAAAATCTTTACGGCCATATAAGGTAGTACCTATACTTGCATTAAAGTTATACGTACGATAAGCATCAAAACCATTTATAGTATCTGTAATAACAGTATTATTGGCTTGGTCGTAAGATTTTTCGAAGGTTTTAAACACCCAGTTTTCCTGAAAATTGGTACTTGCACTAACACTAAAATATTTTAGGATTTTAAAGTTTGTGGCAAGTGGAATGCTATGTTGCGCTCCTGTTATGGCATCTTTAAACATTTCTGGCTGAAAGAAAAGTTCATCTGTCGTTTTAAACCTATTTTCTGCCCGTAGGTTATACTGAAGGTTTATATTCTGAATAATACCTTTTTTAGAACCCCCTTTTGGTGCAAAAGGATAAATCCTATCAACACTAGCCTGTAAGGTAGGCAACGTCATATTAATTTCTCCGGTATTGGTGTTCTGGCTATGTGTAGCGGTAAGGCTAAAGTTTATTCCAGGTGTAGTTTCAAATGTTTTGCTGTACGAAATAGAAGAACTAAGTGTGTTATTTAGGAAGTTTGCCGTGTTACTTTGGTTTACAGACTGTTGATAGTAATTACTACTACCAAGGTTTACCGAAGCCGAGAATCTTGAAGATGGACTGGCCTTAGCGTCCTGGCTATGCGACCATCGTATGTTATACACCGAGCTTTCTGAAAAATCTGGAAAACCTCTTTCACTATTATATTGTCTCTCGTACCTGAAACTAAAATTCCCTCTAAATTTATATCTTTTGGTATAGCTAGACTCTAAACGCATAGCGTAACTACCATTGGTATAATAATCCCCTACAGCTAAAAGATCGGCATAATCGCTTAAAGCAAAATAATACCCTCCGTTTTGCAGAAAATAACCCTGCTGGCTATCTCCAAAAGATGGAATGATAAAACCAGAAGTACGCTCCTGTGTAAGTGGGAAATATCCAAAAGGCAAACCTAGTGGCGTGGGAATATCGGCGATATACATATTTACAAGCCCCGATACAATTTTCTTGTCTGGAACAAATTTAATCTTTCGGGCATAAAAGTAATATTCGGGATCATCTACATTTTCTGAAGTTGTAAAGCGTACATTCTTCATAAAATACACCGAGTCATTTTCTCGCTTAGTGACCTGTCCCTTCACATTAAAAGAAGCTTCCTGCGTCCTGGAGTTATAAACCAAAGCCCGTTCACTATCAAAATTAAAGCGGATGGAATCGGGTTCTACTGTTTTGCCACCTTGCGTAAATACAGGGGTTTGTGTATATGTGCCGGTAGAATCGGTTATCCCGTAGGCATATACTTCATTTTTTTCATTATCAATGATGATATAACCGGCATCAATGGTCATATCCTGATAAACTACCTGAGCTTCGTTATACAGGTACATTTTTTTCTCACGATTGCTAAGGCGCATGTAATCTGTTGCTTTATACTTTACAACATCGGTAATCATACGGTTTTGGCGAGACTGTTTTAAGGTATCTCTTTCAAAAAGGCCAAGAATACTATCCTGGGTCCTTACCAATTCTGCCAATGGCAAAGTACTCACCATTACAAGTGAATCTTTTTTCGGTTCTATTCTAATACTTTGATTTTGTTCTAGTTCCTGAGCCTGTAGAAACATACTCGAGAACAATAGAAAAATACAGCAAAAAAGTATATTAGGTATATTTGTTTGCAATGCTTTAAGTACTATTTTTGTAAAGAATGGCTTACTTTTTGAGTTTCCAAAATTACATATATTTTTTTAGCTAACTTTTGTGATTGCGCGAAAATAGTAATTAAAATATTCACCCAAGAATTAGCGTTACTTATTTATGAGAACGAAAGTACTTTATCTTTTAGTATTATCATTTTTTTTAGTTTTTAATCAGCAACTTTTTGCTGCAGAAAAACCAATGCCAACAGATCCATTTGTGGTTGTGTTAGATGCGGGCCACGGCGGCAAAGACCCCGGGAATATGGGGAATGGCTATAAAGAAAAGGATATTGCCTTAAGTATAGTTTTAAAAGTAGGCAAAGAATTGGAGCGTAAAGGTATAAAAGTAGTCTATACAAGAAGTACAGATGTTTTTATTCCGTTAATGGAGCGTGGCCAGATTGCAAATGATGCCGAAGCCGATTTATTTGTCTCTGTACATTGTAATGCACACAGCTCTCAGGCGTCAGGCACCGAGACCTTTGTTTTGGGGCTCAATAGGAATGAAACGAATTTTGAAGTTGCCAAACGAGAAAACTCGGTAATCTATATGGAAGAGGATTATAAAGTTACTTATAATGGCTTTGATCCTAATTCTCCAGAATCTTTTATAGGAATGACTTTAATGCAGGAAGAATACCTTAATCAAAGTATTCTTTTAGCCGATTTAATTCAGAAGAAATTTACGAATGATCTTAAGCGTAAAAACAGGGGGGTAAAAGAAGGCGCTTTAATTGTATTGCACCAAACCTATATGCCCAGTGTGTTGGTTGAAGTTGGTTTTTTAACCAATAATAGCGAAGGAGCATTTTTAAACAGCACTGCAGGACAGAATAGAATGGCCGGTGCCATCGTAGATGGAATTTTAGGTTATGGCGATCAAATTAATTTATCAGCAATAGAAAGTATAAGTCAGTCTCACCCCAATGTACCAAAATCTGAGTCGGGTGTAAGTATAGATGGTAAACCTGCAGATTATTACGAGGGAATCATTTTTAGTGTGCAGCTTGCGGCAGGCTCTAAAAAACTGGAAACAAAATCATATAATTTTAAAGGACTAAACGGTGTCTTTAGAAAAAAAGAAGGCAAACTTTACAAATATTACCTTGGCGAGACCTCTAGTTATATTGATATTCAGAAGATACATCAAAAAGCAATTAGCAAAGGTTACCCCAGTAGTTATATCGTAGCCTTTAAAAATGGAGAGAAGATTACAGTTAATGAGGCGTTAAAAACTAATCTCAATTAAAGGACTTTCCTATATTTATCCCTAAATTTGTTTGCATAAATAAAATTACTAGCTTTTGAAAATTTCTAATGAGGTTAAAACCGCTATACTTGCCATAGTAGCTATTGTACTATTAATTTTTGGTTATAGTTTTCTAAAAGGTAAGAACTTACTGGATTCCAGCCGAACATTTTACGCTGTTTACGATGAGGTCGAAGGATTATCCCCATCATCTGCGGTTACTATTAATGGTCTAAAAGTAGGACAGGTGACCGATATTGATTTCTTGAATAGACAAGGACAACTTTTAGTAACTTTTACTGTTGAAAAAGACTTCAATTTCTCTAAAAACAGTACGGCACAAGTTTATGGAGGTGGAATTATTGGCGGAAAATCTCTAGCCATTGTACCAGAATATGAATCGGGACAAATGGCAAAATCTGGTGATACTTTGCAAAGTAATGTTGAAGAAGGCATTATGGAACTCGTTAATGAACGCCTTACACCGCTTCAGCAAAAATTAGAACGTACGGTGGTAAGTGCAGATTCGCTTTTAACCTCTATCAATGACCTTTTAAACGATAGTACCACTTATAATATCAATAATACGTTTAAAAATCTTAATCAGACCATGCGTTCTCTAAAAGCAACCAGTACCTCTTTAGAGGGTATAGTAAAGGGAAATGCTGAAAATTTAAACCAAACATTCGATAATCTTAATGCGATGTCTGGTAACTTTAAAACGGTTTCAGATTCTTTAAAAGCGATAAATCTAGGTCAGATTACAGATGATTTAGAAACGGTAGTGGCCGATTTTAGAGGAATTGCAGATAATTTAAATAATGGTGAAGGGACAGCAGGAAAACTGCTTAATGACGATAAAGTTTATGATAATTTAGATCGCGCTACCAAACAATTGGAAGAACTACTTCAGGATATAAAACTGAACCCGAAACGTTATGTTCATTTCTCTGTTTTCGGAAAAAATCCTGGCCCTTACGAAGAGCCTAAGGATTCTTTAAAATAAAGGCAGTATGCAAATCGTAGCACAAATTGTATTTTTAATAGCGTTGGTTTTTGGTATTTCTTTTTTTGTAAGGAATATTAAAAAAATGCTCAGAAATATAAAGCTGGGTAAAACCATAGACCGATCAGATAATCCTTCAGAGCGTTGGTCTAAAACCTTAAGAATTGCTTTTGGGCAAAGTAAAATGGTTAGAAAACCTGTTTCCGGGTTTTTACATGTGATCGTTTATCTGGGGTTTATTATTATTAATATAGAAGTACTAGAGATTATTATTGATGGCCTTTTTGGTACGCACCGCGTACTTTCTTTTATGGGAGGTTTCTACAACGTTCTCATTGGGATTTTTGAAGTTTTAGCATTGCTTGTTTTTATTGGAGTGATCATTTTCTGGATTAGAAGAAATGTGCTGAATATTTATCGATTTTTGAGCAGAGAATTAAAAGGCTGGCCTAAAAATGATGCCAATTATATTCTCTATTTTGAAATGGTGTTAATGACCCTTTTTCTGGTAATGAATGCTGCCGATTATCAGCTTCAGATAAACGGAGCTGTCCATTATGCACACGAAGGCGGAATTATAGGCGGTTTTCCTATAAGTCAGTTTATCGCTCCCTTATTTGAAGGGTTATCCAATAGTACTTTAATTATTATTGAAAGAGGTGCCTGGTGGTTGCATATTATCGGAATTTTATTTTTCCTGAATTACCTATATTATTCAAAACATCTTCATATTCTTTTAGCCTTTCCTAATGTGTATTTCTCTAAACTAAAACCTAAAGGAGAAATGGATAATGTTGAAGCGGTTAAAAAAGAAGTCGCATTAATGATGGATCCCAATGCCGATCCTTTTGCTGCACCACCTGAAGGTGAGGAGGAAGGGGAACCCGAGAAATTTGGCGCTTCAGATGTGATGGATCTCAATCAGGTTCAATTATTAAATTCCTATACCTGTACCGAGTGTGGACGATGTACGGCAGAGTGTCCCGCTAATCAAACCGGCAAGAAATTATCTCCCCGAAAGATTATGATGGATACCAGAGACCGTCTGGAAGAAGTAGGAGATAATATCAATAAAAACGGCAAATTTGAAGATGATGGCAAGCAATTGCTAGACGACTATATTTTAAGGGAAGAGCTTTGGGCATGTACCACCTGTAATGCTTGTGTAGAAGCCTGCCCGATAGGTATCGATCCGCTTTCTATCATTTTAGAGATGCGCAGATACCTGGTTATGGAGCAAAGTGCCGCTCCAAACGAGTTAGCCGTATCGTTAACCAATATCGAAAACAATGGCGCTCCCTGGCCTTATAATCAGATGGATCGATTAAATTGGGCTAAAGAAAACTAATTGAAATTATAGAATTTTAAGACTATGGCAGAAGCGATTAAAGTACCAACCATGGCAGAATATATGGCTGAAGGTAAAAAACCTGAAGTGCTGTTTTGGGTTGGCTGTGCAGGAAGTTTTGACGATCGTGCCAAGAAAATAACCAAAGCTTTTGTAAAACTTTTAAATGAAGCAGGGGTAGATTTTGCTGTATTGGGTACAGAAGAGAGTTGTACCGGTGATCCTGCCAAGCGTGCCGGAAATGAGTTTTTATTCCAGATGCAGGCTGCAATGAATATTGAAGTTTTAAATGGCTACGAGATTAAAAAAGTAGTTACCGCATGTCCTCATTGCTTTAATACCATTAAAAATGAATATCCCTCTCTGGGAGGCAACTATCAGGTAATGCACCACACCCAATTTCTTAAATCGTTGCTTAACGAAGGAAGATTAAAGGTTGAAGGAGGGAAATTTAAAGGTAAACGTATTACCTTTCATGACCCTTGTTATTTAGGAAGAGCTAATGGAGAATATGAAGCTCCTCGTGATCTTCTTAAAAAGCTTGAAGTGGAGCTTATCGAAATGCGCAAGTGCAAAAGCAACGGGTTATGTTGTGGCGCCGGTGGTGCACAAATGTTTAAAGAGCCAGAACCTGGTAATAAAGACGTAAATGTTGCCCGAACCGAGCAGGCCATGGAAACAAATCCTGAAATAATCGCCGCAGGCTGCCCTTTTTGTAATACGATGATGACCGACGGTGTTAAAAGTAAAGAAAAAGAAGATAGTGTCGCGGTTATGGATGTTGCCGAAATGATCGCAAATGCCAACGATCTTTAATTCAGATATTTAAAAAATAAAATCCGATAAAGCCGATTTTGTATGAAATTTGGCAGTCTTTTTGCGACTATAATTTTACAAATCAGCTTTTAATCATAAAATGACCACCACACTATGTTAGTACCTTTTGAATCCTTACCAGATAATTCCCGTGTGTGGATTTATCAGTCCAATCGTTCTTTTACCGATGAAGAACTTGTTGAAATTAAGCAAAAATTAGATGAATTTTTAACCCAATGGACGGTACACGGCGCCAACCTTCAGGCCGGTTACGAGATAAAATATAAAAGGTTTATTACCATTGGTTTAGATCAGGAAGTTAATGCAGCTTCAGGATGTTCAATTGATGCTTCAGTTCATTTTATTCAAAGGCTTGAAAAAGAATACAATGTCGACTTATTAGATAAGATGAATGTGTCTTTTAAACAGGGTGAATTTGTAGCTTATAAAACATTAACCGATTTTAGAAAACTGGCAAAAAACAAGTCGGTTTCCCCTAATACCATTGTCTTCAATAATCTTGTAAATAACAAAGCTGAGTATCTTTCAGATTGGGAGGTTCCTGCATCAGATAGTTGGCATAAGCGATTTATGAGCTAATGATGTTAAGAACCAGTTTCAGGTTATTCTTACCAGCATTTTTATTTCTATTTGTTTTTAGAGGATCTGCGCAAAGCGGTACCACTCCAGATCCGTTATTAACTAAAGATAGCGTAGCACAAAAAAAATGGGTAGACAGTATCTATTCCGGTTTTTCCCTGGAAGAAAAATTAGGGCAGCTATTTATGGTCGATGTTTTTACAAATGGAAGTGAAGCGGGTATAAAAAAAATACGAAATCTAATTCAGGAAAATCATATTGGTGGAGTTATTTTCTCTAAAGGAGGACCGGGGAGAGAAGCCAGGATCACTAACCAATTTCAGGAGTTAAGTAAAACTCCGCTTCTGGTAGGTATGGATGCGGAATGGGGATTGGCCATGCGTTTAGATTCTACTTTTGCTCTCCCGTGGAATATGACTTTAGGCGCTATTCAGAATAACAAACTAATTGAAGAAGCTGGCGCCGCGATTTCCAGACATACCAAAAGACTGGGAATTCATATTAATTTTGCTCCGGTAGTCGATATCAATACCAATCCGCTTAACCCCATCATCGGTAATCGCTCCTTTGGAGAAAACAAAATAAACGTTACTGAAAAAGCCCTGGCTTTTATGCGTGGGATGCACCGCGAAGGAATATTATCCAGCGCAAAACATTTTCCCGGGCACGGTGATACCGATCAGGATTCGCATAAAACCTTACCATCGGTCAATTTTCCAAAAGAACGTATTGAAGGGGTAGAATTATATCCTTATCGAGAACTTATTAAGGATAGTCTCAGCAGTGTGATGGTTGCCCATTTAAACGTACCTGCTTTGGGCACTCAGGAGGGAAGACCTACCTCACTTTCTAAAAAAGTAGTAACAGAAATGTTACGCGAAAATCTACAATTTAAAGGCCTAATTTTTACGGATGCTTTAAATATGCGCGGCGCATCGAATTATGATGAACCGGGAGAAATTGACCTTGCTGCTTTTAGGGCAGGGAACGATATTTTATTAATTTCTGAAGATGTTCCAAAATCCATAGCCAAACTGAAGTCGGCTTATCTTTCAGGCGAAATTACCGAAGATCGCTTAGCACATTCGGTAAAAAAGATTTTAAAAGCAAAATATAAAGCCGGTTTAAACCATTACGAGCCTATTGCAGAACGATTTCTTTATGAAGAACTAAATAATGTTCGAGATGATGCTTTGTATGAGAAATTGATGGAAAATGCCATGACTTTAATTAGAAATAATAAAGGAATGGTTCCTATCAAACACCTGGATGAGCAAAAAATAGCCTATGTTGAATTAGGAGATGACGATGGCAGCCCTTTTCTTCAGCAATTAAAGAAATATGCGAAAGTAGATCATATTTCCGCAGAAAGATTACCCGATCTTTTATACAAGCTTAAAAATTATAATTATGTAATTGTTGGTTTCCACAAGAGCAATAAAAATCCTTGGAAATCGTATCGATTTAGTGGTAAAGACTTATTGTGGCTGCATGAAATTGCGAAAGAAAATAATACATTATTATCCGTTTTTACCAGTCCATATTCACTTTTAGATATTCGTAGTACAACCAATCTTCAAAGCATTTTAGTAGCCTATCAAAATAGTGAAGTTGCACAGCAAAAAGCAGCTCAGGTGATTTTTGGAGCTATTGAGGCAAAAGGAAAATTACCGGTAAGTACGGGAATTGAGTTTCCAGAAGGTACGGGATACGACACCAAAGCGATTGAGCGATTAAGTTACGGCGTTCCTGAAACGGTAGGTATGAACTCTTTTAAGTTAAAGAAAATCGATTCTATCGTTAATTATGCGATTGCCAAGAAAATGACTCCTGGGGCACAGGTTTTAGTGGCTAGAAAAGGTAAGGTTATCTATAGTAAAAATTTTGGATTTTATACTTACGAGCATATCAAACCCGTTTCAGACACTTCGGTCTATGATTTGGCCTCACTTACTAAAATTTTGGCTACGCTACCACTGGTTATGGAACAGGTAGAAGAAGGAATTATAGATTTTGATACAAAATTGGGCGAAATAATGCCCGTTTTTAAAGGCACCAATAAAGAGAACATAAGACTACAGGATATGCTAATGCATTACGCACGTTTAAAAGCATGGATTCCTTTTTATGTACCCACAATCGATGCCGTCACCAAAAGACCTTCTAAATTATATTATCATGAAACTGCCGACGATCGTTTTAATGCACAAGTGGCCGAGCATATGTTTATAAGGGAAGATATGCAGGATACGATTGTCGATATTATCGCCAAAAGCGATTTAAACCGAAAAAAGGAATATAAGTATAGTGATTTACCTTTTTATATTCTTAAATATTACTTGGAGGCCTATTACAAAACCAATCTTAACAGTTTAACACAGGATCATTTGTATAAATCTTTAGGTGCAAATTATACAGGATATTTACCGCTCACCAGATTTTCTTTAGACGAAATTGTACCAACCGAAAATGATAAATTATGGCGTGGACAACTGGTACATGGTTATGTTCATGACCAGGGAGCAGCAATGCAGGGAGGTATTGGCGGACATGCCGGATTATTTAGTAATGCCAACGATGTTGCTAAAATTATGCAAACCTATTTACAGGGTGGATCCTACGGAAGTGAAAAGTATTTAAAGCCGGGTACAATTGAAAAATTTAATACCTGTTATTATTGCAAAGAAAATGTAAGGCGTGGGGTAGGTTTCGACAAACCACAAATTAGAGGTGGTGGTCCTGCCTGTTCTTGTGTTTCAAAAAGTAGTTTTGGGCATAGTGGATTTACAGGAACATTTGCATGGGCAGATCCTGAAGAAGAATTAGTTTATATTTTTCTATCGAATAGAGTGTATCCCGATTCTACAAACAGGAAACTGATTCATGAAGATATCCGAACAAAAATTCAGCAGGTTATTTATGATGCTATCGATTATTAAGGAAAACTGCCCAAAAATGATTAAATTGAATCGGATATCGCCGGTTTTAAAAACGCATTAATGAGAATAGCAATTGTTTGTTATCCCACCTTTGGTGGTAGTGGAGTAGTAGCTACAGAACTTGGGCTAGCACTTTCCAGAAGAGGTCACGAAATTCATTTTATAACCTATAAACAGCCGGTAAGACTCGATCAGCTTTCCAGCAATGTTAAATTTCACGAAGTTCACGTTCCTAAATATCCACTTTTTCATTATCAGCCTTATGAGCTTGCTTTAAGCAGTAAGTTGGTAAATATGGTTAAATTACACGATATTGAAGTGCTTCATGTGCATTATGCCATTCCGCATGCCTATGCTGGTTACATGGCCAAAAAGATGCTGGAAGAACAGGGCATTACTATTCCTATGGTCACCACATTACATGGTACAGATATCACTTTGGTAGGAAACCATCCTTTTTATAAACCCGCAGTGACCTTTAGTATTAATGCGAGTGATATGGTAACCTCGGTTTCTGAAAGTTTAAAACAGGACACGCTAGATCTTTTTGAAATTAAAAAAGACATTAAGGTTATTCCCAATTTTATAGATGTGTCCAAATATCAGCAAAAAGCGTTTACCGATTGCCAGCGGGAAATGATGGCTGAAGGAGACGAGAAAATTATTACGCACATCAGTAACTTCAGGAAAGTAAAAAGAATTCAGGATACGGTTAAGGTTTTTTATGAAATTCAGAAGAAAATAAAAAGCCGTTTAATGATGGTAGGAGAAGGCCCTGAAAAAGAAAAAGCTGAAGAACTGGCTGAAGAACTTGGCATTCAGGATAAAGTAATGTTCCTGGGACAAAGTCACGAGATAGATAAGATTCTATGTTTTTCAGACTTATTTTTGCTTACATCAAAAAGAGAGAGTTTTGGTTTGGCGGCTTTAGAAGCGATGATAAACAGTGTGCCGGTAATTTCTACAAATACCGGTGGATTGCCCGAGGTAAATGAGCAAGGCGTTTCGGGATATTTATGTGATGTTGGTGATGTTAAAGGGATGGCTCAAAAAGCAATTTCAATTTTAAGTGATAATCATACCTTGCAAACCTTTAAGCAAAATGCTTACAAAGTGGCACAGAAGTTTGATATTAATCAAATTGTCCCTATGTACGAAGAGTTGTACGCTGAACTTTTAGAAAAAAGCATAAAAAAAGTGGAAAATTAATTTCCACTTTTTTTATATAATCTTTTTAGATCGTTTAGAATTGGTATCTAATACCTATTGCAAAATCTGGAGAAAAATCATCGATAGCTTTATTATCGATAAAACTAATTTCTGGTCTTAAATCAAGAGAAAGTACCAACGGGATATCAAAATTATATTCAATTCCTACATCTCCAGCTAAAAATATAAAAGATTCATCATCATAAGGATCAGGACGATCATCGTCAATGCTTGCAAAACCAGCACCAGCACCGGCATACCAATTAAATCCACCTTCAATATTCCATACCCACTGGTATAAACCAACAAGCTTTACGATATCATAATGTTTGCTGTTTCTCCACCCTAAATCGAATTCTAAGCGGTTATTATCATTTCCAACGGCTCTTTGGTACGAAATTTCAGGTCCAAAACCATCATTACCACCAATTCGTAGTCCTAAAGCATTATCAGCAATTTCCTGTGCATTTACATTTGTAAATAAAGCAGACCCTAAGGCAACCATTGCAATTACTAAAAACTTCTTCATATTTTGATTTTATTGATTTAAGGGCAAATTTAGTTTTTGAAGTTATTTTTAAAAGCTTCTTGTCGCCAATCTATTGTTAATTATCTTTAAAAATCTGTTAAGTTGTTTAACCTATTTTGCTTACTTTTAAAGGCTGTATGGAAAAGAATCTTCAGCAATTAGCAGCGCGTCTGGACGGACAGTTATTCGATGATAAATTATGGCGTTCTATTTATGCCACAGATGCATCGGTATATAGAGAATTACCTTTAGCAGTTTGTTACCCAAAAAGCAATAAGGACATCAAAGAACTTATTCTTTTTGCGAAAGAAAACAATACCTCATTAATACCAAGAACGGCCGGTACTTCGCTGGCTGGGCAGTGCGTGGGTAAAGGTATCGTTGTAGATGTTTCTAAACATTTCACAAAGATATTAAGTGTAAATACCAAGAATAAAACGGTCACCTTGCAACCCGGCGTCATTAGAGACGATCTAAACCGAATGCTAAAGGAATACGGACTTTTTTTTGGACCTAATACCTCTACCTCTAATCGTTGTATGGTTGGTGGAATGGTAGGGAACAACAGTAGCGGGACTACTTCAATTAAATATGGTACAACCCGTGAAAAAACGGTCGCTTTAAAAACGATCCTTAGTGATGGAAGTGAAGCTGAATTTAAGGCGATCTCTAAAGAAGAGTTTAAAGAAAAGCTGAAATTAGACAATTTAGAAGGTGATATTTATAGAGCTATTTTCGAGATACTTTCTTCTGAAGAAAACAAAAGAGAGATCATCAAAGAATTCCCACCACGAGAATTACATCGTCGGAATACGGGTTATGCGATAGATGAATTAATTTATTCTGATGTTTTTTCTGAAGATTCAGATGAACCTATAAACATTTGTCACCTGCTTGCCGGAAGCGAGGGAACTTTAGCCTTCACCACCGAACTTACCCTGCAATTAGACGATTTACAGCCCCCTGAAGCTGCTATGATCGCTTCACATTATAGAAGCATCGAAGATTGTCTACAAGATGTAGCTTCTACCATGGAACATTCGCTGTTTACCTGCGAGATGATGGACAAAACCATTTTAGATTGTACCAAGCAAAACATCAAGTATCGGGAAAATCGATTTTTTATCGAAGATGATCCTCAAGCTATTTTAATGTTAGAAGTAAGGGCGAATACGGCAGATGAACTTCAGGAAAAAACGAAAGCTTTGCTGCAAACCCTTGAAAATAATGGAATAAGCTATGCCAACCCGATTCTTCATGGAGAGCAAATAAACATGGCTTCAGAATTACGAAAAGCAGGCTTAGGTTTGTTGGCAAATATCGTTGGGGATAAAAAAGCGGTGGCCTGTATTGAAGATACAGCAGTAGCATTACCGGTTTTGGCCGATTATATTAATGAATTTAGCCAGATCATGAAATCGTACCAGCAAAATGCGGTGTATTACGCGCATGCTGGTGCCGGAGAACTTCATTTACGTCCCATTTTAGACCTTAAGAAAAAGGAAGATGTAGTGCTTTTTAGAAAGATCACTACAGATGTAGCGAAATTGGTAAAAAAATACAATGGTTCTATGAGTGGGGAGCATGGCGATGGCCGTGTTAGGGCAGAGTTTGTGGAAATGATGGTAGGCGCTAAGAACTATGCCCTTTTAAAGCAGATAAAAGCGGCGTTTGATCCTCAAAATATTTTAAATCCCGGGAAAATTATTGATGCACCGGCAATGGATACTTCTTTGCGTTATCAACCCGATCGAAAAGAACCGGAAATAAAAACCCTGATGAATTTTGATGAAAATCAGGGCATATTACGTTTGGCCGAGCAGTGTAATGGGAGTGGGGATTGCAGGAAATCTGCCGAAAGTGGCGGCACCATGTGCCCAAGTTATCGTGCTACAAAGAACGAGAAAGATACAACCAGGGCACGGGCCAATACCTTACGGGAATTTTTAACTAATTCAGATAAGGAAAATAAGTTTAGCCACCAGGAGATTAAAGAAGCTTATGATCTTTGTTTAAGTTGTAAGGGTTGTAAAAGTGAATGCCCAAGTAGTGTAGATGTGGCTGCTTTAAAAGCCGAATTTCAATATCAATATCAAAAGGAATACGGTTTTTCGAAGAGGAGTAAAGCTTTTGCCAATAATGGTAAAATGAATAAAATGGCTTCTAAGGTTCCCGGGCTGGCCAATTTTATGTTTACCAATAGTTTTACCGCCGGGGTGGCGAAAAAAGTGATGGGCGTAGCCCCACAAAGAAGCCTGCCAAAATTAGCAAAAACTACCTTAAAAGCCTATTATTATAACAATAAAGAGCGCTTAGAACCTCGAAATTCGATAAAATCGGTATACTTTTTTAATGATGAATTTACCAATTATCTGGATGCTGAAATTGGTATCGATGCATTAGAATTATTAAGTAAGCTGAATTATAAGGTTATTTTCGTAGATCACGAAGAAAGCGGCAGAGCACATATTTCTAAAGGTTTTTTAGAAGAAGCTAAAGCAATGGCCAATACCAATATTTCTGTTTTTAGCGATCTTGTTTCTGAAGATACCCCGCTAATTGGTGTGGAACCTTCAGCGATACTTAGTTTTAGGGATGAATATTTACGATTAGCCGACGACCGAAAAAAGGCTGCTGAATTATCCAAAAACAGTTTTATCATTGAAGAATTTCTAAAAAAAGAAATCGCTCTTGGAAACATCAAAAAAGAACAATTCATTGCTGAAGAAAAAAATATAAAGATTCATGGCCACTGCCATCAAAAAGCATTATCGAATACAGCGGTAACTTTCGATATTTTAAATTTACCTGAGAATTACAAGGTTACTATAATCCCTTCGGGTTGCTGCGGAATGGCGGGTAGTTTTGGATACGAAAAAGAACATTATGAGGTAAGTATGGCAGTTGGGGAACAGACCTTATTTCCTGCGGTACGAAAAGCGACGGAAGAAACCATAATTTCTGCTAACGGGACCAGTTGCAGACATCAAATCTATGATGGTACAAATCGCAAGGCACAGCATCCGGTAAGCATTTTACTAAAAGCTCTTAAACGTTAAATATTGAGACGATAACAGGTGTTAAACCGAATTTAAAGGGATTAGTTTTTATAATTGATCCCTTTTTTAATCCATCATTAAGGGGTTAATTCCCCGAGGCTTGACTCTAAATTATAAAAAAGTTTTTTCGATTCAACCTTACAGGCTTGCCTGGAGGTTCTTGATTTTTCTGATCATAATGTTTCCATTTTTTCAAATTATAAAGAAAGTTTTTCTGTTTATACCTCTCTGGATTATCATAAACTTTTCTTCTTCGATAAATTATGCAAGTAACTAGTTGTGCATTAAAATTTTGTAGAATATTCACATTTTTTTAAAAGATTTTATTCCTTTTATTTCGCCCAATCTCCTGAATAATAGTCAGATTTGGTTATTAAACGATTATTTGGGTAGCTAATCGTTTATCTTTTTTGGATAAGATTTTATGCATTAATATTGTTCTGTTTTTGAGTATTAACCTACTATCGACTCATTATAAATTGTTAAAATAAGAATACGATGAAGAAAAATTACCCTTTAAAAAGAAACTTCGCCCTAACCGTTTTTTCTGTGCTTTTTGTAACTCTTATGAGTACAACTAGCTTATCTGCACAGGTAGGGATAGGAACTTCAAATCCAGATCCATCGTCTATTTTACATATTCAAAGTAGCGATAAAGGGGTTTTATTACCTAAAGTGGATTTAAAAAACCTAAAAGATAAAAATACGGTTAATAATCCTACAGAAGGTTTATTGGTTTACAATAAAAATGAAGACAATTACAATAATTTAAGAAAGGGCTTCTACATCTGGGATAATGAAAAATGGGACAAAGTAGAGAACAAGTCTGATGTGGACGAAGTAATGGAAGAAATTGATGAGCGCATTAAAGAATTAGAAGAGGGGTCTGGTTCTGGAGGCTCTGGATGGTCTTTAGAGGGTAATAATTTTGATAATGTGAATAATGCCGATAAAAAGTTTTTAGGAACTACAACCTGGCATTCACTATTTTTAAGGTCAAATAATAAGCAAATTGCTGAATTTGATCCTCATGGAGGTATCGCTTTAGGTTTTAATACCAAAGCAGACTGGGCAGGAGTTGCGATAGGAAATTCCGCAAGTATCACAGCAGATGAGGCTGTTGCTATAGGTAAAAATGCAAAATCTGGAAGTAGGTCCATTTCTTTGGGAAATGGCGCATTGGCGACAAATGATGAGGCTATTGGATTAGGTTTTAATGCTAATAGCTCTGGTAGCAAGGCGACAGCGATAGGTCATTCTGCCAAAGCTTCAGCAAATCAATCTGTTGCTTTAGGGCAGGCTGCATCAGCAAGTGGAAGCAGTTCATTTGCTATTGGTTCAAATGCTCAAGCTACCCAAAATGTAGCTTTTGCAATAGGGAATAGTGCTAAGGCGACTTCAAATGAGGCGTTCGCAATAGGTACAAATGCAAGCTCTTCCAGTGATCAGGGAATGGCTATAGGGGTTGGCGCCACTACCAAAAATCAGCAAAATGCTTTTGCCATTGGTGTTAATTCTGAGGCTTCAGGGAATAACAGTATGGCGATAGGTCATTCCTCAAATGTTTCTGGACAATATGCGGCAGCGATTGGTTACAATAGTAAAGCTTCACAACAAAATGCTACTGCTTTAGGTTCAAATTCTAATGCCAATGCTCAAAATTCTACAGCCATTGGTTATCAATCGACCGCCAACACCGCTTATTCTATAGTTTTAGGAAATAATACAGCAGCATCAAACTGGAATGGCTCTAAAATAGGTATCGGAACAAGTGATCCAACCGCCAAACTTCACGTGAATGGTTCTTTAAGGATTGTTGATGGTACCCAGGGGGAAAATAAGGTTTTAACTTCAGATGCTCAGGGAAATGCCAGTTGGAAAGATTTAAATGGAAATTCAGGTAAGGTATATGGTGATCTATATGTTAGTAAAAGACAAGCAATTCCGAAAGATGGAAATGCATATATCGCAAAATTTGATAAAACCACTCTTTCTAAAAATATTCAGCAAAATAATAATGGCATACAGGTAAAAGAAAGTGGTATTTTTAAAGTAAATGCTACAATTTCTATTAGAATTGATGATAGTAGTGCTGAAGATGATATTTACGAATTTTACTTGGCAATACAAGGGCAAAAAATAGTGGGGTCTACAGTCTATATGACTTTTGATCCGGAGTTTGTAAAAGTAGGTAAAAAACATACTGTTGCGTTAAATAAATTGATGAAATTAGAGAAAAATGAACAAGTGGCTGTTTATGTAAAGAAAGCTGGAGATCTTGGTTTAATTTCCGTTAGTTGGGGACATAATATTTCTTTAATGGAAGATGCTTGCTCTTTGACATTAGAAAAAATAGATGGAATTTAATTAGCACGCATTCCAACTTCGGATTAGTAAAAAATTGAAAAACTATTTAATTAAAAAGCTCATTTCAAAAAGATTTGAGCTTTTTTTGTTTTTTATAAGCAAGCCTAGAATTGGATTTCATTCTTAAGATTTTCTATCTTCAGTTATAAAAATAGTGAATGTCCGGAATGAATCATCATAAGCTATTGTCTTCCTAAACCTGCTTTTCCGGCAGGCGAGCTTGTCCTCGATAGCTATCGGAACGGAATGACGAAAACAACAAATTATTACTAATTACGGATAATCAAACAAAAAATAGACAAGAAATAAAAAAGCGGACTTAAAGAATACAGTCCGCTTTTAACACTCAAAACAATATAAACATATACAAACTAATTAATAAACAATATTGTATTGGGCTTGTTGGTCATGTAAAATTTAAGTTCACCACCATTTATTATGGCTTCATGAGAAATAAAGGGTCTGGTTAATTCCTTTCCATTTAATTCCACTTTATCCACGTATACATTTTTTTTACTTTGGTTTTCAGCAATGACGCTAAATGTATTACCATTTTCAAGATGTATACTGGCGTTTTTCACTGCAGGACTTCCTATGGCATACTCTATAGATCCCGGAGCAACAGGGTAGAAGCCTAAACTGCTAAAAATATACCAGGCACTCATTTGCCCAAAATCGTCATTACCACTTAGTCCGTCAGCTCCTGTTTGATATTTCATATCCAGGATCATTCTAATTTTATCCTGAGATTTCCAGGGCTTATTGGTCCAGTTATAAAGATATGCTACGTGATGTGAAGGCTCGTTACCATGAACGTAGTTACCAATAATGCCCTCACGAGAAATATCTTCAGTGTTCTCAAAATATTTATCAGGAAGTTCCATCGTAAAAAGTGAATCCAGATGTTGTGAAAATTGCTCTTTACCGCCCATCATTTCAATCATTTTAGCAGGCTCGTGAGGAACGTACAAACTATAGTTCCAGCTATTACCTTCTATAAAGCCCTGGCCGTGCGTATTTAGTTCATCAAAATCTTTTTTAAATGTACCATCACTTAGTTTAGGACGCATAAAGCCAGTTTTAGAATCGTAAACATTTTTATAGTTTTCGGCTCTTTTAATAAACTCTTCGTAGATCTCGGTTTTCCCCAGTTTCTTAGCTGCCTGAGCGATGGCCCAGTCATCATAAGCATACTCCAGAGTTTTAGATACTGAAGCTCCGTTTTTGTCTTCTGGGACATAGCCCATATCCATATAATAGCCTAAACCATCATAATATCTGGTTCGGGCTGTATTTACCATAGCTTCTAAAGCATGTTCCTGATCGAAATCTGCATTTCCTTTTACAATGGCATCAGCTAAAACAGAGGCACTGTGATAACCAATCATACACCAGTTTTCATTGGCGTAGTGCGACCAAACGGGAAGCATCGTATGGACACTCTGGTCGTAATGTGCCATCATCGATTGGGCCATATCGGCATTTCGTTTTGGCTGTAAAATATTGAATAATGGATGTAAAGCTCTGTAGGTATCCCAAAGCGAAAAACTTGTATAATTGGTAAAACCATCGGCCTGATGCACATTCATATCTAAACCCATATACTTCCCATCGGTATCCATATATTCTGTTGGGCCTAAAAAGGCATGGTACATCGCAGTATAGAAATTAGTTAATTCATCTTCGTCTTCAGAAGATAGTTGTACCTTATTTAATTCTCGGTTCCAATTTGCTCTGGCTTCTTTTTTTACATTTTCGAAATCCCAATTTGGAGTTTCTTCTTTCATGTTATTCAAAGCGCCTTCAGAACTTACCGGAGAAATAGCCATTTTCACCATCAGTTTTTCCTGGGGTGCTAAATCGAAATTAAAATACATTCTGATTTTTTCTCCGGCGATTTCAGGAAAGTTTTTAGCCTGATCGAATTTTCCCCAAAAACCACCATAAGGCTGGCGGTCATATCGTGCTCTTCCGTAGTCTTTAATTGGTTTACTAAAAGACATGGCAAAATAAACCCGGCGGGTTCTTGCCCAACCATTGGTTTGGCGGTACCCGGTAACTAAAGTATCATTTTCTACCCTAACAAAAGTCCAGACATTCTTATCGTCATAGTTATAAATACCATGCATTAAATCGAAAACGATATGCGCATTTTCTCCTTCGGGAAATGAATATTGATGCATTCCTACTCGGGTGGTGGCCGTCATTTCTGCCTTTATATTGTAGTCATCTAGCATCACGCTATAATAACCAGCTTCTGCCGTTTCTTTATCGTGGGAGAACCTGGAACGATAACCACTTTCTGGATTTAAAGCAGTTCCAGGATTTAGCTTAAGATCACCTGTAGTGGGCATGATTAAAAAATCACCAAGATCTGAATGGCCTGTTCCGCTAAAATGGGTATGACTAAAACCTACAATGGTATTATCATCGTATTGATACCCTGCACAATATTTATAAACATCGGGATTATAGTGACCATCTATGGCATAAGGAATAGTATCGGTATCCGGGCTTAACTGAACACTACCAAAAGGAACGGTAGCACCAGGGTAGGTGTGTCCCATTTTAGCCGTCCCAATCATAGGATCTACATACTTTGCAAAGTCTTTTGCGTTTTCAATTTTAGAAGCTAAAGCCGATGTTGTATCGGCTTCAGCATTATCACAAGAAGTGTAGATTCCCAGAGTCCCAAGCAAAATAGTAGTCCCTAGTAATCGCAATCTCTTTTGTTTTGAAGATTTGCTTTTTATTGAATTTATAGTCATAAATTAATGCTATTCGTTAGAATATGAATAAGGGAAAGCATTTTTTTTGATACCTCGATCTTTATTAGGAGTATCGGTCATTTCGATATTAATAGCAGCGCCTTTAATCAAATCTGAATGTTTTACATAGTTTTTATCATACGATTTCCCATTCATCTTCATGCTTTCGATGTACTTATTATCATCGCTGTTTTTAGGAGCGTTAATTACGATCTTATTTCCATTTTCGAGATTTACAGTGACTTTTTTGAATAATGGTGCTCCCATAACATATTGGTCTACAGAGGGAGTAACGGGATAAAAACCTAAAGCAGAAAATACATACCATGCAGAGGTTTGCCCGTTGTCCTCATCACCACAATATCCATCTGGCGTAGCTTTATACATTCTATCCATAGTTTCTCTTGCCCATTTCTGAGTTTTCCAGGGTTCACCGGCATAGTTATATAAATAAATCATGTGCTGAATGGGCTGATTACCGTGGGCATATTGCCCCATATTGGCAATTTGCATCTCACGGATCTCGTGAATCACACCGCCATATACACTTTCGTCGAAAATTGGAGGCATAGAGAAAACCGAATCTAATTTCTTCACAAAGTTTTCTTTTCCACCCATAAGTCCGATTAAACCTTCTACATCGTGGAATACAGACCAGCTATAGTGCCAGCTATTTCCTTCGGTAAAAGGATTACCCCATTTAAACGGATTAAAATCTTTCTGCCAGCTACCGTCTTTATTTTTACCTCGCATTAATCCGTAGGAAGGATCAAAAAGGTTTTTGTAATTCATACTTCTTTCAGCATAAATTTTAATCTCCTTCTTTGGTTTTCCTATGGCTTTACCAAACTGGTAAATTGCAAAATCGTCGTAGGCATATTCCAAAGTTCTTGCGGCACTTTCATTTACTTCAACATCATAAGGAACATAACCAAGTTTATTGTAATAAGGAGCACCGGCACGTCCTACCGCCGTCATTGGCCCTTCGTTGTTAGCGCCATTTACCAGAGCTTTCCATAAAGTTTCAGTATCGTAACCCCTTAACCCCTTAATATAGGCATCGGCTACTACAGAGGCGGAGTTGTTACCTACCATAATATTGGCATAACCCGGGCTGGACCATTCTGGTAACCATCCACCTTCTTTATAATCGTTAACAAGACCAGCCTGCATTTCTTCGTTAATAGAAGGATACGCTAGATTTAAGAAAGGGTAAAGAGCCCTAAACGTATCCCAAAAACCTGTACCGGCAAACATATATCCCGGAAGGATTTCCCCATTGTAGGGACTCCAGTGAACAATCTCGTCATTTTCATTGATCTCGTATAGCTTATTGGGAAAGAAAAGCGTTCGGTAAAGACAGGAATAGAAAGTTCTTACCTGATCTATAGTACCCCCGGAAACTTCTAATCTCCCTAATTTTTCATTCCAAAGATCGCGAGCACGTTGCTTTGTAGCTTCAAAATCGTCATTGGCAATTTCACGATCCAGATTTAATTGAGCCTGATCAAAACTAATAAAAGATGAGGCGACCTTAGCATGCACCACCGCACCATCTTTTGTATCGAAACCAACGATAGCACCGGCATGATCGGCCTTCATTTCAACTTTTCCTTTAGCTAGTGTATCACTTTCCCAGGTATTTACATCGCTAAATGGCTTATCAAACTGAATAACAAAATAATTCTTGAAATTGGTTAATTTTCCGCGGGCATATTTTGTGGTGTACCCAATAATCTTTTTTTCTTCAGGAATAACCTTTACATAAGAACCTTTATCGAAAGGATCAATAACTACGTATGAGCTATCTGATTTTGGAAAGGTCATTTTAAATTGGGCAGCACGCTCTGTAGGGGTAAGTTCTACGGTTACATCGTGATCAGCCAGATACACCTTGTAATAATATGGGGTAGAAACTTCAGCTTTATGAGAGAACCAGCTTGCACGATCGTCCTGGTTAAATTTTATTCCTCCGGTAACCGGCATTAACGAAAATTGACCGTAATCGTTCATCCATGGAGAAGGCTGATGTGTTTGCTTGAATCCGCGTATTTTTTCAGCGTCATAAGTATACGCCCATCCATGACCCATTGGTCCTGTTTGCGGCGTCCATAAATTCATTCCCCACGGCACAGCAACGGCAGGGTAGGTGTTCCCATTGGATAATCCAGGGCTAGAATCTGTTCCCATTAAAGGATTTACAAAATCTACAGGATTTTCAACAGATTCTATAAGATGGGTCTGGGCGTCCGCATAATTAAATATGGCAAGGAAAGCCAGTACCGATAAGAACTTTTTTTTCATAGTGTATATTGAATAATTTAGATTTTACTGGATAATCGAGATTAAATGATCCGTGACTTGTCTGGTTTTGAAAATGTTTTATTCAAATTGAATGCTTCGGGGGCAAGCCCAAAAAGATAGTTGCATGTTTATTTTAAAGGATGTGCTGCCACACCTTCATTGGTAATTTTCACAGGTTTTATGTGGCCATTACTATCAAATTCCATCACATCGATACAGGTTTCTCTGGAATTTCCATCGGTTTCTGTAAGCGGTCTGCGATGGTAAACAATATAATAGTCGTTATCTTTTGGATGTTTAATTACGGAGTGATGACCTGCACCTGTAGCAATGTCCTTATCCTGCTGAAGAATTTTGTCTATTCTTTTAAAAGGTCCCAACGGGGAATCTGCGATGGCGTAAGCTACCGAATAATCAGGTCCCGTCCAGCCACCTTCAGACCACATAAAATAGTACTTTCCATCTTTAATGAACATAAATGGTCCTTCTACGTAACCTTCAGGCGTAATTTCTTTAAAAACAGTTCCGTCTTCAAAAGGGATAAAACCAGTAAAATCTTCATTTAATTTCGCTATATTACAATGTCCCCATCCTCCATAATAAAGGTAGTACTGGCCATCTTTGTCTTTAAAACAAAACTGATCTATGGGTTGTGCACCATTATGAAATTTACCAATAAGCGGTTTACCCAAGTGATCTTTATACGGTCCCTCTGGAGAATCTGCCACGGCAACACCAATTCCGCCTAATTCCTCATCATTTTGTATATCGTTTGCGCCAAAAAACAGATAATATTTATCCTCTTTTTTGATAATGGAAGGCGCCCAGACTGCACGTTTAGCCCATTTTATGGCTACGGTATCTAATATTTTTTCATGTTTGGTCCAGTTTACAAGATCCGGAGAAGAAAAAGCGTCGAAAAATACTTGTTTATCATAAGGTGCAGAATATGTAGGGTAAATCCAATACTGATCGTCGAAAACAATGCCTTCAGGATCTGCATACCAACCTGGGAATACAGGGTTGTTATTTTGAGCAATAATGCCCCCAAAGCAAAGCATTATTAGGATTATAGTTAATTTTTTCATGATAAAAGAAATCTGGTTTTTCAGTTTGCTATGATACAAAATTAAACACTAATAAGTAAATCGATTTAGCTAAAATTTTAACGATTCCTTAATTTTTTACTATGTTACAAAAAATAATAACCACCTGCAAACATTAAATTTGCAATCCCTGTTTACTCTTTCGATCTTTAAAATTCAAGTATCTTTTTTTGATTTTGAGATAAGGTTTTAAGCATTCAATTTATATCTTTATCATGCTATATTCTATGCCATGAAAGATAATTTTTCGCACCAGTCAGCTAACTATGCCAATTTTAGGCCACAATATCCTAAGTCCATATTCGATGAAATAAAAAAGCATTTAAATCACCACCACCACGCCTGGGATTGTGCCACGGGTAATGGACAGGTAGCCAGAGAACTTTCTACATTTTTTGATAGGGTAGAAGCAACTGATATTAGTGAGAATCAGTTAAAAGAGGCTCCTAAACTGGGGAATATCAATTATAGTATCCAGCAAGCTGAAAAGGTAAACTTTCCAAATAAATCTTTTGATCTTATTACCGTAGCGCAGGCCATTCACTGGTTTAAATTCGATGAATTTTATACTGAAGTAAAACGTACCTTAAAAGATAATGGGATTTTGGCTGTTTTGGGTTACAGTCTTTTTCGCAGCAATCCCGAAACCAACAAAATAATTGATCATTTTTATTACAATATCATAGGGCCTTATTGGGATGAAGAACGCAAATATTTAGATGATGGCTATACTAGTATTCCTTTTCCTTTTCAGGAAATAAGCACCCCACAAGTGTATTTTAAAGAAGAATGGGAGTTCGAAAGGTTAGTAGGGTATTTAAAAACCTGGTCCGCAGTTAAACATTTTTCAGATAAAAACGGCTTTAATCCGGTAGATGATATCTATCAGCAGCTAAAAGAAAGCTTTGGAGATGAAAATTTTATCGAATTCCCAATAATATTAAAAATAGGGAAACTTTTTTGAAAAATTTAGAGATTCGGTAGAGACATGAAAGCTGACATTCATTGATCAATGAAATTTTAATATTTTAGCCTGGCATAAAAAATGCTGAAAATCTAAATACCAATTAAGTAAACCAAATGATGAAAAAATTAACCTTAAGCTTAAGCCTTTTTGTAGTGGTAAGCGGCAGCGCCGTGGCGCAGAGCCTTTCATCAACCGCTTCAAACGAAAGGGTAACCGATCAGGTTTTAAAAGAATTAAATCGGGAACGAGCACTGTTGAGTCAGAATCTTGACTTCAGGATTAAAGAAATTGATTCAAAAATCAACAATCTTGATGAAAGCATTAAGAATTCCAGAAATGCTTCAGACAAAGTAGAAAAGCTTCTGGAACGCGTAAAATTTTTAGAGGAACGCCAGTCTGAAATCGATAAAAATACGATTAGTGTTTACAAATACAATTATAGCTCGGCTGTGCTAAATTTGGCCAGTATGGAGCGTGAGATTAAACCCCTTAATCTATTTAACAGCTCCCGCGAATTCTATTCTACTTTAGATAAAGTAAGTAACCCCATGCATTATGAAGGGTACCAGGAATGGTTTGGTAAATTTCAGGGGTTTGTAAAAGAAAATCAGGAAGATAATGCACGATTGGCTGCTTTAAATCATATTATTGAAGTAACCGGAGATTTGAGCCAGGGGACGCCATTTGTGGGCATGTTTGCCGGTAGTCTTTTCGACGGAATAGGAACTTTTATTAATTCTTTAAATAGAAGAGATAAGGAATTACGGGAACAAAGTGTTCAAATGCTGAAGTTAACAACTTCGGTTTCACAATTTACCCACGATAAAGATCTTATTGAAACCGAATGGGATGCGATCAACAAAAGTCTGGATGAATTAAAAAATATTCAGGACAAAGCAATGGCTGAAAATTTTGAGCAAATGCTCGGGATCGATCTAAAGACTTTTGAGCGCAAGTTTACTAATGAAACCGATGCGAAAAAGAGAACACAGTATATCCTGGATATTTCAAAAATCGCTGAAAATAAAATTGTTGAAGAGCGCGAAAGCAATCCGGAAAACTGGAAACAAAATTATCACGACCAGATGCTAGCCGTTCAGAATCTAAAAATCCGTTTTGGAGATATTACTTTTAGAATTTTAGAAAACCTGAATAAATATGAAGGATTGATCGAAAAATATAAGAAAGATCCTTATTTAAAGGATAAGATGGGTGATTTAGAATTAAAATTGGATATCGTTAAGAATAGCTTTGAAAGCACTTTTAATCCCCAGGAATACATTAAAGCATCTAACGAGATGTATATTGTGGAGTGAGATTATAAGTTTAAAGTTAGAAAGTTCAAAATTTGAAAGTAATATAGGATTAATAATAGATAGGGAGAGCTAAAGCTCTCCTTTTTATTTTAAGATTCGTGATTTTAAGCTATATTTTTAAAATAAATTATAAAGAATCTGGGGGGTGAGAAATTCGTATCTAATTGCTATCTTTGCAGCCGCAAAATAAACAGCATCAAAAATTAATATATGAAAGCCGGAATTGTTGGATTACCAAACGTAGGAAAATCAACTTTGTTTAATTGCTTATCGAATGCAAAAGCACAAAGCGCGAATTTCCCTTTTTGTACGATCGAGCCTAATATTGGAGTGGTAAATGTTCCAGATCCTCGTATTAAAAGATTAGAGGAATTGGTAAATCCAGAGCGGGTACAGCCGGCAACCGTAGAGATTGTGGATATCGCAGGACTGGTAAAAGGAGCGAGTAAGGGAGAAGGTTTAGGAAACCAGTTTTTGGCCAATATACGAGAGACCGATGCGATTCTTCATGTACTTAGATGCTTTGATAATGATAATATCGTACACGTAGACGGGTCTATAGATCCTATCCGTGATAAAGAAACCATTGATATGGAACTTCAGCTTAAAGATCTGGAAACCGTAGAGAAAAAGCTGGAAAAAGTAAAGCGTGCTGCTAAAACCGGTAATAAAGAAGCTCAAAAAGAAGAAGCGGCTTTATTAAAAGCGAAAGCCGGTTTAGAAGCCGGAAAATCGATAAGAGCGGTAGAATTTACCGAAGATGAACATAAAGAGTTTATTAAACCTTTACAGTTTATTACCGATAAACCGGTAATGTACGTATGTAACGTAAATGAAGAGGCTGCGGTAAATGGCAATGCTCATGTAGATCGTGTTCGTGAAGCTGTAAAAGATGAAAATGCTGAAGTTTTAGTACTTGCTGTTGGGACTGAAGCTGATATTACCGAATTAGATGATTACGAAGAACGCCAGATGTTCCTTCAGGATATTGGGCTGGAAGAGCCGGGATCGGCAAAATTAATTCGTGGTGCTTATAGCTTATTAAATCTACAAACTTATTTTACTGCCGGAGTTAAGGAAGTAAGAGCCTGGACCATCCCCATTGGAGCAACAGCACCACAGGCAGCAGGGGTAATTCATACTGATTTTGAAAAAGGATTTATTCGTGCAGAAGTAATTTCTTATAATGATTTTTCAGAATTAGGTTCTGAAGCTAAAGTGAAAGAAGCCGGAAAAATGCGAGTAGAAGGAAAGGACTATGTGGTTCAGAATGGTGATGTAATGCACTTTAGATTTAATGTATAGCCATTTAGTCTTAAAGTTTGAAAGTTAATGCGAGGATATTTTTAAATAGAAATTATATTCATGTAGCTTCAATGACGTCCTAGTAAAAATGTATTTTAGTAAACTACCTGGGGGAAAGCCCACTGGGCATTCTATAGAAACAAAATTTCAATTTCGAGGCATCCCGATTTGTATTACCCTCTTTGGCGGTACCAATAAATACGTATCAGCTTAAAACACATTTTAAGTTTTAATAGATATCTAAACAAGAGCAAAGTCAGTTATAATTGCATTGATATCAATTTTCTTTTAATAAGCTATTCAAAAAAACATACTGGATGTTGAATTACATAAAATTCAGCAATTAACAATTTTTCTAAAGCCTTTGTTAATTACTTTGTAGCCGCAGGGTTTTAACTTTTAACGGTATATCTTATATTAGCCGGGAAACTCCACTATTTATAAACATGAGTCAGGAAACAAAGTACACCGAAGATAATATTCGGTCGCTGGACTGGAAAGAACATATTCGAATGCGCCCGGGAATGTATATCGGGAAATTGGGGGATGGTTCTAGTGCAGACGATGGGATTTATATATTACTAAAAGAAGTTTTAGATAACTGTATCGATGAATTTGTAATGGGTTCCGGTAAAACTATCGAGGTATCTGTTCAAAATCAACGTGTTATTGTTCGTGATTATGGCCGTGGTATTCCACTTGGAAAAGTAGTGGATGTAGTTTCTAAGATGAATACCGGTGGAAAATACGACTCCAGAGCTTTTAAAAAATCTGTTGGTTTAAATGGTGTTGGTACAAAAGCGGTAAATGCGCTTTCTTCCTATTTTAGAGTAGAATCGAATAGGGATGGAAAATCCCATGCGGCTGAATTTGAGCAGGGAAATTTAAAAGATGAAGAATCTTTGGAGGAAACTTCACGCCGTCGTGGTACAAAGGTGACCTTTGTTCCTGATGAGCTTATTTTTAAAAACTTCAAATTTAGAAATGAGTACATCGAAAAAATGATTAAAAATTATGTGTACCTAAATCCCGGGTTAAGCATTATTTTTAATGGTGAGAAGTTCTATTCAGAAAATGGATTAAAAGATCTATTAAACGATACTTTAAATAAAGAAGATCGATTATATCCTATTATTCATTTACGGGGTGATGATATCGAAATTGCCGTAACACACAGTAAAGCGCAGTACAGTGAAGAATATCACTCATTTGTAAATGGACAAAATACCTCGCAAGGGGGAACGCATTTAGCTGCTTTTAGAGAGGCCATTGTTAGAACGGTTAGGGAATTTTACGGTAAAAATTATGATGCTTCAGATATTCGAAAATCGATTGTTGCCGCTATTTCCATAAAAGTGATGGAGCCCGTTTTTGAAAGTCAGACCAAAACAAAACTGGGTTCTACAGATATGGGAGGGGATTTTCCTACGGTTAGAACTTACATTAATGATTTTGTAAAGCGTAATTTTGACAATTACCTGCATAAAAATCAGGAAACTGCCGAGAAACTTCAACGAAAAATACTTCAGGCAGAACGCGAGCGTAAAGATCTTTCAGGAATTCGGAAACTAGCTAAAGAGCGGGCTAAGAAAGCTAGCTTACACAATAAAAAATTAAGAGATTGCAGGATTCATCTTGGTGACAATAAAAAGGAGCGTTATCTGGAAACCACACTTTTTATTACTGAGGGAGATTCGGCTAGTGGATCGATCACAAAATCCAGGGATGTTAATACACAGGCTGTTTTTAGTTTAAAGGGAAAGCCTTTAAACAGCTACGGATTAAGTAAAAAAATTGTTTACGAAAACGAAGAATTTAACCTGCTACAAGCCGCGTTAAATATAGAAGAATCTTTAGAGGATCTTCGTTATAATAATATTGTGATCGCAACAGATGCCGATGTTGATGGGATGCATATTCGATTATTATTGATTACATTTTTTCTTCAGTTTTTTCCTGAATTGATTAAAGAAAATCATTTATATATTTTACAAACGCCACTTTTTAGAGTACGGAATAAAAAGGAGACAATCTATTGTTATTCAGAATACGAAAGAAAACAGGCCGTGCAAAAGCTTAAAGGAAAGGTTGAGATAACCCGATTTAAAGGTTTAGGGGAGATTTCTCCAGATGAATTCAAGTATTTTATCGGAGATGATATCAGGCTGGATCCCGTTATGCTGGATAAGGATAAATCTATAGAAGAAATGCTTAGTTTCTATATGGGTAAAAACACACCAGATCGCCAGGAATTTATTATTGATAACTTAAAAGTAGAGCTTGATCTTATCGAAGAATTAGGAATATGAAGTGTAACAACAAGAATGAAATAAAAATAATCCCACCTGTTTATATCGTTCTGGTTGCGGTGTTTTTAACTAACATTTTTGTAAATGTAGAATTAATAGGGCGTGATGAGCCTATAGGATTCAGTCATTTTTTACCTAATATCATCACGCTACTTATTTTCTTTTTTGTACATAAAATAGGTGTGAGTTTTGATTTTGATAGTGACGGTGAAACCCTGATTTTTAAGAATAACGGCGTCTTCTTTTCAAAATTTATGGAATACCGAGTTAAGAAAGCAGAATTTCCAAAGAGAAAATTAGCAAAATATAAGTTTACCAATTACGGAATATATTCAAGCATAACTATTTATATTAAATCCAGACGAAGAAAAGGTTTTAAAAAATATACATTTAACACCACGTTTTTAAGCAGAAAAAAGAAAAGCGGCCTGGTCGCTTCTTTGCAAAATGTTTTGGACAAACCTAAAGCTGTGGCTTAACATATGGAAGAGAATCCCGAAGAATCTAAAGACGAACAATTAAATAATCCTAAAGAAGAAATAATGCGGGTTACCGGTATGTATAAAGACTGGTTTCTTGATTATGCTTCTTATGTGATTTTAGAACGTGCTGTACCGGCAATGGAAGACGGTTTTAAACCGGTACAACGCCGAATTATGCATTCTATGAAAGATCTTGATGATGGTCGTTACAATAAAGTAGCGAATATCGTTGGGCATACCATGCAATATCATCCTCATGGTGACGCCAGTATTGGTGACGCCATGGTACAGATTGGCCAAAAAGATCTTTTAATTGATACACAGGGAAACTGGGGAAATATTTTAACCGGTGATCGTGCAGCAGCACCCAGATATATCGAGGCGAGATTATCGAAATTTGCGCTGGAAGTACTATACAACCCAAAACTTACTGAATGGCAGTTATCTTATGATGGCCGTAAAAAAGAACCGGTAAATCTTCCCGTTAAATTCCCAATGCTATTGGCACAGGGTGGAGAAGGAATTGCGGTAGGTTTAAGTACCCGTTTATTGCCCCATAACTTTAACGAGCTTATTGAGGCTTCTATAAAACATCTACAAGGGAAACGTTTCAAATTATTTCCGGATTTTCCTACCGGTGGTATTGCCGATATTTCCCATTACAATGATGGCAAACGAGGCGGCCGGGTTAGAGTTCGGGCTAAAATTAGTCAGTTAGACAAAAATACGCTGGTCATTACCGAAATTCCTTTTGGTACCACCACCACAAGCTTGATCGATTCGGTTTTAAAAGCGAACGAGAAAGGAAAAATAAAGATCAAAAAGATCGAAGATAATACGGCGGCTGAAGTTGAAATACAAATTCATCTTCCTAATAATATATCACCCGACCGTACTATCGATGCGCTTTACGCGTTTACCCAGTGTGAAAATTCATTATCACCACTGGGCTGTGTAATCGTTGATAATAAGCCGGAGTTTTTAGGGGTTTCAGATATTTTAAGATCTTCTACAGATCATACACTTCATCTTTTAAAGCGTGAGCTTGAAATTACACTAGATGAACTGGAGGAACAATGGCATTTTGCTTCTTTAGAACGTATTTTTATTGAAAACAGGATCTATCGTGAGATTGAAGAAGAAGAAACCTGGGAAGGAGTAATTAGTGCTATAGATGAAGGTTTAAAACCACATATTAAGCATTTAAAACGAGCGGTAACCGAAGAAGATATCGTAAGACTTACCGAGATTCGAATTAAAAGAATCTCAAAATTTGATATCGACAAAGCGCAGCAAAAAATAGACGCTTTAGAAGATGAAATCGCGAGGGTGAATCATCATCTTGATAATCTTATTGATTATGCCGTTGATTATTTCACAAATTTAAAAGAGAAATACGGGCAGGATAAAGATCGCAAGACTGAACTGCGACTGTTTGAAGATATTGAAGCTTCTAAGGTAGTGATAAGAAATACCAAGCTTTACGTAAATCGTAAGGAAGGATTTATTGGAACCGCTCTAAAAAGGGATGAGTATGTAACCGATTGTTCAGATATCGACGATATTATTTGCTTTACTGCCGATGGTAAAATGATGGTGACCAAAGTGGATACCAAAACTTTTATCGGTAAAGATATTATTCATGTCGCTGTTTTTAAGAAAAAAGATAAGCGTACCATTTATAACATGATTTATCGCGACGGAAAAGGCGGAACCACTTATGTAAAACGTTTTGCGGTAACATCGGTAACCAGAGATCGTGAATATGATCTTACTCAGGGTAAAAAAGATTCTAAAGTTCTTTATTTTTCAGCTAATCCTAATGGTGAAGCCGAAGTGATTACCGTATTCTTAAGACAGGTAGGTAGTATCAAAAAATTAAAATTTGAATTAGATTTTGCCGAGATCTTAATAAAAGGAAGAAACGTAAAAGGAAATATTGTTACTAAATATTCTGTAAAACGAATAGAATTAAAAGAAGAAGGAGTTTCTACCTTAAAACCGAGAAAGATCTGGTTTGATGATGTGGTTAAACGACTTAATGTAGACGAACGTGGTGAATTATTAGGAGAATTTAAAGGTGAAGATCGCCTGTTAATTATTACTCAGGATGGTATTGCAAAAACCATAAAACCTGAATTAACAACGCGTTTTGACGAGGAAATGATCGTGCTAGAGAAATGGACCCCTAAAAAGCCAATTTCAGCCATTTATTGGGAGCCCGAAAAAGAACGGTTTTATGTAAAGCGTTTCTTAATCGAACATCCCGACAAAGAAGAGAAGTTTATTAGCGACCATGAAAATGCCTATTTAGAAATGGTTTCTACAGATTATTTCCCGATGATAGAGATTGAATTCACCAAATTAAAAGGAAAAGATCGCCGACCAAACGAAGAAGTGAGTATTGAAGAGTTTATTTCGGTAAAAGGGATTAAGGCACTTGGAAACCAGTTAACTACAGATAAAGTAAAGGCAATAAATTTACTTGATCCACTTCCCGATGAATCAGATCCTGAAGAAGAAAATGAGGAAGGTGAAGAGGTGGATTTTAACCAGACGGGAACCAGCTTTAAAGAAGATAAAGACTCTTCCGAAGAGAATCAGACCAAATTATTTGATGACGAATAATAATGGGAATACTTAAAGAGTTTAAAGAGTTTGCCATTAAAGGGAACATGGTAGACATCGCCATTGGTGTAATTATTGGCGCTGCTTTTAATAGAGTGATCGATGTTCTGGTAAAAGAGGTGATTACACCACCTTTAAGCTTAATGACAGATGGAATTCAATTTTCAGATAAAAAAATTGTCTTAAGAGAAGCTATTGACGCTTCAGCCAGCGCTACCGGAAAAGCTGTAGAAGAAGTAGCTATCGCCTACGGTGCTTTATTGGAGGCCTTAATTGATTTTCTCATTATAGGTTTTACCATCTTTATAGTGGTAAAACTAATGAACCGATTTAGGGCCAAGGCTCAGGATCCAGAGAATAAAGAAGTTAATACTCCAAAAGATATCGAATTACTTTCTAATTTGAATTTGCTCATAAAAGAGCAAAATGAAATTTTAAAACAAAATAATAGGAAGTAAGTTACTTTAAGAGGTAGCGCAATAAGGATTTATTATAAAACAGATTTTATTTTAAGATATTTCGACAACTATCATTAACGGGTTAGAAGCATTTAATAGATGATTATCCAGAAAAATCTGATTATTCTTCTTTAACTCGATATACCGATCCTCTTTCCTTACGGGGATCACCTACTTTGCCATACTCAAACGTGTAGCCATCTTTATCGGTTTTAATAATACGCATGTGGATGGCCTGCCTTTCCTGCATATTTTTAGGGTGAATGTTTTTAAGGATAAATTCACAGTCATTAATCCATCGTACAGAAGAAGTATCTGTTTTCCCCTGAAAGGTATCAATCTCTAAACTGTCTGTCCGCACAAATCGTGAGGTTACCATTTCTCCGTTTAAATAGGATTGAAATTCAAAAGTTCCGGTACGAAAATCCTGACAGTTTTTTTCAGGTTCAAAACAACTTAAAAATAGGAATGGAACAAAAAAGAAGATTAATTTTTTCATAGGGCAAAATTAATCGAAATGGCCTGAATATTCAATTTTCAAAGGCATCAAAAGTACCATCTTCATAAAAAATGATCACCCGTGATATTTTTTTATCTGTTTTAGAAGGAAAAGAGGATACTGCTTTGCCAATTTCATTTACCTGTACAGATTCAGAAAATAAATCATTCTCGAAGTTCTGTGCAGGAACTTGATCTTTCTTAGAGTAATAACTAGGTGTTTTTTTAGGTGACGTATTTTCAGCTTTAGGGAAACTTCCCTTCCCATTAAGCAACCAATAGAGCTCAACTTCGGGAAATGTCTTTACTATTTTCATTACAAATTCCAGACTGGGTTTATTTCTACCCGACAATAAATGGCTAATAGAAGACCTACCCACTTCAATTTTATCAGCAAAAGAAGAGGCCGTTAAATCGTAATATTCGATAATTTCCTGTAATCTATTTGTAAACTCCTTCGTGTTTACCATTGTGAAATCTAATATATAAGCAGTATTCACAAATGTAAATTATTTAATTTTAATTTCCTAATTACAATTGTAAACTTTGTTTTTAAATTAAAGCTACTGTTTAAATAAAACCATATAAAGTCCTAAAATTAAGGTTTTTATATTCGTAATAATGGTTTTTTGGAGTATATCCAAGTCTAATCTTGCCCGCTATCCGCTACCTAATTACAATTGTAAACAATAAAATGAATTGTTGTTGTTTACAATTGTAAAATAAAGGTTTTTTACTTTTGTGAACATGAAAGCATACGCAGCTACTATTAAAGAAATCATGGATCGCTATCCAGACTTTAAATTGAATCAGATAAAAGGTCGTTATATTAATCAGTCTCATATTCATCCCATACTAAAAGAATTTAAAAAAGATGTGAGACTATTTAAAATTGGCTACTCTGTAAATAAAGAACCTATTCATCTTATTAGAATTGGTAAAGGGAAAACAAAAGTCCTGGCATGGTCCCAAATGCATGGTAACGAATCGACAACGACCAGAGCAGTTTTAGACGTTATCAATGCCCTGATACATTTAGATACTAAAGAAACCCTTGATATTTTAGAGAATATCAGTTTATACTGTATCCCTATGTTAAATCCTGATGGTGCCAGAAAATATACACGCTTTAATTATAACAATGTTGATCTTAACCGTGATGCCCAAAATCTAACACAGCCCGAAAGCCGTGTACTTAGAAAAGTTTTTGAAGATGTAAAGCCGCAGTTTTGTTTAAACCTGCATGGGCAGCGCACCATTTTTAGTGCAGGTTCCACAAATAAGTCAGCAGTACTATCTTTTTTAACGCCCGCGGAAGATATAGAACGTAAAGTCACTGCCATGCGAAGCGAGAGCATGAAGGTCATCGCTCAAATTGTTTCAGACCTTAAAGAAGTATTACCCGGGCAGATTGGCCGTTATGACGATGCTTTTAATATTAACTGTACAGGAGATACGTTTCAAAGTGAAGGCGTACCAACGATTTTGTTTGAAGAAGGACATTTCCCTAACGATTATACAAGAGAAACCACGAGGGAATTTGTCGTTGCCAGTATTATTTCTTCCTTAAGAAGCATTGGCACTGAGACTTACCAAAAACTCAACACCAACGACTACTTTGAAATCCCTGAAAATGATAAGAAATTCAATGATATTTTGATTAAAAACGTACGAATACTGGATAGTATTAAGGACGTAAGTATTCAATATTCAGAAAAATTAGTTGGGAATAAAGTTGAATTTATACCGAAAATTGAAAAAATTGAGGATAAAATTGACAAATATGGGCATAAGGAGATTGATGGAGAAGGAAAAATACTGGAGTTGGCAGGGCACAAAACACCAGTCGCAAACGTTATAGTTGATAAAATATTCTTAAATAAAGAGATTTTAATGGTTAAATGTGATTAATTCTTCAAAAAATTATAAATACTTCAAAGTTTTTGTATTATTTTTGAACTTCATATAATAAAAAGAAGTTAAGAAAATGGCCAAATTTAAATTAGACGAAACAGATCACCAGATTCTCGACATGCTTATCGAGAATACTAGAACTCCGTTTACTGATATCGCTAAAAAGCTTCTAATTTCTGCCGGTACGGTTCACGTTCGTGTAAAGAAAATGGAAGAAGCAGGAATCATTATAGGTTCTTCTTTAACGCTAGATTATCAAAAACTGGGGTATGCGTTTATCGCTTATGTAGGTGTGTTTCTTAAGAACACCTCACAAACAAAATTTGTTTTAGAGAGAATTAACGAAATTCCTTTTGTAACTGTTGCTCACGTTACTACGGGAAAATTCAACGTTTTCTGTAAAGTTAGAGCGCGTAATACTCAGCATGCTAAAGAAATTATCTTTCAATTAGATGATATTGAAGGAGTATACCGTACAGAAACCATGATCTCTTTAGAAGAAAGCATTAACGATAAGAAACGTTTAATGCATTCTATATTTAAGGACCTGTAATAAAAGGAATACTAAACTTTTATTAAAAACCCTTTAAGCTCACTTGTTTGAAGGGTTTTTTTATAATTTTAAGACAACCAAATACCCAAAATTATGCATAGAGAACCTAAGTTAGAACGTTTTAATGAAAATGTTCTTTCTAAGTATCAAATTTATAACAGTCTTTTTCTAACCCTGCCTTTTAATGACATTCGCAAAACGGGCTCTTTGTTGCCACTTTTTCAGGAAGTTTGCGAAGAAGGATTTAAAAAGAATAAAAATCCCTCTGAAATCGTAGAGGCATTTTTTAGAAAATATCTTGATGATCCCTCAGAAAAAGATATGAATGATCTTCTATTTAGGTTCATACAATATATTGAAAGACAGGTAGTATTATTTGACGCAATCGAGGATGCTGCTTTCCCCATTGTTAACAATATGGACGGAATTGGGACTCTTCGAAATATTAAGGAAGAAACTGAATCCCAAAATCAGAATGAAAAACTGCGGGAGTTTTTAACCCGATTTAAAGTTAGACCAACCTTAACAGCTCACCCAACGCAATTTTACCCTGGCGCTGTATTAGGGATTATTACAGACCTTGATAGGGCTATTCAAAATGATGACCTTGTAAAGATAAAACAACTTTTATCCCAGCTTGGTAAAACACCGTTCTTTAAAAAAGAAAAACCTACACCGCTTGATGAAGCTATAAGTCTTATCTGGTATTTTGAGAATGTATTCTATCAAAGTGTAAGTAAAATATATAGCTATATCCAACAGAATATGTTTGATGGTGATAGCATTGGCAATGAAATTATAGAATTAGGTTTCTGGCCCGGTGGAGATCGCGACGGAAATCCATTTGTAACTACAGATATTACTTTACAGGTAGCCAAGCGACTGAAGAGTACAATACTTTTTTGCTACTATCGTGATGCCAGAAAATTAAAAAGGAGACTCACCTTTGAAGGGGTAAATGAAACCATTGAAGAAATCGAAAGAGCACTTTATGAAGGAGCTGTTTCAGAAGGTGCTACAATTAAATTATCGCTTGAAGAATTAAAAGGTAAGCTGCATGCTATCAGAGAAGTGCTTATTAACAAGCATCAATCATTATTCTTAGAAGAAGTAGATGATCTTTTAAATAAAGTAAATTTATTTGGCTATCATCTTGCGACTTTAGATATCCGTCAGGATAGTGGAGTGCACGAAGAAGTGCTTTCAGAAATTATTGCGGTTTGTGAGAAAAGAGGGGATCATCTAATCCCAAAAAATTATAAAGAACTTTCAGATAAAGAACAAATCGAAATTCTTACAAAAGTTACCGGAAATCTGTCTGCAGACGAATTTGATAGTGAAGACGGAATGGGTAAAGCAACCATTTCTTCTATACACGCGATGAAACAAATCCAGCAAAGCAATGGAGAAAAAGGAGCTAACAGATACATCATTAGTCACAGTGAAGTTCCACAGAGTGTTTTAGAGCCCTTTGCATTTTTAAGATTATGTGGTTGGGATGAACCAAGTGTAGATATCATTCCGCTATTTGAAACCGTACCAGATTTAAAGGCTTCACCACAGGTAATGGAAACCTTATACAGTAATCCTGTGTACCGTGAGCATTTAGAGCGCAGAGGAAACAAACAAACCATCATGCTTGGTTTTAGTGACGGTACTAAAGATGGTGGATATCTTATGGCTAACTGGAGTATTTATAAGGCCAAACAGGAGCTTACCCAAATCTCTAGGGAATATGATATTAAAGTGACCTTCTTTGATGGTCGTGGAGGACCACCAGCACGTGGAGGCGGTAAAACACACCAGTTCTATGCTTCTTTAGGATCGGCTATCGAAAATGAAGAAATTCAGTTAACAGTACAGGGACAAACCATTAGTAGTAATTTTGGAACTCAAGATAGTTGCCAGTACAACCTGGAGCAATTAATTAGTGCCGGAGTTTCTAACGAGATTTTTAATCATGGTAAAAATAATTTATCTGATGATGATCGTGCAACAATGGTAGATCTTGCAGAGACCAGCTATAATACCTATATGGAATTTAAAGCGCATCCAAGATTTATCCCGTATTTAGAGAAGATGAGTACGCTTAAATATTATGCAAAAACAAATATTGGTAGCCGTCCCTCTAAGAGAAACAATAATGCATTAAACCTGGATAATTTACGCGCGATTCCTTTTGTAGGTAGCTGGAGCCAGTTAAAGCAAAACGTTCCTGGATTCTTTGGTGTGGGTACAGCCTTAAAGAAATACGAGGAAAAAGGAGAGTTTGATAAAGTAAAACAACTTTATAATAATTCGATTTTCTTTAAAACTTTGCTTGAAAATAGCATGATGAGTTTAACCAAATCCTTTTTCGAGTTAACGGCTTATATGAAAGAAGATGAGGAGTTTGGTGAATTTTGGCAAATTATTCATGATGAGTATTTGCGCTCTAAAGAAATGTTACTAAAAGTTACCGGATATAAGGAACTTATGGAAAACGAGCCTGCAATGAGGGCTTCAATCCAGGCCAGGGAACGTATCGTTCTTCCGTTGCTAACAATACAGCAACATGCTTTAAGAATGGTACAAAAACTACAGAACGGAAGCGATAGTGAACGATTGGATGAATACGAAAAAATGGTTACCCGATCGTTGTACGGTAATATTAATGCAAGTAGAAATTCAGCTTAAAATATGACGGTAGAGCAGTTAAATGCTTCAGAGTACAATTCGTTCTATGAAAATTATATTAAGAGTATCCCCAAAGAAGTTTCTTTGGGGATATTATTTTTAGAGAATCTGAAAGATATTTCTGAAATGCTGGGACGAATAGATGAAGTAAAATTATCTTTTAGATATGAAGAAGGAAAATGGACGGTGGTTGAAGTATTGCAACATTTAATAGATGTTGAGCGAATTTTTCAGTATAGAGCACTGTGTGTGGCCAGAGGGGAAACACAACCATTATCTGGTTTTGATCATGATGCTTATGTAGATTTTTGTGGGGCTGAAAACCGGAGTTTGGAAAGCCTTAAAAATGAATTTGAAATTATACGAAAATCGACCTCCATTTTATTTGATTCCTTTACCGATGGCATGCTAAAACAAGTAGGGCAAATGAATGGTTCTTCGGCAACGCCACGTGCTATAGGTTTTATTATTATTGGGCATACCATACATCATTTAAAAATTTTACAAGAACGATACGGCATTTGAAAAATCCTCCAAAATTTATAAAATCGGTAAGAGCATTTTTTAAGCTTATGGCTAAAGCTTTTACCAGCTGGAACAAAAACGAGCCTTACGCGCGTAGTGCTACTATAGCGTATTACACACTATTTTCGTTACCCTCTTTGTTGATTATTGTGGTAACGCTGGCCGGTTCGTTTTTTGGTAGGGAAGCGGTGAAGGGCAGGATTACCGCAGAAATTAGCAGATTTATTGGCCGTGATCCCGCTGAAGCAATTGAAGAAATGATTTCTAACGCCTGGCTTTCTGACGAATCTACATTTGCGGTTATTTTTGGTGTTGGCATGTTGTTATTTGGTGCAACCGGAGTTTTTGTACAGCTTAAACTTGCCATGAATAACATCTGGAACGTAGCTGAGAAACGTAGCAACTTTTGGAGTTTACTTTTAGATCGTGCTATTTCGTTCGGGATGATTCTGGTGATCGGACTCTTATTATTAATATCTCTGGTAATTGCAGCCTTACTCAATGTAGTGAAAGAACGCATTCATTTTATTGCTCCTAATGTTACGGGAACCATGCTAGAAATTGCCAATTTTATCATCTCTTTTCTTGTGATTACAAGTTTGTTTATGGCGATTTTTAAAATCCTTCCGGATATCAAGATTAAATGGAAAACTACTTTTTTAGGTGCTAGCCTTACCACACTTCTATTTTTAATAGGGGAGTACCTTATCAGCTTTTATTTTGGTGCTAGTGAGCCAACATCGGTGTATGGAGGAGCCTCAAGCGTAGTACTAATTTTATTATGGGTGTATTACGCCTGCATGATCATGTTTTATGGGGCCGAGTTTACCGTACAATATGCTCTGGTGAAAAATGATAAAATTCAGATGGGCAAAAATGGGGAACCCGCAATTTATCAGGAGATGGAAAAATTAGAGAAGAAAAAGGTTCAGTTAAAAGAAGAAAAAAAGATTATCGATAAGCTAAAAGAAAGTGTTCATATTTCAAAAAAGGATACCAGTGATAATTGCTAAAACTTTTCAAAATCCTTGGTTATTTAGCTTATTATCAATTGAAAATTCGTTATAAACTTTAAGTAATCCATTTTTAACGCTTATTAACTTTGCTCTACTCTAATTTAAAATGCCTTTAATACAGGTTCTCTTTTATAGTTTTTAAATTTGGAAAAACGCTTAAAAAATAAAAATTATGGAAAAGAGAGTAGCTATTTTAGCAACAGATGGATTTGAAGAAAGTGAATTAACCTCACCAAAAGAAGCGATCGAGAAAGCAGGTTTTAAAGCAGATATCGTAAGTGTAAAGTCTGGTTCTATTAAAAGTTGGGATGTAGATAAATGGGGTAAAGATTTTACCGTAGATCAATTAGTAAGTGAAGTAAGTGCTAAAGATTACAATGCTTTGGTGCTGCCAGGCGGTGTATTAAACCCCGATAATTTACGTACTAATGAGGATGCATTAATATTTATTAGAGATTTCTTTAAACAAAGTAAAATTGTAGCCGCTATTTGTCATGGCCCGCAATCCTTAATCAATGCAGAAGTTGTTGAAGGAAGAACAATGACTTCTTATCCATCTATCAAAAAAGATTTAGAAAATGCAGGAGCACTTTGGGTAGATAAAGAAGTGGTCGTAGACGAAGGTTTTGTTACCAGTAGAACTCCAGACGATCTACCAGCATTTAATGATAAATTAATTGAAGAAATTAAAGAAGGAAAGCATGATTACCAACATGCATAATTCTTAAAGACATTCTACAAAATATAAAAAGGGAGTTTTAATTTTTAACTCCCTTTTTTTATGTCTTAATCGTCGTCTTCTTCGTCGTTATCTTTTTCCGGGATATCTACGATTGGCTCGTTAAAGTCGTCATCATCATAATCTTCTTCATCAAAATTAGCCATGGTATTTTCTAAACGTGTACTTACCTTAACAAGATAAATAGCATCTTCAGTTCGTACTTCAACCGCATCAATCGTTTCTCCCTTCGCATTCTTAAAGGAGATGATGTGATCGTCATCATAGCCATCAGGATATTTCTCTACAAGAAGGCTTAATATCTCCGGTGTTAATTTTTTAAAGTCAACAATTACTCTTTTCATTTTATAGGGTTGATTTTTTTGCAATTATAAATAAAAATATAAAACCTTAAAGGCTTAGAGTGAAATTTTAATAGAATAGTAAACTACCTAGGGGCAAGCCCACGAGGCATTCGATAGACATAAAATTTCAATTCCGAGGCAAGCCTCGGGGTATTAAACCCTTTGGCGGTGCCAATAAATTTATAATAATCAGGCGTTTTGATAAAATTCAAAGGCATCAAATATTATATTATTTGGTACCTGGCAGTCAATTTCAGTTTCTCCTATGTCTTTAAGGAGTACAAAGTTTATTTTTCCGGCTTCATTTTTCTTATCATATTTCATTAAATCGATAATCGCATCAATATCTTCTTTAGAAAACTCGACCTTGCCATAAAGTTCTACAATACGTCTGGTGATATTATCAAGTTTTTCCGTAGGAAAATCTTTTAACTCCTTAGAAATATAAGTAGCCAGGATAATCCCCAAAGCTACGGCTTCTCCATGTAATAAAGTCTTCTTTTGGGTATGCGTTAAACAATACGATTCTATAGCGTGCCCTAAAGTATGTCCGTAATTTAAGGTTTTGCGTAACCCGTTCTCATAAGGATCTTCGGAAACCACCTTTGCTTTAATCGCTACTGAAACTCGTATAATATCATCCAGATCATTTAGGGTTAGTTCACTAAGTTTACCTACTTTTTCCCAGTAGGCCTCATCGGCAATCAGGCCATGTTTTAAGATTTCAGCTAAGCCACTTCGCATCTCTTCGGAAGGAAGTGTAGCCAGATAATCAGAATCTACAATCACCATTTCAGCATTCGAGATCACACCAATCTGATTTTTAAGATTCCCAAGATCCACGCCGGTTTTACCACCAACTGAAGCATCTACCATAGAAAGCAGGGTAGTAGGGACATTAATATAGGTAATACCGCGTTTAAAAGTTGAAGCTACAAATCCCCCAAGATCGGTAACCACGCCACCACCAAGATTAATCATTAAACTTTTACGATCGCCTTCAAGATCAGACATTGTTTGCCAAACCCCCATGCAGGTATCCAGGTTTTTAAAAGGCTCGCCAGCTTCAATTTCTATAATTTCAATGGCGATTTCTGTTGTTATTTTAGGTAAAAATGCCGGTAAGCAAAGTTCGTGTGTATTTGTATCTACGAGAATAAATATCTTAGACGGTTTTTGTTCTAATAGATATTCGTTAATTTTTTGATATGCTTCTTCTTTATAAAAAACGGTTCCTTTTGCCGTGTTTGTCATGATTTTTAATCTTTAAATCAGTTTCGAAAATAAGGAGAAAATATTAAATCGAAATCAATATTCAATAATTATATTTGCGCTAATTAATGAGATCTCCATGATTAGAAAAAAGATATTTAACGATACCAAAACGGCTTTTAAATTAAAATCAGATACAGAGTTAGATAGAGCGATTTTTTTATTTAGTATGATGGGAAAGCCAACTTTAGTGAAATCTGGTATTGCACTTACCAAAATGTCTTTAAAATTGAATTTGCCCGTAGAAGGCCTAATTAAAAAGACCATTTTTGAACAATTTGCCGGTGGGGAAACAATGGAGGACTGCAAGCCTACTATTAAAACCATGTACCAGGCCAAATTGCATAGTATTTTAGACTATTCGGTTGAAGGAAAAGAAACAGAAGAGCAGTTTGATGCCGCAGTGGCTAAAAAATTAGAGCTTATTAAGTTTGCAAAAGAAGAAAAAGAAATCCCTTTTGCTGTTTTTAAGCCCACTGGTGTAGGTAGGTTTGAAATTTGGGAAAAAATGACCGCCAAAGTCAGTTTATCTGACGATGAAAAAAAAGAGTGGGAAAATATCGAAAATCGGGTAGAAAAACTTTGTAAAACCGCTTACGATCTAAAAGTAAGATTATATGCCGATGGTGAAGAAACCTGGATGCAAACGGCAGCAGATGATTTAATGGAAGAAATGATGCGCAAATACAACAAAGACGAAGCACTCATTTTTAATACGTTACAATGTTATCGTTGGGATAGGATAGAATATCTTAAAGACCTGCATGAAAAAGGAAAGGCTGAAGGTTTTAAAATAGGGGCTAAAATTGTTCGTGGTGCCTATATGGAAAAAGAAAATGAACGCGCCAAGCGTTTAGGTTATCCTTCTCCTATTTGCGAAAGTAAAGAAGCTACCGATGTGAACTTTAATAGCGTTATGTCCTATTGTTTGGCTAATCTCGATGATATTTCTGTGTATATTGGTACCCATAACGAGGTAAGCAATTACCTGGCATTACAGATCATCGAGGATAAGGGTTATGCCATAAATCATCCACATATCTGGTTTAGTCAGTTGTTTGGGATGAGTGATAACTTAAGTTATAATTTAGCAAAGAAGGGCTATAATTCGGCTAAACTTGTTCCTTTTGGCCCCGTTAAGGATGTAGTGCCGTATTTAATGCGTAGAGCACAGGAAAATTCTTCGGTAAAAGGGCAAACAGGTAGAGAACTTTCATTGTTATTAGAAGAACGAAAACGCAGAAAAGGCCAGGAAGCAAGACATCATCGCCAGGAAAAGGAAAGTTTCTAATCTCTCATTAAAGAGGTTAATTCCATGGTTCCGTTATTGGCATTTATATTTTACCTTGACTTACTACGTTTTAGCACGGTGATGGCGGTGAGTAACTGCGGCTCTTTAATTTGTTTCATATTAAGTTCTGGAAACCTGATAAGTTCCCAGCGTTTATTATGATATTCCAAAGCGGTTAGATTTTCGATCCAGTCGCCGGAATTTAGATATAAACACGTCCCTTTTTTATTGGTTTTTCTTACAATTCTGGGCTGGTGAATATGCCCGCATACCACGTATTTATAGCCATTTTCTATAGCAAGATCGGTTGCGGTTTTCTCAAAATCATCTATAAACTTAATAGCACCCTTAACCTTATTTTTAATCTTTTTAGAAAGAGAATATTTTTTTCTCCCCATTCTTACTAAGCACCAGTTTAAAAACCGGTTAATCAAAATTAAAAAATCATAGCCCCAACCACCAAGTTTTGCGATCCATTTAGCGTTTTGTATCGAAACGTCGAAAACATCCCCGTGAAAAAACCAGGCTTTTTTACCATCGAGCTCTAAAACAAGTTTATCTACAATTGAAAACGAGCCCATAAAAGTTTCACTAAACTTTCTAAGCATTTCGTCGTGGTTTCCCGTAATATAAATTACTTCAGTCCCGCTGGTACTTAAATCGATAATTTTTTTGATGACTTCCAGATGGGATTTAGGAAAATAACTTTTTCTAAATTGCCAGATATCGATAAAATCACCATTCAGGATTATTTTCTCAGGTGCTACGCTATCAAGATATAGCAATAATTCTTTTGCGTGACATCCAAATGTCCCTAAATGAACATCTGAAATCACTAACAAATCAATTTTTCGCTTACTTCCCAATATAGTCTTCTTTTTTGCAAAGAAATGCTGTTTTTTAAAAAATCATATTAAGATGATTTTAAGCAATCTTCAATTAATTGTTATTCTGGTCAGTTAATTTTAAAATGGGAGAATAGTGAAGGTTTCCATTAAAATTTTCAAAACAAAAATTAAAGTTTAGGCAGATATCCCGCATTTTCTACTATAAATGAAATGTTTTACTAAAATCAATTTTTAATTTATAGGCTAAAAAATTACATTTGTTCAAAATCGATCAAATGGCAGGAAATTCCTTCGGAAAACTTTTTAAACTCACCACTTTTGGTGAATCACATGGGCCGGCAATTGGTGGGATCATCGATGGATGCCCGGCAGGATTACAACTAGACTTTGAAGCAATTCAGGAAGAATTAAACCGAAGAAAACCCGGCCAGTCTGCTATTGTTACACAGCGGAAAGAACCGGATACGGTAGAATTCTACTCCGGTATTTTTGAAGGCAAGACTACAGGGACACCTATTGGTTTTGTAATTCATAACGCCAATCAAAAATCAAAAGATTATTCTCACATAAAAGATACCTATCGTCCTTCGCATGCCGATTATACCTATGATGAAAAATATGGCGTACGGGATTATCGCGGTGGTGGCCGTAGTTCGGCCAGGGAAACAGCGAGCAGGGTAGTAGCAGGTGCTATTGCAAAGCAGATGCTTAAAGCGGTTAAAATTACAGCTTATGTAGATTCTGTAGGGAAGATTTTCCTGGATAAGCCGCATTATGAAGTAGATTTTTCGTTAATTGAAACCAATCCGGTACGTTGCCCGGATAAAGCAAAAGCTGAAGAAATGGAAGCTTATATTAAGCAAATCAGATCTGAAGGCGATACCGTTGGAGGTACGGTGCGTTGCGTGATTAGCGGTGTCCCTAAAGGATTGGGCGAACCGGTTTTTGATAAACTGCATGCCGAATTAGGAAAGGCCATGCTCTCTATAAATGCTGTAAAAGGCTTTGAATATGGTAGTGGTTTTGAAGGTACTAAAATGAAAGGAAGTGAACACAACGACCTTTTTAATGAAGATGGTACTACAAAAACCAACTTAAGTGGAGGTATACAGGGCGGAATTTCAAACGGAATGGATATTTATTTTAATGTCGCTTTTAAACCTGTAGCTACGATTATGCAAAAACAAGATACTATTAATAAAGACGGAGAAATTATTGAAATGCAGGGGAAAGGTCGCCATGATCCATGTGTAGTTCCAAGAGCGGTACCCATTGTAGAAGCCATGGCCGCACTTACCATAGCCGATTTTTTCCTTCAGGATAAATCTTCTAAACTAGAATAAAACAATACAGAAAATCACACTATGAAGAAATTAGCGCTGCATTGGCAGATTTTACTAGGAATGTTTGCTGGAGTTGTTTTTGCCCTGATCATGACCAATTTTAGCTGGGGAGCAGAATTTGTTAGTGATTGGATAAAACCATTTGGGAACATTTTTATTAATGCCTTAAAACTTATTGCAGTTCCGCTAATTTTAGCCTCTTTGATTAAAGGGATTTCAGATTTAAAAGATATCTCCAAATTATCTAAAATGGGCTTTCGTACCATTGGGATTTATATTGCCACCACCATTATTGCGGTTAGTATAGGTCTGGTGATGGTAAACCTTATTAATCCCGGCGGAACGATTGAGGAAGATACCAGACAGGAATTAATTACCAGTTACGAAGGTGATGCCGTAGGCGTACAGGCTAATGCCGCTAAACAAAAAGAAGCAGGCCCTTTACAGGCTTTGGAAGATTTGGTACCCGGTAACATCTTTGCCGCAGCAAGTGATAACGGAAATATGCTTCAGGTGATTTTCTTTGCTATTTTCTTTGGGATTGGTTTAATATTAATCAATGAAGAAACTGCAAAACCGGTTAAAGATTTCTTTGATGGATTTAACGAGGTGATCCTAAAATTAATTGATTTAATCATGCTTTTTGCGCCTTTTGGTGTTTTTGCTTTACTAGCCGCATTGGTTGTAGAATCGCCGAGTACAGATCTTTTTGCTGCCCTGGCCATGTACGCGTTAACCGTGTTGATTGGTTTGGTATTAATGATTGGCGTATATATTCTTCTGGTTTGGGTTTTCACTAAAAACAAACCATCCTTTTTTATCAACGGAATTGCTCCTGCGCAACTATTGGCATTTTCTACAAGTTCTAGTGCTGCCACTTTGCCGGTAACGATGGAGAGGGTAGAAGAACACATGGGGGTACATAAAGAAGTGACCAGTTTTGTGTTACCCATTGGAGCCACAATTAATATGGATGGTACTAGCTTATATCAGGCAGTTGCAGCAGTTTTTATCGCGCAGGCTTTTGGTATCGATTTAAGTATAGGCGCGCAATTAGGGATTATCGCTACAGCAACACTTGCTTCAATAGGTTCGGCCGCCGTACCGGGAGCAGGGATGGTAATGCTGGTAATTGTTTTAGCGCAAGCGGGAATTCCGGAAGCTGGTTTAGCCCTTATCTTCGCCATAGACCGACCATTAGATATGTGCAGAACTACGGTAAATGTTACCGGAGATGCAGCCGTTTCTGTGATGGTTGCAAAATCTGTAGGCATGATGGGACCACCAAACGTTAAAGAATGGGACGAAGAATATTCGAAAAAGAAGCATTAAAAAATGATTCCAAGTTAAAAGTAGTTCAAGGTTATAAAGTTAAAAGTTTTCAATATTCCGAAATTTAGTCTTTCTTCCCGGTTCTTGATTCTTTCAGAGTATAAAGTCTAAAAGTTCAAAGTATTTAGGTTTTAAATTCAAGGTTTAAAATTTAAAGTTCAATAAAAACACTTGATAAGAGTTGCTCTTTTTTCCTGGCACGGCACATTGCTAATTGTAAACAGATTTCTCAATTACGCTAAGCTAAGGCCTAATGTATTGTTATACTAATCCATTCTTTTTAAACGATGGATAAAGCAATTATAAGTTTACGATAAGAAGTTTTACATCAACCTTTTCTTATTTTAAATCTCAAATCGCTTTTTACTTTTAGTCCTTCATGAAAAGTTTTTATAAAATCTAACTTAAGTTCATAATCAATATTGTAGGCTAAAAGTATGGAGTCAACTTTAGATTTATTGGCTTCAGCAATACTTAGATTATTTCTATAATTATTCAAAGCACCCCATCCCATTCCCAATAATGTTATTGCAATTGCAGCGATTATAATAGGGACTACATAAGTCATAACGGAGAAGTATTTTAAATAGTCCAGGAAAAAATAATCTAAATAGAATAGTGCAATAGCAAAAATATTAAACAGAATAAAATAGCTATATACCCACCATTTATTTTTCAATACTTTCTGAAATTCTGCATTGGTATCAACGATTTTTCGTCCTCTTTTCTCTCCAAATTCGATTTTATGGCAAGTATCTGTAAAACTCGGTTTATCTCCGATTAATCCGCAAATATTTCCCTTTTTAAAACTTATATCTTGATATTCGCAAAGTTCGCAATGCTAATGAGGCTCCATGAATATATTTTTTAGAGGATAAGGTATAAAATTAATCCAAGAATTTTGCTTTAAGCTGTGGTGTTGGGATCATACAACTTTCTTTTTTACCAAACCATTTATATCGATTGTTAGCAATACCTTTGTATGCTGCATCTCGAAGTCCTTTTGGTAAAAATTTGAAGATTTTTAAGCTTTTATAAATCCCATTAAGATCTTTAGCGATTTCTAAGGCTGCATCAGATTTTTCATACCAGGCAATACCCGGTTTAATAAGAATAATCGAATCTAAATAATTAGGATCGATATTACGTTCTTCAAGAAGTTTTCGGCCAACTTCGCTTTGTAAGGAGGCAAAGCGAAATTGGTCGTTTTTATCATGTTTTATAATAAATATCACAGCGTCATTACAAAGATTGCAAACGCCATCAAAAAGCACGATTTTCTTATTTTCAGGAATATTCATTATGATTTTTTCATGGCCTGTACCAGCTCTAATTTTTCAATATCCACCTGTGTAGTGAACATTCCGTAATTCACCGTTGCTTTTCCTTTTTCAATTTTATCGAGGGTTCCTACGCTTCGACTGTCTTCCAAACGTACACGATCACCAAGTTTTACTTTAGCTTTAGGTTTATTTGCTTCCTTTTGAGCCGCTATTTCTTCCTTCTTTTTCTCTTCTTTTTTCTTTTGTCGAATTACTTCAACTTTCTTTTCAGCTTCAACTTTTATTTTTTCTTCCCGCGCTTTTTCCGCTTTTCGCTGTTTGGCGTTTTGTTTTTTACGTTTCGAGTTCTCTATTGCTACCACCTTCAGAAATTCGCCAATAAGCTCCTTTTTGTTATTATTGGTAAAGAATTTTTCGCTGATATCATTTACTTTTTGGCCTAAATAGATCATACGCTGATTGGTATCAAAAAGCTCCTGATAATCTTCTAATTTCTGCTGAATGCGGGAATTTGTTTCTTCAAGCTTATCTTTCTGTACCGCAGCTTTTTGTTCTTTTTGCTTTAAAGAATCGGTTGTTTTCTGAAGCTTACTGCGTTCCTGCTGAAGTTTAGCAATACTACGATCAAACCGTATCTTACCACGCTCTACTTTTTTCTTGGAACGGTTAATCAGGCTATAGGGGATTCCGTTTTTTTGCGCTACTTCAAAAGTAAATGAACTCCCGGCTTCCCCAACCCGAAGTTTGAACATGGGTTCTAAACTTCTGGAATCAAATAGCATGTTTGCATTGCTCATATTGGGCAATTCGCTCGCTAATTTCTTCAGGTTGGCGTAGTGTGTAGTTAAGATCCCAAAACTTTCTTTTTCGTAAAACACTTCAAGAAAAGTTTCAGCTAAAGCACCGCCCAGCTCCGGGTCACTACCGGTACCAAATTCGTCGATTAAGAACAGCGTTTTATCATCGCATTTCCGAAGAAAATAATTCATATTCTTTAGTCGGTACGAATAGGTACTTAAATGATTTTCGATCGACTGGTTATCGCCAATATCGGTTAGAATCCTATTGAAAAAAGAAACCCTGCTGAACTCGTGAACCGGAATTAATATTCCGCTCTGTAACATTAATTGCAATAAGCCCACTGTTTTTAACGTGATACTTTTCCCGCCAGCGTTGGGGCCTGAGATCACTACAATACGGTTATCCTTACTTAAATCGATATCCTGGGGATAGGTTTTTGCTCCTTTTTTATTGTTACTAATAAGCAATAACGGGTGATAGGCTTCTTTAAGCTGAATTTCCTGATCTGTTGTAATGGTTGGCAGTAAACCATTGATCTTTTCGGCATATTTGGCCTTTGCCGCGATTACATCGATCTTGGTCAGTAATTTTTGATACTCAATTAAAAGTGGTCTAAATGGTCGAACAAACTCGGTTAATTCCTTTAAAATTCGGTTGACTTCCTCTTTTTCTTCATACTGAAGGTTATTAAGCTCCCGGGTATACCGAAAAGTAGATTCTGGCTGGATAAAAACAATGCTTCCAGTTTTAGAACTTCCCATAATTCCGCCTTTCACCTTACGGCGATACATGGCTTTTACGGCAAGTACCCTAACATTTTCTACGACACTTTCTCTAATTTCATCAAGATAACCGTAAGAAGAATACGTGCTTAAAGCACTGTTGAAACTACCATTAATCTGTCCTTTAACCGAATTTATTTGGCGCCTAAGACTTTGTAAAAGGGGAGAAGCATCATCTTTAATTTCACCAAAACGATCTACAATTTTATTGATCTGATCGATGAGTACTGTGGTATATTCAACTTCAGCAACCGTTTGGTGCAAATTTGGATAAATCTGCTGAAATTTATTAAAATACCGAATCTGGGTATTTACAGTTTCCGATAACCCCGCAATTTTCCTAAAGCCCGAAACTTCCAGAATGGTTTCTTCAATATTCAATAATTTAAGCTCATTATTGATTTGATCGAACCCGTGATTGGGAATTGGACTTTCCTGTAGTTTAGAACTTACATATTCATTGGTTTGATGTAATCCAAAATAGGTTTTTTTATAGGTTTTATAAGGTGTAATCTCTAAAGCTTTAGCTTTTCCGGGATCTGTCACACATAATTCGCTTATTTGTTCTCTTACTACCGGAAACTCTAAATCTGCAAGGCTTTTTTCTGTAATCTTTATCATAGACAATCCCTCATGGAGGGTTTAATTTTCAATATTCAACCGATTTTTTTGATATCCATCGGTATTCATAGCAATTTTAAAATTTTATCGCTTCTAGCGTTTGTTCCATTCCCAAAGGTTGTTTTATTTTTCCTAATTTTGGAACATTGCAAATTTACTTAAAATTATAATGAACGTAAATATCAACGAAGGCTGGAAAACGCATTTAGAAACCGAATTTGAGAAAGATTATTTTAAAAATCTCGTTGAATTTGTTAAAAATGAATATTCAAACTTTAAAGTGTATCCTAAAGGGAAACACATTTTTGCTGCTTTCGATCATTCTAATTTTGAAGATACCCGGGTGGTCATTTTAGGGCAGGACCCTTATCACGGACCGGGACAGGCAAACGGACTTTGTTTTTCGGTAAATGATGGAATCGCGCAACCACCGTCTTTGGTGAATATTTTTAAGGAGATCCAGAATGATACCGGCAGCGCAATGCCACAATCGGGGAATCTGGAACGCTGGGCAGATCAGGGCGTATTATTGCTTAATGCCACATTAACGGTAAGGGCGCATCAGGCAGGATCACATCAGGGGCAGGGATGGGAGCAATTTACAGATCGCGTGATCGAAATTGTTTCTGCCGAAAAAGAAAATGTTGTTTTTGTGCTTTGGGGAGGCTATGCCAAGAAAAAAGCCTCAAAAATTGACAGCTCAAAACATCTTATATTAACTAGCGGACATCCTTCTCCTTTAAGTGCTAACCGTGGTTACTGGTTTGGAAATAAACATTTTACCAAAGCAAATGATTATTTAAAAGCACATGGTAAAAAACCGATTGAATGGTAATAAGTTTAAAGTTTAAAAAGTTCAAGGTTCAAAAGTTGTTGTATCGCGAAGTTTTTCAGTATACATTATACAATATGCGGTATATGGTATAAACTCCTTCAAAATTCAAAATTCACAGTCCTGTTTCCTAGCTCTTGACTCTTGATTCTTAACTCTTAGTCTCTTCTCTATATTCTAACTTCTATCAGAAAAAGATCTCTCCACTTCGGTCGAGATGAACTGTGTTTATATACAAGATAAATTTAAGTTATTTTCGGTGTAATAGGTTTTTTGTGTAGCAATAGCAAAGGCCTGCTTTAAAAGTTTGTTGACC
>NZ_JAKHSK010000035.1 GCF_023499215.1 Zunongwangia pacifica
ATCATCTATAACAGATAGGTGATGCAGTAGGTAACGACTTAAGGTGGTTATAGCGACGGGGCTCACCTCTTCCCATTCCGAACAGAGCAGTTAAGCCCGTTAGCGCAGATGGTACTACTATCTTGTGGGAGAGTATGTCGCCGCCTTTCTTTTTAAAACCCTTACCAGAACTGGTAAGGGTTTTTTCGTTTTTAGAAAGGTTTTGACCAGAGAAACATTTTATAATTACCAGGTTAATACAAAAGAGATAACAATAGAAAAGCCGCTTTAAGATGTTATTAGAGCGGCTTTATTTGTAGATATACAACAAATTATACTTTTTTTAAATTCGTTATTCTCTTTAAATGGAATGTACTATGCCACCACTAAATTGTTGTCAATCTATTAAGTAAACAAAGAAGCAGGAGAAATTGCCATACAATTAAAGATTTACAGGTTGAAATAAGCCTGATAATTAAGCGGTAATGAAATCTTTAAATTCTAACCAGAACATTTCTAATTGATGCATATTTTCAACGAAGAATGTCTTTACTTTTGGCCAATCATTTTTGTTATTAATGCTTACTTTTTCTTTTAGCGGTACATAAATCCTGGAAACTATTTTACCTTCAGGTAATTCATATTCTTCGTCTAATATAACTTCGGGTAAATATTCCGATCTTAAAATAGTAGCTAAAGATTTGATTTTTTCAAAATAATAAGCTCGTATAATTTCATCTTCAGCATCAATATCTAAAGAGATCATTGCTTTTTTGCGGTCAAAAGAAAATTTGAGCTGTATTTCTTTAATTTGGGTATTGTATAGAATCCATTTTCTAGAATATTCCTGCCCAAAGCTTGTCCAAAATTCCTGTCTTATTCGTTTGCTTTCTTCTTTACTAAACATAGATTACATAAAATAGGCTAGTAAAATTCCTAATATGATGACACATAATTTTGATGCATTGAATTTATGGTCTTTAGAGGCCTCAAATAAAATAGTGGTAGATATATGTAGAAAAACACCAATCACAATGGCATTTAAATAGGCTGAATAGGTTTGTATAAATTCAAATTGGAGCTTTAGCCAACTTCCTAACGGGGTCATTAAAGCGAAAAGTAATAAAAATAATAATGCCTTAACTTGACCAATTTTAGAATTAAATAAAAAAATGCTTAATATCGCAGCTACTGGGATTTTATGAATGGCAACACCGTATAATAAGTGAGCGCTTTCGTTTAGAGGAAATCCTTCGAGTAAAGAGTGGATGCCCAAACTTACCAATAGCATTAAAGGAAATTGTTTAGTGTTAGGATCATGGTGCATATGGCCATGTTCAAGCCCCTTTGATATAAATTCCAGGATAATTTGAAATAATAAACCAAGTAGTATAAATACGCCAATCTCCTTGCTTCTATGTTCATAGACCTCGGGAAGTAATTCGAATACAGTAACGGATAGTAGATAGGCACCACTAAAAGATAGCAGTAGCTTAAATGTTACGGAAGAAGAAGGTTTTAAAAATTTTGCAATCAGGTAACCAATAAGAACTGCTAAAAGTGGTAAAATAAATATCATTAAATAGTACTATTAATTTAGGCTTGAGTTAGTCGATTGTTTTATTAAATTATTTCAGCAGAAATTATTTTTTTAACCAATTAAGCTTAGGTTATTAATTGCTGCGAAAATAACGTAATTTTGCCACTCTTTAAAAAGATGATTATGGAAGGTAATTTTAAAATGATCGCTAAAACTTTCTTTGGTTTCGAGCCTTTGTTAGCAAAGGAGCTGAGAGATCTTGGTGGGATGGATGTAAAGGAAGGCAATAGGATGGTGAGTTTTGTAGGAGATAAAGGTTTTATGTATAAAGCAAATCTTTGTTTACGTACAGCGATTAAAATTTTAAAGCCTTTTGCTGGTTTTAAAGTATTTTCTGAAGAAGATTTATATCAAAATATAAAGAATCTCGATTGGGATGCTGTTTTGGATGTTAACGGCAGTCTTGCGGTAGATGCAACATTACATTCAGAGGTTTTTACACATTCTAAATATATTTCTCTAAAAACTAAAGATGCTATTGTAGATCGTTATAGAGAGAAATACGGCGCAAGGCCTAATGTTGATCTAAAGTTCCCTAGTCTTCGTGTAAACATTCATATCGAAAAAACCTGGTGTAATGTTTCTTTAGATACCAGCGGGGATTCTTTGCATAAAAGAGGCTATCGTACCGCAACAAATATTGCGCCTATCAACGAGATTCTTGCGGCCGGAATGATATTAAAATCTGGATGGCAAGGGCAATGTGATTTTCTTGACCCTATGTGTGGTAGTGGTACCATCCCTATTGAAGCTGCCATGATCGCCTGTAATATTCCTGCCAATATAAACCGTAAAGAATTTGGTTTTGAGCGTTGGAAGGATTGGGATGAAGATTTATTTGAAAAGATCGAAGATTCCAGTCTTAAAAAAGTCAGGGATTTCCATTTTGAAATCATAGGCTATGATAAAGCTCCATCAGCCGTGGAAAAAGCTAAAGAGAATGTGAAAAATGCTAATCTTTCTGAATTTATAAAAATAGAAAGATTGGATTTTTTTGAAACTGAAAAAAGAAATGATCGGCATTTACATATGGTTTTTAATCCGCCATACGGTGAAAGATTACAAGTGAATATTTCGGAATTTTATCAAAAAATAGGAGATACACTGAAGCAAAGCTATCCAGGTACCCAGGCATGGTTTATCACTTCAGAAGATGAAGCAATGAAGAATGTTGGTTTAAGACCTTCTAGAAAAGTAAAAATGTTTAATGGAGGATTGGAGTCGCGTTTTTTGAAGTATGAAATTTATGAAGGTTCGAAAAAGCGAAAAAAGCAGTTTTAATCACTCATTGAGGGTTTAAATTGTAATAGCTTAGGTTTGATCTGATAGTTAAGTTTTTCCGATTCATACCTCGCGGGCTTGCCCCGAGGTTCTATTCTTTTTTTGAAGGTTATTTTATAACTCCTGATAATTCTTTATCTGGGTTGTTTTAAAATTTTAAAAAAACATTTTCGGTTCCTACCTTGAGGTTTTGCCTCAGGGGTTTTTGCTTGATAATCGGGATTAAATACTCCGGGCTCGCTCGATAGCTAACGGTGTCGGGATGCCCTGAAATTAAAATAATTTTCTAGTAATTACCTAACTGGCTTGCCCTAAGCTAGTTTACTTTTTCGCTTTTTTAAAAATAGGGATTAGATAAGATATTGAGTATCCGTAGCCTATTCCAAAATCACTATCGTCGAATGTACGGCCAAATCCTGGTATGGTAAGATTATCAAAGCCATCTGGTGTCTTTTGACTTATTCTGCGTTTTAGTTGTATGTTAGCAGATAAGTATAAGTTATTAAGTATTTCAACCTTAAATCCGGCCATTAACTCTATCCAGCTGGCAGTTAATCCAGAGGATTTATCTCCACCTACTCGAATATCTTCTCCAAAATAATCATTGGTCGTATAAATTTGATACTCTTCAAGCTCTTGGCTAAATGTAGAAAATCCATATCGCAAACCGGCAAAAACGATATTCTGCATTCCTTTCCAGTTTTCGTAAGCATTATAATTTGCTCCAATTTTCACAAAACTTCCAGAAGATGAAACTTTAATATAATCTTCCCCAAAGGGTAACGTTTCGTTTCCAATTTCAGCAGCTAAGTAGTAATTGTTGTAGATTCTCATATCAGCTTCAACCATAAAGCCGGTATAATCTTCATCCAAAACTGTTCTCGCTAATTTACTTAGGTCTATACCTACCCTTAAACCGTATTTTTCTTTATAGATGGTGTCTGTGGTTTCAATAGGTGTTTGTTCTTCCTGATCTTGTGCAAATAAGGAATTGGTGCCTAATAAAAACAATATAGCACTAAAAACTAAAGTCGATTTTATATAATTTCGAAAGATTTTTTCAGGCATTAGTCAAAAAATATATTTAAATGTGCAGTTGGCGCATCCTCTTCATCTCCATTATCGTCATCTTCATTATCATTTCCAAAATTATCTGTCGTGATGTTATTTGTCAAAAATCGCATACTGCTAATCCAGCGACCATCTTCTCCACCTTCAGTGATATAATCGATATTTAAATAATTTACTTTGAATGAACAGGCACGGTTTATATACTCTTCTTCAGGATTGTAAGTGAATTCTATAATATCTGTATTGGTTTCCAGATTATTATCTTCATCTTCCACAATCTCTCCCTTTTCATTATAAACAGGTCCGTCATAAATAAATTCTAACTTTGTGGAATTCTCACCTGTTTTTAACGGAATACGTATAGTTTGGCGATTTTCTCGATATAGTAGCATATCTAAAGGTTCGCGACCAACTTCACGAACCGTAAGGTTTACAGAAGTTCTGGGTTCTCTGGTTGTATTATTGTAAAAATTAATAACCAACATAGGGGTTGTATCTACCGTTTCTGGACAAATATCGTCTCTTTGACATCCTGCAAAGACCAAAAGGCATAAAAAGCCTAAAAAAAATTGTCTTTTGTAATTAATAAATTTCATTATTTTCTTTCTAAACAAACCACATTTTCCACATGAAATGTTTGTGGGAACATATCAACGGGTTGAACTTTTGTTACGTTGTAGTATTCGTCCAGTAAAGCTAAATCCCTAGCCTGAGTTGCCGAATTACAACTTACATAAACAATTTTTTTAGGTAGAATACCTATAATTTGTGCAACAACATCTTTATGCATTCCATCACGTGGCGGATCTGTTATAATAACGTCTGGATGACCATGTTTATTGATAAAGTTTTTAGTAAAAACTTTTTTCATGTCTCCAGCAAAGAATTGTGTATTATTGATCCCGTTTCTTTCTGCATTTTCGATCGCATCGCTAATGGCTTCAGGAACGGCTTCAACACCAATAACCTTTTTAGCATTTTTAGCCACAAATTGTGCAATTGTCCCCGTACCGGTATAAAGATCGTACACAAGCTCATCGCCTTTAAGGCCTGCAAATTCCCGGGTTACTTTGTAGAGTTCGTAGGCTTGGGCAGAGTTTGTTTGATAGAATGATTTGGCGTTGATCTTAAATTTAAGACCTTCCATTTCTTCAAAAATATGATCTCTCCCTTTATAACAAATTACTTCCTGATCATAAATAGTGTCATTTCCCTTATTATTAATTACATATTGTAACGACGTAATTTCAGGAAATTCTTCTGCCACGGCATCTAATAAAAGTTCTCTAATTGATTTATTCTCTTCATAAAACTGGATAAGAACCATAATTTCACCCGTACTCGCCGTTCTAATCATTAAGGTACGTAATAGTCCGCTTTGCGCTCTGGTGTTAAAAAAAGGAATATCATTTTGCGTAGCAAAGATCTTTATAAAATTTCTGATAGCATTACTGGGATCTTCCTGAAGATGGCATTTTTTGATATCCAGAATTTTATCCCACATTCCGGGAATATGAAATCCTAAAGCATTTTTATCATCGAAATCTTTACCACTTTGTATTTCCTCTAATGTTAACCAACGGCTGTCACTAAAAGAAAACTCCATTTTGTTACGGTAAAAATAGATTTCCTTACTCCCTAAAATTGGAGTGATTTCGGGTAGTTCTATTTTACCTAGTCGCTTAAGGTTGTTGGTTACTTCCTGCTGTTTGTAATCGAGTTGATATTTATAGTCCATAAACTGCCATTTGCAACCTCCGCAGGTTCCAAAATGTTGGCAAACTGGTTCTACTCTTTTATCAGAATATGAATGAAAATTTACCGCGGTACCTTCAAAATAGGACTTTCTTTTTTTTGTAGTTTGAACGTCTATAACATCACCAGGAACTGCATTATTTACAAAAATAACGCGACCATCTGGCGACTTAGCAATACTTTTACCTTTCGCACCGGCATCTACAACTTCAACAGCTTCAAAAACCTTATTTTTATTCCTTCTTCCCATACCGCAAAAATAGAATAATTGCAGGATTAAAGGTAGGTGTCATTAAAAAAATCAGGAAACATTTAGTAAATTGCGAAAACATTAAAAATGGATGATTTCTCTCCTAATCTGTAAATCAGAACAAGAAGGAATTTTAGATATTAATGATTAAAAATTTGAAAAAGGAATGGCATTAACAAAAATCGATTCATCACAACAAGCTATCGAATTAGAAGACAAGCATGGGGCGCATAATTACCATCCGTTACCAGCTGTGTTAAGCAGGGGAGAGGGCGTGCATGTTTGGGATGTTGAAGGGAAAAAATATTATGATTTTCTTTCGGCCTATTCAGCAGTTAATCAGGGACACTGTCATCCAAAAATCGTAGTGGCATTAAATGATCAGGCAGCTACATTAACCTTAACCTCACGTGCATTTCATAATGATGTTCTGGGGCCATTCGAGAAGTATGCTACAGAATATTTTGGCTTTGATAAATTATTGCCAATGAATACTGGAGCTGAAGCTGTAGAAACCGCTATTAAATTAGCTAGAAAATGGGCCTACGAGACTAAAGGGGTTAAAGAAACGGAAGCAGAGATTATTGTTTGTGAAAATAACTTCCACGGAAGAACCACAACAATTATATCTTTTTCTAATGATGAAGATGCCAGAAAGAATTTTGGACCGTATACGCCAGGTTTTCAAAAAATACCTTATGATAATATTGATGCTTTAGAAAAAGCACTAAACGAGAATAATAATATAGCAGGTTTCTTAGTAGAGCCCATCCAGGGCGAAGCGGGGGTTTATGTGCCATCTGAAGGTTTCTTAAAGCGTGCTAAGGAGCTTTGTGAAAAACACAATGTTCTTTTTATTGCAGATGAAGTGCAAACAGGTATTGCCAGAACTGGAAAATTGTTAGCTGTAGATCACGAAGATGTGAAACCAGATATTCTTATTTTAGGTAAGGCGATTTCAGGCGGGGTATATCCTGTTTCAGCTGTTTTGGCAAATAATAATGTGATGGATGTTATTAAGCCTGGGCAGCATGGATCTACTTTTGGTGGTAACCCACTTGCCTGTGCAGTTGCTCATGCCGCTTTAGAGGTAATTAAAGAAGAGAAATTAGCTGAAAATGCGGAAAGATTAGGAGGATTATTCCGTAGATTATTAGATGATTATATTAGAACTTCCAATATCGTTGAGTTAGTTAGGGGGAAAGGTCTTTTAAATGCCATTGTGATTAATGATACTCCAGATAGCTCTACGGCATGGGATATTTGTATGGCTTTAAAAGAAAATGGTCTCTTAGCTAAACCAACACATGGTAATATTATTCGTTTTGCACCACCTTTAGTGATGGATGAAGAACAACTGAAGGATTGTGTAGAAATTATTACAAAAACGTTGAAGGATTTTGAAAAATAGTAAGCTATAAAACAAAAAAATCCCCGGCTTGCCGGGGATTTTTTTGTTTATATAATTTGGTCTGTTTTTTTAAAAACCAGATCCATATATTTCTCTTTGCATTTCCATAAGGCCTTCTATACCTCCAGCGGTTATAATCATTATTACCGAAGAGATAAATGAAATTGCACTAAGTACCAAACCTATTATTCCTAAAATCCGACCTGTTTTTACATTCTCGTAACCAACGTAAAGATCTGGATTTGCATAGTAAAGCTCTTTTGCTTTATTCGCTAATACGATAGCAAGGATTCCAAATACGATCCCGAATAGGCCATAACAGCAACAACCTATAATGGATAATATTCCAAAGATTAAAATTAAAGTAGAGTTAGGCAGTTTTTCTTTCATGATTTTGAATTAATTGGTTAGGTTATAAAATTGTATCATTTTGAAAATATACGAAATTATCATTATGGATGCATTTAAAATAATAAAGACGATTTTAATTTTAAAATCGCCTTTAAATTTATATTTAATATTTACAATTAAAAAAATAGCAAAGATTACTAGGGTATAAATGGCAGGATACATTACAAAGGCTTCTTTAAAATTACCCTGAAAAAGCAAGATAGCAGCTCTTTGACCACCGCAGCCATAACAATCTACTCCTAAAAGAGTTTTGTTAAGGCAAGGGAGCATATATTCTTCGTAGCCGGTATTAATTTTTAACCGTAATTTTCTTAGTTACTGTTCGATTATCTGTGGTGTTAATTTGAACGATATAAATAGCATCCATTAAATTAGTAGTAGAAAAACTCAGTTCTTTTTCTGAGGTTGAGACTTCCTGACTAATTACAGCACCTGCATTTAAATTATAAACCGCAACATGTTTTACTTGTACATCTTTTGGAACAGCTACCTGTAAACGTCCTTCTTTATTATTTTGGAAAATATCGATAGAAGCTACGAAAGTTTCTTCTTTTTGAGTTTCTTCAATTTTTTCTTCTTCTGTGGGTTCACCATTTTCAAAGGCAAGGAAAAAGCGATCCTTAAAATCACCATTTAATTGCAGCTTATAGTGCTCTTTTTTAATATCTGTATATCTATCATTTTCAGAATCGTAAAGATAAATATTTTCATTCTGAAGAATAGCCGTACTATCGATAGAAAAATCAACTTCCATTTCACGGGCAGTTAAAATATTTAAAGGAATCATTTCAGATCGATCAAATGGTAAAACATTGATCATATATTCACTTCCGTCAATATTAAATGAAGCATCACTGGCTAGTTTTCCAAACATAGGAGCATCCATAGCTTTATCTGGACCTTTAGTAGATTTATCATTAAAGGCTAATAAAAGCTGTCTGGTATAAGTATTATCTATATTAACATTCAACCTAATTCTTACGGGTTTTTCTTTGTCAATAATAACAGAGGAGTTTGTATTTGAGGTTTCAGCTGATTTTACTTTAGATTTAATATCTGCTTTAGGGTCATAAATACGGTGGCTATTCTTAAAGGTAACAGTCCCTCCCGTAGAAGAACCAACCACATTAAATCCCTCGCCAATTGGTATATACTTTACATCGTATTTGGCTCCATTTCTACCACTGTTTCCAAGCGCATTACCAGTTTGGTTAGCATATTTTTTAAAAACTGCGGGAACATAATCTTCAGCTCCTGGGGAATAGGCACCATACCCACCTTCGTAATCTTTTATATAATGCGATTTTCCATTAGGCTCACTATCCCAAAAATAAGCAATGCCGGTAATATCATTATCTGGATCATTTAAGAATGCATCAAGATCTATAGCAGAAGGATAAGGGTTTCCTACCAACAATGATTTATTTGCATCGATGTTTAAGGTAATATCGCCATTATTGGGAATACCTCGAAAATCATATCTTTGAGCACTACCTGGGTTGTTTTTTACGCCATCAATTGTGGTACTATTAGTACCATTTGTTCCTTTCATGGTAAATCCCATTCCTGCGGCAAGTTGATTAATGTTATTACCAATATGCTGCCAAGAACTATAGCCCACACCAGAAAATTTATAGATCCACCGAGAAGAAATCGTTAATGGATTAGCAGAACCATTCTCATTAGAGGTTATTTTAACCGGTCTACTGGTCGTCTTATCTATTGGTTCGTATAAAATCTGATTCAGTTTTTTTCCTGTAGTTACTACTGGCATTCCCCAATAATTATAATCATAAGCATTAGAAGTCCCTTCTTGAAAAACAGAAAGATAGCCATCGCCAGAATTATTTATATTATCTTTTTGCAATAATTGCGCCTCATCTCTTAAATAAATGCTTGCCTCTGTAGATGAATTATTATTTTTAACTAAGTTAATACCTTTAGTCACAAATAATATTTCATTATTCACATATACATAACTATCTCCGCTAGGAGAGGGAGAAACACTTAAATCTACCTGGGCATTGGTAAATAAGGGGAAGATTAGTGCCAAGAATATGTAATATTGCTTCATAATTAAAGTAAATTTGCAAACAAAAATACTTCAATTTTCTATTTAAGTGACCAAATATTTTAAAAATTAGACGAAAGGTTTTAAAAAAAAGATGAAAAAGAATAATTCACAAATACTTAATACTCTTGTAATTATAGTTGGAGCGGTTATTTTGATTTATGGTATGTCGGTATCCGAAGATTCTCCCTATGCAAAGATCATTGGATTGGTGATTTTGATGCTTGGTTTATATCGGGCAACTCAATATTGGTCGGCTACTAAAGATGATTATAAGAAAGATCAGGAAAACGAGAACGAGTAATGAATTTCACAGTAGGAGATAGTGTACAGGTTATAGATGATAATATTGAAGGAGAAATCATTGAAATAGAGGGGGATATTTTATTGATTGAAACTTCAGATGGTTTTCCTATGAAATTTCAGCCGAAAGATTTGGTGAAAATAGAAAAGGAAGTAGAACCTATGCTTATCGTGGAAACTGAAACTATAGCAGAAGCACTTCAGGAAAAAGAACATTTTACGAAGAAGCGTAAAAGAGCTATCAGTAAAAAGAAAGAAAAGCAGGTGCCGCCTATGGAAGTCGATTTACATATCGAAAAATTAGTTCCGTCCAAAAAAGGCTTGTCTAATCATGACATTCTTACCAAACAATTAGATACCGCAAGAGGGCAGTTAGAGTTTGCTATTCGAAAAAGAATTCAGAAAATTGTATTTATTCACGGGGTTGGCGAAGGTGTATTAAAAGCAGAATTGGAATATCTTTTTAGCAGGTACGAAAATGTGAAATTTTACGATGCCAACTATCAAAAGTACGGATTAGGAGCTACTGAAGTTTATATTTTCCAGAACCCCTAATCCGTCTTTAAAACTAGTTTTATTTTACTCTATTCAGTGTCGGTTTCTTCTTCTCCAGAATCTACATTTCTTTCGTAGATTATGGTATAGGTAGAGTTAAAACTTCCCATTTTAAAAGCAACATTGGTGTTAATATCTGGGGCATTACCATCACGGTCGATTAAACTAAATCCAGAAATAGTTACTTCAGTTACTATCGTACGTTTAATTCTATTTTGGATATAAGTGGGGTTTTCAAAGTTTAACTGAAAATCCTTATTTAAATAATTAGGTATTCCGTCCTGTCTCTGGTAAATTAAAGGATTTAAATACTGGCCTTCATCTAAGTTTGCCAAATCGTTTCCATCTACTTCATTACGTGTTAATGCGCCATCGCCATCATCGTCAGTATCCAGATAATCGGGGGTGCCGTCACTATCGGTATCTAAAAAGCCAAAGTCTTTCCAGGATCCTTCTTTAGGATTTATTTCATCTTTTGTAAGTACATTATCACCGTCATCATCTATGTCTAAATAATCTGGGATTCCATCCCCGTCGGTATCCTGCATTTCGGCATCAGTTTTTTCAGGATCATACCCTTCTTGATTATTTGGGATTCCATCACCATCGGTATCATCGGTTTCTTTAGCGACATCGCTATATGCTACTTTAATGCTTATGGTCCCGGCATCACCGCTAGTAAATTCCTGCACTACTTTAGGTTGGCTTGGCGGGATATTAGAGCAAAAATAAGAATTCTCTATAGGACCGTCATATATGCGGTATATAAGCTTATTATTACTACTTAAATTAAAAGTATATGGTTTGTCGCTTACCTGTGCAATTAACATATTACTTATGCTGTCGTTTATGGGACTGGTAGCGTCTAAAATTAGGGAAATACTTTCGTAAACACCGTCGTTGTTTGTGGCATAAATTACTTTTTGATCTAATCCACAAACATTAAGTGTAGCATTCTCAATTTGAAAATCGGTCACTACAATATCTCCATCGTCACAGGAGCACATTAATAAAGCAAGGCTTAAAATGCCTAATATCTTTTTCATAAAAAAGCTTTTGAGCAAAAATAGAGGTTTTATAGATTTTCAACGGAGCTTCTTTACATTTATTTTAAATAGCCTTACATTTGCCCACCATGAAAAAAGTATATTTAGACGCTGCCGCCACAACCCAAATGCGCCCTGAAGTTATTTCTAAAATAACAGAAGTGATGCAGGATAATTATGGGAATCCTTCATCTACCCATAGCTTTGGGCGTTCTGCTAAATCGTTAATTGAGAGAGCCAGAAAAGCAATTGCAAAACAGTTAAATGTAACTGCTGCTGAAATTATCTTTACTTCTGGCGGTACCGAAGCCGACAATCTTGCCTTAAATAGTGTTGTGAGGGATTTAGGTGTTCGACGAATAATTACTTCGGAAATTGAGCATCATGCTGTATTGTATTGTGTAAATCAGTTAAAAGATTGTTTTGATATTGAAGTAGAATATGTAAAGCTTACTAATGAAGGAGAAGTTGATCTTCGGGATTTAGACAATCGCTTGAAGCATTCAGAGGTAAAGACTTTAGTAAGTTTAATGCATGTAAATAACGAAGTAGGGAACAAGCTTGATATTAAAAAAGTGGCCCTGCTTTGTAAAGAATATAAGGCTCTATTTCATTCAGATACGGTACAGTCTATAGGACATTATGAGCTAGATTTGCAGGACATCCCGGTAGATTTTACCGCGGTTAGTGCGCATAAGTTTCATGGGCCTAAAGGTGTTGGTTTTGCTTTTATTAGAAAAAATAGTGGCTTAAAACCGCTAATATTTGGTGGGGAACAGGAACGTGGTTATCGTGCCGGGACTGAAGGACTACACAATATTGTAGGTTTAGAGGAAGCTTTTAAACTGGCGTATCAGCATCTTGAAGAAGAGAAAGCATACACCACAGGATTAAAGTCTCATTTTATCGAATTGCTAAAAAAAGAAATTCCCGGAGTTAAATTCAATGGGAAATGTGCCGATTTTGATAAAAGCACCTATACATTGATTAATGTGAACCTTCCGGTAAGCCAGGAAAAAGCTTTAATGTTGTTATTTCAGTTAGATCTAAAAGGAATTGCCTGTTCTAAAGGTAGTGCCTGCCAGAGCGGAAGTGATAAAGGCTCCCATGTTTTAAATGCTTTTCTTTCAAAAGAAGATTTAAAGACGCCTTCTATTCGGTTTTCGTTTTCAAAATATAATACCAAAGAAGAGATCGATTACGTAGTAAAAACACTTAAAGATTTTATCGAATCTTAATCTGATAGTCTGATAGTCAATATTTAATGCTCATAGACTTGCCAGGGCATAGTTTATTTATTCATCAAAGACATTAATCAAAAACGCCTTGCAATCTGCAAGGCGTTTTTGGTTATTTTAGGGATTAATTTTTTCTAAAAAACTTGGCTTCGTAAGTACCGGTATTGCCAACATTATCGGTAACGATCAATTTAAAATTATTTTCGGTTTCGGTGACCATGCCGTCAGAAAAATCGTGAGTTAGCGTATTGTTTTTATATTCATATTCCATCAAAATCCATTTCCCATTTACTGTAGCCCTAAAGCTCTGGATTCCGCTTAAATCATCACTAATTTTTACCTGTAATGTATTATTTCCTGAGATCCACTGCCCATCTTTAAAATTTACGGGATTTATGGAAGGCGGATTAACATCTGAAACCAGCGTGTATTCCCCAAAAGTTCGAGTGCCGGTGGTAAAACGTGATGGCTTTTTATAAGTTGTTGAATAACTTGGGCGCCCGTAAGCATTTAATCTTGCGATAAACATTTTCTCTTTTTGTGCCGTAGGGATATCGCTTACATCAAAACCAATGGTGATATTTTTATGCAGAGGAACATCATCATGATGTACTTTTACAGTATCTCCCATAAACTTGATGTCTAAAAATGTATCGTAATACAATGCATTTTTAGGAATATAAATATCAATTCCGTTTTCTTCGATGGAAAAGGATTGGTTGTAATTGGTAAAATAATCGGTTTTTTCTTCGTCTTTCGGGGTGATCTCCCCAGAGAAACTTCCTTTTATAGGAATTCTAATGGTTTTAGAATTTCCTTTAAAATCTGTTACTTCAACAACATAATTATAATCCAGCCCGTCTTCAATTTCTAATTTTCCTTCATTCACGACTCCGTTATAAATACTAAGCGGATTGTTACTTTCTTTGAATAATTTCTGGACTCTTTTTCGGTGATTTGAGTAGTATTCATAATCGATAAGGAAATTAAGATATCTGCTTTCAGCAAAAGAAAAACGCTGAAAATCTAAATTCATTACCGGACTTCCGTTTAAACTGGCTTCAATTTTATAAACTCCGTTTTTATTGGGAGCTAAACTTTTTTGATCTACCGTGGAAATCCCGAAGCCAATTTCACCGCAGGCTTTAACAGCATTGGTGGTATACGATCCATCATTTTGTGGAATTAAACGCAATTGTTGTCGATTGGCCGAATTGTTTATATGGGCACCTTCACCAATAGGATAGGCGAATAATCCATCTATAATAGGATCGCGAGTATCCTGAATGTCGATACCAAAAATCTCTGGGTTCATAGGTCGTTGGCTGCCATCACGAATTTCAAAGTGAAGATGAGGGCCTCCACTACCGCCGGTATTTCCGCTGTAAGCAATAACTTCTCCCTGCTCAACCGATAATTCACCGGCTTCAGGAAATAGTTCAATTTCGTAAGATTCTTTAGTGTATTGTCGCTTTTTTAAGTATGCTTCAAGTTTTGGGGACAGTTTTTGTAGATGCCCATAAACGGTGGTGTAACCATTAGGATGCTGTATATATAAAGCTTTTCCGTAGCCATAATGCTGAATTTTAATTCGGCTTATATAACCTTTTGCTGAAGCTTTTACTTCTAATCCCTGGCGCCCCTGAGTTTTAATGTCTAATCCTGCATGAAAATGATTAGATCTTAATTCTCCAAAAGTTCCCGATAAGATAAGCGGAATATCTAAGGGAGCTTTAAAGTAATCCTGAGGAACCTGATCTATCTGTGCATTTGCTATCAGTGAAAATACGCCAAAAAAAAGACTAAAAAATCGCTTCATATATCGTCAAAAATCATTAAATTCTACTTGCGTAAAGGTAATCAAACTTCCTACAAAATTAAACCACTATAATTTAGAAAGTTAGAATTTATAAGGCTTAAAAACGAAAATTGAAATAAAAAATCATTGCAAATTTAAAACGGTATGTTAACTTTGTAAGGATTAGTATCGAGTTTGACTTTTATGAGTGAGATCACCGAAATAGTTGATAGTCTTGAAAATAGGATTAGTAAATTGTTGCATAGGCACGAGTTGCTAAAGCATGAAATGCAATCACTACAACAGGAAATGACAGCGGTTGAATCTGAAAATAAATGGCTAAAAGGAGAATTAGAAAATTCTAACAGCCAGATAAAAGATCTAAAAGCTGCAAACGCGATGCTTGGCAGTAATGATTATAAAAAGGAAACTAAGCTTAAAATAAATAGTCTTATTAGGGAGATCGATCAATGTATCGTTCAGTTATCTGAATAAATGTAGATGGAAGACAAGCTTAAAATAAAAATTTCGATTGCAGATAGGGTATATCCTTTAACTATTAATCCCAGACAGGAAGAGGGGTTAAGAAAAGCTGCAAAAAAGATCGAAGCCATGATTAAGCAATTTGAGCAAAGTTATGCCGTAAGGGATAAGCAGGATGTATTGGCGATGTGTGCTTTACAATTTGCAGCCCAAACGGAACAAAAAGATATAGATAAAAGCGAGGAAATGCAGGAAGCAGAAGATAAGTTAAGATCACTTAACGAATTGTTGCAAAAGCATATGGCCTCATAAACGTTCTTTAAATAAAACTAAGGTTACTGCCTGTATTAGTTATTTTTTGATAAACTCAACAGATAATTCTTTAAAGAGGGTGAGTCTAAGTTGTAAAAGCGCGCCGTTCCCTTTTGGGATTACGGATTCTTGATCAGCTTGTTAGCCCTAAACCTGATTTTAAGGAGTTTAAACAAAACATCTACTAATACAGGCTTTTTTTATATATAAACAAGAAGTATGGATATAGTATACGCGATAATTGGAGTAGTAGTGGGACTTGGTATTGGTTTTGCCATTGCCAAATCTCTAGAAAAGAAAAAAGCCTCACAAACCATTCAGGAAGCCCAGGGTAAAGCAGCTGGAATTTTAAAAGAAGCAAAAAGTGAAGCTGAAAGTATTAAAAAAGATAAAATCCTTCAGGCAAAAGAAAAATTTATAGAGCTAAAATCAGAGCATGAAAAAGTAATACTTGCCAGAGATAAAAAGATTGGGGACGCAGAGAAACGTACTCGGGATAAAGAATCTCAGGTTTCTAGTGAGCTTTCTAAAAACAAGAAACTAAATAAAGAATTAGAGAATAAGAGCAAACAGCTGGATGACCAGATTGCAGATTATGAACATCGTAATGATTATTTAGAGAAAAAGCAGGAAGAAATCGATAAGTTGCACAACAGTAAAGTGCAGCAGTTAGAGGTGATTTCGGGTCTTTCTGCAGATGAAGCTAAATCTCAATTGGTAGAAAGTCTTAAGGAAGCTGCAAGAGCAGATGCAATGGCTTTAATTCAGGACACTATAGAAGAAGCAAAACTTACTGCACAGCAGGAAGCCAAGAAAATTATTATCAATACCATTCAACGTATAGGAACAGAAGAAGCGGTAGAAAATTGTGTTTCTGTTTTTAATCTTGAAAGTGACGATGTTAAAGGTAGAATTATTGGACGTGAAGGTCGTAATATTAGAGCCTTAGAAGCGGCAACCGGAGTAGAAATTATTGTAGACGACACTCCTGAAGCTATTATTCTTTCTTGTTTCGATTCGGTTAGAAGAGAGGTAGCGAGATTATCATTGCATAAACTGGTAACCGATGGCCGTATTCACCCAGCCCGTATCGAAGAGGTAGTGAAAAAGACCAGAAAACAAATCGAGGAAGAAATTATAGATATAGGAAAACGTACCGTAATCGATCTTGGTATCCATGGATTACAACCAGAATTAATTAAAATGGTTGGGAGAATGAAGTATCGTTCTTCTTACGGACAAAACTTATTACAACACTCGCGTGAAGTTGCTAAGCTTTGTGGTGTGATGGCTGCCGAATTAGGGATTAATCCGAAATTAGCAAAACGCGCTGGTCTATTGCACGATATTGGTAAAGTGCCGGAAACTGAAACTGAAGTACCTCACGCTATTTTAGGAATGCAATGGGCAGAGAAACATGGCGAAAAGCCGGAAGTTTGTAATGCGATTGGTGCTCACCACGATGAGATTGAGATGAATTCTTTATTGTCTCCTATCGTTCAGGTTTGTGATGCTATTAGTGGTGCAAGACCGGGCGCCAGAAGACAGGTGTTGGATTCTTACATTCAGCGTTTAAAAGACCTTGAAGAAATTGCTTTTGGTTTTGGTGGCGTTAAAAAGGCTTATGCCATCCAGGCAGGTAGAGAACTGCGTGTTATCGTAGAAAGTGAAAAAGTAAACGACGAAAAGGCCAGTAACCTATCTTTTGAAATTTCTCAGAAAATTCAAACAGATATGACCTATCCAGGTCAGGTTAAAGTAACGGTAATTCGTGAAACCAGAGCGGTAAACATTGCCAAATAATGGTTGCCGAAATTTTATAATTCCGACTTAAATATCAGACTTATTTTTATACAGAATTTATAAAACAAAAATCCCCGAATTTTCGGGGATTTTTGTTTTAAGATGTTGCTTAAAATTACTCATCATAAATATTGGAGTATGAATTTCCTTTAGTAACAAAAAATTCGCCTGTTACATATCTAAAATGCTCATCTAGTTGGTCAATTTCAGCTAAATCTTCTTTATCTAATTGAAAACCTGAACTGGCCAGATTTTCTTTAATTCTGCCTTCATTGGTAGATTTTGGGATAACCGCAGTTCCTCGTTGTACCGCCCAATTAATTAATATCTGTCCCGCAGAAGCACCATGTTTTTTAGCGATTTTTATGATGGTAGGATTTTCCAATAAGCTTGGTTCATCTTCCGCTTTCATCGATTCAGCACGATCACCGCTTCCCAATGGAGAATAAGCAGTTACATTAATTCCATTCTTACTACAAAATTCCAAGAGTTCATTTTGGTGTAAATAAGGATGCAATTCTACCTGTAGTGCTTCAGGTTTTTCATCGGTCTTACTTATTAGGTCTTTCAGCTTTTTGGTACTGAAATTAGAGACGCCTATATGTTTTACCAAACCTTGTTTTTTTGCTTCAACCATTGCTTCCCAGGTTTCAATAATGGGCACTTCTTCTAAAGAATAATATTCATCATCACTTTCAGGAAATCCAACACCTTTTTTAAAAGCAACCGGCCAGTGCATCAAATAAAGGTCTAAATAGTCTAATTTTAGATCTTTCAGTGTTTGTTTTAAAGCAGGAATAACATCTTCTTTTTTATGAGAATCATTCCACAGTTTAGAGGTAATCCATACGTCTTTACGTTTAATTTTTCCTTCGCCAAATACTTTTTCAAAAGCTTCACCAACTTCGTTTTCATTACCATAAGTTGCTGCACAGTCTATATGCTTATAGCCATTATTTAAAGCAATTTCAACTGCTTTGGTTACTTCTCCTTTTCCAGATTTCCAGGTACCTAAACCTATAGCTGGTTGCTCGTCACCATTCTTGTACTTAAGCGTTCGTAGTGGTTTCATAGTTTATTGTTTTTTTCCGAATTTAATCAGAGAAAAAGGCAAAATAAACTTCTAGTTGATATTTAGCAGAATTTTAATAGTACTTCTTAACCTAAGTTAAGTTTTCTTGGGATGATAGGTTTCCAGGACTTCTCTTAGGTACGTTCTGTCTACATGCATATAAATTTCGGTAGTTGTGATGCTTTCGTGTCCCAACATTTGCTGTATTGCCCGTAAATCGGCCCCGTTTTCTAAAAGATGAGTGGCAAAAGAATGTCTAAAGGTGTGCGGACTTATCTTTTTCCTGATATTGGCTTTTTCAGCTAACTGTCTTATTATAGTAAAAATCATTGCGCGGGTAAGCTGTGCGCCCCTTCGATTAAGAAACAAGGTGTCACTTGCTTCAGGTTTTATTTCCTGGTGGCATCTTACCTGATCTTTATAGATGGTAATGTATTTAATATTGTAATCTGAAATGGGGACAAATCTTTGTTTATCGCCTTTTCCGGTTACTTTTATAAATCCTTCGTCAAAATAAAGATCAGAAATTTTAAGATTGGTTAATTCTGAAACACGTAAACCACATCCGTAAAGTGTTTCGATGATCGCACGGTTTCTTTCCCCTTCAGCTTTACTTAAATCGATGGCTGCGATCATCTGGTCTATTTCTTCAACAGAGATAGTTTCAGGTAATTTTCTTCCTATTTTAGGCGCTTCGATAAGATCTGTAGGATTGTCTTTTCGATAATCTTCAAATATCAGATAATTAAAAAAGCTTTTTAATCCTGAAATGATACGGGCCCTGGAACGTGAGTTAAGTTCTTTTGCTATCTCATATAAAAACAATTGTAAAGTTTCCTGATCGATTGTAAGTGGAGTAGCTAAAATACTTTTAACTTTTAAAAAATTGATAAGTTTTAGTAAATCCAGCTCATAGCTATTAATTGAATTAATTGAAAGTCCGCGTTCTAACTTTAAATAGGTAAGGTAATCCTTTAAAATATGTTCCCATTTCATGTGTTAAATATACGATTTACGCCGATTTAACCTTAGTAATACTTTAGGCTTTGGTAAGATTTCTTTAAGAATCGCTTGCTTACATTTGCCCCTGTAATCAAAAACAAAATGTAATTATGAAGAAGTCAATTTTAATTATTGCTTTACTACTATTTGGAGCCACTACAATGAGTGCTCAGGAAGCTTGGAATTTTGGTATTAAGGGTGGTGTGAACTTTGCTAATTTTACCGGTGATGATTTTAGTTCAGATAATTCCAGAACAAGTTTTAATGTAGGTTTGCTAGCTGAAATTCCTTTAGCCGATCGTTTTTCTATCCAACCAGAGGTAATGTATTCAGGACAAGGGTTCGATTTTTATGAAAGAGATCAGGACAATATATTTGATACTGATGATAACGTGGAATATCAGGTAGATTATATTAATGTTCCTGTATTGGCTAAAATTTATTTAGTAGATGGATTAAGTGTTCAGGCAGGTCCTTCTTTTAACTTTAAAGTAAACGAAGAGATTGATTACCAGCCAACTCAAGACGGTGGTGATATTGATACTGATCTAGCCAGAGATTTTGAGTTTGGTGGAGTTGCAGGTCTTGAATACAAATTTAACAATGGTTTCTTTATCCAGGGAAGATATAACTATGGTTTTTCTAAACTTTATAAAGATGATAGCGCTTTAGGAGATTCAGATATTCATAACTCTGTTTGGCAAGCCGGAATTGGATTTATGTTTTAATAGAAATTGAAACTACGAACCTAACTAACCAAATTATGAATTAGAGCGGAAGATTTTTCTTCCGCTTTTTTTACGTTTTTGCAATATAAGTGTCATTGCAGTTTTATTTACCATCAAAATTTTAAGCATTATTTTATAAAAACTACAAATTGGTTCATTAAAAATAAATCTGATGTTTTTAACGGTACCGTGTAAAATCAAAATGTTTTTTTATTAAAATTGTATAAAGTTTAGCAATTTAAAACTATGAAAAAAGCATGTTTGATTTTTATAATGATGATGACGTCATTGTACTTCCCTTTAAAAATGAGCGCACAGGAAAATATTCCTAATTTCTCTTACGGGATTAAAGCCGGGTTAAACCTTGCTAATATTAATTCCTCTAATTTTCCGCTAGAGGAGTTTACCAAAAATCGGTTAGGATTTCATGGAGGTTTGGTGTTTGAATATCGTTTCCATCAATTCTTTGCTTTGGGAGCCGAAGTTTTGTATTCGCAACAAGGAGTAAAATCAGAGAGTGATTATATTGAAATAGAGCCACCTGGAGAATTAGGCATAAATCAGGTAAATAATAGCAGTAATGAATCTTTAATTAGTTCTACCGGAAAATATGATTATTTGAATATTCCCCTAGTAGCAAAAGTTTACTTTTTTAAAGGTCTATTTGTAAGTGCCGGCCCTCAATTGTCAATATTGCTTTCGGCTAAAGATGAGTTTTCAGATTCGGATATTGAGGTGGATGTAAAAGAAGAAATCGATAATTTTGATTTTGGATTAAATTTTGGAGTTGGATTCCAAAGCTCCATTGGGCTATTTGTTAGTGCTAATTATTATTTGGGCTTAAACAATATAAGTGCCTATAATTACAGTGATGAATTAGGTTTTGATCCTAAGTTACATCAAGGCGTTTGGCAATTTTCGGTAGGATATATGTTTTGATAGAAACCCCTTTGGGAGCTGTTTAAAAAATATTTATAACGATCATATAAGCCTGTTGCTTGGTAAATAAATGATTATAAAATAATGATGGCAACCTCAAACAAATCAGGTTAACCTAAATAGTCTTTTAAGACCATCTATTTTTATGGGTAAAATTTTTATCTTTAGCCTTAAATATAGCACATCATGAAGCTTCTAATTATCAACGGGCCTAATCTGAATCTTTTGGGAACAAGGGAACCTGAAATATATGGAAATCAAACGTTTAAAGAATATTTTCATGATCTACAAAAGAGGTTTGAGAAAATAGAGCTTTCTTATTTTCAAAGTAATATAGAAGGCGAGCTTATAGATATGCTTCACGATGCACGCAAAGAATTTGATGGTGTTATTTTAAACGCCGCGGCTTACACACATACTTCAGTTGCCATTGCCGATGCCATTAAAGCTATTGAAATACCGGTGATCGAAGTGCATATTTCGAACACTCATGCCAGGGAAGCTTTTCGACATAAATCCTATTTATCTCCGGTAGTTCAAGGTGTTATTTTAGGATTCGGACTCAAGAGCTACGATTTGGCTATACAAAGCTTTTTATAGTTAATTTCGAAATTCGATAATTTCAGCATTTAATTTTAACTAGAATTTCTTCTCTTCAGATGATGATTCGTTATGTTATTTGATATGAAAAAAGCTTATCTAAATTGGAGTAGTGGGAAAGATGCTGCTTTTTCACTATATAAAATTCGGCAACAGAATGATTTTGAAATCGTTCAGCTTTTCACAGCGATCAACACCGATATAAATCGAATTTCGATGCATGGTGTGCGTGTAGAATTGCTCGAAGCTCAGGCTAAAAGTTTAGGTTTACCCTTACAGTTGGCTAAGTTTTCAGGAAATGTTTCTATGGAAACATATAATACGGTGATGGAAACCGAAACGAAAAAATTAAAAGCATCGGATATCGATTTTGCATGTTTTGGGGATATTTTTTTAGAAGATCTAAAAGAATACCGGGATTCGCAACTGGCAAAAGTTGGTTTAAGCGGAGTCTATCCTCTTTGGAAAAAAGACACCCAAAAATTAGTAGAAGATTTTATTGAATTAGGCTTTAAGGCGATTGTAGTCTGTACCAATGCAAAATATTTAGACGAATCTTTCTGTGGAAGAGTAATCGATCATCAATTTTTAGCCGATCTACCCAAAAATGTAGATCCTTGTGGTGAAAATGGCGAATTTCATACGTTTGTTTTCGACGGGCCTATTTTTTCTGAACCCATCAGCTTTGAAATCGGAGAAAAAGTCCATCGAACTTACGAAAAAGCAGCAGAAGGCGAGGATAATTGTTTTACCGATGAAGAAACTAATTGGGATACCGGGTTTTGGTATTGTGATCTTACTTGATTGGGTTCGGTGATTTATAAGCTAATCTATCTATTTTTCCAAAAGCGCATCTATACCAGCTTTATAGACTTTTCCTATAGGAATATGTTTATTATGAACTGCTATGCGATTCCCTTCTATGGTTTTTATATGTCGTTTAGCGACTATGTAGGATTTATGAATGCGAATAAACATTTCTTGGGGTAGCTTATTTATCATTTCCGAAATTTTTACTCTCATCAATAGCTGGTCTTCGGTACATATAATTTTTGAGTAATTTCCGGCAGCTTCAATATAAATGACATCATCGAGTTTTATCTGAATATGTTTTTTATCGGAGTAAAGAAAGATGAAGTCTGACTTATTTCTATTTTCGGGAGCTATATTAAGTGGATTTAGATGTTCTACCGTAAGTGCTTTATTAACCGCTTTTAATAAACGTTCGAAACTGAAGGGTTTCAAAAGATAATCGATCACTTCTAGTTCATATCCTTCTAAAGCATGCTCCTGGTATGCTGTTGTAACGATTACTTTTGGCGGTTTTGATAGGGATTTTAAGAAATCAAAGCCTTTTAATTTAGGCATGTTCAGATCCAGAAATATCAAGTCTACACTATGACTTCGCAGATATTCTAAAGCTTCTATAGCATCATAGCAGTGTTTTGATAACATCAAACCTGGGATTAAATCACAATAATCTTTTATGATTTCGTGGGCTATATGTTCATCATCGATGATTAGATATTTGGTCATTTCCTTATTTTTAGAAAAGCTGTAAAAACTGTTTCTTTTTGAGTAATTTTAAATATATGCTTATTGGGATATGCAATTTCAAGTCGACGTTTTAGATTTTTTATTCCAATTCCCGGTTTTTCGTTAGATCCTTGCTTATCGAAATTGTTAGATATTTCAAATATTATTTCCCCTTTTAAAGCCCTAAGATGGCAATATACAAATGACTTCTCTCTAAGATTTTCAACTCCATGCTTAAAAGCATTTTCCATTAAAGCTATAAAGATTAAAGGCATTATTTTTTCATCTTCATTATCAACCTCAATTTCAAATCGAATATCAATCTCTTTATGATAACGAATTTTATTTAATTCAATAAAACTTTGAAGATAGCTTATCTCTTCTTTTATTCTCACTTCATTCTTCGCTCCTCTATAAATACTATAACGCATTAGATCTGATAATTTAAGGATAAGATTTTTTGCTTTTATAGTATCTTTTCCAACTACTCCATATAGATTATTCAACATATTAAAAAAGAAATGAGGATTTACTTGATTCTGTAAGTGCAATAATTCGTTCTTTTTCTTTTCATTTTTAAGATTAATGATACTTTTTAACTGTATCAAAAGCCATAGAATTCCTAAAATTAAAAGGATCAAATAATAGATAAGTATGATGAAGCTTACTGGTGTAGGGTAATCTTCGAGTAATATTACTGAATCCTTTCCTGAAAAAACGATCTGGTAAGTAACAATACTAACGGGCAATAAGACAGACAAAACTATAATGAGTTTTATCGCAAGCCATTTTTTTTCTGTAAAATTAAAAGTCATGCCGCAAAATACTCAGATTATGCTTAAGGATTAAAAATTAGTGACTAACAATTCTTTCGATGATATAAAAACATGCTTATAGGTGATGAAATAACTTTCGAAGATAAATGCTATAGTTTATCATAAAAACAGCGCATTTTGAAACTATTTTTTTAGGGATTAAAAGTATAGAACCAGCTTTGCTTTCAGAATTAACGATACAATTAAATAAATAATCATGAAAGCAAGATTTTTTAGATACCTAAAACATTTAGGTGTAACCTTATTAGTCTTATTAGCTGTGGTGGTCCCTTTTGGGATATATCATGGGGCGCAACTTACTTATGGGCATAATCAAAACCGGCTCAATTTTAATCGGGAAGGACCCTACGCATTTTATAAAACTGATAGTATAGTAAGTATAAAATATATAAAGGGAAATAAAGAAGATGGATTTTTTATTGATGAAAAAGAATATACGCATAATGATCAAATTCCTGTTTCAGTATTTTTTCCTTTAGATTCTTCGAGTTTTGAATTCAATTTGAAAACGAAATTCAGTTCTCCTAAAACGATATATCAAGATGGGAATCAAATTCTCGCAATAGCTGATATTGAGAGTGGATTTAAAACATTTAGGGACTTCTTGATTACAAATCAGGTGGTCGATAAAGAGCTTAATTGGATATTTGGAGAAAATCATCTAGTATTATTAGGCGATTTTGTAGATAGGGGCTTTTCGACCATGCAGGTTTTATGGTTTATTTATAAGCTAGAACAAGAGGCAAGTAAACAGGGCGGGAAAGTTCATTTTATATTAGGAAACCATGAATTAAAAAATATGTATGGGGATCATCAGGCCGCTTCTTTAAAATATACATTTGTCGCTTCAATGATTGGCAAATCACAATCTGATCTTTATAGTAAACATTCGGTTTTAGGGAATTGGCTCTCCAGCAAGAATGTAATTGAAATGATTAATGGGAATATTTTTGTGCATGGAGGTCTTCATCCAGATATTGCGAATATGAATATTTCTATTGCTGAAATAAATGATTATTTAAAACCTACATATTACAAGGCTCCATATCCAAAGATAAATAAGGATGAAAAAGAACTTCTAATTTCTTCTAAAACAGGAGTGAGCTGGTATAGGGGATATTTTAAAGAAGATCTTCATCAGAAAGAAGTAGAAGCGCCATTAAAAAAGTTTAATGCTAAAGCAGTTATTGTTGGTCACACGCTGCAATTTAAAGTTAAAAAATTCTTTGAAGGGAAAGTATATGGAATCGATGTGAAACATGCTAAGGATTATCATAAGAACTGGCCGAGTTTTGGATCGGAAGGACTTCTTATTTCAGGGAATGATTATTATAGGGTGCTTGATGACGGTACCAAAGAAAAGCTTTAAAATTCTCACCAATGGTAACTGAGCTGTACCAAGATTACGGCCAAAATGAATACATAAAAAAACCCTGAAAATATCGACTTTCAGGGTTTTTGTTTTAAAATATAAAATCTAATTCTTAGATATGGATCACTTCGTCGTAAGCAGCAGCAACAGCTTCCATTACCGCTTCACTCATTGTTGGGTGAGGGTGAACTGCTTTTAATACTTCGTGTCCTGTAGTTTCTAGTTTTCTACCAAGAACAGCTTCCGCAATCATATCGGTAACACCGGCACCAATCATGTGGCAGCCTAACCATTCACCGTATTTAGCATCGAAGATCACTTTTACGAATCCGTCTGATTTTCCGGCAGCTTTCGCTTTACCAGAAGCAGAGAATGGGAATTTACCCACTTTAATTTCGTAACCAGCTTCTTTAGCTTGCTTTTCAGTCATTCCTACCGATGCAATTTCAGGAGTAGCATAGGTACAACCAGGAATATTTCCATAGTCTAAAGGCTGTACATTCATTCCTTTAATTTTCTCAACACAAATAATTCCTTCCGCAGAAGCAACGTGAGCAAGGGCTGGGCCATGAACCACATCACCAATAGCGTAAATTCCGTCTTTATTTGTTTTATAGAAATCGTCTACAACGATCTTATCTTTATCGGTTTTGATCCCTAATTCTTCAAGACCAATATTTTCGATATTTGTTTTAATACCAACTGCAGAAAGTACAATATCGGCTTCTAAAGTTTCTTCTCCTTTTTTTGTTTTTACTTTAGCTTTCACGCCTTCACCAGAAGTATCAACGCTTTCTACAGAAGAGTTGGTCATCACTTTAATTCCGGCTTTCTTAACGCTACGCTCAAATTGTTTAGATACATCCTCGTCTTCTAAAGGCACCAGGTTTGGTAAGAATTCTACAATAGTAACCTCGGTTCCCATTGAGTTATAAAAATGAGCAAACTCAACACCAATCGCACCACTACCCACAACGATCATTTTCTTTGGTTGCTTGTCTAAAGACATCGCCTCACGATATCCGATAACTTTTTTACCGTCTTGTTTTAGGTTAGGCAGTTCGCGAGAACGAGCCCCTGTAGCTACAATAATATGGTCAGCAGAATATTCTGTCTTTTTATCCTTAGCATCGGTAACTTCCACTTTTTTACCAGTCTTAAGTTTCCCGTAGCCATCGATAACATCGATTTTATTTTTTTTCATAAGGAACTGTACGCCCTTACTCATACCGTTAGCAACGTCACGACTTCTTTTAATTACAGCACCAAAATCCTTATCTGGATTTTCCAGTTTTAAGCCGTAGTCTTCAGCATGTTTAAGATAGTCAAAAACCTCTGCACTTTTAAGCAGGGCTTTTGTAGGGATACATCCCCAGTTTAGACAAACACCACCCAGGTTTTCTTTTTCCACAATCGCCGTTTTAAAGCCTAATTGTGAAGCACGGATTGCCGTTACATAACCACCCGGGCCACTACCTAAAACAATGATATCGTATTTACTCATATTTAGATTTTTTTATACAAAAAATAGTTCCTGCGAATTTACGGAATAATCCCCTAACCGAAAAGTTTTGAAGTTGTAGGATTGGCTAAAAGTTTTTGGGATTTCTTCTGAAATAAAAAAGGCTTTACCTAAAAAGATAAAGCCGTTGATTTTTAAAATATAAAGAAGCTTAATTAGCCATTTTTATATCTGAAGTTTTAAGATTCAATTCTCTCATTAGAGAGCCCAGGTTGTTTTCATTAAAGTTCGAAGATGAATAAATATCTCCGGGGATAATAGCAATTCTAAAAATTTGACCATCAGTAAACCCTGGATCTAAATTACTTAGATTGTAATTACCATCGACAAAAATCTCAGCATCTACAAAGGTGTGGTTAAAAACATATTGAATAGTGCCTTCAGCAGTAAAGAAATTTTGAGGAAGTAAACTCCACTCATCTACAGGATCACCATTGTCTAATTCTCCTATAGCGTCTAAGCGATATACCAGTACAACATCGGTGTCGAATATCTCAAAGTTGGTAAAATTATCGAATGTAATTAAACCTGTTGTCCAATAATTAGCATCAGCATCATAAATTAAATCACTTTCGACTTCAAAAATAGCGGGTATTGCTCCAAGTCCATCTTCTCCAGGAGGGCCTTGTGGTCCCGGTTCGCCATCATCAGAACAGGAAGTAAATAAAAATGTGGTTGCGAAAAGTAAGGTGAATATCTTTTTCATAGTGGTTAATATTTAAGGGTTTTTAATTGTTTTTAAAATCTATGCTGGCCGAGTTTACGCAATAGCGCTGCCCGGTTTCTGTTGGTCCATCATCAAACACATGGCCTAAGTGGCTTCCGCAGTTTGCACATAAAATCTCGGTTCTAATCATCCCAAAGGTACGATCCTGTACATATTCGATTTTGCCTTCAATCGCTTCATCAAAACTGGGCCATCCACAACCGCTTTCAAATTTACTATCACTTTCAAACAGTTTTTCGTTGCAAGCGGCGCAGCGATATTCGCCATCTTCAAAATGTAAATTATACTTACCGGTATGCGGAGCTTCAGTTCCTTTTTTTCTTAAGACACGGTATTGCTCTTCAGATAGCTGTTCTTTCCATTCAGCTTCCGATTTTTCAACATTATATTTTTTCATTTGGGTTAATTATTTTTTGGTTGGTATAAAATCCATAGCGACGCCGTTAATGCAGTGCCTTTTTCCAGTCGTTTCTCTTGGTCCATCGTCAAAAACATGACCTAAATGTCCACCACATTTTGCACAGTGAACTTCATCACGCTGGTAGCCTAGTTTAGAATCAGATCCAAAAGCAACGCCACCCTTTATGGCACGATCAAAACTTGGCCAGCCGGTACCGCTATCAAATTTGTATTTATTCTCGTAAAGTTCATTTCCGCAGGCAGCACAAACAAAGGTGCCATTCCCTTTTACGTTTAATAATTCGCTGGAAAAAGGACGTTCTGTTGCAGCTTTTCTAAGCACTTTAAATTCAGCAGCAGTCAGTTCTTTTTTCCACTCACTTTCCGTTTTAGAAACTTCAAACTTTTGTTTTGATTTGGGTTTTTCTTCCTGGGCATTTCCTTTGCAACTTACCAGAGTAAACACCGCGATGAATATAAAAAGTAACTTTCTCATTTGTTTTTATTTTGAAAGTTACAAAGATTATGCCGTGATGAACGTTGTGATTTTGTTAATGACTTTTGGATCTCCCAGGATTCTGCGATGTCCCAGGCCTTCGGTTAAGTATAATTCGCTATCGGTAAGTTGTTTATCTATTTCTTCTGCGCATTTATAATCTACATCTACATCATTTTTATCGTGAATTACCAACGTAGGAAGGTGTACGCTTTGCGCTGAAATCGCGCCAGAATAGTTATCCATATCCTGTCCAAATTTTTCATCAAAATGTGCTTTCATCAAATAGGCTACTTCTTTATCCATGTGCAGGTTTTGAACAAATTCCTGCGTGATGGCCGTAACGCTATTAGCCGTTCCAATAATGACAGCTTTTTCTGGAGATACTCCTTCTTTAATCGCTTTTAGTGTAGACATGCCACCCAAGGAATGTCCAATGATCGAATGAAACGGACCGTACTTTTTGTTTAAAAAATGAATAGCTTCTATAAAGTGAGGCATCATGCTCATTTTTCCTGGCGCTTTACCGTGAGCAGGAGCATCAAAGCTTATCGTACTAAAGCCTTTTTTTAGCAAGGCATCGGCTATTTTAGAAAGTTGCGTGCCACGGCCACTCCAACCATGGACCAGTAACACTTTTTTGCCGCCATTACCATATTCATAAACAATAATTTGCTTTTTGCTTTTGGGCAAAATCAGCGGTGTTTGTTTGGTATTTTGATCCATAGCCTTTTCCCGCTTTGGAAGTTTATACTTTAATGGAGTAAGAAATAATTTGCCAGCAAATCTACTGGCCAGGTAAGGAGACACCCAGTTTAAGAATTTACCGGTGTATAAAATATACCAGGGGAGCAGTAATTGCTGAATTGGGGTCTTATCTTTATGTTTTTTTGCCATTCTTATATAAATAATTGATATCCAGATCTTAAGATTCTAAAATTTTGGAATCCTTTTTGAAAGCTGAAAAATTGTTAAATCCTACTTAAACAAAACTTTAAAGCGATGTGGCTTTTGTAATTTTAACAAAACTAATCTAATTAACTATGAAAGTAAAGAAGTGGATATTAGTTCTTTTTGTGGCTACCTTAACAGTAGTCGCCTGTAAAGTAAATCCTTTCACAGGACAAAAGAATTTAAATTTTGTAAGTAATGACCAATTGTTCCCGGCTTCATTTCAACAATATCAGTCATTTTTGGATAGTAGTAAAGTAGTGACCGGTACTGCTGAATCCAGAATGGTAAAAAGAGTAGGGGATAGAATTAAAACCGCAGCCGAGCGTTATTTAAATGCGAATGGTTATCAGGGATTTTTGGATGATTTTAGATTTGAATATAATCTGGTAAAGGACGATCAGGTAAACGCATTTGCCATGCCGGGTGGTAAAACCGTGGTGTATACGGGTATCTTACCAATCACTCAGGATGAAACCGGTCTCGCGGTCGTAATGGGACACGAGGTAGCACATGCCTTGGCCGATCATGGAGCACAACGAATGAGTGCCGCTCAACTACAACAATTGGGTGCCGTTGCAGGAACGGTAGCATTAAGCGGTAAAAGTCAGCAAACACAGCAGATTTTTGCCCAGGCTTATGGACTTGGATCTCAGGTAGGAGTGATGTTACCTTTTAGTAGGAGTCACGAGTCTGAAGCTGATAGAATAGGTTTAACTTTAATGGCCATTGCGGGTTATAACCCAGACGAGGCAGCCGATCTTTGGAGAAGAATGCAACAAAACAGTGGAGGGGCATCTACACCAGAATTTTTAAGCACACACCCATCAAATCAAACCAGAATAAATAATCTTGAAGCCTGGGCTCCTGAAGCAAAAGCTGAAGCCCGAAAATACGGAGTGACAAGTTTTCAATAATATTTACAAATAAATAAATTGAAAAAGCTGCACTATCTGGTGTAGCTTTTTTATTTTTAGTCCATGAAAAATCTTCCAAAAGGTAGTAAAAAGCTACTTAACGCATGGGCATTTTACGACTGGGCAAACTCGGTGTACAGTCTGGTTATTTCTTCTGCCATATTTCCTATTTTTTATGGGGCACTTACTATTATAAAAGATGCTGAAGGGAATATCATTAATGATAAGGTTCCTTTTTTAGGATTTGATTTAAATAATGATACTGTAATTTCTTATGTAACCGCGGCAGCTTTTCTGGTAGTCTCTATACTTAGTCCGTTTTTGTCCGGGATTGCCGATTATGTAGGGAACAAAAAGAATTTCCTGAAATTTTTCTGTTATCTAGGTGCTTTATCCTGTATAGGTCTTTTTTGGTTTAATCTTGAATTTTTGTGGTTTGGCTTACTTTGTTATTTTCTGGCATTGATAGGTTTCTGGTCCAGTCTGGTGTTTTATAATAGTTATCTGCCAGATATTGCTTTCCCAGAGCAACAGGATAAAATAAGCGCAAAAGGTTTTTCGCTAGGCTATATTGGTAGCGTTATCTTGCTTTTGCTTTGTTTATTGATGATCCTTAAATACGAAATGTTTGGTTTTGAAGATGAAGGATTGCCAACCCGACTTTCTTTTGTGCTAACGGGAGTATGGTGGATTGGTTTTAGTCAGTACACGTATTACTATTTGCCAAAAGGAACCAAAAAAGCAAAACTGACTAAAAATGTAATGTTTAATGGCTTTAAAGAACTTCGGAAAATATGGAGTTCTTTAAATCATAATCGCCAGCTTAAAAGGTATCTTGGAGCCTTCTTTGTCTATAGTATGGCGGTACAAACCATTATGCTTATCGCTACTTATTTTGGGATTAAAGAATTAGATTGGGGCGAACAGGATGCTACAACAGGATTAATTGTAAGCATTTTGCTTATCCAGTTAGTAGCCGTTCTGGGAGCAACATTAACGTCGAGAATAGCCGCTAAAATTGGTAATATTAAGACCCTAATTTTTATAAATATCATATGGGCATTAATTTGCGTATATGCTTATTTTATAACCACTCCTAATCAATTTTATGTAGCGGCTGCCAGTGTAGGTTTGGTGATGGGGGGGATCCAGTCACTTTCACGGTCTACTTATTCTAAAATGTTGCCCGAAAATGCTATCGATACCGCCAGTTACTTCAGTTTTTATGATGTTTCAGAGAAAATTGGAATTGTTATCGGAATGATGATACACGGTGCAGTTGCTAACTATACCGGAAGTAGCCGAAATTCGATATTATTTCTGGTCATTTTTTTTATCGGCGGAATTATTTTATTGGTCAGAGTACCGAAAATTAGAAATTAGAGATTAGATCGCTGCGCTTTGAGAATATAGAATATAGAATATAGAAAAAGAGAGAAGAGACTAGAGAAGTAAGATGTAAGAAACAGGAAGCAAGATAAAATTTTTGATGCTGAATTGTTGTCATTTCTCCATTCCGCTACGCCCTAGTCGAAATTCCGACTTTTCATGTAGGGTGAGCCATCTCGACCCTGCCTCGCCGGCAGGTAGGCGAAGTGGAGAGATTTTTTTGAGTTATAAGTAGAAATTAGACCGCTACGCTTTTAGAGAATAGACTATAGACTATAGAAACAAGATGCAGGAGTCACGAAGCAAGATTTAGTACGGTTGAATATTCATCACTAATTTATGTTTTACTCCGCCCCTTTATAATTCAATATCCTTCATTTTACGTAAAATAAAAGCCAGCGATGTCAGATCAAATAATTAGTTTTAAATTCCTAATTCCTAATTCCTAATTCCTAATTCCTAATTCCTAATTCCTAATTCCTGATTCCTGATTCCTGATTCCTGTTCACCCTAAACAATTCCATTCATAAAAAAATCCCTTCTGTAAGGGAGAAGGGACTTCGCATTCAAAAAAATTAAACAATAATTATCAATATCGGGAATTAGTGTTTTGAAATATCTCCAGATCCTGAAGTTTTAAAGTTTTCTTTGCTGGGATTACCTTTATATTCAATGTCTCCAGAGCCTGCAACTCGTGCTTCAAGCTCTTCTTCAGCATAAACCATCACATCGCCAGAACCAGAAACCTGTGCACTTACTTTTTTTGCTCTAAGTTTAAAAGCATCAAAATCCCCAGATCCTGTTACACCGCAATCCAGGCTGTTTGCGTTTCCTTCTAATATGATATCGCCACTTCCGGTAATATTTCCTTTAATATCATCAGCTTCGATTTCTAGTTTTAAATCGCCACTTCCGGTTACCGATAAAGAAAAATCTCGTGCGGTGATTTTATCCTCAGTCCAAATATCACCACTTCCAGTAATATAAGCTCCTTCTAAATCTTCAAAAGGAACGGTTATTTTTATCATATTGTTTTTAGACGGACTAATGTTTACGCCTTTTTCTACTGAAATTTTTAAAGTTCCGTTTTTTACTTCCGTAGTAATATATTCCTGAAGATTGCTTTCGGCATTGATAGTTAGGTTTCCTTCAGTTCCCTTAACTAAAGCCACATCCATAAAACCTACAAGGCTTACCTTATCGTAATCTGAGGTTTTTCGGCTTTTGCTCACCATATCGCCGTTTCCTTTAATACTTTTATTGCTGCTCCACCATTGCGCGTTTGCTGAGGTGATGCTTATACAAAAGATAACTGCTGCTACTAAAATTGATTTTTTCATGATGTGATTGATTAATGGTTATGCCAGATGGCTATTTTATTTTTGAAATTCTGTAATTTTAATATTCTTTTTGAAAGCTTACACTACCGTAGCTTGTGGTAATATTTATTGAATTCTGACTATTTTGTTTGCCATAATACCCTGAAATCTCCTTACTGGTATTGCGATCATGCCTTTTTTGAACTTCCAGATCGTCTGTACCTTTTATGCTTCCGTAAGAGGTCTGCACGTTAAAAGTAAAATCCATTTCAGCATCAAAACCTAATTTGATCCCCGCATAATCGGTATTGATGCTCACACTTTTTACCCCGTCGATCAATTTTTCAATAGAAATTGAGCCGTAATCCTGATTTAAGTTAAGGGAAGAGAATACCCGTCCAATCTTAGTGCTTAGATAATCACCATCGGCTTCGAGGTCTTTTACTTTGTCTACTCTAAAACTACCATAATCACAATTGTATCGAAGGCTTTCTACTTTTTCAACTTTCGAGTCGGTATAATCAGCACTAATTACTAAATCTTCAGCTTCTTCAATGGTAAATTCAGAATAATCGGCATCAATTTCCGCAGAAGAAATAAATCCAAAGTGAGAATTACGGGTATAATCGAAGTTTAGAATATTTCTGGAACCTCTTAATTCGCCAATATCAATTTTTCCATAATCACAAGAAATGTCCGTATTTCCCTGTACTTTATCGATATAAATAGCGCCATAGTCATTATCGATTACCATATCATGATTTACCGGGGCTTTCACCACATAGTTAATCTCCATGCTAACATTGTTACCGCTGCTAAATAAACCGCTCCACCAGGATCTTTCTTCTTTCTGATATCTTGTTCTGGCACTTATTCGATTCCCGCTTTGCTGAAAATCTACAGAAATATCATCTAATTTTTTCTGAACTTTTTCTGGATCTTCACCATTTGTTTTTATAAAAACCTGAATTACAATTCGGTTTTCGTCCCAGGTAGAAATATCTACATTTCCGTAGTTATTATTAATATCCAAAACCCCTCTTTGCGATACTTTAAATTCTTTCTTTATCGTTTTTTCTTTGGTATGCCTGCCATCAAAATCGCCGTTGGCAAAACCTATTGCCGGTACTAATAGCGCACAGCACAAAAGCTTATATAATGTTAGTTTCATTTTCTTGTGTGTTTAGTTGTTTTATAGTTTCAATTTGATCGAGTACCTGGTTTAACAGGTCGATCCTTTTTTGAAAGTTGTTAATCATGGCATAGATTACGCGTTTATCCTGCCCGCTTTCTAAAAGGTCTTTTTTTAGTTTATTGTATTCTTTTTCTAAAGTTTCTAATTGCACCAATGCATCGTTAATGATTTTGTTGGTTTGTGGACTACGCTCTCCTTCGATAGATTTAAGTTCCCTTTCGATAAGCGTACTGTAAAAATCTTGTGTTTCCTTCATCTGCGGGGAAACTGCAGCAAGACCTGCTTCCTTTGCAAAAGCCGGTGTGTTAAATACATTACCAAAAGCAACAAATGCTATGATAAGGGCCGCTGCGATGCTACTTAAAGGAATCCAAAGCTTTCTTAGTTTTCCTTTTTTGGGAAGTTTGTTTTTATGTTGCCGGTCGAGTTTTTCAAGAAATCGATCTTTGTGTCCTGAATCTGGTTCAGCAATATCAAAGTTCAATTCCTTTAGATCTTCAAAGAATTCGTCATTTTTCATCTTTCATCATTTTTTTTCTTAAACTTTCTTTAGCTCGTGAGATGGTTGTCCTGCAATTGGCATAAGAGATATTTAAAATGTCGCCTATTTCTTCATAATCATAACCTTCAATTAAATGGAGTGTTAGGCAAATCCTGTAATTCTCTTTAAGCGCTTGCATGGCTTTTAAAACCATTTTCACTTTTTCATTTTGAGTATCATTAGTAGTTATTCCCTCATTCTCGTCTGTTTCGTTTTTAAGATAATCCTTGTAGCTTACTTCTTCGTATTTCGATTTTTTATTGTGGGCATTAATGCTGTTATTTACCACAATTCGCTTTAGCCAGGCGCCAAAAGAAGCTTCAGCTTTAAATTGATCGATTTTCTCGAAAGCACTTAAAAAAGACTCTTGCATAATATCTTCTGCCTCGGCGCTGTGATGAACAATTCTTAATGCGGTATTGTACATGGCCTTGTAATACCTGTTGTAAATCTCCATTTGCGCGCGCTGGTTTCCCTGGCGGCAGTCATTTACAAGATCGTTAATATGTGTGATGGTTGGTTGCAAAAAAATATCTTGTTTCTAATATAAAGATAGGGGTAGTTTCTATTTGTTACAGTTTTTGAAAATTATTTCAGAAAAAACATGCTGGCACAGGAATTGAAACATTTAATAAGCAACAATTTTAAGTGCCTGAAATATAGGAATTGCAGGCATAGAGGTCTCAAAACAAATTGAAATAAACAAACTGCAATGACAGTTTGACTTTTAAAGATAACTTATGGCTAAGACAAAATTCACGGATATTGACAGTTTGTCATTACAGGGTATAAATGAAGATGCAGAGTTGATACCGTTAATGACGCCTGAAGATGAAGAGGAAATAAACAGAGAAAAATTACCCGAAAATTTACCAATATTACCTTTACGAAACACGGTGCTCTTTCCGGGAGTGGTTATTCCCATTACCGCCGGAAGAGATGCTTCGATAAAATTAATTAACGAAGCGAACAATAATGAAAAAATTATTGGTGTGGTTTCCCAGAAAGATGAAGAAGTAGAAAATCCTGGCATTAAAGACATTAATAATATTGGGGTAGTAGCCCGTATTTTAAGGGTTTTAAAAATGCCCGATGGTAATACAACGGTGATTATACAAGGCAAGAAACGTTTTAATATCGCTAAAGTAACTCAGGAAGAACCGTTTCTAAGAGCAAATGTTGAAGAAATTCCTGAAACAAAACCTGATGCTAAAAATGAAGAATTTGGGGCAATAATCGATGCAATTAAAGATTTGGCGCTTCAGATTATTAAAAGCAGTCCTAATATTCCTTCAGAAGCTTCTTTTGCGATTAAGAATATCGAGAGTAATTCATTCTTAATCAATTTTGTGTCTTCTAATATGAATCTTACGGTAGAAGAAAAACAAAATCTTTTAGCGACCAACGATCTAAAAGAAAGAGCGTTGTCTACGCTTAAATTTATGAATATCGAAAACCAGAAACTGGCGTTGAAAAACGATATCCAGTCGAAGGTACAAAGTGATATGAGCCAGCAGCAACGCGAATATTTCTTGCATCAACAAATGAAAACTATTCAGGAAGAACTGGGTGGTGTTTCTCATGAAGATGAAATCGAAGAAATGCGCGTTCGTGCCAGGGATAAAAAATGGAGTGAAGATGTACAAAAGCATTTTGAAAAAGAACTTTCCAAAATGCAACGTATGAATCCACAGGTAGCCGAATATTCTATTCAGCGTAATTATCTGGATTTATTTTTAGATCTTCCATGGGATGAGTTTAGCAAGGATAAATTTGATCTTAAACGTGCCAAGAAAATTTTAGATCGTGATCATTACGGTTTAGACGATGTAAAACGTAGGATTATAGAATATCTGGCGGTTTTAAAACTGCGTAACGATATGAAATCACCTATTCTTTGTCTTTATGGGCCTCCGGGAGTTGGTAAAACCAGTTTAGGGAAATCTGTAGCCGAGGCTTTAGGCCGTGAATATGTGCGAATTTCGTTGGGTGGTTTAAGAGATGAAGCTGAAATACGAGGACATCGTAAAACCTATATTGGTGCGATGCCCGGGAGGATTATCCAGAGTCTTAAAAAAGCAGGAACTAGTAATCCTGTTTTTGTACTGGATGAAATTGATAAGCTAAGCATGGGGAATGCCGGCGATCCTTCTTCAGCATTATTAGAAGTTTTAGATCCCGAGCAGAATAGTGAATTTCATGATAACTTTTTAGAATTAGGTTTCGATCTTTCTAAAGTGATGTTTATTGCGACATGTAATAGTTTAAATACCATTCAGCCTGCATTGCGAGATCGTATGGAAATCATTAATGTTACGGGATATACTATTGAAGAGAAAATTGAGATTGCCAAAAGACATTTACTTCCAAAGCAATTAAAAGAGCATGGTCTAACAAAAGACGATCTTAAAATAGGGAAAGCGCAACTGGAAAAAATCGTGGAAGGCTATACCCGGGAATCTGGGGTTAGAGCCTTAGAAAAGCAGATTGCTAAAGTGGTACGTTACGGTGCCAAAAGCATCGCGATGGAAGAGGAATATAACAAAAAGGTAACTAACGAAGATATTATCGAAATTTTAGGTAGCCCTCGTTTAGAGCGTGATAAATACGAAAATAATGAAGTTGCCGGAGTAGTAACCGGATTGGCCTGGACGCAGGTAGGTGGCGATATTCTTTTTATTGAATCGATTTTATCTAAAGGAAAAGGAAATTTAAATATTACCGGAAACCTGGGTAAAGTGATGAAAGAGTCGGCTACCATTGCGATGGAATATATTAAATCTAATGCCGGTGATCTAGGTATAGATGCTGGTATTTTTGAGAAATATAATGTACATATCCATGTGCCCGAAGGAGCTACGCCAAAAGATGGGCCAAGTGCAGGGATTACCATGCTTACTTCTTTAGTTTCTTTATTTACTCAGAAAAAGGTGAAGAAAAGCATTGCGATGACCGGTGAGATCACTTTAAGAGGAAAAGTGCTTCCCGTAGGCGGAATTAAAGAAAAAATACTTGCTGCTAAAAGGGCAAGAATTAAAGAGCTTATTCTTTGTAAAGAAAACGAACGTGATATTAAGGAAATTAAAGACGAATATTTAAAAGGTCTTACTTTTCATTATGTAAATGAAATGAGTGAGGTGATTGATATTGCGATTACTCCTGAAAAAGTGAAAAACGCAAAGGAATTGTAATCATAAAATTATTTAAAAAGCCTCGAAGAAATTCGGGGCTTTTTTGTTTCAGCCATCTTCAAATCTCTATTTTTGTAAAAATTCCAGCTAAATGACCAAAAAGATTACTATTGCCATCGATGGGCATTCTTCAACAGGAAAAAGTACAGTTGCCAAACAATTAGCTAAAAAGCTTGGTTATATCTATGTAGATACGGGTGCCATGTACCGTGCAGTAACACTATATGCTATGCGTAAGGTAATGGTTACCGATAATCGTTTAGATAAAGAAGCTTTGCTTAGACATTTAGCTTTTATAAATATCAAGTTTAAATTCAACGAGAATTTGGGATATGGTGTAGTACATCTAAATAATGAGAATGTAGAAGAAGAAATTAGACTAATGGAGGTGTCTAATAATGTGAGTAAGGTTGCAGCAATTCCAGAGGTGCGTAAAATGCTTGTGGCGCAGCAGCAGGAGATGGGCAAAGAAGGTGGTGTTGTTATGGATGGCCGTGATATTGGTACGGTGGTATTTCCTGATGCCGAATTAAAATTGTTTATGACGGCTTCTGCGGAAAAAAGGGCAGAACGTCGATATAACGAATTGAAGGAAAAAGGAAGCGATGTAAGCTATGAAGAGGTACTTAAAAATGTAGAGGAACGTGATCATTTAGATTCTACCCGGGAAACTTCTCCTTTAATCAAAGCCAAAGACGCTATCGAGATCGATAATACCAATCTTAGCAAAGAAGAGCAATTCGATAAAATCCTCGCTTTGGTAAAAGAAAAAACGGACGCCTAAAATGGCCAAAGTCGATAACGCCGCTGAAGAAGGCATAAGTAAATCGGTACTCTATTTAATGTCGGCTGGTGCAGGTTTGGTGGTAGCCAACAATTACTATAATCAGCCTTTATTAAATCTAATGGCTAAAGATTTTGGAGTATCAGAATCTGCCGTGAGTAATATTCCGCTTTTTACACAATTAGGCTATGCGTTTGGATTACTGTTTATTATTCCTTTAGGTGATAAATTTCCGCGCAAAAAAATGGTGATGATCGATTTTGTATTTATTATCGCCAGTCTTTTAGTAATGGCTTTAGCACCAAGCTTGCTAGTACTTACTATATCAGGATTTTTTGTAGGTTTTAGTTGCGTGGTACCACAGGTTTTTGTGCCCATGGCGGCACAATTAGCCAAGCCGGAAAAGCGTGGGAGTGCCATTGGTATTGTGATGAGTGGTTTGCTGATCGGGATTTTAGGCAGCCGATTTGTAAGTGGTTTTGTGGGAGAATATTTTGGCTGGCGCGTGATGTATTTTATCGCAGCCGGAATTATGCTTTTCTTCTGGGGATTACTAAAATTGAAATTACCCGAATTGCAACCCGATTTTTCAGGAACCTATAAACAACTTATGCAATCCTTATGGAACTATTTTAAAACCGAATCTTCTGTACGATTGGCTGCCCTTCGCGGCGCATTGGGTTTTGCCGGTTTTAGTGCTTTCTGGACGACACTGGTCTTCCTTATGGAAGATAATTTTAATTACGGAAGCGGGGTAGCAGGTACTTTTGGTGTATTGGGAATTGCCGGTGCCTTAGCCGCAAGCTTAATTGGGAAATTAAGCGATACAATGAACAAAAATCGATTGATCATTATTGCAACGTTATTAATGATCATTGCCTGGATAGTTTTTGAGTTTTCAGGATATTCAATTATTGGGCTTGTGGTAGGAGTTATTTTGGTTGATATGGGGCTACAGTCATTACATATTACCAATCAAAATATTATTTTTTCCAGGAATCCCGATGCACGTAATAGGATAAATACCATTTATATGGTCGGTTATTTTATCGGTGGTGCTTTAGGTACAACAACCGGTGCGTATGCCTGGGAACTTTTTCAGTGGAGAGGCGTAGCTTCTTTGGGCTTAATTTACAGTGTGTTGATCCTTGTTTTTCATCTTCTTTTCCGGAAAACTATTCCTGAGGAAAATTAAGTTTTTAGAGAGTTTGAAAATATTGAAATTAGTTGTATTTTTGCACTCCTTTTTGGCAAAAGAACGGAAATGCAGAAAGGCTTGAAAATCAAAACGTAAAACATCTTCTTAGTTTTATTTTGCTTAAATGTTTCCGAAAGACTTAGAATACAAATTTTAATCAGCAATTATTATGGCTGAAGAACAAAAAGAACAAGAAGTTCAGGAAGTAGCAGGAATGGCTACAGCATCTCAACCAGAAGTAGAGGAGCAACAAGCTAATCCTGACAAATTCCTAAAAGAATTTAACTGGCACAACTACGAAGAAGGGATTGATCCTATCGCAGATGATAAGCTGGAAGAATTCGAGAAATTAGTTGAAGAAAACTTCGTAGACACTCTTGATGATGAAGTTGTAACAGGAAAAGTAATCAATATTACAGATCGTGATGCAATTATCGACATTAATGCAAAAAGTGAAGGGGTAATCTCTCTTAACGAGTTTCGTTACAACCCAGATCTTAAAGTTGGTGATGAGGTAGAAGTTTTAATCGACGTTAGAGAAGATGCTACCGGACAGTTAGTACTTTCTCACCGTAAGGCTCGTGTGATCATGGCATGGGATCGTGTGAACAAAGCACATGATGAAGGTCTTATCGTTAACGGTTTTGTGAAGTGTCGTACTAAAGGTGGTATGATCGTAGATGTATTTGGTATTGAAGCTTTCTTGCCAGGTTCTCAAATCGATGTGAAGCCAATTAGAGATTACGATGCTTATGTAGGTAAAACAATGGAATTTAAAGTGGTGAAAATTAACCACGAATTTAAAAACGTTGTGGTATCTCATAAAGCACTTATCGAAGCTGATATCGAAGAACAGAAGAAAGAAATTATTGGTCAGTTAGAAAAAGGTCAGGTATTAGAAGGTACTGTTAAGAATATTACTTCTTACGGTGTATTCGTTGACCTTGGAGGAGTTGACGGACTTATTCACATTACCGATCTTTCTTGGTCTAGAATTAATCATCCAAACGAGATTGTTGAACTAGATCAAAAACTTAACGTTGTAATCTTAGACTTTGATGAGGCTAAGACTAGAATCCAGTTAGGTCTTAAGCAATTACATAAACACCCATGGGAAGCGCTAGACGAAGATCTTAAAGTTGGTGATAAAGTAAAAGGTAAAGTAGTTGTAATCGCAGATTACGGTGCATTTATCGAAGTTGCTGAAGGTGTAGAAGGATTAATTCACGTTTCTGAAATGTCTTGGAGTACACACCTAAGATCAGCTCAGGATTTCGTAAATGTTGGTGACGAGGTGGAAGCTCAAATCCTTACTTTAGACCGTGATGATCGTAAAATGTCTCTTGGAATTAAGCAATTAACTCCAGATCCATGGACAGATATTACTTCTAAATATCCTGTTGGATCTAAGCATACAGGTGTAGTTCGTAACTTTACTAACTTTGGTGTATTCGTAGAGTTAGAAGAAGGAATCGACGGACTTATCTATATCTCTGATCTTTCTTGGACTAAGAAAATTAAGCACCCATCTGAATTCTGTAATGTTGGTGACAAATTAGAAGTTGTAGTATTAGAATTAGATGTTGAAGGACGTAAACTAAGTTTAGGTCATAAACAAATCGAAGATAACCCTTGGGATAAATACGAAACTGAATTTGCTGTAGGTACTACTCATACTGCTGCAATTTCTGAAATCGTAGACAAAGGAGCTACTATCGATTTTAATGAGGATATTACTGCATTTGTACCACAAAGACACCTTGAAAAAGAAGACGGAAGTAAACTTAAGAAAGGTGAAACTGCAGAATTCCAGATTATTGAATTCAATAAAGAGTTTAAACGTGTTGTAGCATCTCACGCTGCTATCCACAGAGAAGAAGAGCAAAAAATCGTTAAGCAAGCTGCTAAGAAAGCCGCTTCACAAAACAACGAGAAAACCACTATTGGTGATGTAAATGCAGACCTTCAGGCTCTTAAAGATAAAATGGAAGGAAAATAATTCTTTCAGTTTATAAAGCTAAAAACCTCCTTGAAAAAGGAGGTTTTTTTATGTTCTGATTTATTTGAAAAAATGATAAACTTTGTTATTTCAGCCTGTAGTCCAGTATTTGTTTTTTACCCTGATATTCAGAAGTAAGGACCATTACATTATCATTAGTCATTAAAAGTCTTTCGTTTTCTGAAAAGGGATCTTCTTCTAAATCTACAGAGGTTTTATCAAACTCAAACCGGATATAAATTTCATTATTTAACTTTTCAGTATAAAATTTTCCTTCCGCAGTAATAGTTTCAGTATTGGTCATTCGTTTTTTTAAGAAGGTACTATCGGGTAATAAAAGATAACTTTCCTGCCAGGCCATTTTTAAGCCTTCTTGCTGTATGTTTTCTGACGGGAAGCGCATCTGTATCAATTCCCATTTTTGAGGAAAATTCTTAGAGGTATGTAACTCTGAATATTCCGACTGATCGATATTACAGGAAAATATACCGAAAAACAGAAATAAACTAAAGAAATGTTTCATGACTGAGATTTGAGATCTATAGTATAGATGCTAAAATCTTCAATGGGTTGCGTGAAAAGTTAATAAAAACTAAAAAAAATATTTATATTAAGTTAATTTTGGTGATTTTGAAGCACATTTTTAAGACTATCTATCGTTACTGGTTTTACAATATAGTTGCTAACGTTATCGTATGATTTTGCCTTATTAATATCACTGGGATCGATAGAAGAGCTAACGATATAAATCGTAATTACCTTTTCACTCTTAATCTTTATAAATTCTTCTAAAAATTCCCATCCATCCATTACGGGCATATTAAGGTCTAATAATATAACATCTGGTAATTCGTCTTCTGCAGATATTATAGCCTTTAAGTGATTTAAAGCTTCTTTGCCATTATGGAAAACCAAAAAGCCATTACAAAAATCGGCTAATTCCATTATTTTTTTTGCGCTAAAAACGAATATTGGATCATCATCAATAACGCAGGCAAGATCAATTTTCTTCATTTTTAAAATAGATTTTAAATAGGGTTCCCTTATTTACTTCACTTTCTACTTCTATTTTTCCTCCTATGGCTTCAATTTGATTTTTGGTAATAAATAGTCCAATGCCTCTAGAATCTTTGTGTTTGTGAAAAGTGTTGTACATTCCAAACAACTTATGTCGATTTCGTTTTAAATCAATCCCCAGTCCGTTATCCTCAATGTTAAGAATAGTTTCACCATTAACCAGATCATTTTCAGCATACAATTTAATAAAACTATTTCTTTCTAGAGAACGATATTTAATACCGTTGGTAATAAAATTAAGCAAAATGCTCTCTAAATATGCCGGGATGCCAAGTATATTAATGTTTTTATCGATATTAAATTCGATGTTTACCTGAGCTTCCATGGCCAGTGCACTTGTGCTTTCCACAGCTTTTTCTATAAAATCATGCAAATTTAATCGGCTCAGATTTTCTTTTATTAAGGTATTTATAACCACGACCTCGTTAAGATGTTCTATGGTTTCTTTTAGGTTTTCGCTGGCAGTTCTTAAAAGTTGGATAATTTGATTTTCGTTTAGTTCTGAGCATTCTATTTTGAGGAGATCCAATAATGACGAGAAATTGCAGGAATGGCTCCTTAAATTATGGGATACAATATTTGCAAAATTTCGTAAACGTTGATTTTGGTCTTTTGTAACTTCTAAAAGACTTAAGATCTCATTTCTAGCTTCTTTCAGTTCGGTTATTTCAAGTGCTGCATGCAGGTAACCAATTAATTGCTCATCTTGTAAAATAGGTGTTATAGTTAATAATATCGGGATTCTATTTTTATTAATGTCTAAGTAACTCCATTCACGTGTGGTACTTTTTCTCTTTTTAGCTTCAAAAACCAGTGCCTCAAAATTGGTAAGTTCTCTACGAAATTCTTGATTGAGAGACTCAATCCTTTGGGCAATTTCTTTGGGATCGTGAAAAAGTAAAACATTTTTTCTTTTAATATTTTCAGCTTTATGGCCTAAAAGGTTTTCGGCTCCTAGATTAAAATCGGTAATTAAACCTTCTTTATCTGTTGCTATAAAACTAACTTTTGTACTGGCAGCCAATAATGCTTTTTGATGTGCCAGTGCTTTATTTAATTGTTGCTGCGCTAATTTTCTAATACTAATATTCTTTATCTGCATGGTGATTAATAGTGGTTCACCATTACTATCTGTTATTAAAGAAGCGAATATTAATACATATATTTTTTCGTTTTTCTTGGATATAAGTTGAAGTTCGACATGAAAATGATCTTCTTTTTTATGCACTAATTCCTTGATGAGTCTATGAATTCGATTGAAATCTTTTTGATTTACCAGTTCAAAAATGGGCTTTTTTAATAGCTCATTTTGACTATACTTTAATATTGAACAAAGACTTTTGTTTACTTTTAAGGGTTTGGCGTTAAGATCACAAATAGCCATACCAATTGCAGCATTTTCAAAATTTCCCCGAAAAGTTTCTTCGCTTAGTCTTAATTTTTCCTGGGATTGTTTGTACGAGGTGATATCGTGCATTGCTACAACGGCACCTATTATCTTACCGTTGTTATCTTTAATTTGCGAACCACTTACCGATACAAGTCGATCTTCGCCATATTTAGGCTTAATTCTTATAGTAGAATTACTAATATAACCATTTTCTAATACCTGAAGTAAAGGAATCTCGTCTTTTGTAAGATGGGTTTTACCGTCCTCATGATAAAGGCCATAGTAATCTGAGAGTTTATCAGGATCCATGGCAGTAACCGGTAAGCCATGCCATTCTCTTGTAGTACTGTTAAAAAGTTCGAGCTCACCCTTAGCATTACAGGAAACGATACCAACTTTTAAGGATTCTAGGATGGTTTCTAAAAATTGTTTACGGCTTTCGCTAATTTGCTTAAGTTTTTTAAGCTGAGTAATATCGGTAGTATGGATTATAATACCACCTATTTCTTGCTCATTAGTGTACCAGGGCTGCATAGACCATTTTACATATCGCTTTTTTCCAAATCGATCTATAAATTCATCATCCTCACTTAGTAGTGATTCTCCTTTAAGTCCAAGAAGGTGGATTGCTTTCCATTCGTCTTTTACATCAGGGAAAATATCGTAATGGTATTTATTAATGATATCTATATCTTCTACATGGTAATCCTCTTTCCATTTTTTAGAAGTTACGATATAGCGCATTTTGGTATCGAACATTGCAATAGCCGTTGGCGCTTCTTCAATAAATTTTTGGCTTCTTTCGATTTCTTTTTTCTGCCGCGTTATTTCTTCATGGTATCCTGTCATCCATTCAGGTCTTCCATCTTCCGTCCAACTAACTACTTTACCACGATCTGCAACCCAAACCCAATGTCCTTTTTTATGGCGCATTCTGGCTTCGGTTTTATATACTTCTGTTTTACCTTCAAAATGTTCATTTAAGATTTTCTGGCAATATTCAGCGTCTTCGGGATTCGCAAATTTATTCCAGGTATCTACAGATGTTGGTTGTAACTCTTCAAGCCCGTAGCCTAAAATTTTTGCCCATTGTTTGCTAAAAATAGTCTCTCCTGTTTGGATGTTCCATTCCCATGTTCCAATACCGGTTCCATCTAAAACATGCTCATAACGCTTAACCTGTTCTTGTAAATGAAGATCGGACTTTTTAAATTTAGTAACGTTTTTTACTGCAATCAGGATTCTATTTTTTAAAGAAATATTCTTAAAGCTAATAATAGCGCATTCTAACCATAGTATATATTTGTGGCTATGGACAAATCTAAAGATCAGATTTTCTTCTTGTGAAGTGTTTATAGCTTTTGAGGCAAGAACTTTCTCAAATTGATTTAGATCCTCGCTATAAATAATATCTTTCCAGATTTTTTTATTTTTAGCAGATTTGGTATTATCATAACCAAGCGATTCCAGAAGTTTTGGAGAGCAAAAAACATTTTCGTCTTCCTGGCCGTCTATAATAAAAAAACCATCAAGAGCATATTTTTGAATAAAATCGAAATAAGCCTTATCTTTTGTGATAGCCAGATATAACTCATCATTTAGATAAGAATTGCTATCCTTTACAGGGGATGTTTGGGTATTTTTAGGGTGCATTATGTATTTGTAGGGTTTTAAAAATACATAAAATATAATTAAACGGCACTTTTTTTTTGAATAATTTAATTATAAGGGTTAAATAAATACTTATTGTAATCTGTTGCAGTGATATGTTAAGAATACCTTAATTTTACCAGGCTTCTTTAAATCCGTTTTCCAAAGCTTCATTATAAACTTCTAAATTGAAAGTATATAAATTAGGAGCTTTGTGAGCACCACCTTTGCGGGTTTCCTTTAATTTATTAAGAATACCATATTTCGTCATTTTACGATAAAAATTACCACGGTTAAGGGGCTTATCCAGAACTATTTCATAGAGTCGCTGCAACTCAGGCATTGTAAATTTTTCAGGTAACAGGTTTAATCCTACAGGACGATAGTTAAGTCCTTTTCTTAGTTCTAATAACGCAGTATTAAAAATTTCCTCGTGATCCATCATAAGATTAGGAAGCTCATGTACATTTTTCCATTCGCTGGCATCAGATAAATCGTCTACTTTGGGTTCAACTTTTGCAAAATTGGTTAATGCATAATATCCAACCGAAAGAAATCGTTGTTTTTGCCACAGATCATCTGGATGACCATCAAAGAAATCTTTAGTTCGGTTTACGTTACCAAAGGTTTTAAATTGATTAAGGTAAATTTCTTTTGCTCCGGTTCGTTCCTCTAGGATTCTATAGGCACCATCATCCAGGTTTTCATTTTTCCATAAATACCCTCCCGGTAGGGCCCATTCATCTTTCTCCTTTAGCCTAACTAACAAGATTTTTAGCGAGGACGTATCGAAACCAAATACAACGCAATCGATGGAAATACTTGGTAAACTTTTCTCTTTGTTTATTTTTGAATATTTATTTAAAATTCTAGTGAATTCCGATTTCATTGTATCTGGTTTAATTCTCAAAATTACATTTACATTTCTATTAATCAAACTTTAATTTTACTAAAACTTGATGTTAATTAAAAATTGTATAATTTAAATTGTGAAATTTTTAATTTTTGAAAATAATATTTTCTCAATATTCTTTATCTAAATAATTTCGATCATTTGCATTTTGTCTTGATAGGCCAGAAATTTTATAAATCATTGAAAATCAAAAAATAATTAAGAAAATTTGAAATAATGTCTGTAGTCACCAGAGTTTGTTAGTGTTTATGAGGCTATCATATAGATCATCATTTCATTTAATATATGTTATTCCTTTTTGCTTAGTAATAATATATAGTTTCGTCCTTTAGTTTGAGTTTTTTATCGATAATTTCTTAATTTATATGAGAAAAGTTTTATTTATTGAAGCTAATACTTTAATATTGTTGTTAGATGAAGCAATGGCTTTCATCTTATAATATCGTTCATTTTTTGGTTAGGTTGGTATGATATTAGAAAAACTGGTTAGTTGTAAAAACGGGATGCATTGCATCCCGTTTTTTATTGGCACCGCCAAAGGGTATAATACCCCGAGGCTTGCCTCGAAATTAAAAATTTGTTTTCAACGAATGCCTTGTGGGCTTGCCCCGAGGTACTTTACGTGTATATAGAACCTTAAATTTTCTAGTTAGTAACTTTGTAAAGTTTAAAAGCTAACTAAAAATAATTTAATCCTCATAAAGCTCTAAAGGTAAACCATCAGGATCGCTGAAAAAAGTAAATTTTCTTCCGGTATTTGGGTCAATACGAATGGCTTCAGTATTAATTCCTTTTGTGTGTAATTTCAAGATACTATCTTCTATATTTTCCACCTTAAATGCCAGATGTCTTAATCCCTGTGCTTCGGGACGACTTGGGCGCTTGGGTGCGTTTGGGAAAGAAAATAGTTCGATAATGTATTCTCCATTCAATGCTAAATCCAATTTATAAGAATCACGCTCTTTACGATAAACTTCCCGTATAATCTTTAATTCCAGTATTTTAGTATAAAACTTTTTTGACGTTGGATAATCTGAGCAAATTATAGCAATATGATGAACGGCTTTAAGCATGATCGATTTTGTGGTTTTTTAAGTCAGATTTTAAAGATACACCACTAATTTTTTTCGAGAAAGATTCATTGATTAAATACTCCAAAAGATTTGCTGCGTCGGTTACGCTCATTCCATCGCTATGAATATTCGAAATGCAATTTCTTTTTTCATCAGTCGTACCACTCTTAGGCTTGTATGTTGTATAAATCCCTAAACTCTTTGGACTGGATAAACCGGGACGCTCCCCAATAAATGTGGCTGTAAATTTTCCGTTTAGTTTTTCGGCAATTTCATCACCAATGGCGACACGACCGTTCGTTACAATGCTAATAGCTATCGAATATTTTTCTTTTAACTTTGGCAGTAATGCCTCTATAATTTTTGGACTTTGTAGTGTCGCTTCAGGAGATAAACCATCAACAATAGTAAAGATAATATCAAATCCAGAAGCATTTTTAATCTGGGTTTCAGCTAAAAGTTTTCCTAAGTCTGGCCGTTTTAAATATTCTTCGCGATTTTTTGCCTTACTTTTAAATTTGAAGATTTCTAAGCCGAGATTCTTTAGATCTGATTCGATTTTTTTAATCTCAAATTCGTTATAAATCGCATCCCGGGCTTTAGCATGATCTAGCTGAAACTGTAAAACATTTTTTAGCGATTGGCTTCCGCCGGTATTTCCAAGTGCAATACGAGCTTTAGAAAGTTCCCGTAGCAGTGTATAAGGATCCTCCTGAAGTTTGCTTTTATACAATTTTGGTTTATCCATTACTAATAAGTTTATGAGATTTGGTTAAACGTTGGCGATTTCCGTGTTCATCAAAAATTCCCATTTTTAAAAGCCATGTTTCAAATTCTGGTGCTGGCCGTTTATTCAAAACTTTCCTAAGGTACATCGCATCATGGAAAGAAGTACTTTGGTAATTCAGCATCACATCATCAGCACCGGGAACACCCATAATATAATTACAGCCTGCCACGCCCAAAAGCGTTAACAAAGCATCCATATCGTCCTGATCGGCTTCAGCATGGTTGGTATAACAAACGTCACAGCCCATAGGAAGCCCCATTAGCTTTCCGCAAAAATGGTCTTCTAAAGCTGCGCGTGTAATTTGTTTTCCATCATACAAATATTCAGGACCAATAAAACCAACCACGGTATTGACCAAAAGCGGATGGTATTTTCTGGCTACGGCATAGGTTCTAACCTCACAGGTTTGCTGATCTATTCCATGATGCGCGTTTGCAGAGAGCTCTGATCCCTGCCCGGTCTCAAAATACATTATATTATTTCCAATCGATCCTCTATTTAGCTGTAGCCCAGATTCGTAAGCTTCCTGAAGCATGTTTAAATTAATTCCAAAAGATTCATTGGCTTTTTGGGTACCACCAATCGATTGAAAAATAAGATCTACCGGTGCTTTTTCGATGATTTCCATGGTGGTGGTAATATGGCTAAGAATACAGGTTTGTGTAGGGATTTGGTATTGCTGCCTAAAATCATCGAGTAATTTTAATAATTCTGAAACAGCATTAGGACTATCGGTAGCTGGGTTAATGCCAATTACCGCATCACCGCAACCATACAGTAATCCGTCAATCGTACTCGCCGCAATTGCTTTAGGATCATCCACCGGGTTGTTAGGTTGCAATCTAACCGAAAATCGGTCTTTTAATCCAAGGGTGTTTCTAAATTTTGTAATCACTTCACATTTTTGGGCAACTTTTATAAGATCCTGATTGCGCATTAATTTTGAAACCGCAGCAACCATCTCGGGAGTTAATCCGGGAGAAATTTCTTTTAAAATTTTAGGAGTGGCATCGTAACTCAGCAGCCAATCTCTTAATTCCCCTACGCTAAATGCCGAAATTGGGTAAAAAGCTTCCATATTATGATCATCCATAATTAAGCGGGTAACTTCATCTTCGGCATAAGGAATAATAGGGTTTGCAAGAAAATCTTTTAATGGGACATCACTTAAAACATATTGTGCGGCCACCCGCTCTTTATTGTCTTTTGCCGCTACACCGGCCAGTACGTCACCTGATCGATGCGGACTGGCTTTGGCAAGTAAATCCTTTAAATCTTTAAAGTTATACGTGAGATTATTGATGCTGAATTTATAGTCCATAAGCCAACTTTTACTTGATAATCGAAAATGATATGCTCCGATCCAGATAGTTCACGGGATGCCTCGAAATAAAAATAATTTTCTAATAACGACCTCATGGGCTTGCCCTGAGCTAGTTTATTGAAAGTTAGTAAAAACCAATCTAGCAACTTGTTTAAAGAATATTAATTTAAATCGAAGTGATTAAATATTCACATTTATCAACTTAATAGTGTTTTTATTTACCAAATTATAAACTTTAAAGGTTATTTATTCCCAGAACGGTAATTTTTAATTGTTGATTAATTTCGTTATATTACAGAAAATCAATTATTTAATGTTCATAATTTTACTCAGTTTTCTTTCACATCCTATTTTTAAAAAATTTGGCTTAGCATTTATTGTTTTAAGTTTGACTTTAAGTTGTTCTGAAAAAAAGAATATCAGCGCTAAGGTTTCTGCCGATATTACACCAAAAACATATACTAAAGATCTTTCAGAAATAAAAGAAGACGGCAAACTCACCGTAATCACTATTTATAATTCCACCAGTTATTTTTTATACCGTGGAAAACCCATGGGTTTTGAATACGAATTGGTAAAAAAACTCGCCGAGCATTTAGAACTCGAATTAGATATTAAAGTAGCCAAAGACATCGACCATTTGTTTGACATGCTAAATGCAGGGGTGGGCGATTTAATAGCCTTTGGACTCTCTGTTACCGAAGATCGAAAAAAGATCGTCAATTTTACCGAATATCACTATTTAACCCATCAGGTGTTGGTGCAGCGTCGCCCTGAAAACTGGCGGAAGCTACCGATGTATAAAATTAAAAAACATACGATTAACGACCCTCTTGAAATGATTGGTAAAACCGTTCATGTACGCAAAAATTCTTCGTATTACGAGCGCTTAGAGAATTTGGAAGACGAGATTGGTGGACAAATCGATATTCAATTGGTTTCCGGAAATAAAACGACGGAAGATATTATAAAAATGGTAGTGGATGGCGAGATCGATTATACCATTTCAGATTATAATATTGCCGCCATTAATCAAACCTACAACCCAATTCTAGATATCGATACCGAAATTAGTTTCTCCCAACGTATTGCTTGGGCAGTACGTAAAACTTCCCCTGAACTGTTAGGCGAAATTAATTCGTGGCTAAAAAACCTAAAAAAGAAAGACTTTTATTACGTGGTTTACAATAAGTATTTTAAGAATAAAAAATCGTATCGCCGCCGTATTAAAAGTGAGTTTTATAGTAAAAATCAAGGAAAAATAAGTCAGTATGACGCCATCGTAAAGAGCAATGTTGAGCGTTTAGGCTGGGATTGGCGATTGTTGAGTTCTCAAATCTTTCAGGAATCACGCTTTCAGCCTAATGAGAATTCCTGGGCGGGCGCAGGTGGTTTAATGCAACTAATGCCGGCAACTGCTGAAGAATTAGGGGTAAAAGACATTACCAACCCGACACAAAATATTCGCGGCGGTACTCAATATTTAAAGAAATTAAGTCAGAATTTTACCAAAGTCGAAGATAGCCTTCAGAAAATAAAATTCACTTTAGCCGCATATAATTGTGGTTTGGGACACGTTCGTGACGCGCAACGGCTAACCAAAGCTTTTGGTGAAAATCCCTATGTTTGGGATGATAATGTAGAAGATTATTTGTTGAAATTAAGTTCGAGAGAGTTTTTTAACCGACCCGAAGTAAAATATGGTTTTGTAAGAGGGCGTGAACCTTATTTGTATGTAAAAGAAATCTTCCTTAGGTACGAACATTATAAAAAGCTTATTCCATTTAAAACGCCAGATACTGCTGCTCAAGTAGTTTCTAATTAAGTAGATATTAACATATTGTTTTAATAGGCAACCAGATTAGTTTTATATATTTGTGTCGTAAACGATTTAATCGAATAGGATTTAAAAACAATAAGTAATGAAAACCTTATATCAAACAACAGTTTCGGCAACCGGAGGAAGAGACGGACACGTAAATAGTAAAGACGGACTTTTAGATTTAGATGTTTTAGTACCTAAAGAATTAGGTGGAAAGGGCGGAGCTACCAATCCTGAGCAATTATTTGCAGCAGGTTATGCCGCTTGTTTCGATAGCGCGTTAAATTTAATAATGAGTCAAGCTAAAGTAAAACCCGAGAGCCCAAGCATTGTAAATGCAACGATAGGTATTGGCAAAAAGGATGACGGTGGCTATGGGTTAGCGGCAAAACTTTCGGTAGAAATTCCAGGAATTGAGAAGGAGAAAGCGCAGGAATTGGTAGAGCAGGCACATCAGGTTTGTCCTTATTCTAATGCGACCCGCGGAAATGTAGAAGTTGAATTAGAAGTTGTTTAAAACAACTGTGAAATTGCAGAATTCCCTTTTTGCTTGCTGCGGAAAGGGAATTTTTTTATTACATTCATTGCCAAAATGAAATGCCAGGGCCACGTTAAATTGCTGAAAGATGAGTGAAAAATATGAAGCTTTAAAATTGGATAATCAACTTTGTTTTCCGTTGTATACGGCTTCAAGATTGGTCATTCAGCGCTACCAACCAATGTTGAAGGATTTAGATCTTACCTATCCGCAATACTTGGTATTAATGGTACTTTGGGAAAAAGATGAGGTAAATTTGAGTGCGATTGCTGAAAAACTTCAATTACAGTCCAATACGTTAACGCCACTGCTAAAACGACTTCAACAACGTGGGTTTTTAGATCGTCAACGTTCTGAAACCGACGAGCGAAATATTGTGATTACCTTAACCGAAAAAGGAAAAAACTTAAAAGAAAAGGCTTGTGAAATTCCGGCGTTGTTAGCAGGGCAACTTCCATTATCTAAAGAAGACGCCAATGAGTTGTACCGGTTATTGTATAAAATAATTGAAAATATGAACGAAAAATAATTTAGTATTCCTTTACTGAAATTATTATTTCACAGAACACTTGTACTTCTATTATCATTTTAGTGAAGCAATTGCTTTCTTAAAATAGATGTTAATCGTAATTACCATAATTAACTAGATGCTAACAGCGTTTTTTGGCTATTGATCTTACCTTTATTAGTGAAATGATTTAAACTTTTTTTAAAAATAAAAAAGGGTTGCAGATATTTGTGTTGCGAAACATACAATTATCAAAACCAACCCTTTATGTACTCTGTACTTGACAAAGATACAATAGA
>NZ_JAKHSK010000036.1 GCF_023499215.1 Zunongwangia pacifica
CAATTCTATTGTATCTTTGTCAAGTACAGAGTACATAAAGGGTTGGTTTTGATAATTGTATGTTTCGCAACACAAATATCTGCAACCCTTTTTTATTTTTAAAAAAAGTTTAAATCATTTCTTTAAGTATATATCACCAACGAATGGCAAAGACAGAAAAATAACGTTTTATTTTTATAGCCTGTTAGGGAGCAATTTTTTAATGTTTTAAAAGTATTTACAGCTACATTCATATAAATTCCAGTAATTTTCGTGAACTAGTTTGCCCGTAAACAACCTGTAGTGTCTCCCAAGTCTCCCCTAGCCTAACGGCTGCTATTAAAATACTCAGTAAAACTAAACCACTCTGCACTAAAAGTGCAGAGGTTCATTAATACTGGGGACTAAAAGTCCCCTTTACTATTCCAATATAAAATTGGAATTATCACTCGAATCACGCCGGTGATGTTCCAAGTATTCATTGACCATTTTATCGGTAATATTACCAGTACCCCAGACTCCATAACCACTTGCCCAAAAATGTTGTCCCCAATAACGCTCCTTCAATTTTGGAAATTCTTGTTGAAGTTTCCTTGATGTACGACCTTTAAGTTTTTTCAATATGCTACTTACATTCAATTTTGGAGCATATTCGATATGCATATGAACGTGATCCGAACTAACTACTCCTTTTAGTATTTCTATACCTTCAACTTCACATATTTGGATTAAAAGTTCACGACAACGAGTTTGAACATCTCCTCGGAGTACCTTGTAACGATATTTTGTAACCCAAACAATATGACCCGTTAAATAACTAACCGTATGAGAGCCTTTTCTTTGATAACTCATAATACGAAAATATAGATTTTTTCGCACTACTAAAGTGCTGCAATAAAATTTAAGGGTTTAAATCCCATTGTTGAGACCAATAAAAACATAAAACCCTGAAAATCATACGATTTGCAGGGTTTTGGTGTCAATTATATACTTGAAAAGTGATCGCGACAGGATTCGAACCTGTGACCGTCTGCTTAGAAGGCAGATGCTCTATCCAGCTGAGCTACGCGACCATTTTTGCGGTTGCAAATATAATCTCTTTTTATTTTAAAACAAGGCTTTTTTTAAGAAAAATGAGTTTTTATTTCATTTCATTTTTTTAAATATTGATAAGCAACAGTTTAGTACTTTAAAAAGTTTAATGTTTCTAAAAGGCATTGGGTATACGATTACCATTGTCTTAAAGTTTTTACTTATTTTTATGCACGATTTAATCCTAACACAAATAAGAATGCTTAATTATCCAATCAAATTTATACCTATCCTAAAAGAAAAAATTTGGGGAGGTGAGAAATTAGCGACCATATTAAACAAAGAATCCAATTCCAAAAACTTAGGCGAAAGCTGGGAAATTTCTGGGGTTAAAGGAGATATCTCTGTGGTAGAAAATGGAGCTCTTAAAGGCAAAACCTTAAATGAACTTTTAGAAGAATATAAAGGAAAATTTTTAGGCGAGAAGATCTATGCAGATTTTGGAGCAGAATTTCCCTTGCTTATAAAATATATCGATGCCAAAACCGCACTTTCTGTACAATTGCATCCACATGACGATCTTGCTAAAGAACGTCATAACAGTTTTGGGAAAACTGAAATGTGGTTTATCATGCAAGCCGATAAAAATGCCGATATCAATGTTGGTTTTAAAGAAACCATTACCAAAGAAGATTATATTAAACATCTTGAAGAAGGTAAAATTACCGAAGTTCTTAATTTCGAACCTGTTAAAAAAGGTGATAGCTTTTTTATTAATACCGGTAAAGTGCATGCCATTGGAGCAGGTGTATTATTAGCCGAAATTCAACAAACTTCAGATATTACCTATAGAATTTACGATTGGGACCGTGTAGATGACCAGGGAAATTCCAGAGAGTTACATACCGCTTTAGCGATAGATGCTATCGACTTTGAAAAGAAAGATGATTTTAAAATGGAGTATGATAAAACTCCTAACCAATCTTCAAATATTGCAGATTGTGAATATTTCACTACCAATTATTTACCGGTAAAAGGTAGCATCACCAAAGACTATTCCGCTGTAGATAGTTTTATTATTTATATGGCCGTTAGTGGGAAAGCGACGATAAGTGTGAATGGCAATGCTGAAGAAATCGAACAGGGACAGACTTTATTAATTCCTGCGGAAAATAAAGAAGTACAGATAAGCTCAGATGATTGCGAATTATTAGAAGTTTCTGTAAGTAGATAAGACAATATATTGACTAAAAAAGCCGGTTAAGCCGGCTTTTTTTATTGAAAATCAGGATGAATTTAGTACTCGATATATTGGACATTCAAAATAGCTAAAAATGCTTCCCAATTTTAGTATTATGGTGTATTCTTTACATAAGACTTCCACCCTTCTCTTTCCTTTTTCTCGAATAGTTCTGAAATAATTTCCCATTTCACTTTTGCCTCAGGATTAAAGTCTTCAGAATTCATATAATTTAAAATACTTAATTTAAGTTGGCGGGCTACAATTCGTTCATTCATATCATTTTCTAAGTCTATACTGCACACCATTAATTTACCTTTAGCCACTTTTGCTTCAAAAAGCATGGATAAACGTCGATTTAAAAACCAGGTATCGATGGGCTGAATTATTGGAGTAAAAGAAGGATCAAAATTTTCCAAATTCATTACTTGTTGCTTATTGGCGATTTCCCACCATTGTAAATCGCTATAATAATCTGTCGGGAAATCTTTAAATACAGGATGAGTGTCCCTAATATAAATACCGGTAGTATGTGGTGGGCGCATCCTAAACCATGAGGTATTCCAAAAGGCCGGAACAAGGTATTGTACAACATCTTTTCCGTTTTCAACATGACCGGAAGCCAATAGCAAAACAGACTGCCCATCATTTAACGCTTTACGTACCTTATCATTAACTTCAGTCGCAATTATAATATCTGATTCTTCAGTTGCTATTTGTTTGTCTGGATACACCCAAATATTCCATTGATTTTTAAACTTTCCAACACTTACCTCTATCGTCAGCTTTTGAGCTTTTTTTACAAAATCTAACGTGGTTTCTATTGTACCTATTGAATTATTTGTCCCTATTGGGATGCTTTTCCTCTTAAATGTCCCCTGCTTTAAAATATTTTCTTCTGAACGTATCTTCCAGTTTAGTTCTCCATTTAAAACATTACCACTAAAATTGGCAACTTCTACAGGAATACTAACATGCGCTGTATCTATAAAGGTGAATTTCTCTAAACGTATTAATGGGACTACAGAAGCATTAAAAGCGCTAAACTCATCTGCAGAAATATAAGGTTTTTCATCCCAAAAGGCATCTAATACGCCTACCAGTGCCGTGCCCTGTCCCGGGAAATCCGTTAGGCCTAATAATTGAAAACCTGCTAAATTTGGTGTTCTTAAAGTAGCTTCTATTTCCTGCTTATAACAGGAGGCCTGTAATTTCCCGGAAGCCATTAAAAATTGATTGGCTAATGATTCCATATGATGATCGGCGAGATCTTCCTGAAATAGCTCGAAATTTCTTGCTTTTAAAGAACCTGTATATTTTTCAATTTCATCAAAATTAGGAAATACACACCACTGGCCCATTTCAAAAGTAACATAAGGTTTCTCCTGACCCTCAGTTTTATCTCGATAGTCAAAAGTTGAATTGGGTTGTTTATCTTTCCATTCCAATCCTCGTGGCGGGGAACGTACGATAAAATCACTATTTTGGATAATTGCCCAGCTACGTCCCGTAGATGCCCCGGTAAATAAACGCTGCGAATCATATTCTCTAAAATGTTCAACCCAGTTTTCTAAATAAGGTACATAGTTGCCAGAAGGCTCATTCCCGTAAGACATCATTACAAAAGAAGGATGATTTCCGTAGGTATCAATAATACGCTTCGTTTCCTTCATCAAATAGTCATCTATAGGTGTGCCATCACCCAGGCTTGTTGAATACTTCGCCCAGCTTGGTCCTTCTATCTGCAAATAAAAACCCACTTTATCTGCTGCTATAAAGGCTGCTTCTGGCGGGCAATACGAGTGAAAACGTATATGGTTTAGCCCGAAGGATTTTGCTATGCGATAAATTTCACTCCATTCCTCTTCAGAGGTTGGTGGATAGCCCGTTAACGGAAAAACCGCACATTCTGTTGTTCCTCTTAAAAATACGGTGGTTCCATTAATTTGAAATCGGTTTTTATCTACAGTAAATGCTCGCATTCCAAAAACCGCTGTCTTCTTATCTAAGATGCTATCGTTGTTTTCTAGCGAAACTGATAGCTCATAAAAATTTGGCTGAAATTCACTCCATTTCTTATAATTATCGCCCATAGCAATACTGTACTTCGCTTCATCGCCGCCCGTCCAGTTTTTATTGATTTCCTCCAATTTATGCTCATGGTTTGCCCCATTGATATTAAAAGCAATAGTAGCATGAGCAAGTGGTTCATTCAATTTTATATGAACGTCAACTAAATTATCTTTAAGATTAGGTACGATCTTAAGCTTTTTAATAAAGATTTTTGCTACTGGCATCAGTGTAATCGCCCCAACCATTCCATTCCAATTTCCCTGGGTATGATCTGTAATACTATGGGAATTTATACCGGGATCTATCGTCCTAATCGCATTATCCACCTTTATCGTTAACCAATGTTTAGCTTTTGAAATAGCTTTAGCAGGAATTATAAATTGATGTGGAACAGATAAACTATTGTCAGACCCTATTTTTAATGAATCCAACCAAACAGTAGTTTGCCAATGTGGACGTTCCAGATAGAGTTTCAGGTCCTTTTCAACCCAATCCTTAGGGATTTCAATTTCCTTTTGATACCATACAGTTCCTACATAATGTTTATCGGGTGTTAACCAAAATGGAAATTTAATATTCCCCTTTTCCCGGTACTTTCTCATTGCCGGATTAAAATACCAGGAACTATCGTAAATGCTGCCTGTCCATTTAGTATTTACATCAGGTTCCTCACCAATACCATAATCACGTAGCGCTCCTGGTAATTTTATACTATCAGAGAACTTTTTAGTATACCATGCCTCATCCTCGCCGATAGCTGAAGTATCTAATTTATAATTCCAATTACCCGAAAGATCCTGATATGAATTGTTGCTTAAATTGATATAAGAGCATCCATATAAAAAGAGTAAAGCAAAAGTACCTACCACCAATTTATTCATACAATATATCATACTTTTAGTTTTGAAGCCACCTATTGATCATTAAAATTCATTTTTTTATCAATACGCTATAATTCTTAATACAACTTCAAGTTTACTGATAAAGAAATTTAAATGCATCCTGTACTATAAGGTGAAATTAACACTCTATGCGTTATGTTTTCCCTGGTACAATAAGCTTATTGCTACGCTCTAGAAATTAGAACTTACTTCTGAATTTTGTTTTACAAGCCCTCTAAATACGCTTTTATATACCCCAATGTTTCAGAGGTCTTGCAATTGATGAGTCCGTTATGGCCGGTGCCTTCCATGTGAATATGGCTTTGGTAGGGATATTGGCCCACCCGGTATTTTTCCTGAAACGTATAACCCAGATCACTCTCCTCACTGCTTATAAACAACACCTGTTCAGTAAAACGGTCTAAATGTGTGGTAAAGTCATAATTACCGTCATTCACCTCATCGATTGCTATAGCAAGGGCTGCGGCTGCCCCACCCCTAAAGTTTTTAGATGGGCAGCGCTCTCCCCGGTTTTCACGATCCAGAGTTACCCGGGCAATTCCATAATAATAATCGGCCTTCTCGTGATCATCCAGCCCTATCAATTGCTTTATCCATAAAGCCTGGTTGATGTCTTTTCCCAGTAAATTAACGGCATTGGCCTCTGGCAAATGTGTATTGATCGTTGCTGAGAAGCCCCCCGGCTTCAGCAAGACCGCTCCCTTAACCCGCTCCGTATGGGAGTTGATGTATTGCGTTGCGACCACACCGCCGTGTGAATGACCAATAAAAATCACCTGTTCGTCCGGCGCAAAATGATCCACCAATTCCTCCAGGTCCTTAAGGGAGTTTGCCATGGTCAATTCGTCTTTAGGATGTCGTTGTGAAAGGCCACAGCCCCGGTAATCATGATAGATCACCTGATAATCCTGTAACAGGCTCCAGCCCTTATTACTTTGATTGAAATCAAGTAAATAACGGAAATCGTCACCGGGCCCGCCTTCCAAAACAAAGATTTTAGTCCCTGCAGGGTTGCCATAACTCGCATAATACAGGCGGGTACCTGATAGGCTGATGCTGGTGAGTGAAGGATCTTCTACTACCGTCGCTGGAACCAGATTTCCCGGTTCACCGGGATCCTGGGTTTCGCAGCTGTAGCATAAAATTATTGAAGAAGAGGAGTATACATAGGTTTTGTGTTCTCATAGTAGTCTATAGTTTAAATAAAGGTTGAAATAAAGGCCCGGTACAAGCCTGTCATACCTGCCGTTGGTTTGATATCCGCCTTGTAAAGCAGCTTCAAGGGATTTTGCCCGATTGATGTACCTGCTTACAGAGGCTCCCATACGAAAGGTTCTTACCGTATTGCGGTACCAGCCATCCTGAGCATACTCATAGAGGTACTCTTTCCAGTAATCAGAATGTTCAATGTGGGTCAGGAAAAAGGGATTAACCGAAAAATCAAGGCCAAAACCGCCTCTTTTCGTAAGAAACCGGGGGGCTAAGATCCAGCCGATAGCCCAGGGCGTTATACTTTCCGGCGGGATTAGCGCTTTGAGCGTAGATTAAGGCCAGCTTAGCCTGAACCGTCCAACGCTCGTGCAGCGGCAGCCAGTGCATAACGCCCAGCCTTGAACTGAAATTTCCGCTGCCCAAAAGGGCACTGCTCTGTGTAAACCGGGTAAACACCGCAGACCGATACCTGGATTGATAATAGGCATAGCCCAAGTGCAGGGCGATGAGGCTGTGATCAAAGCCCCCTCCTGCCTCAATGATGTGATGCTGATAGTCCCGGGGTTGCAGGGTCTGCCCCCCAAGGCTCGATGCAAAACCTATTAAGCCAATAAGCATGCACCCATAGTTTTTAAAATTCCAGTTCATACGTGTCGCATTTTGATTGAGCGGCAAATGAATGGAAATCAACCCATATGGATGTTCTGATTTCTAAATCAGAACACTTTAAAGGTCCTTTCTGTATTCTGAAGGGGTCTTTTGGGTTTGTTTTTTAAAAGCCGTATTAAAAGCGGAGCGCGATTGAAATCCGGTTTGATAGTAGATCTCTTTGATCTGGAGTGCGCTGTTTTCTAAAAGTAGTTTGGCTTCGTCAATTCGGTAGTGGTTAATCAGCTCCGGAAGGTTCATTTTAAAATACCGGTTGACTTCTTTAGACAGTTGTTGCACGTCCATACTCAATTTTTCGGCCAGCATTTCCCGGTTTATTTCAGGATTGGAAAATAATTTTTCCTCCCGGAATAATTGGGTAAGCTCCAGCATTTGCGTATTGCCGCGTTCATCTTCGGGCTCGTTAGACTTAATCTGATTGGACACCCCCACCCGCACCTGCATAAACAAACCGGGTTGGGACATGGTAAAATAAATCAACCCGCAAAACAGGATAATGGCCAGGATAAAGGCGATCAGTTCGGTCCAGTCGGCCATCAGTTCATGATTGAATTGCGAAAAAGCGTTAGCAGCAATCGCAAAAAACCAGACCATTCCAAACGAATAGGTGATAAACAAGATCCATATTTTTTTTACAGGCTTTTCATGTTGTCTGGACTTGAGCAATCGGGTAATCCATAGTGCATAAATCAAATAATGGATACTGAAAGCAGCAAAGAACAGGGTGTGGGAAAACCCAAAACAGATGTAATAGCCAAGGAATATCCCAAATACGAGCAGATGCCTCCAGGACTTTTTAACCTCAACCTGAAACAGTCCGCAAAAGTGAAAATACAGAAGCGGGGCGTACAAAAAGACGAGGGTACCAAAGAACAAATGAATGCGTTCTGACCCAAACAACGGGGTATCTATAGTAAGATCGGTTATACTGTGTATCGCGGTAAGCAGCAGAAATAAGCAGAGCGGAAGGTTTTGTTGCTTTCTTCCTGAAGAGTACAGCGATCACGACAGTGATAAAGATCAATATACTCTGTACAATTACCGAAGCCAAGCTCTATATATTTCTTATAAAGGGCAGCATCATATTTTAGAAAGAATAATTAGTGCTATTTCTTTCTAAAGGTTTGCCGCGTATTTTAAACCAAAGTATTATTTTCGATTTTAAAACGCAGATAATTTAAAAATGTTTTAGGTATTGTAATTTTAAACAAAATTTCATTAAGTAAACTACCTCGGGGCGAGACCACGAGGCATTCGATAGATACAAAATTTAATCCTTATAAACACTAATATTAAAATTACTGAATAATGTCGCCGCTTTGTGTTGCTGGCGAAGAGGACTACTAATAAAGAAATGCTTGGCTTTCTCTCCATTAAATAATTTAGTATCCGCTATTTTCTCATCATCTAAAAATACCTTTACATTATCCTTATGAACCTCAATGGCAACATGCATTACCTGATTTGCATAAGTTTCTAAATCGAAATCTGAGGCCTGATAAATATCTGCTGAACGACTACTCACTACAATATCATTATTATTCATATACTGTAATTCGGCATACCAAATATTATCTGAAGAAATCCATCTTGTAAGACTATTATCTTTAGTAAAACCAAAATAAAGTGAAGAAAGATCATCAACTTTATCGGCTGCCACCAAAAGATCGAACTCTATGGTAAAATCATCTGGATAATAAATAGAATGGTTTAATTTATACGTAGTACGCTCAGACATTTTTAACCAGTTCCCTCCTATTTGGCTTACGGGTACTACAGATCCAGATCCTGTTGTTTTCCAATCTCCAGGCATTGATCCTAACTGACGTCTCGAAAAATTAGAGGCATAAACAATAGAATCTCCAGGATAAAAACTGATGGTATTTTCTAACTGAATCCTGCCCGATCTCGACTTCTTTGTTGTATCTTTCTTCCCAGGATTTAGCCCCTCATCTATAACCTCGTTTGCTTTATCTTCAATTTTATTCTTTATCTTATCAAATATTTGTGCCTGAAGCACATTAGAAATCACAAAAAAAGTAATTAGGAAAAAATAAGCTTTCGTTTTCATGAGATATTGGTTCAATATTTTATGCCAAATATACTCCTGAAAAACCACCTGATATTTGCTATTTAAAGAGGATTAGAATATACCTGTTCTCATTGAGAATTTAACCATTCTTGTCTAGAATTCATCAAAAAAATTAAGTAACAATTGCTTCCTGTTTTGCGAAACCGGCACTTCTATGTCTCCGTGCAACACAACACATTGCTTTTTTCGGTTATAAGAAAGAATATGATCGCTGTTAATGAGATGGGATTGATGGATTCTTAAAAATCCGTATTTTACAAGGTCATTTTCAAATTTCTTTAAGGACTTAGAGACCAAAACTTTATTGAAGTTATTGAGATAAAATAAGGTATAATTATTATCTGCCTGAGCCTGAATGATATCTTTTAAAGCAACGATATGAATATCATCCTGAGTTTTTAAAACTATCTTTTTATCCTGTTGCTGCCGCTCGTTAAGAAATAAGGTTTCTAATTGTTTGCTATAATTTTCAGCCGAGATATTTTTTAAGACTTTTTCAACAGAATTTATTAGGTTTTGGGGGGCTATTGGTTTCAGCAAAAAATCTAACGCACTCAATCGAAAAGCTTCTACAGCATAATTCGCATAAGCCGTTGTAAAAATCACTTTAAATTCAGGATATCCTTTTTGATATAAATCATGCAGAAAATCTATAGAATTACCATCGGGTAGATTGATATCCAAAATCAATAATTCCGGAGAAAAAACAGTCAATTTTTCAGAAGCTTCTTCTAAGCTTTTCACACTGCATATTTCAAACCCGAAGTGGATTTTAAGAATATCACTAAACATTTGTGAGGATGCAACATCATCTTCAACGATCAAAACCCGTAAATTTGTTGGTTTACTTTTTAAATCCATCAGTCATAAATTTATAAATGTACATAAGGAATAACAAGACTAACGCGAGTACCGGGAAATTTCTTGTGATCTGATGCATTGTCAATATTTAAATCTATAGGAATTTGATTAATAGTTTTTAGCTCCTTCATTCGTTCGCTCAAAATATCCTGCCCCATAGATTTATGCAATTTATTATGCTGAAGCGTTCCTCTTTCGTTTTGAATACCGGTGCCATTATCGATAATTTCAACAGCTATTTTATCCTTAGCTTTAGTTCTTTTAAATATAACTTCAACTCGGGCATTTTCTGGTCTTGATTTGGCGCCATGGATCACCGCATTTTCCACAAAAGGTTGTAAGAGCATTACCGGAATACTTATTTCTTCTGGCGAAATAGAAGGATCACAGTCTATTTTAAATGAAAAATCGGCTGCAATTGCATTTTCCTGTAAGCTTAGATAATTCTCCAGCATGGCTATTTCATCACTCAGTTTAATAAAATCTGAATCTGAATATTCTAAAACTGATCGTATAAGCTTTCCAAAATGATCCAGATATTGCATAGAAGTTTCACGTTCATTACGATAGATATAAAATTGGACTTGTTGTAAAGCGTTAAATAAAAAATGTGGATTAAGTTGTAATCGTAAAAACTTGCTTCGCAACCGTGATTGCTCAAGTTTTTGCCGCACTTTTAAATGTTTCATCCTAAAATAAACTCCAATTCCAAGCAATATCAAAAGAAAACTACTTACCATCACAATCCACACTAATTCTCTTTTTCGAATCTTATTTTCAGCTTCTAATAAGGCTATTTTTTTCTCCTTCTCGGCAGTTTCGTAAGCCGCCCTAATATCTGCGATTTTTTGTTCGTAATTTTTGCTGGCAACAATATTCTTAACACTATCATATCGATCATAATATTCTAATGCTTTTTGATACTCTCCTGCTGCCATATTTGCGCTTCGTAGATTGTATAAAAGCCGGACCTTTTCCTGTAAATTAGCATACTCTAGTGCCTTATTATAATTTTTAATCCCTTCGTTAATATCACCGTTATTTACTAATCCATAACCAAGATTATTTAATGTGATTACTGAAACCGGCATTTTTAATGAATCTCTAATTCGTAAACTTCTTTGAGCACTCTCTATAGCGCTTTTCCAGGATTTTTGGTTGATATAGTAATTACTAAGATTAGTATAAATTATTGCTTCTACGCGTGGTTCTTTTAGCCCTGCTGCTATCTCTAATGCTTCTTCATAAATTTGATCTACTTGTCCTTTTCCGGCTTCCATAGATACCCCGCCAAGATTAACAAGAATCTTTAAACGATCTATATCTTTCTTAGCATATTGCAAAGCCTCCCGAAAATTTAGAATCGCATCCTCAAAATTTTTAGATTTAGAATATATAACTCCTACGCCTGAAAATAAATTAATCTTATCTTGGATATCAAGGTAGTCTAAGTGTTCCTTAGCTTTAAAATATTCAGAAAGAGCGACATCAAGATTTCCTGTCAACAATTCTATTTTACCAAGATATAAATGGGCCTTTGCATTTAAACTATCAGGAATTTGCTGCCCGATAAAACGTGTTATTTTTCTTTTAGCCTGCCGATATTTTTTGGTAGAAATTAAAGAATCTATCGTCCCAAATTCTACCGAATTTTGAGTCTGACAGAAAAAATTAAGCGAAAAAAAAAGGCTTAAAAGCACTAATATGGTCCTTAAAGAAATTGGCATGCTGAATTTTTTAGGCGGCCTACAAAATTATTAAAATTTTAGGCCAAGACTTTAGAAAACCTATAAAATCTTGCTGCTTTTTCTTTATCATTTTCGACGGCAGAAGAGTTATTATTCTTTCTATTTTTGCTGAAATATTTAAAACAATGAATTGGTTTCTCTTAATAATTGCCGGCTTATTCGAAATGCTCTTTGCCTTATGTCTTGGTAAAGCCAATCAAACTGAAGGTCTAACATCAAAACTTTGGTTTGGGGGATTTTTAGTATGCCTTGTTTGTAGCATGAGCTTACTCATAAAAGTAACCAGAGTACTGCCCATTGGAACAGCTTATGCCGTATGGACGGGTATTGGGGCCGTAGGAACTGTATTATTAGGGATCTTTATTTTTAAAGAACCGCCTAGTTTTTGGAGATTATTTTTTATCACCACCCTTATAGGCTCCATCATTGGGTTAAAGTTAGTATCCCATTCATAGCACCAAAACTCTCCCCTTAATTTAGGTGTTCTGAAAAATTGGGGCCGGAACCAACCAGGAAAGTAAAAGAATACTTAAAATGGCAACTAACGCAACAATTAAAAGAAACTTAGTTCGTGACAAAATATACATTTTTAAAACTTATTTTTTTCGCTCTGGCAATCGTTTATGAATACTTTTTTTTAATAAAAGGTATTTTTCAAAAATCCTGAGATACCGCATACGATGCTTTTCATATAAATTAATATGTTGATCTCCATATTCATTTTTTCCGTATTCTAACTCTTTTTTAAGTTCCTGCTCAAACCTGCATAAACCTGCTGTACATAAAATAACCTCCCTACGCATTCCCTGTAAGGTATTGGCTAATCTTAGATCATTAATCATCCGTTTTTCAAGTTTTAGAAGGTCCCCTAGTTCTTCATTTATATCTTCAAGAAAAAGTTCCCACATGGCCACTTCCCTTAAATCCTTTTTAATACAGAGCTCTCGATACGAATACACCTGTTTAAAAAAATTGATATTCAATTGCTATTTCCAAAAGTTAAACATGCCATCACAAAGACAAAGCCTATACCGATATCCATAAATAATTCAGTATAAATTTTTAAAAAACTGATTACCAGATATTTAATAAATAATATATTTTACGAAAAAATGCTATTTTTGAGTAAAAATGCACCATCGGGTAAAATCACCCCAGTAAAAATATAGCGCTTACATAAGAATATAACTGATTATGAATAACTTAGCGTTCAATTGAAAATTTTAAATAAAATCATTCTGATTATAGCCTAATTATGGCAGGTTATTCTATAGAGAATTTTAAAAATGAATAAAGAGTTTACATTAGAAGATCGTTTAAAGGAAAGAGTAAAAGAATTAACGTGCCTGTACAGCATTTCAAGCGCTCTACGAAAGCATTCAGATGATATTCAGGAGACTTTAAAAGAGATCTGTGAAATCACCAAAAACGCCTGGAGACACCCAAAGGACGCCATTGTACAATTATGCTATACCCATGTTGAAATCAAAATAGGGAACATTCCCAAAAACCATATTTTTCAGGAAAGTAAACTTTCAGACCATCAGGGAAATGTAGGCGATATTAGAGTATATTATGATGCTGAACACTATGATAAAACAGATTTCTTAGAAGAAGAACAGCAATTACTTAACCAAATAGCGATAGAAATTAGTGATTTTTTTGAGCGGGAAAGTATCAAAAAGCGAGAAGAATTATTACGCCGAAAAGCGGAACATAACGACCGATTAGCCATACTTGGTGAAATAACTGCTGGCATCGCGCACGAGCTAAATACACCTTTGGGAAACATTCTTGGATTTGCTGAACTTATTCAGGAAAATAATACAGACGAACAGACCAGAAATGATCTGGAAAAAATAATTAAAGCCAGTATATACTCTAGAGAAATTGTAAAAAAGTTAATGTTTTTTGCCTGTGAGATGCCTCACCAAAAACAACCGCAGCAAATAAAACCTATTATCGAGCAGGCGTTATCTCTTTTAGGACCCAACCTTAAAAAAGCAAATATAACCTGTGCTTTTACAATTGATCATAACGACTTAGTCATTCCCGTAGATATTGTACAATTTACCCAGATCATTTTTAATCTGGTGATTAATGCAATCTATGTTTCCCCTCCCAAAAGTAGTATTGAAATTAGCGTAACACAATCTAAAAATCACATGCTTATGGAAATTAAAGATCAGGGGCCAGGAATTCCAAAAGCCCTTCGTAAGAAAGTGTTTCATCCTTTTTATAGTACAAAACCACTTGGTGAAGGCTCAGGATTAGGATTAAGTGTGGTGCATGGCATTGTAAAGGCACATCGGGGAGAAATAAAAATTACAGATAATACGCCTACCGGAAGTAACTTTCAGATTTTATTACCACTATAACTTTGAACATGACCTATAAAAAAGCAAATATCTTAATAGTAGACGATGATTTTGATATGTTAGAACTGCTTCAGCGGCAACTCCATGATCAAAACTTTCATGCTTATAAAGCCTCCAATGTTCTGGAAGCTATAAATATTTTAAAATACAGCCGCATTGATTTACTGGTTACAGATTTGCAAATGCCAAAAGTAGACGGGATAGAATTAATTAAATATGTATCAGATCATTACCCTACGCTCCCAACACTGGTTATCACAGGATTTCCTTCGATAGATGGCGCTTTGGAAGCCATGAAATCTGGCGCGGTAGATTATTTAATAAAGCCCTTCACTAAAGAGGAATTAAAAAATGCCGTAGCCAAAGCTTTACCACAAAATCTACAGGAAACTACTCCGCATTCCTCTGGTAATGCCAGTATCTCTTACGCCGGAATCATTGGCAATTCTGAACCCATGCAAAATCTTATTGATCTTATTGAAAGGGTTAAAGATAACAAAGCAACGGTTTTAATCCAGGGCGAAAGTGGAACAGGAAAAGAACTCATTGCAAGGGCCATTCACTATAAAGGGAGATTTGCCCCGCAGCCTTTTATCGCCGTTAATTGCGGTGGGATTCCTGAAGATTTACTGGAAGCCGAATTATTTGGCTACACCAAAGGGGCTTTCACCGGAGCCTTGGAAAACCGACAAGGCTTTTTTCAGGCGGCAGATAAGGGTACTATATTTTTAGATGAAATAGGGAATGCTCCCATGAAGGTACAAACCAGGCTGCTAAGAGTCCTTCAGGAAAAAGAAATACAGCGGATTGGAGAACAGGAAACCAAAAAAATTGACATTCGCATCATCGCGGCCACCAACAGTGATCTTTTTAAAATGGTACAAAATGGTAAGTTTCGGGAAGATCTTTATTATCGATTAAATGTGGTCAATATAAGTACTCCTCCCCTACGATCACATAAAAGCGATATTCCGTTTCTTGCGAATAATTTTTTAAGAAAATATGGGTCAGAATATGGTAAGCGGGCAAAACTTAGTGATAAGGCATTAGAGTTATTACAAAATTACGACTGGCCAGGAAATGTAAGAGAGCTGGAGAATATTATTCAGCGTGCCCTAATTTTAAGTGATGATGAAATCAGCATAAAGCAACTTCCAGAGCATTTTAAATACAGTATTACTACTAGTGATACTGCATTTAAATCTTTAGCGGAAATGGAAAAAGAATATATTCTGAAAGTCCTGGCATATACCGATCAAAATAAAACACAGGCCGCTGAAATTTTAAAGATCGATCGCAAAACACTTCGCAATAAATTAAAATAGCAAGCGGTACATTATTCCCCAGCCGGGAGATAATGCCCATTTAAATTTTACAAAAGCAAACATTTTTAAAAATGCAAAAACCTCAAAATCAATATTATAAATAAAAAAATACAAAATTATCCTTTTTTGGGTACACACTTTGACTTTTAAGATATAGTCGAACCTCATTATTATGAAAACGAATCATATCAATAAAAAGTCAATTTCAAAAAGTTCTTTAGGCAGCCTACTACCCCAGGATATGCTTAAAGGACTTTGTTTTAATTGTGATCATCAAAAAACCTGTACGTGGAAAAACCACCGAAAGTTGTTTTGTGAACATTTTAAATAATACTCATGAAAAAGGAAAAAACAAAAAAACAATCGATGCATGCTACGGTGATGAGCCAGTTTAATAAAACGGCCGACTGTATGAACCTAAATGATAATATTAGAAAAATCCTGTCGATCTCGAACAGTGAAATTATCGTTCACTTTCCCGTTAAAATGGACGATGGCAGTGTGAAGGTGTTTACCGGGTACCGGGTACAGCACAACAATGCTTTAGGGCCTTACAAAGGAGGTTTGCGCTATCACGATACGGTAGATATTGATGCCGCCAAAGCTTTGGCTATGTGGATGACCTGGAAAACCTCTCTTGCTGGTTTACCCTTTGGTGGTGCTAAAGGAGGAATAGAAATAGATCCCAGAAAGTATTCTATTGGAGAATTAGAGCGAATTACCCGCAGATTCACCTATGCTTTGGGAGAAAATATAGGCCCTGAACATGATATACCCGCGCCAGATATTAATACCAATGCCCAGACAATGGCTTGGATTGCCGATACGTATATGTCTACCATCCCAACTTCAGAACGTTCTCATAACCGGCATATCGTTACCGGAAAACCTTTGGGCGTAGGCGGACTTGAAGGTAGAGATCGTGCTACCGGTTTTGGCGTATATCTTTCTGCTAAACTTTTTCTGGAAAGCAAGGGAGAGAGTTTACAGGGAAAATCCTTTATCGTTCAGGGGTTCGGGAATGTTGGTTATTGGGCTTCCCATTTTATGGTAAAAGAAGGCGCTCGTTTATTGGCCGTTCAGGATGCTCATGCAACATTGTACAAAAAAGAAGGGATCGATGTTGAAGGATTGGCGGTACATTCTAACCCCAGAAAGGGTTCAATTGCAGATTATCCGGAAGCAGTTTCTATACCACCCGAAGATTTCTTTGGCTTAGATTGCGATATCATTATTCCTGCGGCACTGGGGAATCAAATTACGGCCAGTGTAGCTGAAAAAATAAAAGCGCCACTAATATTAGAAGGTGCCAATGGTCCTACAGATAAAGAAGGGGAAAATATTCTATTAAGAAATAAGGTAACTATCATTCCAGATATTTTCTGTAATTCGGGCGGAGTGATCTCCAGCTATTTTGAATGGCTGCAAAATCGTAATGGCGAATTATGGGATTTAGAGGAAAGTATGGGCAAACTCGAGAAAAAACTTTCTGAAAATTTTAAACGAATACAGCGCAAAGTGGAAGAAAAAAATATCGATTGGAGAACCGCTGCTTATATGCTGGCCATATCCCGAATTGAAACTGCCTACCAGCAAAGGGGTATTTTTCCATAAACTAACTAAGGGCAAGCCCATAAGCCATTTATTAGAAAATTATTTTTTATATAGAGGTGAGCCCGATAATATTTAATCTCGATTATCGAGCAAAAAATAATGATACTGAAAAAGTGAATTAATGAAAAACGGGACTCAAACTTTTCGCATGAAATATGAACAACCAAATATTGGTAATAATACAATATCGGTAATTGAAGGGAATGCTCATGATTGGTTTCAAAAACTTGAAATCATTGATTTTGAACTTTTACTTTATAAATCATATTTACAGGATCAAAATTCTGGAAAAGTTGGATGTGAAAAAAAGGCAATAAATTCACTAATCTCCTATATCTGTCAGCACATAGAACAAAACAAATTTCACCTTCGCACCTGTTTATATTATAAAAACAGGGTTTCAAAAATAAGGGAGTGTGATGATATGGAATGTGAACAAATTTACATGGACGCTCATTCCCTTTTTAAAAAAAGACTTCAGGATCATTTTATAAAGGTTAAAAGGCTAAAGCATCAGATTATTGCTAAAACAGTTGCTTATTCAGGAATAAAAATCGATTAAAAAATATCGCTTAAGGCGCTAAAAGTCTTCTTTAGGAAAACTAGAGAAACTTTTTTATAGCTATGCCGAACTGTTTGTTTGGATGTTTTTTCCGATGCCGGACACCTGCTAAAATTGTAGTTTTTAGACTATACTTTTTCAATGCAAGGTGTTCGGCTTTTTTCTTCTGAAACTTTTAAAAATTTCTGAAATCATAAAAATAGTTCTTAAAATTATATAATTTCGGCTTTAATTTTAGACATCTACGTTATCAACTATATTGAGAGGTTTTTAAGTGGATATACATCAAATACTTCCGTTGTAAATTGTCCGTTCATATTATTCCTGTCCCATTAAACTATTATTGGCAAGAGACTATTGAATTTTCTCGAAAAACTCCCTGAATATCGGGCTTTTTAAGGATTTTTTATAACAAATAACACTATTGGGTTTTCTATAAATCGTATTTTTGAAGGCTCTAAAAAGGATTCGCTTTATGTCCTTCCAAAGACTTTTATATTTTTTATTTTTTTTCTTACTGTTTATCCAGGCGCAGGCACAGGATAAATATTCTAATTTTAAAGCATTCAATAGTATTCCCAATCAGGTAGAAACCTATCTTTATAAAAATTTAGAGAACGCAAAAAGCGTAAAAGAACGCCTGGCCTATCTGGATACTATTGCACAGATTTTTGATAAAACAGATTTGGCTGACTCTTTATTGTTCTACGGTGAGCGTCTTCAAAAAACCATTGCTGAATTACCTGCTACTCACCCAGCCTATAAAAATTTTTATTACTACGGAATTTATTACGAAGCAGTGGCCAAGCGAAAGATGGGATTGCTGGATGAAGCTATAGCAACTTACATACAGGGTCTGGAGCGTTTAAACGGGACTAAAGATAAGTTATATGCCAATTATTTAAAGTTAGGCTTAGCTGAAATCTATTTACAAAAAGAAGAATTACAAAAAGCGGAAGATATTATTAATCAGCTTTTACAACATAAAGAAACCAATGAAAATTTAGACGCATTGGTGCTTACAACTTTGGGAGATCTTCAGTACAGAAATAATGAATGGGAACTGGCGAAAGCTACTTATACCAAAGTTTTACAGTTACCGGTTACAAAAAACCTGGATAAATTATCATGTCGTATAAAATTAAATCTAACTAAACTTCAGTCTCCAAACATCAGCGCTTCACAAGCCTTAAATAAATTTCAGCAAATAAAAAACGATTGTCTGTCTAAAGGCTATTATGGTTATTATATCCAGGCTGTTTTAAACGAAGGTTATATTTACTTAAAAGAAAAAAATTATAAAGCTGCTGAAATTGCACTAAGCACTGCCTACATAAATACCGTTTCGTGGAATCGGCTAGAATTACAAAAGAAAGTAAATCGTGCTCTTGTTGATCTTTATGTTACTAAAGAAGATTATAAAAATGCCTTTAATTTAATGACCCAATATGAAGCTGTAAACCAAACAATAGCATCACAACAAAACGAACGTCAGGTTAGAGAATTAGAAGAGAAGTATAAAAGTTTAGAAAAGGAGCGAGAAATCATCAAGCTCCAGGAGGCTAAATTAAAAGATCAAATAGAAATTGATAAGCAGCGTACCATTAAAAATGCGGTTTTAATTGGATTTTTAATCATTTTGGTCCCTATTATTTTGTTATTGATAGTATACTACCAAAAACTACAGGCGCAAAGTGAAATAAACCGGCAACAGGAAGATCTAAATCGCAAAGAAATGGAAAGTTTGCAACAGGAACAGGAATTAAAGCTGGCCAGAACTTCCTTGAAAATACAAACCAAAGAGCGTAAACGTATTGCACGGGAACTCCACGATAGTATTGGCGGGAATCTCGCAGCAATCAAATTACAAATGAATAAGCTAGACTTAACGACAGTAACAGCCGTTAGTGTAAAAAAACAATTAGACAGTACGTATAGCCAGGTGAGGGAAATTTCCCATAGTTTATTGCCAGAGGAATTTAAAGAACAGTCGTTTGTTCCCATCGTTCAAAACTATATGGAACAATTTAACGATCCCGAAAAGCAGACCTATTATTTTAATGCCTATCCTGAAGAGGCTATTAATAAATTGCCTAAAAAACTACAGGTGGTATTGTTTAATATGATCAAAGAATTAACTACCAATGCGGTTAAACACGCCAAAGCGAATCAGGTAATGATTCAGTTAAATGACAGTCCTGAAGATAAAAGCCTCTTTTTAATGTACGAAGATGACGGGATAGGTTTTGCACCAAATAACTCAGAAGGTATAGGGTTAAAAAATTTGAAAAGCAGGATAGAAGAACTTCAGGGGAATTTATCTATCGATAGTAGCCCCGGCAAAGGAACCGTAATAAGCATTCATATTCCTAAACATCAAGAAATAGCAAGTAATGAAAACAGTTTATAACATCATTATCGCCGATGACCATAAAATGTTTGTGGACGGCTTAAGAAGCATTTTAGAGCAGGAAGAAGATTTACATATTGTACATACCACATCGACCGGCGAAGAAGTTTTAAAGTATCTAAAAATCAACCAAAATGAGCAAATCGATTTGCTTATTACCGATCTTAATATGCCCGGAATGGATGGTGTTGCGCTTAATAAAAATATCAAAAAGGATTTCCCCGGAATTAAAACACTGGTAATTAGCATGCTTGAAGATGGAACGAAAATTAAAACCTTAACCGAAGATGCGGTTAATGGTTATCTTTCTAAAAATGCCGAGCAAAAAGAGTTATTGAAAGCTATTAAATGTATACTTTCAGGAGAAAATTATTTTTCTACACATATTCAGTCGATCCTGGTAAAAACAATTACTAATATTAGAAAGACTTCTGAAGTAAGATTAACTCAAAGAGAAAAAGAAGTACTGCAATTAATCGCCAAAGAACATACTACTCAGGAAATTGCAGATATGCTATTTTTAAGTAAACATACTATTGAAAGTTACCGTAAAAACTTAATTAACAAACTAGAAGTGCGAAATTTAGCAGGTCTAACCCGCTATGCCATAGAACATAACATGATTTAACCCCTGTTTTCAGGGATAAAAATTTCACTGCTTTCAGGCTAATAAGGATGCAGGTAAGGATAGATATTTGCTCCTGTTAACCTTAAATAATTGTGTTATGATTTATGGAATTTCGTTAATTCTACTCAGCATTATTGCTGTTCCGTCCCTAATCCTTTCTAAAAAACCAAATGCAAAAGAATTGCTGGATAAGGTACAGCCTTATCAGGGATGGATAGGGCTTATTTTTTCAATCTTTGGAATTTGGGGGATTATTTCCAGTCTGCTTAGTCTAAATCTATTGGGTAGTGCTCCCATCTGGTGGGTTACACTATTTGTTGGAAGCATTGTTGAAGCCACGCTTGGCTTTCTTTTAGGCTTTCCGGTAATAAGCAAAATGCTTTCTAAAAATGCACCGGATTATGAGCAAAAAAGCCGAAAAATAAGAGAAAAACTAGTGCCTCTACAGGGCAAACTTGGAATTCTGGGAGTGATTTCAGGAATATGGATCATTACAGCTTCCTTCCTATTTACAGTATAATCAAAATAAAAAAATAAGTTATGAAATGGTATTTAAAAGCGTTCCGTCAATATTCAGATTTTAATGGCAGAGCAAGAAGAAAAGAGTATTTTATGTTTGGCCTGTTTAACGCCTTATTCTCTATAATTTGTATGCTCATAAGTTTTGGTCTGAGCAATTTGTTAGAAAGCTCGATCTTTATTAGTATTTATGTTTTATATACATTGGCTTCTTTATTGCCTTCTCTTGCAGTATCCGTAAGACGTATGCATGATATTGGTAAAAGTGGATGGATGTTATTAGTAAGCTTTATCCCTTTGGTAGGTGCAATATGGATGCTTATGTTATTAATAACAGATAGTGATCCTCAAAACAATCAATACGGGTCAAATCCAAAGGAAGAGCTGGCATTGGAAAATATTTAAAAGTTAGCTAAAGTAAGCATTATGATCATTTCAAGAGGTTTGGGTCTGTTAGGTTTACTATTCCCCATTATTGTACTACTATTAGTAATCTATGTATTTAGCATTGATGGAAATGCAACCAAACCAATGCTGGCATTCGGGTTAGTCATCTCTGGAATCCTTACGGTCTTTTTTGGATTAATACTTTATAAAAAAAGCAATAAGAAACATGATCTATTTTTTATGCCCCTGAGTATATGGGGCATAATCTGGATCATCCTTGGCCTTTTAGTTTATAATGCAGTCTAAAAAATAATGATTTTCATCCGAAAAGTATTCACTTTATAAAATTCTTTCAGCTCGTTTAAAACAAAATGTCTCACATTTGAGAAATACTTCATATCTTTGCCTATGATGACGGCTACCAGGAAACGAATTATAGAATCTGCTATTCAGGTTTTCAATGAAGACTTATCTGCTCCTTTGCAAAAAGTAGCCGATAATGCAGCGGTGACCCGTAGAACGTTACATCGCTATTTTAAAGATCGTAATGAACTGGTAGAAATTTGCAGACAGGTGATAGAAACAAGCTGTAAAAAGGCAATGATTGCAGCTATCCAGAGCAGCGATGAGCCTATGCTACAATTAGAAAGAATGCTTTATGCGGGAATTGATTGTGGTGCAAAGTATGCAACATTCTATAAAATGCACCGAAGCGCAGACCATACCCATAACCAACAAAATAAAAATTGCGCGGATTATGATTACATCTACGCTACCTTTCAAAAAATCGTTGTCGAATTACAGGAAACCGGTCAATTAAACCCTAAAATGTCTCCGGAATGGATTCAGGTATTGCACTCCGGTATCATTGAAAGTACCGTTAATGCTAGAGCGATTACTCAGCAGAATATCGAAAATATAAAAGAGCTTGCCTGGAGTTCGTATTTTAAGGCCATAAGTCCATAAAAAAATTTATCTATATATGTCTCAAAATTGAGACATTAAAACTTAAAAAATGAAAAACAAAAATTTTGAAGTAATTATCATTGGTGGAAGTTACGCCGGCTTGTCCGCAGCAATGGCATTGGGAAGATCCTTACGAAAAGTATTAATTATTGATAGTGGCTTAGCCTGTAATCGGCAAACGCCACATTCCCATAATTTTATTACGCAAGATGGAGTTCCTCCTGCTGAGATTTCGGCAAAAGCCAAAGATCAGGTGCTTCAGTATAAAACTGTAGCATTTATGAACGACCTGGCCATAAATGCCGAAAAAACCGAAAGTGGATTCTCCGTTTATACGCAATCAGGAGAAAAATTAGTGACCAAAAAGCTCATTTTTGCTACGGGAATAAAAGATTTAGTCCCAGACATTGAAGGATTTAAAGCGTGCTGGGGAACATCTTTAATTCATTGCCCCTACTGCCACGGGTTTGAATTTAGAAATAAGAAAACGGGAATCCTGGCCAATGGTGAGCGCGCTTTTCATTTAGCCTCACTGGTGAATAACCTTACCGACGATATAACTATCCTGACTATGGGTAAAGCAGACTTTAAACCTGAGCAATTTGCTAAACTCGAAGCCCATAATATCCCTATTATGGAATCAGAAATATCGGCACTTGAACATCAGGAAGGTCAATTAAAAAGCCTTGTATTTACCAATGGAGATCGGGAAGCATTTGATGCGCTCTATGCAGGTTTTCCTTTTAAACAGCATTCAGACATTCCGTTTTCATTAGGCTGCGAACTAACGGAACAAGGTCATATTAAAGTGAATGAATTTCAACAAACTACGGTTGAAGGGGTTTATGCCTGCGGAGATAATGCTACAATGATGCGCTCGGTAGCTGCTGCCGTAGCCGGTGGTAATCTTGCCGGAGCAATGACCAATGCGGCATTAACGAAAGAACGTTTTTAATAAAATTCAGATAATGACTGAAGTATTTAATCTCGATTATCGAGCAAAAACTTTTTTAATTAAATTAGCTTCGCATAATTCATAAATTTTAAGTCTTAACCGCCCCAAAACTATAGGTTTATAATCGACCTCATGGCAGGTGGTCGTGGTATGAATCACAAACCTTTTTTTATGATTTTATGATATCTGCTATTGATTCCTATCAATAGCAGATATCATAAAATCCACAACGAGGAAGTAAACTATGAGCTCTAAAAAATCAAAAACGATTATTCGTATAGTTTTGGCCGTTGGTACAATTACGTCTCTTTTCTTTGTTCCGTGGATCATATTAAAAGCCTGGCTAATGCCGCTACCAGATACGGTGCAGGAACAGGTAAACAGCGCAACAGATTTAGGCTTTGATGGTATTATTGTTTATGTGGATCAAAAAGGAAAGGAACCCGGGTTTTATGCAGCGGGTTATAAAAACAGGGAACATAAAACCCCGGCAGATCCCCATTCCCTCTTCAAGATCGCTAGCGTAAGCAAATTGTATCATGCAGTGGCTATTGCTAAATTAGTAAGGGATAAGAAACTATCTTTAGATAAAAGTCTGGCAAATTACTTACCTGAATTAAAAGGAAGAATTGAAAATGCTGAAGAAATTACGCTACGAATGTTGGTGCAGCATCGCAGCGGAATCCCAAATTATACCGATACGTATATGTATTGGGCCGCTCCAAAAGAAACCGCAGGTGAAAATCTTGCTCTGGTTTTGGACCTACCTGCTAATTTTGAACCCGGCACCGATTACGAATATTCTAATACCAACTATCTGTTACTGGACAGGATTATAGCACGTGTTTTGGGATATCAAACTTTTGAATATATTCAAGACGAGATATTAAATAGGCTACACTTAAAAAACACTTACGGCTCTATTCACGATGTAGACTTAGATGATGTAATGAGTGGTTATTATGTGGGATATGAAGGGGATTTAAAGACCGATGATATTGGCGTAATGCTGGCAACGGCAGAAGATTTAGGTAAATTCATCAGAGCGCTGAATGATGGTTCTGTTTTTAAAGACGAAAAAGAGCAGGAAATTTATTCTTCAATTTATCGTTACGACCATACCGGTTTAATCCCAGGATATCAAACGATTGCCAAATATCACAAAGATATAAATGCGGTGGTTATTCAGTTTACCAATACAGTAGATTTTGAAGGCTATAACTGGAGCCTGCACGAAATCATCTATAACCGAATCATTAAAATCTTGCGAAAAAGGATGGATTCTTAATTTTCATGCTTTTTTAAAGAATGTTAGTTTCTATAAAAGCTTTATATTTCGTGATTAAACAACCTCATCAATCAAACCTCTAAAGTTATGATTAAACACTTGCCATTTAAATTTTTTGTGTACAGCATATTTATTTCGTTGGTTTTCGCCTGTAAAAATGATACGAAAATTGTCGAAAATAAATACGAAGTAGCGTCTGATACGATTAATTTTCAGTGGCAAAAATTAAAACAAGGGGGCATTACCATCAATCACGGCGCGATCCTTATTCCGGTAAAATTAGAAGGAATCGATAAGACTTTTAAAATGCAATTGGATCTTGGGATTAATCATAATGTGATTTACGGTGATACGCTTACGGCAATTACTTCAGCATACCCAGAATTACAAAATAACATTCAGCATCGCGATGGCTACGACGTTTTTTACAACAGAATACATTTCAGTAATCATCAATCGGCTAAGGAAGATAGTTTGCTGGTATGTGAAAACTATGGCAAATCTGAAAATTTAAAAGATTTTGATATCATAGGAACTTTGGGTGCTAACGAGATTAAAAACAAAATCTTATTAATCGATTTTAAATCGCAACAACTGGTGATTACCAATAAACTGGAAGATTGGGAGGAAGACACTTTTAGTTTTACGCCACTCAGTTTTAAAAATAATCAGCTTTACTTAGACCTCATTGCTGCCGGAAATAAACATTCCTTTGTTTACAGTACTCAGGCGAGTATGTTCCCTTTAGCTACTATAGATGCCGAATTATTTAAAAATATTACTGAAGAAAATAATATCGAAATAAAGAAACTTAAATCCTGGGGAGAAGAAATTAGCTTTATCGGAAATGATATTAGCACCAAAATTCGCATCGCCGATGTAAACCTACCTATCAATTACAAAAAAGCCTTTTTTACCGATGCTGAAAAAGTGAGCGAAGCGCTAAAAGCCGAAAACGTAAAAGGCGTTATTGGCAGCGATCTTTTTATAGATAATACCATTGTGATCGATCTGGTAAATAATAGATTTGGCATTAAATAGGGTTAGATCTTTATTCGATAAAACAAAAGCAGGTTTGTGCTAAGCTATTTGACTTCAATTATTTCTAGCAAAATTTGCGTCGAAATACTAACAAAATAGAGGCTTCGATATAAATCTTCTGCGAAGAGTTCACTCAGCCTCCGGGAGTTTTTTAAGTTCCATCTGTTATTAATCATCGGCATCTAACTTAAAATTAGATAATTCTACCGGTTTTGATGTTTCGGTATAAACCAAATTGGGGGCGAGTTCAAAAAGATGCGCCTGTGTTTCGAAGAAATGCATCATATAGCCGGCGGTATTTACAAAGACAACAATGTCGTTAATTTCCGGAAGTTGCGGTAATGCTACTTTACGCTTTAATAACAAGTCTCTTTCTAAACAATAAGCTCCGGTAAAATAAACCTCTACAGATTTATCCTCAGTTTGATCTTCATTTAAATTCGCATACATCACGTATGGATCGAGCATAAAATCGGCACTAGAGCTCATCATCTGGCTCATATTCATTTCTAAACCAATTAACCACTGCCCTTTCGCATCTTTTTTTCGATGTACCACTTTTGCCATGGTAATTCCCGACTGATTTACCAGTGATCTACCAGGTTCTATACGTATTTCTATATTTTCCTTTTGAAGTAAAGTGGCTACAGAACTCCCATTTTCATCTGAATATTTTAAAATCCCCTCTAGAAATCTCTCTGAATTAATTTCGTTAAAATAAGGATAGGTTTTTCGTTCCCCTTTTATGATTCCGCCCTCGATCCTATAACCAAGTCCGTTATTATTAAACGTAACAGGTGCAATTTCACCTTTTAGACTTTGTTTTAACCTTGCATCAAAATCAAGCCATTCTTTTTTATGTTTTAGGTAATTGATTAAAATCCCTCCTCCCATATCAATAAATCGAAATGAGAAATGGCGATTTTTAAGCTTTTGTATTAGTTTGATACATTGCAATAATGCTTCACTTCTTTGCTGGGTAGAATAGCCGTCTAAATGAAAATGCAATCCTTCTACCTTAAAATTGCTATACGTTTTGCCATCCCCAACATGATTAATAAGGTATTCTTCAATTTCATCAATATCGAAACCAAAACGGCTGTATAGTTTGTTTCCCTCGACATAAAAACCGCTAAGACGAAAGGCTACACGTGCTTTACAATTATTTTTTTCAGCTAAATTATTTACCAGAATACATTCATCATCATTATCTAATACAATAGGCACTTTATTTTGAAGCGCAATCTCAATTTGCTTTTCAGTTTTAATAGCTGAAGTTAATACTAAATGTTCACCGGCCCCACCAAGCTGAAGTGATTGTAAAAGTTCACGCTCGCTTGCGGTATCTACGCCAATATTTTCTTTAAAAGCCTGTTTTACAAAAGCTTTGGCTTTATTCGCTTTTCTTGCATAAAATATCCCTGATTTTACATTATTGCTCTGAAAAACTTCTTTGAATTTTGTACAATTTTTAGTGAAGGAAGCAGGATGGAGAATGTTTAGCGGAGAGCCATATTGGGTAAAAAGTTTATGCACTACTTTTGGATGGCTCATAATATCGTGCATCCATTGGGATGTAATTGGCGTTAGTCCTTTTTCCTTATTTCCTTTAATATAGTCGTTATTATTCATTTAATATTACTTAGATTTTGAGATCGAGTTTTTTAAATTATTTATTACCTGCTTTGCCCAGATCGATGAAAAATCGTTTCGGTTTCTTGATAGGGTGTCATTATCGAAAGTAACACCTTCGGTGGGTGTGCCATAAATGGTGATGTTTTTTCTGATATTTCCATCTTTATCAATTGGATGTCCCTCCCTGGAGAGATCCATCCCTCCTGTTTGGTAATTTCCGGTATAATCTGTATTCTGAAATAATCGCATCTCACCTTCTTCTAAAAGATTTTTATAAAGTAAGGAAGACTGTGAAGGTATTTTTATTTTAGGAATACGGGCATCGATATGATAATCTGGAATGATCCTTTTGTTTGAATTACCGGAGAAACTTTTAGCTATTTCAAATTTTTGATGGTTAAGTTGTCTTACTTCAGGAGATTGACCAAATGTAAAATCTAAAATCCCGGCTTTAAGTAATGCTAATATTTTATACATATTTTCCAGAGGTGGTCCATAACTAATCCTATTGAAAAATGATGCATATTGGTTATCGAATATTTGGTGTGAACGGGCTGTTAATCCTCCAAAACTATAAAGTCCATTAAATATAGGACTAATGTCGTGCCAGGCGCTGATGGCGGCCAATAAAGGACTTTTTTCCTTTAAAGAAACCTTTGCTATTGTTTCTGCCAAAAAATTTTGTACGCTAACCGTATTGTAAGCTTCTTTATTTATAAAAGGAGATTCCAATTCTTCAAAAGAAAATCGTTTTTCAGAGGAATATTTAATGTGAAATCTTTCAATTTCATTCAGCATTTCAGAAAACTCTAATGATCGATTCAAATTTTCACCACAATTTTTAAATGCTAAGCTATAGTATCGAAAAATAAATTCTTGTCTGATTAATGGCAATAGATCATCCACGAAATCAAACTTATTAGAAGTATCTTCTCTAAGATCTTTTAAATTTTCTGAAGTAAAAAAGCGTAATTCAGGTACATTAGGCATCTCTCCTACTCTTGGAATCATCAACGCACCAGACCTGGAATATGGATAAATGTACGCAGGTTCTTTTCCTGAAGGAATGTATTTCATCGATTGCCCATTACCTACAAAACGCCCTCCTCTACCTTCGGTTAGTGCTAAAGCGGTATCTATAAATGTTAATCCCATTCCCTTTATGGCGACACTAACATTAGCATTTATAGCTGCTAATTTTTTTGTAACAGGATATACAAAATCGACAATCGAAGAATCTGTTTCTTTATTATCTAAAACCTCTGTACGATTTCCGGCATGACCTGTGGTTAATAGCAAATGATGAACCTTAACCTCATCTGACTGATTTGCTCCGGCTGTTGTTAGATGTAGCAATCCCTCATTTTCAGTAATATTTACAACCTCTTCGTTATGGAGATGTATATTAATATTTTCCGGGACTGAAGAAATTAAACTTTTAAAGCAAGAAATAAAATACTTTCCTACCATTGTACGCGATGAAAATTGATCTTTTAGCTTACTTTCCTCTATTCCGGTAGACGCACTAAGCCATTTAACGTAACTCTTTAAATGACCTATAGCTTCTGGTTGTGTTTGAGGACGAATATCAATTTTCTGATTCGTGAAATTCATTTTTAAATAATCTGGCTGATCTGTTCGATACACATCACCTGCACCAAAATACTGGTTTTTATTATAAAGATGAATATTCACTATTTCCTGAATATTCTCACTTTTCAACTCAGCTAATAAACGTTCCAGTCCATATAAACCTTTAGGCCCAAGTCCTACAATAGCTACATTATATTCTGAAAAAGGTTTTATTTTCCATCCTCCAATAGGTGTTAAGGCATGATAAACGCCCGGGATATTTTTTAGTAACCATTCCTGATTATAAATGGTGTCTAAATATCTGCTTCCACCATCACTCAACAAAAAAGCACAACGGGAACCTTCCTCAATTTGATTTTCGTATTTATGGAAAGCACTTATAATGGCTCCTGAGGATCCACCAACAAGAATACTTTCCTTTTTAAGTAATTCCCAACAACCTACAGCACAATCCAAATCGTTTACTTTAATAAAATCATGGATATAACCTTCATCTAAAAATTGCGAATCCACTCCGGCTCCATGCCCGGGAATATTTCGAGTTCCAGATTTACCTCCAAAAAGAACGCTACCAAAAGCATCTACCGCTATAATTTTGGTATTGGGATGATTGACTTTTATATAATTGGCACATCCCATTAAAGTTCCACAAGTACTAGTAGCTACAAATAGATAATCTAATCTTCCATCTAAAGCTTCATAAATTTCTTTTGTAGTTTGATAGTGTGTTTTGGGATTATTTAAATTCCCATATTGGTTGCTCCAAAAACTATTTTCTGTAACCTCAAGTAATTCTTTCACTTTTGCCAGGCGAGCACCTAAAAATCCGCCTTCTTTAAAAGGTTTTTCAACCATTTGCAATGTTGCTCCGTAGGTTTCCAATAATTGCGAAGTAAGATTATTTATTTTAGGATCTACGACAACAATTAGTTTTAGCCCCATGACCAAACAAGCCTGGGCAAGACCAATAGCCATATTTCCGGAGCTGGATTCGATAACCGTATCTCCTTTTTTTAGTTCTCCAGCTTCCATTGCTTTTTGAAGAATATTGTACGATGTTCGGTCTTTAACACTGCCACTGGGATTAAAACTTTCGAGTTTGGCAAAAACTTCAGTTTTAGAATTAGCAGAAATATGATTTAATCTTACTAATGGAGTGCCTCCTATAGTTTCTAATACGGTATTAGAAACCTGAAGTCTATCTCTTAAGCTCACATTCATCTTCAATCTGGATTAGGTTGGTTAAAGGATTAAATGTAGATACATTTATTCATAAGAAAATCCCTATTAATTAAATAATAACATATTTAGTTTAATTATAACTTTTTAGTACCTTCTTTAAGACTGATTAAAAAAATTTCACTCTTAAAAAAGAACATTTTCTTAGTATATGTTATAAAGAATGTAATAATTTAGAAATGATGAAAATACTTTAGCTAGTTTTAAATATATTGGGTTGTATTGCAGCTATTTTAAAGTAAATAAAATTCTTCTTATTAGCTTTTAGATAAGTTTTTTACCAATGTGGAGTTTTTAAAAATATCATTGAACCAAATAATGATCTTACTTCTTTTCAATAAAATTTTGTAGACTGAGTAAAATTTTTTCGAGATTTTAAACGTAATTTAATTTTTAGCAACATTCTCATTCTCTCCGTAATGAATAGTTTTCACTACAAAAATAGATGAATTAGGTGTTAATCAAGATTTATTCTTTTTCTACATCTATAACTAAATTGGACTTGAAAGATAATTTTAAAAATTCCCGTTTTGAAATTTCATCATATTGTATATATAGCTCAATTATATCAAAATACTGATGATTCAAGTTGATTTTATTTTTTATAAATCCGTAAGAATTTACAGTATATTTTTTATCTGAATTAAAAATACTAAACCACCTCTCGATTAATTTATTAGTTTCTATTTCTGTTAAAACATCTCTATTTATAAACCTTTCCATTTTATCCTTTTCATTTATTGTAAGGTTTATTAAAATATCCAAAGATTTATAACACTTATTGGCTTCAGATAGCGTTGCAAGTTTTTAGGACTTCCTTTGGCTTTTTGTTCTTTTTCCTCGTTTAGTGTACCTGCACTAATCAGGCGTTGTAATCCATTATTGTTTGGTCTTGTTCTGCTGATCCATTGACATATAAAAGGAAGCTTCTATTGCTGTTATCTTCGTAGATACTTTCCTGTGTGGTGCATAATGTAACGCAGACAGGGCCTTCAACTGTTAGTTTTATGGTTTTTGTATTTTTCTTTATAACTTTATGATTTACTCGTTTTGTAATACTTCTTTTGCTTTGTAATTCTCATAATGTATAGAGTGCGTTTTCTGCTCCGTCCATATCTTCGATAAGGATAAGTTTATGCTGTAATTCTGTGCGGTTGAAGTAGTAAAAAGCATTCTCACTTAACACCGTCATATCTACGATGTCGTGTTCCGGGATGAGTTCTGCAATGTGTCTTTCCTATTCCGGCACTTATAGATTATGGATATAGGAATCGTCATAACAAGACTGCGCAAGGATAAAGTTCTGTCACGTGAGGAACTGGGAAGTATCGTTGGAACATGTGGCGCCGTGATAGGAAGATATGAGCGTAACGAGATCACGCCTTCTGTTGAGATCGCCAACAAGATTGCACAAGCTCTTGATGTTTCCCTCGATTATCTCGTGGGCAACAACTCTTTTATTCCTACCGACAAACAGATATTAGATCGTGTCGAGGCCATTTCCAACATGCCTGAGGATGAACAGACACGGATCTTTAACGTTATCGATACTCTACTGCGCGACTACAAGGCTAAAAAAGCTATGCATAAAAAACCACTCCGAAGAGTGGTTTATAAATATCGAAGCTAGGCCGTAGTGCTTTAAGCATCCTGCTTCTTGATGAAAGTTCCATAGACTAGAAATAGGATGAATAATATATAAGGGATTAGTAAAGTTGAGTCAAAAATATCTCGTAAGGAAGTAACTTTTGTTTCCTCTAGAATAATTGCCACGAGAACTCTCAAACCTATACCAACTAAAAGTGCAACAATACATGTTTTAAAAAACAAGTAAAGTCTGTTTTTATTCTCTACCTTCTCCTCCATAACCACTATAAAGACTTTGCTGTAATTTTTCGATCTCTTTTCTTCTTTTCTCTAATGCCTTTCTCTCCCTAGGCGTGAGAGATTTTTCCCATGCTGCAAGATTACTACTTTGCTTTTGAGCAACTGCAACACCAAAAGTACCTACTAAAAACCAAGGGTTTTTGGTAACCTTAGAGGTTGTAGTTTTTTCTATTGTTGCTCCAATACCTAAAGCATGCAAACCTTGTTTTACACCTGAAGGATCATCCTCTCCAGATAGTTCTACCCATTGATCATAGCTCGTATAAGAGTCTTCATCAAATGCAGTTATCTGAGTCCCCTTAGCTGTTGTAGCCATTTCTCCTACTTCTAACTCACTTTTTGAAAGATTGTCCACAACAGTTCCATCAGCATTTAAAGTAAATGAGGATAATAATTCTTCAAACTCACCTGTTTCCTCGTTCAAACCTTTGCCTGAGTTGATTGTACTTGAAGCAAATGCGTATTTGGCATTTTCAAACCCTTTTGAATTAAAAAAGATCTCAGCATTATCCTCAGTCAAATCAGGATCAAAATGATAATTCCCGTCCTGATCTATATACCAATCTAAACCGTCAAGGTCAAAAATAATGAGAGGGCTAGACCCAGCATAATTATATGGCGTGTGTGAGTAATAGTTTTCCTCATGAGCGTCTACGGCTAAAAATCTTCCAAGAGCAGCGTCATAATTTCTCCAACCAAAATCAAGCCAATCAAGACTTAATTCATCTTGTTCTTCTTTACCGATAAAAGAAAACTTGTTCGCAGCAGAATTCGAGTTCCCAGAGACCACATTATTATACCCCTTGTGCTGTAACCCGAAAGGATAGTAGTTTTTCTCACTGATGATTTCAGAGCTAGCCTCGATGGTTCCGTTTTTGTTCAAGTCACAGTAACTCAATCTAACGTTGCCTAAGTGATCAGTATAGTTATAAAAATAACTGAATTGATCGTTTTCATAATTAATATAGCCTTGATCTTGTTTTATCATCTCTATAATTGGAGCATTTGATCCAGCTTTTTTATAAATAAATGCACCATCATATTGAGTTCGGACATTCGATTCTTCATCATATTTTTCAAGCTTATTCCCATTGGCATCATAGGTGTAAGTTAAAAAACCATCATGGCCATTACCCTGCACATAAATACTCTCTGGTAAATTTAAAAAATTATAGTCAATATTTTGAACTCCTTTTTTGTTAAAATCATATCGTAAATTACCATTATCATCATAATCATAATCATTCGCAGTACCTGAACCATCTGCGAATCCAGCATCAATATTTGAATTATCATCTACCTTTAGTAATTGATTCCCATTATAAGTATAAACCAAATTATCCATAGTACTAAAGCTTGAGCCAGTAGTATTACCTTTACGCTGTAAGGTTAATATATTACCATTTTTATCATATGTAATACCCGATACATTGTAGTGAGATGTCTGCTCAGTAAAAGAAGTTCCTGTACTATTGGCTCTTCTAAATTTAGCATCTTCAATTCTATTCAGTTCGTCGTAAGAGTATGCATAACCACGTTTCCTATTAGAATAAGCACTCTGCGTATTTGCTGAGCGCCATAATACCTCGCTAATGTTTCCATTGTAAAGAGGATCTGAAAGTCCCATTTGAGGTTGATTGTAATTTATAGAAAATGCAAATAAATCAGATCCCAAATTATCGATGTTATTCACACTTTTTAACCATCCCCTGATGTTATATTTGTAATCGATAGTTTGTAAGCCACCCTGATCGGGATCTCCTCCTACCTGATTAGACACTAATTGACCAAGTTCATCAAAGGTATTATCCACAATCAACTCCAAAACATTAGAATTGATTTTTTGAGTCTGTTTCTTTAATCTTCCCTGATGATCGTAAACCATATTATCTGTCAATGTTATTTCAGGACTTCCACTATCAGACTTTATATGTTTGTTAAAATTTTCAATAGGCTTACCAGTAAAATCTAATTTTGTCTCTACTAAGTCATTAGTTAGCAAATATTCATTAATACTCTTCGTCCAAACTATGCTTCCATATTTATCATAAGCCATTGTAGTATTAACCCATTTAACTGGGCTTGTATTTAGCACTTTAACACGAGTTACAGCCATTAAACCTTTTATATTCGAAGTAATGTTTTCTCCTCTACTATTTGTCCCTGGAACAGAAACATAACCTTCCGCTCCTATAGGTAAATATTGATCATAATAACTAATCGTTAAAACCTCAGATATATTGGTGGATGGATAACATGCGTTCGTGTAATAAATTTCTGCCCCACCGATTGTAGATGAAGATTGGCTATTTGATAAGCGTGTTTCAAATAAATCTGAATCGTTATCAGCGTTATTTTGGTGTGTCGAACGAGTGGCTGAATTAATTATAATACCGGTATATATTACACGACCTAATTGATCATATTTAGTAAACAACCATTTACCCTGCTTTCTTAATTCTCCATCTTGGCTCATTATAGGTTGACCAAGATCATTATATACAATATATTCCGGCTTCTTACCAGGAAGTTTCTTTTCAATAAGACGATTTCTCGAATCATATTTATATTGATAACAAAACTTATCTAGTATAGTTTGGTTAGGTTTTACTGAGGGATTAGCTTCTGGGGGTAATACGAAAACAAGATTTCCGAAATCATCATAAACATAATAGGTATCAATATTTTCTACTCCTTGACCTAAAACATGATTTCTTTTTAGTAGCGTTCTATTTTGAAAATCTACATAAATATCAGCATCGTGTTCATTCTGATCTGAACTAGTATAATTCTCATCTCTAGTGGTTAGCTTAAATAACTGAGGTCTACGATCATTCCCTTGTGCCATAAATTCTCCATTATCGACTAAAGTAGGTTTAAATGGATTTACCGCGGAGTTATAATCAACGGAGTAATAACGTACGTGATCTGAGAATTGAACAAGATTATATTTTTTTTTGATAGAATGAGAATCTTGATTGTCTAAACTCCAATCATTTCCAGGAGCACCTTCTTCTATTATTAATCCCCTAGGAGCATTTTCATAAATTACCTCAGAGTATGGGTTGAGTGTATTTTCATATTTACTTGTATTGTAAAAAGAACTTTGGCTTGACATAGCTGAACTTCTAAATTTAGCTTTATCTAAATCTGTTGATGCATAAGGTAAAAACACCTTAGGTGATCTGCCTAAAGCATCATATTCATATGGAGTGACAATATCTTCTTGATTTCCACCACCACGCACCGCTACACTTTGTTTTATTCTTCCTAATTCGTCATAATAATCTACAGTTTCAATTTTTTGAGTTTCATTTGAAATATTCTCAAAATTTGAAATTGGCTCTAATAATCTTATTTTCTGAATATAATTTTGGTTCGAAGAATACATTTCGCCACCAATGACCTCAGGTAAAAAACGAATATTATCAATTGCTATATCACTTTGAGGGCTTTGAGGCGCATGCCCATTAAACCTAAGTTTTATGAGGGTTCCTATATAGCTAGACAAATCTATTTTAGCATTAAACCAATTTGGTCCCTGATCTCCAATTTTTGACCAAATATTTTGCCAGGAACTACCTCCATTTGTACTAACGTCCACATACAAATCACCCATTCCCTGACCGAACATACTGTAATAAAAACTAAATAGCGCTGTTGAAATATCAGGAGTAAATTCTTGTGAAACCAAATATTTATCGCCATACATACTTGAAGATTCGATGTATATATAGTAGTTTCCGTCAATTGCGGAGTCAGGACCTGTCTTACTTGTAGGAGTTGTTCCAGAATTTCGTGACCAACCGGATATAACTTCCCAAGTACCAAAGTCAGTTTCAAAACTTTGATCTTCGGTTGGTTCCGATACGATGGGTGGTCCCAAATCTTCGCAAAAGGTTTGGGCGTAGGTTGGATCACCAATTTGTCCTGGAGTTAATATTTGTTCTTGAGGATCAATACTACCTAAATCCTCAATAATTAAATACCATACGGTATTTCCATCCATATCAAAAGGATAAAAATAATTCTCCATTAATCCATCTTGATTGATATTAACAGTACTTCCTCCGTTGAACATTCCTTGATCCGAGCAAAGATTCGACAAACCTTGATAATCATCTTCATTAAAAGACTTAACCCTATATCGACCTCCTTGGATACTATTTTCATTAAAACCATTTTGACAGATATCATCCTTATAATCGTATACAGAAATATTTTGAGGTGATAATTCCTGATATCCCTGACTAGGTTGCAATATTTCGGTAACCAAATAATATTCTGTTATATTATTTCGGTATAATTCATAAACATAATTGGTACGCAACCCAAACGATGTTTCTATATTATATATTACTCCTTGCTGAGAAACTCCCGAATTACATTTGTTATTTACATCATTTATAGAATTCCCAAGAAAAATAAAACGAGCAGCTTCGAAAATCGCTGAATTAGAACTATTAGAAGATTTCATTATGGGGTCTGCTTTAATTGAAAAGTTGCAGAACATCGATAAGAATATTAAAAGTAATATCGACCTATAATAAGTTTGGCTAGAAATATTAGAAGTCATAATTATTGATTTTTATAGTTATAATTGTAGAATTCAAGAATATGACCATCATCATTTTTCATTTCTTGGAGTCTATTTAAAGCATCACGCTTGTAGTATGATATATTCCCATTAGGATCTATAATTCGGGTTACTCCTTTCAAAGGATCATACGTGTACGTCCGAACCTGAACTGAGGATTCCGCATTAGAATTTACAGCCAATCTTAATTTCTGCAACCAATTAGATAAAGCCTCCTCTGCATTTTTATCACCATCATTATCCGCCAATTGACTTAAATAAGATAGAGTTTGCCCATAAGATTGATTTAACCATGAGTTTATTGTATTCAATCTAGCCCCTTCTACCATTGCTATTACTTGTTCATCACTGTATCCATAAACTATACTTGTATAAGCACCATTAGGTTTTAATATTTCTGTAGGTAAACCTTTAACATTTCGCGATATTATTTCTACTGTTGGTACTGTTTCATTATCACGAAGTTCAAGATCAACTTTTTTTAGATCTATTAATCCATTACCAAAATCAGCATATTCAAATGTTTCTTTTGTGTAGCTTCTCCCAGTTATTTTAATTTCCATAGGCGTAGAAACTCTATTTTGGTCAAAAAGCTGTTGAGCATATGGAAAATCATTAACCACTATTCTCGCTCCATCAAATTTTACTGGATATTTTATATTCTTCTGAGAGTACCATGAAATGGTATTTGATTCACTTAAATTTTGCGAATTATAATCCAAATCAAAATTTGATATTACTTCACTAGTAATTAATGGATAATAAGAATCATAATATAAATTTTTCTCGGTAAAGATTCCATCAGTTTCATCTTGAACAGAAGATAGTTCTCCATCAATATCATATTCGGTCACTCGATGAGTTTTAAGTAAAAACCTGGAAATAGGATAATCAGCAGTCTCTTTATAGCCACCACACCAATTAAATTTTGCTAAACCTTCACTACTATAAGAATTAGATGAACAACTATTATGTACCACATTATAATATTCCATAGGCAAATAATCGATAATATCTTCTTCATAAATAAATCTCTGATGTCTAATAATTTTATTTGACGAATTATAAGATACATCTGTTTTTATCATCCCCCGCAAAAAATCATTATCAATACGAATCCTACTTTGTGTAAGGTTATCCCATAATGTACTTACCGAAATATGATTTGAAGAATAAGTTTTTAATGGATCTTCATCATCATTTACGTAATAACTTACTTCACGTTTACCATTATTACCTCCGATATTTGTTTCTGTAGCATGCGAATAATAAACAAAACTCCCTTGATTATATTGAATTTCAGTTCTAGGCGTAGAAAATATGTCAATACCTAATTGATTAGATAAAGATGTTAAATTTGAAGGCGTAGAAAAAGAGTTGGTTCTTACATAATAAGCAGCATATTGTGGCATATTTCCAATTTTCCCTATGGGATAACTATAGTCCCAAGTTTGATTTGGGCTTTCGGCACTTTCCAAAGTTTGTGACTTGATTCTTAAACCTCCGCCATTAATAATTTGACCGTTATGATTAAATTGATTTAATTCGTACTCAAATTTCCTTGAACCTCCCGTAGGCAGAACAATTTCTTTTAAAGAGTAAGTTTTAGCATAATTTAAATTCGATAACAAAGAGAAGTTTCCTTGCAAGGATATTGAAGAAGTTGAATTGAAGGGGGCTATTAAGTAATCTTTGTAATATAATTTTGGTACCGGATTTGAAATAGAAGAGGAATAACTACCGTTATTATAACCAAGAAAGTCATACGCATAACTATCTCTTGGAGGCATCGTATAATCTTCATTATATAAAAACGCATATCCAGGCTTGCTCACACCATTTTCATCCACCTCTGATATCTCTTTTAGCTTCAGTCGTTTAGAAGCAACACTACTACTATTAATTGATGATTCAAAATAACCGTACTTTAATTCATATTTTTTCACCAAATCTCCAAAATTATCCTTAATCTGGATCTCATTAAGTTGTTTCTCTCCTGGATTATCCAACCTAACAGTTTTATATATAAAATCAACTTCTCCTCCATTAAACTCTATTTTAGTCAATCGATGTGTTGAAATTAATTTATTACCTCTGTAGATCGTATTATAATTTCCGTTCGAACCTTTTGAATAAGCTCCTCCCCCATACGATTTTATTATTTCTGGTATCTGGTCGTAATACGAGCTAAAATATTCATCGTAGGTATAACTTATTTTCTGTCCAGTTTTCAGATCTTTTATCTCACTTAATCTAAAAGAATTAATTTGAAATCCATTAATAACATCCTCAAGTTTAGCTACAGATAAGTCCGAATAAGTATATTCAGGTAAATCGAAGGTATATTGTATTCCTGAAAGATTGGTGATTGTTAAACTTGTAATCCCCCACATTGAAGTTGTAACCTTTTCTGTACCATTTTCAGTGTAATATATTTTAGGGTTTGTTCCTAAATTCACAATAATTTTGTTCCGCTGCGCATGAAGTTCAACAGGTGTTCCGTTCGGCGTTAAATAAAATTCGGTACTGATACCAGGAGCATCAATCTTGAAAATATCAGGGAGTGCGTCATTGGAAGGATTTAGCGTAGCTGAACCAAATTCTGAATTAGGATTTATATTATAAAGCCATCCACCAGGCGTCAGGTAATTTGAGGACTGAGTACGTTTATACGCTGCCGCATAATCAGATAAATCTTTTACAGATCTAACCAATGCACCCGATCCCTTCAAACTCCAACTTAAGCCGTAATTTGGCGCCATTTCCGCAACTTTAACACCGCCCATAACGTAATTTAAGCTTATCGGTACATTTAGACTTCCCAAACTAATTTTGTATATAGGGATCGAAACATCTACTTTCCCTACAAATGTATTTACAGGAAGAATTGAGGATTGAATGAATGACGAGACCTCTGGACTATGAACAGATGGTGCTATAATTTCATTTGCTAGCAAATGATCATTGCTACTCAAGAAAATATCATCTTGTGCTTGCGACTCGAAAATAATTAATAATAATATTATTGTAAGTCTAATTTTAGTTAATATAGAAGGCATTCTATTTTTAAATTTAAATTCATGGTTAAACTATTTATTATGTTTCTATTAGAAATAATTACTCTACTGTATTCCAGAAAATTGTATTGTATTATAATTTCTATCTTCAAATTAAAGTCCATGTAGCATATAATTATTCTAAAAAATTATTTACTTCTTTAATTTCAAATTAAATAGACGTAATAGCTATGAAGACTTTAAATCGGATTGTTTAAAAAAATTACTTTTATGTTCCAAATCACTACCTTTTTAATAATCATTCAGAACTTTTTGAATTAAATATTTTCTCATTCTAGAAATAAATAGGACTTTCTACCTTATAAAGCAAAAAACATTTTTCAATGATCAGAACTAATGCCCCATTTTGTCCTACCCTCAATCATCATATTTCCAATTTTTTTTCATTGTATCAAATCTAGCAGAGCGAGGAGTTAAAAAAAAACCTAAAACCTTACTTTTAGTAAGGTTTTAGGTTTTTTTTAATATTATTATAGAGAAAGAAAAAACAAAAACCTTTAAATTATATGAATTACTATTTGAATTTGATTAAGAATGACCTGCCTAACTTCATGCCACTTATCAATAAAAAGAAATATAAGGAAGCAAAAATCTAGTTAATGTTCATCCCTAATCTCTACAAACATTCATAATTTCAAACTCTGAAGTACTCCCTTCTGTAAGTAAAACTTAGCTCCTAAACTAAGTTCTAATTTTCATTTACTACGCAGCTTTTCTTTCTTGTTTTAAATATCTGTTAATGGGTCTTTCATTTTCTATTCCTTAATGTCTAATTCTTTTGTTGTAAAAATCAAAATAGTTACTAAGTTGCCGGTATAAGGTTACTCCTAATTACTAGGGATTTAGATAAATACTCTCATATTTTGCAATTCTCCATAGACGTTTATAAAACATTATCTGAGCTCTTTCTTTACCCTCCATACTTAATTAATTTAATATCCTTTGAGAGTACACTGTGTATAAAGATCTCTGAGGTGAATTGACTGCCCTAATCAGTACTGATGATTTTAGATTTAACATTAAGGCGAATGGCTTCCTTAACCACTTATTTAAACCAATGGACTTACGAATTTAATAACGAACAATTTAACACATAGCAGAGATCAATAACTGCTACCAGATCATAAGACCTTTCCGCATAGGAATTGTAGGTAATTTCGATTGCCCAGATCTGATTGGGTCGATTTACAGTAAGGTTTCTCGGTAGGTGATGATAGATCTCATGTTCTTTGTGACGCTGTGAAGTATGCTTTCCGGAAATAATAGTCCGGAGTCCTATCACTCTGAAATAAAGGCGCCCAATTCTCTTTTTCTTGATCCGGTCTTCTCTATTCAAGGTAAGACAAGTATGTATACGCCTTAAACACTTAAACGTATGATGGATATAATGCTTATCCATAAGTGGCATAAGCTCTAAATTGGTTAAGGCTACAAAGTGACATTATCTTTCTCTTTTGCCTGTACAATGAATTTGATTAATTCATCTTTGGTAATTGCATAAATTATAGATTGTTTAGCACAATTTTTTAGAAATTATAAAACTAAAAGTCAGTAACTATCTTAGGGGCAAACCTAAGAAGCATTTAATTTTTAAAACATTTAAAAAGAGACAAGTATCCGAGCATTAAATCTTGATTATCGAGTAAAAGTATCGATATTCTCATAGTGGAATTTTTAGCCTGCTATCGTAAGTTTTATTTGCAGTTTTATATCTACTATTACTTTTAATGTAGTCATAGCATGCTCAGATTAATCTAGGTACTCTTTATTAGAATTAAAGCTTTCCTGTTCAGCAAAAATCTTAGTTATAGAACTAGAAAAATATTCTTTTATTCTAATCCTTCCAACACAAATTAGCTAATAAGAGTATATTTAAAAAATTACTTATCCTTATATTTACAAACATTTTTCATATTTCAGTTTTAAATTATAAATACACCAGATTCTTCACTATTTTAAACTTTTACCCTATCGAAAATCATATAGTCACTGAAATTTTTAAAGGAATATCGCTTTCTTCTGAAGAAGTTCTTTTAATTGCCCGTCACCTCGAAAAAATAGCATTAAAAAAAGGCGAAAATTTATTAGAAGCTAATGAAACAGTGCTTCACCAATATTACGTAACCCAGGGGTGCCTGCGCACGTATTTTATAGACCAATCGGGTAAAGAACATACTTTGCAATTTGCGATCAATGATTGGTGGATAAGTGATTATACCGCATTTTTTAGTAAGAGCCAGGCGATCATGAATATTGAATGTATTCAGGATGCCAGCCTCTATAAAATATCTAAAAAGGGGATGGAGGAGTTATTTTTGAAAATACCACAACTAGAAACTTTTTTCAGAAAAAAAATGGAAAGGGCTTTTGCCAGTTTTCAGAAAAGAATTTTATCTGGCTTGTCCCAATCGGCAAAAGAAAGGTACTTATCATTTATAAAAACCTATCCAAATATCGAGCAAAGCGTTAAGAATTATCATATTGCCTCTTATTTGGGAATCACAACCGAAAGTTTAAGCCGAATAAGAAGAGATAATGCCAAAAAGTGATTTCTTACCATACATCAATTTTTAAGGACTGCCTTCGTGCTACATTTGTATTCGTAAATTAGTGAATTGCTTAAATGAAAAGAGTATTAACAGTGATTTTCACTGTGGTTTTATTTTCTTCTTGCGCACAAAACGCTAAAAAAGAAGTGCAATCGGAATCAACAAATAGTGAAAATCCTCAAAAAAACATTGAAATGAAAAAGGTATTATTTGTATTAACAAGTCATGAAGATCTAGGCGAAACCGGAGAAAAAACGGGATTTTGGATTGAAGAATTTGCAGCTCCTTATTATCTTTTAAAAGATAAAGGTTTTGAGATCACTTTGGCCTCTCCAAAAGGCGGACAGCCTCCTATAGATCCTAATAGTAAAACCGAAGACGCTCAAACTCCAGCAACAGAACGTTTTGAAAATGACAAAGAAACTCAAAAAGTTTTGGCAAATACCGTAAAGTTGGAAAATGTGAATCAGGAAGATTTTGATGCGATATTTTACCCTGGTGGTCACGGACCGTTATGGGATTTAGCTGAAGATAAACATTCTATTGCACTTATTGAAGATTTTTATGAGCATAACAAACCAGTTGCTGCCGTTTGTCACGCTCCAGGTGTATTTAAACATACTAAAAATGCTGAAGAGAAGTCTTTAGTGGAAGGTAAAAAAGTTACCGGCTTCACTAATGAAGAGGAAGAAGCAGTTCAGCTTACTAATGTGGTTCCTTTTTTAGTGGAAGATATGCTTAAAAAGAATGGGGCCATATATTCTAAAAAAGAAAATTGGGCTCCTTATGCTGTTGAAGATGGTTTATTAATCACAGGGCAAAATCCGGCATCTTCTGAACTGGTTGCGGAACTTTTAGTTAAAAAACTGAACTAGTACCGTTCAATATCATTTATCAAAAAAGCGACCTGGATAGAATCTGGGTCGCGCTTTTTTTATAGTTTCTTCATCTTTAATTAAGAAAATTGAATGAATAACATCTAATACTATGAATCTTTAATGACAAAAGATTACACAAGTAAGCCTAGTATTTACAGAAAATTACAATCTTCTTCGATTTGTTCATTACAATTTTCTTTTATCACTAATCATCCTTTGATTGATGCTATATACTATTCCTACAATTAGTCCTATTAATCCCCCTATATAACTGAAATTATGCATTGAACCTACTGCAATGAAATCTTCAGTCTCAATTAGATTCTTGGGTAACCACCAATCCACATTCGCATGGTTTAAATAAAATTTCCCATAGAAGAGGCCAATTAATCCAATAAAAAAGGTCACAGCAATGGTAATTAGTATTGCTTTCATTGTAATTCTAAACCTTCTTTTGTGTCCGTTATGAATTAATCCAACGAATCCTAGAATCCCTCCAATCAATAAGCCCATCCACCACGTCGCCATGATGCCAACGATTGATACTTCAAATCTAGGATTGAGAAAAATCGCTTCATTTCCAGAATCAACGAGGCCAAATTGATAAAATTTAAATTTTGTATAATATTCGGGAGAAATTGAATAAGTTAATTGGTCATTTAGAATTCCGTAGATTCCACCGATTATAGGAGCTAAAACAATGGTTAAAATAAGAATAAGAATTTTTTTATACATACTTCTCATATTCGATAATTTTTTCTGAAATATGACCATTCCAATTAGCTCGGAAGACTATATTATATTGACTACAAAATAGGTTATAAATTAACCGGCATCGCAAAATATTTATCTTTAGTTAGCTAATTTGCCTGCTTTTACCAACTATTTTTCTATTCTATAATATTCCAACCAATCTAAAGGTTCTTTTAAAGTATGCTTATTAAATTCTAAATGAATAACCCTTCGCTGCTTTCCATTTGTTTTTCGATTAGAAGCGTGTAGAGTTAAAGGCTTCATTAACATTGCTCCGCCTCTTTCCACCTCACATATAAATTCTTTATCGATCTCCCAGTCTTTTGATTCTGCCCGAACTATTCCATTTAAATGAGATTTTGGTATAACCTTTAAGGCTCCATTATTCCTGTCAGTTTTATCTAAATGGATTCTTATGGTTATTGTATCTTGCAAAATCGCTATTGGTGGTTGCACCCCAAACTGTCCCTTTTTATATGTCCAATTTACATACTTTTCCAAATCGGCTTTTTTATCCACTGAAATACTCAAATCCTGATGATACGTAACAAACCAATTCGATTTGCTTGGTTTATCAAAGTAAATAGCTTTTGTTAAGAAACATTCAGATTGATAAAGTTCTGAAATCAATTCAATCATTTTTTCATTAAACAACAAATCGGGTAATAGAGGAACATTCTTAATTAACTGTCGAATGGCAAACAAATCTTTTGTTTTCATAAACGAGCTTTCGTCTTGCTCTGCATTTTCTATACAAGACAACATCTTACTTATTTCGTTTTCTGAATAGAGATTTGATAAAACGGAATATCCATTTTCTTCAAGTTCTATTTTTTCCTTGGTGTATCTCATTTTATAGTTTGTACTATATTATGTTTAAATTTGTTTTTACATTAACTATCGACTAATATCGGAATTTTTCAATTTTCGATTGCGAAATAAACTTCAATATGATCGGGTGAGATTTCTGCGGCATTATACTGCATTTTCAAAGTATAACTTCCCTGGTTTTTAGTGGTAATTTCAGAAATTACAATATGATTTGATTCTTGCTCCATAATGGACGTTATGAAAGTAATGAGCGTACACCGTCTATAGACATTGCTTAAAACATTGCCGAAGCTCTTGAAGTAAGTTTGGATTATTTGCTTGGTGATACTACTGTTTTAATAAAGGATAAAAAAAACTCTACCGCAGTGAATTACTACAAAAAATAAATCCTGCCTATAAAGATAGGATTTATATATGCTGAACGTAATGCTTAAAGATGCACAGGATAAAACGCTACAGGACAGCCTTAGCTTAATTATTTTGAAATCAATTTCTATTTAGATTGCTTTATAAATCCTCTGGATTCATCCTAAAAACTATATTTCTCTTACTTATTGAATCATAAACCTGATATTGAACGAATAGAAAATTCACATTTGAATCAAAAAATTTCATTTTCTTGGCAGTGATTTCTTCAGACAAAACAGCCTTAAAAATATTGTTTACTACCAAAGTATCTAATTCGGTACTATTAAGGGCTGTTACATTAAAGTATCCTGCTGGCAGACACCTATCAATTTCTATAGTATAATCACTATATCCTTGATTAATTTGAGCTACTGCTTGTTTGTCTTTTTCTTTAATTTCGTCTGCTTAACAGAAGGGGTCACAGCTTATTGTTATAAAAATTATAACGAAAGGAAGTATGTATTTTAATTGGTCCATTTATACCAAGTATAATGAAGGCTAAGAGCTTGCCCTAATTGATTATTCCATATATCTTTCCATTCAAATGCTGTTCCACCTCTTCCGAGAAAAGCATTCCAGAGGTTGCCATTTGCCGTATCCATTCTTAAATTTTGAACTTCATTCAAATTAGCTATGTTGATCCCTAGCCAGGTACCATATCTCTGACCCGAAAGAAAAGTCGCAGCTTGATGTTCAAAATCATTATTGGCAACCCACCAATATCATGTCTTAAAATCTGTTCTCTACACCTAAATAGATGTAAAGCAAAATCGAAGGATTCAAAGTTTTCAGTGAAAAAATTAACTGTCCTTTCGTAATCTCCATATCAGGATTTAGCTTTTCCATTTGAGAATAAATAAAATCCTCTCCATAGATATGAAAATTTGCAGCAAATCGTTTGGATGCTTCCATCCCTGTTTAAGCATCCTTTTCCTTACCCTGATATTTATATCGGTATTTAGATTGGTTCGCATCATTGTGCTGAAGTACCCAAATTTATTATTAAACTTATACTTTCTACTACTAAAAACAAAAAGCCAAACTTTTATAGCATAGCTTCTGATTACCATAGCTATTATGGCACTCGACAAAGTAGATCGCTAGAAGAGAGCTAGTTTACCAAAATAAATCATTTTTCACATTGTTTTCTTCTAAAAAATCTATAAAAGCTCTTTTTTTAAAGCTGTCATCTCCATAGTAGTAAATTGTGGTTTTAAAAAAATCTTCTTGATTAATAAATATTTTAGCTACTCTTGATTTACAGTTCATTTCAACCATAACAGGATGAATTCCTTCATCCATTTTTCTTACTATTTCTGGATAAAAAGTGGCAAAAGCATACATAATACTATCCCTAGTATTGAAGGTCCCAGTTGTAATATTTTTAATATACTCATTATGAGTATTAATCTCGCCTTTGATTAATTTTAATTTTAAAACACCCGCTGTATAGGCATTAAGTAGGTGATGATCTAAAATTCTGGCTTTAAAGTTATAATTACAACTATTAAAATATAATTCAGATTCCATTCGGTCTTGCTCTGTCATTTTTGGAGCAATAAACTTTATAAAAAAATAAGCTATTATTATAAGTAATAGAACTAGTGTAAAAATTATAAACCTGACTTTCATTTATATTATTAGTGAAAAATTAAAATTGGGAGTTTGGGAGTGACCTCCTCCGAAGAGTAAGGGATCGTAGTTAGGGGTGTTTTTAAATTATAAGCTACAAAAAAAGTTTTACCAGCTTCTACTGCACCTCCAATACTTGTATTCTTTTATTAAGTCATTGGGTATCCTTATTCTGCTTAATTAGATATAAACTTAATTCTTCAATTTATCCTAATAATAAAGTTTCCACAGTTTCTAAACTATCTAAAGCTTAATTGTATTAAAAAACATAATCTTACCAATTTTTGATATCTACCTCAACTAATTTACATGGGTAATTCAATTAACATTAGGTCTTAAATCTTGCTTTATAGTTCCAATTGATACATAACCATTTTGAGAGTTAATTATGACTCATCATTTCTAACTTTGTTTGAATACCATGCTGATACCAAAATTATTGAAACAAGATTGATATTCGATTCTGAAAAACCAACGATATTTCTCTATGGACTAGAAATCTGAGTTCTTGGGTAGTTGAAACCAATTTGATGCTAAATGTTTTTCTTTATTATTTACAAAATAAATATAGTGCAACCTTAATTTTTTTGGCAATGCATTTTTACTCATGTAAAAATGTTCCTTTGAAAATATCTTGTTGAGCAAAATTTTCTTCTCTCCATTTTCCTCTATTCTTATGTTATATATACTATCATTATCTTGAAACAGATAGCTTGAGAAAAAATCAACACCTATAGGCATTTGAGAAAATTTTCTAAATTCCATAGCTTCATTTTCAATTATAATTGCATCTTCTTTTAAACCCTCTGTCAACTCTTTAAGACTTGAAAAAACAACTCTTTTATCAAGCTTATCTTCAAAATTAAAGTTTGAAGAGTCAAATACAAGATTCATCTCACCCTTAAATGTTAATGCAATTTTATAATCATCCTTAAATTCTTCGGATAATAAAATTTCAACTCTGAAATCACAACTATTTTTTTGATGATTTTTTTTTTGACATGAAATAAATAATAAGACTAAAACAAATAAACTTTTCTTCATATAACTAGTTTTTGCCATATCTCCTGTGAACATAACCCCAATACCACTCTACATTTTCTTTGTGCCCTGAGGTTGTATTTTTATAAGTATGATGTGCTTTCTGAGTTTCAATTGCACTCTCTTCATAATACAATTGCATCGCGTTTTTAGAACTCCAAACTCTATCAGCATATCTTAAATGTAAAGAATAAAGTATATAATGATCATATTCATGGACTAAGTTATTTCTCAAGTTAAATACATTGTCCAATAGTACATTTTCCTCACCAAAATTATACCTTATAATAAAAGAAATTTTACTGTTGTCAAATTTTTGCACAAATTTTTCTTCCATGGTTCTAATTAATTTATAACCGTTACCAATACCAATAAATGATCTACCAGATTTACTACTAAATGTTTTAATTCCTCCAGGAAATTTAGACTTATCAAGATAGTTACCATGACCAAATTGTGAAACAACATATTTCTCTACGGATGCTTCACTCCCAACAACTTTAGAATTATTTGTAATTAACTGGGAATTAGCTGTTAATTCATCCAAATTACCATTGAATTTGTAACCTGAATTTACAAGATAAACCGTACCGTTACTAATACCATCATCATATATAATTTCACCAGTATCAGAATCAACCCACTGAATGTCCTCCCCACCATCTGGGTCAACTCTGATTATAGGATTATTCCCCATTCCTAGATATGGAGAACTATATTGACCAGCTGGATCTGGACTTAACCATCTACCAATCCTACTATCCCAAAGTCTTAGCTCAAAGGCTTCCATCCCTGTTTCAGCATCCTTTTCCTGAGCCTGATACTTATATCGGTATTCAGATTGGTTAGCATCATTGTCTCTACCCGGTATTGGCATCCGAGTTTGATAAATACGAGCTTTATGAACTTAAGCCTATTATTTATGTCTGAAAACTTGTCTAATGGGCTAGTTTCTTTCAATATGATACTTACCCTCGATACGGTGAAAATTATAATCTATCCCCACAATTAAACATTAGCTAATATCTTTCTTAAACATCCTAATTGTACTTATTCGAGATTCAAAGGTGCATGATAAGTATTCTAAAAAAGAAGCCTATTAAGATTCTTAAGCTTTTCCATTCTATAAAATATGCCTATTATTCGTCATTCTCATATACACGGACATTCCCATCTTTATAAACAACCTTTAGTTTTCCTTTATTTAATAAATTTTCAAGCACGAGTGAATTATTGTAACTATCTATAAATTTTGTTGTAGAAAACTTAATTGCAGTAGTATCTTCATAATAAGGCTTAAAAGAACGTCTTTTTTCAAGAACATTACCCTCATTATCAATTACTTCGATATATTCTACTTCATCTCTCTTACCGATATAAGGATTAACATAATAAATTAACTGGTCAGGTGTGGGAAGTTCCCTATTCATTAAAACCTTGACTTTTTCTAATTTATAGTGATTTATTTCCTTTGCACAACTAATAAAAAGTACTATAGTTGCAATTAATAAAATATAAGTTGATCTAGTCAATTTTAACACCATCATATTTTCCAAAATATTGCATTCTTTGATTAATAGGTAAAACAAAAGGAACTCTACCGTATTCGTCATATAGCCATTGCTTAAATCCTGAGGAAGTTTTTGGCCAAAATTTTGAATGAATTTCTTTATGAGTTGCTCTTTTTTCCCAAGCCCAAAAAGTTTTAGAGTCATGGTAATCATACGGTATTCCAGATAACCAATCGTTTCCATGGCCAACCAATTCGTGGCGCATAATTGCATAAACATCCCATCTGTTCTTTACAAGATTTCCAATATCTCCTTTGTCAAATTTTGCAACCAATACTTGCCTTTCATTTCTTTCTACTGGCCGACCTGTACTCCAGCCACCTGAAGGCTTGAATTCAATGTCAACATCTTTAATAAGTTGGTCTTTAATATTGAAAACACCTGCATAATGTTCTAATACTTTCACTTCTATTTCAGGAGACACATTTGTTGTAAAATTATCCAAGTTACCGGCGTCCCAATCTTCTTTAGATATGTAACGTATATCGTCTGTTCCCCCACGACCTAAGTACTCTCCAGTTTTTTTGTCAAAGTAATCGTCTGCCTTTCCACCATCAAGATCTACTAACTTTACAGGATTATTACCCATACCAAGATATGGAGAACTATATTGACCAGCTGGATCTGTAGTTAACCAACGCCCAATCCTTGCATCCCATAATCGAAGTTCAAAGGCTTCCATCCCTGTTTCAGCATCCTTTTCCTGCCCCTGATATTTATACCGGTATTCAGATTGGTTCCCATCATTGTACTGAAGTACTGTATTTATTATTAAGCTTATACTTTCCACTTCTAAAAAAGATAAACTTTTATAACATAGCTTCTGATTACCGTAGCTATTACAGCACTCGATAAAGTCCGATCGTTAGCAGAAAACTAGTTTACCAAAATAAATCATCTTTAATATTATTTTCTTCTAAAAAATCTATAAAAGCTCTCTTTTTAAAGCTGAAATGATTTAAACTTTTTTTAAAAATAAAAAAGGGTTGCAGATATTTGTGTTGCGAAACATACAATTATCAAAACCAACCCTTTATGTACTCTGTACTTGACAAAGATACAATAGAATT
>NZ_JAKHSK010000037.1 GCF_023499215.1 Zunongwangia pacifica
GATCCTTACTCAACAGGTTCGATACCACCACAAGTAGCTGGAAAGGATTTAATTATCTCGCTTTTATGGCTATTGCACTAAAAAAATTCTATAAACCTCAAAAGTTTAGATGACCTCATAATCTAAAAACCTGGCAAGCGCATCTAACGTACTTGCAGAAGGATTTGAATCGTATTTTGTTTTTCCCCAAAGCCTTTTGAGGGTAAGTGGACTTAAGCGCACTTTGTTTTTTTCAAATATTAGTTCACTTAAAGATTCAAAATGTTTTTGCTGCCATTGCTCCGATGCAACCCAATTTAATTTGCGTTCAATTTTTTTAAGACACTTGCTTAGTAAGATATTACTTTCAGTCATGTGCTAATCGTATACTTTTCTTTATTGAAATGCAATGTTTTCATTGGTGACCATCCAGATCCCTAACAAAGGATAAATTCAAAATTAAATGGCTACTGTTCTATCCAAGGCCATATAAAAAAGGTCTTAAAATGTCCAGGTATGGAAAAAAGCACTTGCTTATTTGGGATAAACACCGCTTAATTCAGTTCTATTTTTTTATCCTTACTGCGAAGTATAATCGATTGATATTCCCATACTTCAGCATTACGCGTGGCTTTAATATCCATCACGCCATTTTCTTTACTTCCTTTCACCTTAAAAGTGAGTTCAACTTTGCTGTGATCTTCGCTATACTGCACATCACCGTTTAAAAGGGAAAGGTTATCTTTTACACTTATTCTTCCGAAGTAATCCATAACTTTTGGATCGTTATTCGCTATATCTAAAGCATCTTTATGTAAGGCTTCATCAGCGTAGATTTCGGTAAAATTAGAAATATGGGTACCTAAGTTTGTGGTAGAAAATGCTAAAATTAAAAGTACGGCTACAATACCAAGACTAATGACCAACCATTTTTTCATGTGTTTAATTTTTGGTTTTGTTGGCTTCAAAAAGTGCGCTGACCTCTGGTTTTTGGATCTCGATAATGGTTAAAATTCCAAGAACAATACCTAAAATACCAGTTAAACAGTTTATTACAGAAACTACAATGATAAAAGTAGCATTTTTACGTTGATTAAGATACTTAGCCGCTAAAAAGGTAAGTACGGCCATGATAATAGAGAATAGAATAAAAATACCTCCAAAAATAAAGAAAATCAAGTTAAAGTAATTAAACGGAAGATCACCGTGCATATCTGCATTGGTAAAAGCAACCCCCATCACCAGGTATATAAAGCCTACGAAGCAAATAAGTAAATTTAAAACGCCCTTTATTATGAATAAAATTCTATACGTTTCTAAATTTCTACCTGGCTCAACTCTTGATGGTTCCATTTTTAATTGGTGATGATTCTTAGGCAATTTACTAATATTAGACGAATAACGGCCGGGTTTTTAGATAGGTATTTAGAGAAATTATAAGTATTTTTCAGCATAGTTTACAAATACTTTTAAAATGGAAAATAAAAAAGAAAAACTTCTGGTTCAGTTTAGTAAAGCATTTGTTAATGGCGATCATCAATTTATGCTGAATCAGGTTACTGAAGATTTTCATTGGATCATGATTGGTAAAAAGGAAATTAAGGGAAAAGCGCAGTTTGCAGACGCTCTTAAAGATATGAAAAACTGCGTGACCAGTGAGCTGGAGCTTGTAGATGTAATTACGCACGGTAAAAAAGCCTGTGTTAACGGAAATATGAAGGTAGGATCTCCCAAAGCTGAAGACCAAAGCTTTTCTTTTTGCGATGTTTATGAATTTAGCTCATTTAAAGAGCCCAAAATTAAACGAATGACGTCCTACCTTATCGAGCGTTAATTCTTAAGAAATATATAAATACCAAAATCATATAAAAAAGCTATACATTCTAAATTAGAGATCAATAATAACTACTATACTACTATGAAAAAACTATTTATTCCGGTTGGTGCCTTATTTGCCATGTCTTTTATCAGTGCCCCAAAAACTGAAATTTTAATGCCTGTTCGTTCCGAGATTTCAGTAAAAGAAGCCATCAAAGTAGATTTAAAGGAATACTTTAAAGAAACCCGAAAAACTATTGAAGATCATATTAATGGACTTTCTAAAGAGCAGATGAGTTTTAAGCCAGCTCCAAATCGTTGGTCGGTTAGCCAGTGTTTGGAACATATTATTAAAACCGAAAAATTGTTATTTGGAATGACCAAAACCACTTTAAACAGTGATCCTAATCCCGAGCGTAAAAGCGAAATTAAAATGAGTGATGAAGATCTTATCGCCGGAATTACCGATAGATCCAGCAAAGCACAGGCCAGCGAGTCTTTAATGCCTAATGGAACTTACGAATCTCCTGAAGCTGCTTTAGAAGCCTTTGATGAACAACGTGATGAAATTATGGACTTTATCAATGAACAAACGGAAGAGGATCTAAGAAATCATATTTCAGATTCTCCTTTTGGACCGGTGGATGGTTATCAATCATTATTATTTATTGCAGGGCACACGGCTAGACATACCTTACAGATCGAAGAAGTGATGCAGGATGCTAATTTCCCTAAAGAATAAGTTTATTTAAAAATCGCTTAAATTCTAAAAAGCCATCCAGAAGTGGATGGCTTTTTTATATATGAAATTCTTCAGGATATACCACAATACCAAAAATATCTTTTGCCGCATTGGGTACCAGTTCTTTCAGCATAAAATTCTTTTTAGGAACCTCAAAAGGTGCCTGGATATCAAAATTTATAGCCGGTTCGTATTCAAATCTGGGATAATATTCTTCGTGCCCTAAAACGATAACCAGTTTGTAGTCTAGTTCTTTTGCCTTTTGGTGCACACTTTTAAGTAATTTAGAGCCAATGCCTTTCGATTGGTATTCTGGTAAAACTGCGACGGGAGCAAGGGCCAGGGCCGGGAATTTATTTTTATCGTTTTGGATGGTAATTTCACTAAGCAACACATACCCCACAAGCTTATTGTCCACTTCTGCCACCAAGGAAAGCTCAGGTATAAACGCGTAAGATTTACGTATGCGATCCACTAAAAATTGTTCCTGGTGATCACTATTCGATTCATTTAAAAATGCTGCTTCAATAAGGGTAAAGACACCTTTGCGATCTTCGGGTTTTTCCTGCCTAATTTTTACTTCCATCTGTTCTAAAAAATAAAGAAGCAATGTAAGTAAATAAAATGCATCTCGCTATTATTCGACATTAATTATCAAAACGGACTCTTCGCTATTTAAGCTTTCAATTTTTTCAGCATAAGGATTATACGCAAAACTATTTCGGCAGCAATTCATTCCATCGGCCATTCCAACATTGTTTACCAGCAGCGTAGGAATTTTATACGTTTCTGAAATAAATTGAAGGCGATTTTTGGCCTTTTCCATACCCAATTTATGCTTTGCCACACTGGCAAGATAAAGATCTGGTTTTTCTAAAATAATATCTTCCAGATGTTCGTCTACACTTATTTCATAGCAAATGGCCAATTTTATTTTCTTCTGCTGAAATTCAATGACGGAAGCACTCTTTTTAGGCTGAAAAAAACGGAACTTCATCTTCATGTAAATACTGTTTAAAATAATATTGAATATTACTTTTAGGTTTAAAAATGACCATTGCAATATGAATTTGATTTCCCATTTTTAAAGGTAATCCAAGTCCAATTGCTATCTTATATTTAGCGCTATAATCTTTAAAGATTTCAAGTCTGCCGTCGTTTTCGTCAAAAGCCAGATCCTTAGCCAGATTAGGTTCATAGTTGGTTAAAGAAAGTTCTGGGAAAACAATAAAATCTGCTTTGTCTTTAGCCGCTTTGGTGATAAAATCGAGGTGCTTTGCCATATTGGCTTTAATATTTCCCGATTCAGATTGTAATTGTGCCAGTGCTATTTTCATTTCTTATCATCTTTTTATACTGAATAGTCTTCCGTAGCTAAGGCAGCGCCAGCACCATTCTAAAGGACCAAATTTAAAATACTTAAGCCAAAGTTTGCTTAACATTATCTGAAGTATAAAGCATACGGTTGCGGTAATAAAACATTCCAGCAGACTCATTTTCTGATACATCGAAAACCCAATTCCGCTAAAAATAATCACTCCTATTAAACTTTGAAGGATATAATTGCTAAGTGCCGTCTTTCCAACGGGCTGGAAACGTTTCAAGAAAACAGTTAATTTTCCTGTAAACCACAACCACGCGATAAACCACATGTAAAAAAGGCCAAAAAGCGTGTCGCAAATCACCATTAATTTTAGCCAGATAGGATTAAAAAAATCATCCTTATAAATATCGAAATTGGGTAAAATAAAGAGAAAAATAAGTCGGTATACATTAGTGAGGATCACCAACCAGATAAATGCGTTTTTACTTTTTAAGATAAAATCCTTAAGCCCTAAAAGTTTACATGATCGTACAAAGGCAGCTCCTAAAAGCATCATCGAAAAAGCAATTGGAGCTAAAAAGACCAGTAAAACCGTCAAATTAGCGAAGTATTCCAAAACCCTGAAATTTAAAGCTTCGGTGTAGTTGCCGTTTCTTAAAATTTGGGTAACTTTTTCGAAATTGTATCCTTCTAAATACTTATCCGGAGAATAATTTATAAAGGGAAAAAAATATTCAGCAATTACATCATAAAAAGGGAATGCTAAAATAAAAATAGCAAATAGGAGTAAATATTTGGTGTTCAGTTGATACAAAAGGCAGATAAAAATGCCCAAAATCGCATAAAGATGAATCACATCACCACCCCAAAGCACTAGGATATGAAGCATACCAATTACAAATAAAATGAGCATGCGTTTAAGCATAAAAATGGGATTTGTTTTCTGCATTTTTAGCTTCTCTAGCTGCATGGCTATTCCCATCCCAAATAAAAAGGAGAATATGGGGAAGAATTTGGTGTAAAAAAATAGCTGTAAACCCCGTTGAATTAAGGCATCAAATCTTCCTGGTGACTGCTCGTAAAAAATATCCTGATTCATAAACACGGCGTTCATGATTTCGATGTTTACCACAAAAATCCCGAAGACGGCAAAACCACGCCAAATGTCAAGAATTTCGATACGATTATTTGGAGTGACGGGCCTTAGGCTTGGAGATTTCATATTTAATTTATGCGGGTTGCAGTTCAAAAATGGTAATCTCCGGTCGTACATTAAATCGCATTTGGCGCAAACATCCCAATGCACGGTTTATATACAGTGTCCTGCCATCATAAAGATCGATAATCCCGGCGTCGTAACGTTTATTTTCTACCGGTAAAATGGGAGCTCTTAAAAAAGGAGGTTTGCATTGCCCGCCATGGGTATGGCCGCTTAATATCCAGCCTTGATAGCCTTTCCAAATATCCAGATCACAAACATCGGGGTTATGGCATAAGGCGATATTCGCAATTTTAGGATCATAATTTTTGGTAGCATTTTCAGGATAAAAATTAATGCCCCAATAATCATCTATTCCCAGAAAATGGAGTCCGTTTAAGTCTTTTGCTTCATTTCTTAAAATGTGAATATCCCGGGAGGCTAATTGATCGATGATATTCTGGGCAACGTGTGCTTCTTTATAGTCTATACCATAATCGTGATTTCCTAAAATTCCGACACTTCCTAAGTTTCCGGTAGGAAAATAGGGGATAACTTCCGCAAGCTGCTCCAGATTCTTCGGTTCTTCGTAAGTTACAAAATCACCGGTATAAACTACAAAATCTGGATGTAATTGCTGGGCTTGTTTAAAGGAATCAATGATATACTGATAATCGAAAAAATCACCGATATGTACGTCACTAATATGCATTAATTTTTTGCCATGAAGATGCTTAGACAGGTTTTTAACTGGCATTTTGTGGTGAACAAATTCTAACCAGAATGGTTCTACCTGCCAGGCATAAATCCCTGGAATTGCCGCAATTCCGCCTAAAATAGCCAGTCTTTTTAAAAACTTTTTTCTTTTCATTTTGCTTATTCGAAGATCAATATTCAAAATAGTACACTGGCGCAGTACAAGCCCTTGAGGCATTCATTAGAAATTGTAAAAAGTTTTTGGAATTCATATCCAAAGTTTCCGTTTGTTTTTATTTATAAGGATCGCCACTCGCCGCAGTGATAATACAAATTATATGTAAAAAGATCCCCGGGAATATAAAGAAAATGTAGCCTATAGTTACAAATATTAGCCATAAAATTCCGGCTACGACTTCGCCTTTATAAATATGCCCAACGCCAGGAAAGAAAATGCTGAGTAAAATTGCTACTCCTGCGCTCCATTTTGGATAATTATTAATAACGGTTACCGGTGCTTGCGGTTGTTGTGCATTGTATGTTTGGCTGGCACTAAAGCGTTCGCCACAATGCCAGCATTTAATGGCTTCAGATTTTATAGTTTCTGCACAGTAAGGGCACTTTTTGGTTTGATAATCCATAATTTTTTGATTGGTGATTTAACGTTTGCTTTTAAATGGGAGGCTTATTTAGTTATGCGTCTTAGTTTTATCGATTTTGTTACGTAATTTAGGGATTATTAATGATTTATAAATATAAATAGGAAATACAATACATTTCTAATTCTTAATTTATGAGAATTGATTTTGAATTTTTAAAGCGCATAATTCCCGTATTTCCTGATATTTTAGCATTAACTGATACTATATTAACCATAAATATGGTTTTTGTTGGTTATTGAACAAATATTTTACAACTTTACACTAAACTCTCTGCTTATACTTATGAATAGAAAATTATTTTTTCTGGTTTTATTGATTTTAACGGCAATTTCTCTAAAAGCTCAGGAAACTCAATTTACTCATGCCGATACTCTTAGAGGAAGTATAACCCCTGAAAGAGCCTGGTGGGACGTGATGCGCTACGATATTTCAGTAACACCAGATTTTGATAAAAAATATACTTCAGGATTTAATAACATCACCTATAAAGTAGTTCAGCAAGATCATCCTAATGTGATGCAAATCGATCTTCAACAACCTTTAGTGATCGATAGTATTATTTACGACAAAAAACAATCATTAAGTTTTAGTAGAGAAGGTGATGTGTACTTCGTGAAAACTGAGCCTCAAAACATCGAATATGAGCATGAAGTGAAAATATATTTTAGCGGAAAACCTCATGAAGCTATTCGCGCACCCTGGGATGGCGGTTGGACGTTTACCAAAGACGAAAAGGGGAGGCCATGGATGACGGTTACCTGCCAGGGCCTTGGTGCTTCTATCTGGTATCCCAATAAAGATCATCAAAGTGATGAGCCAGATCGTGGCGCTTCTTTAACCATACGTGTTCCCAAAGAATTGATGGCTGTGGCCAATGGCCGAATGTTGGATAAAACCAAACATAAAGACGGAACCATTTCCTATAAATGGGGCGTAGAAAACCCAATAAGTAATTATACCATTATACCTTATATAGGTCACTATAAAAACTTCTCTGAAGTTTATACCGGCATAAAAGGCGATTTAGATCTTAACTACTGGGTGTTAGATTATAATGTAGAGAAAGCAAAAGATTATATGCCCACAGAAGTTCATAACCTTTTAGATGCTTTTGAATATTGGTTTGGGCCTTATCCTTTTTATGAAGATGGTTATAAATTGGTAGAGACAGAGCATACCGGGATGGAGCATCAATCTAATGTTTCATATGGTAACTGGTATGCCGGCGGCTATCGTGGCAGGGATTTATCGGGTACCGGTCTTGGTTTAACCTGGGATTTTATTATTATCCACGAGAGTGGTCACGAGTGGTTTGGTAATAATATTACCACTAACGATCTGGCCGATATGTATATTCATGAGAGCTTTACCAATTATAGTGAAACCCTGTTCCTGGATTATGTGTATGGCGAAGAAGCTGCGAACGATTATAACTACGGAACAAGAGGAGGAATCAAAAATGACAAGCCTATTATTCCTGATTATGGCGTTAATGCACAGGGGAGCGGTGATATGTACCCTAAAGGCGGGAATATGCTACATAGCATTCGCCATAGTATAGACAATGATAAGTTATTTAAGAACATTCTTACCGGCTTGAATATGACTTTTCATAACAAAACGGTAGATGGTTTAGAGGTTCAGGAATATATTTCAGATAAATCAGGTTACGATTACTCAAAAGTTTTCGAGCAATATTTGACCACGACAAAAATTCCGAAACTTCAGTTATATGTAGATGCATCAAACAGTAAAATGTTTTATAGATATACCAATATAGTAGATGGATTTAATTTACCGTTAGTGCTAAAAGGAGATGAAGAAAAAATAAAAATTATCCCTTCATCAGATTGGCAAAGTGTAGCTATTCAGCATAAAAATCAGTATTTATTTACCCCTTGGAGGATAGAGCATATGTATTATGTAGATGTAGAATTACTCGATAATCGGGATGACTCGAAATAAGAAATAATTTCAGATAAAGGCCTTATGACCTTATCTGAAATAGTTTACTAAAAAAAAAGAAAGAAAAGATGTTTTCAAAAGAAACGTATGTAGCGCGAAGAGAGAGCTTAAAAAAAAGAATGAAATCTGGCCTCCTAATTTTCCCGGGAAATAAGGAAACCGGAATGAATTACAAAGACAACTGGTATCCATTTAGACAGGATAGCAGTTTTTTATATTACTTCGGAATTAACCTTCCCGATCTTTATGTCCTTATCGATTTAGATAATGATAAAGAGATCCTTTTTGGCGACGATCTTACTCCTGAAGATTTTGTGTGGGTTGGAGCGGTAGAACCTTTATCGACGTACACCGAAAAGTGTGGTATTGCTGAAGTGCAGCCAATGGCAAAGCTGGAAGCCTATATTCAAAGAGCACAGCAAAAAGGTCAGGATTTGCATTATCTGCCCCCTTATAGAAACAAAATAACGATTGAGATCAGTAATCTTACCGGAATTCCTGTAAACGAAGTTGAAGCTAAAAAGTCGGTTGAATTTACTAAAGCTGTAATAGCGCAGCGTTCCATAAAATCTGCTGAAGAAGTTAAAGAACTGCACAAAGCGGTGAACATTACGGCCGCCATGCATCGCCATGCTATTAAATGGACAAAGCATGGAGTAACCGAAAAACAAATCGCCGGAGAATTGCAGGCCATCGCCATTGCCGGTGGCGGGAATATTTCTTTCCCGATAATTTTAACCAAAAACGGGCAGTATCTGCATAATCACGCTACTCAGGCCGTGATAGAAAACGGGGATATTGTGTTATGTGATTGTGGTGCAGAAACGGCAATGAATTATGCGGGGGATATGACGCGTACTTTTCCGGTTGCCGAACGATTTACAGCAATTCAAAGAGAAGTTTATTCGATCGTTTTAGATGCTCACGAAAGCGCAGCCGCAGCATTAAAACCCGGCTATCGTTTTAAAGATGCCCATTTATTGGCTTGTAGCCGAATTGTAGAAGGCTTAAAAGGTCTTGGATTAATGAAGGGCGATACTCAGGAGGCCGTAAATACCGGTGCGCATACCTTATTTTTTCAATGTGGGTTAGGACATTTTATGGGAATGGATGTTCATGATATGGAAAATTTTGGGGAGCAATTAGTGGGCTATACCGATGATCTTAAAAAGAGTACCGAATTTGGTCTAAAATCACTTCGATTAGGTAAAGCACTGGAAGAAGGTAATGTGCTTACCGTAGAGCCGGGCATTTATTTTAATCCGTTTTTGATCGATTCCTGGAAAGCTCAGGGGAAATACACCGATTTTGTGAATTACGAGGAAGTCGAGAAGTTTAAAACTTTTGGCGGTATGCGTGTAGAAGAAGACTTTTTAATCACCGCAAACGGAAAAGAGCTTTTAGGCGATCCTTTAGCTAAAACCATAGAAGAAATCGAAGAACTTAAAAACTTATAACTATAGAAAATCTGAAAATGCTATGAACCACTTTCTCTCCTTTAAATTTCTCCACTTTTTTAGCCTTTTGTTCATAGCATTTTCTTTTTCATCACAAGCACAAGAGTATCCCGAGTGGCAGCGTTTAGATGTGCTGTCAGTTAATACCGAGGATCCACGTGCTAATTTTCATTACTATGATTCTGAAGCTGATGCACTGACCGGGGAATATAAAAAATCGGGTAATTATAAAAGTTTAAATGGAAGCTGGAAATTTCATTTTTCTGAAGTTCCGGAAGAAAGACCAGAAGATTTTTATAAAACCACTTATGATGTTAGAGACTGGGACGATATTGAAGTGCCTGGGGACTGGCAAATGCAGGGATATGATTTTCCGCTGTATGTGAGTGCCGGTTTTACTTTTGAAATTAATCCACCTTTTGTAGACACCACCTATAATCCTGTAGGTTCTTATAAACGGAGATTTGATTTATCATACGATGATTTGATGGCCGGTAAAGACTTTTATCTGCATTTTGGCGCGGTAAACAGTGCATTTTATGTTTGGATAAACGGTAAGAAAGTAGGTTATAAGGAAGGGACCAAAACTCCGGCTGAATTTAAGATTACCAGCTATTTAAAGCCGGGAGAAAACAGCATTGCCGTTGAAGTATATCGATGGTCTTCTGCCAGTTACTTAGAAGATCAGGATTTTTGGCGATTAAGTGGAATCGAGCGCGATGTGTATATCTACAAAACTCCTAAATCCCGAATTAAAGACTTCTTTGTGACTCCGGGATTGGATGAAAACTATGATAAGGGAATTCTGGACGGATATGCGGTTATCGATGCGGAAAGTTCTCGTAAAAACCTTCAGTTAAATATAAAGATCTGGGACGATGGAAAAGTTATTTCAGAAATAACAAAACCTATTGGCGAAGCTAAAAACGATACCCTAAAATTTCAAATTTCAGGTTTAGATATAAAACATTGGTCGGCTGAAAGACCAAATCTTTATTCCTTAACCTTAAGCCTTAATGATACCGACAAAACGCTAATGGCCACTTCAGCAAATATAGGCTTTAGGACTTCAGAAATTAAAGGCGGGCAGCTTTTGGTAAACGGCAAGCCAATCTTACTAAAAGGGGTGAATCGCCATGAGCACGATCAAAATGCTGGTCATGTGATTTCGCATGAATCCATGCTCCAGGATATCAAACTTTTTAAAGAATATAACATTAATGCCGTTCGAAATTCGCATTATCCTGCCGATCCATATTGGTATGAACTATGTGATAAATACGGTATTTATATGATCGACGAGGCCAATCTTGAAAGTCATGGGTTTGGGTATGACGAAGATAAAACGCCGGCAAATAAACCAGAATTTGAAAAAATGCATCATGATCGTATCGCCAGAATGATGCAAACCAATAAAAACCATCCTTCAATTATTATCTGGTCTATGGGGAACGAGGCGGGTGACGGCCCGGCATTTATAAAAAATTATCACTGGTTAAAGAAAAACGATCCTAGTCGCCCGGTGCAATACGAAAGAGCTGAACGCGGCAAAAGTTTTCAGGAACCGCATACCGATATTATTCCCTGGATGTATGCCGGTGTAGATTATATAAAAGAGAACTATTTAGGGAAATATCCAGACCGCCCATTTATTTGGTGTGAATATGCGCACGGAATGGGGAATAGTACGGGGGACCTTATAGACCTTTGGAATTTCGTATATGAGAATCCACAAGTTCAGGGGGGATTTATTTGGGATTGGGTGGATCAGGGATTTGTGAAAACCGATGAAAATGGTAAGAAATATTGGGCCTATGGTGGTGATTTTGGACCCGATCGATATCGGCATGATGCTAATTTTGTGATTAACGGATTAGTAAATCCAGATCGTACGCCACATCCTGCACTTTACGAAGTAAAAGATGTTTATCAAAATGTAGAGATTAGGCTAAAAAATAAAAATGCTGGCACTTTTACTTTTGATATTGAAAATCGATTCTTTTTCACCAATTTAAATGAATACGAAATCACTTATGATTTGATAAAAGATGGGCAAATTGTTCAGGTGGGTGCTCCCATAACGATAGATTTGGTACCACAGGGAAGTACTTTACAAAAACATATTTTTAAGCTAGAAAAAGGAGCAGAGTATTTTATCAATTTTTATGTAAAAACCAAAAATATTGGTGCTATACTCGCCAATGGGCATGTAATCGCCAAAAAACAAATTCAGCTTCAGGAAGGTAATGAGGTACAATTACCGATTGCCACTTCAGGAAAATTAAGGACAAAAAATAAAGGTGAAAATCTTACAATTTCGAATACCGATGTCGAGGTGATTTTCGATAAAGAAACAGGGGAGCTTTCAGCATATAACTTTAAAGGAAAAGACCTGATCAAAAAAGGACCAAAACCCGATTTTTGGAGGGCGCCAATAGATAATGACTTCGGAAATAATTTTCAGAAACGTGCAAAAGCCTGGAAAGAAGCCACAGTGAATCCTAAACTGATTGATTTTGCTTCAGAAAAAGAGGATGGCTATGTTGAAGTAGTGACCAATTATCAATTAGATTCTGTTTCTTCTACATTAAAAATCACCTACAAAATTTACGAAAATGGGACTATTGAAGTCGGTAATGATTTTCAATTCAATGGCGATGCCGAAAAACTAACTTCATTGCCAAGATTCGGTAATTCCATGGTACTTCCGTTAGCCTACGACAATGTAGAATGGTATGGTCGTGGGCCATACGAGAATTATTGGGATCGAAAAACTTCCGCTTTTGTTGGGATTTATAAATCGAGCGTAGAAGATTTGTATGTGCCTTATATCCGCCCGCAGGAGAATGGCTATCGAACTGATAATCGTTGGGTAAAACTTACTGATAATAAAGGAAACGGAATAAAATTCACCGGAATGCCTTTGGTGTCTTTTAGTGCATTACGAAATCCGACTTCAGATTTTGATCCCGGTATGGAAAAAGCACAGCGACATACCACCGATATCAAACCTAAAGATGCGATTTATCTAAATATCGATTATAAGCAAATGGGTGTTGGAGGTGATAATAGCTGGGGTGCAAAAACCTGGGAAAAATACCAGCTAAAACCTAAAAATTACAGTTATACCTATTTTATGGAACCAATTTTTGAATGATCTTTTTTAGTCATTTCGAGCGTAATGCAATGAAGTCGAGAAATCTATTTATATTGAAAATAAGAATTTAGAAGTTAGATCGCTTTGCTGTTAGAATATAGATAAAAGAAACAAGACTAATTAATTCGATAATTTGAAGATGTGCTAATTTGAAAAATGATCCTTTTTGGTGTTAGAAGTTTTTTTGAATGCTTTTTTTTAGTCATTTCTAGTGTAATGCAATGAAGTCGAGGAATCTATTTGAGTTGAAAGTAAGAAATTTTGAGTATTGATAAGTTAGATTTTAGATCGCTTTGCTGTTAGAATAAAGATGAAGAAATCAAGAAACAGGACTAATTAATATGGTCATTTGAAGATGTGGATTTGAAAATGATTCTTTTTGGTGTTGGATGTTTTTTTGAATGCTTTTTTTTAGTCATTTCGAGCGTAATGCAATGAAGTCGAGAAATCTATTTTAAGTTAGAATTGAGAAGTTAGACCGCTTTGCTGTTAGAATATAGAAAATGGATTTATTCTGAATGCTAAATGTTGTTTTGTTATTTGAAACGTCACCCTGAACTCGTTTCAGGGTCTCATCATATAAGTCCACCAAGCTTTATGAGATTCTGAGTCAAGCTCAGAATGACGAAAGGAAGTAGAGCAAAATAATTTAGGTTGGAAGTTGAATCTTCTTTTGTCATTTCGACAGAAGCATAGCGAATTGGAGAAATCTCTTTTTTAGTTTAGAGAAGTATCTTTAAAATGCAGCATGGGAATCTCTTTAGCTATTGGGAGGAACGGAATAAATTAATAAGCTAGAAAAACCTTAATTTATATAGATCCCTCCACTACGCCTGCCTGCCGGCGAGGCAGGGTCGGGATGACGTTAGTAAGAATCAATAAAGATATGATTATTAAAAGCTGACAACTAAGTGCTAAAAAAACATAAACTACAATAACAATAAAATGGCCAAAAATCACCTTTTAAGAATAGCGATATTGCTTTTCTTTTCCTCTTCCATAATCGCACAGGAAGATGCTAAACTTTTAAGTTTAGAACGTATTTATTCCTCATCAGAATTTAGTAGTGATTATCAACGTCCTATCTTCTGGATAGAAGGCGGCGATGCTTTTGTGAGTATTGAAAAAGATGATTCGGGTAACGATGAGCTTATTCGGTACGAAAGCAAAAATTATAAATCGAATACTTATTTAGCGGCTAAAAATCTTACTGTAAATGATAAAAATCTGGTCATAGAAGATTTTTCGTTATCACCAGATGGTAGCAAGGTACTTATTTTTACCAATTCCAGCAGGGTTTGGCGCTCTAATACCAAAGGCGATTTTTGGGTTTACGATTTTGATACCTGGGAATTAAAGCAATTAGGAAAAGATTTTCCGTCTTCATCATTGATGTTTGCAAAATTCTCTGAAGATAATCAGTTTGTAGCCTATGTGCATAATTTTAATATTTATAAGGAGAATTTTAAAACCGGAGAAATTACTCAGTTAACCAAAGACGGCACCGGTGATATTATTAACGGAACGTTCGATTGGGTTTATGAAGAAGAATTTGGAATGCGCGATGGTTTTATGTGGAGTCCCGATGCTTCCAAAATTGCGTTCTGGCAACTGGATGCTTCAGCCATTGGTACGTTTTATATGATTAATAATACAGATTCGGTTTATTCTGAGCCTATTCCTCTTCAATATCCAAAAGCGGGATACGACCCTTCTTCAGCAAAAGTTAGGATAGTAGATACCAAAACTTCCGAAGTAAAATGGATCCCAATGCCTGGTGATCCTGTGCAGCATTATCTACCGGCAATGCAATGGCTTAATAAAGATCTGCTGCTTATTCAGCAAATGAATAGGAAACAAAATGAATTGAACATTTTCACCTATAAGCCTTCTACAGATAAGCTTAAAAAAGTGTATACAGAAACTGAAGATACCTGGGTAGATTTGCGTTATCCTGATATTTCATCAAATCAATGGGGAAATAAAGATCAGTTAATTGTAGATAACGGAAAGTCATTTTTACGAATGACAGAAAATGATGGTTGGCGCCATATTTACAAAGTAGATTTAACCTCTGGCGAAAAAACACTATTAACGCCTGGCGATTACGATGTAGCGACTTATTATCAAACCGATGATAAGAATTTATATATCGTAGCCTCACCAGATAATGCCACGCAACGTTATTTATATCGAGTACCTTTAAATGGAAGTGGAAAATTAACAAGAATTACTCCGCAGCAGTACGAAGGTGTAAATACGTATGATGTTTCTCCAAACGGAGAATATGCGATCCATAAATTTACCAATGTAAGCACCCCAACTACGGTTAGTTTGGTGAGCCTGCCTAAACATAAATCGGTAGAAACGTTGGTGGATAATGAACACTTAAAAAGCAAATTAGCTTCTTTAGTGCTACCGGAGACGACATTTTTTAAAGTGACTATCGATGATGATGGAATTGAAATGGACGCCAGGATGACCAGGCCTCTAAATTTTGATTCCGCTAAAAAATATCCGGTTCTTTTTCATGTGTATGGCGAGCCTTGGGGTGTTGTCGCCACCGATCAATGGGTTGGATTATACGAGCTTTTTATGGCGCAACAGGGATTTGTGGTGATAAGTATTGATAATCGCGGTACACCAACTTTAAAAGGTAGTAAATGGCGAAAAAGTATTTATCAAAAAGTGGGAGTGATTAACACCAATGATCAGGCTGCAGCCGCTAAAAAAGTATTAGCAACCTATAATTTCTTAGATGAAAACAGGGTAAATGTTTGGGGATGGAGTGGTGGAGGCTCTATGACGCAGAATCTACTTTTTAGATATCCAGAAGTTTACAACACCGGGGTTGCGGTTGCCGGTGTGGCCAATCAGTTGTTTTATGATAATATTTATCAGGAACGTTATATGGGATTGCCAGATGAAGATAAAGAAAAGTTTATTGAAGGATCTCCTGTAACATATGCAAAAAATTTAGAAGGAAATCTATTGCTCATTCACGGTACCGGAGATGATAATGTACATTACCAGAATATGGAGTTTCTTGTAAATGAACTGATCAGAAATAATAAGCAGTTTGATATGATGGCATATCCAAACCGTTCTCATGGTATTTATGAAGGGCAAAATACATCGATCCACCTGTACACGCTCATTACAAATTATTTTTTGGAGCATAACGGATTGAAATAAGTTTAAAAAAATAATTAATCAGTTTGTTGCCTGTACTGTGTTGGTGTAAAACCTTTTAGTTCTTTGAACTTACGATTAAAATTGGCGATATTTTGAAATCCGCAAAGTTCGGAAATTGCTGATACCGATAAGTCCTGGTCTTTATACAATAGTTTACAGGCATGTTCTATTCGTATTTCTATTAAAAATTGAAAGAAGGTTTTATTTGTTCTTTTCTTAAAATACCGGCAAAATGCATTTTTACTCATAAATGCAATTTCGGCGATATCTTCCAGAGAAATATTATCATGAAAGTTGTCCATAGCGTATTGAAAAACATCGTTCATACGTTTTCCCTCGTCTTCAGTATATTTTTTTTGGTACACAAAAGAAGACAACGGCTGTCTCTCAGCATGTGTAAGTTCATTTAGCAATAATAATAGGGTCGCCACCCTTTCGATTTTGCTTTGTCGCTTCAGGTTATTAAAAAGATGAAATTTTTTGTCATCCGCTTTAATTTTCATTCCATACTCAGATTCATCAAAAAACTTCTGAATTCCGCTAAGATCGGTAAGATTAAAAAATTCTTTTCCGAAGGACTTTTTGGTGAAAAAGAGCGTGTACATGATAGAATTTGGATGCGCTTCAGCATCACTTCTAAAAACATGCGGGATGTTCTCACCTATAATGAGAATATCATGTGGCTGATATTCGTTAATACTATCACCAACGATTAAAGAGCCGCTACCTTCCATAATGTAACTAATTTGTATCTCTTCATGCTGATGGAGTTTATCATAAAATACGATTTCATGATCTTCCTGATATACCAGCGCTTCCTTTTCTGGCTTAGGAATTTTAAAGGGGAGAACTTTCATGGGGTGTGAGTTTTTGTAAATATTATTAAAAAAAACTGAATTAATCAATTTATATGGTAATATAGTATCATGTTTAGCTAATCAATACAAATAGAAAGCGATTTAATGCATATATTTTTGTTAAAAAATTAAACACATGGCAATAAAATGGGAAGGGGTAATGCCCGCAGTAACCACTAAATTCACAAAGGATGACGAACTGGATTTAGTAACCTTTGAAAAGAATATTAACGCACAACTGGAAGCAGGTGTAAACGGAATCATCTTAGGAGGAACTTTGGGTGAAGCTAGTACTCTAACACCGGCAGAAAAGGAAACGCTTGTAAAGAAAACTTTAGAAATTACAGCAGGACAGGTGCCGGTAATCATTAATATTGCCGAGCAGTCTACGACAGAAGCTATTCAGGTGGCTAAAAATGCTGAATCCTGGGGAGCGCAGGGATTAATGTTGTTACCACCTATGCGTTACAAGGCGACAGATCACGAGACTGTAGTATACTTTAAAGAGATCGCTAAAAATACATCGTTACCAATTATGATCTATAACAATCCTGTAGATTATAAGATTGAAGTAACTATCCCAATGTTTGAAGAACTTTTAGCCGATTGTCCGAATATCCAAGCGGTAAAAGAATCTACTCGTGACATTAGTAATGTTACCCGTTTAAAAAATAAATTTGGGGATCGTATTAAAATCTTATGTGGGGTAGACACCCTGGCATTAGAAAGTATGGTTGCCGGTGCAGATGGCTGGGTAGCTGGTTTAGTAGCCGCTTATCCTGCAGAAACTGTAGCGATCTATAAGCTGGTTAAATCTGGAGATATCGAAGAAGCATTAAGAATATACAGATGGTTTATGCCATTATTAGAATTAGACATTTCTCCACAATTAGTACAAAATATCAAATTGGCTGAAGTGGCTACCGGTTTGGGAACCGAGTATGTAAGAGCGCCAAGATTAGTTTTACAGGGAGCAGAAAGAGAAAGAGTACAGGGTATCATAGATGCTGCGATGGCTGTAAGACCAGAATTAGTAGAATATAAATCTTTATAAATCAAGAAAACAGAAAGCATGATTACAGGAAAAAATTATATTGGTGAGGAGCTTTCAGGTAAAGGTGATGTTACCTTTAAAACTTTTGATCCAAAAGAAAATAAAGAAACTGCCGCTATTTTTACTGAAGCGACAACCCAGGAGGTTGATGCTGCCGTAGAAAAAGCGGCTGCCGCTTTTAAAGTGTACAAGCAAAAATCTGATGCTGAAAAAGCAGCGTTTTTAGAAGCAATTGCTGAGGAATTAGAAGCAAATGCTGAAGATTTAAAAGAAATTTACAGAGCAGAATCTGGCTTACCAGAAGGACGCTCTAATGGAGAATTTGCTCGTACCACAGGGCAGCTAAGAGCTTTTGCAGAAATGCTTAAAGAAGGTAGCTGGGTAGAAGCTATTATTAGCAATCCTGAAGGAAAACCTGATATTAGAAGAATGCAGGTACCTTTTGGACCGGTAGCTGTTTTTGGGGCAAGTAATTTCCCATTTGCATTTTCTACCGCAGGAGGGGATACCGCCAGTGCTTTAGCATCGGGTTCTCCGGTTGTAGTAAAATCTCATCCTTTACACGCGGGTACAGGAGAATTGGTTGCTGAAGCGATTATTAAAGCAGCAAAGAAAACCGGAATGCCAGATGGTGTTTTCGCTAACCTTAACAGTAAAGGAATTGAAGTAGGAGAGTGGCTGATAAAACATCCTAAGATCAAAGCTGTTGGATTTACCGGAAGTTATAAAGCAGGTACTGCTCTTTGTAAATTAGCTGCAGATCGTCCTGAACCTATTCCGGTTTACGCAGAAATGGGAAGTATTAATCCTGTTTTGGCGTTACCATCTGCACTAGAGGAAAAAGGTGATTTTTGGGCCGAGCAATATGCAGGTTCTATCACCGCCGGATGTGGGCAGTTTTGTACAAATCCAGGTTTAATTTTAGGGATCGAGAGTGCTGCTTTAGATCGTTTTGTTGAAAAATTAGGTGAGAATTTATCAAAAATTGCACCTTCAGTAATGTTGAGTCCTGGTATTCAAAATCAATATGAAAGCTCTAAATCTGAGGTTTTGGCGCAGGATGGTTATGCTGAAGTAAGCAGGTATGACGGTGATCTTCAACCTAATTTTGGAAGACAACAAATTATAACGGTTTCTGGCGCAAATTTCCTTCAGAATAAAAACTTCCATAAAGAAGTATTCGGGCCTTTTTCAGTAGTTGTAAAATGTAAAGATAAGACTGAACTTGGTGCAGTGCTACAGCAATTAGAAGGACAGCTTACCGGTACGGTATTAAATTCCGAAGAAAAAGAATTAAGTGAATTTGCAACGATTATCGACACCCTAACCGATACTGTAGGTAGAATTATTTACAACAGCGTACCTACAGGGGTAGAAGTTTGTGCTGCAATGACGCATGGTGGACCATTTCCTGCAACGTCCAATGCTAAATTCACTTCAGTAGGATTAACAGCGGTACAACGATGGGTGCGACCGGTTTCTTTTCAGGACTGGCCACAGGCATTACTTCCGCAAGCGCTAAAGAATGAAAATCCTTTAGGCATTTTACGAAACATCAATAATAAATACACTACAGATAGCTTATAGATTTTAATGGCAAGAAAAACTTTTTTTTGTGTTGACGCCCATACTTGTGGGAATCCGGTAAGAGTGGTTGCTGGTGGCGGTCCTTTTATCGAAGGAAAGAACATGAGTGAAAAGCGTCAGAATTTTATGCGGGAATACGATTGGATTCGCCGTGGTTTGATGTTCGAACCACGCGGTCATGATATGATGAGCGGAAGCATTTTGTTTCCGCCATCAGATCCCCAAAATGACTGCGGAATTCTTTTTATTGAAACCAGTGGATGTCTGCCTATGTGCGGGCATGGTACCATTGGTACCGTAACGGTTGCGATAGAAGAAGGTCTAATTTCTCCTAAAAATCCCGGTACGCTAAGGCTGGAAACACCTGCCGGACTCGTAAATGTGAGTTACGTTCAGGAAGGGAAAAAAGTAAAGTCGGTTAAAATCGTTAATATTAAATCGTATTTAGCAAAAGAAAATATCATAGTACATAGCAATGATCTTGGTGATTTAAAAATAGATGTTGCTTACGGTGGTAATTTTTATGCTATTGTAGAAGTTCAGGAAAACTTTAAAGGGTTAGAACATTATCAGGCTAGTGAATTAATTACGTGGAGCAGGGAATTAAGAAACAAATTAAACGAAGCTCATGAATTTATCCACCCAGAAGATCCTACGATCTTTGGTTTAAGCCATATCCAGTGGACGGGAGCTGTAATGGATGAAACCTCTACTGCGCGTAATGCAGTTTTTTATGGTGATAAAGCTATAGACCGCTCTCCTTGTGGTACTGGGACTTCGGCAAGAATGGCGCACTGGTATGCTAAAGGAAAACTGAAAAAAGGTGATCAATTTGTGCATGAAAGCATAATTGGTAGTAAATTTATTGGAAGAATAGAAGAAGAAACAGAATTAGGCGGTAAAAAGGCTATTGTTCCCAGTATAGAGGGCTGGGCAATGGTGACCGGTTATAATAATATTGTTATTGATGATGACGATCCTTATGCTCACGGATTTCAGGTACTTTAAAATTTAAATTATGAAGAGAGTTGCAATTATTGGTGGAGGAATTACAGGCTTATGTTCCGCTTATTATCTGGTTAAGGCCGGATATGATGTCACAATTGTGGATAAGGGGAATATTACAAAAGGAGCTTCTTTTATTAATGCCGGATATGTAACTCCCAGCCATTTTGTACCCATTGCAGAACCTGGAATGATTAATCAGGGTATTAAATGGATGTTCAATAATTCCAGTCCGTTTTATATAAAACCACGTTGGGATATAGATTTCTTTAAATGGTCCTGGTATTTCAAAAAATCTTCAACCAAACACAAAGTAGCAAAAGCAATTCCTGTGCTTAAGGAGTTGAATGAAAAAAGCAGAGACTTATATGCTGAAATGCTGGAGTCTTTGGATTTTGAATTTCACATGGAGCGTAAAGGCCTTCTTATGGTTTATAAAAGTGCTAAAAATGAAGAGCACGAAGGTCATATTGCTGAAAAAGGAAAGGAATTAGGGCTAGATGTAAAAGTTTTAGATAAAAAAGCCTTACATGATTTAGAACCCCAGTTTAGTGATGATGTTATTGGAGGTGTTCATTATGAATGTGATGCCCATAGCACACCAAACCTTTTTATGAAAAACCTGAAAAAATGGTTAGAAGATAAAGGGGTGAAATTTGTTTTAGAGGAAACGGTTTCTGGTTTAGAAGTAGATGGTAAAACCATAAAAGCAATTCATACCAGTAAAAATACTATTGAGGCAGATGAATTTATTATGGCTGCGGGAAGCTGGACTTTTCCTTTAGCTAAGAAGTTAGGTCTTAATATTCCTATTCAACCCGGTAAGGGTTATAGTATGAGCATTACCAGAGAAACCAATATTAATTTACCGGCTATACTGACTGAGGCAAAAGTAGCAGTTACCCCAATGAAAGGTTTTACAAGATTTGCCGGTACTATGGAGTTATCGGGCGATAATAATATTATTTTACCCAATAGGGTAGAAGCTATCGCAAATGCAGCTTCAAATTATTATTCAGGTTTCACCTTAACGCCTGAAGAGAAACAATCGGCTACCAGTGGTTTACGACCAGTATCCCCTGACGGATTACCATTTATAGGGAAATCTTCAAAATTTAGAAATTTAAATATTGCTGCGGGTCACGCGATGATGGGATGGAGCCTTGGCCCAATTACGGGAAAATTAATTTCAGAAATTGTAGAAGGCAATCACACTTCAGTGTTATTAGAACCATTTGATTTGGAACGATTTTAGAAAAAAAATTGTTTCAAATATTTATATAAGTTTTAAGACTGTCACTTTTATAGTGATAGTCTTTTTTTTGCTATGATTTTTCTGAGATCTGGATTTTGATATTATATGTAAAGATTATTCATTAATTACGTTAGATCTAATTGATAGATTTTGGGTATCTACCATGGTATCATCTGTTTAACTTTTACCAAAAAGCAACTATTAAATATTCTATTTCAAAAAAGGAAATACTCATCATTCTTTTTATAAAAATTTTAAAATAATACTTGTTAATATAGTATTATATAAAGCTAATTTTTTCAAAAAAGCCTCCTTAATCTAATTGTAAGTTTATCCTCTAAATATTAATGTTTATCCAGTTTTAATGGATTAAAATCAATCAAAACTCACAAAAATTTCAGTTATGATGAAAAAATTATGTTTTTATGTGGGAAAATTAAATGTTAAGAAAAAGCAATATTCATTGCTTTTTTTAATGCTATTTTTTTCTCAGCTAAGTATTGCTCAATCACGATTTGAGGGTAAGGTAATAGATGAAGGAGGTGTGCCCATGCCAGGTGTTTCGGTTAAGGAAAAAAATACTGGTAATGGGACCGTTACAGATTTTGATGGCGCATTTTCTATCTCCACTAATTCGGATGATACTATACTAATATTTTCATTCGTAGGATATAAAACCAAGGAGTTAAAAACAAGCGGTCTAAGTGGAAATATAAGTGTGACTTTAGAAGAAGATTTACAAGCTCTGGAAGAGGTTGTTTTAATTGGTTACGGAAAACAGGATAGAAGCCAGGTGACCAGTGCTGTTGCCAGTGTTTCTGAAAAAGATTTTAATCCTGGAAAAATACAGGATGCGGCTGAACTTGTTAAAGGTAAAGTAGCTGGTTTAGTTGTGACTAATAGTTCTGGAAATCCTAATGATGAATCTAATATTATGTTACGTGGGGTAACAACGTTAAATGGTAGTACAAAACCGCTTATTTTAATAGACGGAGTTCCTGGAGATTTAACGATGGTCGCTCCAGAAAATATTTCCTCGGTAGATGTACTTAAGGATGCCAGTGCAGCCGCTATTTATGGGACTCGTGGTGCTAATGGGGTTATTCTTATTAGTACAAAATCAGGAAGTTTTGATCGCCAAACCAGTGTAGTATATGATGCCTTTGTGTCTGTATCAGATTTTTATAAGGAAGCTGATTTTATGACTCTACAGGATATTAGAGATGGATTAACATCTTTTAGTGATGGAGGTTTCGAAACAGATTGGTTAGATGCGATTTCACAAACAGGATTTATGCATAATCATGCTCTTACTATTAATGGAGGATCAGAACTAACATCTTATTCCGGAAACATTTCCTATAGAAAAGAAGATGGAACTATCAAAAAATCGAATAACGATCAATTAAGATTACAATTAAATTTAGAACAATATCTTTTAAAAGATATTTTAAAAGTCGGTTTTAAAATCTTTTCTGAGCAGCGTAAAAGAACGCCTAACAATATTGAAGATAATGGGATCAGCAATATTTACCGCCAGGCAGTTATTCGTAATCCAACTTCCCCCATTTATGGTGAAGACGGAGATTATTTCGAAGAATTTGGACGATATCAATATTTTAACCCGGTTGCTATGAATAATGAGTTGATTGGGGAACGTGAGTTACGACGAACTAATATTACTGGTAATATCACTTTCGAGCCAATAAAAAACTGGGTAACGAATCTTTTAATTGCAAAAAACCTGTCGGCTACAGATATTTCCACCTACACTACTTCCAGATATTATTCATCTAAAACTACTGGATTTAGTGGTAGTGCTTATAAAAGTTATGAGAAAAAAGAGGATAAATTTTTAGAGCTTACTACTAATTACGAATTCGATATTAATACTGTTCATCGTTTTAATGCATTAGCAGGATACAGTTATAATTACTTTAGTAATAGTAATTTTTATGCCAGCAATTCAGATTTTCCTACAGATGGCTATCTATATAATAATATAGGAGTTGGTGCCAGGCTGAATGAAGGAAATGCCGGAATGGGTAGTGGAAAATATGACTCTCGTTTAATAGGGTTTTTTGGAAGAATTCAATATGGGTATGACAATCGATTTAATCTGCTTGCCAGTATACGTAGAGAAGGTTCTTCCCAGTTTGGAGACAACCATAAGTGGGGACTTTTTCCTTCAGTATCGGCTGGTTGGACGCTTAGTAATGAAGCGTTTTTGGAATCAGCTAGTTGGATCAATAATTTAAAACTTAGAGCAGGTTATGGAGTAACGGGGCAACGACCTAATGATAATTATCTTTCCTTAACCACCTATAATTATGATAGCAATTACGGAAATTTTGTTAATGAGAACGGACAATGGGTAGCTGGTTTAATGGTAACCCAAAATCCTAATCCAGATTTAAAATGGGAACGAACTTCTGAAGTTAACATTGGACTTGATTTTTCATTCTTTAATAGTCGTTTAGGTGGTTCCTTAGATTTATATAGAAAAGACACCGATGATTTGTTATACTCATATAATGTGCCTTTACCCCCAAATATCTACGGTCAAACATTGGCCAACGTAGGTTCGATTAGAAACCAGGGGTTTGAGCTTATGATTAATGCCCTTCCTGTAACCAATGACGATTTTTCATGGGAAACTACGGTTACGCTAACACATAATGATAATGAACTTTTAAGCTTATCCAATGATTTATATGAAACAGAAGATTATTTGGATGTGGCCTATGCAGGCGATCCGATTAATGTTCCTACCCATAGAGTTGAAGTAGGGCAGGCCATAGGAAATTTCTGGGGATTAAAATCGGTAGGAGTGACGGAAAATGGACTATTCCTGGTAGAAGATCCTAATACCGGTGAGGCCATTCCCTATTCCACAAGTCTTAATACCAACGATTATCGCCAATATCTCGGTAATGGATTTCCTACGGTTTATATGGGATGGACCAATACATTACGATATAAAAACTTCGATTTAACCACCTTAATTAGTGGACAGTTTGGCTTTGATATTTTAAATACACAACGGATGTTTTACGAAAATAATTCGATCCAATATAATCGTTTAAAATCGGCGGCAGAACCCGTTTATGGAGAACGTCCATTATCTGGAGCCCAAGCGCAGGCCTTTGTAAGTCATTATTTAGAGAAAGGAGATTTTGTGAAATTAGATAATATTACTTTGGGCTATAATTTTAAAATTGAAAAAATATCAAATTATATTTCTGATGTACGGGTATATTGTTCTGCCAAAAACTTTTTAACGATTACTGATTATAGCGGAATGGATCCTGAATTGGATAATAGAGATTTTTATGCCGCCGGGAATGACTTTAGAGATAAATATCCTACGATCAAATCTTTCACCATTGGTACTAGATTAAACTTTTAAAACTACATCATGAAAATTTTCAAAAATAAACTTTTAAAATATACAGGAATAGCTGCTTTTTTTCTGACCTCGTTTTCCTGTACAGATCTTTCTGAAGACACCTATAGTATTCTTACAAACGAGGACATAGACTTTAATAACGAGGAGGATATTTCAAGATTAACAGGCTACGTATATAACCATTTAAGGTATACATACTGGGAATGGAATGGATTATTTGATATCCAGGAAGAGTCTTCAGATTTAATTATGACTCCCTTGCGTATAGGAGTGGGTTGGGGAGATTTATATATTTCTATGCATAAGCATGATTTTAATTCTAATATTGGGCACTTTAGTACAATTTGGGATAATGCTTATTCTGGCATCGGTTATGCCAATACTATTTTGGACCTTCCTGAAATTCAGGAAAATGCTTTGCAAAGTGCCAGGCTTCGTACCATGCGTGCATTGTATTATTATATCTTATTCGATTGTTTTAGAAATGTACCTTTAGAAACAACACAAGCTGTAGAAAGCGGTTACCTGCCAGAACAGGCCAGTCCAGAAGAAGTTTTTGAATTTGTTGTATCTGAGCTTAATGCTGTGAAAGAAGATTTGGGAACCGAAAAAATTTATGGCTACCCCAATAAATATGCAGCCGAAATGATTCTTGCCAAAATGTACCTGAATCATAATGCATGGTTTAATGATTATGGTAATACTGAATATTTTGAACTGGCTTTACAACAAGTAGATGATATTATTAATAACGGCGGTTATTCCCTTTCACCAAATTATAAAGACAACTTTAAAGCCAATCTAGCCGGCAATAATGAGATTATTTTTGCAATTCCTTTAGATTACACCTATGCCAGTGGTAATTATTTGGTAAACAAAGCACTTACTAGTGAGGGCGCTAAAGCTTTTGGATACGACGGGTCTCCATGGAATGGCAGTTGTGCAGTGCCACAATTTATAGATACCTATCATGAAAATGATTCGCGTTTAGAAGATACATGGGCTTATGGGCAGCAATATCATTATGAAACCGGAGAACCATTGAGGATGAATGCAGATGACCAGGGAGAAGTTAATCTGGTTTATACGAAAAGAGTTCATTCTATAGATAATCCGGGAGCTTATATGATGGAAGGCTATCGTTTTGTAAAGAATGAAATTGTACCGGGTGTCGATGGAACTTATGGTGATGATGTCCCCTTCTTTAGACTATCAGACGCTATGTTTATCAAGGCAGAGTGTTTATTGAGACTTAACAGGGATCAGGCTGAGGCCGCAAGATTAGTAAGTGAAGTACGTGCTCGTGCATTTGAAGATGGTACTGAAGCCGTACGCTCTGTACAGGATTTAACATCCGGAAGTATTTATGACTATGGACACAGAGAATATACCAGTGAAGGTGCTACCAACTACAGCAATCTTGTAGCTACTTACGAAGGTGGAGATGATATAGAATTAGGAGGCCTTCTAGATGATTTAGCCTGGGAATTTGTAGGAGAACATCATCGGAGACAGGATCTTATCAGGTTTAGATTATCAGGGTCTAATACCAATGTTTATAACGGCAAATCCTGGTTTTGTAAAGATGCAGAACCTGATGCAACATATAAAAATGTTTTTCCAATTTTTCAGACCTTTTTAGATGCTAATCCTAAGCTTCAACAAAATCCTGGATATTAAGATTTTGTTTTTATAACATATGAAGACGGAGTGATAATTATCACTCCGTTTTATTTTATAGAATCTATACTATAAGGTCGTAAAAGCATATAAAACTTATCAATTAATGTTAATATAATATAAATATATGTTAATGACAGATTTAAAATTAAATAGCTTTTCACTTAATTTTAAACTATGAAAACACCTGTTTATACCTTTTTTATTTTTTTCCTAATTTCGATAGTCGCTAGTGCCCAGGGAAAAGTAGAAGATTATAAGAGAGCAGAATCTCTCGATACACTTTTCAGAAATAAGGTTTTTAATACACCAAATACCTTTAATTGGTTAAATAAAAATGAATTTTGGTATAGAAATAATACTGAAAATGGTACTGAATATGTTTTTGTAAATGCTAAAACCCTTCAGCGAGAAACGGCGTTTGATCATGATAAATTAGCTGGCGCTCTTTCAGAATTTTTGAAAAAGGAAATTGAAAGTTCAAAAATTGAAATTGCTAACCTGAAATTTGATGAAAACAGATCGAATTTAGAATTTCAATTAGATACGTTAAGATACAATGTAAATCTTATTGGTTATAAGCTTAGTGTTATCGACACCGTACCGAAAAGAGATTGGAATAGGGGATATTGGGGTAGAAAAGGGGACGAAAGAGAAGGAGAACCTGTACCATCACCAGATCAAAAATATACGGCATTTATAAAGAATTCTAATCTGTATATTCAAGACAGTAACACCAAAGTCGAAACACAGTTAAGTTTTGATGGTACCAAGGGGTTCTTTTATGCTGCTAATATAATCTGGTCACCAGATAGTAAAAAGATTATCGCCTATAAAGTTAGGCCGGGAGAAGATCATAAAATCTATTTCGTAGAATCCAGTCCAAAAGATCAGCTTCAGCCAAAATTACATACAAGGGATTATACCAAACCGGGAGATGAGTTAGATTTTAAAAGTCCGCAACTTTTTGATGTACCTTCCAAAATGCATATTCCGGTAGCGACAGATCTTTTTAACGCTCAATTCGCTTTATATAATTATCAGTGGAAAGATGATAGTTCTTCGTTTACTTTTGAGTTTAACCAGCGAGGCCATCAGGCATACCGGGTAATTAAGGTTGATGCCAAAACAGGAAAAGCGACAGCGATAATCGATGAAACCAGCCCGACTTTTATCGATTATAGTGGTAAAAAATATCGCCATGACGTAAAAGGAAAAGATGAAATTATCTGGGCTTCAGAACGTTATGGCTACAACCATCTTTATCTTTATGACAGTAATACCGGGAAAGTCAAAAACCAGATCACTTCAGGAGATTGGCCAGTAAGAAAAGTAGTAGAAGTAGATGACAAAAATCGTCAAATTTATTTTACGGCAAGCGGTTTGGATAAAGACCAGGATCCGTATTTAATTCATTATTGCCGAATTGATTTTGACGGAAAGAATTTTACCCGTTTTACTTCTGAAAATGGAAATCATAAAGTGACTTTTTCTCCAGATAAGGAATATTATGTAGATCAATATTCCCGTGTAGATATGCCGGCGGTTACGGTTTTAAAGAAAACAGGTAAGAAAAAGCCAATATTGATATTAGAAGAGGCTGATATTTCGGCTTTAGAAAAAACAGGATGGAAAAAGCCCGAAGTCTTTACTGCGAAAGCTAGAGACGGCAAAACCGATATTTGGGGAATTATTGTAAGACCAACTAATTTTGATCCCACAAAAACCTATCCGATCATCGAATATATTTATGCCGGTCCACATGATTCGTTTGTTCCGAAGGAATTCAATAGTTATTACTGGGCTTTAAGTTCGTTAGCAGAACTAGGATTTATCGTCGTACAAATCGACGGAATGGGAACTTCTAACAGATCGAAAGCCTTTCACGATGTGTGCTGGCAAAATTTAAAAGATGCCGGTTTCCCAGATCGTAAATTATGGATTACCGCAGCGGCTGAAAAATATCCTTATATGAATGCCGATAAAGTAGGTATTCGTGGTACTTCTGCCGGGGGGCAAAGTGCCGGGGCTGCTTTGGTTTTTAATTCCGATTTTTATGACGTTGCCGTGGCTTCTTGCGGTTGCCATGATAACCGGATGGATAAGATCTGGTGGAACGAGCAGTGGATGGGCTATCCAATTGGGCCGCATTATGCAGCGAACTCCAATATAGAAAATGCCGCTCAAATGCAGGGAAATCTAATGCTTATTGTGGGAGAAGTAGATGATAATGTAGATCCTGCATCTACCATGCAATTTGCAGATGCTTTAATAAAAGCCAATAAAGATTTTGAACTGGTTGTTTTACCCGGGGAAAATCATACCTCTGGAGGCGTATTTGGAGAACGTAAACGAAGGGACTTTTTTGTAAAGCATTTACTGGAGGTAGACCCACCTTCCTGGGATCAGGTTTACAACTAATTTGTCATTGAAGATCTAAATTAACTATCCCGATTGTCGATATTTTAGTTAAGTTTTATCTGGCAATACCGTGATTGAACGCCGGGATGATTTAATTTAGAAAGAAAATTATTTTTTGATACCGAAAGATTTATAATATGAAATTGTATAAAATTATTGCCTGTTTTATTTGCGTTTTGATCGCGGGATTAGTTGAAGTCCGCGCTCAGGGCGATCAGATTCTTGATGGAATAGGAGAAACGGGTTTAATTGCCCGCTATGTTTTTGATAAAGATGCCAAAGACTGGTCTCGTAATAACCTGCATGCAGCAATTAAAGGTGACGCCGAGTTTGTAAAAGACGAACTATTTAAAAATGTGCTATCACTTTCAAAAGGATCATACATCACTTTGCCTGCTTCAGCACTTAGTAATGTTGAGTCGGTTAGTATAGCAGGTTGGGTAAAACCGAATTCCACAAATTCAGGTCAGATCTTTTTTTACTTCGGAAAAAATCAAAATTCTCATACGTATTTAGCACCCTTCGGAACAGGAGCATATACAGATTTTACTGCTGAAGTTGCAAAAAGTATGAATAAAACATACACATTATCAACCTCAGTAGCTGAAGTTTCTAAAGATCGCTGGTCACATTTGGTATTGGTGATCGACGTGCCTTCAAAAGCTATAAAAACCTATATCAATGGTGTTCAGGTGGGGATGAAAGAAAAAATTGACCTTGAACTATCTGATATTTTTAATGTAGAATCTGGAGAAGAAAATCAATTATACATCGGTAAAGCTATCGCGCAGGAGCAGGCTTTTTTGGATGCCAGTATTCATGATTTCAGAATGTATAGAATTGCATTAACCGATAATCAGGTAAATGGAATATTTGAAAATGCTTTAAAAAAGCAAGATGGGGTGGTAAATGAGCGTAAAGAACCTCAGGATAACCTGCCGGAATTTTCAAGAACTGCTCCGCAAGTGTATAATGAATTTTTAACTTCAGTAGAAGATATTGAAATAGAAACAGAGGTAGGCGTTTTACCACGACTACCAAGAACGCTTGCAGGTACTTATAAAAATGGCCTAAAGGGGCCAAAAGTAAAAGTAATCTGGCCGGCGCCAACAGATAATAGCGAAGTTTTAAAAACCGGAACCTATACCATAATCGGAAGCGTTGCCGGAACAGATCTTGCCCCTAAAGCTACCGTTAACGTAGTTGAGCATATTATTACTGAAAAGCCAGACAGAAAATTAGAAACATTTAGTTTGGATCAGGTAAGTTTAGAGGCCAATGCCAACGGACAAAACACGAAATTCATCGAAAATCGTGATAAATTTATAAATACTCTTGCTGAAACAGATCCCGATTCATTTTTGTATATGTTTAGAAATGCATTTGGCCAGCAACAGCCACAAGGTGCAAAACCTCTTGGCGTTTGGGATACTCAGGAAACCAAATTACGCGGACATGCCACCGGTCATTATTTAACTGCTATAGCGCAGGCTTATGCCAGTACGGGATACGATAAAGAGCTGCAGCAGAATTTTGCCGATAAAATGGAGTATATGGTCAACACCTTATACCAATTATCGCAAATGTCTGGAAAACCTGCCAAAGATGGTGGTGATTTTAATGCCGATCCAACAGCGGTTCCTATGGGACCGGGGAAAGAAATATATAGTTCCGATCTTAGCGAAGAAGGTATTCGTACCGATTACTGGAACTGGGGAGAAGGTTTTATCAGTGCATATCCGCCTGATCAATTTATTATGCTTGAAAATGGAGCGGTTTATGGTACCGAAGAAACCAAGATTTGGGCACCGTATTACACCTTGCATAAGATCCTTGCCGGATTAATGGATATCTATGAAGTAAGCGGAAACAAAAAAGCTTTAGCGGTTGCTGAAGGAATGGGAGATTGGGTGTATGCACGCTTAAGCGAATTACCAACCGAGACATTGATAAGCATGTGGAATCGCTATATCGCAGGTGAGTTTGGCGGAATGAATGAAGCTATGGCGCGTTTATACCGAATTACCGGAAAAGAGGAGTATTTAAAAACTGCCAAACTTTTTGACAATATCAAGGTATTTTTTGGAGATGCGAATCATTCTCACGGTTTAGCCAAAAATGTAGATACCTTTAGAGGTTTACACGCCAATCAGCATATTCCGCAGATTGTAGGCGCTTTAGAGATGTATCGGGATTCCGATAAACCGGAATATTTTAATGTGGCCGATAATTTTTGGGTAAAAGCAACTAACGATTATATGTACAGTATTGGCGGAGTGGCAGGAGCCAGAAATCCTGCGAATGCCGAATGTTTTATTGCGCAACCGGGAACCTTATATGAAAATGGTTTATCAGCAGGCGGGCAAAACGAAACCTGTGCGACCTATAATATGTTAAAACTTACCCGTGATTTATTCCTTTACGAACAGCGCCCGGAGCTTATGGATTATTACGAGCGTGGATTGTATAATCATATTTTAGCATCGGTAGCAGAAGATTCTCCGGCAAACACCTATCACGTTCCGTTGCGCCCGGGCTCCAAAAAAAGCTTTGGCAATCCTAATATGACCGGTTTTACCTGTTGCAACGGTACGGCTTTAGAAAGCAGCACAAAACTTCAGAATTCCATCTATTTTAAAGATGCTAATAACAAAGCATTGTATGTGAACCTTTACGTACCCTCTACCTTGCACTGGCATGAGCAAAACATAAAACTGACTCAGGAAACGAATTTCCCTAAAGAAGATCATACCAAATTAACGATTAACGGTAAAGGTAAATTTGATCTTAAATTACGGGTGCCGGGTTGGGCAACAAGGGGATTTATCTTAAAGATCAATGGTAAGGAAGAAAAAATGGAAGCCACTCCCGGAACCTATGTAACGCTTAGCAGAAAATGGAAAGATGGCGACACGGTAGAACTAAAAATGCCATTCAGTTTTTATTTAGATCCTGTGATGGATCAGCAGAATATCGCAAGTTTATTTTACGGTCCTGTTTTATTAGCCGCTCAGGAAGATGAGCCAAGAACCGAATGGCGCAAAGTAAAATTTGATGCTGAAAATATTGGAGCTTCCATCAAAGGAAATCCGGAAGAACTGACTTTCGAGATCGACGGGATCATTTACAAACCATTTTACGAAACTTATGGTAGACATTCAGTTTATCTGGATGTAGATCTTGAATAATATATCTAACTGTGTCATTCTGAACTCGTTTCAGAATCTCATCTATATATTTTTCTAAAATACAATAAGAGATTCCGTGTCAAGCACGGAATGACAAAATAAAGTAGAACTAAATTATAATTATAATAACCAAAGCATGAAGAAATTATTAAGTTTTCTTTTCGTATTTATAAGCCTTTCCAGTAGCATTTATGCTAATGAGATGATCGATGTAATTAACACCTTTAGAGCCGATAAATTTGCGTTAAGACGTACTTATACCATGCGTGAATCTAAAGAATACTACGAGCGTTACAATCAATTTTATACCGATTGGGAAGCCAAACTGAAAAATATCGATTTTAACGGATTATCGAAGGATGGAAAAGCCGATTATGTACTTTTAAGAAACCTGATCGCAAAGGAGGAATATCTGCTTAATCAGGATTACGCAGCTTTTCAAGAAGTAGCTTCAGTAGTCGATTTTGCAGATAATTTGTATGCTTTTATTCAGCAAAGAAGAAGAGGAACCCAGCCAGATGCCAAAGTATTGGCGATGACTTTTAATGAGGCTGAAAAGAGCATTTCAGAAAAAATAAAAGTGCTTAAAAACAACGAATTTAAGGATTGGTTGAAGGCTGAAAAGGCTGCAGCGATTATTTCTTCGCTTCAACGTGGTTTAAGTGAAGCTTATAATTTTTATTATGATTACGATCCAGATTTTACCTGGTGGATGAAGACTCCGTATGCCTCTTTAGATCAAAAATTGAAGGAATATGCCGAATTTCTTATTGAACATTATTCCAAAGAGAGTCAGAAGGATGATGGCAGCGGAATTATAGGGAAACCGGTTGGTAGAAAAACGCTGATCAAAAACCTGGAATATGAGTTTATTCCTTATACGCCAGAAGAACTAATCGAAACCGCTGAAAAGCAATTTGACTGGTGTAAAACCGAAATGATTAAAGCTGCTAAGGAAATGGGCTATGGTGAAGATTGGAAAGCAGCCTTAGAGCATGTAAAAAATACGTATGTAGCGCCAGGTAAACAGCCAGAAGCGATTAATGATTTATATGAACATTCCGTAGATTTTATTGAAGAACGTGATCTTATTACGATTCCGGAACTGGCTAAAGAAACCTGGGGAATGATTATGATGACCCCGGAACGGCAAAAAGTGAATCCGTTTTTTACCGGTGGTTGGGAAATTAGTATTTCGTATCCAACAGAAGGTATGGAGCACGACGATAAATTAATGAGCATGCGTGGTAATAATCCCAATTTCTCATTCCCTACCGTACAGCACGAATTGCATCCCGGACATAATCTTCAGTTTTATATGAATCAGCGGAATAAACCTTACCGTAGTTCGTTTGATACTCCATTCTGGATGGAAGGCTGGGCGTTGTATTGGGAAATTTTGTTGTGGAATAAGGATTTTCCAAGAACTCCAGAAGAAAAAATGGGAATGCTTTTTTGGAGAATTCACCGTTGTGCAAGAATCATTTTCTCTTTAAAATATCAGTTGGGAGAATGGACTCCGCAACAGTGTATAGACATGTTAGTAAACAAAGTAGGGCATGAGTATGCCAATGCTGAAGCTGAAGTCCGCCGGTCTTTTGCGACATCGTACACCCCGCCATTATATCAATTAGCTTATATGATCGGCGGACTTCAGTTTTATGCCATGCGAAAGGAGCTTTTAGAAAAGGGATGGACAGAAAAACAATTTCATGATCGCGTTATGAAAGAGAATATCATGCCGGTATCCGTGCTGCGGTTATTGTTAGAAGATAAGGACATTCCTAAAAATTATAACGCCGACTGGAAATTCTCTACCGATTTTAAATAAAAGCCCCTTAAACCTACTACATGAAAAAATTTAAAGGAATTTTTCTTCTACTTCTGGTCTGTACGATCTACTCTTGCGGCAAGGATAAAAACGAAATTTTATTATCGCCTGTAAAAAATGCAGTGGTAAAAGAAAGCGACTGGCAGTACGAACCCTGGAGTGCACCGGTACATTACAGTGATACGGCTTCAGATCAATACAATTCGCAGGTGCTTATCCTTTCTTCAGATACCTTAACGGCTGAACGTTGGTTTAAAAAAATAGAGGTAAAACCTTTTGCCACTTATAAAGTGACCGGTTATGTAAAAACTGAAGGTGTAGAAGGCGAAAGCGCACAAAGTGGCGCCGGATTACGATTAGGAAAATTCGAATTTACCGGAGACACCATTTTTAAAGGTGATACCGATTGGACAAAAGTGGAAATGGAATTCTCTACCACAATGGACGATAGCTTTTTGTTGGAATTGTTATTGGGAAAACAAGGACAGGCCAAAGGGAAAGTTTATTTTGATCATTTTCAGTTAGAAGAAATTTCAGCTAAAGAATTAAAGCCTGCAATTACGGTACACCTGGATAAAAAATTAGATCCTATGTCGCCCTATATCTATGGGCAGTTTATAGAACATATGGGAAAATCTATTTACGGTGGGATGTGGGCAGAGATGCTGGACGATCGCAAATTTTATTATGTTCCCGGCACCAAATTATCACCTTGGGAAACGGCTGTAGATACCAATTTGGTTACCATCGATAGTTCGTATGCGTATTCAAAAGGAAAATTACCGGTGTATCAGGTAGAAAATAATTTAAGCTTAAAACAACAAAAATTAGCCCTTGTTTCTGGCAAAACTTATGAAGGCCGATTGGTTTTTAAAGGAAATGGCATCAAAAAAGTTACGATTTCTTTAAACGGAACTAAGGAGAGTTTTGAAGTTTCAGGAACTGATTTTCAGAAAATAGCTTTTGAGTTTTCTTCGGAAGAAACCAGCGATAATGCTGTTTTAGAAATTGCTTTTGAAGGAAATGGAAAACTAACTTTAGCTGCAGTTTCTTTAATGCCAAGCGACAATATTGAAGGATACCGCCCTGAAGTAATCGAATTAATGAAGCAGTTAGATGCTCCGATCTATAGATGGCCCGGTGGAAATTTTGTTTCAGGTTACGACTGGAAAGATGGAATTGGTGATCCCGATAAGCGCCCCACCAAATTTGAGCGTGCCTGGAATGGTTTGGAATATAACGATGTTGGTGTACACGAATTTATGGAACTTTGTGAGATTTTAGACACCAAAGCAAATATTGCCGTAAACACCGGTTTGGGAACCGCTGAGCTAGCTGCGGAGGAAGTGGAATATTTTAACGGAGCGGTCTCTACAAAAATGGGACAATGGAGAGCTGAAAACGGGCATCCAGCACCTTACGATGTGAAACTTTGGGCCGTAGGAAACGAAATGTTTGGGGACTGGCAGTTAGGGCACATGCCTATCGAAGATTATGTGAAAAAGCATAATAAGGTGGCTAAAGCAATGTGGGCGGTAGATCCCGATATCGATCTTATCGCTGTGGGATATCCCGGAAAATGGAATGATATGATGTACAAGAATTGTGCAGATTACATGACCTTTATAAGTGAACATTTTTATAAGCAAAACTGGCATGCCGGTGGGTTATTAACCCACGTGAACCAGATGCCTGAGGTGATTTCGGCTGTTGCTGAAGAGCACCGAAGAGCGCGTAGGGAAATTCCCGGAATAGCAGAAAAGAATATCAAAATTGCTATGGATGAGTGGAATTACTGGTACGGTCCACATGTGTATGGATTATTGGGGACACGTTATTTTTTAAGGGATGCGTTAGGTATCGCTGCCGGATTGAATGAATTCTCTCGCCAGTCGGATATTTATTATATGGCGAATTATGCACAAACCGTAAATGTAATTGGCGCGATAAAAACCACCAAAACAGATGCCTGGTTAGAAGGCACGGGACTGGTGTTAAAATTATATCGCAAGGAATTTGGTACGCAGCCGGTTGAATTTACCGGATCGCCAGAACCTTTAGATGTTTCAGCTACTTTAACAGAAGATGGTGAATTTCTTACAATTTCAGTGGTAAATGCGACTCATCAAAAGCAGTTTTTAAAATTAAATGGTTTTTCAGAAGGTATAGCCACTTCAGGAGAAGCTTTTATTATTTCAGGAGAACATGATATGGTTTTTAATGATGAAGAACATAAAGACCGCATCAGCATTAGAAAAGCGGATATAGAAATTTTAGAAAATAGTATGAAGATTCCGAAGGAAAGTGCAGGAATCTATAAATTTAAAGTGATTAAATAATTCGGTAATTCAAATAAGCATAAACAAGTGGTAAGTCGGGATTGTATATTTTTGATTGCAATTCCTGATAATTGAGCAAACAATGAACATGAGAACTAAATTACAAACATTACTGTTGTTGTTTTTAATAACGGCAGCAGTGAATGCACAGGAAAAATCAACGTATTGGGATAACCTTAAAGACCGGGAATCTACTTTGGGACTAGAAGATGGTTTTACAACATTTAAAACCGATGAGTTTACCTTAAAACTGGTCAATGCTTCACAAACGGTAGCCGGATTATATCCAAATTCAGATCTCGATTTTGATTTTACTCCGGGCGAGCGAATCGAAATTCGTGATAAAGATGGCATTTATTATATAGGCGATCTAAACTTTAGAATTAAAGGAGAGGATGGCGAATGGAAATCGTTTTCAACCGCTAAAAACCGAAAAAAAGTAGAAGCCTTATCGGTTTCGGGTCATGTTTTAACAGCGGCAGATTTAAGTAATACGTTAGGAAAAGATAATCCGCTTACTATTAAAAGATATTACGAGAAAAAAGATGGCGCGTTGGTTTTACGCTTTGAGATTACAAATCCAACAACTAAAACTATGGAAATCGGTGCTTTAGGGACACCAATGGCGTTTAATAATATTCTGGAAGGAAAACATCTGGATGAAACACATGCCGATAATGTATTTTTTGATCCCTATATTGGTAATGATGCCGGTTATGTAGAAGTAAAGCATCTTACCGGAGAAGGACAGGTTTTACTGGTGTTGCCAGAGGAAAATATGCCTTTTGAGGCGTACCGTCCTTTAAATGATGATCCTACCACAAGGAGTATTGTATTTGAAGGAGTACATGAATGGATGGCATTGAGTAAAGCTTATGCCGAAAAGGAGTGGAAAGGAAAAGAACAGTGGAATAAACCGACGTCTTTGAATCTTGAAGCTGGAGAAACCAAAAATTTCGCATTGAAATTTGTACTGGCACCTGGTATTAAAGAAATTCAGAATCAATTAATCGAAGAAAAACGACCGGTAGCGGTTGGTGTACCGGGATATGTATTGCCAATGGATGTAAAAGGAAAGTTATTCCTGAATTATCCGGAAGAAGTTGAAGCTATTTTAGTAGAACCTAAAAACGCGCTTAAAATTACTGAAATTGGTAAAAAAGGAGGCGGATTTACCGAATATCGGGTAGAAGGAAAAATTTGGGGGAGAAGTCGTGTCACGGTTGCTTATAGAGATGGTTTAGAACAAACGATTAATTATAAAGTGATAAAACCTGAAACTGAGGTTGTAGATGATTTTGGTCATTTTTTAATGACCGAACAGTGGTTTGATGAACCCGATGAATTCTTTGGAAGAACAAACTCGGTGATCTCTTATGATTATGAAGATAAAAAACAGATCACCCAGGACAGCCGCGCTTGGGTTGCCGGATTAAGTGATGAAGGTGGAGCCGGAAGCTGGTTGGGAGCAATGATGAAACAACTTATTCAGCCAGAAAAAGCAGAGATTGAAAAGCTTCAGTTATTTATCGATGAAACACTTTGGGGCGGCATTCAGTATGATGAAGGAGAACGAAAATACGGCGTTAAAAAAAGTGTTTTCTTTTATGAGCCGGATTCTTTACCAAAAGGAACGTATAACGACTCGATAAACTACAATACCTGGGCCGCGTGGAATAAAAAAGGAGCAGACGATCCCGGAAGATCCTACAACTATCCTCACGTTGCAGCAGCTTATTGGGTAATGTACCGTTTAGCCAGATATCACAGTGGTTTAGTTGATAATCACGACTGGAAATGGTATTTGGAGCAGGCGTATTATACCTCTATTGCCATGTCTGATCTTGCACCATGGTATGCCGAATTTGGACAAATGGAAGGAACAGTTTTCTTAAACATTTTGAAAGATTTGCAAACTGAAGGTTTAACGGACATGGCGACGACACTGGAAGCTTCAATGAAGAAAAGGGCCGATCATTGGAAATCGCTAAACTATCCGTTTGGTAGTGAAATGCCGTGGGATTCTACCGGGCAGGAAGAAGTATTCATGTGGAGTGATTATTTTGGATATCAGCAAAAAGCCAATGTTACCTTAAATGCTATTCTTGCGTACATGCCGGTCATGCCGCACTGGGCGTATAATGGTAATGCACGTAGATACTGGGATTTTCTTTATGGAGGAAAATTATCCAGGGTAGAACGCCAAATTCATCATTACGGGTCAGGTTTAAATGCGATCCCTGTTTTAAAAGCCTATCGTGATCATCCCGATTTTTATTTATTGAAAGTTGGCTATGGTGGAACTTTAGGAGCGATTTCGAATATAACTCAGGATGGTTTTGGATCTGCAGCGTTCCATTCCTATCCATCGACCATGAGAATCGATTATTTGTCGGGGGATTATGGATCTAACTTTTTTGGTTACGCGATAAATACCGCAACGTATATCACAAAGAATGAAGATCTGGGATGGCTTTCTTTTGGTGGAAATATCGAGGAGAACGATGATGAAATAAAAGTAGTGCTGACAACAGCAGCAAAAAGTAAAATTTATTTTGAACCAAAACAATTATGGTTAACTTTAGATGCAGGTACTTTTAAAGCCTTGATTTACAATAAATCATCTGAAGAAATCGAGTTGATTTTAAATGAAAAAACTGAGGATAGCCCACAAGCTTACTTAAGATCGAATAAAGAACTTGATCTTAAATTTGATAAAATGAATGGAGCTTTTAAAATTCCTTTGAAAAAGAAATCTATTTCAATTAGTATAGAATAAGTAGTTTACTAGTTATTCTATATAGTTTTAATTGTTTTTCGATATGTTGAAAAGAGAGGTTTTCGCCTCTCTTTTTTTATAAAGTAATTTGAAATTATTTATCCTTTAAGTTATCCGCTTCTGGAGAAGAATAAGGATAGCTTAAAATCTTTAGAATCCCTCTTTTTCGTATTAATTTAAATATGCTGTATGCTATCCATAAACTTAAGATGGAGATAGCTCCTAAAGCCAGAATACCATAAATATTCGGGAAAGCATCGTATAAAGAAAGGCCTAAAAAAAGAAATGGTAAAATAGATAAAATCGCAAGTATACCACCTATAAGGGATCTAAAAAATAATTTCATTATTGAATTTACTCTTAACAGTTATATTCATTAAAGTTAAAGAAATGATGACTTAAAGCTTTAACCTGAGTTTAATTTAAAAAAATCTGGGAGACTGAATAAAGATCTTTGTAAAAGTTTTATATCGAAGACTTTATTTCTGATATAAGTCTTTTTTTATTTTAAATACACTTTGGGAAAGTCCTTTAAAAGCTACAATTTGATGTTACTACTGTATTCTCGTCGATTATTTCTGAAATTTGTTCTAATTCTTCAGGAATGTCATCGATACAAACTTCAGCAATAAAAGGATAGTTTTGCATACCTGAATTTCCGATGTCATTGGCTGAAAGCTTAGTTAATACTGAACCGTTTTTCAGAATTAATTTAGCGATAGTATTTTCTGAAATATCAAGTTCTTCTAATTTTTGCAGACAGTGAAAATCGAATACATCGGGTTCACCGCCTTCCAGATAACGCATATTTAATTTTTTGATTGAAGGTACCTCACAAAAATCGACAATAAGAAAAATATTTTTACTGTTCATTTTGGTTCATTTCATCATTAAGCTTATTGGTTGAATTCACTTCAAACTATTGCATTTACATGTTACCAAATTAAGAGAACCTAAAATTTAGACCTTACCGATACTATTAATTTTGTAAACATTTCTAGACAACATTTAGAAAATTTAATTAGTAAAAGTATAACAAGAATACTAATAAGCGTAAAAACAATGAATTTTAATGATTTTTATCATCTTTTTGGGATCTATTTCGAAATATTTTTGGGCAATAATAAAATTTAGAAATTATGAGAAGATTAGTATTTACAACAATTGCTGCATTATTGCTTAGTTTTTCGTTTCAGGCTCAGGAAAGTGAAGGCGCTAAAGATAATCCATGGCAATTTAGGTTAAGAGGAGTAGTGGTTTCACCAGATGAAAAAGCTTCTATAGAGGCGATAGGTGGGGATGCCGATATTTCTACTTCTGTTATTCCTGAATTAGATATTACTTATTTTTTTACTAAAAACTGGTCGTTGGAACTTATACTTGGAACGACAAAACACGATGTGGAAGCCGTAAATACCGCTGCAGGAAATATCGATTTAGGAAGTGTTTGGTTATTACCGCCAACTCTTACTTTTCAATATCACTTAACTGAATTGGGTAATTTTAAACCCTATATCGGAGCTGGTGTGAACTATACTATTTTTTATAGCGTAGATGAAGGTCCTGTGGCAGATGATTTAGATTATGATAACAGTTTTGGCTTTGCCGGACAGTTAGGTTTTGATTATATGATTAGTGATAAGTGGTTTATTAACCTGGATGTTAAAAAGTTATTCCTACAAACCGATGTTACGGTGAATGCCACTTCTGCTTTAGATGCTACCGTTGGAGCCGATGTAGATATTAATCCGTGGCTTTTTGGATTAGGTTTTGGTGTTAAACTTTAATCTTTTATCAAGGTTTAATTTGTACAATAATCCAGTTCCAAACTCTTGGATACCTGGAAATAATGAAAAGGTTTTTCTAATTATGCATACCTCGGGGCAAGCCCCGGGGGTCTTTGGATTATACTTATTTTATTTAGAAGTGAAAGGCTGTTCTAAAAGATGTAGAAGTTGTAATTTTAAAATTATAATCATTACAATCTCCACATTATTTATGGCAGCTTTTCTGCTTTTTTAATAGTCACGCATTAATTAGTAGCTATTGCATCATAAAATGCTTTACGGTAGACCTCACCCAGTGCAATAGTAATTCCAGCTATCCTGATACGGTTTCGCTGAATGCTTTCTATTTTGTTAATCGATACGATATAAGATTTATGAACTCGAATAAATTGATGGGTTGGCAACTGCTCTTCAATTTTTTTCATCGTTTGGAGGCTTGTGATCTTTTCATCAGTGGTATAAATGCTTAGGTAATTCTGTAATCCCTTTACATAGAGTATCTCATCTAAATGCACTCTAACGAGTTTATACTCTGTTTTTACAAAAATATCGCTCACAATCTTTTTAGTCTCGGTTTCCGAAGTTTTAACATCATCTTTTTCAGCTAAACCTTTCAATATCAGCTGTGCTTTCTCAATCGCTTTATAAAAACGCTCAAAAGAAACAGGTTTTAGCAGATAATCCACTGCATCATGATCAAAACCTTCTAGTGCATAATCAGCATAAGCAGTGGTTAATATCACTAAACATTTTCCTTTTACAATCTTCATAAACTGTATACCACTTAGTTCAGGCATCTGGATATCAAGAAATACAAGGTCAACCTCTCCCTCTAATACTTTATTTAAAGCTTCTAACGGGTTGTCTGTACTAAAAGTTAAATGAAGTACAGGTATTTTTGCAATATAATGTGTTAAAACATCAATGGCCAAAGGTTTATCATCCACAACCATACATTTAATCATAAAGCTCGATTTTTAGATCAACAATAAAATAATCATTTTGCTGGTTAATTATAAGTTCATGTCTATACGGATATAGCAAAGAGAGACGTCTTTTAACATTCGCTAGTCCAATACCACCTGTTTTATCTTTTCTTGCCGTATTTATCTTATTCTTTAAGTGAAAATTAAAATCATGTCGGTCTACAAAAATTAATATCTGGATCGGATCTTTGCTGCTTATAAAAACACCATGCTTAAATGCATTCTCTACAAAATTGATCAAAATCAATGGAGCTATTTTTTGATTACCCACAATACCAGATACTTCAAATTTAATATGAGCATGCCCTTTTTGCCCAATTTTTTGCAGTGCTACTACATTGTCCAGATAATTTATCTCGCTAGAAAGTAATACGTATGGATCATCACTTTCCCTAAGCATATACCGTAAAAGTTCAGAAAGCTTCAATAGTGCTACAGGGGCTTCTTCAGATTGTTGCTGAGTGAGTGCATAGATATCATTGATGGTATTGAATAAGTAATGAGGGTTTACCTGAGATTTTAAGAAAGCCAGTTCTGTTTTAAGCTGTTCTTTTTCCACTAATTCTTTTTCTGCACGCAGGGTGCGCCAGTCCATTAAATAGCTTAAAAGCAATCCCAAAAAAATATTTACAAAATTGGCACTTAAGGTTATGATGAATGCAAAGGAGAAATCCAGGTCTCTTTCATAAGACTTCCACCCGATTAACGGATAGACGATTTGCTCCATCAGATAGTAAAGCGGACTAAAGATGAGTATACATCCTAATACTGAAAGAACATATTTAATGAGGTTTCCCTTTTTAAGGATATAGGGAATGAGTAATAAATAGTTAACGTAGAAGAATAATGCCAGACATCCAATTTGTAAAAATTTAACCGGCAATACAATTGAAAAAAATAAGAACCAGTCTATTTGAGTTCCCAGCACTCCCATCCCCAATGCCTCAAGTAAATTTTGAGCAAGAATCAAAAGCCAGTAGCCAAAATGCAGATAAAATAACCATTTTTTGTTCATCAAGTCAAAAGTAGGTCAATAAACTCTTAAGTTAAAAAAGAATAAACAAAGCAGTCGATTTTATTGACGAAACCGTCAAATAGCCTTGTAAGTCTTTTTCTACTACAAATTAATTGTTGTCAATAGAATCAAGCGGTTGGTCAATTGTTTTATGAAAATACTGGTTTAAAATAGACATTTGTCATCAATAAAAAATTGAATTCACTATGCACAAATTTCTATTACTTTCGATTTTCTTATTTTTTAAAATAACTATTGGATATACGCAACAGCCCAATGATAAAGCTGAAAATAAAAATATACAACAATTTATCCAGATTTGGGGATTGGTGAAATACAGATCTCAAAAAAGCATAACAGGACAATTTGATGCCGATAAGGTATTTTTAGAATTGATAGATACTGTAAAAAAAGCCGATAAAAATCAGTTCAACCAACTTATGATAAAACTGTCAAAAGATATTGGTACAAAATCAATTGTTTCAAACCAGACTTATCCTAAGTCAAAATTGATTAATGGACCTTACCTAATTAATAATGTGGACTATGACTGGATTAAAGGCAAAAGTTATTCTTCGCTATTAAAAAAACAATTAGAAGATTTGTCCAATACAATCAACCATACAGGTAAACATCATTATGTACCTGAGGTTTTTCATGATGGTGATCTACCAAACGAAGCAGCTTATCCCAACTACACCTTTAATTCTCAGGCGATGAACCTATTAACATTGGCAAAAGCCTGGAATGCTATAGAATTTCTTTTTCCTTATAAGTATGTAATGGATAAAGATTGGAAAGAGGTGTTAGCAGAAATGATTCCATATTTTAAAACTATCAACGACAAAACCAGTTATGAAAAAGGGGTATTGATGTTAGCTGTTGCCATAAACGACACACATTCTGCAGCTTTTATGTCACCTGGAAGCATGCAAACAAGTAACATTATCTTTAATGTTCGGTATTATCCTCCGTTTGATTACAAAGCAACGAAAAACGGACTTATTATAACTGAATTTTTAAACGATTCGCTGGCGAAAATCAGTGCGTTGAAGCCAGGAGATGAAATTGTAGCTATCAATGGCATCAAAATAAAGAAATGGTTAAAGGACCGCTCTTCGTTTTTACCCGCTTCAAACGATGCGGTTACGTATAGAGAATTGAGTACATCCAACAATACCAGAGGAGATGTTTTTGCTTTTAGTGATTTGAATGGTAATATTTTAAACGTAAAAGTGAAGAGGCAAGGAACCAAAATAAATCTAAGGTTAACGCTTTTGGATCGAAAAGAGCAACAAGATATCCAAATTATTCAAGATCATATAAAAAGAGAATGGGCTCAAGAAGATGCTTTAAAAGGTATAGAGACTATCGGAAATGATATTACCTTGATAAGAGCAGGAAATTTTTTTGATCAAGATATCCCAGAGGATAAAGATATGCCTCAGTTATCAACCGAATTGAAAAGCAAAAAAGCGATCATTTTCGACATGAGAAAATACCCACAGTCGCCTGGATTTTTTGGTTATTATATTCCAATGCTATTGGGTAAAAAACCTTTTCGATTTGCGCGCTATTATGCGGTAGACCTAAGACAGGTAGGCATTTTTAAATACAAGGACGAACTAGATACCTATATGCGGGTTTCGGATAATGGGGATAAACCTATGGGCGATCTTTACACAGGCAAAATAGTTATCTTAACCAATGAGCATACCCAAAGTATGGGAGAATGGTTCACCATGATGTTAAGGCAATTCAACAATAATACCACTGTTATGGGGAGCCAAACTGCCGGAGCTGATGGTGATGTAAAAAGGATTGCCCTACCCGGAGATTATCAATTTAGTTTTACAGGCAACGGCATTTTTTATCCTGATGGGAGGGAGACGCAACGCATAGGGATTAAGCCAGATATTTATTTTGAACCCGCTATAGAAGATTTGGGTAGAACAACCGATGCGCATTTACAGAGAGCTATAAAATATATTAGGGAAGGGATGTGAGATTGGGGATTTTTCAAAAAATTATAGAGCTTAATTTTGATTTTCAATAATATTTAAATTGATTATCAGTAATTTATAATAATAAACTCGAGTTTCCTATTCTAAAATACATTTATCGACCTGAAATGCCATTACAAACAAGATCAATTTTAGGAGAAACCCATTGGCCGTTACAGCGTTTATGTGCCTTGGCATCAAAGCACTGATCTGACTGATTGTAGTCTCTATCCTTTTCCTCATATGTTCTTTAATAAAAGCCAAAGCAGGAGTATCTTTTCGTTTTGAATTTGATTTTCTACTGATTTGTAGGTCAACCTGTTCGACCTCTCGGAACATATCTTCAATCTCATAGTTGGTATATCCACTATCACCAAAAAGGGAACTTTCCGGGGGCAGGTCGTGGTACATCCTCCCAAGGATCTGTGAATCATGCTCGGCACCTTCCACCAGGTACATTTCTACCGGAATACCATCGGCAGTGGTGACAAGTTGGACCTTTACCCCATAGAAATGTTCCCGCTTAGAGGCATTATAGCCCCTGTATTTCTCGTCCCTGAAGAGTTTGCACCGACTGATCCTTATATTGTGACAAGCCTTGACAGGGAAGGAATCAATGATATATTCCATTTCACAACATAGGTATTTGAAGACCTTGCCTATACGCAAAAGGATGAACATTAAGGTTTCCTTTAGCTTGTGCAGGCGTTTGGTAGATCCACTCTTTTTGATAACCTGATCGAAAATATGGCTATGCATGTAGTCCAATGTCAAAGATTGGTTGCCCCGGAAATAGAGGGCAGATACTAAGGCGGTGGTAATGACCTGCCCATCGGTGAATAATCTGTTATTGTGTTCCTTGTGATTCATTTCTTTTAGCAAATCGTCAATCAAACAATAAATTGCTATAACTTTGTCCTGGAGCATAGTAAGTACATTTTGAAGTTAGGTATCTCAAAATTAAGGACTTATTTTATGCTCCTCTTTTTTATTTTTTAGGAAACTCGAGTTAAATATTTGAATTTTCTTATTGGACTATTTAGTGATTTTTTCATAATAATTCTATTTTAATATTATTTGAAGAATGGAATGTACTGATGCAATTATTAATGTGAGCATGATTATTTTTTTTTGATTATGGAATGAAGATAATTTGGGATTGGTAATTAATTACTGAAAATATGATGAGTGGTAATTAGGGTATGTTGTACGGAAAAATGATCATTTTAAGTTTAAAAAGACTTATAATAGCTTTAATCAAAGGACTTTTTGATCTTTTTTAAGAGCGAGGCTATTTTGAATAAATTAAAAATAGGAGTCATGCCTGCGGTTTACTAAAACGTAGAATTAACTATCTACTCGTATAAAAAGTCATAACTTTAAAAATTCAAAAGGTATCTTAAGGGCTGGGTATTTCCAATAAAGTTGAAAAACAAATAAATATGAAAATTTATCTATTGATGTTGAGCTTAATATTGAGTAATTATTTGAGCTTTTCTCAAAATGATATTAGTATTGGAAAATCGGAAATTTTGCATTCAGATATCTTAAACGAAGATCGACAGCTTGAAATTCATCTACCCAAAAATTATAATAATTCCGATAAAGAATATCCGGTTATGTATCTGCTTGACAGTTATTATAATTTTACCCATACGGTCGGTGTCACTGAATTTCTTTATTTAAACCGGTTAATTCCTGAAATGATTATTGTAGGTGTTAGAAATACTCATCGTAATAGAGATTTAACTACAGATTCTTCACAGTTAAGTAAAGAGCAACAAGCTAGGATGGGCACTACTGGCGGAGCTGATCATTTTATCTCTTTTTTTAAGCAAGAACTAATTCCGCATATTGAAAAAAAGTATAAAGCTGCACCTTATAGAATAATAGTCGGCCATTCCTTAGGTGGACTATTTAATGTTTATACCTTTTTTAAGGAACCTAATCTATTTAATGCTTACTTAACTATAAGCCCTAGTCTATGGTATCCCAACAGCTTGATTTCAGAACAATTAGAAAAGGGGTTTACAATAAATCCAGAAAATCATACTAGTTTTTATATGACATTAGCTACTGAAAATTCAGGAACAATGCGAGGAAACACGTTGAAATTAAGCGGAACATTCGAGAATTATAAAATAACCCATGAAGATTCAAATCTACGATTTAAATATCAACCTATGCAGGAAGAATCACATGGCTCAACAAACTTACCCTCTTTATATAAAGGTTTAAAATTTATTTTCGAACCAACTTTATATGAAGTGCCTAAAAGTAAAGAAGAGATTTTAGCTCTGGGAGGGGCACTTGAAGTTATTGAAAAAACCAAAGAATATTACAAACAATTATCTCAAAATTATGGTTTTGAAGTTTCCAATGAATATGCTTTAACAGATCTTGGTTATTCATTTTTACGCATAGAAGAGTATGATAAATATGCGTTGAAGGCCTTTCAGGATGCCATTGATTCAAATCCTAATTCTTATAATGCATTTTCCAATTTAGGAAAGGCTTATGAAAATTTAGAGGAATTAGAGCAAGCAAAGCAGTATTATGAAAAAGCTTTAAAAATGGTGAAGGAAACCGGAGATCCTGAGTGGGAATTTTATCAAGTTGATTTGGAGAATTTAAAAAAGAAAATTCAAGATAAAAAAGAATAGGGTAGGAGTAAACTACTTTAGGGCAAACGCACGAGGCATTTGTTAGAAAATTATTTTTATTTAAAGGCATCCCGATATCGGGATCTGAGCATTTAATCTCGGTTATCGAGTAAAGCACAGCAATAGCATAGTCCACTAATGCGAAAAGCAAATTGAAATACTATTAAATTAAAGATGAATATCTACTTTTTATCCACTTTCGCTTCTATTCCTGCAAGTTTTTCATCTTAACTTCAAAGAGCTTTTATAGCAATTTATAGTATGTTATTCAACATACTATTTCTAATTAAGAATTATTATTATTGTCAGATTAATTTCTACGATTTATTAGTTTATGGAAGATTTTGAAAAATACATACATGAAAATTTAAAGCTTTCTGATGAGCTTATTAAAAAGCTCTTATCATCAATGGTTATACAAACAATCCAGAAAAAAGAGTATTTAATTACTCCTGGAAAAGCAGGTGATTTTATAGCGTTCGTAAATAGCGGAGTCTTAAGGTATTTTATCGGAAAAGATGGATCTGAATATAATATAGATTTTCATTTAGAAGCTACTTTTGCCAGTGCTTATTCCAGTTTTTTGACCGGAAAACCGGCTATAGGCTATCTACAGGCTCTTGAAGATAGCCAGCTTCTCATGTTAAGTAAAAAAAATTATGATGCACTCCTTTCAGAAAATACCGAGGCCTATAAGTTTGCTAAATTTATTAGTGATGATTATTTTCTTAGAAAGTGTAAACGGCAAACTTCCTTATTAATGGATTCGGCCATAGAGCGGTATCGGCTGTTGCTTGAAACTTACCCCGGCATAGAGCAAAAAGTACCACAATATCAAATCGCGTCGTATTTAGGAATAGAGCCAGAATCCTTAAGTAGGATAAAACCCTTAACATAGGTCAATAAATAAATTTTGATAATTTCTGATTTTTGAACCGTTAAAACAAAAAATGATGGTTTTAAAGAAAATACCAGTCCCTTTTATACTTCTAGCTTCTTTTTTGGGGAGCGCTCAATCTTTTCGGTCAACTTATCATTATCTGGATATTGATAATGAAAAAATGGCATATATAGAAAAAGGTGAGGGAGAAGTTATTTTATTATTATTATTGCATGGATGGCCTCAAACATCCTATACGTGGAGAAAAGTAATCCCTATACTTTCTAAGCACTATAAGGTGATCGCTTTAGATTTACCTGGTTTGGGAGCTAGCGATCCTACAACAAATTATGATAGTAAACATATAGCCTATAAGATACACTGTTTTATGATTAAAATGGGCATCGCTTCTTTTCATTTGGTTGGCCATGATATTGGCGCCTGGATTGCGACAACTTATAGTTTTCTATATGAAAACAACCTGAAAAGCCTTTGTTTAATTGATGCCGGTATTCCTGGATTCATTGATTCCTCGCTGTTTAATACTGATAATGCTCATAAAATTTGGCAATTCTATTTTAATCAAATCGAAGAACTCCCCGAATTCTTAATTGAAGGCAAGGAAAAAGAATATCTATCTTGGTTTTTTAATCAAAAATCTTTTATAAGGTCAGCAATTAGCTCAGATGATTTGGCAGTGTATGTCGAGGCCTATAAAGGAAAGGCTAAACTTAAAAATGGATTTAACTATTACAGGGCTTTTTCTACAAGTAGCTTTCAAAATAAAAAGCACCTAAAAAAGCTAACTATTCCTGTTCTGGCTATAGGTGGAGCACATGCTGTAGGTAATGGTTTAGGAAATTCCTTAAATAATATAAGCCATAATTTAAAGAGTATGGCTATTGATGATTGTGGGCATTACGTGCCGGAGGAAAGACCTGTATTGCTTTCTAAACTGATTATAGAAATGATAAATAATATTGAGAATTAAAAGTGATAAAGCATTGAAAATAAATATTATATCGTAATGTCTTTTTTCAATATTTTAGGAAAAAAAGGTGCATTTATTTTGTTCAAAATTTAAAACAGATAAAAAAAAATGGACTTGCAAGAAAAAGTCGGACAGTTTTTTTAAGATCTATGCTACATTATTAAATTGATAAAATTCTTGTTCTACTTCGTAAGGAGTTTTGTATCCCAAAAAGGAGTGTAATCGTTTCCGGTTGTACCATATTTCGATGTACTCAAATACAGCGGTC
>NZ_JAKHSK010000038.1 GCF_023499215.1 Zunongwangia pacifica
AATTCTATTGTATCTTTGTCAAGTACAGAGTACATAAAGGGTTGGTTTTGATAATTGTATGTTTCGCAACACAAATATCTGCAACCCTTTTTTATTTTTAAAAAAAGTTTAAATCATTTCATAGTGAACTAGCACCAAAAACCTGTAATACTATAAATCATCATTCATTTAGATTTTCCTTAGTTAAGCTATATGATTTTTTACTAGCTTTATAAGCCTCTGCGATTATACGCTCGTTGTGGCAGATTTATTAAAAACCGAATTCAGATCAATAATGGATAAAGATATAGACAACCTTTTAACTGCTAAATCTGAGCAGATAAAGAAACTCCAGGAAATAGTAAAAAAAGCTATTGAAGAAGAATCGTTAATCACAAACAATCTTTTAAATCCACCGAAGGAAATACTCACCAGAGGCCAAACAATTTCTGATAAAGTAGCCAAATTTGGAGGAAGCTGGGCATTCATCATTTCTTTCTTTATCGTTCTGGTGGCCTGGGTTGCCTTTAATACCTTAACCCCTGTAAAAGATAACTTTGATCCTTACCCTTTTATATTAATGAATCTTATTCTTTCTTGTATCGCTGCGCTGCAAGCGCCTATAATCATGATGAGTCAGAACAGGCAAGAAGAAAAAGACCGAAAAAGAGCTGAAAATGATTATCTGATCAATTTAAAAGCCGAATTAGAAATAAAAGCACTAAACCAGAAGATAGAACTTTTAATCGAAGACCAAATTCAAACACTATTTGAAAGTCAACAAGTACAGTTGGAGATTTTAAAGAAGCTTGAACAAAAAATATAAAGCAATTATCTATCCCCATTTAGGATGGATTCTCTTTTAAACTCTTTAGCGATCTATTAAGACTTCGAATAGAAATTCCCAGATAAGCAGATAGGTCTGATTTCGAGATTTCAAAATCATTCTTCTTTTGCATTTCCATAATTTTCGTCAAAGAATATTCAATCGAATATAATTTTTGATGAGAAGCCTTTTTACTCGTATTGATTATTCTTTCAGCAAAGGAATGAATGATCATTTTGTTCAAAGAAAGATTCCCATTCAAAAGCTTTAGAAAGTAATTCTTAGGAATTTTAAAAGCTTCAACTTTAATAATCGATTTTACTGAGCATAAACAGGTTTCATCTCTAATGATTTCAAGCTCTCCAAGTATTTCACCTGTACTCAAGAACTCCAGTATATATTCCTTTCCATTTTCCTCTTCGAAATAGACTTTACAAATTCCCGATTTGATCAAATATACATTTCGCACAATCTGATCCTGCTCCATCAAAATTTCATTAGATTCAAAAGAAACTAACTCAATCCCTACGCTATCATTTGCATGCTGAAAATGATCCTCTATAAATTTTAAAAATTCCTGATTTATTCTAAACATTTTTTCACTGGGACAAATGTCCTTGATTACAGATTAATTTGAACAGAAGTTTGCACTTCAAACAAATGTAAGAATAATGAATATAGAAACTATAGCCTTTGATGCAGATGATACTTTGTGGGTTAACGAACCCTATTTTCAAGCTACAGAAAAAGAATTTTGCTGCCTATTAAATGAATTTATGTCCGAAGATAAAATTTCAGCTGAGCTCCTTAAAACCGAAATGAAAAACCTTGAACTTTATGGTTACGGTATCAAGGGGTTTATGCTTTCCATGATAGAAACACTATATAGTATCACGGAAGGAAAAGCTGATTTAAAGCTGGTGCAAAAAGTAATCGATTTGGGGCAAACCCTTATTCAACAACCTGTAGAACTTATAGAAGGGGTAGCATACACCTTAGAAAGGTTAAGTAAAAATTATAAATTGGTATTGGCTACAAAAGGAGATTTGTTAGATCAGGAAAGAAAATTAGAAGCTTCCAAGCTTGGAAAATGGTTTCATCATATTGAAGTGATGAGCGATAAGAAACCTAAGAATTTTCAAAAACTACTTCGACATATAGAAGTACCAGCGGAAAACTTTCTTATGGTTGGTAATTCCGTACGATCAGATATTATCCCTGTATTAGAAATCAACAGTTATGCAGCACATATCCCATTTCACACCACCTGGATACACGAAAAACATGAAACAAACATGGAGCATCCCAATTTGCTGAAATTAGAAAAAATTGAAGATATTCTAAATCATTTATTTTAATGACGAAGAACATAAAATTGGAAAACTACGACATAAAAAATAACCAGTCCGCATTATTTGGACTGGTTACTCTATTTTTAAGCTTCTAATACTTTTAAATCTTCGTATTTCTCGGCTAAATACGTATCTGCTCCGGTAGACCATAAGGCGCCGTAAATTAACAAGGGTTGAAATAATAACCGAATAAAACGTTTACGGTCTGAATCCAATCCAAAAGCATCGATCCTATTGCGATACTGCGAGATATTTCCCGGAAAAATAACTACGTAGAATAAGGTCAACATAAGTCCGGTACTTATTCGCTTTTCCTTCCAAAGGATCATCAAAAGCCCTAAAGTTATTTCGACAAAACCGGAAGAAATAACGGTGAAATCCATCACTTTTTGATTGGCCGGTAACCATCTGGGTACCTGGCCCTGAAATTCCTTTCGCTTAAATGTAAGATGTGCGATACCTGCAAAAACCATAGCCGAACCCATTAAAATTCTAACTATACTCCTACTCTTTTTTGATTTCATAGCTTTTCTTTTAAAGGTAAGAAAGTATGGAGTGAAGAAATATAAAAGCGGAATATTTATAAAAATTTTGACATTCTTTAAATATTCCGCTACATGTTAGGCGATACAAATTGTTAGATTTTCTTTCTATTGCATTATTCTTTACGCATATAAATATTACCTGAAATTGTTTCAAGTTTTGTTCTTTGCTTACCATTACTCACAATCCCCTGAACTCTACTGGAAACTGATTTTTTAAAATTGTTATTAAACCTATCAATCTCAAGATCAGAATAAATAGTTCCGGTAAGGGTTTTTGCATCAACTTCTGCTTTATCCATAGTAACATCCAGACTACCGCTAACCGTCTTCAGTGAAAGTTCCCCTTCGTACTTCTTTAACTCTACATTGCCCGAAACTAAATCGGTTACCAGTTTCCCAGAAAAATTGTCTGAAAACACATTACCGGTGATGCTTTTTATTTTAAGATTACAATTTCTTGGAACATGAACAACATAATTGATTTCCGTTTTATGATCTCCGCAATTAAGCATTATATTGTTTCGTTGCTTAAAATAATCTCCATAATCAGAATAAATATTCATCTCTCCTGAATATTCTTCAGACTTTAAACTGAAGGCTTCATTGCCTTCTCCGTTATCCAAAAGAACACTGGCTGTAACATTTACCTCATTACGATCCCACTGAATAACTTTGATGTTTGAGGCGAATTTAAAATTGAAATTGATCTGTTGACCTTCAGAGGTCTTAAATTGCTCTTCAACTTTTCGTTGCGCATAATTAGCAGTAGTAAAAAGTACTATAAAGCTTACTAAAAATAGATTTTTCATAATTGTCATTTTTTGATTGATAACTGTAATTATTTTTTCCTTAGATAAATATTTCCGATGGATGCCTTTAGGGCTATTTTCACTCCTCCGTTATTAATATTTCCTGTAATGGATTTATGTCCACCAATAGCCTTAAGTCCGTCCTCCCTTGGTTCAATAAGATTAAAGTTTGAGTATACCGAACCCATTGTAGATTTTAGTTCTACTGATGCCTTTGTGTTAGAAGGAAGGCTCACATCGATCATACCGGTAGAAGAACTGATGGAAATTGGTGCCGTTTGGTTTACGCTGGTAAAAACAGCATCAATATTTCCTGTAGAACTATGCGCGGTTACTGGACCGGTTACATTATTAAGTTTAATATAACCAACAGTAGTATTTATTTCAAGTTCATTAGTTATATTCTGGATGTTCGCACTGCCTAAATTTCCACAGTTCATTTTTATCGCAACAGCATTAGGAACAATTATCGTTAAACCTTTACGCTTATAAAACGATTTAAGATCGTTTATCCTTAGAATTTCGCCATCCTTCTCCATATAAATCCCTACCCCTGTATTATCCTCTCCTCCGGCATAAATTGCAGTTAAGCCTTTCGCCTTTTCATCTTCTTCTGGTTCGTAAAACTCTTCCTGATCCATTTCCTCTTCATTTCCGCAGTTGCTGCAACCTTCTTTAATGATAATCTCATTTGATGCTCCCTTTTTAAGAAAAATAGAAGTCCCCGTTTCAATTTCGATTCTTGAAATCCCACTTAGCGATTTTTTAAACTCTTTTTGAGCATTGGTAACTATGCACATAAGCATAAAGACAATACTTAACATACCTGTTCTTTTCATTGTTTTCTTTTTTTGATTGATTATAAAATTTGATCGAGTCCCTGATTTACCTGAAATTTCACATAATCTGGCACTTCAGGCTGATTTAAAAGTTTTTTCATTGGGGTAACAGAGCGTTCGTCCTTGATATGTACCAAAAACTGAATGATAGCGATCTGAACATCTGGATTTTCCTCGGTTTCCAACGCTGATATAAAAGCATCTTTTACAAGCCTGTTCTCCTGAAACCTTGATAAGGACGCCGCTGCAGCTAATCTTACATTTACGTTATCATCTTTTTGCAGTCTTCCTACAATAGCTTCCAATACCTGATTATCTGGCATTTTTATTTCCTCCGAATAATTTACCGCCTGAATTCTCTTACTGGCAGAACGATTGTCTAGCATCGCTAACGTCATATTTGTTTTTAGCTGCTGGGACTGTTCCTGCAATTGGACAATTTGTGTGTGTGCAAGTTGTGTCCCTCGGTATTCCCCATAGAGATATCCCAACAGCAGCAATAAAAAAGAAGCCGCAATCTGAAATGCCCTTTTCCAGTAAAGGGGTTGTACTTTTAAAGCGTCATCTTTTTTTAGACGATGCTTTTCTCGCGTAAGCATCTGCTCAAAAGAATCAAGATGTCCCGGCAGTGGTTTTTCCTGTGGAATTACTTGTAAGGTATCAAGCAGTTTTTTACGCGCTTTTAATTCCCTATTACAAGCTTCACACTGGGTAAGATGTCCTTCAAATTGGCTGACTTCTTGCTTTGAAAGTTGCCCTTCTAAATAATCAAAAATCCTTAGTTCTATTTCTTTACAATTCATATCTCAACAGATTCAAAAAATAATTTCTTTAGTTTTTTTAATGCCCGGTGTGCTTTTATTTTTACGGCATTTTCTGTACTTCCTAAAAGCTCTGCTATTTGCAGATAACGCATTTCCTGAAAACGACTGAGTACTATTATTTCTCGCTCATCGGGTGCTAATTTGCGCATCACCATTTTTAGCTTTACAATATCTTCGTTTGTATCATGTTCCTCCCTAATTTCCTTAACACCAGAATAGTCTTCACGTACATATTTCTTTTTTTGATCTTTAAAATAATCGTAACTAAGATTACGAGCGATGCTGAATATCCAGGAATCAAACTTTCCGCCTTTATAAGATTTTCGATATTTAATCGCCTTATAAAATGTGGTTTGCATTAAGTCTTCACAAGTATCTCTATCTTGGATCATTTGCATAAAAAAGTTATAGATCCACTGGTGATAGCGTTCATACAGTATCCTCATATCGTCCAGGTGATCCTTTGCAATCCTGGTCATCAATTCTTCGTCGGTTAGTTTTTCCAAGTATTCGATGGTGTTTATTATAAAGACCCGGGCATTTTAAAAAGGTTTCATCATTTTAAAATTTTAATTAAAAACCTCAAACCATAGGTTGCAATACGATATAAATACTATTTAGAAAATATCACAGCTTCATAGAGTATACTGGCTCATACTCATAAATTATTTTATAAATATTAGCTACAAACAACAGCTTGTATAAATATTTAAAATAGGTAATCATTTCTGAGGTAATAAAAAACTATGAATAAGCAAAATAAGTATAAGTATTGGCAAAGAATCAAACAGTAAATCACTGAAATAATATATAACTTTAGCTAGCTGTGCGCTTATAAACATAGAGTTTCATTATTTTTAATTTGATGTTATCACGTATACATCATTTATAAAAGTTATTACAAAGAATAAACAAATTCCTGAATTTAAAATAAGGAAGTATATAACCTGAATGATTCTAAAAAGTTTAAAGTCCCTTTCAATCTCATACATAATGCTTAAGTCTAAATTAAAAATCCTCATTTTTTCAATGCTTACTGCGCCCATTTTATTAGTCGGATGTAAAAATTCTACGGCTATATCAGAGGTTTCTACTACAGAAATGAATTATGAGTTACCGGCTATTCCTGACACTCATACCCTTAAGGAAAACTCTGTTCCTTTGGAAAACTCAGATACTTTTGAACAGGTAACCATTGACATACCGATAACGCAGGGACCTTATAAGCCTACATGGGCCTCCATTGAACATAATTATCCAGGCACTCCTGAATGGCTAAGGGAGGCCAAATTAGGGTTATGGGTACATTTTGGCCCACAATCTTCAGGAAATAGCGGTGACTGGTATGCTCGAAGGCTTTATATACCCGGAACAAAAGCTTATAAAAATCATATTAAAAACTATGGACATCCTTCTAAAATAGGTTACAAAGAAGTCTTGCGCGAATGGAACCCCGAAAAACTGGATCCTCAAAAACTTGTGAATATCTATAAGGACGCCGGATTCAGATTTTTAATCATTCAAGGGGTTCATCATGATCAATTTGACTTATGGGAATCGAAATATCAACCCTGGAATGCTAAAAATTTAGGCCCTAAACGCGATCTTTTAAAGGAATGGAAACAGGCGGCACGCGAAGCAAATATGCGATTTGGAATCACTTTTCATCACGAGTATTCTTGGTGGTGGTGGCAAACCGCATTTCAGGCTGACCAAGAAGGCTCACTTGCGGGAGTTCCCTACGATGGCAATCTAAGTCTTGAAGATGGCAAAGGCACCTGGTGGGAAGGCTATGATCCCAGACTGCTTTATGGCATAAATCTTAGGGAATATGAAGGTGTTGCATCCGCAGCCAATTCGGCCTGGAGTCCACCACCCGCCGGAATTTTTAAAAATCACCTCAACTATGCCAACTGGTATAGCAAATGGTGGGCAGCCCGCATGATGGATGCTGTAGATAAATACCAGCCCGATTTTATATATACTGATGGAACCGATCAACAACCTTTTAGCGGTTATGGTACCGGTACTGGTTATAAGTCAAATGCCATGCAGCATGTAATTGCAGATTATTATAACAAAACTCTTAAACGCCGGGGCAAGGTTGATGTATTCAGCATAGTCAAATTTAGAAAAAAGACAAACGGAACAGTAAATACCGAAGAAGGCGGAATACCACAACAGATTAAAACAGATCAGGCCTGGATTGCTGAAACTCCCGTTGGAGACTGGTTTTATGCCCCTGATTTCACCTACAGTTCTAAAGCTGTTATCCGTTACCTGTTAGAAGAAGTTGCCCGGGATGGTAATGTAGGTCTTTGCGTGTCCTTACTCCCTGATGGTTCACTAGATGCTGGTAGTTCTCAAATGCTTAAAGAAATGGGAGAATGGATGAGAATAAATGGAGAAGGGATCTACGGCAGCTATGCCTGGAAAATTATTGGAGAAGGAGAAAATGACAAACTTAATGTTTTACCAGGTGGAAAAATAGGGGCCAGACAAGCAAATCATAAATTTAGCACTGCTGATATCCGATTTACCAAAGGCAAAGATGATAAATTGTATGTATGGGTGATGGCCGTTCCTAAAGCAGGTGAAAAATTACAGATTAAATGTTTAGGATTAAATGATAATCTCCTGCAAAAAAAAATCAAACAAGTAAAATTATTGGGATATAGTGGTGCACTAGACTGGCAACAGGAAGATGAAAACCTTTTTATTACCTGTCCAGATGAAATGCCTTTTAATATCGCTATTGGCTTTCAAATTGACATTGAATAAATACATCTATTTAGCATCTATTAAAATTAGACTTCTCTTTGCTACTTTAAAGAAAGTAGAAAAAATATGCTATCATGAACAATATCCCTTCAGGCGGATGGCTTAGCGAACTGTCTTTTAAATCCAAATGCTTCCTATAAAAACCTATCAGTATCCCATTCTACCATCAGTAAATAAAGACTAGGAAAAGCTTTGCAAGAAAGAAAAACAAAAACTAACGCCTCAGAAGAAATAAATATATAAAGCTTTTATTATTAGTTCTCTTTAGTCTGCTTCATTAGTACCTTATCATTAATTTTCAATATAAACTCCTGTTTAAAAGACTATTAAAACAATGCACAATCAATTTTTTTCTTAACTTAATACTAAATTATTTTTCAGATTAGACAAAAATAGTAATTTTGTCCAAAATCAGACGTAATTATATTTTTTGTTGAATGAAAGACGATTTAGTTAAAGATCACATTATTAATTCTTCTGTTGCAGTATTTAAAAAATTGGGGTTTGATAAAGTCACGATGGATGATATTGCAAAAGCCGCAAATAAAGGTAGGAGCACACTCTACTACTACTTTAAAAACAAAAACGAGGTTTTTGAGCAGGTGGCCGAAGTGGAATTCCTTTCTATAATAGAACCAGCCAAAGCGAAAATTAAAAAATCCAATAACATTGAAGAAAACCTACGGTTCTACAATGAGATTAAACTCAAAAGTCTCATAAACAAAACCAAAGAGTATACTTTTTTGCTGGAAGACATTAAGCAAAACTTAAACATTGCACATTCCCTATTTATGAAGTTAAGACATATAGAGAATAGCATTTTTCAGGAAATACTCACGTGGGCTATCAATAAAAAAGAAATCGCTCCCATTAGTCAGGAAAATATGCAATTTTTAGCAATGACTATGGTAACCGCCTATAGCAGTTTAGAAAAAGAAATGCTGCTTTACGGTTCCTTAGAAAATATGTCGGTAAGGCTCGATTGGCTGGTCAACATTCTTATTAAAGGTTTAAAATACGATCAATAACGAAAATCCTCACAAATTAAAATTATAACATATGCGCAAGTTTCATTTCATCCTTTTGTTTTGTTTAGCAACGTTAACACTTCAAAGTTGTAAAAAAGAAGAAAAAGAAAGGGAAATTCAACCCATCGAGGTTAAAACCGTAATGGTTGGCAACACTTCTTTAGAAAGTAGTGGAGCCCATTTTTCTGCCACTGGTAGAATTGCTGCCGATAAAAGCGTAAAACTAAGTTTTCAGGTATCCGGGACCATTGAACAATTTCCGGTAAGTATGGGCGATTTTGTACAAAAAGGAAGCCTAATTGCCAAAATAGACGGCACCGCTTATCAAAAACAATATGAAGCAAGAAGAGCGCAAGCTGAAATGGCAAAAGACAATTACAACCGTGTAGAAGAAGTCTATAAAAAAGGAAGTATTGCTGAAGTAAAAATGGTAGAGGCACGCTCTAATTACAAACAGGCCGAAGCCGCCGCGCAAGCCAGCTACCAAAACGTAAAATTTACCCGTATTACCGCTCCTTTTACCGGTTATATTGGTGAAAAAATGATGGAAACCGGAGATCTGGCATCACCCGGGCAACCCATCGTCGATTTTTTTGATATCAATAAGCTTAAAGCCATCATTCCAATTCCAGACGATCAGGTAAACCAATATCAAACCGGAGATAAAGCCATTGTAAAAATAGAAGTCTTAGATACCGAATATGAAGGTGAAATCACCGAAATATCCGTACAATCAGACAGCAACACCCCTAGCTATACCGCAAAAATTACCATTAATAATGACGATAAAAAAATTAAGCCCGGGATGGCCTGTACCGTTACACTTCCCGAAAAAGAAAATACTTCAGAAGAAACCTCTAACACTTTCATTGTTCCTGTAGAAACCGTATCGGTAACCGAAAAGAATGAAAATTTTGTCTATGTAGTAAACGAAAACAAAGCAGAACGACGCATTGTAAAAACCGGAAAACTATACAACAATGGCATCACCATCACTGAAGGTTTGCAAAAAGGAGATCAACTTATTACTTCAGGCTACCATAAGCTCACTCAAGACACTCCGGTAACAATTATAAACAAACAATAAGTCCTTATTTTATGAAAAAGCAAGGTTCGATGATAGAATGGGCAATGAAAAACAAAGCTTTTCCACTGGCATTAGCTTCTGTTTTTGTGGTGATTGGCTTGTTAGGGCTTTTCAATATGCCCCGTAACGAATTTCCTGAATTTACGATTCGCCAAGGATTGGTAATGGGGTTTTATCCCGGCGCCAATTCACAAGAAGTAGAAGAGCAGCTTACCGCTAAAGTCGAAAAATTCCTGTTCAGCTATAATGAAGTAGACAAAGAAAAAACCTACTCTTATACCCGTGATGGCGAAATGTACATTTATGTGGAAGTAGCCAACCGCGTAGGCCACAATGAAACTGAACAATTTTGGAACAAGATTAAAAACGACCTATTAATCTTTCAGCAGCGTAGTGTTCCCCCCGGTGTTAAGGGAATTATAGTGAACAGTGATTTTGGAAGTACCGCCGCGATGATCCTGGCTGTAGAATCTAAAACCAGACCTTACAAAGACCTGCAAAAACACGTAGAAGAAATAGAAGATCAACTTCGCCAGGTGGAAGGGATGGCAAAAATTAGCCACTCTGGCGGACTTACCGAGCAAATTGCGGTTTACGTAGATCAAAATAAACTGGCACAATACGGCATTAGCCCGGGCACTTTAATGCAAAGCTTGCAATCGCAGGGAACCATACGGCCCAACGGTACGTTAGAGTCGCCCACTTTTGACCGCCCTATAAATATGGACGTGTTCCTTAAAAATGTGACCGATATTTCCAACCACATTGTAAGCACCGATCGGGACGGTCGTGTGATCCGTATAAAAGATATTGCCGAAGTAAAAAAAGAATACGAAGATCCAGACTCCTTTATTACCGCCAACGGCACCAAAGCGATGATCATTACGCTCGAGATGGCTTCAGGCAACAATATTGTACAATTTGGAGACCGAATTGATGAAAAACTCGACACCTTTAAAGAACAACTTCCGCAGGATATTCAGGTAAGAAAAATTGCCAATCAGCCCGAAGTAGTTCACCACTCCATAAGCCACTTCCTTAAAGAATTTGGCTTTGCCCTGGCGGGTGTAATTATTGTAACCCTACTGCTCCTACCCTTTCGTGTAGCTTCAGTTGCCGCAGCCACCATTCCTATTACCATTCTCGCCACCCTTGCGTTAATGTTTATGTTGGGAATGGAGCTGAATACCGTAACCTTAGCCGCCCTCATTATCGTACTGGGGATCGTGGTAGATGATCCCATTGTGGTCATAGATAACCACGTAGAGAAACTAGATGAAGGACAATCGGTTTGGAAAGCCGCCCTTAACAGTGCCAAAGAACTTTTCCCATCGGTATTTACAGCAACCCTTGCCATATCGGCCACCTTCCTGCCTTTAGTATTCTTTATGACGGGAACCGCGAAAGACTTTTTAAGTACCTTCCCCTATACCATAATGCTGGCATTATTCCTTTCGCTCGCCATTTCTGTATTATTAGTGCCCTTCTTCAATACCATATTCATTAAAAAAGGATTGCACCATAACAAAAAGGAAGAAGACAAAGAGAAGAAAAAATCGATGCTAGAAAAGTTACAGCACTTCTTCGATAAGAGTGTTGAAAGCGCAATGAAGCATTATAGAACTACAGTAGGTATTGGTGTACTTTCCATAGTTTTGGGAGTATTCTTTTTCTCTAACCTATCGCAAGAATTGTTTCCGGTAATTGAAAGGAACCAATTTGCTGTAGAAGTTTATCTTTCTAAAAACAGCAGTCTCGAAGAAACCGAAAAAGTAGTAAAAGAATTTGAGAAGGTTTTAGAAAAAGACGAGCGTATTCACGACTATACCAGTTTTATAGGCGAAAGTTCACCGCGTTTCCATATGGTTTACGCGCCCAACCTTCCCGCTAAGAACTATGCTCAAATTTTGGTCACCACTACCTCAGACGATGCTACCGAAGAAGTGCTGAAAGAATATGATAAAAAATACGCTGAAATGTTTACCAATGCGTATTTAAGGATGAAACAGCTAAATATGATTGCCAAACCCGCACAGGTAGAAGTGCGCCTTTTTGGTGATAATATCGACACCTTAAAAAGCTACGGAGATAAAATCATTGACCTGGCAAGAGAAACCCCAGAAACCATTTGGTCCAGAACCAATTATGGGGAAATGCAGCAAACCGTTGCCATTGATGTCGATGAGGCCGAAGCATCACGCATAGGACTTACCCGTGAAAATATCGCCAACACCATAGCGATGAATATGGAAGGATTAAATGCCACACAGGTTTGGGATGGCGATTATGCCATTAACGTAAAAGTAAAGGCTGAAGATCATAAAGATCAATCGGTTTCCAGCCTAAGGGAATTATCCATTATCTCACCTAATACCGGTAAAACAGTACCACTACGTCAGGTAGCCAAGATAACCCCGGGTTGGGAACAAGAACAAATTGTAAGACGTAACGGAATGCGCTGCTTAACCGTACGTGTAGATATTGAAAAAGGAGCCGTAGCCAATGTGGTATTAGGTAAACTTCGTCCTAAAATCGAAGAAATGGAGCTTCCAGACAGTATCACTGTAGGCTATGGAGGTGAACACGAAATGAGTCAGGAAAACCTGGTACCTATGGGAATCTCATTATCCATAAGTGTCCTTATTATTTTCCTTATCCTGCTTTGGCATTTTAGGGAATTTAAACAAGCCCTATTAAGTTTCATCACAATGCCACTTAGTATATTTGGTGCAGCCCTAGGACTAATGTTAATGCAATATCCTTTTGGATTTACTTCCTTCTTAGGGATATTGGCACTTTGCGGGATCGTGGTAAGAAACGGTATTATTTTAATCGATTTTGCCAATGAATTAAGAGTTCATCACGACCATTCAGTATACCAAGCTGCCGCACACGCCGCCAAACGAAGAATGCGTCCTATTTTCCTTACCTCCTCTGCCGCCGCCGTTGGAGTGACGCCAATGATTATTAGTAGATCAAGTTTATGGGGACCATTAGGAACCGTTATCGCCTTTGGTTTAATGATGTCTATGATACTTACCCTATATGTTTTACCCGTATTATACTGGTTGTTCTTTAGGAACGAAAAAGACGAAGAGGAAAAAGAAGAAACAAAAGAAAATAATGCAAACGCCTAGAAATAGTATGAAAAAGATGCTAATAAAGAACAGTACACCCCTTGTTATTTGGTGTATGCTAAGTTTTTTGTCCTGCGGAAGTTTACTTGCACAAGAAAAACTAAATTTAGAAGAAGTTAAGCAAGCCGCATTATCGTACAGCAACGATATCAAAAACGGAAAAATAAGAATAGAACAGGCCGAAGCCGCCAAACAAGAAGCTATTGCCAATTATTTTCCGCAAATTAGTGCAACCGGAATCGGCTTATATGGGTTTAAGGACTTTGTACCACCCATCCCAGAAATACTGCCCGATGGAATCGATAATTTTTATCAGGCCGGAGCCACAGCAACCGAAGTTGTTTACGCCGGCGGAAAAATAAGAAGCGCCAGTGCCCTGGCAAGTCTTCAGGCAGAAACCCGAACCATACAAGCCGAGCAGGCAACAGATTCGGTAATTCTAAATACCGAACAAAAATACTGGCAACTGGTACAAGTACAAGAACAACTTAAAGCCATACGCGCTAGCAAAATGTACCTGGACGAATTACTGAAGCAACAACAAGATTTGCTTTCAGCCGGACTTATCGCCAAAAATCAATTACTTCGGGTAAGGACCAACCGCAGCAGAGTACTTTTACAACAAAGCAAACTCGGCAATCAGCGTAAACTGGCATTACTTGATTTAGGGCTTTATGTAGGGAAAATTTACGATACGACGACCGTAGTCACAGATACGTTAAAACAAGTTACCCCACCCAGACTTAAATATCCTAATCCTGATCTCGATTTTCAAAACAACAATAATTACAAGCTGCTTGAAAAATCGATAACCGCATCCCAACTGCAAACGAAAATCACAAAAGCCGACTTATTACCACAGGTTTCTGTTGGAGTAAACGCGGGTTATTTCGGGACGTTCAACGATGCAATTGACAGTCAGTTTATGCCGGTGGCCTTTGGGATGGTAAGCATTCCCATCTCCGATTGGTGGGGAGCCGGTCGTCATAAAGTGAAACAAAAAGCGCTGCAGGAAAAAATTGTTCAGAATAATTTCGAAGATCGCAAAGACGAGCTTAAAATAGGCATTATGAAATCCTGGTACGACCTGATGGATGCCTACAAGCAAATTAACTATGCAAAGGACAATCTGGAGTATGCCAATGAGAACCTAAAAGTTCAACGGGATAATTACAACAGCGGACTGAACAACCTTACGGATCTGTTAGACGCGCAACAACAAGAAGAATCGGCAGAAACCGAATACGCCAATGCTTATGCCAATTATAAGATTGCAGAATCAAAGTATTTGTTTGTAACGGATAATTTATAAAATAAAGGAGGATTTCTCCATTGTAACACTTAGGATCACAAATCCTCATAGCTTTACAGTCTTATTTAAACAACTTTGCATTTTCAGTGCAGCGGTTCATGAATACGGGGACTTTTAGTCCCCTTTTTTATTATATTCTAAAATTAGAATGAACTGAACTATCCCGGGGATGATATTCTCAACAATCATAACCAGTCAACCAAACCTTCGTAATCGACAATCAAGAATAGCTACCTGAACTACGTTCAAAATCACTGCAAGTTCAATGAAAACATGGTCTGAGCTAAGAAATTCTTCCAAAATTTAGTTACCCCCATAAATCTGCTGCCATTGCAAGTATAAGACTCGGTAGATTTGCTATCTTAGTCCCTCGCCAATCAGCAACAGCACCTTTTTGCAAAAATGATAAAATTCCTACTAAACGTATTATTCATTGTCTTGATTTTCAGTGCTTGTAAACCGAATAATCACTATAAAGATTATGAATCGGAAAGACTTCAAATCAAGCGAATCAACGATAATATATTTCAGCATACTTCTTATTTAGAAACAAAAAGCTTAGGGGTGGTTCCTTGCAATGGAATGGTCTATTTTAATGGAAATGAAGCTATCATTTTTGACACGCCCACAAATGATAAAGCTTCATCCGAATTAATCAATTGGATAGGTAACAAACATATCAAGGCAGTTTTGGTAACTCATTTTCATATCGACTGTTTGGGCGGATTAAATCCATTTCACGCTAACGGAATTAAATCTTATGCCACAAAACAAACCATTCAATTAGCCAAAGAAGATCACAGAGAAACAGTACCTCAAAATGGTTTTGAAAGTGAGTACGAATTTCAAATAGGAAATGAAGTTGTTTTTGCCAAATATTTTGGGCAAGGACACACAAAAGATAATATTATTGGTTACATACCCAGTGAAAAAACATTATTTGGCGGTTGTTTAATCAAGTCAGTTAACGCGTCAAAAGGGAATTTAGCCGATGCCAATACTTCTGAATGGCCTAAAACCATTGAAAAATTAAAACGAGAACTACCTGAAGTTGAAATTGTAATTCCCGGACACGGAAAAAACGGCGGGAAAGAGCTTTTAGCTTATACGATTGATCTGTTTAAAGAAAAGGAACCGATCATTTTCTTTCTGCATAACCGATTTTTAGAAGAGCATCAATTAAACGAATCGCATCCGGAATTTGGACGGACTGAATACCAAGAAATCTTAGCTGAATTTGAAAAGAGTGGACTGCAAGTCATCAGCGAAAAAAGAAACGGTAATGTAAATGCCCGCGAATACGCTGTTGGCATTGTGAATCAGATAGACAGTTTAATAGAAAACGGAACTTTACCCAATAAAATAACCGTTGTAGGAACGTCTAAAGGCGGATATATTGCGCAATACGTTTCGACCTTAGCGAACAATCCTGAACTCAATTTTGTGTTTGTGGCCAGTTTTCAGGAGAGCGATATTCAAAACATTCCAGAAATCAACTATTGTGGCAATATATTAACGATTTATGAAAAGTCAGACCCTTTCGGAGTTTCGGTAATGGAGCGAAAAAATAATTCCACCTGTCACATTGAGAATTTTAAAGAAATAGCACTGAATACCGGGATGGGACACGGTTTTTTATTCAAACCCTTACAAGAGTGGATGGAGCCAACTATAAAGTGGGCAAAGGGGAATTACAAGCTGAATTAAAATGTATAGAATAACACTTTATAACAAAATTAAACATACCCTTCATTTTCCTTCTCCTTATAATACTTGGCCGGGATGCTAAAGTTGAAAAGAAATCATCCATACGACCATTTCAACAAGTATTGCTTCCGCCCTACTCCAAAAAAAAATCAACCGCTAAATTTTCCATAAAAAAGCCCCCTAAAAACATAATGTCATTATAAAATCCTTTTCCTCCAGTAAAATTGTCGTTATATTTGTGTCGTAAACGATTCAATCTATATCGATATGAATAACAAAACGTCTTCCCTTCAAAACATTGCCAGAATCCTATTGGGAGCTTTAATGGTAATAGCAGGGACAGGTCACCTCACCTTTCAAAGAGAAGAGTTTTTAGCCCAAGTACCGCGATGGCTCCCAGAAAATCCAATTTTTATGGATGCCGTGGTTTTATCTTCAGGAATTATTGAAATCCTTTTAGGCTTGGCAATGCTATTTCCTATGAAACACAAAGTAAAAGTAGGATTAGCCCTAGCCATCTTTTATGTATTAATATTCCCCGGGAATATTTCACAATACACCAATGAAATTAGTGCTTTTGGGCTGGATACCGACACTAAAAGATTAATTCGTTTATTCTTTCAGCCTGTTTTAATTCTTTGGGCCTTATGGTCCACAGGCGCGTTACGTGATATACTCAACAAAAAAAATTAGATATGGAAACGACAGCACAAAAAATTTACGATTTTAAAGCCACAACCTTAACCGGCAAAGAAATGGGTTTAGATCAATTTAAAGGTAAAACCATCATTGTAGTCAACACCGCAAGCAAATGTGGCTTAACCCCACAATACGAAGGCCTCGAAAAGCTATACCAAAATTATAAAGACAAAGGATTGGTGATTTTGGGCTTTCCCTGCAATCAATTTGGGAGCCAGGAAAAAGGATCTTCTGAAGAAATTAGTGAATTTTGCCAGGTGAATTACGGTGTATCTTTTCAGATGTTTGAAAAAATAGAAGTGAACGGAAAGAACGCCCACCCCCTATACAAATACTTAAAGTCTGAACTTTCTGGTGGTATATTGGGAAGTAAAATTAAATGGAACTTCACCAAGTTTGTGATCGATAAAAACGGAACTCCCGTAAAAAGGTTCGCTCCTACTACCAAACCCGAAAAAATGGAAGAATTCATTCAGAAAATATTATAATTCTGAATGAAATTTCCCCTTTAAAATGACGAAAATAGTAAGGTGCAAACCAACATTAATTCAGAAACAAAAAAACGTCAGTTTGAGTGATTTTTGGACAGATAACAACTGTATCTAGCATTCAAAATGTTACTTTAATGGACGGTCTTGACGCTGAACTAGCAAAAATGAGGTTAATAAAACTAGTTTATTCATTATTAATCCCTTAAAAATAAAATTCAAACAAAAAAAACACTAATTTGTCACTTATAACAAAACTTAGAAGCACAGTAAAAGCAGATGCAAATATTAGGACAGTATTCTATAAAAGCTGTTGTAAATTTGAATTCACCAAGTAAATGCTATGATGGATACCTGCATAGATTATAGTGAACAAGTAGAAACCCTACTGAAAGAAGTCATCGTTTCAGACACAGATCGGGAAATACTAAAAACGTTCGGCACCATTAAGGAACTGAAAAAAGGAGAACTTTTTCTTGAAAAATTTGCACCAAGCAATAAGTTTGGATTTATTATAAAAGGCAGCATTTATTCTTACGATATCGATAAGAGCGGAGAAAAAAGGGTGACCGGATTTTATTTTCCACCCAATAAAAATACCCTTATCGATTACCAAAGCTACATTAACGAAGAGGCCATTAGCCAATGGTATGAATGCTTTGAAGATACCGTTATGATCTCTTTTAGCAACGTTAGATTTAATGAACTTTTAGCAAAAGCCCCTAACCTGATCGTGGTGAGGGTAAAATTCGCCGAAGAGAGATACTTTGATTCCTTGAATACCATTAAATTGCTTCAGGCAAAAAATGCGGCCGATAAAGTAAAAGAGCTAATGCAGCAATCACCTAATATTTTTAAAATATTCCCCTACTCCTATATCGCTTCCTATTTGGGGATGCACCGCAATACCTACCGCAGAATCCTGGCCAGGATAACTTAAAACCGTTAAAAAATAATACTGATTTTAACCAAAATGACATTTAGAAAACTAAAACTTCCTTTGCCAAAAATCCTGCACATTCATTCCTAAATAAACAGTGAATATCCCTGCGGAAATTTTACAAATATGCTTCACAAATCGCTGAAGAAAAACTTCTGGTATTTAGAAAACTTCAGTCTGTATTAGTTTATTATTCAAAGCTTGTATTTTACATTTTAATGCTGCCTCCCGTTTAAGATTTGACTTCAACTAATTTAAAAATTCAATAAAAAAGCCGCCACGCCTTCTCTAAAATTAAATCAAGCCCGCTTAATACATTATCCATAAAATCGCTGTTATTTTTTTATAATATCACCATCAATAACTATAAATTAATCCATTTTCATTAAATATTGCACCATTTGGTGCAGCTTGTATCGAATTAATTTTAAAAATTTGTTAGAGTAATATTTAGAAATCGATTTTGGGCATTTTAGATGAGATTTACGGTCCGATAGTTCATTCATAATTAGATTGCTGTTATTAATTTAATATGAAAAACTTAAAAGATAAAATAATAGTAGTTACGGGAGGAGCTAATGGTATGGGGCGCGAACTCACCATACAGCTGGTTGATAAAGGCACAAAAGTAGTTGCCGTAGATATCGACCAAAAGGGCTTAAAAGAGGTGGAAGATTTGCTGGGCAAAGAGCACGTAGCCATACATAAAATAGACTTAACCAACCGGAAAGATGTAGAGACCCTACCCCAAATGGTGCTCGACCGTTTTGGGGCAGTTGACGGGATTATTAACAACGCAGGGATTATTCACGAGTTTGTAAAGGTAGAAGATTTGAATTATGAGACCATTGAACGGGTGATGAACATTAATTTTTATGGTACCCTGAATATGATCAAAACATTCCTTCCGCTGCTGCGAAAACGACCAGAAGCATATATTGCTAATGTAGCCAGTATGGGTGGTTTTATCCCTTTTCCCGGGCAATCTATTTACAGTGCCTCAAAGGCAGCCGTTAAAATATTGACCGAAGCCCTGTACGGAGAATTAAAAGATTCCAACATACGTTTTGTACTGGTTTGTCCGCCGGCCGTAGATACCCCTTTAATAGATCAGGCCAAAGACGGTCCTTCCTTCTTACAAGGTGAAAGCAAGATGAAAAAAATGATGATGGTTACCCCGGAAGAAGTTGTTGATGATGTGGAAAAGTGCATCGAAAAAGGTAAACAAATCAGCTATCCGGGACCGGCCAAATACGTGAGCTTTATGAGTCGGTTGTTTCCAAAATTAGCAGCTAAAATGAGTGGCTAATTGCCACGCGACAGCGCAAAGAGTACACTTTAATTCACAAAATTTAAATCATTTAATGCTTCAGCTTATTTAATTATGGAAAATCATTCGCATCCCAAAACAAAATGGCATCACTATATATGGGCGTTTTTAGCCGGTATTTGTCTAATTAATACCTTACCCCATTTTATTAATGGCATTATTGGGAATAACTTTCCATCAGCATTTGCCGATCCGCCGGGAGAAGGATTATCCTCACCCGAGTATAATATCCTTTGGGCAATGATCAATTTTATCCTGGGGTATCTATTTCTGCATTTAGGAAAAGTAACAAAAAGCCAAAACAAGTTTCTCAAAATCATTTTTATCACAGGTTGCTGGGTAATGGCCTTTTTCTTAGCCTATTATTTTGGTGGCATTATGAGTAAGTACCAATAGCATTCTAAAACCCCAAACATTTATAGCCACTTCAGAAACGTCTTTAAAAACTAAAATTAAAAGTAAATATCACTATGTAAAATTAGATTCTCGTTTTAGGTAAAATTCTATGATATGAAGTCCCGCCTGCTTTTATAGCTGCAGTAAAAACAAGCAACTAGCGGAGTGCCAAGGTTTAGAGGATGGCCAAGTGCGGTATTTTGCCATCCGCACGATGTGAGGTTGTATATTTTCAACAGCTTAAAAAACCTATCGTTTCATAAGCGGGCCGGGCTTCTTTTATTTCCTCTGGGTATTTGTAGAACGAGGACGGTATAAACTAACAGTGCGGTTGGCCAATACAAAACCCACAGTGGTTTTAATGTTGAATGACAAGAAAATAACGTAAACAAATAAATTTGAGATTCTAAATATATGGAAAAATTAATGCAAGGAAAGGCCGGATTGATTTCCGGTGCCGGTTCTGGAATTGGCAAAGCAAGCGCCAAACTTTTTGCAGCCGAAGGAGCTAAGGTAGTCGTATCAGACATTAATGAAGAAAGCGGTAAACAAACTGTAAGTGAAATTATAGATGCGGGAGGTGAGGCGATATTCTTTAAATGTGATGTTAGCAATGAAGAGCAGGTAAAAGCACTTGTAGACAAGGTGGTGGACACTTACGGAAAAATTGACTTTGCGCATAATAATGCCGGGATGAGTCCCAATCATGCCCCTATAGCCGAAAGCGAGTCTGAAAATTGGCACCGGGTTATTAAAGTAAACCTGGATTCGGTGTACTATGCACTGAAGTACGAAATTCGGGCGATGCTTAAAACCGGTGGGGGAGCCATTGTTAATACTTCTTCTGGGGCAGGACACATTGGTTTACCGGGGATTTCTTCTTATGTTGCTTCTAAACATGGTGTAAACGGGCTTACCAAAACTGTGGCGAAGGAATATGCCAGGCAGAACATACGGGTCAACTCGGTGTGCCCGGGCCAGACATAGACCCCTATGCTGATGGAGTCTATGGGTAACCATCCAGAACAAGTTGCCGATACCATCCCTATGGGCCGCCTGGGTAAACCCGAAGAGCAAGCCTACACCGCACTTTGGCTTTGTTCTGACAAGGCATCATTTATAACAGGACGCAATATTATTGTAGATGGCGGTCAGATTGGATAGTGGGTTATAACTGTACCATCATTATAAATAGAAAACTATTTAGAGTACTAAAATGAGCCTTGGGATAATTATTAATAAGGATCATTCTTATTACACTGCTATTAATTGATTTGAGGTTATACATAAAAAATAAAACCTTCAAAAGTAAACAACCTTAGAAACAAGCCCAGCAGACGTTTATTAGAAAATTATTTTTATTTAAAGGCATCCCTATAATTATCAGGATCGAAACATGTAATCTCGATTATCGAGTAAATAATGCCGACCTGATTATTTAAAGATCATTTTAAACCAACGAGGTTTAACGGTTAATTTTCATGTTAGCCACAAACAAAAAAACCACTTAATTGTTTAATACAATGAAGTGGTTTTTTTATAGAATATTTTAAATGGTATTAGAAATAACCAATCTAAAAATCAAACTTTAAAGTAAAATCAAACGAATACAGTCCCGGGAAAATGCGATACTGGTCGTGCGGCAAAGCTCCCCAGCTATCGTCTCCTCCTACCCCGCGCTGTAATTTGTCGATATGCCATTCTACATAAGGCTCTAAAGCCACATCTTCGGGATGACGCTGCTCCTTTTCGCCACCATCATCAAAACTTTCCTGAGCGTACGGCATAGCACTGGTGCCAAAAGTTCCATTAGACGAAACCTCGATAATATTCCCTTTGCTATTTTCCAAACGCGCCCAACGCACATCGGTTTTATAACCGTTTTCCTGAGGACGCGCATATTTAAAGCGCTGGTCTTTTACTGGAGACTCATATAATCCTACAAGTGCTGAAGTATTACGGTCTACATAATTTTCGTGCGGGCCTCTACCAAAATAACTGAATGAATCAAACTCTGGTTTTATACGGGTTCTAAAACCAATTCTTGGTATTTCTGGCAGCCTATGGTTTAAAAAGTCGAATTCACTGTGAACACTTAATGTACCATCACCATAGATCTTATAACTTACCGATGCTGTTTGGTTTCCTAAAGTTGGAATAACGTAATCCACATCTACCTGTACCAGCCCCAGAATATCCTGAGTGTTGGTAATTTGTCGCACCTCAAAATCATTAACAATAGCTTTCCAAATCGCACTTTTTTCAGGCATTTTGTTACCAAAATCATTATCTGTTGGTGCTCTCCAAAAATTGGGCTCTAGCGGCATTTCTAATAGCGACTTGCCTTTCTTCTCAATTGCTTTTACCCAGCCTGTTGTTTTATCTATTGTAATTTTAAAATCACTGCCCGAAACATTAATGGCTTTGGCGTCCTCATTCAATTTTAAATTTCCTGCTGTAGATTTTGCTACTTCCCTAAGTATTGAAACTGGTAGTTTAAACTGCTCATAAGCTACCGTATAATTTGCAGGAACCAGATCTTTTTCAGCCTTCGATTTTAAATAAACGTTGACAAAGTATTCCACATTTACCTCAGGCTCAAAATCGGGTAAATTCAGATTTATTACTTTGGAAGAAAGCGGTTCAATTTCTAAGTTGCCGTAAGTACCTTTTTTAATTTCCTTTCCATTAGCTTCTATAATCCATTCCAACTTCAGATTAGAAAGATTGTCAAAGCTATAATGACTGGTCAATTTTATTTCTCCTGTTTTTAAATTTAGTGCTTCAAAATAAACAGGTTGGTACACCTTTTTCATTTCAAACAAGGCAGGATGCGGTTTACGATCTGGGGTTACCAAACCATTCATACAGAAGTTATTATCACTTGGCACATCATCAGGTCCAAAATCTCCACCATACGCCCAGAAATCTTCTGGATTTTTACCTTTTTTCATCAATCCCTGATCTACCCAATCCCAAATAAAACCTCCCTGCAATTGCTTATACTTATAAATAGCATCCCAATACTCTTGGAAGTTTCCTAAACTATTACCCATTGCATGCGCATATTCACAAGGAATGAGCGGACGATCGGAATGTTCACGGGCATACCGCTCCATATCTTTAATCCTAATATACATATAAGCAACAATATCGGTGTTAAATTCTTCACCTGCTCGCTCGTACTGCACAGGGCGCGTAGGATCATTTTTCTTAATCCAGTTATAGGTATTGTAAAAATTAACTCCGTTTCCGGCCTCATTGCCCAGCGACCAGATGATCACACTGGGATTATTGCGATCGCGTTCTACCGCGTTTTTGGTTCGGTCTAAATGCGCAGGTCCCCAGTTGGGTTTGTTCCCCAAGGTTTTATCGAGATCATAACCTATCCCATGTGATTCAATATTTATTTCATCAACAACATAAAAACCATAAGTATTGCACAGTTCATAAAACAAGGGATCCTGAGGATAATGGCAGGTTCTGATGGCATTGATGTTGTTTTTTTTCATCAACTCCAAATCAAGCTTTCGGGTTTCTTTATCCACATAGTGACCGGTTTCGGGATGATGCTCATGCAAATTCACACCACGTAAAGTTACCGTCGTACCATTAATTTTTAATAATCCGTCCTTAATTTCTACCGTTCTAAATCCTATATCTTGACTGATGGCCTGAGTAACTTTTCCGTCCTCCTTTAAAACAAGTTCTAACTCGTACAGATTCGGAAACTCTGCAGACCATTGCGCGACATCATCAATGGTAGCTTCAAAATCTATTTCAGTATTATCTGTTTTCTTTTCTTCGGAATAAACCACTTTTCCATCACGATTGATTTTAACCGCTACACTTGTGTTTGTGCCTGCCTTTGGCTGATGGTCTTCTAGTTTTACATGTAGATCAAATTTACCATCGGTATAATCATTGGAAAGTACAGAAGTTACTTCAAAATCCTGAATGCGCAGCTGCGGAGTCGCAACCAAAAATACGTCGCGCTCAATACCCGATAATCTCCAAAAATCCTGATCTTCTAGATAAGAGCCATCACTCCAACGAATAACTTTAACCGCTAAGGTATTTTTACCATCAACAAGATATTTCGTAAGATTAAAAGCCGCAGGTGTTTTGGTATCCTGACTGTAACCTACAAACTTACCGTTCACATACAGATAGAAAGCTGAATTTACAGCACCAAAATGAATAAAAACCTGTTTATTACCCCAATCTGAAGGAAGTTTAAAGCTTTTTCTATAAAGTCCGGTTGGATTAAAGTCTTCCGGAACTTTAGGACTATTATCTGTATTTATACCCCAATTTGCAAAAGGGTATTGGATGTTGGTATAAATAGGATAATCGTATCCATACATTTGCCAGTCGCCCGGTACTGGGATTTCATCCCATTTAGAATCATTTAAATCTGTTTTTTCAAAACCGACCATAGCGTTGGCTGGATTTTGTGACCATTTAAATTTCCATTTTCCTTTTAACGAAAGATAATAGGAAGATTTTTCGGGGTTTTGGGATTTTGCGGCCTCCTCATTTTGATAGGGAATAAACCAGGCAGTAGGTTCTTCTTTATTAACCCTAAAGATCTTCTCGTCCTTCCAGGCATTTGCATAGTTATCTGAAGACTTTTGTGCACTTGATTTGAAGCAGCCAAGCAGAGCAACAACTGCGGTTAGAAGAAAAAAAGACGTTCTCATAATATACTTCATTTAAGTGATTTTAAAATTAATGTTTTTGGGCTGAATATGATTTGATGACTTCGATTTCTTGAGCTTTAATTGAATAAGATTTTCCTTTAGTGGCTTTAAAAATATTAAGGTAATAGCCTTCTGATTTACGGGTTGTAAAATCTATCTTCTCAATGTCCAACGGCACATCTGTGCGTAGGATACATTCGCCGTTTTGCGATGCCTTTATAGTAGCTGTTTTCAACTTACCTTCTTCCCATCGCACGCTTATTTCAAAACCTCCACGGGCTTTCAGGCCTTTCACCTCACCCTTGCTCCAATCATCGGGCAAAGCAGGCAAAAGATGTAATTCTCCCAAATGGCTTTGAAGCAACATCTCGGCAATACCGGCAGTAGCGCCAAAATTTCCATCAATCTGAAACGGCGGATGTCCACAAAAAAGATTGGGATACGTCCCCCCCGAACTTGACATTTCAACACTATAACTTTGGGTAGGCTTTAGAAGGTTCTCAAGCAATTTATACGCCCGGTTTCCATCCTTAAGACGAGCCCAAAAATTAATCTTCCAGGCCAAAGACCATCCGGTACCTACATCTGTTCTAACATTTAGCGATTTACGAGCGGCTTCGGCAAGCCCGGGAGTAGTGAGCGGATCGATTGCGTTATCGGGATGTAAGGCAAACAAATGCGATACATGGCGGTGGGTGGTATCAATCTCTATAAATTCACGGCTCCATTCCATCAAGCGGCCATCTTCACCAATTTTGGTTTTTGCCAAATGAGTTAGCGCATTTTCAATCGTTGGCAAAATGGGATTTGAATCATTAAGTTCCCTTGCAGCCTGTAAAACTTTAGTAAATAATCCTGAAATGATTTGCTGATCATGAGCTGGCCCCATAGATATGGAAACTACAGAACCATCTGGAGCAATAAACTTATTTTCAGGTGAAGTTGAAGGACCAGAAACCAGTTTTCCTGTTTGTGGATCTTCTACCAGCCAATCCAGATAAAAACGTGCAGACTCAAGCATTAGGGGATAAATACGTTTTAAATAATCCTCATCCTGTGTAAACTGATAATGATCCCAAAGCTGTTGACACAGCCAGCCGCTTCCTGCCACATACATGCCCCAGCTTATGCCTTCGCCCGGAGAGGTAAACCCCCATAGGTTTGTAGCCGTCTGCGTTACCCAACCCGGTGCATCATACTGTTCCTTGGCGGTAAGCGTACCAGGTTTTTTTAAAGATTCAACCAAATTGGTAAGCGGACCAAAACAGGTAGAAAGATTGGTCACATCTGCAGGCCAATAATTCATTTGCAGATTGATATTAGTGTGATAATCGCAATTCCAGGGTGCCTGAATTTTGTTATTCCACAAACCCTGTAAATTTGCGGGTAGCGATCCTTCACGTGAGGAAGAAAGCAATAAATACCTGCCGTACTGAAAATACAATTGCTGCAAGTATAAATCGCCCGGATTCTGTAAGCGAATGTTAGTAGGAATAGTGTCTTTTTGAACTTCAGAAAGTTTTAATTCCACCTTATTGAACAGAGTTTTGTAATCCTCCTGATGGCGTTCCAAAAGCTTTTCATACGAAAAATCTGAAGCTTTCTCAAGTTGCTCTAACGTAGTTTGAAACGGGGCTGCACCTTCATATTTAGGTAACTCCTGCTTGTAATCGGTTCCGGCAGAAAGAATTAACGTTACCTCATCGGCATCTTTTATACTTAAAGAACCGTTTTTATAAACTACACTCCCACCCTTGTTCAGCGCTTTTAGACGAGCCGCATAAATCATGCCCTCACCACCATTTCCGTCACTCAGGCTTCCGGTCATTAAAAGATGATCGTTCTCATTTTTGGTTTTAAATCGCTCTTTACGGGTAAGGCTGGTTTTAAAACTAAGACCTCCTTTTTTGTCAGCCTTAAAATGCATTACCAAAACCCGATCGGGATAGCTCGAAAAAATCTCCCGTGTAAATGTATTCCCATCCTGAGTATAGGAGATTTTAATAAGTCCCTCACGTAGGTCTAATTCTCGTGTGTAGTTTGAAAAGGAATTTTTCGATTCAAAATCAAAATACAAATCCCCCAAACTTTGATACGAACCGTATTGCGGACCGGCAGTTCCCGGCCCCAAACACACCTGAGTTTTTTTAGTCAACTCATTTGCTTCCGCATATTTACCTTCAAAAAGAAGCCGTCTTATTTCTCCCAGACTTTCAGCAGCTTCAGGATTGTTGCTTTGCTGCCAGCTGCCAGACCACAGTGTTTTTTCATTAAGCTGAATACGCTCGCGATCTACCCCTCCATAAACCATTGCCCCTAAAAAACCGTTACCTATTGGCAAGGCTTTTAGCCATTCTGCATCATTAGTCCAGGGATCTGAAATATCGGCAACAGACACATCTGCCGGTTTATCGTACCATAATTTTAGATTACCAGATGTTTTTTTATCGCCACTTTCTGAGCAGGAAATACTGCAAATAAAAAGGAAAAAACTACCTACGATTTGGAGGTGTCGAAACATATTGAAAGATTATAAGCTCTCAAAAATATCTGAATATTTAACTATTCTCTTCTCCTTTATTTGCTATTACTCATACTTTTATTGCAATTCTTCATTAAAAATCATTTCATATAGAATGTTCGCCATGAAACTAAACTTAAACTATTCATTTTAGATAGTTTGCGCTGTAAATGATTAATCACCCAGAATTATTAAACTCATTTTAGGCTCACCAATCCTGATACTATATTCCTATTTTAATTTTAACTTCTTTCTTATTACAAAGCAGAAATATAGAAAAGGCTACTTTATTTAAAGCAGCCTTTACATTAAACAATTATGATGAAATATATCCTCAAAATCAACTAAAACTTTATTTCTTCTCCCCTTTCCTTCTATAAAACAAATAAAAGATCTGTGGTAGTACTGTAAATGATAACAACATACAGATTAGTAATCCCCCTACGATCATAATTGCGAGTGGTTTTTGTACTTCAGACCCCATTCCATTGGAAAGCGCTGCGGGTAACAATCCTAAAGAACCCATTAAAGCAATCATAATTACCGGACGTATTCTGCTATATACTCCTTCAGAAATTGCTTTTTTTAACGGCATATGTTCTAAGTTTTCTTTCATCACAGCTACCAGAATAATTCCGTCAATGGTACAAACTCCGAAGAGAATAATAAACCCAATTCCTGCGGAAATTCCGAAAATGGTTCCGGTTAGCCAAAGCGAGATAAAACCGCCAATAAAAGCAAACGAAAGCGTAGAAATACAAATAATGGTATCTTTTATATTTCCAAAATTCATATAGAGTAAGAATACTATTAGTAATAGTACAGCAGGGACAATATAACTCAGCTGTTTGGTAGCTCGTTCTTTACTTTCAAACTCACCGGCCCATTCCACTTTGGTGTTTTCAGGGAAATTGATTTCTTCATCGACGGCTTTTTGTGCATCGGCAATGGTACTTCCTAAATCCCTTCCGTCGATACTAAAGCCAATCCCGGTGTAGCGGCTGCTGCCTTCCCGATAAATAAATGCAGGGCCGGTTTTAAACTCGATGTTGGCGATATCTTTAAGCGGAACTTTTTTTCCGTCTAATGTTGGGATTAAAATATTACCAATTTCTTCTTCGCTATCCCGATAGGCTTTTTCAAACCGAATTTGCAGATCAAATTTACGTTCATCTTCGTAAAAATAAGAGGCTGTTTTTCCACCAATGGCCATCTCGATCACAGCCTGGGCATCTTCGGTACTTACAGCGTATTGCGCCATTTTATTTTCCTGAAGACTAATGCGCAACTCGGGTAATCCAATGTTTTTATAGACGAGTACATCGGTAATTCCTTCAATTTTACTAATGGTTTTGGCCACTTTATTGGCTTGTTCTTCCATCTGGAACAGGTTGTCGCCAAATATTTTGATTACCAGCGAGCTTTTTACTCCGGCAACAAATTCTTCCACATTATCCTGAATGGGCTGACTGAAGCCGAAGGTGATTCCTTTAAATTCTGAAAGGCTGTCTTTCATTTCGGCAATCAATTCGTCTTTGTCTAAATCACGGTTCCATTCGTCTTGTGGTTTTAGCTGAATATGAAATTCATTATTAAAAAATCCCGTAGGATCAGTTCCATCGTTGGGTCGCCCGGTTTGGTTCAACACAAATTTCACTTCTTCAAATTGGCGTAATTTGGCTTTTATTTTTTTACCGGTTTTTACCGATTCTTCTAAGCTTACGCTGTTGGGTAGCGTGGCTCGAATGTAAACGGCACCTTCGTTTAACTGCGGAATAAATTCTGTTCCATAATTCATAATTTTAAAAATACAGAGCGCAAAGATTGCAGCGAAAACGGCCAATGTTAGCCTTCTGTGTTTGGTGGTGAATGAAAATAACCTGAAAATATTTCCGCGGAAAAAATTAACCACAGGATTGTTTTTGGGTGAAATGTGTTTTTTTAAGAGCACTTTGCACATTGCCGGCACAAAAGTTAAGCTAAGCAACAGCGATCCCATAAGCGCATATCCTAAAGTATAGGCGAGTGGGGTAAACATTTTTCCTTCTACCTTCTGAAATGAAAAAATGGGAGAGAGCGCAATAATTAAGATAAGCTGGGCAAAGAAAATATGTGGGGCTACTTTGCTCACATTTTTCCGAATAAGATCGGTTTTGGAGATTTTATTATAACGCTCAATCCCTAATTGGGCCGATTTTTCTTCTAATTTTACATAAACGGCTTCTACAATTACCAGTGTTCCTTCCAGTAACAATCCAAAATCGAGTGCGCCCATAGAAATTAGGTTGGCAGGCATTCCCTGAATGCGCAACAACGTAATACTGAACAAAAATGAAAGCGGAATAATTAAGGCTACGGTTACTGTAGTTCTCCAGTTAAAAAGGAAAACCAGAACGATAAGTGAAACCAGTACAATCCCTTCGACCAGGTTTTTGCTTACGGTTTTTACGGTTGAATTAACGAGCTCGGTGCGATCGATAAAGGGTTTTATCTGAACATCTTTGGGTAAAATCCGTTCGTTTAATTCAGTAATCTTATCTTTTAAGCGTTCGATAACTTCGGCAGGATTTTCTCCACGAAGCATTACTACAATTCCTTCTACCAGATCATCTTCATCATCTAAACTTACCTGTCCTAATCTTGGTTTTGCGGTTAATTCAACCTTGGCTACGTTTTTCACCAAAACCGGGGTTTGGTGGTGGGTAGTGATCAGGGTATTTTCAATATCTTCGATACTGGTTAAAAGGCCTACACCACGTACTACATAGGCTTGCTGCCCTTTCTGGATCATATCGCCACCTACGTTGATGTTGCTTTTGGTGATGGCTTCGTAAATATCGAGCGGTGTAAGATCGTATTGTTCTAAGGCGGTTGGGTTAACCTGAATTTGATAGGTTTTTTCTTCGCCACCAAAACTTTGTACATCTGATATTCCGGGAACGGCCAACAGTTCGCGTTCGATTACCCATTCCTGAATTGCAGAAAGTTCCTTAATAGGCCGTTCACTGTCGATTACATACCTGAAAATTTCTCCCGTAGCACCATAAGGCGGATCAATTTCCGCATCGGTTCCTTCGGGTAAATCTACGCCTTGCAAGCGGTTGGCGGCATATTGCTGCGCGTAAAAATCTTCTACATCGTCTTCAAAAATAATGGTCACTACCGATAACCCAAAAAGTGATATGGAACGCACATCTGACTTTCTGGGGATGGTGTTCATCTTTTTCATTATGGGTAAAGTGACAAATTTCTCTACCTCCTCGGCACTTCGTCCGGGCCATTGGGTAATAATCCTTGCGCGGGTATTGGTTACATCGGGAAAGGCTTCAATAGGCGTGTGGATGTAACTGTAAATCCCGATAACGGCCAGTAAACCGGTTAAGAAAAAAACAATGAGCGTGTTTTTTAACGAAAAGGAAACCAGTGCATTGGTGAATTTTTCCATACTATTTTATTGAATCTGGTGGTTTAAAGTGAAGCACTGCTTTCAAAAAGCAACAGCGTATTATTGGTCACAATCTGGTCGCCTTCTACTAAACCTTCTTTGATGTAGAATGAATCTTCGTCTTGCGAGAGAATTTGTACTTGGCTTATTCTTGGGGTACAACGGTCTTCCAACAAAACGGTGTAATAGGCATTGTTGCTAAAAACCACCGCTTTTGCAGGAATATGTGGCGCTTTTTCTTCGGTTTTATTTTTTACGATGGCTTCTACGCGCAATCCGGGTTTTAGGAAAAGTTGTTTGTTTTCGAGTACGATTCGGGCTTTAAGCACATTGGCTTCGGGTTCTAGCACGTTAGAGATTCGGTCTATTTTTCCTTCAAAAGTCTTATCGGGATAACTGCTGGTTTTTATGGAAACCGGCATTCCTTCAGCAACCGCATCGATATCGGTCGCATAAATATTCACGTTAATCCACACTTCATCTAAATCTGAAATGGTAAATAAAGGATCGCCCTCGGCACCAATCTGCATTCCGGCGGCAATTTTATTATCGACTACAAAACCGCTGCGTGGTGCTTTGATCTGAAAAACACCTTTTTCTGGGCTGGCGCTATACAACTGAAGGTTGGTTCGTAGTTTTTCTAAATCTGATTCCAGGTTTTCTTTTTCACTTTTCGCTGCAATCAGTTCTTTTTCTGAAGCGATACCGTCGTCATAAAAACTTTGGGTAGATTGCAACTGGCGTTTGGCGACTTCAATATTGGCTCTTAGCTGTTTAATTTCTGCTTCGATTCCATTAAGCTCGGTACTTTTTATTTCTGCCAATACCTGGTTTTTTTCTACTTTATCGCCCAACGTAAAATAGGTATTGGTAATAATACCGCCTACTAAACTCACGTAGTTCACAACGGCATTGGGATTGTAGGCTACTACACCGTTTAATCGCAGGCTGCGCACGACTTTATCGTTGGTGATTTTTAAGGGCTGTAATTCGCTAATTTCTTTTTCTGAAAGGCATTGCTGCGCTGTTTCCTCTTTTTTAGGTTCGTCTTTGCAACTTATTAAGATGATGGATCCTAAAATAATTAGGACCGGCAATTTTATGTTGTTTAATAATTTCATTAGTTAGGGGTATTAATTTCTAATCCGGTGCTGTATTTTAATTCTTCTAGATCGTCTAAATATTCTTGCTGATTTTCCAGGATTGTGCGTTTGGTATCGATATAAGATTCCAGAAAATCCATATAGGTAATAATGTTGATGTTTTGGAGCTTAAAATATTCGGTATATGCTTCCATCGTCTTATCGACCCCCTCGATATATTCAGCATCGATATCATCAAAAAACTGGGCCGCTTTTAGAAAATTTTGGTACTTTCTGCGTACTTCTTCGCGTACTTCCAGCAGTTTATGTTGATTTTGGTAATGTTGCTGTTCTACGGCAAATTGGGCTTTTTTGATGTTTCCTTTATTCCTGTCGAAAAACGGAAGGTCTATAGAAAACCCAACGCCAATAAAATCTCGCATAATATTACCACCGCGATCATAGCCCACAGACAGGGCAAGATCTGGTACCGCCATCGCTTTTTCATAACTTAATTCTTGTTGTGTTTGTTTAACTTCTAAATTGCTAAGCACAATATCAGGTCGGTTTTTTAAGGCTTCTTCCTGTAAATAATTCAGCGTATAATTAAACGGAAGCTGGTAATTATAATCACGCTGAAAAACAGGATGAAAGGAGAGCCTTGTGCCTTCGGGAAGGTTGAGCATTACCACCAGTTCTTCGTTACGCTCGTTGAGTGTTTTTTGCTCATCAATTAATTCGTCTTTAATACTTAATAAAGACGCCTGCAAGCGTATTAGCTCGGCCTTATTAACATTGCCCTGATCGTATTGTTTTTGGTAGGCTTTTACAATATTTTCTAACGAAGTAAGCTGGCTTTGCAGCATTAAAGTATAGCCTTCGTGAAACCGAAATGCATAAATAGATTTCCTGAATTCGGTTTTTAGGCTGAGTAGAAAATCTTCGAGGTAAGCCTGTGCTTTTTGGGCCGATACTTTTGCGAGGGCTATTCGTTTTTTACGTTTCCCGGCAGTTTCAAAAACCTGTTCTATTTGCGCTGAAACCTGCCGATACCTCCCAAAGCTTTCGCTACCAAAAAGGCTGGGTTGTGCTTCGCCGGTGCGTTTTTGATAATCGGTGGCCCAAAGGTTCATTTCATCGACCGTTAGGGTTGGATTGGGCCAAACTTTTGCCTGAATAACTTCGGCTTCAGCTATATCGATGGAAAGCTGCTGGGCAAGTAGCGACAGGTTGTTTTTTAAAAGTAGATGCTCGGCCTGTTCCAGATCGAGCACAAGGGTATCTTGCGTTTGCGCCTGTAAAACGTTGAGGCAACAGCAAAACATTAAGATTAAGGGATTTAGCGTTCTTTTTTTCATTTTTTGATTTCTTCGGTACAAAAGAAGAAATCAAAGCTTAGAGCCAAATTGAAGCTACATTAAAAACAGGTTAAAGTAGATTAGAATTTTTTAATGTGGTGTGATATGCAGTAGTAATCATTTCGGGAATTGAAGCTGAATTTTTGTAAATTCTTGCGGTTGGCTGGTAATGGAATAGGTTATTTGATGCAGCTGAAAAACTTTTAGCGCAATGCTCATTCCCAGTCCGTTTCCCTGAAATCCGGCGGTGTTATTTCCGCGGAAAAAGGGTTGGTTGATATATTTTAAGTCTTTTTCTAAAATCCCGATGCCGTGATCGAGTATTTCTAAATGCAAGTGTTCTTTTTGTTGAAAAAGCCGAATGTTTACGACTTCTTCTTTAGAAAATTTGGCCGCATTTTCTATGCAATTGAAAAGTGCCATATAAAGCAGGGTTTCATTTCCTTTAAACTGAAGCACTTCAAAATCTTCCGGTAAAACTTCCAATTTTACCTGAAATTTTTCTTCGCCATAAGTTAACGAGAGCTTTTCGATAATTTGCCAGATAATTTCATCGATTCTTAGCTTTTCTTTGTACTGAATTTTTCGGTTAAGATTAGAGAGCGTGAGCAAATGTTCTAAAATTTGTTGCAATTGCCGTGCTTCTTGTAAAACCTGGGCCGATGTTTGCCGATATTCGGCATTTTCACGTTCTTTTTTTAAACTAATTTCCAGCTGATTAATAATTGTGGCCAGTGGCGTTTTTAGCTCGTGCGAAGAAAAATCGACAAAGTTTTTTTGCTGCTCATAGCTGGTTTCGATTTCACTTAAAAGGTGATTAAAAGCCTGAAAAAGCTCTTCTAATTCGTCTTTAGAACTTTTATAGGAAAGTTGCAGCGGCGTTTTGTTTAAATTGAGGTGACTTACCTGTTTGATAATTTCCCGAACGGGTTTGTAAGCGAGCTTGGAAAGGTAAGAGGTGAGAAAAATTAAAATCGTCATCGAGATAAAAAAACTAATCGCCAAAATACTGATTAGTTTACTTTTCTGACTTTGGATAAGCGGATTAATGGCTTTAACCAGCACGACAAAATCGCCTTGATTGTCTTGGTAAAAAAGGCCGTGGTAGTAAGTATCATCTTCCCTAAAATTGAGTTCGCCTTTTTCTTTGATAATCTCGATCTTTTCGCTCCAGTCTTTCTCTAACTGTTTTGTGTTGAAGGCAATACGTCCGTTTTTATTAAAAATACTTACTTCCTGATCGGCACTCAGGTTATAAAACGCATCCTGAATGGGTTGAAATCCTTTTTGTGACAGCTCGTCCCGTTCCAGGTAAAACATTGCCGATATTTTTGCGGTTCTAGAGAGTTCCTGAAAGAAAATATTTTTTGAACTTCTATAAAAAGCGGTGTAAATAATAAAGGACGAGCATAGGAAAATGAGCCCGAAAATTAGACTGGTAATAAGCGTTATTTTTTGCTGAATTTTCATTAATGCTCAGCAATCATATATCCTCTGCCTTTTACGGTATGGATAAGTTTGGTTTCGCCTTTAGTATCTATTTTGCTACGAAGGTAAGAGATATATACATCGATCACATTGGTGTAGGTGTCCTGCTGCGTTTTCCAAACGTTTTGTAAAATGGTTTGGCGGCTTACGACTTCGTTTTTATGTTCGAGTAGGGTTTTTAGCAATAAAAATTCTTTTTGTGATAATTCGATTGTATGGCCGTTACGCTCTACTTTATGCGCTTTGTAATTCAGCTTTAAATTATCGCAAAACAAATCTTCCTGAAGCTGTTGCTGGTAATTGTTACTACGCCGATTTAAGGCGTTGATCCTGGAAATAAGCTCCTGAAAATGGAAAGGCTTTACCAGATAATCATCAGCACCTTTATCTAAGGCTTTAATTTTATCTTCGGGTTCTCCCAGCGCACTAAGAATAATAATGGGAGTGATCATTTTTTTAAACCGAATAAGTTCGCAAAGCTCGATACCCGAGAGCCCCGGCAGCATAATATCGAAAATAAACAGGTCCCAGTCTTGCTGAAAGATTAAGTCGCGTGCTTTAAAGCCATCTTGCTCAAGCTGTACAGAAAAACCTTCTTCCATAAGTCCTTTGCTTAAAGATTGACCCAGGTGTTTGTTGTCTTCGACTAATAAAATTTTCATTACTTAATTCCCTCTTCAATTATTTGGAATAACACAAATGTAGTGTTTACAATACAAGTAAACGACCTCAGGGCAATCCCATGAGGTTGTTATTAGAAAATTATTTTTTTTCGAGGCATCCCTATCCCCATTATCGCGTAAATTAAAATTTCAAAATTAAGCTAAACGATTTTATTAGAATAGATGAATGCATTTATTGAAAAATTTAATTCGCTTTTCTTCCCTTCAACAAAGCAAAGAATTTATAAACAATAAAAGGTTTTAACCAACAATTACCCACGCCTATGCACGTTAGGTATCTATATCGATTGGCATTCATTTAAAACTGAAGATGGAAATAGAAGAAGAAAAATTAGATCATCCTGTATGGTATTCTTTGCAAGAAGAACATCGTGAACTTTCCGCAGAATACGACAACATAAGATTTTATAAACCAAAGTATTGTCCTTTTGGTGAGTTTATAGAGCAAGATAAAACCACAACCGGAATCAATGAATATTCGTTATTAACGTAAGATTTTTATGTAGTTGGAAATAGCCCTGCTTTTAGTAACAACATAAAGCTCAAAAAAGAATTGGTTTGTCATCAGATGTTACTCAAAGAACCATTTGACCTGGTAATTTCTGAATGTATAACGGAACTTAAAACTATAAACCAAAAAATCGATTTAATTAAGCTTGTAAACCTGGTCCAGCCCGGATACTTTAAAGATAATACTTCAGATTTGGGAAGCTATTACGGCATATATAAAGACCATAAATTGGTTGCTTGCTGTAACAGGTGAGCGAATGAAAATGAATAAATATACTGAAGTAAGCGCCGTAGATACACATCCTGAATACACAGGAAAAGGTTATGCTAAGCAATTGATAAAGCATACGACCGATGAAATATTTAAGGAAAATAAAATCCCTTATTTGCATGTAGCAGAATCGAATACAGGGGCAATTAAACTTTATAAAAAGTTAGGTTTTTCAACAAGAAGAAAAATAAGTTTTTGGAATCTCATAAAAAAATAAAAACTGAAACGGGTATTAAAAGTGATTTTAAAAAAGAACCGCCTAAAAAATTTAGACGGTTCTTTAACATCAAAAACAAACACAATTTTATCTCGCCATGATCCCGGGATAAGTAACTCCGGTTGCTTGTGGTAAATCCAGATCTAATAATTTTGCGATAATTACAGCGACATCTTCCAATTGCATATGCTGTATTTTCTCATTTCTCTCCAAGCCAGCTCCGGCAGCAATAAAGCCGGTATAGATATTATAGAAATCAGGAAAATAACCGTGCTTCCCTCCTTTTTTCTTCTGAAGCAGTTCTCCCTCTTTATCATTACTAAAAGAAAATCCTTCTTTAGCTGAAATGGCCAACTTCACCCTTGGGTCGCTTTGCATTTTTTCAATTTCTTCTTTGTCTACCAATCTAAACATTTCTCGCTGCACTAATGGTAGTTTAGCTAATCCAGATTTTACGATTTCTATGATCTTTTTTTCCTCTTTTCCCGTTATATGAAGAAATGCAGATCCTCCAACAGAAAAGAAAAAAGCTTTATCGTCTACCCCCATATCTTTAAGCCAAAGATTAGGACTTATACTGGTATGTGTACTTACAAAGCCATGGTCTCCGGTTACAATTATCACCGTATTTTCAATCATTCCTTCACGCTTTAACGCGTCGTAAATTTGTCCTACAACAAAATCTGCACCTGCTATTGCTCTGGAGACTTCTATACCTTCCCTGCCATTAGCATGTTCTGCCCCATCAAGATTGGGTAGGTGCATACTTAAAAAATTAGGCTTATAATTGGCTAAAATATAGCTAGCGATCCTTCCTAAATTTTGGTCCATCCTTAAAGAAGTAAGATTATACTCATTTTTAGATAAATCTCCGGTTGCATTTTTAACCACTTCCTCAAAGAGTCCTTTTGGATGAGCATGCTCTGAAGTGGCCTGCCTTCGATCTAATGGATCTGTAAAAGACCAAAATTCAGGAATATTATAATCGATATACGGGCTATCTACAGATATAGGCCAGGAAATGGAAGCCGTTTTTAAGTTTTTCTCTTTTGCGGCCTGCCACAATGTTTGCGCCTTTATTTCGGCAAAATTATAAACCCAACCACCGGGACTACCATCGTCTTTAATTATAGTATTATAATAGATCCCATGCTGCTCTGGTAAAACACCCGTAATCAATGTGGTATGTGAAGGGTAAGTTACCGATGGGAAAATAGTTCTTACCTCATCGGCAGATACCCCATTTTCAGCCAGCATTTTTAAATTTGGTGTTGGCCACTTGCTATCCCTATAAAAATCGGGCCTAAAACCATCTATACTTATTAGCACCACATGTTCTACTTTTTGTGCGGTTCCTAAAAACGGAAGCATGCACAAACAACTACTTATAAAAAATCTCTTTAGCATCATCTAATTTTAAAAGAATGGCACTACTTCAGGCAGTGATTTATTCTGGATAATTAATCGGTTAAGGTCTTCAACAATCGTAATGCTTCCATCTTCGGCTACACTAAAATCATCCATAGATTCTGCGGGTAAAAAGGATGGAATTTGCGGGATCGTATATTCTTCAGATACATTAGGATTATTTAATTGTTCTATTTGAGAAACCGGAAACTTAATTCCAAGATCAGATAAGCGTCTACCTTCACTTATAAAAATCTCCTGGCGTAAACGATACGTTAAATACAATAAATCGTCTATGGTGCTGGTACTATTAATATCCAATTCGGTTACCTTGGTTCCAGAGATGGTATGCGCGGCAATTGGTCCTTCCTGACGATTTAAAATATAACCTTCCTGATATTTTCCCTCTTTGGTAAAACGCACCGGCACCGACTGATTTGGATAATCTTCCCGCTTCCCGCCATTTCGGGTTTCGCCGCTATCATCGATCATTACCACCGGTCTATTCTTAACTACTTGCAATAATTGCACTAAGTTAGATTGAGCAGCAGCCAGATCTCCTTTTCCCAAATTTGCTTCTGCAAGGATTAAATAAGCTTCTTCTACCTTTGCTATAGCTACTGTTTTTTGATCTGTTGCAGGTGTTCCTACTGAATAATATTTAGGGTCTAAAAAGTCTAATCTTGGCAATGGAGCCAGACGGTTTGGTAAGGCATCGAATGTAGCATTTTGCATTTCGTTAGCGACTCCATTTTGCCCATCAAATTCAACGCTGTAAAGTACCTCCTGCCCAATAAGCTGACTGGCTAGTTGCACAGCATTTTCACGATCCCCTAAGTTATAATAAGCTCTTGCCTGTAATAGTGTGTAAACCCTATTCATTTCAGCAGAGGTTTCTAAAGCCATTGCTTCATCAAAAGCGACGATTGCATTTTGGAGCAATTTTTCCCAGGATTCTACTTCTCCATAATTATTTTGTGGTAAACCAATAAATAATTCCCCTCCTAAAAGATCGGCGTAACCCAAACAAAAATAAAGATAAGCTTCCTGCTCTTTAGTCGATACGGGATCTGCCGGCAATACCACCTCTAACCCATACATGGCCATTGCTCTTAATTCCTGAATATCTGCCTGAAGGTTGTTTACATCGGTGTCATAATAATCGATCTGTAAACGATCAAAAATCTTACTATACTGCGTGTAATTATTATAGTAATTATCTGATGTAATCGCTGTGTTGACGGTAACGGTATTGGTGGTTACCGCTAATTGCCTTTGTAATCCCACTACCCAACTGCGCATAGCATTAGGATTTTCAAGATATACTTCTTCAGTTACATTTGGATTTTCTACACAACCAACCATTACTAGTACAACTAGCATGGTCATTATGTTATGCCTTATATAAGAATGCATAATTATAAGTTTATAAGTTAATTCTAATTGAACCTAAAAATTGTCTTGGAGCCGAGTATGTTGCATAAGAAATACCTCCTGTACTTGCACCTCCCTGGCCTTGTGCCGCGCCACTTATAGTCGCTTCTGGATCGAATGAAGAGGAAGTAAAATTCAATGGGTTTACCGCGGTAAAACCAAACATAATCGTTTTATAAATGGCTTTATTTTTTGGTTGAAGTGTATAGCTAAGACCGATAGTCCTAATTTTTATGAAATCGGTTTTTTCTACAAATCTATTCGTGAACGAAAGCCAGTTGCGTCTACCATTTGCTTCAATTTCCCCTGCCGGAATATAATCTTCGGAAGCTCCATAATAATATCTAAATTGTGCATCCCAATTATGCGCATAAGCACCCGCCTGGTAGGAAGCATTCGCAAATAAACCGAAGTTTTTATAACTATAATTCAGGCTTAAGTTTCCAAAAATATCGGGTATGGTAGTTCCTAAATAAGATTGTGGCTCTGATTTTTCTAAAACTCCGTTTTCATCAAAAGTGCCGTAGTTTCCACGAAGAAAACCTATTGGATAACCTTCTTGAACCACAGTTTGCAAAGTCCTGGAACTAAACCCATTAATATTGAAGGCAGGAGCACCACCAGAATCTAATACTTCGTTATGCAAGGTATTAAAAGAAGCGGTAATGCTTAGATTCATATCCTTAGTTTCTATAGGAATAAAATTTGCACTAACCTCTAAACCATAATTTTCTATTTCCCCAATGTTATAAAGCTGAGCAATGCTGTAGCCCGTAGAGGGCGCAGAGGGAACATAAAAGAGACCATCTTTGGTAAGCGATCTATAATAACCTGCTGAAAAATTAATACGGCTGTTGGCAAGTGAAATATCTATACCACCTTCAATAGTTGTGGTTTTTTCAGGTTTTAAATTATCATTCCCCGGCTGCCCAAAATAAGCAGATTGCTCTCCTAAAAATCCATCGAATTTAATCGTTTTCTCATTAGCATACGCCGGTGGTAAGTTTCCTGCTACCCCGTAGCTTCCCCGAAGTCTAACCGAATTGAATAATGTTGAATTAAACCAGGATTCTGAAGAAAGCATATAGGAGATTCCTGCTTTTGGATAAAATTGTGTTCCAATATTTTCTCCAAAGGCAGGGTTACGATCCCCACGAATACCAAGATCAAAGAACAGCTTATCTTTAAATCCTATGTTTTCCTGAAGATAAACCCCATAGTTTAATACTTCGCTTAGATACTCGTCACTATCTTTTACGGCCGCATCACTAATGGTTTGCGCGCCATCACGAATATTAGAGCCGCTATATAAAATCTGATGATCTTTGGTCCTAAAAAACTGTCCGCCAAAAGTGGTAATTAAAGAGAAGTTTCCAACCTCCCAATTATGCTGCCCGGTAAGCTCTAAGGTTAACCCTAGATAATTACGTTGCACATTTTGAATACTACCTTCGTCCATAACTTCCTGCCCACGAGTAGCGGTTAGATACTCATTAGTAATCACCGTATTTTGATCCTGTGCACGATAATCCAGACCTCCTGTAAATCTAAAATTAAGATGATCTAAAGGCGTATACTTAAAGATTTGGGAAGTAGTAAAACGGTTTACAACAATTTGATTATCCTGTAATCGTTCAGCATTATCTACATAGGCTTTTATATCTTCAAATTCCTGGCTTGTAAGTTCGTCGAGCCTATTATTAAATCCAGGGCCGGTAAACGACGACGATCCATCTTCAGCAAACCAAAGACCGGTATATCCACCCTGGTTTCCGTTTCTGTTCCTTTTATATTCGTTGTGGACGTATATAAAAGAACTTTCGTAAGTCAATTTATCATTAAGTTTAGCGCGAAAACCGGTGCTAAAATCGGCTTTTAGATTCTCGTTTTGATCGTGAATTTGTACCCCTGAGCTATTTCTATAACTTCCGGAAAAACTATACCCAAAGCCTCCTTCACCTTTACCATTTAAATTAAGCCTGTAATTTTGGTAAAAACCATTTCTAAATAAAAGATCTTTAGTACGATCAAAATACAGATAATCGTTCGTTGGCGTTTCTACCCCGCTTTCAGCTTGCAAGGTTAGACTCGTTCCTAATTTTCCTCCTTTCTTGGTAAATATTTGGATGACGCCGTTTGCCGCATCAGAACCATATAAAGTTGTGGCGGCACCACCGTTAATATATTCAATCTTCTCGATATTATCCATGGGGATATCGGCCAAAGCACTAATTGCAGCTCCTTGTGACGTTCCTCCCAATTGCATTTTGGTATTTAAATTATCCATTCTTACCCCATCTAAATAAATAATTGGTGTAGAACTTAAAAAAGCAGAGTTCACCCCTCTTGCACGAATAATAGAAGTGGCTCCTGCCTGCCCACCGGTTAAATTGATTTGAGCATTTGGAAGTTCTGCCGATAATTTTTGGTCGATCCGTTGGGCTGAAATTTTATTAAGCTCGTCTTCATTAATAGTCACCACCGATGTAGATAATCTCTTTTTTCGCACATCGGCTCCCTGGCCGGTAATTACGACCTCATTCAGGCTTTCTGTAGAAGCTCCAAGAATAATCTGAAGGTCGTTCACCGCTTTGGTAATAGGAATATACTTTGTTTTATATCCAACAAAAGTAACTTTAAGTTCTACCGGTAAATCGCTGGCATTTAAAGACAAATTGAAGTTTCCTTCAAAATCTGTAGCTGTTCCTCTATTTTCAGAAGTTAACATAACGGTAGCTCCCGGGATTGGTAAAGCCTTTTCGTCTAAAACTTTACCCTGAATGCGCACCTGCTGTAGGCTTGTTGTCCCAGATGTCGATTTTTCTTTAACTAATATTCCATTTTCGGTTACTTTAAACTTTAAAGCCACCAGTTTCTCTAATCGCTGTAACACGTCTTGTAAAGGTGCATCGCTAATTTTTAGAGAAACTTTAGATCGATAGATTTCCTGATCTGGTAAATAGATAAACTTTTTCTCTATTTGTGATTCAATTTCTACAAAAACCTGTGTTAAAGGACTATCCTTAAGGTCCAGACCTATTAACTGATCTTTAATCCTGATTTTGGTTATATCAGGACTCAATTTTTTCCTGAAAGAATTTGCGTAAAAGTTTACACTTAAACTAAACGCAAAAAGTATTAAAAATAATTTTCTTACCATTTTGTTAGTTTTTGTGGGTACTTTTTATAAAATACGTACCCGCATTTTTCCTGTTTTAGGTGTTTGGAAATTTTTGTTGTTTGCTTAGATATTTAATGGCAATAGCAATATGTGTTTCTACAGTTCTTGGAGAAATCTCCATAATTTCAGCAATCTCATGGTATTTAAAGCCTTCTACCCTACTCATTACAAAAATCCTTCTAGATTTTTTTGGCAGAATATTTAAAACCCTGTTGATATACTGCTTAATTCCTTCGTTTTGCTCCTCTATAATCGTTTCTTCCTCGATACTGGGTGCATGCAAAAGTCCAATATCGGTTTTATGATCGTCGAGATACTGAAGGTCTAGTTGAGTTTTACTCTTTTTGAGCAGCTTATTTCTAACTGTTACATATAAATATGGTTTTGGGTTTGTGATATCTTTTAAGAGGTTTCTTTTATTCCATAATTGGATAAATACATCTGAAATTTTTTCTTCTACCAGTGCAGCATCATTCTCATAGAGATTTCCAAATTTGCACAAGGCCGCATAATATCTATTAAAAAGAATGTTTAATGCTTTGTATTCGCCATTACTCATTCTTATAAAGAGTTGCCTATCTGTAGACTTTGTCACACCTAAAGATTTTAATGGCTTAATCATTTTGCTTAGATTTAATTAGAAATATTTTATCCTGAAGTTCTTCTATTTCTACATCGGCAATAAATTCTAAAGAATGGATAAAGTCATTTAGATTTTCATTTTTAAATGTCCCTGTGATATGTTGATTTAATAAGCCTTCATTCTTAATCACAAAGGTGACCCCATAAAACTGGTTGATGTCTTTTATGGCATTGCTGAATAATATATTATCAAGTAACAGTGTATTGGTGGTCCAGGCGAATTCTACTTTAGCATTAAAGCGTTCTTTATGGACCTGATTATTTGCCGTATCCCAAATTAAACGCTCGCCCGGTGATAATGTAATCTTATCGTTATTGGTATTCTGAATGAATTCTACAGCTCCTTCTCTTAAAGCAATCTCTTTTTTAGAGAATGTATTGTTTACTGAAAATTGCGTACCCAGTACCTTTACCTTAAAATCTTTACTATTCACGATAAAAGGATGTGAGGCATCTTTTGTAATTTCAAAATAGCCTTCCCCAATAAGTTTAACTTCCCGGTTATCGACAAACTCTTCTGGAAAAAAAAGACTACTCCCGGCGTTTAAAATCACCTTACTGCTATCTGATAAAAAAAGGGTTTTTCTTTGGCCATTTTCTGCAATAACCTCGTGGAATTTTGGTATAGTGCTAAACCAGGAAAAACTAAAGAAAATCAGTAAGCCTACAGCTGCTATAGAACTAAAAACCAATACTTTTTTACGGGAAAAAGATTTCTCCTGAAAACTTACAGGAATACTTTGTTCGGTTTCGTAATGCTCCCAAACCGATTTATAATTTTCGAAAATTTCACGCAACCCTTCATCTAGCGATAATTCAATTTCGAAAACCGAACGATCTTCCCGAGACATCTCTTTGGTAAGATATCGAATACACTTTAGTTCTTTTTTACTTATTTTATTCATGCGTCAGGTCCTTTACTATAAGGAGTCCCGAAAGTTGAATTTTCCCGTAAAAACAAAAATCAACAAATTGTAAAATGAATATTGTATACGATAACGAAAAATTAATAAGCAAAACTCATTAATCACAATCAATTCATTGTCAACACTTTTTAAATCGTCCTTCGCGCCAATGCCAATAAATGATAGTGGAAGGATCAATAAAAAAGTATTTTGAAGAAATTAAAGTTTGAAGAATTAAAAGGATCACTCTTGACTTTTTGAAGCTTTGCGATCTTCTTTAGATATAAGAAAGCTTCTCATGAGATCCATAAAAATTATAGTAAGAACTAAAACAAACAATTCATTCCAAAAGAATCAAATGCCATACTTCCTTATTGGGAATACGTCAGTTTTAGACTAAATTTTATCTTTTCATATAAGTCAAATTCATACCCCCACGATATGGAATCCCATTTTGCCGGTAATTGAAACTTGTTCCAAAAATCCTTCAGCAATAGATGAATTATTTAATCTGATTAAAACTCCATTCGTTTTTGTAAGTACGTGACTGAAGGAATTGCAATTAATAAAACAATGGTAAAGGCTTTTTTCATTATTGACTGTAGTATTTTATTTTTCAGTCCCATATTTCTGGTCTATTGATCTCCATTGCTCTCAAATACGATAAGAATTGCCCTGCGTGAACAGATTCGTGATATCCAATTCGTAATAAATATTTTCCAAGGATTTTTTTGTCTCCATTTCCAGGATGAACAATTTCGACTGTATTTAATTCTGCATCCGAAAATTTCCGAACACTTTCTATAAATTTATTTCTGTAGGGTTCAGCAAATTCAAGTTCATCAGTAACATTAATGAATGGTCGATTATTCCAAGGAGTTTTGTAGTTTGTCATTTGACCATTGTTTATTATAATATTCCATCCATAATCGGCTTCTAAAACGTGCCTAATCATTTCTATTGCCGTCATTGCTTTATCGTCAGGCTTCCAATTGTAACGGTTTTTAGGAAGTGCTTTCCAAAGCTTTATGCTTTTTTTCCTTATTTCTGTGAAGTTTAAAATTATCAGTTCAGATTGGGTCATTTTCTTACTTTTGAGAATGTAATTTCATATTAAAGATAGCTATAAATTAAGTATTTGTGAGCTTTAAACTTTTAGGCTGATCCCTTTAAAATTATCAAATCGTTACAGTTTTGAAGGTAATTCTTTCTATACCGATGAACCACAATTTTTCCCTAAACACAACTTTAGGATTGATCTGTAATAAATCGGCTCACAAATAAACCCCCTAAAAAACGCGAAAACCACGCAATTCCTAAGATTTGCGTGGTTTTGTAGTCTATTGTCTTCTTTAAAAGTGACCTAGGCAGGATTCACCCATCTCTTTAAAGTCCTATAAATAATAGTGTCTATTTTTCATGTTGACGATCTGTGAACTTTAAAATTGAATTCATTTGATTCGTCTTGGTAAAGATAATAAACTATTAATCTCCGATATAATTTCAATCAATTTAAAATAACGCCTTCGTCATTTAAAAAATAATTGATTATCCGCAATTAGTCATAACCTGTAATTCCTGCTATAACGAGCCTATCGAAGAGTTTTTCTCCGAAATATCTTCTGTTGAGTTTGTAGATAAATTCATTCAGGTATAATTGTAGGTACTTTCCCTTGATCTTGTTATAGTTGCCCACGAAGTTCTTCTTCGCATTGCTGATGGTAATGTGCACCCACCGCACTGACTGCTTTTCTTACCAGTATCGATATCTTCCAGTTGCTCTGATTCTGCCATTACCGCAACATTGGATTTGCCTGCTGCACCTCGGCCACGTTTGCCTTTGGACTTTTCCACCTTT
>NZ_JAKHSK010000039.1 GCF_023499215.1 Zunongwangia pacifica
CAGCATCTCGAACAGCCTTGTAAGACCAATGACAAAGCACGGTTTTTTTGCTTTCCCTTCTTCTATTGAAATCTAATCATTATTTCTCTTAAATCTACATGCAACAAACATAGGATGACAACCTTTTGAATTCAAGATTAATAGTCATGGTTCTTGACTCATGATTCTTGACTCTTAAGTCTCTTTTCTATTTTTCTGAATACTAAATAAATCCGATGTCATTTCAACCCTGCCTCGCCGGCAGGCAGGTGAAGCGGAGCGGAATGGAGAAATATCAATCAAGATAGACGTTCAAAGTTTAAAAATTCAAGGTTCAAAGTTGTTGTATCGAGAAGTCTTCTTTGCGGTAATCCTTTAGGAATTTTTTCTATTTGGACTGAAAATACCATTTATGAATTAAATTATACCCCGGAATATTTAAATGAATCTTGGACAGCGGTGGCTGGGTGCTTGCTACGCCAAGGCTAATTTTATAATTGAGCGTCAAGAAAAAAGAATTGAGATACTGAATTTTTCAACCTTGAACTTTAAATTTTGAATAAAAAAAAGATCTCTCCGCTTCGGTCAAGATGACATACTTTAGAATTCAAGACTTATGGTCTCAAATTCCAACTTTGCCCTTAATGGAATGAGACATCTGTTTTCATTATACATTATACAGTTTACGGTATACATTTTACAGTAATTCAAAATTGACAGTCCTGCTTCCTGACTCTTGATTCTTACGACCCTTTTCTATATTCTAAATACAAAATAAATCTGATGTCATTTCGACTGAAGCGGAGCGGAATGGAGAAATCTCAATCAAGATAGACGTTCAAAGTTTAAAAATTCAAGGTTCAAAAGTTGTTGTACCGGGAAGTCTGTTTTCAATATACATTATACAATTTACGGTATACATTATAAAGTCATTCAAAATTCGCAGTCCTGCTTCCTGGTTCTTGACTCTTGAGTCTTGCTCTAAATTACAAATTATACAAAATACAGGAACTATCGATTGTATTCGAAATAAGGTCCAGTTTTAATAATTGCTGTTGAACTTCTTCCAGATCTTTTTCAGCAATTTGCTTCTGACTCCAGCTCGTGATTTCCATCCACTTTCTAATATCTTCAATTTTTTGACCATAACGTTCAGCAAAAACTTTATCGATTCCTGGAATGTTCAAAATTTCAGAAGATTTTTGATTTACAATATTGATCATTTTGCGCACATCAGCATAATCCAGCCTCAAAATTTCATTTTTTACGGCAATTACAAAACATGGCCATGGAGTAGGGCAGTCTGCAACTCTTCTAAACGTATTATTATCTACAAGTGGCTTGGTTGTAAAATGTTCCCACATAAAATAATCGGCACGTCCTTCTTTTAAAGCTTCAACCGCACCATTAATATCTCCAACAATTTCAAATTCTAATTGCGAAGGATCCCATCCCTGATTTTGGGCATTTACGTAAGCCATTAATTGTGATCCAGATCCTACACGGCTAATCGCTACTTTTTTACCGGCTAACTCTTCAATGCTTTGATAATTGGAATCAGCATCAACATGAATTCCCCAAATAAGTGAAGAACCAACGTACGATTGTACAATTTTAGCCTCGTTCCCAGAAATAATATCTTTTACGGCTCCCTCGGTAAGTAGTACGGCAACATCTATTTCCCCATTTCGCAGTGCTTTTGTCATGGCGCCGGTTCCATCAGGAAAATCTTTCCAGATCACATTAATATCCTGATTTTTAAATTCGTTGTTTTCAATACACAAGTGCCATGGAAGGTTGAAGTGCTCGGGGACTCCGCCTACTTTGAGAGTTTTCATCTAATTACAATTTTATAATTGGTTACCAACAAGTGACTAAAATATCTTTAGAAAGCAATAATCACTTCGTTTTTATTCGAATAAATTTTAAAGTACTAAAACGCAATCTCTTGTTTTAGAGCTTTAGGTATATTCATTGCCTCCTGATCATCGGGGTAGAGGCATTTGTATTAAAATTTTAAATACAAAGAGCTTTTATCTATTCTGTTTCTCTTCGAGGTACTTATAAATCGTATACTGCGACCTGTTCTTTTTCTCTGCTTTTCCAGCTTTTACATACTGATTAGTTTCCCCGGCATCCTGAATTCTGGCTTTTATATTATCACTCAATTGAATTTCAAGAATATCTTTTAGCTCATTAAAAATATCTTTATCGTAAACCGGCGTTACCACTTCAATCCTTCGATCCAGGTTTCTATTCATCCAGTCGGCACTACCAAAAAACATTAATTCATCACCACCATTTTCAAAAAGATAAATTCTGCCGTGTTCTAAATAACGGTCAACAACACTCGTAATATAAATATTTTCACTCAAACCTTCAACTCCTGGGATCAAACATGTGAATCCGCGTACCAAAAGTCGTATTTCTACCCCCGCTTTATTGGCTTTATAAAGAAGATCGATAATTTCGTAATCTTCCAAACTATTCATTTTAGCCGTAATTTTAGCTTTTTTCCCCATTTGGGCATTTTCGATCTCGTTATAGATGAGGGTCGTAAATTTTTGTCGGGTTGAAAATGGTGAAATTAGAAGGTGTTTTTCTCTCGGGACGATAAGCTCGCCTTCTAAAACCATAAAAAGACGTGCCATTTCTTTAGTAATATGATGATTTGCGGTAAATATGGCATGGTCACAATAGATCTTGGAGGTTTCGTTATTAAAATTACCGGTACCTATATAAGAGTAGTCAACAATATGTTTTCCTTCCTTCCGGGAGATCATCATAATTTTAGAGTGTACCTTAATTTTAGGATAACTATAAATTACATTCGCCCCTTTTTCTTCAAATTTTCTACCCCAGATAATATTATTTTTTTCGTCAAAACGAGCTTTAGCTTCTACAAAAACAGTTACATTTTTACCTTTTTCCAAGGCTTCCAGTAAACTGCTGGTTAGTGGAGAATTATCAGCAACACGGTAAAGTGAAATTTTAATATGAGTTACATTTTTATCTTTTACCGCCTGATCTAAAAAGCGTTCCACATAATGAAAAGACATATAAGGAAAATGAACCAACTGATCTTTTTCTTTTATTACTTCAAAGTAATTAGAAGCGTTTTCTAAAGTTTTATGTGGGATAGGCGGTTGTTTTTCAAAATGTAATTTAGGATTATTGGTAGGATCTTTTAGGGATAAGAAATCTTTAAAATTATGATATTTCCCTCCCGGCATCATATCTATTTTTCCTAAATTCAATAAATGCCGAACCTGTTTTTGTACTTCGCTGGGCATTGTGGCATCATACAGTAGCCTTGTGGGCTGCCCATCGGTGCGCTGTTTTAGGCTGTTGTAAATTTTCTCAGCCAGCACCCCTTCATATTTATCTTCAATATAAAGCTCTGCATCCCTGCTTAATTTCATTTCGTAAATACCGGTAATTTTATCCTCCGGAAATAGGGAAGGAAGTTCACTGCGTACAATTTCATCTAAATAGGTAAGCATGTTTTTTCCATGCTTAAAATAGACAAACCTTCCGCATTTATCTACCGGAATATTAACCACACCCAATTGATTTTCGTTTTCGAAGGTGATTAAAAAATAGATCATGGCATTCTTTAAAAAAAGGTTGTTTTCTTTAGAAATATCAACCTTTTTAATCTCCAGATGTTCCCTTACATGATCTTTAAAGTAGGTATTGGCAAAATCCTGCTGCTCTTTTGTAAAATGATCTGAATCTACTAAATGTATATTATTTGCCGCAAGTTCTCGCAAAATTTGCTTTTTATAAATATCCCCAAAGCGATCCTGCTGGTCTTTAACCTCTTTTAGAATTTGTTTGGTAAGTCGGTTTGGCTTTAATGCCAGTTTTTTACGAATACTTTTTTCTACTCGCTTCATCTGGCGAAGCTGGGAAACACGTACTCTAAAATACTCGTCCAGATTTGATGAAAATATGGCAAGAAATTTTATACGCTCAAAAAGTGGATTTAATTTATCTTCTGCTTCCTGTAAAACTCTTTCGTTAAAATATAGCCAATTAAGGTCCCGATGTCTAAATCGATCTTCGGTGGGTTGTTGCATTTTTAGTTCACTTGTGTTTAACCAAAAATACAAAGTTGCCCATTGTTCGAGTTCTAATTTTCTGTTAAATAAGGTTTAAGAAGTTAGCTTATCTAAGCAATAGCCTATTAATTTTTCCATGGTTTTTTGTGGGGAAGCCGTAAATTCTCCTGTCGCCCGATTGGCCAAAATCACGTTCATAGAAACGGCATTATGACCTAGTAATTTGGACATTCCGTAAATACCAGAGGTCTCCATTTCAAGATTGGTGATTTTTTGATCTAAATATTTAAAAGTTGCCAGTTTAGCATTCATTTGATCATCCTGTAAACCAAGGCGAAGTGAGCGTCCCTGCGGGCCATAAAAACCAATATTGGTAGCAGTGATTCCTTTAAAAATTTCTTCGGAATCTAATGTTTGTTGTAGTATTTTGCTATTTTCAACGATATAAGGATTCGCTTTTTTGGGAAACCAATCCATGTGTTTTATAAAGGCTTCGGAAAAATTCTCATCGATACATTCCTGACTTTGGTAAAAATGAAGTAATCCATCAAAACCAATGGCTTTTTCACTTAACAGGAAAGCATCTATAGGAATTTCGGCCTGAATACTGCCCGTCGTCCCAATCCTAATAATATCCAGTGATTTTAGTTGTTTTTTGACTTCTTTTTTTTCAAAATCAATATTTACTAAAGCATCTAGTTCGTTAAAAACAATGTCGATATTATCTGTTCCTATGCCCGTGGAAATTACACTAATACGTTTGCCGCGATAACTCCCCGTTTGTGTATGAAATTCCCTTTTTTGAATGCTAAATTCGATATCATCAAAATGTTCGGTAACTTTAGCTACACGATCGGGATCGCCAACGGTAATTATAGTATCTGCTAAATGTTCTGGTCGTAAATTTAAATGATAGATGCTGCCATCTTCATTCAGAATAAATTCAGAAGCTTTTAAGGGCATATTATAATTTTAATAATTGGTGTACTTCAGGATCATAAAGAAAATCATACATTCTGGCTCCTCCAAAAACATCATCATTCTTTAATTCCCTGTAAAAATTCTTTTTTGCATCCAGTACTAACTGGCCTTTTTCGGTAAGTGTCACTTTTTGTTCTTCGGCAGCATAAAAAATAGATAACTTTTTCAGGATTCGTTCCATCTGTACATGGCTATATCCATAATAGCCCTGATATTCCAAAGCGTATCCCATAAGCTGCATATAATTATTAATATTGCGTTCTTTTATTAAACGCAGGATATTTCGCTCTAAAGAATTGATGCCGGTGATACTGTTAGGAAAACGTTCGATATGTGCCCTGATACAGCTGGAAAGATACTCGAAATTGGTGTTGGTTTTTATCTGGCGTTTTAGCAATATAGGGTTGTCACTGCAATAGAGTTCCCACATAAGATTGGCCACTTCCACATCGTTTTCTACCAATAAAATCTTATTGTTATAATGATTTAAAAGTTGTTTTGCCGAGAGTTGCGAGAGCGGAGTAAGCTTTTCGTCACCTTTTAATTTTTTACTGCAAACAAGATAAAAGGGCACTTCCTTTTTATGCTCGGTAAGGTAACTAATTGTGGCCAACACGTTAATATGGCAAAAAAGATCGAATTCAAACCATAAAATAATATGGTCGTAGTCTTCGATCTTTTTAAGCTTTTTTAATTCTGAAACAAATCCCTGCTGGTAATCTTCCGGCGAAACCCCATAATAATGGTAAAGAAATTTCTTTCTTACTTTTATAAATTCAGCCGATCCGACTTCCTGCACGGCAGGACCTTCACAAAGCATTTCACGCCAAACAACCTGTTGGCCCGGTAAATCGAGCTCGGCCACGCTTTCAGCAAGGCTATCGCCATTAACAATATGTAAAGGTTTTTTTTCCAAAATTATCCGCCAACGCGTTTTACATTATACCCTTCCTTTTTTAGAATTTGCATCACTTTTTCCCGATCATCACCTTGTATGATAATTTCACCATCTTTAGTAGAGCCACCAACACCACACTTTTTCTTTAAAAGTTTCCCTAGTGCGATAAGCTCCTCATCGGGACCAACAAATCCTTTTACTATCGTCACGGTTTTACCACCGCGGCCTTTATTACTAAAATGAGCTTCAAGTCGCTGGTCTTTTGGTTTCAGGTTTTCTTCCTGTTCATTTTCTACATATTCATTTTCATCAAAATCATCGTTTGTAGAAAAAACAAATCCGCCTAAGTCCTCTAGTCCTAATTTCTTTTTAGCCATAAATTACTTTTTCAATAATCCAATCTCTACAAGTCGCTGGTTTAAAAACTCACCGGCAGTAATATCTTCGTAATGTTTTGGATTTTCTTCGTCTATACATTCTTCTAAACAATCTAAAGGCATTTCACTACGTGGATGCATAAAGAAGGGAATAGAATAACGAGGTTCACTCCATTGCTCTTTGGGTGGATTGATCACTCGGTGAATGGTAGAACGCAATTTATTATTGGTAAGACGTTCCAGCATGTCCCCAACATTAATAACCAGTTCGTCTTCACCGGGTATGGCATCGATCCATTCACCATCTTTCCTAAGTACCTGTAAGCCTCCGGTTGAAGCTCCCATTAACAAGGTAATTAAATTAATATCACCATGGGCACCGGCACGCACAGCACCTTCAGGCTCTTGGGTAATAGGAGGGTAGTGGATAGGTCTTAAAATAGAATTTCCGTTGCTGGCCCAATGGTCAAAATAAGTTTCTTCCAGGCCAATATATAATGCTAAAGCACGTAATACGTAAATTCCGGTTTTTTCAAGCATGCGATAGGCTTCCATCCCCACATGATTAAAGTCTTTAAGTTCTTCTACCTGCACATTTTCAGGATATTCTTCTTTAAGATTCGCATCTTCAGCAGGCTCCTGGCCAAAATGCCAGAATTCTTTTAAATCACCTTCTTTTTTTCCTTTTGCATGTTCTTTTCCGAAAGAAATATAACCACGTTGCCCCGCTAAACCTTCAATTTCGTATTGCTGTTTAGTTTCTAATGGCAGGTTAAAAAAAGCTTTAACCTCTTTATACAATTCTTCAACCAGATCGTCGCTTAAAAAATGATTCTTTAAAGCTACAAAACCTATTTCTTCGTAAGCTTTTCCTATTTCATCAACAAACTTTTGCTTTCTTGCAGGATCATCAGATACAAAATCTGCAAGATCAACACTAGGTATATTCGTCATTGCCATTTAATCTCTTTTTTTTATTGATAAAGCACACAAACTTAATGAAAAAAGGTCAATTTCAACAGTAATTAATACTTAGCTAACAAATACTCCTGTTGATAGTTTTATTAAAATTACATATTTTAAACGGAATATTTATCGATTAAATAATTGTTTTTTTCTGAAATCGATAGAGGCTTCATTTTCTATTTCTTTACATTTGAATATAACTTTTAGCTATGGATCATCTTTCAACAGAAATGTGTTTTGCCTCTGAAGAATATTCGCACGAATTTCTAATTGATTTATATAAAAAGCTTTTAAAGCCACGTCTTGTGGAAGAGAAAATGCTTATTCTTTTGCGCCAGGGAAAAATAAGTAAATGGTTTGCAGGTATTGGGCAGGAAGCCATTTCGGTGGGTGTGACCGCTATTTTGAATGAAGAAGAGTATATTCTCCCAATGCACCGCAATCTGGGCGTTTTTACCACCAGGAATATTCCTTTACACCGCCTGTTTTCGCAGTGGCAGGGAAAGATGAATGGTTTTACCAAAGGCAGGGATCGCAGTTTTCATTTTGGAACCCAGGAATATAACATTATCGGGATGATCTCTCATTTGGGTCCGCAACTAGGCGTTGCCGATGGAATCGCTTTGGCGCATAAGTTAAAGAACGAAAAAAAATTAACTGCGGTTTTTACCGGGGAAGGTGGCACCAGCGAAGGTGATTTTCACGAGGCACTCAATATTGCTTCGGTTTGGCAATTACCGGTTTTGTTTTGCATCGAAAATAACGGCTATGGTTTATCGACTCCTACAAATGAGCAATATCGCTGTGACCATCTGGCCGATCGTGCAAAAGGTTATGGCATGGAATCTCATATTATTGATGGAAACAATGTGCTTGAAGTCTATTCTAAATTGTCCAATATCGCCAGTGATGTTCGGGAAAATCCCCGTCCTGTTTTAATCGAATTTAAAACGTTTAGAATGCGTGGGCACGAAGAGGCCAGTGGTACCGCTTATGTTCCTGAAGAACTTTTTGCCCATTGGGGAGAAAAAGATCCGGTGGTAAGGTACGAAAGGCATTTATTGGAACGCGGAGTTTTAAACTGTGACTGGGCAGCGCATGTAAAATGGGAAATTAAACAAGAAATAGAGGAACACCTGGCCATTGCAGCAAAAGATATATCACCAGAATTTAATGAAACTAAGGAATTAAATGACGTTTTTCAAAATTCAGAAAATCAACACTTTGAATTATCAAAAGAAAAAAAAGAACTACGATTTATAGATGCCATTAGTGAAGCTTTAAAAATAACTATGCGCAAACATCCTAACCTGATTATTATGGGACAGGATATCGCCGAATATGGCGGGGTTTTTAAAATCACCAAGGGCTTTGTTGAAGAGTTTGGTAAAGATCGGGTTAGAAATACCCCTATCTGCGAAAGCGGGATTATAGAAGTTGCTGCCGGGCTTTCCATTAAAGGAATGAAAGCGGTGGTAGAAATGCAGTTTGCCGATTTTGTAAGTTCAGGGTTTAATCCTATCGTGAATTATCTGGGCAAACAGCATTATCGTTGGGGACAAAATGCCGATGTCGTGATTAGAATGCCCTGTGGAGCAGGCGTAGGGGCAGGCCCATTCCATAGTCAGTCTAACGAAGCCTGGTTTACCAAGGTTCCCGGTTTAAAAGTAGTCTATCCATCGAATGCTACCGATGCTAAAGGTTTATTGATTGCCGCCATCAATGATCCCAATCCGGTGTTATTTTTTGAACATAAAGCCTTATACCGAACGCAAAAAGAGGCGGTCTCCACTGGGGAATATGAAATTGAAATAGGAAAGGCAGCCCTCGTGAAATCGGGTAAAAAATTAACGATTATCAGTTATGGCGCTGCATTACAGGAGGCATTACAAATCGTTGAAAAAGAAAATATTGGGGATGCTGAAGTTATCGATCTTAGAAGCCTTCAGCCGTTAGATAGGGATACTATTTTCACTTCAGTAAAAAAGACGGGAAAAGTTATAATACTAACCGAAGATTCGTTGTTTGGCAGTATGGCTTCAGAAATTGCCGCGCAAATTAACGAAAATTGCTTCGAGTTTTTAGATGCACCGGCAATAAGAGTGGGAAGTATGGAAACACCCATTCCATTTTCGCACGTATTAGAGAACGGCTATTTACCCTACCAAAAATTCAGGCAAAAGCTAAAAGAATTAATAGAATATTAATAAATATTGGTTTTTTGATCTTGCTAATTAAGAATTGTTAACAGCACCTCTGTTAAAGTATTAATAATCTTTTGTTCGCACTAAATCCCTGCGCTAATTTAGGCTTAGCTAATCAAAAAAATCTATTATGATACGTTTAATTGTAATTTTCCTAATCATTGCTATTGTAGCAGCAATTTTTGGATTTGGAGGGATCGCTTCCGGAGCAACAGAGATCGCTAAGATCATTTTTTACATCTTTATCGTTTTACTGGTTATTTCTTTATTAAGCAGACTGTTTAGACGATAATAGAAAGCAGCAACGAAAATTTACCCAATGTAGACCTCACCAATATGTTGCGCTGCATTGGTTTTTTATTTATAAAAACTACTACCTATGAAAAAAGTAATTTCAATTACAGCACTACTTATCTTATTAGTGTCTTGTGGCGGGCCAAGTAAAGTAGCCAAGGAAGCCAGAAAAACATTTGATGGTACCTGGACGCTTACCAACATTACGTATCCAAATAATACAGGAACCTTTAATGTAACCTTATTTAACGATGCTTCTGCCAGCTGTTTTGAGGGAAGTACCTGGGATTTTGTGTCTAATAATAATAGGGGGACTTATCAGGTTTCTGGAGCAAACTGTGTAGCGGGCACCCGTTATTATATATGGTCTATCGACGAGGAAAATACACCACAGGGAATGTATGATTTTCTGCTAAAACCTGTAAACGAAAAGTATAAATCTACCAATGGGAATCAGGGGTTCCGATTGAATTTGGTTAGCCTGACCGAAACTTCTATGGTTTGGGAACAAACCGTAACCCTAGAGGGAGCACCTTTTGTTATTAGAATGATGTTCACTCGATAATCAAGAGTAACTAGTAAGGTGCATCGAAATAAAAATAATTTTCTTTTAAATGCCTTATGGGCCTGCCCTTAGGTAGTTTATTGAAAAAGAAATATAAAAACTAGAATATTAAATAAATAAGATGATGAAAAAAGCAATAAATAAAATCGTAGCTGTATTTTTCGCAGCCAGTGTACTTGTTAGTTGTGATGCTATCCAAAATGCCAATAATAAGCAGAAAGGTGCCGTAATAGGATCTGCCAGTGGTGCAGCCATTGGTGGTGTAATTGGTAATAATACCGGAGACGGGAATACTGCCTTAGGAGCAATTATTGGTGGGGTTGTAGGAGGTGCAGCCGGTGCATATATAGGGAACCGAATGGATAAGCAGGCCAAGAAAATAGAAACCGAAGTGCCTGGAGCCGAAGTAGAGCGTGTTGGTGAAGGTATTAACGTAACCTTCGACGAAAATAGTGGTGTTTATTTTGCTACTGAAAAATATAATATCAACGCGAAATCTGAGGAAACACTAAATAAACTTGCTGGTATTTTTAAAGAATATCCAGACACTAATATTTTAGTTGAAGGGCATACCGACAATACAGGTAGTGATAGTTATAACCTAACCTTGTCTAAAAACAGAGCACAGGCGGTTACCAATTATTTAACCGATCACGGAATTTCTGCCAGCAGATTCGATACCAAATGGTACGGTGAAGCACAACCAAAATATGATAACTCAACCGCTGAAGGACGTTCTAAAAACAGAAGGGTAGAAATTGCCATTGTTGCTAATGAAGACCTTAAAAAAGAAGCCGAGAAACAAACTTCAGATAATTAATAGATAATCCGAGTTCCATTTAAGAAAATCCCGCAGGCCGAGTGAAATCTTTGTAAAAGATATTGATCAAAGCTTACATTTTGGTGGTATTTCGATGCAAATTTTCAATGAAAATTCACTCAATGTCCCCTAAATGACTGGGAAAATCGAATAAAATAAACGAAGCCACTCTTTAAATTTAAAGAGTGGCTTTTTTATTTCATGAAAGCGATAACATAAGGCTGATAGTGCGTTAACAGATTCCTAAATACGAGTTAAACCCCTCTAAACAGCCTTGTAAAAAGATAAATGGCTTTGTACCTTCAAAAAAGCTAATAAAAAAATCAATTTATATGAAGACTGTAGATAAAATGGAGGTATTACAAAGCCAGTCGGCAGCGTATATTCAGCAGGGAGAAACCGGTAAATTTCTAAAATTAATTCCAGATACTTTTTTAATTAAAGGAAAAGAGAAAGAAGGCATTTTTAATCAGGGATATGCGATTAGACATATTAACCGAAGAGATATTATCCTTATTGATGTGGTAGAAGAAGAAACCAAAGCTGCTGTAAAAAAGCTGGTAAACGACGGATATCAGATTAAAGGAATTCTTATCACCTGCGATGGTATTTTAGATGATGCTTATGCCGATTTAAAAACAATTTCTGAAGATGCGAACGGAGCACCAATTTATGCGCATCCTAGAAATAATTTTAAAGACGACTTTAAAACAAAAGATATTACCACCCAGGCCAACGATCTTAAGCACTTTGGAATTAAAGTGATCGATCTTCCCGGTAATGGCGGTGCTTCTGTTTTAGTATATTCTGAAATCAATGATGGTATGGTATTTCCTGGTGATGATGCCGTAGGATCTGCTTACGATTCAGATCTAAATACCTTTAAGCGTCCCGAAATGAAACGAGAAAATGATGATTTTGGACTGGCGGAAAGCTGGAACGCTTTTGCTGAAGAATTCACCTATTTCTTTCCACGAAAAGGAAAACCGGCATTTAACATCGAAGAAGGTCAGCAGATCGATATCCTTAACGGCTTAAGCCGAACCAAATAATATATAAATCACTCCGACTATAGGAGCGTAGACCCTGTAATATTTCAAAATAGAAATTTACAGGGTATTTTTTTTCGCGGTTTTAAAAGTAACTAAACTCAATACAAAATTGCTGGCATCTTAAATCAAAAAAGAAACTTCGATATGAAATCTCTATCCGTAATTTTCTTACCTCGCCATCAATGTTCGGCTACGATTATCTAAAAGGTTTAGGTCATCAGCGTACGCTATTTTTTATAAAATACATGAATTCTAAAAACTATGCGAAAATTGGCTAATTTGGATACAACTTCTTGTTAAAGAAGGTTTTTATTAGCCATGTAATTCTTAATTTAAAGGATAAAAGAAACCAACTATGTCAAAATTAAATGTCACTCAAAAACTTATTAAAGACCATCTTCTTGAAGGAGATATGATGACCCCCGGAAAAGAAATTGGAATTAAGATCGATCAGGCTTTGCTACAAGATGCTACAGGGACGTTGGTACAGTTAGAGCTTGAAGCCATGGGACTTAAAAAAGCCCAAACTGAAGTTGCCGTGCAGTATGTAGATCACAACCTTTTACAAACTGATTTTAAAAATGCCGACGATCATAAATTTTTACTCTCTGCAGCCCGAAAATTTGGACTTTGGTTTAGCAGGCCGGGAAATGGAGTGAGCCATCCCGTTCACATGGAGCGATTTGGAAAACCGGGCAAAACCCTGGTAGGATCAGATAGTCACACGCCTGCTGCAGGTTCATTGGGAATGTTAGCCATTGGTACTGGTGGTTTAGATGTTGCCGCCGCTATTGCAGGACAACCCTATTATGTAAAAATGCCCCAGGTGATGGGCGTAAAACTTACCGGTAAATTACCCGATTGGGTAAGTGCCAAAGATGTTATTTTAGAGATGCTTCGCCGACATGATGTAAAAGGCGGAGTAGGAAAAATTATAGAATATTATGGACCGGGAGTAGATACCCTTAGCGCTATGGACCGCCACGTTATCGCCAATATGGGTGCAGAACTTGGGGCGACAACCACTGTGTTCCCTAGCGATCAGGAAACTAAAAAATTCCTGAAAGCACAGCAACGGGAAGAAGACTGGACAGAATTATTGCCAGATGAAGGTTGCGAATACGATTTACACGACGAGATCAACCTAAGCGAGTTAATACCGTTAATCGCGTTACCAACCAGCCCGGGTAATGTGGTACCGATAGAAGAAGTTGCTGGTAAAAAAATTAGTCAGGCGGTCATTGGTTCCTCTGCAAATCCGGGTCTTCGTGATTTCTGGATTGCCGGCGCAATTGTAAAGGACAAATCGGTTAATCCAGATGTTTCTTTAGATATCAACCCAACCTCCAGACAAATTATTCAGAATATGATCGATAACCATGCTTTTGCTAATTTGATAAAAGCAGGTGCCCGTTTCCACCAATCAGGATGTATGGGATGTATAGGAATGGGACAGGCGCCGGCCTCTGGAACCATCAGTTTAAGAACCATGCCAAGAAACTTTCCAGACCGTAGTGGTACCAAAGATGATCAGGTGCATTTAGTAAGCCCCGAAACCGCCGCAGCTTCAGCCTTAACAGGAGAGATAACCGACCCAAGGGATCTGGAGAAACTTTTTGATATGAAATATCCTCAATATGAAGCTCCTGAAATTGAAATCATCAATGAAGATATGTTAGTGCCACCGGCTGAAAACGGAGAAGAAGTTAAACTTGAAAAAGGCCCTAATATCAAATCCTTACCAACGATCGAGCCACTAGCCGATGAAATTAATGTACCGGTATTATTAAAAATGGGCGATAATATTTCTACCGATGAAATATTAAAAGCAGGTGCAGAAGTGCTACCTTTTAGAAGTAACCTGCCAGAAATAAGCAAATTCGCCTTTACCGTAGTCGATGAAACCTTTTACGATCGTGCGATGGAAGCGAAAGAAAAGGAGGGAGGCCATATTGTTGTCGCTAAAGATAATTACGCGCAGGGTTCCAGTCGGGAACATGCGGCTATTGCTCCTAAATATTTAGGACAACATGCAGTGATCGCCAATAGTTATGCAAGGATTGCCTGGCAAAATCTGGTGAATTTCGGGATCTTACCTTTAGAATTTATCGAAGAATCAGATTATGATAAAATTGAACAGGGCGATACTGTTAGTTTTATAAATCTTAGAGAAGACGTTGAAAAACGGAACAATATTAAAGTACACGTGAAAAAGGAAAATGGCGACACTGTAGAATTTGAGACTAAACATACGTTGAGTGACCGACAAATAGATGTGTTGTTAAAAGGTGGAATTATAAATGCCTTTAAACAACGTATTAAAAAAGAACAGGTGGAAGAAGGAGCCTAATTCAGGACGAACTCTATGTTCTTAATGAGAACACCACTAAAAAACCCTTTCAAAATAAATTGAAAGGGTTTTTTAGTATGCTAGTGTGTGTTTGGGAAATAAAAATGTTTTAGTGTGTTTGCATTTGCCCTTTTTTCTTATCTAGTTGCTTATCCAGATCTTTTATCGTTTGGACAGCGGCCGCTTCAAAAGAATTTGAATTAGATTCTGCGAATAGCTGCGGTCCAGGAACGCTTACTTTAATATTACATATAAATCCATTTTCATCATCGGCATGATTTCTTTTAAAATGAACTTCTGCGCGGGTAATGAAGTCATATTTTTTCTCTATTTTTTCGAGTTTTTCGTTAACAAAACTCTGTAGACGCTCGCTTTTACTTAAAGCAACAAATTGATAAATCGTTTCCATAAAAGTTTTTTTATAGGTCTAAGAACGCTAATAATCGTTATTTACACAAGTTTTTATGGCTTCTTTTAGAAACAATTAAGATAGATTTAAAAATTTATAGGTTTACCTGACTAATATTTAATATTTTTAGAAAACAACCCCTTTAAATTAAGAGTTTACTTACAAATATCAACTTAAAAAATAGAATAAACCCTTAAAATTATAGGGTTTTATGCGTTTAATTAATCGATTTAGGAAGAAAAACGACTGTTAAGGTTATTTAAGAATAATTTTATGCAGTTTAGGGATCGTTCAAACTTTAAAAGTTCAAGGTTCAAAAGTTACAGTATGGTCTTGATTCTTGTGTCTTGATTCTTAATCTCACTTCCTCTAATTAATTCATAACTTTTAAGGCTAAAAATAAAGTTTGTTTCGTATCTTACGTGTTGATTTAAAATAGGATAGTGATGAAATACCATAATCCAGAGTATAATATCAATTTAGGAATTTATAGAAGATTTTTAATGAATTTTATCATTACGATAGCGCTTTTTAGTTGTGGGTCGGCAGACTATACCATGAAGGGGATTCATAATTTTAAGGAGTTTAGTGATTTTGCACAGCAAAAGGAATTTAAAATCGAAAACCGTTGGGCTAATCCATTACGAGCGAATACCGTGAGCTTTATAAATAATCCAAATTTTAATAGCGGTAATATCAATTTAATTGGGAATACCAATTATATCAAATTTAAAACGGACTCTGTAGATATTTATCTGCCGTATTTTGGCGTTCGGCAAATGGGCGGCGGTTATAATAATCGTGGCGCTATTAAGTTTAAAGGAATTCCGCAGGAATTATCTTTTACGGAGAATAAAGAGAAAGATTATGTGCGCTATGAATTTAGCGCCAATGACGAATCTGAGAATTATCAGTTCTTTATTACCTTATATCCAAACGGCAATGCCAGCACATCGGTAAATAGTTCGCAGCGCGATAATATTTCGTATACTGGTACATTTGAGCCATTGGAAGAAAAGGAAGCGGAATAGCAAAGCGAAATTAAGCGCGTATTTAAAAAGTTTCTGTATAATTATTCAAATAGGGCGAAGATTTTAATTATTCTATTTTACATAATATAAATTATAGGTCAAAAATCAGTCCTAAAAAAGACGGTTTGGCAGTGTTAGTGACATTTTAAAATTTATAATGAAATATATATAAATTTACTATTTATTTAATTCTATCCCGTTTGCCGGCGTAGTAAAACGAATCAACAAAAATCTTGTCTTAAATCAACTCTTCGCCCCGTTAAAGAGCGCTTTTACCTCCAAATTTATCAGCTTTACCTTTAAAGATTGTTTCCATAAAGCAGAAATATGTATTTTGTATATCGCTTAAGCGCTCACTAATAAAATTAAGGTACAGATGCGTTTGACTTCATTTGAAAAATTTTTTCTGTTCTACGGGTGCCTGTTTATCGCCATCGCCTTAAACATGCACCGGCTGTTAAACTTGTTGGTTCCGGGCGTACAAGCTTTGGGTATCCCCTGGGCTTTCAATCTTCCTGAACTGCTCTACCAAACTTTTTTACATTTTGGTTTTTGTTACGTCCTGGCCCGCTTTAACCTTTTGCAACTCACTCGCTACAGTAACTGGTCTCATCGTAAACGCTTAAGCCTTATACTTTCTAACCTGTTTCTTTTCTTGGTATTCATATATTTTGCGGAGCTTAGTCAGCAGCAGCTTTTCCATAATACGGGTGATTTATTTTTATACCGGGCAGGCTATTTGTTCCGGTATATTGTTGGTGCAGGATTGGTAACCATTTTAGTAAGTATGCTTGTACTCTATCGCCAGCAGCGTCTTAAAGAAGAAGAACATGAGCGGTTAGAACGGGCTTACGCTACGGCACAATTGGAAAATTTAAAAGCTCAGATGAATCCGCATTTTTTATTCAATGCCCTGAGTAACCTCTCGGCATTAATGACGGAGTCTAGCTCAAAAGCGCAGCAGTATTTGGCTAATCTGTCCCAGATTTTACGCTATGGGATTTCAGGAAAGCAAGGGCAACTTGTACCGGTAGAGCAGGAATTACAATTGTTAAAGGCGCATTTGGAGTTGCTGAAGATCAAATATGCAGCGAATTTACAGGCGAAAGTCTGTCTGGATTTAGCCTTAGGCAAACATTTACCTTTTATGGCCTTACCACCACTGTTAGAAAATGTATTGAAACATAACCAGGTTTCAGAACAGCACCAGATGAAGATTAAAATTACCAGTGACGGGGAAAATATTTATTTTGAAAACAATCTTACCCTTCCTCCCGTCAAGATCACGTCAACCGGGATAGGACTTGCTAATTTGCAGGAACGCTATCAACTTTTAACTAATAAATCGCTGGAGATCCAGAAATCATTAACTTATTTTAGGGTGGTCTTACCTTTAATTTAATCTTATGTCTTTAAAAGTTGCCATTATAGAAGATGAACCGGCTATTGCGCAGAACCTGAAACATTTGTTATGCGAACTGGATCCTTCCCTAAAAGTACTCACCATTTTGAAGGGGGTACAGGAAAGTGTGGCCTGGCTAAAAGTACATATCACCGATTGCGATTTACTATTTATGGATATTCATCTTAATGATGGTTTATCGTTTGATATCTTTAAGGAAATAGCTCCAGGGCCTCCAGTAATATTTGTTACCGCCTATAATAGGTTTGCCCTGGAGGCCTTTAGTGTAAACGGTATAGATTATATATTAAAGCCCTTTCAATATCAGCAATTGGCACATACACTTCAAAAATACAACAGCTTGTCTTCCAGGAATGCCAGTATTGACGTGGACACGGTATCTCGGCTCCTAACTGCCTTAACGCCTGCCAGTACTTATAAGAAATCTTATCTTGTACAGTATCAGGAAAAATTAATTCCCGTTAAAGTAAGTGCCATCAGTTGGTTTTATACCGAAAAGGAGGTGGTTTATGCTTTTACTCAGGAAGGCCGTCGCTATATTGTGGAGGCTACTCTGGAAAAAATTCAGGAAGAGGTAGATCCCAATCTTTTTTATAGAGCCAATCGCCAGTTTATCGTACAGCGGCGTGCCATACAGCATATCGATTTTTATTTTAACGGTAGGCTTATCGTTCACGTACTTCCAAAAAGCCATGAAAAGATAATCGTGAGCAAAGCAAAGGCTCCTATGTTTAAAAAATGGCTTGATCATTAAACAGGCTTTACAAGCTATTTCAGGTCGTTTACCCCTTGATTTTTCAGCTTGAAGAATTTAAAACTAAAAATCAAGTAGCAGACTTCGGAAATTTGATCAAAACAATTGTTATGATCGATTTCCTAAACTATTCCAATCAACCCAGATACGGTTTGATCACCTTACTGATATTGCTTATTGTAGGCGAAATGATCTGGAGCTATCGCAATAATAAGCATGTATATGAATTACGCGATACCCTGACCAATCTGGTTATTTTTGCCGGATTTCAGTTGAGTAAACTTGCTTTTTTTGGAATAGAACTAAGCATCGGTGCTTTTTTTACCCGGCATGAACTTTTTCATTTGGAAAAAAATACCTGGGTTTTTGTCAGCTGTTTTATCCTGGTGGATTTTGTGTATTACTGGTATCATCGACTGTCGCACAAAATTAAATTTTTATGGGCTTTTCATCTTATTCACCATTCCAGCTTATATATGAACCTTACCGTGTCCTACCGGCTTAACTGGTTAAGTACCGTGCTTACGCCGTTTATTTATGCGCCACTCCTGCTACTGGGATTTCCTATAGAATTTATACTGCTTTCACTGGCTTTAAACCTTGTTTATCAGTTTTTTTTGCACACTGAAGCTATAGGAAAACTGGGGTTTATAGAGTACATATTCAACACTCCCTCTGCCCATCGCGTCCATCATGGCTCTAATGAACGCTATATAGATAAAAACTTTGGAGGTTTTTTAATCATTTGGGATCTTTTGTTTAACAGCTACGAACGGGAAACCATTAAAGCTACCTATGGCACTACCACCGGTTTTATAGGATACAATCCGCTGAAACTGAACTTTAAGGGATTTATTGACCTGTTTAAAAGTAAAATGACTTATAAAGGGTAAAACTTCACCCTTTTATTTTTCAGCTTCACCCAGAAAACATAGCAAAAGCGAAATATTGCGATTTAATTTTGGACTTAACTTTTAAAATAAGATGGTATGAAACATAATCAAGCAAAAAAAATGTTACTGTTGTTAAGCCTTTTAGGAATAACTTTTAGTTTTATCTCCTGTTCGGCATCTGATGAGGAGCAAACCGCAGAAGAAGCTCAGATAAGTGAAGAAGAGGCTGCTGAATCTTTAGCGCTAGCTATTTCGCCCAAAAGCAACGGGGTTGTACAGTTAAGCATACAGGCAAGTCTTAATATTGAAGCTTCTCTTGATGTAACTTATGAGTGCAATCAGGAATATACCAACAGCTACCAACTGGATTACAATGGTGCTGCACTTTCCTATATTGCAGCCTACAATTGGGCCTGGCAGCTCAATTGCTCCGATAATATCCTTTTGGACTGCGCTCTAGCCCTTAAAGGGACTACCGAATATGAATCGCAACGTATGAATTCTGACGGGGACATGACCGCTACTGTAGGGATCTCTAATCTAGAACAATCTGAACCTAACTACAGCTTAACTATGGATTATACTCTGATTTCTGAACAGGTTTCCAGGGTGCGTATGCAAAAATCTTTTGACAGTACGATCAAGGTTAATGGTGATGTAAGCCTAATGAAAGAAAATCAAAAACTTACCGGAGGACAGGTGGAAGCCAGTTTCACCGGGCTAAGTTCTACCGGTAATACCTATGAATATTCTGGTGTGGTGGTATTTAATGGTGATAACACTGCTACACTTACCATGCAAAGCGGAAACACCTATGCCATTAGTTGGTAATCTAGCCTAATATCTGATGAAATGTCCTTTTCGTGTTCTTACGGGAAGGGCGTTTTATTTTTATACGCACCCGGTTTTTTAGGAAGTTTACTGTTTATTGCCCTCTAAGACTCTTCAATTTTCGGTTATTAAAGCTGGATACCCGGGTTTGATCCTGCCGGTTAATGATGTTAAATACCACTACAATAACAACTAAATTTGCTTAAAAACAAAAAAGCTCACCATTTCTGGTGAGCTTTCTAATAAACCTTAAAAAACTATATATTATATAACTTCTACGTTTACTGCGTTTAATCCTCTTTTACCTTCCTGAAGATCAAATTTAACTTCGTCGCCTTCGCGAATCTCGTCAATTAAACCTGTTACGTGTACAAAGTGGTCTTTGTCTACTCCTTCTTCAGTGATAAATCCAAATCCTTTACTGTCGTTAAAGAATTTTACTGTTCCTTTACTCATGTTAATGTATTAATTAATAAGTGACAAAGGTGGAACTAATATTTGGATAAATCACTATAAGTTTCATTTATTTTAATATTTAACAATTTGATATTCAGTAAAATATTTTTTAATTTATTTTATCCCACCAATTTACCAGGTTTGCGCGGCTATTTATTGTTTTAAATATGTTCCTTTAAACGGCTATCTAAAAAAACTGATTTTTGATGGATTGAAGTTGTCAGCCTTCAATGCAATAGCTTAGCAAATTTCCTCTCCGTCTTCAAAAATGAAGGTAAATATTATAAAAAATGATATCCCCTACTCGATTTAACAATGATAGAAGTAGTAATTGACCACTGAAGTGAGGAATTTATATTGATACAAAAACTACTAAACGGAATGGCATATAAGGGAAGAAGCATTGGCAGAAGCCCTTGGCATTAAAATACTTACACAATCGCAAGAGGAAACTTATGGTGGTGGCTACGGAAATCTATAAAAATACCATAGGTAATGCCAACCTCAGTATCCCTTTTCCTTACGAGCCAGATAATGTAGAACTCCTGAAAATGAAAGACCTCACAGGTTTCAAAAACCTGTGAGGTCTAACTTGAATTCGATTGAAGAATAATAAATTTGATTATCCGTATTTGTAATAATTCGTTTTTTTCGTCATTCCGGACTTGATCCGGAATCTCAAACAGTATTAAAAATCAAGCTATTTTAATGAGACCCTGAATCAAGTTCAGGGTGACAACACTTCATTATTATCTATGGCGGACATTCAATAATAAATAGTTATAAAAGATTTCATATCGAAATCTCCTTGAAAGGGAACTTAAAATTGCGCTTCTATGATCACCGGAAAATGATCTGATATAAATTTGGAACCACGTTGGGCATCTAACACCTGATAACTTTTAATGGTTACATTTCCCTGAAAGAAAATATAATCGATAAGATCCCGGTCCTCTTTTTGTTCCATTTCGAAACCATTAAAAGTATATTCAGGGCCGTATTGTTTTGCGGCACGCAATTTAGCATCCAGTAATTTCAGGCTTTTCCCTTCGTCAGAGATCATGGTTTTATAAGCTTCAGAAGAAGGTGGCACATTAAAGTCTCCCGTCACAAAAACCGGTGTACCTTTGGTGATCTTATCGGCAATTATATTTCGTATTAACAGCGCACTTTGTTTCCGTGCTTCAGTTCCTACATGATCAAAATGGGTATTAAAAAAGAAAAATACTTTTTTATCCTTTTTTCTACGGAATTTCGCCCAGGTTACAATACGCGGCAAAGCGGCATCCCATCCTTTAGAGGCTACTTCTTCAGGAGTTTCAGATAACCAGAGTGTACCGCTTTCTAAAACATCAAACGAATCTTTTTTATAAAATATGGGCGAAAATTCTCCTTCATTGCCCCCTCTTCGGCCTACACCAATATGGCCATAATCCTTTAATCCATTTTGTAGATCTTCTAATTGAGAGTACAACACTTCCTGAGCGCCAAAAACGTCGATATTCTCAAATTTTACCATATCAGTAAACCAGTCTCGACGATAGTTCCAGTAGTTAATACCATCGCTTTCTGTAGCCATTCTTATATTGCTACTCATAATTTTTACTTCCTTTTGCGCGCTTGCGGTAAAAGCAAATAAGAAAAGGAACGCTGCTAAGATGCTGTTTTTCATTGTTGTAATTTATTTACTCGATAATCGAGATTAAAATGCTTCGATCCCATCCCAATCCCGATGGCTATCGGGACGGGAGCAGGATGCCTCTACATAAAATAATTTTCTTATAAATGCCTTATCGGCATTCTCTTAGATAGTTTACTTTATTTATATTTTTAGGTAATGGTATTAAAAAATCATGGCTATAAACTTATGGATTTATAAGGAATTTTGCCGCTCATTATGCAGAAACATATCCCGAAAATAAAGAGATTTGGTGTTAAAAAATGAATGTTGAATTTCAATAAAAACAGCCTAGGATTTATAACAATCTGATGAATATATTTTCGTTTTTTTTGAAGTTCCTGAAGTTTGTAAAAAATCACGATACCAAAGCCCCGAATTTTTAATAATTCGCTTCTGAGTGTTGTAGTCGATATATACCAGTCCGAATCTTGGATGATAACCTTCGGCCCACTCAAAATTATCGGTAAAACTCCATACAAAATAGCCATTAACATTAACGCCATGATTTTTGGCTTTTAATACCGCTGCTATATATTGCTGAATATACTGTTGTCGCTTTTCATCTTTTACCTCTCCGTTCACCAGGTTATCTGGAAATGCAGCGCCATTCTCGGTCACCAGGATATTTTTCACTCCCGGATATGCATCGTATTTTTTTAGGAGCTGAAAAAGTCCGTCAGGATAAATTTCCCAGCCCATTTCAGTAGTCGGCAGGTTTCGCTTTTCTGCTTTAATATTGGTCGCCTGTAGATACGGAATCCACCAGGCATTTTTTACAATTTCACGAGTATAATTCTGGATCCCGATAAAATCAAAATCAAATTTCAGCAGGTGATCATCTTCAGGTTTATAAAATTTATCCACCCTTTTTAAAAATGGTAATTCCTTAAAAGGATAACCATACCCAAGGCTGAGTTCTAAAAACAGCCTGTTAACCAGGCAATCTACGCGATTAGCGGCCTTATGGTCTTTTTCGCGATCCCGATAGGCTTCGATATACGAACAGGAAAAGGTAGTACCAATATTCAGGTTGTTATCATAATCCCTTAAAATACGGCCACCAATCGCCTGGCACAGTGAGGCATGGTGCATTGCCGGAATAAAATTTTTAACCCCTCTCCTACCCGGGGCGTGAATTCCCAAAAAATGTCCTGCTCCCAAAAACACCAAAGGTTCGTTTAAAACGATCCAGTTTTTTACGCGATCGCCAAACCGCGCTACGCAAATTTTTACGTATTCGCTAAACCAGTTAATAATCGCTCTATTGGTCCAGCCACCTTTATTTTCCAGGGCTTGCGGTAAATCCCAATGGTAAAGCGTTACCCAGGGCGTAATTTCCAGTTTTAGGCATTCGTCGATTAAGCGGTCATAAAAATCGAGACCTGCCTCATTAATGGCTCCGGTACCGTCGGGTAAAACCCGTGACCAGGAAATCGAAAACCGAAAATGTTTGATGTTCATCGATTTCATCAATCGCAGATCTTCGCGAAAACGATGATAAAAATCGCAGGCAACATCGGCATTCTGGCCCTGATATATTTTTCCTTTTTTATGCGAAAATTCGTCCCAGATTGATGCTTTTTTTCCATCGCTAAAGGGACTTCCTTCAATTTGAAAAGCGGCGGTAGAGGTTCCCCAAATAAAATCATTCTCGAAATCACCCGATTTTAATGCTGAAAAATATGCTTGTTTCACAAGTATCTATATTGAGAATGTTATTTATACAATTTCAGGAGGAGTAGCCGGAAATTTAAGGTCTTTTTGAGCGATGGCAATAAGCCTATCGATTATTGCTTCGGTTTCATCAGGGAAATTTACCTCGATAATTTCATCCTTTAAGAGCCATTTCTCGATGGCATGACAGGACTTCTTTTTTAAGTTTTTAAGCACCGTGATCCCCATTGTTTTAAGCATCGCGGCATTGCATTGCTGTTCAAACTGGCCTTTCATAGGCACAACCAGCAGTTTCTTCTTTAAGAATAAAGCCTCGGCCGGCGTTTCGAAACCTGCGCCACAAATAACCCCGCTACATGTGCTTAGGCTTTTTACAAAATCTTCGTTATTTACGGGACGGATGATGATATTATAGGTTGCGGAAGCTTTTTTAAAATGTTTTGAAAATATTTCGAATTTGAAATCAGGAAAACTGCTGAACAATTTGAGTAATTTCTTATCGGAATACGAAGGAAGGTATACGGTATAATGTGCTAATTTTTCAGGCTGAATTTGCCTAATCTCAGACCGTATCACCGGAGTAAAAATATAGTCATCAAAAGCTTTAAAATGAAAACCAAAACTAAAACTGCAAGGCGCATACTGTTTTAAGATCTTTAAGCCCAGCCAGTCTTCTTTTAAAGGTTTTGGTGCTAAAGGATGTAATACGGCCGATTGATGACTTAATCCGTAACAATTTTTATGCGCCATCGCACATGCCCAGGCGGTCACCGGTTCAAAATCGTTAATAATCAGATCATATTCTTGTACCGGGACACTTTTTATTTCTTTGTACAGGCGCTTCATTCGGTTTTTACGATAGGTGTTCCAAATATCCACACCGCCTTTTTTCCCGAAGATAAAACTAAGGCCCTTAAGCTGATATTTTACATGGTAAGGTAATTTTAAATCCCCCTGAATGCCGCTAACCAAAAGATCAACTGCTCCTTTTTGCTGTAAAATAGGTATAATTTCAAGTGCCCGGCTAAGATGTCCGTTGCCGGTTCCCTGGATCGCATAAAGTATTTTCATTAATGCGATATTCTAAAAAAATGGATATGATTTTTTTTCTTCAGAATAAATGGTGAGATCATCGCACTTAATCTACGCTGCACAAAAATGGCCACCAATATTTTCTGAAAACCATCTTTTAAATAATAATTTTTAGTGCGCTTAATCTTAGTGTTCCCTTTCAACATCATAAGCTTATCCATAACAGTGATTTATCACCGATAAATATATAAGACCATGACTTAAAGTGTATTACGTGTATTTTAAATAAGTGTATGTTTAAGGTTAAACCTACTCCGGTAATCTTTGATTATCGGTAAAAGCGTGTAACAGGCGGTTTTATTAGCTAAGTTTTACAGAGGTCATCGTGAGCGATCCTCCTACCGCTTTATCATTAAAAAATTCCAATTCATCTTTATCTTCCTGCAGGGCCAGGGTATACAATAAAGGTAAATAATGATCTGATGTAGGGACGGCAAGATTTACCGCTGCACCTAAATGACAATAATCCAAAAGCGAATGATGATCTTTAGATGTGATTAATTTTTTAATTTTATTATCAGCTTCTCTGGCCCAATCGAAAGCGTGATCGATTTTATTTATGTTAGCCCAGTCAATACGGCGCAGGTTATGCACTATATTACCGCTCCCGATAATTAAAATTCCTTTTCGTCGAAGTATCGCTAACTCTTTGGCTAATTTGTAATGTTGGTGCGGACTTTTACGAACATCTAAACTAAGCTGAACAATTGGAATATCTGCTTCAGGATATAAATGTTTTAGTACACTCCAGGCTCCGTGATCTAATCCCCATTGATGATCTAAATGAATCTCTTCGCCTGTGATTAAAGATGCAGTTGTTTTGGCAAGATCGGGATTTCCTTTTGCCGGATACTGCACGGAAAATAATTCTTGCGGAAAACCTCCAAAATCATGAATGGTTCTTGGATTACTCATAGCGGTTACCGCCGTCCCATCAGTAATCCAATGGGCCGAAATACATAAAATAGCGTTTGGTTTTGGCAAAGTTGCGGCAACTTTTCGCCAATTGGCTACAAATTCATTTTCTTCGATCGCATTCATCGGGCTACCATGTCCAAAAAATAGTGCAGGCATTTTTGGGGTAGATTTAAAACTTGTTGCAATATTATGGAGATCGGCTAAATGCATCATTCATCAAATTAAGGTATTCTTGTAGTTTTTGCTGGCCATAAAAAAGCCTTTCGGATAGCATACCGAAAGGCTTATAATGATTTTTCTTTTTCTCTCGGGGAATTTAAGCCATGGATGCTACTAATTCTTTTTCCGCTTTCTCTAAGGCTCCATCTCTTAATTCAGGAATGGCAATACCTTCTACCCGTATCAATTCTACATCGGTCATTCCTAAGAAACCAAATATTTTGATTAGATAATCTGATACGAAATCATAAGCAGGATTTTCAGAATACACTCCGCCTGAACTCATAGCGATATATACTTTCTTTCCATTTACTAATCCCTGAGGACCTTCTTCGGTATATTTAAAAGTAACTCCCGATTTCGCCAGGTGATCAATCCAGGCTTTTAATTGTGAAGGAATCCCAAAATTGTATAAAGGCGCGCCAATCACTAAAATATCAGCATCAAATAATTCCTGGATCGCTTCATCCTGAAAAGCTATTGTTTCTTTTTGTGCTTCAGTTCTATTTTCTTCAGGGGTAATGATCGCCTGCCATTTTTCTTCAGTAATATGTGGAAAATTTTCTGCAACGAGATTTCTTTCCACAACCTCATTTTCAGGATATTCTTTTTTCAGCTGCTCTAAAATTTTATTTCCTAAAGCCAAACTGTAGGAATTTTGCCCGTTTAATGTAGAAATTACATGAAGTATCTTTTTCATAGTATCTGTTTTAAGTAAATTACCTTAGGATAATCCCATAAGGTATGTATTAGAAAATTATTTTGTATTTAGATTATTTACCGACATTTGTATATACAAATATATAAACAATAAGGCTACGATTAAGGGTGCTTCCATAGATGTTACTACTAACATTTAGTATAGTAGATCACACATCCTGCTCTATAAACTGCTCACGGAATTCCTGCGGATTGGTATTATAGACCCGACATAACGCACTTTCGAAATCATTAAAATTGCTAAAACCACAGGACTCGGCCAGACATTCCAGGTCACAATTCTCATACTCCGGGATATTGATCATTTCTTTTACTTCAGTCACTCTTAGATCGTCCAGGTATTGATTGAAGGATTTCCGCTTGGCCTTTTGTAGAATATAATCGAGTTCTTTTGAAGTGAGCATTAAATGCTTGCTGATTTCATCTATTTTTAGATTCTGGATTAAATAAAACTTTTCCCTTTGCATGATTTTGTCGAGCAATCTGGAATATTCCAAAGCCATACCATAATCGATATAATTTAATTGTGAAGAAGAATGCTCACTCTTGTCCAATACCCCACTATTACAAATCATAATGAGAAAAAGAGGGAATAAAATAAATAAAACGAGTGTTGATCCGGAAATTGCGAATATCCCCAAACTAATTAGCAACACGAAGCCCACAATGTAAGATATGAACAAACTCATTAATGCGATTGTTTTATCTAAAAGCCTTCGTTAATAGTAGGGTGTAAAAACGCTACGGCTAAGAAATTAATAATGTTCTTTTATACTATAAGTATTTGTAAATAACTAATGCAATTGTAATGCCACAACTTCATTTTGTTTAATCTTTATTGAAATTTTATCAACACAAAGTTTATTCAGCTATTATAACGGCATTTTGTTGGTTAGATTGTATTCTAAAATAGATTGAGCTTTACTTAACGAATTAAGCTGAAATGACCTCTTTGCTTTCTTTCAAGATCGATAGTTGCCTTAAACCAATAATCGTCTTCAGGAAGTGGTTTTCCATTTAGAGTACCATCCCATTCCTCATCTTTTTTAAGGATAGTAATTAAATTCCCGTACCGATCAAAAATCGAGATTTCAATCGCATTATCACCAATTCCAATTGGTTTCCAGCTGTCATTTATACCATCGTTATTCGGTGAAAAATAATTAGGAAATCCAATTAAATAAATCTCTTCTTTTATATAAGCACATCCGTCCACTTCTACTATTTCAATCTTATGAATCCCTGGCGATATACCGTAATAATTTCCTGTAGTATTCTTACTATTATCATCTAATATGAAAATGTAATTCGATTCTTTCTCGGTTTCAAAATTGATATCATAAGATCCATCATGATTATTCTTTTTAGAAAATCGATAATTTATTGGTTTATTTCTATCAAAAAGTGTAATAGTAATCTGTGAAGATAGCACTTCACAGTTAGCGTTTGAAACCCTATATACGTATGTGCCTGCATTATCTAATTGAGGATTGAAAACACCATTTTGTAAAGTAGGTTCCCAATAGCCATTTGAATCTGGAGTGCCCTCTAAATAATCAATTAAGGCAAATGGTGTTTCGTATTTACATACGGAGATATTGGAATCTAATCCTGGGTTTGGTTGAGCCGTAAAAATCACTTCAACTATTGCAGTCTTTGACACACAATAATTATTCACGGTATAAGTATAAAGACCTTCTGCGTCTACAGAGGGATCAAAAATCGAAGAATTTGAAGTTAATCCGGGGCTCCAGGTTCCGCCTGTTTGAGCATCAGGGCCCAAATAATCAAATAAATCCACTAAGCCTCCATTCTGGCATAGATTTAGGCTTGCGTCGTTCCCTGCACTTAGTGTAAATGCTTCCTGAAAGTCATAAATTCCATTGTTGTCTTCATCTAAAGGAGTTGTATAGCCAGTTGTTTCACTAATAATTAAGCCATCTTCATCTACAGTATCTGGAGAACTTCCTAATGTTCCGTTATTATCATCATCATTAAAACCAGCTTCAAGAACATCATAACAACCATCATTATCACTGTCCAGATCTCGCTTATCTGGACTACCGTCATTATCTGAGTCACGATCGAGTATACCATTATCTTCAATGATATCTGGGATTCCGTCATTATCATCGTCCAGATCTATATCATCTGGAATACCATCATTGTCAAAATCTGGTAAACAGTTAGCCTCAATTTCCTGTCTTGTACTACATTCAGAAGGATTATTTAATATTTCAACGTCATCGTAAACTCTATTGTTCGCCAATAAATTACATATAGCGGAACAATCTGTTAATTCTTGATTACTAGAGATTATTAATCCAAGATTTCCAAAATTATTACTTACAGCATTTAAGTTCTCTAGCCCCGTTAATGCGGCCAATTTGTTATTATTTTGAATTATAAGAGCTCTGTCTATTTTTTCCAAATTATAGAATCCACTTATCGATGGTAGTTCTGGATTGCCCGTAATTACCATATTGCCATAAACACGTTGTAAATTATTAAATCCTGTAAAAACAGTTAACTCCAGGGATTCTGTAATTTCAAAATCACCTCCGCCTAAACTACCAATGCTTTCTAATTTGTTAAAACCTTCTATTTCATTAATACCAGTTCTATTTATAAATAGATCTTTACCAACGTATTTTAATTCTGAAAATAAGCCAATTCCATGTGGATAATCCCTAATAACCAGACTCCCTTTTATATATTCTACTTTATTGAAGGCTTGGTAAATACTTAATGCTATACCCAGATCATCCATTATAAGGCTTTCTTCAACAAATTTTAAATTTTGAAAGGCATCAAGGGACATCCCAAGATTGTTTAAATCTATGGTATTTACTTTCTCAAGTTTGTCGAAACCTTCAAAATAGCCACTAATTCGATTTATATTGATATTATTTACCTCGGTCAATTCGTTAAATGAATTTACATGTCTAAGCAAATTGTTATTGATAATGTTAAGATCACCATCAATTTTAGAAATTGAAAGCGTCGTAGTTAGATCTTCAATATTCGTATTGCTAATTGTAAGATTTCCTTTAATCTCTTCGATATTTTGAAGCGGAGATAAATCGATAACCAAGCTAGAGATACTAAGATTACCATTTATAATTGTACAATTTGGATAATTATTTTGAAATTGGATCAAGTCACTTTGCGAATTAATCGTAACATTACCAGTTGGGCATTGTGCTACTAATTTTAGACTAAAAAGTAGAAGACATAATATAAAGATACCTAGCTTAAAAAGATGGCTTAAATTATTCATTTTCAACCTTAAATAAGTCCTGAATACTTAAATTAGAACGATTTACCATCCATTGATAGCTATTTAAAAATAGCTGTTCAAAATAGGTGTTTTCAGCTGTTTTTTTAGAGCTTCTAGGATATTCTATTTGTTTAAAAATGGAATTCCTGAATAATAAAAAGCAGCAAATCAAAACAAAATTTCTCATGCCAGATTATGTAATTTGAGCTTGCTCAAAATTAACTTTTAGGTATAAAATATCAAGAATATCGATAATATTTTTTATGCTTTTTTTTAACATTAATTTTAACTCAAAAAAAAATCCGAAATAAAGATTAGTCCGGATTTTTAGAAATATATAGTTTATACTGAAATTCTAAATTCTTGCAGCAGCTTCTTTATCCACATACCACATAAGTTCTCCCTCGGGAGCAATAATCTGAGAAGGATATTTTTCAATATTTTTCTCTCCTTTTATTACTTCATAAAGTGCATCTGCTTTTTTAGCGCCAAAGGCTATAAATGCCACACTTTTAGCCACATTAATTAATGGTGCGGTTAATGTAATCCGGTACATATCCTGAGGTTCCAGGAAGTAAGCAGCTACTTTCTTCTCTTTTTCGTGGATTACTTTTTCTCCCGGGAATAATGAAGCGGTATGACCATCGTCCCCCATTCCTAAAAAGATGAGATCAAAGGTTTTACCATCTTCTAAAACCTTCTCTAAAATTTCAGCATATTCTTGCGCGTATTCTTCCGCAGAAATTCCGTCTTTATACATCGGGAAAATCTGATCTTTTGGGATATTCACTTTATTAAGAAAATCTTTAAAAGCATTTCCTGCATTGCTACGTTCGTCTTCAATAGGCACCCATCTTTCGTCACACCAAAAAACAAAAAGTTTATCCCAGGCTACCTGATCTTTAAACTCTGTTGTTAGCAAATCGTACATCCCGCCGGGTGACGATCCACCGGTTAAGGCAACGGTAAACTTGTCATGCTCTTCAATGGCAAGATTTGCACGTTCTACAAAATGCTGAGCTGCAGCGCGACTAGCTTCTTCTTTGGTTTGATATATATTCAGCATTCCTCTTGTTTCTTTTCTTTTTTTCCAGGTACGTTTATCGACCATACATGTCCCTGTTGCGCAATAAGGGCTTCTGCATTTTCAGGGCCATAGCTTCCTGCCTGATAATTAGGGAAATTAATCGATTCCCTGCTGTCCCAGGCTTCCTGAACGGTTTTAATCACATCCCAGGCTTCTTCTACCTGATCTGATCGCATAAACAAGGTGGTATCCCCCAGCATGGCATCAAGTAATAAAGTCTCGTAAGCTTCTGGAGTATGGGTAGAACAGCTATCGTAATTAAAAACCATTTCAGAAGGGTTTAGATTCATCTCTAAACCTGGTTTTTTGGTCATAAAACGTAACCTAATATCCATTTGCGGTTGCAAGTTAATGGTTAACTTGTTAGGCATAATGTTATTAGACTGTTCCCCGGGAAATGCCGCATGTGGTACGGGTCTAAACTGAATTGTTATTGAAGAGCTTTTCTCTTGCATACGTTTACCGGTCCTTAAATAAAACGGGACATTTTGCCAACGCCAGTTATCAATAAAAAATTTAATTGCTGCAAACGTTTCGGTATTCGAATTTTCGTTTACTCCTTTTTCTTCACGGTATCCAGGTACTTTTTCTCCTTCTACCCAACCAGCACTGTATTGGCCACGAACGGCATTTTTGCTTACTTCATCCGGTTTTATTCTACGTATAGCACGTAAAACTTCTACTTTACGATTTCGAATTTCTTCAGCATCGGCCGAAATTGGAGCTTCCATCGCTACCATACAAAGGATTTGTAACAGGTGATTCTGGATCATATCCCGAAGTGCTCCCGAGCCTTCATAATAGCCACCACGCGAACCCACACCAACCTTCTCTGCAACGGTAATTTGCACATAATCAATATAATTTCGGTTCCAAAGGGGCTCGAACAACGCATTTCCAAAACGGAAAGCCAAAATATTCTGAACCGTTTCCTTACCCAAATAATGATCGATCCTGAAAATTTGTTTTTCGTCAAAAGTCCGGCGAAGCAATTTATTCAGCTCTATAGAAGATTCCAGATCATAACCAAATGGTTTTTCGATCACCAGACGGTCTTTTTCCAGTTCTTCTACTAATTTCTGGTTTTTAAGGTTCGCGGTAATATCATCGATAAACTTAGGAGATACCGATAGATAAAATAATCTATTGGCACGTTCTCCCCATTCCTTATCGAGATTATCCAGTTTGGTATGTAAATCCTGATAGGATTTTTCGTTGGTGATATCTGATTTAAAGTAATAAATCGATTCTTCGAATTTCTTCCAAATTTTGGCATCCGGATCGCGACGGGAAAATTCTTTTAATTTTTTATAAAGATCTTTTCGGTAAGAAGCATCATCAAAATCTGATCTTCCTAATCCGAAAATGGCAAAATGATCTGCCATTCGATCATCAAGATAAAGGTTATAAAATGCGGGGATTAATTTGCGACTGGCAAGATCTCCTGTACCACCAAATATGACAATGATCGTTGGGGCCGCTTTCTTTTCTGTCTTCATTTTAGTTTTAAATTAATTGAGGCTTAATTCCACTCAGTATGAAAAACACCTTCCTTATCATTACGCTCGTATTTATGCGCTCCAAAGAAATCTCTTTGTGCCTGGATAAGGTTGGTAGGCAAAATTTCACTTCTGTAAGAATCAAAATAAGATACCGTAGTACTAAATACCGAAGATGGGATACCTTTGTCGATAAAGGTTTTTACCACCTTACGTGCTGCACCCTGCTTTTCTTCTAAAGCTTTACCTATAGTTTCGTCTAATAAAAGGTTAGGAAGCTCTGGAGATTTACTGTAAGCTTGTCTAAAATCTTCTAAACAGGCCGCTCTGATAATACAACCACCTCTCCAGATTTTAGCCACCTCTTCCAGATTTAAGCCGTAATCATACTCTTTGGAAGCGATTGTTAACTGGGCTAATCCCTGAGCATAAATGGTAATCATACCAAAGTAGAACGCATCGGTTAATGCATCAAAAATCTCTTCTTCTGAAATTTCTGAAGCATCATTCCATTTTAATTTCTTTGAAGCCTCTACACGCTCTTCTTTATATTTTGAAATATCACGCATTTCTACCGCCGCGTTAATCGCCGGGATAGGCGCCTGAATATCCATGGCGTTCTGAGAGGTCCATTTACCGGTTCCTTTGGCTTTTGCCGCGTCAGAGATATAATTCAGTAAAATACCCTTTCCAGTAACTTCATCTTCTTTTTTAAGAATTTCAGAAGTAATTTCTACCAGAAAAGAGGCTAATTCTGAATTGTTCCATTTTTCAAATAATTGCTGAATTTTAGCATCTTCTACGCCGTATCCTCTTTTTAATAGATCATAAACCTCTGCAATAAGCTGCATGATGGCATATTCGATACCATTATGAACCATTTTTACATAGTTTCCGGCAGATCCTTTACCAAGATACGTTACACAGGGCTCATCGTTTACTTTTGCCGCTACCGCTTCAAAAATAGGGCGAAGTCTTTCGTATGCTTCCGCATTTCCGCCAGGCATCATACTTGGGCCAAAACGCGCTCCTTTTTCACCACCAGAGATTCCCATTCCGAAGAAATGGATACCTTTTTCAGCAAGTTCATCTACACGACGATTGGTATCGGGGAAATACGAATTTCCCCCATCGACTAAAACATCTCCTTCTTCTAAATAAGGTAGTAACGAATTGATAGCCGAATCTACAGGTTTTCCTGCCGGAACCAGGAGCATAATCGCTCTTGGTTTACGAATTAATCCGCAAAATTCTTCTGCCGAGGTTGTTCCTTTTATCGTGTGTTCTTCTGAAGCTTCTTTTTCCAGAGAGGCCGCTTTTTCGGCATCTAAATCCAGTCCGGCTACAGAAAATTTATGGTCGGCCATATTTAGTAAAAGGTTTCTCCCCATTACTCCAAGACCAACAATTCCAAAATCGAATTCTTTCATGATTCAGTTTTAGGTTCTTAACTATTCTATTTATTTAAAATTCTTTTTTTCTATCTCTAAGACTTTATCCAACCGTCTTACAAAACGCTCGTCCTGCTGAAATTCGGCATTTAAAAAGGCCCAAATAATCTCCAGGATAAGTGAAGTCCCCAGCACTCTTCCGCCAACACAAATCATATTCATATCGTCATGTTCTACACCCTGATGTGCCGAATAGGTTTCTGAAATTAACGCCGCACGCACCCCGGGGAATTTATTGGCAACGATAGAAACACCTACCCCACTACCACAAACGGCAATAGCTTTATCAACTTTATGTGCGCTTAAGGCTTTGGCTAAAGGAGTCACCACATCTGGATAATCGTCGTCACTTTTATATTCGAAGGCACCAAAATCCTGTATCTCGAAATTTTTATTTTTTAAAAGTTCCAATAACTTTTCTTTCTGTTCTAAGCCGGCATGATCTGCAGCAATTCCGATTTTCATGAAGTGAATCTTTTGGTTTTAATCATTTCGAATGCTAAAATTAACTAATTAAATCTGTTTGGAGGCAAGACAAAACCTTATAAAAATATTAAAACCTTTGAAATGGCGAAGTTATACCAGTATTTTAGAAAATTGTGCTACACAAAATATCGATTTTGGATGTTTTTGACCTTCAATTTATTAATTGCAGCACTCCGATTAAAGAAACGATACTGATAAAAATCCATATAAAAATGGCTAAAATCACCGGTTTAATGCCCACTTGCATAAAACTTTTATAGTTTAACGTGCTTCCAATTAAAAATAATACGAGCGTTAAGCCCATTTTAGAGACCGAAACAATTTTTGGCGCCACAAATTCGATATTTGGGATATAGGTATTGGCCATGATCGCTAAAATAAAAAGACCAATAAAATATGGAATCTTAATCTTCTTCAGTTCAGTATGACTGCTTAAGGCAAACAAAACAGATACCGGTAAAATCCATAGCGCCCGGGCTAATTTTACCGTAGTAGCAATTTCCAGCGCTTCATTTCCATAAACCTGCGCTGCACCGACAACCGAGCTGGTATCGTGAATGGCAATCGCACTCCAGATCCCAAATTGATGCTGACTCATATTAAAATAATGGCCTAAAACCGGAAATAGAAACAGTGCGAGGCTGTTTAAAAGAAAAACACTGCCAATAGCTATTGAAATTTGTTTAGCATCGGCTTTTATAATGGGAGAAATTGCCGCAATGGCACTACCCCCACAAATCGCGGTCCCCGAACTTATGAGTTTGGCGATTTTTTGATCGATTTTAAAAAGTTTACCAATCAGCATCCCCAATCCAATCGTTAAAGTAATGGATAAGATCGTAAAAATAAATCCGTCTTTTCCTGCCGTTACTGCTTTGTCGATATTCATCCCGAAGCCAAGACCAATAACCGAGATTTTTAATAACCAGTTTATGCTTATTTGTGTTTTTTGCGGAAAGGGATTCTGAAAAAATTGCGCGAATACTATCCCTGCGGCCAAAGCGATAGGCGGATTTATCACCGGAAACAGACATGCCAGGCAAAGTATTACAAATACAACTGAAGTAATTACAGGTTTCATAAACTGAATATTATACTTCAAAAGTAGCTGCAGTCCTGCTCCCAATCAAATGATAAATAGTTATGCCATATAACTAAAAGTTATAATGATGCTGAAGGAATTTTAAAAACACCGAATTTAATTTAGAATGATGTCCCTGTTGCTGAATAAAAAAGAAATCCCGCTTAATTTGCAGCTCTTCGATGTCCACAATATAAAAGTCACCGTGCTTTAGTTCTTTTAAAACCGTATTGATACTCAAAAAACTACCGCTATGTCCATTAGCCAGATACGATTTTATACTTTCTGAGCTTCCTAATTCTAATTCGATATTTAGTGCTTCAACTTTTAAGTTTTCATGCTGAAAGGCTTTTAGGATTACTTCGCGCGTACCAGATCCTTTTTCCCTTAATACAAGCGGAACATCCTGTAATGCTGAAATTGAGATCTGGTTTTTCTTAGCTAATGGATGGGATTTATCGACCACCAGAACGATTTCATCTTCTAAAAAAGCTTGGTAAGCCAATTCTCGGTTCTTCGATTGGCCCTCGATAAATCCTAATTCTACCGAATTATTCATCACCGATTTTTCTACTTTCTCGGTATTCATATTCAGTAAATGGATCTTAATTTTGGGGAATTTTTGATGAAATTTTGCCAGCACTTCTGGTAAAATATACTGAGCGATGGTTGTACTGGCGGCAATTCTTAGGCTTCCTTCGTTTTTATCGATCAACGAATTCATATCAAACTCCGCTTTCTCATATTGCTGAAAAATAAGCTTGCTGTGCGAAAGCAGTAATTTCCCGGCTTCGGTAAGTGCGATGCTGTTTCCTTTACGCTTAAAGAGCTTTTGGTTAAAATGAGCCTCCATTTGCCGAATATGCCTGGTCACCGCTGGCTGTGTGATATGAAGATCTTCTGCCGCTTTAGAAAAACTAAGCCGCGACGCCACACTTTGAAAAACCTGTAATTTAAAATCGAACATTATAATCAAAAGTAATAATAAAGATCCAAAAATGAATTGGTTAGAAGAAGTTATTACAAAAAAAGCTCCCGATTTTTACAATATCGAGAGCAGTTTTAAAAAGCTTTAAAAACTGAGATTGGTTATTTTTTCCAGCTATTATTTTCTGGGGTGGCATCCATCCAGATGCCACCTTCAAGATCGATTGCTTTTACTTCTTTAGCTGTTTCAATTTGTATAGAAAAAGTATCTTCAGCATTCTTCCAGATTGTAGATTTTTGATGTATATTTTTTGTGCTTCCATCAGCGAAAGTCAGTTTTACATCAAAAGGTGCCGGCATTCCACCTACATTATTGACAACAATTTCAACCGAATTGTTATCCTGCTGTACACTTTCAATCTTAACATCGATATAATTCGGTTTAAAATACCAGCGATCCCAAAACCAGTTTAAATCTTTTCCGCTAAGATCATTAATACTGTAGAAGAAATCCCACGGAATTGGGTGTTTACCGTGCCAACGATCCATATAACCCTGTAAGGCTTTCTTAAAAAGATCGTCACCCAACATATCTTTTAAGGCCAGGTAACCAAGCGCTGCTTTTCCATAAGAATTGTTACGATACACCGGGCCGCTTAAAATATTAGACGGTGTAATAATAGGCACATCCTGTTCCATATTATCATCTGTGATCCAACGTTTTATCCTGAAGTTTTTAAAATCTTCAACCGCTTTTTCTTTGCCCAGATCTTCAATTCCTATTAAATGTTCTAAAGTGGTTGCCCACCCCTCGTCCATAAATCCGAATCTCGTTTCGTTGGTACCCATATAAAAAGGGAAATAGGTGTGCGCAATTTCATGCTCTGCCACAAAACGCGCCAGATCGGGATCTTCATGTGAATTATCGTTTACCATCATTGGATATTCCATATCACCATGACCTCTTACCAGTGTAGATTTTGAATATGGATAGGGAATACCAGGATAGTGGTGTGAAAACCAGTTTAACGCATGATGGCCATAATTCACCATTTCATGAAAATCTTTAGATTCATCATCGTAGGCGGCCTGTACACTCACGCGACGATTGGCGGTAGAATCGACCACCACACTGGCGGCATCCCAATTATATTCATTACTCACTGCAATGGCGACATCTGTAATATTCTTAGCCTTCCACTTCCAGGTATTGGTTCCTGCTTTGGTAATTTCTTTTTCTGTAAGATCTTCTGGAGTAACGATACGTATTACTTCATCACTTTGCATGGATTTCTCCAGCTTTTTGGCGTATTTTTTCTGAAGTACTTCTTCTGCATTTAAAAGATCTCCCGTAGACCAGACGATAAAATCTTCAGGAACGCTTACATTAATTTCGTAATCATTAAAATCGTTATAGAACTCCTGCATTCCAAAAAAGGTCATGGTATCCCAGCCCATATAATCATCGTAAACCGCGACGCGAGGATAAAAATAAGCAAGGAAGAACGTATTTTCTAAAATAGCACCTTCCCTCCCACTTTGTTTTGAAACCTCAAAATGCCAGTTAATACTAAGATGAACACTTTCACCGGGTTGAAGCGGCGTCTCCAGCTTAATCATTTTATTGGTGCCGTCATGTTTTGAATTCCATCCTTTTTTTATTCTGTTTTCTACATAAGAATCAATTTGGATTCCGTTGGTCATATAATCATCTGAAGCCATCCCTAAACGTGCTGCACCGGGTTTATGATTATTCAGAATTAATTTAAAATTTAGGGAAGATAAGGTATTCGGACTATTATTGGTATAGGTAATTTCTTCGGAACCGGTTACCTGACGATTGGGAGGATCCAGCTGAAGATTTATCTTGTATTTTGCCGAATTTTGCCAGTAATTTTTACCTGGTTTTCCGCTCTTACTTCGGGTTTCGTTCTCGTATGCTTTTTTAACGTCCCTTGGAACATACAACTCCTGTGCAAAAGAAAAACTTCCCATAACAAGAGAAGCGACGCATGCGGTTATAAAGGATTTTCTCATTGAATTTGGTTTATTATTGTCCTAAAATAAGTGATAGAAACTACATTTCCTTATGCTTTGCATGCTTTTCAATATTTAGTGTCTATTCTGTTGATTTATCGATTTAGTCGCATCATTTCTAACAATAATTCAAAGTAAATTGTCTTTTATTTTGAAGCATGCCGAAAGCTACCAGGACGGAAAGCGAATAAAATCGAATTTGAAAAAGCTCCAGATTCGGTTTTAATTTATGAACTATCCATTCCCTGAAATAAACTTAAAAACATGCGATTCCTCTTAAATTAAGTTAATAATTTTACAGCTCTTTCCCGATTGATTACATTAGAAAAAAGCGGAAAAAAAGAAATGAAGAAAATTGCCATTATTGGCGGTGGAGCCTGTGGATCTGCTGCTCTAATTGAGCTTATCATCCAAAGTATTAATGCCAGATTAGAGCAACAAATTTCGTTTGTGCTTATAGAGCGCAGTGAAAAAGCGGGATATGGATTAGCATTTGGATCTAAACAACGGACGCATATTTTAAATACACAGGCTGATCTTATGGGTATTTATGCCCATGAACCCACTCATTTTGCAGAATGGTTAAAAGAGCATGGCGGGAAATACCGAAGCGATGTAAAAAGCGAAAGCGACGAGGAAAATGCGTATACCAGCAGGTTGCTCTACGGTCATTATGTAGCAGAACAGTTACAGGAAACCATCAAAAAGGCCGAGGAGAAGCATATTAAAGTAGAAAGAATTGAAGCGGAAGCTTTTAATATAAATCGATTAGAAAATGAAAAATTACGTATTCATTTAACCAATAATGATACAACTGAAGTAGACGAAGTATTGTTAGCGCCCGGCACACCAAAACCTAATACTTTTAAAGAGTTTAAAGATCATTTAAATTATATCGATTTTCCCTGGCCAACTAAGAGGCTACTGGAACGAACCGGCAAAAAAGATCACGTAGGAATTTTGGGAACCAGTTTAAGTGCCATCGATACGGTAATGAGTTTGGTAGATAACGGGCATACCGGAGAAATTACCATGTTCTCTCCAGATGGCATGCTCCCCAGAGTACAACCTGATGAAAACAACATTTTTGAACGCAAATACCTAACACTTTCTAACATACATAAACTAAAGCGTGAACATGGTAAGCCTCCCAGGGCTAAAGAATTATTCCGGTTATTTATAAAAGATATCGAAGAAGCTGAAGGAAAACCTGTTGACTGGAAATCTTTAAACCGGGATGCTAAAGATCCGCTACCATTGTTAAAATACGACATCAGGATAGCTGAACAAGGTGGTGATGCTTTGCTGAATATGGCCTATGCGATGCGTTACGATACTTCAACGATATGGAGTTGGATGAGCTTACATGAACAAATTATTTTTACCAAATGGTTAGGCAGGCATTGGACTATTACACGACACGCTATTCCGCTTTATAACGCAAAAAGACTGGTCGAATTAATAAAAAAAGGGCAACTGGAAATCATACCACAGAATAACGACGTTAGTTTCCTGAAGGATAAAAACTGTTTTAAAATTACTACGGGACAGGATGGGATTTTTGAAGTGGATCAACTGGTTAATGCTACGGGAAGCGCCACGAAATTGGAAGAAATGAAAAATATTTTAATAGAAAATTTAGTAAAGAAACAATATTTAAAACCCCATCCTATTGGTGGCGCGGTGATCAATCCCCATACCATGCAATGTATTTCAGAAAATGGAGGCAGCCATATTTATGCGGTTGGCCACTTAGTAAATGGAATGTTGATGGACGTAAATGCGGTTTGGTTTAATGTAAAAACCATTGCCCGGTTAGCCTCTGAGATAATCTTTAAAACCAGCGCTAATGGACACGTTTAAATCGCTTTATCTAAGCTTGCTTCCCTATTTATGTTGTATCCCCGTTGGTTATTTAATTAATAAAAAAAAGTGGATCCCAAAGTCGTGGATCCATAAACCGCTTTTGTTTGTTTTACTGCCTATTCTGGTGATCGATCATGTTTTAGATGCCGGATTTTCGAATTTGGTAATTTTAGCGATCCTTTCTTTTTTAATGGCATTTTTAATGATATTCCCGGCAATGCTTGTCAATAAATCCATCGACAGCTCCGGTGATATTAATATTCTAAAAAGTGGTTTTTCTTATTTTAATATAGCCTTCTTCGGAATACCAACCGTTAAATCTTTATTTGGTGACGAAGCGGTAACCACACTTATCTGTATTTATGTGGGAACGGCACTCTACGGAAATATTATTGGCTATATTCAGGTAGCAAAATCTAAATTTAGCACCAAACAGGCCATTTTAGAAGTCCTGAAGGTTCCTTTTATTTATGTGATTATCCTTGCCCTAATCTTAAAAGGCTTTAAAGTTGAAACTCCTGAAGCTGTAAAGCCGGTCGTTAATGTGATGGGAACCGTTGTTTCGGTAATGGGAATGCTCATTATCGGGATGAATTTAACCAATATTCATTTTAAATCTTTAAACTGGGGATATTACGCAAAAGTACTGGGTGTAAGAGCCATTTCTGCAATTTTAATTACCGCTGTCTTAATGGGTTTAGAATATTGGCTTATAGATGGGTTGGATAAAGAGCAGCGCCAGGTGATGGCTTTAATTCCGCTTTTTCCCATTGCCGCAAACCTGGCCGTATTTTCTTCTTTCTTAAAATCCCAGGAAAAACAGGCGGCTCTACTTATTGTGTTTTCCATGATCATTTCATTAATTCTGGTGCCTATCGGAGCATTAATTTTCGCTTAAATAAAGGATGAGTTTTTTAGCGATAGAAGTATCCTATTCCACGAAAATCAGTACCAGTAATCTTGTTGCTAAAGATTCAATAAAACCTTTCCAATTCCTATTTATAATATCGATTTATCAGGTGGAAATCCTCTTAATGAGGGATTAAATAAATGTCAAAGTTTTTGCCAGAGCCAATGCAAATATTGAAATGATTTAAACTTTTTTTAAAAATAAAAAAGGGTTGCAGATATTTGTGTTGCGAAACATACAATTATCAAAACCAACCCTTTATGTACTCTGTACTTGACAAAGATACAATAGAA
>NZ_JAKHSK010000003.1 GCF_023499215.1 Zunongwangia pacifica
AGAGATGACTATTTTGACAAAGAACTTTATGACCAACGCTATGTCATCGAGCGTACCAATGCCTGGATGGACAGTTTCCGGTCGTTACTAAACAGGTTTGATACTACCGTGGCAAGCTGGACAGGGTTTAACTATCTTGCTTTTATTGTATTAGCCTTGAAAAAGTTCAAACCCTTCAAAAAGGAAAAAGTTTAAACGAGTTCAAAATTTACTTTCTAAAATTTAGTTATTTTATAAGTATTATATGTAGTTTTGAAAACCCGAAATTTATGAGTGATGAGTACTATTGAAAAAATAACTTTAATTGTCGCCATTGTGGATGTGCTTGCGGTAGTTATTTTTTATATCCTTTTAAGAAGATCTAAAAATAAAAAATTGTGATCGTTATCGATCCTTAATTCAAATTAAAAACCCTGAAAAAATTTTTCAGGGTTTTTGCATTCTGGGGATTTCATTTTAGCTAGTATTACTAATAATGAATTAACTACTGATATAAAAAAAACAAAACTTTAAAATCTACTGGTTTACACCTTGTTTTTAGAAGTTCCAGAAGCAGTAGTTATGCGTGTTGTTTCTGCTTCCGGATCCTCATCTAACCAATGTAACCTCAACTATAATAACTTTTCTATCTTATAATTTTCTAATTTCTTAAGGGCATAACATTGCTCTTTATCGATTGCGATAAGCTTTCCCATTTGTTTAGCTTTCTCCTTAAGAGAATAAAGTGTAAAAGCAGCTGGCAGGTCTATTTCAGAAATACTATTAATGTCTATGTTTAAAACATCGGTAGCTTTTTCCAAATAGGAATGTAATTCGGCTTCGATATCCTTAATAGTGTAGGCATTTAATACGCCAGATATTTTTATTAAAGAGTCTTTTTCTTGTTTTGCCATTATTGCTTACATCTCTGTGATTTTAAAATTACAAACCAATTGAACTTATAAAGATGTTTTTTATGTAAGCGGCTTTGTTTTGAAGATGAGTGGTCGTATTTCTTATGTAAGTGGTTAAATCACATCAATGCTTTTCAGTACATTTTGACGAAATCTCCGACTAATAGGGATTACTTTATTTCCTATTAGCACACTGTTGTCCTGAATATCCTTTATTTTCTCGATATTAATAATATAGGATCGATGTGTTTGTACAAAATTTTCGAAGTCCAATTTTTCAATCAGCTTTTTTAAGCTACAGTAAGTAAAGATCTTTTCAGCTTCCAGATGAATAAAAACATAATTTCCACAGGCCTCAACAAAATCGATTTCATTTGGATTAATTTTTATTAAGCGTTTATCGCTTTGAACATAAAATGGTTTAGAGCCTTTATGTGTCACACTCATTTGCAGTTCTCGCTTGCCAATAGCCTTATTAACTGCTTTTAAAAACCTATTTTTTTTAAGTGGTTTTAAAAGATAATCTAACACATGATCAAAATCAAATGCCTCTATGGCATATTTTTTTGTAGATGACATTAAAATAACCTGTGGAGAATCTTTTAGTAAAGACAATAACTCGAATCCACTAATATCTGGCAACATAATGTCTAGAAATATTAAATCGATGTCTTGATTTGATTTAATATACTTTAATGCTTCCAGAGCACTGCCAAAAGTTCCTTCAAGTTTTAGGTTGGTATGCTCCTGGATAAGGATTTTGCATACAGAAACTTGTAGTTCTTCGTCATCAACAATTATACATCTCATCATTTCAGATTTGAAAAAGGGGAGTAATAGCCTTAACTGTTAAAATATTTAACAATATAATTAAAATATTGATTTTATAAAGTAATGTGAGTTATTGTTAATAACTTTTTTAATTCATCAATTAATCTTCATTTTTCCACTTTCCTTTATTCATTTTGATCAAAAATTTAACCAGATCTTAAGTAAAGCTTGTGTTTTTTAAAAGAGTTTATCGGGTAGTGATTAAGTAGATTTGTAAAATAACCAGAAAAAATCTAACCCCCGAATGAATTCAATATCAAATAATGGAACTATTTCCTATCGTGAAACCTTAAGTAAAATTAGTCAGAAGCACCACATCCAGCCAAATGAACGACGTTTTTTAAAGGAGTTGAAAAAAGCAAATATTAGATGTTTGTCCTTTACTACTGATGGTGGTTTTTGCGAAAAAGGTAACTTTTATAAAAATCTGGAAGTGGGTTTAGGTACTATTCGCATTAATTATCAGGATAAGGATACCGCAAAAGAAAGAATATTGATCCTGAATAAATTGGAAAAGGAGAATGAAGAAATCCCGGTAGAGTTTAAAATCAATGCACTGTACCAAAAAATTGAAGATGCCTTTTGTTTTTATTCTCAGGCTTTAGACGAATCCAATCGCTTATATTTTAAAACACTATTTAAAAAACTCTGCTTTCATAAAAAGGCCTATATATCTGGATTAAAATCGCAGTATAAACTGGCCAATTACAGAAGAAAACAAAAAGGAATAAAATGTAAAGAATTAAGTAGTAAAGGAAGGGTATTTGTGATTAAAAGAGGATTAGAATTACAATCTGAACTAGAGTCTCTTTATCGCGATGTAATACCAAATATCGCTGATTTACACGATCGTCATACTCTAGAAAGTCATCTTAAATATGTAATGGAAGATAAACGGGTGTTTTCTCGTTTAAAAAGCGCTAATTTTTTAAGATGATTTTGCTTGATAATCGAGACTAAATACTCCTAGGATTGCCTCAAAATAAAAATAATGTTCTAACAAATGCCTCATGGACATGCCCTAAGGTAGTTTAGTTGATAATAAAAATATTTTAAATCTGATTGTAGGTTGCTATAATCGGATTTTTTTTATTTCCCAAACTTAAGCTTATTGCTCATCAGATTTTTAATCATTAAAAATGCAGAAGTGAAAAACTGTGAAAATTATGGTATTTTTTAAATTTCTGATCGTTTTTATTGAATTTAGGCGTCAAATTTCAATCATATATTTTATTTATTCCAAAAAAATGCCTGCTGATTTTATCGAATATTAAATAATTATTGGTTTTCAGTAAAATAATATAGAAGTTCTTGTACGTAATGCAAAGATTATATAGCTTTGGCGCTGCAAATGAAATCATTTTTTAAATACATATCATTTTTTCTACTACTCCTTAATGGATATGGTGCTATTCATGCCAATAATCTAAAGGAGCATAATGATTTTATTACAGAAGGGGAAGGGATTTCCTTTCAAAAGAAATTAGATCTAGACTACGGGTTTGATTATTTTGATGATAGCGATGCCTTAATTCATGAAAAATCAAGATCTAATCCAGATACAAAATTTTCTGAAACCGAAGAAGTCGAAATCGAAGAAGCTCAAAATGAATCAGATACTGATGCTTCAAAAAAATATTTAGAAGGTAGTAACTTTGTTACCACACTTTTCTACGCAATAATTTCTGCTTATCACGATTATAATCGTAGTGATAATACACCTAATTTATCAAATCAAAATCATACTTCGTCTTACCCATCTATTTGTGTAAGATATTGTGTATTTAGAATATGATTTTTTAAGTCCGGATTAATTTCTACAATCCGGCACATTTTAATTTTTCAAAATAGTCTATCAAGAGATCCTGCTAAAGTTATGTTTAGCATCGGTTTGTAGGCTTATATAAAGTTTCCCCTAATTTTTATCACTTTTAAAATTGAAATTATGATGAGTAGAATTCTCATGATTGTTAGCCTGTGTGCTATGTTTTTAGGCATGGGCTGTGAATCCCACAAAGAAAAGAAAGAAGAAAAATCCAAGTATCTGGTGACCAGTCCGCTTCGAAAAGATACCTTGGTCACCCACCAATATGTAGCGCAGATACAGTCTATTAGAAATATAGAAGTACGCGCACAAGAAAGAGGGTATCTTGAAAATATTTATGTAGACGAAGGACAGTTTGTGAAAAAAGGGCAGTTAATGTTTAAAATCATGCCTAAACTTTACAAAGCCGAATTACAAAAGGCAGATGCTGAGGCAAACTTTGCCCAAATAGAATACGAAAACACCAAACAACTGGCCGATAGTAATGTTGTTGCTCCTAACGAATTAGCTATGGCAAAAGCTAAATTAGAAAAAGCAAAGGCTGAAAAGTCTTTAGCACAGGTACATTTAGAATTTACCGAAATTAGAGCTCCATTCGACGGAATTGTAGATCGGCTTCACCTTAAATTAGGAAGTTTGGTGGAAGAAGGGGAATTACTTACCAGTTTATCTGATAACAGCGATATGTGGGTGTATTATAATGTGCCTGAAGCTGAATATTTAAATTATCAGCAAGCTGTTCACCAAAAAGATACGACCAAAGTAGAATTGCTAATGGCCAACAACCAGATTTACAAACATGATGGTTATGTGCAAACTATTGAGGGAGAGTTTAATAACGAAACCGGTAATATTGCCTTTAGAGCAAGTTTCCCTAATCCAGAAGGTCTTTTAAGACATGGTGAAACCGGTAGTGTTCTTACCAAAGTACCATTTAATAATTCTCTTTTAATTCCACAAAAAGCAACATTCGAGGTGCTTAGTAAACATTATGTGTATGTGGTAAACGAGGATAATAAAATCGAAGCAAGAGAGATTAATCTTGCTGGTGAACTTCCGCATGTTTATGCTGTTAAAGATGGCATTACTGAAGATGACAAAATTCTTTTAGAAGGACTTCGTAAAGTTAGAGACGGAGATGAAATCGAATATGAGTTTGAAAAACCTCAGGAAGTTATCAATCATCTTGAACTTTATGCCGAGTAATTTATGGCAATGAGAATAGATGATGGGAACTTATTTTTTCAGAATTATAATCTGAAAAACCTTTAAAACTCCTGGCGGTGGTCCCTTGAGGACTAATCAAAGGAGGCATTTATAAAAAATGTTTTGGTAGTTATTGGTTCTTCCGTCCATTAAGGCAAGAATTACTAACAACCGCTTAAATCTTGATATCGAGTAAAATCTAAGAAAACTATGTTTAAACGATTTATACATAGACCCGTATTTGCAATTGTAATTTCGATCATAATTGTATTTATGGGGTCTTTAGCCATAAAACAACTGCCCATATCGCAGTTTCCCCAAATTGCGCCTACTACAGTAAATATATTTGTGGCTTATCCTGGGGCGAGTGCAGATGTATTGGTAAAATCTACCCTTATTACATTAGAGAATGCAATAAACGGGGTGCAGGGAATGCGTTATCTGGCAACAGATGCAACCAGTGCCGGTGAGGCCACATTACGAGTTATTTTCGAACCGGGTACAGACCCCAATGATGCCGTGGTACGGGTAAAAACGCGGGTCGACCAGGTAATGCCTTTGCTGCCAGAACTGGTACAAAGGGAAGGGGTAGTGATTACACCTATCCAGCCGAGTATGTTAATGTATGTAAACCTCTACTCGACAAAGAAAAGTATGGATGAAAAATTTCTATACAATTACGCCAACGTAAAAATGATCCCTGAAATAAACAGGATTAAAGGGATCGCAAGATCAACAATTTTGGGTAGCCGTAGATACGCCATGCGTGTTTGGTTAAACCCAGATAGAATGCGTGCCTATAATGTTTCTGTAGATGAAGTTATGGAAGCAATGAAAGAACAAAGTATTGTAGGTAGACCAGGGCGTTTAGGTAGAAGTTCGGGAATAAAAGCCCAGTCTTTAGAATATGTACTTACCTATAAAGGACGCTATAACGAACCTGAAGAATACGAGAATATTATTGTTAGGGCAAACCCCGACGGGCAAAGTTTGCGCTTAAAAGATATTGGTAGGGTAGAGTTAGGAAGTGAGTTTTTTGATATCTATTCTAACCTGGACGGTCACCCCTCTGCGGCGATCGTATTAAAACAAAGTTACGGTAGTAACGCCAGTGATGTAATTGAAGAAGTTAAGGCGGAATTGGAGAAAATGAAAGAAGATTTTCCTCCGGGTATGGATTATAAGCTTAGCTACGATGTATCACAGTTTTTGGACGCTTCAATAGAGCAGGTAGTTCACACCCTACGTGACGCTTTTATCCTGGTAGCTGTTGTAGTATTTATTTTCTTAGGAGACTGGCGTTCTACCTTAATTCCTATTTTGGCAGTTCCTGTTTCTTTGGTAGGAGCATTTTTTGTGATTCAATTCTTCGGAATTTCAATTAACCTGGTGACTTTGTTCGCTTTGGTACTGGCAATTGGTATTGTGGTAGATGATGCCATTGTAGTCGTCGAGGCCGTCCATGCGAAATTCGATGAATACCCGGATATTTCTCCGTATGTAGCGGTAAAACAGGTATTAGGAGAAATAGGGGGGGCGATTATTGCAATTACTGCGGTAATGGTGTCGGTATTCCTACCTATATCATTTATGTCTGGACCAGTGGGAACATTCTATCGACAGTTCTCTATTACGATGGCCAGTTCGATTGTGATTTCAGCAATTATAGCACTTACCCTTACTCCGGTTTTATGTGCGATGTTACTTAAAAATCACCACGGTAAAGAACACAAGCAAAACTTCCTTACTAAAGGTTTAGATAAATTCAATTCAGTATTCGATAAACTTACCGGCAAGTATGTTGGGGTTTTAAAACGAATGGTAAGTCGTAAATGGTTAACCTTCGGAATTTTAATAGCATTCTGTGCGGGTGTTTATATTGAAAGTCAGGTGTTGCCTTCTGGTTTTGTGCCTAGTGAAGACCAGGGAACTATTTATGCGATTATCCAAACCCCTCCCGGGGCAACTTTAGAGCGAACTAACGAAGTTTCCAGAAAGCTACAGGCTATTTGTGAGGATGTAGAAGGAATTGAATCGGTATCCTCGTTGGCAGGTTACGAAATTATGACTGAAGGACGTGGATCTAACGCAGGAACTTGTTTGATTAACCTTAAAAACTGGTCTGACCGTAAACATACAGTTACCGAAATTATGGAAGAGCTGGAGGAAAAATCCAAAGACCTAGGTGCGGTTATTGAATTCTTTGAGCCGCCGGCAATTCCAGGTTTCGGTTCTTCAGGAGGATTCTCTATGCGTTTATTAGATGAAAACACTGAAACCGATTATCAGGATTTCGATAAGGTTAATCAGGAGTTTATGGAGAATTTAAGAAAACGCCCTGAACTTAAAGGACTGTTTACTTTTTTCGCCGCGAACTATCCGCAGTACGAGTTAGAGTTCAATAATGAACTTGCCATGCAAAAAGGAGTGTCGATAGGTGATGCCATGGAAAACCTGAATATCCTAATTGGTAGTACTTACGAGCAGGGATTCATTAAATACAACCGTTTCTTTAAGGTGTATGTGCAATCAGATCCTCAGTTTAGACGATTACCTTCAGACGTTTTGGATATGTATGTGAAAAATGACCATGGCGAAATGGTGCCGTATTCATCTTTTATGAAACTGAAGAAATTACAGGGACCAAATGAGGTAACTCGTTTTAACATGTACAATTCGGCTGCGATTCGTGGATTACCCGCTGAAGGCTATACCACCGCAGATGCTATTAATGCTATTAAAGAAGTTGCCAAAGAAACGCTTCCTAAAAATTACGATATCGCCTGGGAAGGGTTATCTTATGATGAAGCACAAAGGGGTAACGAATCGATTTATATTTTCCTTATCGTATTGGCCTTTGTTTACTTTGTTCTTGCGGCGCAGTACGAAAGTTTTATAATTCCGTTATCGGTAATATTTTCATTACCCGTAGGAGTTTTTGGATCTTTTATGCTGTTAAAGTTAATGGGACTTCAAAACGATATCTACGCGCAAATTGGTTTGATTATGCTGGTAGGGCTTTTGGGTAAAAATGCCGTGTTGATCGTAGAATTTGCGGTCATGAAGCATAGTGAAGGGCTTACCGTTTTAGAAGCAGCCATAGAAGGTGCTAAAGTACGTTTTAGACCTATTTTAATGACCTCTTTCGCATTTATTGCAGGTTTAATTCCGTTGATCATCGCTACCGGGGCAGGAGCTGTTGGTAATAGAACTTTAGGAGCTTCGGCACTTGGAGGAATGTTCTTTGGAACCATATTCGGAGTAATTATCGTACCAGGACTATACTACATTTTTGGAAGTCTTGCTGAAGGAAAATCATTGATTAAATACGAAGACGAAAATCCATTAACCGAAGATTTTGATTATGATAAATAAATTGAAAAAATATAAACGTTTCTCTTATTTAGGCGTTACAGCAGGAATTATGCTGAGTATAACGTCTTGTGTACCTTCATTATCAGAGAAAACGGCAAGCAAAGAGGTTCCCGGGAATTATCACAGTTCTCAGGACTCTCTTGCTGCTAAAAGTTTTAATGCTGCCGATACGACAAGCGCTGCTTCTATAGATTGGAAAACATTTTTTGATGATCCCAATTTGATAGCACTAATAGATACAGCTTTGGAAAATAATCAGGAGTTAAATATTATGCTTCAGGAATTAAAAGTGGCTCAAAGTGAAGTGCAGGCCAGAAAAGGCGAATATTTACCATCAATTGGTTTAAAAGCGGGTGCAGGAATCGACAAAGTTGGTAAATATACCCGTAATGGAGCAGTAGAAGAGAATCTGGAAATTAAAGACGGTAAGGAATTTCCCGATCCGCTTCCAGATTATATGATTGGTTTAAATGCGCAATGGGAAGTAGATATCTGGAATAAGCTTCACAATGCCAAAAAATCGGCAGTGATGCGTTATTTATCCAGTGTAGAAGGAAGAAATTTTATGGTCACCAATCTGATTGCTGAAATTGCTAATTCTTACTACGAATTATTGGCACTAGACAATCAGCTTCAGATTGTAAAGAATAATATCGAAATTCAGGAAAGAGCCTATAGAATTGTGAAGTTGCAGATGCAGGCCGCTCGTGTAACCCAGCTTGCAGTAAGTAAATTTAATGCAGAAGTATTGCATACCAAAAGCTTGCAATACGACATTCAGCAAAAAATTACAGAAACCGAAAATAAACTGAATTTTCTGGTTGGTCGTTATCCACAGCCTATTGCTCGCAATACCGAAGCTTTTGCAGATATGTTGCCAAAACAAATCGACGCTGGCTTACCGGCTCAATTGCTGCAAAACAGGCCAGATATACGTCGGGCAGAATTCGAGCTTCAGGCTTCAAAGCTTGATATTAAAGTTGCAAAAGCACGTTTTTATCCTTCTTTTGGGATTTCAGCAAATATCGGTTATCAGGCTTTTAACCCAGATTATCTGCTTAATACGCCAGAATCCTTAATTTATTCTGTTGCTGGGGATCTGGTAGCACCTTTGGTTAACCGAAACGCCATAAAAGCAGCGTATAAAACGGCAAATGCCAAGCAAATTCAGGCTGCTTTTGATTACGAACAAACTGTTTTAAAAGCCTATATCGAAGTGGCAAATCAGTTGGCTAAAATCGATAACCTTAAGAAAAGTTATGATTTACGTGCTGCTGAAGTTGATGCCTTAACAGAGTCTATAAAAATTTCGAATAAGTTGTTTAGAAATGCCAGAGCAGAATATATGGAGGTCTTAATGACCCAAAGGGATGCACTGGAATCTAAATTTGATCTTGTAGAAACCAAAATGCAGCAAATGACGGCTGTTGTTAATATGTATCAGGCGCTTGGTGGCGGCTGGACCAAAGATTAATCTTTGGCTTTATTGTTTGTTTATTTAAATTGCCGAAAAAGCTCTCAGAATTTGTATCTGAGAGCTTTTTTATTTCGCGTTCAAAAACCAATTTTTAGTTTTGCCCGTGTAATATTTAAAGGACTAGGAGGAAAAATTGAAGTATCATCACCTGGTAATAATGTTTTATTACCGATATCAAGGTTGATATTGCTTTTAAGCTGAAAGTCTATGCCAAAATCTATTTCTGAAGTAGGGAAAAACGGATCCATCGGTATCATTGTATTCCCATAACTGGTATTAAAAGGATTTGAGATATACTGTCCGGAAATATAGAATTTACTTTTTGAAGTTAGGCGAACATCTAATTGGGCTCCAAACGAATATTTTAATAATCGATTCGCACTCATAAAATCATATTGTTCCAAAATTCCAACAAATACTTCAAGTCTTACAAAGTCTTGCTTTATCAGTTCAAAATTATTACGAAGGTGTTTATAGTCACCAATTCCGTAAATACGGTCAGACAGTTTACTTTGGCTAAATCTAACTGATATTTCTTCTTCAAAAGAATTTTCTTCCTGCCCAAAAAAGGTATAGGAAACAAGTAAGATTAATAGTAGCGATAAATACTTCAAGATCTTAAAATTAGGAGACAGTGTTTTAACGCCCTGCTATAAAAAAATATGGTAATCCTCTCAATACTTTGAGTTTAGAATTTATTGTTGATGGGATTGTCTCGGTAAAACGTATTCTTTCCGAAGTTAATATGATAATCAGATGCAAAAAAGGTGCTGGGAAGGTAATAATCTGTAGTAATTATTTGTGCTCCCGATTTTTTGGCCATTTCGAAACGTGAGTAATCATTATTTCTTGCTTCAGTAGTGTTGGCGTCGGCTCTTGTTCTAATGATATAGCCTTTTTTTACCAGATCCGGAATCCTTTCATCGTATGGATCGTTAATAATCATCGCTGCGGCCTCTGGAGTGCCGGGGTCGGAATTCGTGAAAATTATTCTATTCTTTAATGAAGGGTGGTTTTTTATATAGCGTTCCATTTTTTCGCCTTTGGTATCCAGAATGAACATAAATTTACCTTTTCCTTCATTTAAATCTGGCCAATTACCCGCTAAAACCGCCTTATTTAGGGTTTCAAAATTTCCTCTAACATCATCTGGTGTAATTAAATGTTCCTTTCCTAAAAATTTAAGCAGTGTTTCATCTAATTCTTGATACGCTGCTACAGTAAAAGCTTCTGGTAATGTGCCAAAATTATTTTCTTCGCCATCTTTTGGTTCGATCGTGATAAATATAGTGGTATGATCTGGATGATTTTCAGACCAGGATTTTAGATCCTTAAGGCAATTTTCAAAAAGATAATACTGAGTTCTAAAATCGATATCTGGTACGTGTATCATTTTAAAGCCTGGTTTGTCTAAAAGCCTTTCAGGATCATATTCAGTCTGATTTTTTACAAGAGCTATTCCTTTAGGATGAGAGAATTTTCCGCCTTTGCTATCTACATAAACATCTACTTCTAAATTTCTAAGTCCCATACTTAATTGTTCAGGGATCAAAATATGTTCGTATTGTAAACCTTTTAATCTTCCTGTAGAATCCTGTGTCGCTAAATACGAATATAAGGAATCATCAATAGCCTTTTTATAGCTATTGTGGGATCCAATAACCTGAACCTGATTGATTCTTTGAGGGCTTGAAACATGTTGTGAGCATGCTATAAATAGAAATATTCCTATTAAGGAGTTGATATAAAGTGAAAAATTTCGGATCATGAGAATAAATTAATTTCTGGCCATAAATCTATAAATAACGAAGGAAGAGAAAATTATCTTAAAATCAATTTTTATTAATAAAATGTAAACTTAAATCGGTTTAGCAATAAGAATTATTTAAATATTATATAAAAATTAAATCGATACGATTTAAATGTTAAGGATGCTGTGGTGGTAGTATTATTTAAATATTTATTAAAACTGTATAAATGTGAAATGAATGAGCATTTCATTATTTAGTCTCTTCAAAAAACACGTCCCCCTTTTATTTAAATTCAAGTTATGAATGGTTATATAGATAGAGATAAAAAATAGAATAAATGGACACAGTTGCTACCAACAACTGTGATTTATAATTAAGCATTGTGCAACCAATTACTTAGATAAATGTATTTTAAAATTGTACCATTGAAACCGAGTCATATATTTTTTGGAATGTCGGTTTTACTAGCTTCTCAGATAGGGAATGCTAAAAGTGGTAATTTCTTTTCTGAAGGGAATACCACTAACGTAACTGTAGTAAGTTACCAGCATACTATTACCGGTACGGTGGTAGACGAAAAAGGCATGCCATTAACGGGAGCGACCGTTCGGGAAGCTGGAACAGATAATGGCGTAGTAACCGATTTTGACGGAAATTTTTCCATAGAAATTGAGAGTAATGCTTCTTTAGAAGTTTCTTATTTAGGCTATAAAAGCCTTACGGTAAAAGCTAAAGACGGAATTACTATTACGCTGGCCGCAGATCCTGCTAATCTTGATGAGATTGTACTTGTAGGCTATGGTAAGAAAACGAAAAAAGATTTGACGGGAGCGGTAAGCCAGCTTTCCGCAGAAGATTTTAAAAAAGGAATTAATATTTCTCCGGATAATTTAATTCAGGGAAAAGTAGCTGGTGTGCGTGTCGTACAATCTAGTGGAGAACCAGGAGCGGGCGTAGACGTATCTATTCGTGGTATTGGTTCTATACGAAGTGGTAGTACACCGTTGTTCGTTGTAGATGGTGTGCCATTAAGTAATCAAAATGTGAGCGCAGGCGGCCCTAATTTTGGTTTGGGAAATAGTGCTGCTAAAAATCCGCTTAACTTTTTAAATACCAGTGATATCGCATCGATAACCGTGCTTAAAGATGCATCAGCGGCAGCTATTTATGGTGCAAGAGGGTCTAATGGTGTGGTGATTATTACCACGAAACAAGGAGAAAAAGGTGATGCTACGATAACCATAGATTCTTATTTAAATGTAGCGAAAGTAATTGATAAAATCGATTTGCTTTCAGCTTCAGCATATAGAAATGCCATAACAGACTCATCATACGACCATGGCGGTAATACCGACTGGCAGGACGAATTATTTAGAACAGCCATTACTCAAAATCATAACTTTTCATTTTCTAAAAGAACTAATAGTGGCAATTATTACGCATCGCTTTCTCACATGGATCAGGAAGGGATCGTAGAGACCAGTGATTTTAAAAGAACTACGGCGAGGATAAATGCAGAAGAATCTTTCTTTGATAATAAAAGATTAAAGGTGAAAATGAACCTAACTGCCAGCCAGATTAATGAAAATGGAATTCCCAACGGTGCAGATGCAGGTTCAGACGGGCAAGTAATTATGCATGCTTTAATGGCTAATCCAACACGCTCGGTTTTTGATGCTGATGGCGATTATACCAATTTCAATATGAATGCACATTACAATCCTATGTATTTGCTTCACATTTACGAAGATAAAACCGAAACACTTCGAGTTTTAGGGAATATAGAAGCTACCTTCCGTATTATGGATGGATTAGAGTATAAATTCAATTTTGGTATCGATCGTTCCAATTCAGAGCGAAATTCAACAATATATCCAAATGTTACCGATAGAACACCTTTGGGAGCTTATGTTCAGAATAATTTAGAATCTCAAAACTCTTTAATAGAACATTATTTAACCTATAATTTTGATGTCCACAGAAGTAATTTTGAAGTTCTTGCAGGTTTTTCTTATCAGAAATTCAACTTTTCAGGAACTTCTTTTTCTACAACCAATATAAGTCCGATGGGCGAAGGAGTTGCTCCAGAATATAACCCGGGATATTCTGGAGAACAATCTGGTGTGAATGGTTATGCACAGGAAAACGAATTACAATCTTATTTTGGCCGAGTTAATTATACTTTTGATGATCGCTACTTAGTTACGGCTTCTTTAAGGGCAGATGGATCAACTCGATTTGGGGAGAACAATAAATATGGATATTTCCCATCTTTTGCTTTAGGTTGGAATATGGATAGAGAATTATTCCTTGATGATGTAGAAGAAATCGATCAGCTAAAATTAAGAGCAAGTTGGGGAGAAACCGGAAATCAGGAAGTTCAAAATAAAATTACACAAGCAAGTTACTCGCAATCTGCAGCAGGTGGTTATTACTTATATAATGATTATAACTTAATTAATGGTATTGTTGTTAATCGTACTGCAAATCCCGATTTAAAATGGGAAGTAGTGACCCAGTTTGATTTAGGAGTAGATTTTAGTTTGTGGAATAATAAGTTATACGGATCATTAGATTATTATAACAAAACAACAAAAGATGCGATCCTAAATATACCTTCAGAACCACTAAGTCCAACGACTTCAGTTTGGAAAAACATAGACGGGAAGATTGTTAATAAAGGGATTGAATTTACATTGGGGTCGAAGATTGTAAGTACCGAAGATTTCGATTGGTCTTTAGATGTGAATGGAGCTACATTAAATAATGAAATCAAAGATTTACCAGTTTCCGAATTATATTCCGGAAGTATTGCAGGCCCCGGATTATCTGGAGTTGCCGCAAATATATACAAAAGCGGTTACGAGGCAGGTTCCTTCTTTATGTTAAAGCATCTTGGTTTTGATGAAAACGGGAATGATATTTTCGAAGACATTAATAACGATGGAGTGATTAATAGTGATGACCGCCAGATTTTTGAAGGAGCTTTACCCAACTTCACTTTTGGGATAAATACAAATGTAAGCTATAAAAGATGGGATTTAAGTTTGGCTTTTATCGGTCAAGCAGGAGGTTATTTAGTAAATAATACCAATTTAGCACTAAATATCAACAATCTGGCTTCAGATAGAAATGTACTTTCCGAATTCTATGCAGACGGTGCAAATCCGCAAAATACGCCGCAGCTTTCAACATTATATATGGAGAAATCTGATTTTTTAAGGTTGAATAATGCCAGATTGGGCTATAATTTTGATACCGCAAATCTTAATTGGTTAAAAGGCCTTAATCTATATCTAAGCGCACAGAATGTATTTACAATAACCAATTATTCAGGATTCGATCCTTTAATCAACAGCCCAAGATCAACGGGAGGTAATCAATCCATAGGGATAGATTATACCACCTATCCTTCATCAAGATCATATATGATTGGTGCAACTTTAAAATTATAAAAAATGAAATTTTCAAATATAACAGCTAAGGCTATACTTGCTATTTGTTTTGGTACCACTTTATTGAGTTGTACCGATTTAGAAGAAGAAGTAATCGATGAAGTAATAGGAGGTAAAAGCTCAAGTCCAGAGAGTGCCATGGCAGCGGCCTATGGACAATTGGCAGCAGGGACGTTTACAGATCACGGGAATGTTTTTGGCCTTCAGGAATATCCAACAGACGAATGTATGCTACCTACAAGAGGGAGCGACTGGGGAGATGGAGGAAAATGGAGAGCCCTGACCGAATTTACCTGGGGAACCAACAATGCCGCTGTGGCTTCAACCTGGAATGCTTTAAATAGTGGTATAACAAAAACACTAACTGCTATCGAATCTTTGGAGGCAAATCCAGATTACGAAAATTACGAGTTATTTTTAGCAGAAGCACGAGGTCTCCTGGCGCTATACATCTATAATACACTAGATTTATTCCAGCAGGCACCTTACAGAGATCCATTTACAGAAAATGCTGAATTAGAATTTCTTCAGGCAGATACCGAGATTGATAATTTAATTAATGAAGTAGAAGCTATAATTCCAGATCTGGTAAATTTAGGAGAGCAAAGAACCTATAACGGTCGTTTTACAAAGCAGGCAGCTTATGCGTTATTGGCCGATATGTATTTAAATAGAGCAGTATTTAAAGATCGCTATAATGCCTCATCTGGTTTTAACTTCACAGAAGCTGCTGTGGATAATGAGGGGAATGATATGGATAAGGTAATCTATTATACTTCTTTATTGATAGAAGGGAACTTTAGGCTGGAGAGTAATTATTTTGATAATTTCGCTATCAGCAATAAGTCGGGTTCAGAAATCATCTTTGCCGTAGTTCAGGAAAATGATAATATTCGTCGAAGTGATAACGACTTTGCTTATATGTCTACCGGAAGAGCACAAAAGCCAACTCCAGATAACAGAGGGACTAATGCCTCTTGTGTAGAGCCCGAATTTTATTATACCTGGGAAGGGAATCACGACGATCCACGTTTTCATAGATATTATCAATATAGAGATGGAACCTGGTTTATGAATGATGGGACAACCGGAAGTGTTCCAGCAGAAGACGTACGTGAAGATACCGGTGGTGCCTGGTTCCATTTTAACAGGGGCTTACAGGTTGGGCAACAGTATGGGCCAACTTTAGATGGTGAAGGCGGATTTAATATGACCGCTGACGGAAGAATTGCCATAAGCAAATTAGTGATGGAGAAAAACACTACCATACCAATGGATTATACTCCAGAGCTTAATTTTGATAATCCACTTTCAGCAGTGTTTAGTCAGGATCAAATTAATCGTGGAGTTAGAAACTTTAAGTGGGAGTTTGACCCTAAATATGGCAACGGTAGCAGTGCTGTTGATGTACCGCTTTATCGATTAGGAGGAATTTACTGTATGAGGGCTGAAGCTTATTTTAGAAAAGGAGAAACCGCGGCGGCATTACAGGATGTCAACTTACTTAGAACCAGTAGAACTCGTGAAGCTTTATTTGATAATGCTCCTGGAAAAGCAATTTCTTCTTTAGATGAAGAAACTTTATATAATGAGATTGGTTTTGAAATGTATTGGGAAATGTACCGAAGAAAGCAAATGATTCGTTTTGGAACTTATGATGAAGCATATACCGCTAAAGCAGCAACCCAACCTTTTTTAAGAGTATTCGCTATCCCGCAGGAAACTATAGATGTTACTCCAGAGATTACCCAAAATCAAGGCTACTAAACTATTTTAAATTTATGATACAGCTAAGAATTTTCGATATTCGAGATTAAATGCTTCGACGCTTGCCTTGAGGTAATTTACTTATTCAAAATAAAAAAGGAGTGTTGGAGGGCACTCCTTTTTTATTGGCACCGCCAAAGGGTTTAATATCCCGTCCCGATAGCTATCGGGATGCCTCGGAATTGAAATTTTGTGTCTATCGAATGCTTCGTGGGCTTGCCCCGAGGTAGTTTACTTTAAAATTTAGTAAGCCAATTTTATTTTTCTTCTCAAATTCTATGGAGTTTTTATTTGATTATTAGATATTTAATCAACCTTCCTGCGACGTGATGGATGTTGAGTTTTGATAAAAAACGAATCATCTTTTACGTAAAATATTGGAGATTTTCTTAAGTCTATGTTAAGCATAGTTTAATATAATGTTAGTGAATAGAACAAATGTTAATCTATTTTAGTTCTTCCATACAGTGTAATAAAATGTAATAATGTACCACTTATTAATGATCTGTTAATCTTTATTCTATTGTATTTTTAATTTGTTAATATTTATCTTTAAATAGTAAGAAAATCCTTTCGATAATTCGCTTAAAACGTTTTTGTATTAATTAAACTATACATAATCTTCAATTAAAACAGCTTCCTTGCTTTCTTCATTAATTTGCACTGTGTTAATGATAACTTAAAAACCCTTTATGTAATATTTTAACCCAAAACAAACTTTACAAATCAATAAACCGCAGAAGCTACCAACAACTGCGGTTATTACAAATTAAGCATTGTGCAACCAATTACTTAACTAAATGTATTTTAAAATTACACAATTAAAATCGAAAAAGGTATTATTTGGACTTTCAGTTTTACTTTTTTCTCAAGCTAGTGAAGCGGCTTCTTTTAGCATGCCTTCAATAGACTTTCCGATTACCAATAAATCAATTCAGCGATCAATTAGCGGTGTTGTAACTGATGATCAGGGCATTCCTCTTCCAGGCGCTACGGTGAGGATTAAAGGAACCAGCAATGGTGTGACGACCAATTTTGATGGGGAATATACCATCGAAGCTCAGGAAGGTGACATTCTTCAGATATCTTTTGTAGGATTTAAAACTTTCGAAAAAAAGATCACGGGACAAACCAATTATGATATCCAATTAGAAACAGATAGTGCTTCTTTAGATGAAGTTCTTGTGGTTGGATATGGTACTCAGAAGAAATCAGATTTAACAGGATCTGTTAGTTCTGTAAGCGAAGAAGAATTCAATAAGGGGATAAATACAAACCCTGGTAATTTATTACAAGGTAAAGTTTCTGGTTTAAACGTAACCAATGCCAGTGGTGAACCGGGTTCTGGCCAGGATATTATTATTCGTGGGGTTGGGACTTTACGTTCGGGTACTTCTCCATTGTATGTAATAGATGGTTTTGTTTTGGATAATTCTGATAATGGAGTACCTACAAACCCTCTAAACTTTATTAATACTGAAGATATTCAATCTATCAACGTATTAAAAGATGCATCGGCTGCGGCTATTTATGGTTCTCGTGCCGCAAATGGGGTGGTCGTAATTACGACTAAGAAAGGAAAAGCAGGAAGAACGCAAATGAATTTCTCTGCTTCAACTGCAATTTCTTCTATAGCCAATAAAATTGATGTTTTCTCTGCAAACGAGTTTAGAGAAGTAGTGAAGAATATCGGTGGGAGTTTAAGCGATAATGGAGCTGATACCGATTGGCAGGATGAGCTTACCAGAACCGCGATCACTAACGATGTAAATTTCTCGATGAGCGGAGGTACTTCTAATACTTCTTATTTTGCATCTGTAGGCGCAAGAGATCAGGAAGGTATACTTAACAATAGTGATCTTAAACGCTACTCAGGTAGAATAAATGTTTCGCAAAAAGGGCTTGACGATCGTTTAAAAGTCGATTTTAATTTAACAGCAACCAGAACAGAAAATGAACGGCCAGATACCGAAACTATGGTTCGTAGCATGTTGCAGTTAAATCCAACAACACCTGCGTATACCGATGGGAAACCAACAGTTTTTGGAACCGGGATTAACCCATTAATTATCGAGAATATTTTTGGAGATTTTTCTAATAATAACCGAATGATCGCCAATATCGCTCCTTCGTTAGAGATTATTGATGGTTTAACCTATAAGTTAAACCTTGGTGTAGATTATTCTAAAACAGATAGAGATCAGCAATATATTCCTTACACTGCAGATCCAGATTATGCAGAAGGTTCTATAGAGTCAAAATTTACTAAAAATAGAAATACACTGGTAGAAAATACGTTAACCTATAACACTGAGTTTGGAGAGCATGGGCTAAATTTATTGGCTGGGCATTCGTATCAGAAATTCTTTATCCATAAAAAAGAATTTTATTTTACCGATTTTCCAGATAACGGAATTGAACCCAGATATCAGCTTGGAGAAGCCAGAGGAGAAGATAACACACAATCTTCAAGTGCTGTTCAAAACGAGCTACAATCATTCTTTGGAAGGGTAAATTACGATTATGCCGATAAATATTTAGTAACGGCCACAGTACGTTCAGATGGTTCTACAAAGTTTGGTGAAAATAACAAATATGCCGTTTTCCCATCCTTTGCGTTAGGTTGGAATATTCATAAAGAAGATTTCCTTGCAGAGTCAGCGATTAGTAACTTAAAATTTAGAGCGAGCTGGGGAAAATCTGGTAACCAGGAAATCCCTTCAAAACAAACCAGACTTAGCTACGGCGAGAGTTTTGAAGATAATGATATCTACCCAATTAATGGTAACGAGGTGAACAAGGAAGATTATCCTTATGGTCTTGTTTTCGCGCGTACTGCAAACCCAGATTTACAATGGGAAGAAACGACTCAAACCAACATAGGTTTAGATTTTGGATTATTTAATCAAAAGCTTACCGGTACTTTAGATTATTTCTTAAAAGAAACAACCGATGTTTTACTGTATTTCTCTACTCAGGATCCTATTGATGAGGTTGGATATACCTGGCAAAACATCCCCGATATGAAAATTAAAAACTCTGGTTTAGAATTTTCCTTAGATTATCAAAGCGATCAAACCAGGGATTTCTCTTATAATATCGGTGGAAACTTCTCTTATATTAAGAATGAAATTACCGACTCTCCTTTTACCATTGTAACCACAGGAACTGCTCAGGGATCTGGCCAGACAGGAGCTAGTATTAATGGTTATATGAATAATGAGCCTATCGGAAACTTTTTTGTAAGACAATTTGAAGGTATTGGAGCAGATGGTTTAAACCAGTTTAAAGATATTAACGGTGACGGGCAGATCGATGATAGCGACCGCGTATCTTCAGGAAGCGCCGTTCCAGATTTTATTTATGCCTTCTACACAAAATTCAATTATAAAAACTTCTATTTAGGATTAAACTTTAACGGGGTAAGTGGTAATAAAATCTATAATCATACCAGAATGAGTTTGTTTAATATGACTCAGATTTCTAATTCCTTAAACACAACAAATCAGGCGATAGAATTTCCTAACGAAGATGCCGCTAACAGTAATACAGTGTCTACCAGATATCTTGAAGATGGAAGTTTCTTACGCTTAAATAATGCAACATTAGCTTATGAACTTCAGCCAGAAGATATAGGCTTGGGAGATTGGATTAATGGTGTTCGATTTTCCGTAACCGGGCAAAACTTATTCGTAATTACCGATTACAGCGGATTTGATCCAGAATTAAACACCGGTAGTAGTAGTGATTCAAAATCTTATGGTATCGATTATTACACCTATCCTAAAGCAAGAACCTTTGTTTTTGGTTTAAATGTATCCTTCTAATTTTAAAAGTAGTAAAAATGAAACATAGAATTCTAACTGTATTTGCAGGACTTAGCGTATTGGCATTTACAAATTGTACAGATTTAGAAGAAGAAATATTAGACGAGTCATTAACCGGATCTGAAGATCTTGTACAACCAGTTTCTGGTTCTATGGCAGCGGCCTATGGGATTCTTCCTCAGACCTTTAGGCATACCCGATATTTTGGACTTCAGGAAATCCCATCAGACGAAGCAATTTTACCTCCCAGAACTGGTTTGGGTGGTACGCAGTGGGCAGATAATGATACCTATACCACGGCACACAGGCATTTAATGTCTTCCAGCAACAGTCTGGTAACAGGAACCTGGAGCTATTTAACTACAGCGTTGTTTAGAACCGTAGCTGCAATCGATGTGATTGCTCCACTTGCTGAAAATGGGGATGAAGAAGCAGTGCAGGCTTTGGCTGAAATGAGAGCTTTAAGAGCTTACGAAAACATGCTCTTTTTAGATAATTGGGGACTGGCTTTTAAAAAAGAAACAACTTCTGGAACTTCTGAAATATTAAGAGGAGAAGAAGCAGTTGCTTATATCGAATCTGAGTTTTTAACCGCCCTCGAAAACATTAATAATGAGCGTGGTCCTGGAAGGATGACTGAAGATGCGGTCTATGGATTTTTAGCGAAACTTTATCTAAATGCAGCAGTATATAGAGATCCTTACGGAACTCCAAATTTTACCGATGCAGATATGCAAAAAGTGGTAGAATACACCAATAATATCATCAATAATGGTGGTTATTCTTTATCTCCGGAATATTTTGAACTTTTTAATGATGAAAATCACGATAATTCAGAGCTGATTTTTGCTTTGGATTTACGCGGAGTTCTTAAAAACGACCATAACCGTTGGGCATATTGGTCCATGTCTGGTTCTCTTTTTCCAAGACCAGGAGATTTTTATTTAAGCATGGATGGTACAGATGGTCCTGCGATGACCTCAGATTTTTATCAAACCTGGGTTGATGCTTATGGCGATGTAGACCCAGCTGATGCAGATGCAAGATTTTACCAAAAAAATGCACAGGTTCCCGCAGAGCTCGAAGATATTTCAGGGTTAACGCCCTACAAAAACGATACTTTAGGTAAAGTAAGCGATAAAGACCATTATTTTATTGCAGGTTCAGACTTTGAAATCGATCGTGGAATTATTCGTGGAACCATGTGGGCGCCAAGAAAAGAAAACTACAGATCGGGTAATTTTATGACCGGAAAAGATGCAAAAGGAAATTCTGGTTATAAAATTTATCCTTTGGCCGAGGCTCGTGAAAACGGATCTGATCCTGAAGATATTGTTTATTACGTAGATCATACGTTAGAGATTAGCTTAGATGGTAGCGCAGGTTATGCCACAGGCTATAGATTTGCGAAATGGCAGTTTAGTAAAACCTCAGACAATGGTAATAATTACAGTAGTGTAGACCTTGTATTACTTCGTTTAGCCGATGTTTATTTAATGCGAGCCGAAGCTAAATTAAGAATGGGTGATAATGCCAGTGCTTTACAGGATGTAAACACGGTAAGAACCTCCCGTAATGCAAGACCAGATCAAACTCCGGCTGCCTTATCTGCAATCGATCTTGAGACGCTATATAGAGAATTAGGATTCGAATTTTACTGGGAAATGCACCGTCGTCAGGATCAAATTAGATTCGGAAAATATGAAGATTCATGGACTTCAAAATCTGATAGTGATCCAAATCACAGACTTTTCCCAATTCCGCAGGAAGCTATCGACGGAGCCTCTAATGTAGAAGGTTACCTGGTACAGAATCCTGGATATTAATTTGATTTATTGGCACCGCCAAAAGGTTTAATACCCCGTCCCAATAGCAATCGGGATGCTTAGGAATTGAAATTTTGTTTCTATCGAATGCCTTGTGGGCTTGTCACCAGGTAGTTTACTTAACTTTTTAAGCGGTAGGAGATCTTACGATTTCCTACCGCTATTTTTATAAGAATAAAACGAAACCTTCAGCGAAGGATTTTAAAATCATGATAAAATCTTCCGAAGAAAATGAATGTTTCAAAATCGTAAAATTTAACCTGAATTTATTCTAATGAGAAATTTTAAAAATATTATCGCATTTTCAGCTATTTCAATAGCCATAAGCTGCGGAAAAACTTCCGAAGAGAAAAAAAATACAATCACTGAAGTTACCAAAAAAGAACCACTAAGCATCATCTTTATGGTGGGGGATGGTATGGGAATTCCGCAGGTTTCCAGTGCTTTTTATTTTGGTGAAGATACGCCCAATTTTAAACAATTTGAAAGTATTGGCCTTAGCCGAACTTCAAGCACCAGTCATTTAATTACCGATTCGGCTGCCGGAGCTACAGCTTTTTCAACAGGAGAGAAAACCTATAAAAGAGCAATTGGCGTTTCTTCAGATACTATTGCAATGCCAACAATTTTAGAGCAATTAAAGGAAAAAGGCTATCAAACAGGACTCGTAAGTTTAACTTCTATTACCCACGCTACTCCGGCTGCCTATTACGCGCATGTTAAAGATCGCGATTTGCATGAAGACATTGCAAAGCAACTGGTAGATGGCGAAGTTGATTTCTTTGCCGGTGGTGGTAAAAAATATTTTAAAAATCGGGAAGATGGGGTAAATCTTTACGATAGCTTAATGGCTAAAAATTATAAGTTAGATACTTTAGAGCTAAGTAAACCAGACAATGCGCGTCGCAACGCCTATTTATTGGCAGAAGAAGGTTTGCCTTCTAAAACTGAAGGTCGAGGTGATTTTCTTGCAGAAGCCGCCAAAACAGGTTTCGATTATTTTGAAGCAAACCATAAACCATTTTTTATGATGATCGAAGGTTCGTATATCGATTGGGGTGGTCATGCTAAAGATGACAAAATGATGATTCAGGAAGTTTTAGACTTTGATAAAACCATTGGTGTGGTGCTCGATTTTGTAAAAGCGCATCCAAACACATTGTTGGTAGTCACTGCAGATCATGAAACCGGCGGTGTTAGTATTGGAAAGTCGTATGACGAAAGCGGCAAAGAGATTCCGCAGCAGGTGCAGGTATATTTTAATACCGATCAGCACAGTACCGAGTTGGTACCTGTTTTTGCGAAAGGTAAAGGAGAAGAATTGTTTAGAGGGATTTACGAAAACAACGAAATTTATCATAAACTAATGCAAGCCATCAATGAAAAGTAATTTCTATAAGTCGATATTGGTCATTTTAAGCGCTCTTTTTTTTAGCGGAAACATGTTAGCACAAAGCAATTATAGGTTTCACTCCCATAACGATTATGCGCAGGATTTTCCATTTTGGAAGGCCTATATTCATGGGGCGTCATCTATAGAAGCTGATATTTTTCTGAAAAAAGACCAATTATTTGTTACGCATGCCGAAGAGGAGATCAATCCCGATTTTACGCTTGAAAACTTATATCTAAAACCATTGGCTGATTTAGCTAAAGCAGGGAAGCTTAGAAAAGTGCAGTTGTTGATCGATTTAAAATCTGAAGCAAAACCAAGCCTCAAAAAGTTGGTGGAGACGTTAAAATCCTATCCTGAATTAACCAAAAGTGATAAGATTTCTTTTGTGATATCGGGAAACAGGCCCAAAACAACCGAATATAAAAATTATCCCGATGTGATCGAATTTGATCATCAGGATTTGTCAGATTTAGCCGAAGCCGATTTAAGTAAGGTCGCTTTGATTAGTCAGAATTTCAGGGATTATTCGGTTTGGAATGGATTGGGAAGGATCACAGCGCCAGAACTTAAAAAAGTAGAAGCAGCAATAAAAAAGGCACATGACGCCGGCAAGCCTTTTCGTTTTTGGGGAGCACCAGATACTAGAACTGCCTGGAGCCGATTTGCAGAAATGGGGGTGGATTTTATCAATACCGATAAACCCGCAGAAGCTTCAGCGTATTTGGAAACTCTGGATGCCAGAAAGTTTGAGTTAAAAACATCAATTTCAGTATACCACCCAAAATTTGATTACGACAAAAATGCCAAGCCAAAAAATATCATTTTAATGATTGGTGATGGTAATGGATTAAGTCAGATTTCTTCTGCAGTATTCGCAAATCGTGGCGAATTAACGCTTGCGCAATTAAAAAATATTGGTTTGGTAAAAACCTCTAGTTTCGACGATTTGGTAACCGATTCTGCTGCCGGAGGCACAGCGATGGCGACTGGAGAGAAAACAAATAACCGTGCTATTGGCACCGATAAAGACGGTAAAGATTTACCGAATTTGACTGAAATTTTTGCTGAAAAAGGATTTTTAAACGGAATTATAACGACAGATTTTGTAACCGGAGCTACGCCTTCTTCATTTTTTGCCCATGTGGTAGAACGTGATGATAGTGAAGCCATTTTAAAGGATTTAACCAAAAGCAACGTCGATTTTTTTATGGCCGCTGGGGCTAGTGATTTCAGTAAAATAGCGGATCAATTTATTCAAAAAGATATTTCTGAATTTAATGATTTGGAAAATCAAACCGCAGTTTTTCTTTCTGAAAATGCACTAGCCGATGTTTCGGTTCGTGGAGATCAATTTCCTGAATATGTGAAAAAAGCACTTCAGAATTTAGAACAACAGGATAAACCTTACTTTTTAATGATCGAAGCCGCTAAAATCGATAAAAATGGGCATATTAATAATGCGAGTGGAATCGTAGAAGAGATGCTGGATTTTGATAAAACTATTGCTGAAGTTTTAAAAGTAGCCGATAAAAATAAAAATACCCTGGTGGTCATTACGGCAGATCATGAAACTTCTGGATTCGGGATTATGCAGGGCGATCTTGAAAATGGACAGATAGAAGGTGGATTTTTAACGCACGATCATACCGGGACGATAATCCCGTTATTTTCTTATGGCCCGGGAGCTGAACTGTTCAACGGCGTTTATGAAAATACCGAGGTTTTTCATCGGATTTTAAAAGCGGTAGAGTAGAGTTTAGGTCGCTTGGCTGTTAGCGTCAAGAGTCAGGAAGCAGGACTTTGAATTTTGAATTTTAAATGATGAATTTTGAATGACTTTATACTTTATAATAACGTAAACTGTATAATGTATATTGAAAACATCGAAGTTTTTCATCGAATCTTAAAAGTGGTAGACTAGAGTTTAGTTCACTTGGCTGTTAGAGTCAAGAATCAAGATAAAAACTGATAATTGTTTACTGTTTACTGTTTATTGAAAAGACTTCTCCTGTTTCAAGATCAATACTAAAATGATTTGCGGGGAGACCATTTAAAAACTTATCAAAAATGCCTAAAAACTGACTTAGTTTTTGGGTATTTTTGTTTTGCGACCTTGATAATGGATGTTCTTTTTCAGCTTCGATGATCTTTTTATAATCAGCTAATCTTTCGGCAGGAATATCACGAAAAGCCAGTTTATCAGCATTTCTGATCTTATAGAAATCTAAAATCATATCCTTACCGGTCCATGCTGAAAATTTAGTCTCAATTTGATGATTTTTAGTAATAGTAGTGTATAATTCTTTGGCGCTAAGTTCAGATAAATACGTTTTAAATTCCGGATCCCAATCATTAGGAAGAAATCTTAAATCCACCAGGTTTTCAAGATGATATTCGGTGAAATCATGATAATTTTTACTGTTTAAAATATCGATATTCCAGGGTTTCTTACCGGATTTTTCAAGATGGTCGTGCTCCATTTTATAAAGTGGGAATAATTCATCGAATCTTGGGACTTCTGTAATGGCAATAGTTTCTACTTCAGCAGTGTTTTTATCCAATTTTAGAATTTTATAACCGGGAATATAGGCTGCCAAAGAAGGCGTTTGGATATTTACCAGAAAATGGCCATTTCCGTAGTCACGCTTTCCGGTATCGTTAATATGCATATGGCCTGCAAAATGCAATTTTACTCCGGCTTCGGCCAGGGTTTTGGCGATACGTTCTTCAGGGACACGTTCTAGCTGCCATTTATTTTTTCCGAGGAAATCTTCTAATTGTGGCGAAGCATCTTCATTAAAATCTACCGCAGGATAATGGCTAAAAGCAATCAGCTTTTTATTTAGTTTTTTGGCGTTTTGGGCGACTTTTTTTATCCAATCGAACAAATGTTTTTTATGATCGATCGTTTGGTTATAACCAATGCTGGCGCTTCCAAAACCTCCGTTTTTGCGTGGGATATACGAATTTCCATCAATCGCCAAAAGCCATAAACCTTTTACAGGCTCTACTAAATATGAGGCATCAGGAATTTCCAGACTATCATTTATCGGGTATGTTCGATGAACAAGTGTAGCTTCTTTTTCTGCTTTTTTAAAGGAATAATCCTGATAATGATAAGATGAAAATGGTGTTTCCCAATAGTTATATTCTTGCTTTGGGAAGAAGCCAAAATCACTCAGGCTATTCAGAATAAATTTATAGCCTGCCTTTTCTAATTTAGGTTCTTTCAGAATACTTTTTTGTTCTTCTGCCGGTAAAAATGAAATAGCACTAAAAATTGCCTGCTCTTGGCCTTTTTCGCCTAAAAAATCACGTTTACCTCCTGCGGTGCTGTAAGGAGCCACAGGATCGTGATTACCGGTGGTGATAAAAAATGAAATACCGTATTTTTGTTCGTATTTTTTTAGAATTTTGGCGAGACCTTCAATATTTAAAGGTTGGCCATCGTCGGTATAATCGCCGGGAAAGGCCACCAGTTTAATGCCTCGCTGCGCAATATCATCAAGTACCGCCTGTAATACAAAGTAATTTTCATTGAACAATCGTGTGGAATGCAATTGGGCATTCATGGTTCTTATTTTAGCTTTTTTGGGTTGCCCGGATACCGGTAAACCTTCAAAATTTTCGTAGTCGGCATAGATATCCAGTAAATGAATATCTGCAACAAAAGCTATTTTATGCGTATTATTTTGCGCGGTTATCAGGCTGCACATAAACATCAATAGTAGCGAAATTCGCTTCATTTTAATTGAATTTTGATGCGAGTATACAACCAAAAACTGAACATTTTATTATCTATAGGTTAATTTCCCATCGATTAATAAACTTCAGTACTTTCTTCGATAAGACTTTCATAAAACTGAATATATTCAGCAATCATATTATTGATATTGCAGTGTTCCTCAGCATATTTTCTACAGGTTTTACGATCAAATTTGTCGATATTTCTTAATGCTTCTGCCATTTCATTAGTATTGATGGGTTCGCAAATTTGCCCCACTTCCTCGCTTAAAATTTCTGAAGCGACCCCTTTGTCCCAACTTAAAACCGGAGTTCCAGACGCCAGGCTTTCTGAAATTCCCAGTGCCGATGGTTCATCCCAAACGCTGGTAAATAATAAAGCTGATGCATTACGCAGTAGCCGGTTTATTTGAGAGCGTTCTTGCTCACCTACGTAAGAAACGAGAGGATTTTTTAGTAAGGGTGCCACAAATCGTTCAAAATATTCACTATTCTTACCACGACCGGCCAGGATAATTGGCTTATTGGCTTTTATTGCAACCTCTATAGCCAGGTGCGGTGCTTTTTGTTTACAAATAGAACCATACCACATGCAATACTCGTTATCGGTTTCAAAATTGGGTTGCCAGTCGTTTAAATCTATAGCGTTACGGATAACTTTTGGAAAGTTTAGAAATTTAGAATATTGATTTCTTAAAGATTCACTTACCACGATAAATTCCTGATTCGAGGCTTTTTTGATATAATCTAAAGCAAATTTAATTTCAGGAAAGGCCATGGTATGTAGTGTAGTTACAAATCGTGTTTTAAGCCTATTTCCTAATATAATTGGTAGATAATGTAAGGAGTGGTTATGAACGATATCGTATTCGTTACGCTCTAAATCCTGAAAAATTTCAGCATAAATAATAGAATTTTTAAGTGCGGTAGGATTGTAATTTTCTGAATGAATGCACGAGAAAGGATTACCATCTGCAAAGTGCTCATCTAAAGCATGCAAGTGATCACATTCAGATCCAGATTTGGCATAAACGTCTACCTGAATCCCCTTTTCAGATAATTTCTGCACGATCTTATGGGTGACCATGGCAAGACCGCCTGCGTATGGTTTTTTTAATGCGTGGCGATGATCGGCAATAATTGCGATTTTCATAATTGGTAGGTTTTAATAGTTACTAGTTGTTACTAGAGAGTGGTATCACATCCCAGCGATACCAATTTATAGCCGGGGAACTCCAGATTTTTTTTATTCGATAATCGAGATTAAATGTTCCGATGCTTGCCTTGAGGCGGTTTACTTTTTTAGTAAACTAACGATGTTTTCTAAAAAATAACACTTAATAAGCCCCGAAAGACAGTTGCTTTTATGCAAATGATTTTAAATCCCGATAAATCATTGTGAATTAATTCCTACAATTTACTTAAATTTAGTGGAACATTTTTCTACAAGTTGGAAAAAATAACAGACGATGATGTGCTCTATTCATAAGAGATTGGTAACTATTAGTTTTTTTAATAAAAAATTAACTATTAATTTATACCCCAGAAAGAAAAATTTTAGAACATCTCAAAAAAAATTATGTTTTTAGTACGTTATTAAAAACCAAGCATAGCAATGAATACGTATCATTTAAGGTTGAATGATGTCGACGATTTTGTGCCGCAGCTTGCTGAAAAGTTGGGGATAGGATTTAAGAGTAATTTAGGAGAGTTTACAGTGAATATTCCTTTAGATACAGGAGAGGGTAAAGTAAACTGTATCAACTTTCCCAATGGTATAGGCTTATACACATTTAATCTAGAATTTAATGAAGACACCTGTCTAAGAATTTATCATCCAAGTGTAAACCCTATACGATTTATCTATTGCATAGAAGGCACGTTACATGCATATTTTAAAGATGAAAAAAGCTGTGAGCTTAAAAACCATCAACATCTTATCGCTGCGACTTTAGCAAATGGTACACAGTGTTTTCAATTTAATGCCAGGGAAAAGGTGAGAATTTGCTATCTGGAAATCAATCGTAAAATATTTCAAAGTTATCTTTCTTTTGATCTTCATGAGATCGAAGAAAATTATTTTAGAATTTTTGGGGATATCCATGCTGAAAACGAAGTCTTTCAAGCGGGTAGTTATGGGTTAAGAACTATGGATACTATTCGCGAAATTGAAAATTGTGTGGTTGAGGGGTTCCCTAGAGTTACCTATTTGGGTGGCAAATCTTTAGAAGTGTTGTCGCACATGTTACTTCAGTTTAGGGAAGGGCCAGAAATGTACGAGCCAAAATTAAAAAAGCGTGATCTAAAAGCGATAGAGAGAGCCGTTACTTATATCAATCAAAATATATCTAATACCGGTACTGTACAGGAGCTTGCTAAGGTAAGCGGTATCAATGTGAACAAATTACAGGATGGTTTTCAGGAGGTGTACGGCAAAACAGTGAATGCCTATATTCGTGATGTACGTTTAAAACACGCTATGAACATGCTCTTAAGTGGAGAGAAAGGAGTGGGAGAAGTGGTTTATGAACTTGGCTTATCCAGCCGAAGTTATTTTTCTAAAATATTTAAACGTCGATACGGTGTGCTGCCTAAAGATGTTTTAAATAATAAGAATCTAACCGAAGCTTCAGAATAACTAAAATTCTTTCTAAAATTTTTTTACAGGTATTTATTTGAAATTCTTCTTTGTACATTGGTTTTAAACTTCTGAATTTATGGAAAAACAGATTTTGGTACCCACCAATTTTTCGAAACATGCATGGAATGCTTTGGTATTTGGTTTAAAATTATACAAAAGCATTCCATGTAACTTTCTTTTGCTAAATGTTTATGACGATGGCCGCGGAATTAGTGATCGTATTCCAGGGATCAAACCCGAGGAAGATATTGATGCTAAAAAAACTTCCAAAGAAGGTCTGGATAGAATCATGCAAGGTTTAAGTTTTAGAAAAGAGAACCAAAATCACGAATTTGAAACCTTATCTTTGGAAGGCGATCTCGAAGATGTGGTACAGGAAATTGTGAATACCCGACCTATCGATCTTATCTTATTAGGAACTGAAGGAGCAAATGTAAATATTCACAGTTCTTATAAGTCCAAATTATCGAAATTGGCCGATGCTTTACAAAATTGCGCCATACTTTTTATTCCTGAAGATTTTGAACTTACCGATCAGTCTGTTAACGAAATTGTATTTCCTACCACGCTAAGGTTCCCTTTTCAGGAAAAAGAACTGGATCCTTTAAAAGATCTGGCCTCAAATTCATCTTCGCCGGTACGGGTACTTTATATAGACAGTGATAGTAAAGGCTTAAGCGATGAACAGCAGCGTTTAAAGGAAAATCTTGAAGAACATTTTTCAGCAATAAAAAATACGTTTCACCGCCTTACCAAAACTACAGCTTCTACGGGAATTCATCTATTTATAGAGAGCAGGCAAAGCACCATGCTGGCTTTGTATAAAAGAAAACAGGGATTTTTCTCTAAACTTTTTTTGCAGTCTAAAAGTGATGGAATTGAATTTGATCCCAGCGTCCCTGTTTTATTACTTAAAGAACTTAATTAGTTTGCCAGCTTCTTAAGCGATAACCTGCATCCCAAAAATCATATTCCAAATGCGAGGCGGTGACAAAAGCTTCGGTCATTTTAGCACGAACTATCGGGCTGGTTTTAGCGGCATGATCGTCACAAATAGCAATGGCTTTTTTTACGGCTTCACCAAATTCTTCACCGGCATAAGTGTCGATCCAGGCTTGATAAGGATTACTACCCGATTTTTGATTCTTATAAATATAATCTCCAACTTCTTTATAAATCCAAAAACAGGGCAATACGGCAGCCATAGCCACTTCAAGGTTCTCTAAAGCGGCGGTGCTTTTTAGATAATGAATATAATGATGACAGGCCGGCTGAATAATTGATTTTTCTGAAACACCAAATTCCTTAAAATAAGATTCATGCAATGCATTTTCAACAATAATCGCATTTTCTGCAAATTGAAGAAATGCCAGGGTATTTTCGGTATCATAAGCTCTGGCGGCAATTAAAGCCAACGCTCTTCCAAAATTTTCCAGATAAGCTGAATCCTGACTTATATAAAACTGAAATTTTTCTAATGGTAAATTACCATCCATTAATTCAGTAATAAATGGCATCTCGATAATTTGGTGATAAATAGGGCTTATGGTTTGCCAGGTTGCTTTACTCCAACTCATTTTTTATTAGTTTTTGTGGGTTAAAAAAGTGATTTAAAGGGCCATTTCCTTTTCCGGTTGTTACATCTTTACCATGATCGATAGCATCATGGGCAAATTCCTGTCCCAGTTTTACTGCATTCATTAAGTTTTCACCTTTTGCGAGATACGCAGCAATTGCTGAGGATAAAGTGCAGCCAGAACCATGCGTATTATTGGTGTTGAATTTCTCGAATTCATAAGAATGAATGTTTCCATCTTCAGAAAAATAAAGCGAGGTGATTTTCTCGGTTTTTAGATGGCCACCTTTTATGAGCACCGATTTGCAACCAAGATTCATTATTTTTTCGCCTGCTTTTTTCATATCGTCTAAAGTTTCCACTTCCATTTCAGCTAAAACCGAAGCCTCGTCCATATTGGGCGTGATTACATCGGCTAGTGGAAACAATTTTTGGATAATCGTTTTTATCGTTTGGTTTTCAATTAGTTTATGACCGCTGGTGGCCACCATAACAGGATCAAAAACCAAAGGAGTCTTGGGGTATTTTTTTAATCCGTTGACAATCGTTTCAACAAGTTCTGGCGTGTGTACCATCCCTATTTTTACGGCATCTGGAAAAATATCTTCAAAAATGCTATCCATTTGTTCAGAAACTGCCTGGTAGGGAATAGGAAAAATATTTTTAACGCCGGTGGTGTTTTGTACAGGAAGAGCGGTTAACACCGATGTTGCATAACAGCCCAAAGCCGAAAAAGTTTTAATATCGGCCTGTATGCCTGCACCACCACTACCATCAAAACCGGCAATAGTTAATGTTGAAGGATATTTATAGGTTTTCATGTTGTTGCTGAATTTGATGTTTTATTTTCTTTGAGGTTTTTTCGGGATATTCTGCGGAACAAATCGCTGAAACCACTGCAATACAATCAGCCCCGGCTTTTATCACATCCGCGGCATTATCGGCATCCATACGGCCAATCGCAATAAGTGGTTTTTGGGTTAACGAACGTATCTTTTTAATTCCGTCTAAGCCCCATTCGGTTACCGTATCGGTTTTTGTAGCGGTACTATAAATGGGGCTAATGCCTAGATGATTGGCTGCTTTTGTTTGTGCATTTTGCAATTGCTCCAGATACTCGATAGAATAGCCAATGACTTTATTTTTATCCCAATTTTGTAGAATTTCAGTTGGCGGCATGTCATTGTTTCCTACATGAATCCCAAAGGAATCTACTGCTTTAGCAACCTTGAGATTATCATTAATAATAAGCGGAATTCGATGTTTATCGGTGATTTTTTTAAGCGCTTCCGCTTTTTTGATAAATGCAGAGGTACTTAAATTTTTCTCACGTAGCTGTATAATATCTACTCCGCCTTCAATGGCCATTTCAGCAACCGTTAATAACGGATAATGAAGACAACTTTCTTCTGAAATAACCAGATATAACTGATAGGGAAAATCGGGATGCATTATTCACCAATTTTAAGATGAGTAATAAATTCATTTTCGGTAATATTGTATAATTTATCGAGTAAATTGAGCTGAAGACTTCCCGGTCCTGCCGAGTTTTTAGCGGCAATTTCGCCGCAAACGCCCATTAAGGCCATAGCAGCAGAAGTGGCTTCAAATTTATCCTCTATTATAGCAGCAAAAGCAGCAGTAATAGCCGAAGCCGAGCATCCAAGACCGGTTACTTTTGCCATTAAGGCATTCCCGTTTTTAAGGGAAAGCTTTTGGTCTTTTCCAAGGATAATATCTGTTTCTCCCGAAATACAAACTACAGATGCAAACTCTTTAGTTAATAATTTTGCAGCTTCTATTGCTTCGTTGCTCTTTGCGGTGCTATCCACACCTTTTGTTGGGAGATTAGAGACTTTTGCTAAAGCCATAATTTCTGAAGCATTGGCTCTTATAATTGTAGGTTTCAATTCCAGTAATTTAGCTATAATTTCATTACGATAAGATGTTGCTCCGGCACCAACGGGGTCTAAAATCCAGGGTTTCCCCAGTTCATTCGCTTTTTTAGCAGCATTAATCATGCTCATACTCCAGTATTCATCTAAAGTCCCGATATTTACTACAAGTGCCTGGCAAATAGTGACCATATCTTCAATTTCAGATTGTGCATGAGCCATTATTGGTGAAGCTCCCGCTGCTAGCAAGGCATTGGCGGTGTTGTTCATCACCACATAGTTGGTGATATTGTGAATTAAGGGAACCGAATTTTTTAAGTGCTGAATGTGTTGCCACAGAATATTTTCCATACTATAATTTTAATTTTTAGCTCTAGGAAAAAATATTCTGAAGAAATAAAAGCAGTAGGTAAGCTTACGCTAAGAAAACTTTTCCCTACGCCGGTCTAAACCGAATCAGGTTCAAAGGGACTCTCTCAATTCTTTTCAGAATACCCCTAAAGCGAGATAAAAGTAATGGAATTTTTAAGGCTGATGAAATTTTTAAGCATGGAAAACTATAAACTCCCAATTTATTTTATAATTGTTTCTCTTTGAAACATTAATTATTGTATATTTAGCAAAATTTAAATTAATATATTAAGAATGACGGAGTATTATTTGAATATTGTTTAGATACTGTTAAAATAATCTTCGATAGTAATTAAATTTAGCAATGACAGGTTTAAAGAATTTAAGCAAAGGGATATTATTTTTTGTTATACTCACTTCATTTTCAATGTTTGGGCAGCGCCAGTTTGGTGGAGCAACTTTGTATACGGTAAGAGATGAAATGGCCCAAGCACCAGAAGAAACCATAGATGAGGTGGCCGAAATTGGTTATCTGTATATCGAAGCTGCCGGTTATAGTGATGGAAAATTCTACGGAATGGAGCCCAAAAAGTTTAAAAAATTACTTGCTAAATATCATACCAAGCCATTAAGTAGCCATCAGGGGGGAGTGACTATGGAAAATGTAGATCAAATGATTGAAGATGTAAAAAAAGCGGGATTCAAGTATTTTGTAATTCCGGTGCCACCAATGGGAAGATTTAAGTATGATCCTGAGACTCAAACCATGGGGATGGATGATGATCTTGACTTTTTAGTAGAAACGTTTAATACCATAGGTGAAAAATGTAAAAAAGCAGGATTAGAGCTTTTGTATCACAATCATGATTTTGAGTTTAAGAAAAATGAAAATGGTATTGTACCGATAGAATACTTCTTAGAAAATACCGATCCTAATTTGGTGAATTTTCAAATGGATTTATTCTGGGTAACCAAAGCAGGTGCAGATCCTGTAACGTATTTTAAAAAATATCCTGGCCGATTTAAATTATGGCATGTAAAAGATATGGATGAAGAAGGTAAGTTTGCCCCGGTAGGAGAGGGAACTATCGATTTTGGCCGTATCCTGAAAGAAAGAAGAACCTCTGGGATGAAATATTATATCGTAGAGCAGGACATGACTTTTGATCTTAAACCACTTGAAGCTATTAAAATTAGCCATGATAACCTTAAAGATTTTGGTTTCGATAAAGTGAAGTACGAGAAGTAAACGCCTAAATACGTTTGTAGCATTATAAAAATATAAAAAAATAAGCCTGAAGAAATCTTAGGTTTAAACTATCCTCCAGATGTAATAGAAAAACCCTCTAAGTATAGACTTAAGAGGGTTTTTCGTTATAACTAATTAAATTATCCTTTTAATTTATGCGAGGCATTTTTTACAAAGGTCATTTTCAAAATCAAAAAAGGTGTAACATATTTTTTTAATACCGTCATAAATCTCACAAATAGTATTTTCAACAAATTTGTTCAGTTTTTTTAATTCAGAATTTACTTCAGCATCTAATAAAGCATCGGTAAGCAACACATAAGTACTACTTGCAACCGAGTTTTTTAATAAATGATGCGCTTCGATAACCGTTTGCCCGTAAAGTTTTTCGAATTTACCAATATTGTATTGAGCCAATGGACCATAATGCGCTATTAGTTTTAAGGAAAGATCGATATTGAGCTGAAACTCTTCTTCTAAAAATTTCACTTCCTGATTAAAAACTTCTTTCATTAAACAAAACTGGTGAAGAATATCTTTCGCAGCTATTCTTTTTCCGTATTTAAAAAATAATACAGCGTCTCCTTCAATTTCTGAGATCTGAAGATCTAATACATTACTTCTTATAATTGCGTTAAGTAGTTTGGAGATGATCAATTTTCCAGTTTCAACATCTGTAGTTTCAACAAATCGGCTAAAACCACTAATATCAGGAATAATGATGGTTCCTTCAACTACTTTAGATTCGTATACATTTGTATTGATGAGAAAGGGGAGTTGTCTGGTAATTGTTCTATTCATAGCAATTTTTATTAGATGATGATACCAGATAATCGTAATGATAGCGATGTATCCAAGTAGTTTGATTTTAAAGATTAGTCTTATTTAAAACCTTTTACTTACAGTATTTTTTAAAATTCTTTTTCAAAAATATGTATATTTGGTATACAAAAGTTAGTAATAAACTAAATGTAAGTGATATACAATTTGTTAGTCGTAAAAAGATGGGAGAATTATTAGAAAAAAAAGCTTGTGAAAGCAGGTTAGGGGCGATCGACGATGCGCTTTATGCAATTGGCGGAAAATGGAAGCTTAAAATTATCATCGCACTTAAAGAAGGCAACCAACGCTTTAATGAGCTGCAAAGGGCTTTAGATATTTCGGCAAGAATGTTATCCAGGGAATTAAAAGATCTGGAGCTTAATGGTTTTGTAGCGCGCAAAGTATATACCGATACTCCAGTGGTTATAGAGTACGAACTTACCGATTATAGTAATTCTTTATCTGAAATTTTGGAGGCTTTAAGCTCGTGGGGAATTAGACACCGCAAAAAACTGATAGAGGAACGATCTTAAAAATTATTGTAGTAAAAAAACTACAATAATGTAAAATAAATAGTAGGACTAAGCGTTATAATTTTAACGGATCTTTTAAGAGATTTTCGTTATTTCTATAAAACTGCATTATACCTAACCTAATGTAGCTTGAAGCCTTTCTTAACTGAAAGGCTTTTTTATTCCGTTAAATTACACTTAGATTTTGCTTAGTGATAGTGTATTCAACTTCAGGATATTTCTTTTATAGCATTTAAGATTTTTTTTCTATTTTTAACCCAATCCGAAAATTAATAATCTAAATATACCCTATTCCAATGATTTCTCTTTTAAAATGCTAAAACGATTTAATTAGATGTGTTTTTTCAATGCTTTTCACGATGCTTTAGAATGTGTATTTGTATAGTTTGATTGATTATAGTTAATTTTTAGGAAACCTTGCTTTGCGAGGTTTCCTTTAATTTTATCACCAATTTCGAAAATCTAAATTACCTTAAACATGAAAAGAATTATTGCTGCAATTACCGTAGCACTATGTATGGCATGCCAGCCAAAACCTGAAGATAAAGGATCAAAATCGGCCAATATTACCGATAAGGTGAATGTCTTTTTAGGATCCTCTGGCGATCACGGGCAAATGTCTCCATCGGCATCAACTCCTTTTAACATGATGAGTATAGGCCCACATACTAATCCGCATAACCATACGGGTTACGAGCATTACGCTAAAGAGTTTGATGGTTTTACCCATACGCATTTAGAAGGTGTTGGTTGTACCGGTAGTGGAGGGAATATTCTTATTAAACCTATTTTGGAAGATAATAAGGATACCGAGTTGCTGAAAATTTCAGAACATGCAAAACCCGGATTTTACGAAGTAAATTTTGAAAATGGGATCGATGCCGCAATGAGCGTTACGCATAACTTCGGGATTCATCAGTATAATTTCAATGGTGAAAAAGGAGGTTTATATATCGATCTTTCCTTTGCACTTTCAAATAGATTTGTTTCTGAAGAGCATGAAATTCAGGATAACAAAATAAGCGGAGTAATTGATACCAAAACAACCTGTCATGCCGGGACGTATCGCTTTTATTATGAAATTCAGTTAAAAAATATTGCTAAGATTTCTCAAATTTCGAAACATGGTTTAATTGCCAAAGCAAAAGACAATTCTAGAGAAGTACAGGTTTTAATAGGATTTTCTTCGGTTTCTAAAGAATATGCAAAGCAAAGAATTGAAAATGCTTCCTACGAAAATCTTAAAAAGAAAGCGAATGCGGAATGGGAAAAAGCATTAAGCAGAATTAGTGTTGAAGGTGAAGAAGATCGTGAAGATCTTTTTTATTCATTGTTATACCGTGGTTTGCAATCTCCTTATATTGTTTCTGAAGAAGACGGAACGTATCCTGCGATCGATGGTACAATTCAAAAAACAGAGGGGACTATTTACAGCGGTTGGGCAATTTGGGATAATTATCGGGAGCAATTACCTATGTTGTCTATCGCTTATCCAGATCGTTATGATGACATTGTAACATCTATAGAAAATTTATACGCTTTCGGAAAGAAAAACTGGGCAACAGAGCATGAGCCTGCACCAACGGTTAGGACAGAGCATGCCATTGTAGTTTTACTGGATGCGTATAATAAAGGCTACGAAGTAGATATTAAAAGAATTAAAGATTCCCTAGTTAAGGATGCTGAAAATTTAGATTATGGTGCGCCAGATAAGGCTTTGGAATCTTCTTACGATAATTGGGCTATGGCGCAATTAATGAAGATCGATGGCGATACCGTATTGTATAATAAGTACCTTAAAAAGGCACTGGATTACAAGGAATATTGGAATAAGGATTTTAAAGATATTACCCGTAATGATGTAGACCGCATGCAGGCAAGAGGTTTATACCAGGGAACGATCTGGCAGTATCGCTGGTTTGTTCCTTTTGATGTGAACGGACTTAAACAGTTAGCCGGTGGTGAAGATCAGTTTTTGGAGGAACTGAATACTTTTTTTAGAAATCATAATTACAATCATGCCAACCAACCAGATTTGCAGGTTCCGGGAATGTATAATGCCACTAAAGAGCCATGGAAATCTCAGGAACTATATCGTAAAATAATGCTAGATACCATGGTACAGGCTTATTTTAATGATAATAGTAAAGGAATAGATCCTTATGTAGGCCGAATTTACCAGAACAAACCTAAAGGGTATATAAGAACAATGGATGATGATGCAGGTACCATGTCTTCCTGGTTTGTTATGCGAAGTTTAGGACTTTCTTCCGCCAATATTGGGGATCCTGTGTACTACCTTACCGCACCAATATTTAAAGAAATATCCATTAATTATCCAGAAGGAAAGACTTTTAAAATAAGGGTAGCAAATTATAATAAAGATCATTATTATGTTGAAAGTGCGACCTTAAACGGAGAGACTTTAAACCGAAACTGGTTAACACAGCGGGAAATTTTAAAAGGAGGAGAACTGGTGATCAAAACATCGGAAACTCCAAATAAAGAATGGGGTGTTAAAGAACCTTGGGTTTCTTCAATAAAAAAGGAAAGATAATCGTAAAAAATGTAAGAGGCTGATACTATTATCAGGCTTTTTTTATGAGTTTTCCTTAAAGTATTACCCAAATTTTTAATTTATGTTTTGTGTTTTCCCAATTTTATTTAATTTAAGCCTCAAAAATTGACTTTTGCGGTCTTTACTACAATATCCTGGCAGAATACTTGTTATAGATAAGTCCCAAAAAGTGTGATGATGTTGATAGAAATGCTAAATTATAGATATCAAAAACATACATCTGTTATCAGACTGGCTATGGACCATTGCCATAACTTGCTTAATAACAGTAGGTGTGGTAAGTTGCCATATCATAATATACAGCACACTTTTGAGGTCTATCAATATGTACAACGAATTGCCGATTACGAAAATTTAACACCGCATGAGAGGGAAATAGTTGTTTTGGCCTCTCTTTTTCACGATACAGGAAATAGCAATACCTATAAAGGGCACGAAAAAATTAGTGCAGAAAATGCCTTTACGTTTTTATCGAATATTGGCTATCCTCAAGATGATATCGAAAAAATATGCTCTTGTATTAAAGCTACCCAAATGCCACAAGCGCCAAAAACAAAGGTGGAAGAAATTCTTTGTGATGCCGATTTAGCACATTTAGGCACGAATGCCTTCAGAACAAAAAATAAATTGCTAAGATCTGAATGGTTTAAGTGTTTCAACAAAAATTATACTGATAAAGAGTGGCTAGAGAACAATATTTGTTTTTTAGAATCTCATACTTATTTTACCAATTATGGTAAAGAAATTTTACTTCCGAAGAAACAAAAAAATCTAGAACTACTAAAACAAGCCTATCAAAGGTTATTAGCAGAAGAATAATTTATATTTTTTTGAAAATCGAAATTAAGTCGGTTGCTTTTTTTAATTTAGGAGCTTAATTCTTCATCTCATCCCCATGCTAGAAAAATTAAAAGATGCTTATCATTTTATTTTTGAAGACGAACTTTTAAACGAGATCAATACATCTGGACAGCTTAAAGAATTTAAGGCTGGCGAGATGATTATAGATTTTGGCGATTATTTAAAATCTATGCCCTTGTTGTTAGAAGGAGCGATAAAAGTGCTAAGAGAAGACAGTGATGGTGATGAGTTATTGCTTTATTTTCTGGAAAGAGGAGACACCTGTGCCATGACCTTAAGCTGTTGCCTGGGTACTACAAAAAGTGAAATTAGGGCAGTTGCAGAAAGGGACACTACTTTAATTATGATTCCTATCGAAAAAATGGAAGATTGGACGGCGCAATATAAAAGCTGGAGAAATTTCGTTTTTGAAAGTTATCACACGCGTTTAACCGAAATGCTGGATACCATAGATACGATTGCATTTTTAAATATGGACGAGCGCATTATGAAATATCTTCAGGATAAAGCTAAAATCAATCAAGATGAGGTAGTAAGCAGTACCCACCAGCAAATTGCTTACGATTTACATACCTCTAGAGTCGTAGTTTCCAGAATTCTTAAAAAGCTTGAAATAGAAGGGAAAATAAAATTAAATCGTAATCAGATTGAAGTTTTAGATCTTTAATAATAGAATTTAACTTAAAATCTTTGTAACACAAGTTACGGTACGCTTTAATTAAGCCTTCTATATTTGCCCTAGAAATTATAAGAATGGAAATAACTCAGGTTTTAGGATTTGTTGGAGCATTAATTATCGGTTTGGTATTGGGATTAACCGGCGGTGGAGGATCGATTCTTACCGTTCCTGTTTTTGTGTACGTTCTGCATATTAATCCCGTTACCGCTACGGCGTATTCTCTTTTTGTAGTAGGATCCAGTTCGGCCGTGGGAGCGATCGATAATTTTAATAAAGGTCGGATAGACTTTAAAAGTTCTATGATTTTTGCTCTTCCCGCGGTTGTTGCCATTTTTTCTACCCGAAAATATTTATTACCATCCATTCCGCATCATATTGCTAATTTTGGAAGTTTTGAGCTTACCAAAGATTTAATGATCATGAGCTTTTTTGCTATTTTGATGTTGCTAGCTTCGGCATCAATGATCTTAAAAAAGAAAAAAGAAAACGTGGATATTGCAAATGGACCTACCGAGACTAAAAATGGATTGATGATTATCCTGGGTGCCGTAACGGGATTAGTTACAGGTTTGGTAGGTGCAGGCGGTGGATTTATTATTGTACCGATACTTGTCTTTTTGGCAGGATTAAAAATGAAAGAAGCCGTAGGTACCTCACTTTTTATCATTGCTTTAAACTCTATTATTGGATTTTTAGGAGATCTTGGTCATCTCCAGGTCGATTGGGTTTTTCTTTTAATTTTTACAGTGATCTCTATAATTGGTATTTTCTTCGGAATTTACTTTAGCAGATTTATCAATTCGCAAAAGCTAAAAAAAGCTTTCGGATGGATGGTATTGGTGATGGGAATCTATATTTTATATATGGAGCTTTCAGGAAGTGGGATTTAACAGATGTTCCCTAAGATTAGTCATTTTAGCAAAGGATTCTTAATTATTTTTGATGAAGAAGTATAATATCGTATTTAACAAAAGTTCAGTTTAATTTCCTGAATTTTACTCTGCTCGAATGGCCTAGATTCCTTAAATTTAAAGGTAATTATAAAGTTTTTCCTCAAAAAGATAATACGCTTAAAAACAGCGGTTTTCAAAACCAGATAAATGGAAAATTTAGATTACGCCCGCCTTCAAATGGCCTTTACACTAGGCTTTCATATTATTTTTGCTTGTATTGGTATGGTGATGCCGTTTTTTATGGTAGTTTCTCATCACAAATGGTTAAAGACCAGGAATCCCGTTTACTTAAAACTTACAAAAGCCTGGCTAAAAGGAGTTGCTATTTTCTTTGTCACCGGGGCAGTTTCAGGCACCGCACTTTCTTTTGAACTGGGAATGTTGTGGCCAGAGTTTATGAAACATGCCGGCCCAATTATAGGAATGCCATTTTCGTTAGAAGGGGCAGCTTTTTTTGTTGAAGCCATTGCCTTAGGATTTTATCTTTATGGTTGGAATAAACTTCCAGAGAAATTTCATTGGTTTACCGGGGTTATCATTGGGATTTCGGGAGTACTTTCCGGAATCCTGGTAGTGGCTGCGAACGGCTGGATGAATGCCCCAAGCGGTTTTGAATATATAAATGGCGAATTTACCAATGTAGATCCGGTACAGGCATTTTTAAATCCGGCCTGGTTTTCACAAGCCTTACATATGACGCTGGCAGCTTTTGTCGCTACCAGTTTTGGGGTTGCCGGGATTCATGCTTTTCAGATTTTAAGAGGGAAAGCCGTAGAAGTGCATAAAAGTGCTTTTAAAATTGCCATTTCTTTTGGTGCGATTGCGGCACTGTTACAACCTATAAGTGGTGATATTTCGGCCAAAGATGTAGCGGAACGCCAGCCGGCAAAATTGGCCGCTATGGAGGCGCATTTTGAAACCGAAAAAGGAGCACCATTATTTATTGGTGGCGTTGTAGATGAAGAAAATAAAGAAGTCAATTATAAAATTGAGATCCCAAACGCCCTTTCTTTTCTTGCCTTTGGTGATTTTGATGCTGAAGTAAAAGGACTTAATGAGTTTCCTGAAGACGAAATACCCCCTGTAGCTATTGTACATTATGCGTTCCAGGTGATGGTTGGGATAGGTACCTTACTCGCGTTAGCCGGCATCCTGTTTTTTATAAGTCTTAAAAAGAAATCATGGATGAATAGTAAAAAGTACTGGTGGTTCTTTATGCTATTGGCTCCTCTTGGTTTCTTAGCATTAGAAGCCGGTTGGGTAGTCACCGAAGTTGGCCGTCAGCCCTGGATTATCTATCAAATTATGAGAACTAGTGATGCCGTTACGCCAATGCCCGGAATGAAGTTTAGTTTCTTTATGTATGTAGCAGTTTATATTTTATTGGCGATTACGGTTACCTGGTTAATGCAACGGCAAATAAAAGCCCTAAACACCCAAAAAGACTAATTATGTTGTACGTCGTTTTATTTTTCTTACTGTTTTCATTACTACTTTATGTGCTTTTGGGTGGAGCCGATTTTGGCGCAGGGATAGTCGAATTATTTTCTTCCAGAGAAAATAAAAAAGTAAACCGGGATACCATTTATCGCGTTATGGGACCTATTTGGGAAGCCAATCATATTTGGTTGATTATACTTATTGTTATTCTATGGATTGCCTTTCCGGTCTACTTTAATATCATCATTATTTATTTGCATATACCTTTAACGCTCGTACTTTTAGGGATTACCATGCGTGGGGTGTCTTTTGTGTTTAGGCATTATGATGCATTTCAGGATAGATCGCAATTAGTATACAATGGTTTATTTCGATTTTCCAGTTTTGTAACCCCTATTTTTTTGGGAATGTGCTTTGCAGCCCTCGTTGGTGGCCAATTAATCGTTACTGAAGATTATACCAACTACGGTTTTTACGATTTGTTTATGGCACCGTGGTTTAATGGCTTTAGTATTTTAATGGGATTATTTTATGCTTCTCTTTGTGCCTTTTTAGCTTCAACATTATTAATAGGGGAGAGCGAAGGTGATATAAGAACTATGTATATCCGAAAATCGAAGATTGCAACAGGTATTTTAGTAGTGCTAGGATTCGTATTAATCGCTTATGGATTTTTTAATGATATTGCTTTTATCAGGGATTTTGTGACCAATCCTGTTTCGATCATCTGTATTATTCTTTCAGGAATTTTATTAGTTCCGCTTTGGAAGTTTATACGTGCCGGGCGTCGAATATTGAGTCGGTATTTCGCGGGAATGCAGGTAGTGTTAGTGCTTTTTGCTGCTTTAATTGCACATTTTCCTTATGTAATTATAACTTCAGATAAAGAAATTAGTCTTTTAGAAAAAATTTCTCCAGATAGTGTAATTATGGTGTTGGGAATCTCTTTGATTATCGGTGGAGGAATTATTTTACCGGGATTATTTCATTTGATGAAGTCTTTTAAAATGATCAAGATCTTTGAAAAGGACGAGCAGCAATTTCAGAAATAATTTTTAAGTGTAAAACATGCACTTATTTTTTATGTTTTGTCAAAATGTTAGATATTAGGCGTTAAATTTATAATCTCTCAAATGACGACAAAATTGCACCAGTTACATCATCTTTTCCTTTTTTCGATAACGATTTCTATTTTTAGTTGTAATACTGCTGAAAATAATCTTCAGAAAGCAGTTAATCCTGAAAGGCAATCTAAAGAAATCACTTATCATAATCCTATTGTGGCTCAGCGTGCCGATCCCTGGGTTTATAAAGCCGAAGATGGCACATATTATTTTATTGCCACCGCTCCAGAATATGATCGCATAGAAATGCGCCAGGCAAAAACAATCAATGGTCTTGGTACGGCTGAGCCAAAAGTGATTTGGAATAAGCACGAAAACGGAGTGATGAGTCATCACATCTGGGCACCTGAATTACACAAAATCGATGGAAAGTGGTATGTTTATTTTGCGGCCGGACAAGCTGAGGATATATGGAAAATAAGAATGTTTGTTCTTTCTAACGACGCTGAAGATCCAATGACGGGAGAATGGAAAGAAGAGGGCCAGATTGAAACCAGTAGAGATTCATTTTCGTTAGACGCTACAACTTTTGAGCATAATGGAGAACTTTATTATGCATGGGCACAAGCTGTGAGAGAAGAAGGCGGAACTTCGATACTGCTTTCTAAAATGGAATCTCCCACAAAACTTAAAGGAGAAGAAATTGAAATTACCAATCCTGAATATGATTGGGAGCGTATTGGTTATTTTGTAAATGAAGGGCCTGCGGTGATTAAAAGAAACGGGAAGATATTTATGACCTATTCGGCGAGTGCTACCGATGCCAATTATGCCATGGGATTATTATGGGCCGAAGAGGATGCCGATTTAATGAATCCGGAGTCTTGGCATAAATCTGAAAAACCAGTATTTGCTACAAATGCCGAATTAAGGAGATTTGGGCCGGGACATAATTCATTTACAGTGGCTGAAGATGACAAAACTGATGTTTTAATTTATCATGCCCGGGTTTATGAAAAAATAAAAGGAAATTCGCTTTATGACTTCAACCGTCATACCAGGGCAAAAACGTTTAGCTGGGATGATAAAGGTTTCCCGGATTTTGGTCAGGAGATGGCAGATTAACTTTCCTCAAAATTTTATACAGTAAACCACTTCGGGGCAAGCCCACGAGGCATTCGATGGATACAAAATTTCAATTCCTAGGCATCCCGATAGCTATCGGGACGGGATATTAAACCCTTTGGCGGTGCCAATAAAAAAAGCGCCAATCGGCGCTTTTTTAGTTAATCATTACTCTTCATCCTGAAAGATATCTTCAATTTTCAGGTTAAATAATCTGGCAATCTTAAACGCCAAAGGTAAACTGGGATCAAATTTGCCTTTTTCGATGGCGTTTATCGTTTGTCGTGAAACTTCAACGCGATTGGCAAGTTGTGCCTGCGTGATGTTCTGTTCGGCTCGCAATACCTTAATTCTGTTTTTCATTTGTAACGCGCATTTCCTATTAACATTGCGATTAAATAGGTGATTCCCATTACAAAAACCAGATGTGAAATTTCAGCATCAAAAGACACCAGATTCGTAATATCCAACATCGAATAGCTAATTCCCACAATTAGCGTTATTCCCAAAGTTATAGCCATAGCATCCATACTTATTTTGCGTTGTAGGGGATCCTGGCTGTTTAAATGTTTGCGATTACTTAAAATCATGCCTACTCCTATCTAGCGTGTTTATAATTACCATTACAAGTGTAACGGCCTCGTTTTCATTCCAGATAAATTTTGGTCCAAATGCGACAAATGCTAGGGTGAAAACCCATAAAAATGTCCAGATCGCCAAGGTTCTGGTACTGTTTTTTAGTTCCTTGTGCCAGTTATTTTGTTTTGCTTCCATAAGTAAAATGTATTTAACTAAAAGTAAAGTTTATTTTACAAATATAATGTTGTTTTTGTAAATGTCAAGTTTTGTTTACATTTTATTTTTCAGAAATAATTAATAAGGCATTTCATTAGTAATAGATACCTTTATAAATAGGCATTTAAAAATGTTGTTATATCCCAAAAATTATGATTAAACAATTTGGAAAAGCCCCATCTGGTAAGCGATTAGAAAAAATTAGGCAGTGTGAAAATTATAAAGATGGAAGCTTTCAGAACATAGAAGAAACATCGGTTAATCCCAATAATGTATCCATGTTTAAGATGATAAAGGATATGCGGAATCGGCCAAAATCTGTAAATCCTTCAAAAAGAATTCCTTTTATAAAGAGTAATCTTAATCATATTGAAGCGGTAAAACCTGCTTTTGTATGGTTTGGGCATTCTTCGTATTTACTCAAAATAAACGATTATACTATTTTGGTAGATCCTGTGTTTAGCGGCAATGCTTCGCCAGTCTCTTTTTTCGGAAAAGCCTATGATGGCGCTAATGAATATGGCGTAGAAGATATGCCTGAAATAGATATTTTAATACTCACACACGATCATTATGATCATTTAGATTATCCAACAATTACTAAACTAAAAAACAAAGTAAAACGAATAGTTTGTTCATTAGGCGTTGGTGCTCATTTAGAATATTGGGGATATTCTGAAGAAATGATAACCGAGCTAAACTGGTGGGAATCGGTAAAAATTGCAGACGATTTTAAAATTACCGCAACACCGGCACGACATTTTTCGGGACGTTTGTTTAAGCGAGGAAACACACTGTGGTCTTCTTTTGTTTTAGAAGTTTTTGGTTATAAATTATATTTAGGTGGAGACTCCGGTTATAGTCCGCAATTTAAGGGGATCGGTGATACCTTTGGATCATTTGATCTTGCGATTTTGGAATGTGGGCAATACGGGGAAAACTGGCCGCAAATTCATAATTTCCCAGAAGAGATGGTAATGGCCGCCAAAGATTTAAAAGCCGAAAAAGTAATCCCTGTTCATTGGGCAAAATTCACCCTTGCGATGCATCCCTGGAACGAGCCTATAAAACGATTTAAAAAAGCCGCTGAGGAAGAAGGGCTTTTTTATGTAAGTCCTAAGATTGGTGAGTTATATCAACTAAATCAGTATTTTACGCAGGAAATTTGGTGGGATTTTGAATAATTTCATTTAAATTCATAGGGTAATTCATGCTTCTTACCTATGAAAAAATTGATCCTTTTCTGTTTCCTGATGCTTCAGGTTAGCCTGCATTTATTTTCTCAAAATTCACCCGAAATTATGGTGGGTGAGAAAAAATTAGATCTGGCAAAATTAAACGTAGATGTGAAAATTGCCGGAAACATGGCAACAACCACATTCGAGCTTTTTTTTTACAATCCTAATGATGAACAATTGGAGGGTGAGTTAAGCTTTCCATTAGGTGAAGGGAGAGAAGTAAGTCGTTTTGCGTTGGATATTAACGGGAAACTTAGAGAAGCAGTGATTGTAGAAAAGGAGAAAGCCCGTGTAGCTTTTGAAAGTACGGTAAGACGGCGTATTGACCCCGCTTTGCTGGAGAAAACTCAGGGGAACAATTATAAAGCGCGGATTTTCCCTATCGAGCCGAAATCCTATAAAAGAGTCGTTCTGGCTTATGATGAAAAATTGATCCTAAATAAAGGCGAATTATTTTATCAATTACCGTTAGCATACGAGGTGAAGCTCGAAGAATTCAATTTAAAAATTAGTATTGCTGATGTTGAGGATACTTCAGGTATAAAAACCAATCTTAAATTTGAGAAATCTGGAAAGAATTTAGTTGCAGAAATCAATAAAGTAAACTTTAAGTTAGATCAGGATTTTATTTTCAGAATAGCTAAAAATGGAAATAAACCCACTTTTGTAGCTCAGGATGATTTTTTTTACTGGTATAATACCATTGAAGCTAAGGAGCGCGTTCGGCCAAAACCATCAAAAATCAGGATCTTTTGGGATGCTTCCTATTCAGAAAAAGACAGGCAGTTTCAAAAAGAAATTGATCTTTTACAAAGTTATTTCGATTATTTAATAAATGTAGAAGTTCAATTGGTAAGCTTCGATTTTAAAGCGCGTCATTCAAAATCTTTTAAAATTGAAAACGGAGAAGCTAAGACGCTTTTCGAATTTTTGAAAGCATAGGTTTATGATGGCGGCACCGCTTACGATCAGTTAAACCTTAACACTGGCGATACCGATGCTATTTTATTATTTACTGACGGATTAGACAATTTTGGAGGTTTTAAGGATGAATTTGATATTCCGATTTTCGCCATAAACAGTAAAACTTCGGCAGATCACAAAGAACTTCAGCAGATTTCGTTACAATCGGGTGGTAATTATATCAATCTTAAAAATATTGGGCTGGATAAGGCTATTTCAAAATTGAAAAATCAGCCCCTTTTATTTTTGGGAGTAACTTCGCAAGATAGTTCTTTAGAAATTTACCCACGCGATAAACAAATTATAGATAAAGATTTTACACTTACCGGCAAAGGTTTTGAAAATACAACGATCACCTTAAAATTTGGTTATGGAAATGAAGTGGTGAAATCAATTATGATTAATCCTGTAGATGCGATCGATGTTAGAGATTGGGGGATCGATAAGAAATGGGCCTATCAAAAAATTGACTTTTTAAATGCCCAAAATGAAGATTTTAAAGAAGAAATTGTAGCAGTAAGTGAGGACTATCAGGTACTTTCAGATGATACTTCTTTACTGGTTTTAGATCGGCTTGAAGATTATATTGAGTACGAGATTACACCACCAGACGAAATGCTGGAGGAGTATCAGGATGCGATGCGACGAAAAAAATCCAGTCTGGCGAATCATCAAAATCGATTAATTGCTAAACGCTTAATTTTAATAGACGGCTACAACGACATCCAAAAATGGTACGGGAATACGCATAAAATCGATATTTCAAAAGATACTATTTCTCAAAGAATTAAGGATCCTGCGACCAGCGTAGTAGATTCTAATGAAGAAACATCAGGGGGTGAACCGACTTCAAATTCAGGAGAATATATTCCAGGCGATGAAAATTCAAATCATTTGGTTAAAGGAAATGTAAAGGCGGCAGGAGACGATCTTGATTTACCGGGCGTGTATGTTATAATTAAAGGAACCTCAAACGGAGTTCAAACCGATTTTGATGGAAATTACCAGATTTACGTAGACGAAGGGGAGACATTAAGCTTTAGTTATATTGGGTTTAAAACTCAGGAAGTAGTCGCTACCGGTGATGTTATCAACATAGTATTAGAAGAAGACACTTCGAGCTTAGATGAAGTTGTAGTGATGGGCTATTCAACGGAATCTAGCTACGAAACAACAAGTGCAGTAACTGCTTTGCAGGGAAGAACGGCCGGGATTCAGGTTATGGAAGATGATGAAAATGTCATTAATGTAAGAGGTGTAAGTAGTTTATCTGGCGAGACACCTATTTATATTGTGAATGGAAAAGTGGTTAATGAAATGCCCAATTTGAACCCTGAGGACATTCAGGAATCATACAATTTAACTCCAAATGATGGTATTAAACTTTATGGAGCACGAGCGGCCGGTGGAGTGGTAGTCATTAAAACGAAAGATATTTCAGAAAAAGAAAGTGCTGAAATTGCTGAATTAGAACAGAAAATTGAAAACGAACTGGAATTAAAAAACTGGACCCCAAATTCAGAATATATACGAAAGCTAAAAAGAACCGGTTCTGCCGAGGAGGCTTATCAATTGTATCTTGAGCTTAGGGAAGCCCATAAAAATATACCGTCGTTTTATATGGATGTTGCCGATTATTTCCTGAGTCAGCACGAAGATGAAACGGCTTTTAAAATTATTTCTAATATTGCTGAAATCGAGCTGGATAATTATGAGTTGAGCCGTGCCTTAGCTTATAAATTGGAAGCTGAAGGCAAAACTAAAATGGCCGAATATATCTATACTAAAGTTTTAGAACTTCGCCCTGAAGATATCCAGTCTTATCGGGATTTAGCTTTAATTAAAATTGAAAACGGGCATTTTCAGGAAGCTTTAGAGTTGCTTTACAAAATTGTAAGTGGCGAATTAATTGAGAAAGATGTAGAACGCCGATTTTCAGGAATAGAGGATATCGCTTTTATAGAAATGAATAACCTCATCGCACTGCATAAAAATAATCTGGATCTATCTAAAATAGATGAGAAATTTATTAGCCCAATGCAAATGGATCTTAGGGTAGTGGTCGATTGGAACCATAATGATACCGATATCGATCTTTGGGTGATCGATCCTAAAGGCGAAAAATGCTGGTACCAGAATAAAAGAACCAAAATAGGCGGAAAACTTTCTGATGATATGACCGAAGGTTTTGGCCCGGAATCTTTTAAACTGAAGGAAGCGATAGCCGGTAAATACGAGATGTATATTGACTATTACAGTGATAATGTTCAGAAAATATCGGGGCCTACATTTTTAAAAGTCACCGTGTTTAGAAATTACGGAACTAAAAACCAGGATAAAACATTAAAAATTTATAGATTAGAAAATCAGGATGACGAGCTGAAAGTAGGCGAAATAAACTTCTAAAATTTGCTAAAAACAAGACATTTTATCGGTCTGTTATTTTTGATTACAGGGTTTTTAATCAAGATGTTATTTACCCATTTGATAGATTACTATGCTTGGGTAAAAGGCATAAGTGTGTTTTTTATTTTTGTGGGACTTGCAGTTTTGTTTTTAGGAATAATCAATCGGTCTGAAGAGGTAGATAAAGGCGCTTTTAAAAAAGATCCCATCACGTATATTCTGGTGACGGTTATGCAGCTTATTCTGGTGATCGGGATTACCGGTTTTGCAATTGTGTTAGAACATTTTGCTGAAGGGACAAATCATCAACTGGCCAGAGTTATTATTAAAAATTCATATCGTGAGACAGTCGCTGTAGTGAGCGAAGAACGTCGTATTAATGACCTTTTTACCGCAAGTGGATTTGAAGATTTTGCGATTTTTAATTACCAGAATAATTATGGCACTTTTGAAGCACAGGCAAAAAAAGTTGATCCCTATCTTCGCAAAAAAATACTTAGAAAATCAATTAATTACGACGGCAAAAGAATGGTCTTACGTTTAGACGGGAAACGGTTTAACATTAGATATTCTACCCGTTTTCCCTCGATGTTTATGATTGTGGACTAATATTGAACCCAGATTAAAAAGCTTCTTCAAATAATAGATTGGTGTTTGGATCTAAATCTATAGAAACCGGTTTTTCTGAAGTTTCAACTTCAAAAGTTTCTTTCTTTTTAGTAATGTCAAATTCGATAATTTCAGCATCTTTTATGGCATAATTTAGCTGAAGTTCTAACGGAAATACGAAATTTTTTTTCTGAAGTTGTCGCACTGTGATTTTCAATTTTCCGTTTTTATAGGAATAGTCCAGTTTTATTTTTGGCTGTCCGTATTGCGTTAACCATTGATCGAAAAACTGATCTAAATTCATGCCCGACGCAACTTCGAATTCCGCTTGTAAATCCTTTGAAGTCGCATTGCTGAATTTATAATCTTGATAATAGTTCCTTATCGCTTTCCAGAAATTTTCATTACCTGTTTTTCGACGTAACATGTGCAAAACCCAGGCTCCTTTTTGATACGAGTTAGGATTCAATAATTCCATTAAATCGGTACGCGAACTATCGATTACTGCGGTTTTAGTGGTCTGGCTAAACCCAGTGACCTGCCGACGTTCTTCCCGTAGTTTTTCATCTAATTTTGATTTCCCGTATTTGTATTCAGCATAAAGATCGGTGAAATAAGTAGCAAAACCTTCACTTAACCAAAGATGTGACCAGTCAATTTCTGAAGCCGAATCTCCAAACCATTGATGCGCAATTTCATGGGCCAGTAAAAATTCAGACGAGCGCTTGCCATCAACCGAATTTTCAAAATAAAAAATATTTCCGGCATTTTCCATTCCGCCATAGCGTGTGGTCGATTGTACGTTCGCTAATTTGGTAAAAGGAAACGGACCAATTTTTTCGGTAAAAAACGTTAAGATTTCTTCAGCCTGTGCATAATCGTAAAAACCAGCTTCTTTATTTTCGGGATATACCCAGGAGGAGAGCGGTATGTCTGCAATTTCTCCCAAATGCTGTACGGCAAATTCTGCCACTCCAATCACCATCACTTTGGTAGGTAATTCTAACGGAGAGGCATACACATACAGCGAATTTTTATCATCGATATTTGTATGCTCCTGCAGTGTTCCTGTCGCTACTACCTGATATTTTGCAGGCGCAGTTACGTGAAAAGAAACCTTTGCTTTATCTGAAGGATGATCGATGATTGGCAACCAAAGATGCGCACGATTGGGCCAGTTATCCCCAAAAAAAGTACGATCTCCGTATTTATTTTCACTTATGATAAGTCCGTCTTTCGGAACACCATGATAAAAAATCGAGATATCTTCTTCAGAAGAGGTATTTATAGTTAATTTTTCCTGAGAATGCTCAAATTGTAACGGCTTTCCATTTTGAAGAATGCTGTCGATACTCATGCCTTTTCCGTTTTCTTGCGCAGCAAAATCAAGTTCCAAAACATCTGAATCTTCAGTATATTTAAAATCGATCATTGTATTTCCTGTAATCACATCGTTTTCATCATTCAGTTTTAGATGAAATTCATACTCCAAAATATCCACGTTTGGGTTTTGAGCCAATAATAGGGCAGGAGCAAGAAAATTCAGTAAACAAAAAAGGGAAAAGTTGCGTTTCATTGTATCGATTTTAGAAGGCTAAAATTAAGATTTTCAATTCAGCTAAAAAATAAAAAAGCCGCTTCTATATAAAAAGCAACTTTTTTAGTTATCAACTATTCGTCATTCCGGACCTGCCTGCCGGACGGACAGGTCCAGGGTCACTTATAACTCCATCGTGACCTTTACTAACATTTAATTCATTTAAAAGATTAGAATTGCGGAGTTTCACAACGCTCATCAATTAAACCTTCATCTTTAAGTGCAGTCCAAAACTCTTTTGGGATCTTAACCTCAAAAGCCTTCATGTTCTCTTTAGGCTGATAGGCTTTGCTGGCGCCCACTAAAACGGTATCTACAGCTTTTGGAGCGTAAGAAAATTGTATAGCGGCTTTGGCAAGATCTATCTCATATTTTTCAGCAATTTTTATCATCTTTTTATAGCGCGCATCTACATCTTCCGGCATTTCTCCCGCATAATTATAGCGCTTCTGTCCGCTTAACAAGCCGGCGTTAAATGGTGCCGCAACGATAAGTCTCACGCCACTTTCTTCAACTTTCGGAAATAATCGATCTAAAGAATCCTTATGATCGATCATCGTATATTGAATTGCCGAAACAAACACATCGGGATCGGCATAATCGATCGTTCTTATAATAGGTTCTACGGTATTCACACCAAGTCCCCAGCCTTTAATTAAACCTTCTTCGCGCATTTTGGTAAGCTCGGGCATCGCTCCTTTTTTGGCGATTTCAAATTGCTCTTCCCAGTCGCCAAGATCGGCATTATTGTCTGGTGAAAGATCGTGGATAAATGCATAATCGATACTTTCTACACCAAGTCGCTGTAAACTATCTTCTACAGATCTTCGAACGCCCTCTGCGGTATAATCATAACGATAATCGAATGGGGAAGGATCTACCCACTGCGTTTCGGGAATATTTTTAGTTGGGGTAAACAACCGTCCCACTTTAGTTGATAAGATATAATCCTCTCTTTTTTTATTTTTAAGAAAATGGCCCATTCGGCGTTCACTTAATCCTAAGCCATACCAGGGAGAAGTATCGTATTGTCTTATTCCACATTCCCAGGCTGCTTCTAAAGTTTCTCGAGATCGTTCATCATTCACCTTTTCAAAACCCGTACCTATAGCGACACCACCAAAAGCCAGTTTTTCTAATTTTAAATTTTTCTTAGTGCTCATATTTTTCCTTTTCTGAATTTTAGATTGAAAATAAAAAAGTATTTACGGATGCCTGTGGTATTTAACGCCCTATAACATTTGTTTTAAACGTTAAGGTTTTCAATTGTTAAAGAATATTTAGTTTTTAGGAAGTATTGGGATGGGAGGACTGTAACAAAAGTTACTGGTCTAACCATAGCTTTTGGTTACTTTTGCTGCGGAATAAATTATAAATGGAGAAATACCTAAAAATAATTCAGGATTCGTTTACCGGATATTTTAATTATCTGGTACAGGAGATTACCACTCCTTCCTGGACCAATTATTTTTACTGTCTCATTGCCATTTCGCTATTGGTATGGATGTTAGAAATTGCTTTACCCTGGCGTAAAAATCAGGCTGTTTTTAGAAAAGGATTCTGGCTGGATGGTTTTTATATTCTTTTCAATTTCTTCCTGTTTTCGTTGATTGGCTACAATGCGTTATCGAATGTTGGTGTGGCGCTTTTCAATGATTTTCTTGGACTTTTTGGAATCGAAAATATGGTAGCCATAAATATCCAAAACCTACCAGTTTGGGGACAGTTACTTGTTATGTTTGTGATTGCCGATTTTATACAATGGAATGTGCATAGGCAATTGCATAAGCGTTCCTGGCTGTGGCAATTTCATAAAGTACACCACAGTGTGAAAGAAATGGGATTTGCAGCACAATTCAGGTTTCATTTTATGGAAACAATTGTATATAAAACGGCACAGTATATTCCGCTGGCGATGATTGGTTTTGGCATTCAGGAGTTTTTTATCGTACACATGTTTAGTGTGCTGGTTGGGCATTTAAACCATGCCAATGTGGGGTGGAATTATGGATTTTTAGGTTATATTTTCAATAATCCTAAAATGCATATCTGGCATCATTCTAAAGCATTACCAGAATCTCATCCCTACGGAATGAATTTCGGCTTAAGTTTAAGTATTTGGGATTATATTTTTAAAACAGCTTATATTCCCAAGAGCGGAAAAAGTATAGAACTCGGTTTTGAAGGAGATGAAAATTTCCCGAGAAGCTTTAAAGATCAGATGACTTTTCCCTTTAAAAATAATAAAGAATTAAATTAAAAAAGATAGGACAATGATCATAGAACAGTTTAATGACGAGGCATTAGCTCATTACTCATATGCAATTATAAGTGAAGGCCAGATGGCAATTGTAGATCCATCTAGAAATCCAATGCCATACTATAAGTTTGCTGAAGAAAATAATGCAAAAATCGTGGCGGTTTTCGAGACTCATCCCCATGCCGATTTTATAAGCAGTCATTTACAAATTCATGAAGAAACAGCAGCAACTATTTTCGTAAGTAAATTAGTTGGCGCAGACTATGATCATAAAAGTTTTGATGAAGGCGATACGTTGCAATTAGGAAAAGTAACTTTTAGCGCACTAAATACACCAGGGCATAGTCCAGATAGTATTACGGTGGTCGCCAAAGAAGCAAATGAAACTGCTCTTTTTACCGGGGATACCTTATTTATAGGTAATGTTGGCCGTCCAGATCTTCGCGAAAATGTGGGGAATATGAAAGCTAAACGTATTGATCTTGCCAGGCAAATGTATAATACGATGCAAACTAAATTCAATGAGTTGCCAGATGATGCTTTGGTTTATCCGGCGCATGGTGCAGGTTCGTTGTGTGGTAAAAATATGAGTAGTGATTCTTCCAGTACTTTAGGAAATGAACGCATGGGAAACTGGGCTTTTAAGGAGCAAACCGAAGAAGAATTTGTGGACGAAATTTTAAAAGATCAGCCTTTTATTCCGTCGTATTTTGGTTTTGATGTAGATATCAACAAAGCCGGAGCGCTAAACGTACAGAAAGCAAAATATAATGTTCCGGTTTTTCTAAATGTAGATGAAGTTGAGGAAGGGCTAACAATCGTGGATACAAGAGGCGGCGATGATTTTAAACAATCACATTTACCGGGAAGCATCAATATTATGGCGACTTCGCCAAAACAAAAATTCGAAACCTGGCTGGGAGCGATTATTCAACCTGAGGAAGATTATTATTTAGCAGTTCCTTCCGTAGAAGATATTGATTTCTTGTTGGAGCGTGTTGCTAAAATTGGCTACGAAAAACAACTAAAAGCGGTAATTACACTTGCTAAAAACCTTGAAGGTTCGACCGAATTCTTAGCGGTAGACGATTTTAAAGAAAATCCTTCAGAATACACGATTGTGGATATAAGAAATGCTTCTGAAGTTGCTGAAGGAAAGTTTTTTGAAAGTGCGATCACCATTCCGTTAAATGAATTAAGAGATCGTACAAATGAAATTCCTACAGATAAGCCAATCGTGGTGCATTGTGCCGGCGGATATCGATCTGCGGCCGGTAGCAGCATTGTAGATAAAAAGCTAAGCGGAGTTAAGGTTTTTGATCTTAGCGATGCGGTAAACGAATTTAAATAAGTCTTATCGAGATTTATGTTGTCAAACTAACTGAATGAATCCCAATTTCTAAGAGAAGTTGGGATTTTTCTTTATGCTTAAATTCGATGATATAATGTAATTTCTATTTTCTTCATTCCGTTCCGATAGCTATCGGAATTGATCCGGAATCTCACTCAGATTTTTAAAATAGCACTCTAAGGATGAGACCCTGAATCAAGCCCGCCTGCCGGACGGGCAGGTTCAGGGTGACGTTACTTTCGTGGTTTGTTATAATTTTTAATAAATTATTAATCCTTCAGTAAAAGCCTTATTAATTTTCTATATTTACAACACTTGTTGGCTAAAACAGGTGAAATTTGATCAAATATGGGGAAAAAGTTTAAGGTTAAAGTGAATGGCACATCTGAATTTGAATTTGCAGAAGATCAAATTATGGATTTGGATATTCAGATCAACAAAAATTCAGGTTTTCACATACTTCACCGGCATAAATCTTTTAAAGCTTCCGTAGAAAAAAGCGATTTCTTAAAAAGACGATATTCGGTAAAAATCAATTCAAATATTTATACTATCGATATCGAAAACGATTTAGACCTTTTGATCGAAAAAATGGGACTTTCCTTAAGTGTTGCCCAACTTATAAATGATATTAAAGCCCCTATGCCGGGACTTATTCTTGAAGTGAATGTAGAAGAAGGCAGCCAGGTGAAAGAAGGGGATTATTTGCTGGTTTTGGAAGCGATGAAGATGGAAAATACAATTACGGCACCGCGAGACGGCGTGGTAAAAAGTATTCAAATTAAAAAAGGCGAAACCGTAGATAAAAATCAGTTGCTTATCGAAATGGAATAATCCCTATTCTATAAAAAAGAACAAAGAATGAAAAAAATATTAGTGGCTAACCGTGGTGAGATTGCCTTGCGAATAATGAAAAGTATTCAGAAAATGGGCATTAAAACCGTGGCTATTTTTTCTGAAGCCGATAGAAATGCACCTCAAGTAAAATTTGCTGATGAAGCGGTTTGTGTTGGCCCCGCACCATCAAATCAGTCATATTTATTAGGAGATAAGATTATTGAAATTTGCAAGCAATTAAAGGTCGACGCAATTCATCCAGGATACGGATTTTTAAGTGAAAATGCCGATTTTGCCGAATCGGTAGAAGAGGCCGGGATCACGTTTATTGGTCCGCGAAGTAAAGCCATCCGAATCATGGGAAGCAAACTCGCTGCCAAAGATGCGGTGAAAAAATACGATATTCCTATGGTTCCCGGGATCGATGAAGCGATTACCGATACCAAAAAAGCTAAAAAGATCGCAGCAGAAATTGGCTATCCTATTTTGATAAAAGCTTCTGCCGGCGGTGGAGGCAAAGGAATGCGAGTGGTCGAGCAGGAAAATGATCTGGAAGACCAGATGAAACGCGCTATAAGTGAAGCCGAATCGGCTTTTGGAGACGGTTCAGTTTTTATTGAAAAATATGTGGCTTCGCCGCGACATATCGAGATTCAGGTGTTGGCCGATACCCACGGTAATACATTGCATTTATTTGAACGGGAATGCTCGGTGCAGCGTCGTCATCAAAAAGTAATAGAGGAAGCACCATCGATAGTTTTAGACGAAAAACTTCGGGATGCAATGGGAAAAGCAGCCGTTAGGGTTGCTGAAGCCTGTAATTATGTAGGTGCCGGTACGGTGGAGTTCTTATTTGATGAAAATCGAAACTTCTATTTTTTAGAGATGAATACCCGACTTCAGGTAGAGCATCCTGTAACCGAATATATCACAGGAGTTGATTTGGTAGAAGAGCAGATTAAAATTGCAAGAGGAGAGGCGCTAAGCATCAAACAAGAGGATTTAAAAATTAAAGGCCATTCGTTAGAATTACGGGTATATGCTGAAGATCCTATGGATAATTTCCTGCCAAGCGTTGGGAAATTGGAGAAATATAAAATTCCGCACGGAGAGAAAATTCGGGTAGATAATGGATTTGAAGAAGGGATGGACGTGCCGATCTATTACGATCCTATGCTGGCCAAATTAATTACCTACGGAAAAAATCGAGAAGAAGCGATCCAGTTAATGATCAAAGCGATCGATGATTACCAGATAGAAGGTGTTTCGACAACTTTAAGTTTCGGAAAGTTTGTGTTTGAACATGAAGCCTTTACTTCGGGTAAATTTGATACCCATTTTGTAAAGAACTATTATTCTCCTGAAAAACTTCAAAATGAAATTGAAGAAGAGTCGAAAATAGCTGCGTTAGTCGCTTTAAAACAATATTTAAAAGATCAGAAAAAAATAAGATTACCCATTACTGAGGCTAGGGATTAGTTGCAGTACTCAGTAAATAATTAATTTGTTAATGTGGTGATTTGACAATTTGAAAATGCTAAAACTTAAACCTTTTCAAATTGAGATGTAAAATATTTGAATGTCCGGAATGAATCATAATGAACTATTGTCATCCTGAACTTATATTCGATAGCTATCGGGACAGGGTCTCATATAATTTGTTTTCAATACAGGATGAGATTCCGGATCAATTCCGATAGCTATCGGAACGGAATGACGAAAACAATAAAGTATTACTAATTACGGATAACCAATAAAATATTGTCATTTCGACCCTGCCTCGCCGGCAGGCAGGTGAAACGGAGAAATCTAAAACCAAGATCAATTTAAATTTTGAATGCGAAAACATTAGTGCTGAAGACTAAAAGCTGACAGCTAAAAATTAGAACCCATGAGTAAAAAAAATATAGAACAGCTAAATCAAAAAATAAAACAGGCACATCTTGGTGGTGGAGAAAAGCGCATCGCGAAGCAACACGAAAAGAAAAAGCTTACCGCGCGAGAACGGATCGATTATTTATTGGATGAGGGTTCTTTTGAAGAGATCGGCATTTTGGTAACCCATCGTACTACCGATTTTGGAATGCAGGAGCAAAAGTTTTATGGCGATGGTGTTGTTACGGGTTACGGAACGATCGATGGCCGACTGGTCTATGTTTTTGCTCAGGATTTTACGGTTTTTGGAGGGGCGCTTTCAGAAACACATGCCGAAAAGATCTGTAAAGTAATGGATCTGGCAGTAAAAACCGGTGCACCGATGATTGGTTTAAATGATTCTGGTGGAGCCAGAATTCAGGAAGGGGTAAAATCGCTTGGTGGTTATGCCGATATTTTTCATCGTAACGTAAAAGCCTCCGGAGTGATTCCACAAATCTCTGCAATTATGGGTCCGTGTGCCGGTGGTGCGGTGTATTCTCCCGCGATGACCGATTTTACGATCATGGTAGAAGATACCAGTTATATGTTTGTTACCGGCCCTAATGTGGTAAAGACAGTAACCAATGAAAATGTAACTTCCGAAGAATTGGGCGGCGCCAGTACACATTCCACAAAATCGGGCGTAACCCATTTAACTGCCAATAACGACATCACCTGCTTAGAAGAGATCAAGAAGCTGATAAGCTATATCCCACAAAACAATAAGCAAAAGACAGAGAAATTACCTTTTGAGCCTCAGGATGAGATTCGTGAAAAACTGGATGAAATTATTCCCGATAGTTCGAACAAACCTTATGATATGCATTCGGTGATTGAAGGGATTATCGATGAAGATTCGTTTTTTGAAATTCATAAAAATTACGCCGATAATATTATCGTTGGTTTTGCCAGACTGGGCGGAAGAAGTGTAGGGATCGTTGCGAATCAGCCAATGAGTTTAGCCGGAGTTTTAGATGTGGATAGTTCTAAAAAAGCAGCTCGTTTTACCCGTTTTTGCGATTGCTTTAATATTCCGCTACTGGTTTTAGTCGATGTCCCCGGATTTTTACCGGGAACCGATCAGGAATGGAACGGCATTATTCTAAATGGCGCGAAATTATTGTATGCGCTTAGTGAAGCTACGGTACCAAAAGTCACGGTGATTACCCGAAAAGCCTATGGCGGAGCTTACGATGTGATGAACAGTAAGCATATTGGTGCCGATATGAATTTTGCATGGCCAAGTGCCGAAATTGCGGTGATGGGCGCCAAGGGAGCCAGTGAAATTATCTTTAGAAAAGAAATTAAAGAATCTGATGATCCTGAACAAAAACTAGCCGAGAAAGAAACTGAATATGCCGAGAAATTCGCTAATCCTTTTGAAGCAGCACAACGCGGATTTATAGACGAGGTCATCCTGCCAAAAGACACCCGACGAAAATTACTGAAAGCTTTTAGTATGCTTGAAAATAAAAGTGTTTTAAGACCAGATCGTAAACATGGGAATATTCCGCTTTAGAGTTTAGAACGCTATGCTGTTAGATTTGAGATATTAGATTGCTTCGCTTTTTGGAAATTGAATTTATTTTGAATGCTGAATGCTGAATGCTGCAATTTGGAAGTAGGAGTCAGGAGACAAGAAATAGGATTAATTGTATAGCGATTGTACATTTTATGTTATAAAAAGTAGAGTCATCCTGAACTTGTCCTCGATAGCTATCGGGACAGGATCTCAGCCTATAAGTTTGGATAATCAAATGCATGTGATTCCTTATGGAGGATATTTAAAGCTAAAAGCTGAGCGTAATGGCTAAAAATCTTCGATTTTTTCTTATGTTCCCCAAAAATAATAGATGAAATTCAACAAAATCGCCTGTGTCGATAATACTAAAATGAATAATGAAGCCATTGCTGAGCTTCAAAAGTATTCAGAAGAAAAAATTATTAATCCAGATGATTTTCCAGAAAGCGAAGAAGAAATTTTAAACCGAATTGGCGATGCCGAAGTAATTTTTGTATCCTGGAACACCCAGATTACTGAAGAGATTATAAAAAAGTGCCCCAATCTCAAATATATTGGGATGTGCTGTAGTTTGTACGATGATGCTTCGGCCAATGTTGCGGTGAATTATGCCCGTGAAAACGGAATTACAGTTACCGGTATTTTTGATTACGGTGATCCCGGGGTGGCAGAATTTGTGATTTCAAAATTGATTATGCTTATCCAGGGGTATGGCCAGCATCAATGGAAAGCGCTTCCACAGGAACTTACCGATCTTAAAATAGGCATCATAGGCCTTGGGGTTACAGGGCAGCTTTTGGCGGATTGTTTGCAGTCTTTTGGTGCCGATTTGTACTACTATAGTAGGAGTAGAAAACCAAAATACGAGCAAAAAGGAGTACAATTTTTAGAATTAGATGAATTGCTGGAAACTGTATCGGTAATTTCAATCCATCTTCCTAAAAATACAGAGGTGTTTCAGAAAGAACATTTTGAAAAATTTGGAGAAGGAAAGATTTTTATCAACACGTCTTTAGGCGTTCCGTTCGATTTGGAAGCTTTTCGAAATTGGATAAAATCAACCTCCAATTTTGCGATTTTCGATGGTGATGCAGAGAAAGGTATTCCGCAGGATATTCAAAAATTGAAGAATGTGCTTATAGAAAAGAAAAGCGCCGGCTGGACGCAGAAAACACAGGAACGACTTTCAGAAAAAGTATTGCGAAATTTTAAAGAATATCTTCAGGGAAAATAATGTAACTATTGTTACAGGGAGTTTTCTTAATTTCCGGTTTATTTGCACAAAAGAAAAATATGAATTGGATTTTAGAGCCCTGGCCGTGGTATTTTTCCGGGCCATTGATAGCACTCACTATGTTTTTACTCCTATTTATGGGACGTCAATTTGGAATGTCTTCTAACCTGCGAACCATGTGTAGTATGTGTGGAGCCCATAAGAAAGCAGATTTTTTTAATTTCGATTGGAAAGCTCAACAATGGAATTTATTAGTAGTACTGGGTGCCGTTATTGGTGGTTTTATCGCTCATTTTTATTTAAGCGAAGACCCCACAACAGTAGCAATTTCCGCAGAGACTATTCAGGATTTAAACAATCTTGGTTTTGAAAGTGCCGGAAAGGCATTTTTACCCACCGAGTTATTTTCTAATGCTGTTTTTTCTGAACCGCTTACGCTCCTAATACTTTTAATAGGTGGAATTCTAATTGGTTTTGGAGCGCGTTACGCAGGCGGTTGTACCTCGGGACATGCGATATCTGGATTGAGTAACCTGCAATTACCTTCATTAATCGCCGTGATTGGCTTTTTTATTGGTGGTTTGGTGATGATTCACATTTTATACCCCTTAATTTTTTAGAAGATGAGACAGATAGGATTTTTAGTGATAGGAATATTTTTTGGGATCGTAATGTTTAAGTCTGAAGCCGCATCCTGGTTTAGGATTTACGAGATGTTTAAATTTCAGTCGTTCCACATGTACGGTATTATAGGATCGGCTTTGGTTTTAGGAATAATTGGTGTGCAGTTGATTAAGCGAAAAAACATGAAATCTTTCTTTGGGCAACCAATTACTATCGCACCAAAAGATAAAAGTTTTAGCCGTTATATGCTTGGCGGCATCATTTTTGGCCTTGGTTGGGCACTAGCCGGAGCTTGTCCCGGACCTATTTATGTTTTGGTAGGTGCAGGATATTGGCCAATATTGGTAGTTTTTGCCGGAGCCATGCTTGGAACGTTTATATACGGATTACTTCGGAAGAAATTGCCACATTAATAATTATACCAATGTGATTTTTTAGCAGCAGTTAGTTCCCTACAATTAATTGCTGTTTTTCTATAAAATTGAAATTTAAAAAGGTATCTGTATTGGTAGATCCATTGGATATGGACTGGTAAATTTTTTATAAGTAGTTTACTTTTGCTCTTTTTCAGGATAAAAATCGGGTAGGGTGATATGATATTTTACGGCCAATAGTCTTAAGATAATTACGGTAAGTGAAGTGACCACGTAAGTAATATCGGTATTGATGTTTTGATTGTGCATGATAACGAAAATGAGTCCGCCTACCAGGCAGGCAGTTGCGTAGATTTCTTCTTTCCTGAAAATTACCGGGATTTCGTTACATAAAATATCCCTGATTACCCCACCAAAAGCACCGGTCATTCCGCCTAGAGCGATAGAAATTATAGGGTCCAGTTCATTTCTAATTCCAATTTCTACACCGGTAATGGTAAAGACCCCAAGTCCAATGGTATCAAATAAAAACAGGGACTTCTTAAGATGGTTTAAATAATTTCTGAATAAAATAGCCAAAATGGTTACTAGGCTAATCAAATAAATATAAAGCGTATTTTCCATCCAGGTAACCGGGGTGCTGCCAATTAAAACATCACGTAAAGTACCACCGCCAATGGCGGTCACAAATGCAATGATAAAAATACCAAAAAGGTCTAGCCTACGGTTCATCGCAGATAATGCGCCAGAGATAGCAAAAGCTGCTGTACCAAGAATATCGAGTATGTTAAACAGGCTAAATTCCATTATTGGCAAAGGTAAATTTATTGTTTTAAATTTGTAGAAATGCTATAAGTAATTCTTTGTCAGTTACAGGCTAATATGCTGCAACTATTGGCATATAGTAAATCTATATACGATTTACTGTAAGTTTTTAATTGAAGTTACTACTTTTACAATCTAAATTAAAGAATAAGATTTAAAGAATATATGAGCGAGACTATCGAAAAAATTAAGTGTTTGATTATAGGATCTGGTCCTGCAGGTTATACTGCGGCTATTTATGCTTCCAGAGCAGATTTAAAACCTATTATGTATACCGGAATGGAGCCTGGCGGGCAGTTAACTACAACTACTGAAGTTGATAATTTCCCAGGATACCCTGAAGGGATCGATGGCCCGGCGATGATGATGGATCTACAAAAACAAGCGGAACGTTTTGGTACTGAAGTTCGTATGGGAATGGTTACCGAGGTTGAATTTAGCAAAGAAGTTGGTGGCATCCATAGAGTTTGTGTGGATAATGCAAAATGGATTGAAGCCGAAACCGTAATTATTTCTACCGGTGCTACAGCGAAATATTTAGGATTGCCGAGTGAACAAAAATTAAGAGGAGGCGGAGTTTCAGCCTGTGCGGTTTGTGACGGATTTTTCTACAAAAATCAGGATGTAGCGATTGTTGGTGGTGGTGATACTGCTGCTGAAGAAGCTACATATCTGGCGAACATTTGTAACAAAGTGACAATGTTGGTTAGAAAAGATGAAATGAGAGCATCTAAAGCCATGCAGCACCGTGTAAATAACACCAAGAATCTTGAAGTAAGATACAATACTGAGGTTGATGAAGTGATTGGTGATCAGGTAGTAGATGGATTACGTATGGTAAATAACAAAACGGGAGAAAAAGAAGAAATCGCGATTACCGGATTGTTTATTGCTATTGGGCATAAACCAAATACCGATATTTTTAAAGGTCATTTAGATATGGACGAAACAGGTTATTTAATAACTAAAGGTAAATCTACAAAGACCAATATTCCAGGGGTATTTGCTTCAGGAGATGTTCAGGATAAAGAATATCGTCAGGCTATTACTGCTGCGGGAACAGGTTGTATGGCTGCGATGGATGCTGAACGTTATTTAGCGGAGATCGAAACCAGTGAAGAAGAGGAAAAAGAAGTTACTGCCTAAGAAGTGTAGTAGCTTACTCATAACTATCAGAAAGGCCGGATTTTTTATCCGGCCTTTCTAGTTAGTTAATAAGTTTTCGAAGTGAATTTTAAAATTCAGCTTTCTTTAATATGGCCTCACCGGTAAATTTTTCCAATTCTATTTTTGGTGTATTAAAAATGGTGGTTTCGCTACGATCTTCAGCAATGATGCTAAGATTTTCGGTAACAGAAATTTCGTTTTTAGAACGGCCTTCAGCAGTAAGTTTTGCATTGGTTGTAAGTAGGTTTTTACCTTTAAAATTGCTGGAATGCTCTGTTCTTAATTCAAAATCCTCTACGGTTCCTTCAATTTCAGCATCAGCACGTTCATAACTATCAAGCTTAAAAACAGGAGCGTTAACCAGCGCTTTAATTTTAGCACTTCCATTTAGCTGAAAGTACGCATTTTCCGCTTTAAGGTTAAGTTCAATTTTGGCATCTTCGTTATTATGAAGTTTGAAATTGGATACATTGAGTGTCAAAAATAATTTGGACTTCCCAAATGTATCAATCTCAAGATCAGATAAATTAAGACCTTCTGATGCATCTAATTCGGCATTTCCCTCAACCCTTATTTTTGTAATGGTCTCGGGAAATTCAATTTTTATTTCCTGTCTTTTAGAGCGTTTAATCTCTTTAGCAGCTTTGATGAATAAGACTCCGTCTACCACATCGGTACGAATTAGATCGTGTAGATTTTCGTCAGCTTCAACTTCAGCAAAAGCAGAATTTCCCCGGGTTAAGCTTACTTCAAAATCTCCTGTGATATTAATTTCAGTAAAATTATCAAGATTCCTTTTTTTGTTAATTACATTTCGGTTTCCTACTACCTGTGCCTGTGCAACAAAGGCAACGAAAAGTAGTAAAAGACTAATACTTTTTTTCATAATTCTTAATTTGATTCAATTTAGTAATATCAAAAAGAACGCCATAAAATTGAATGTATTGGAATCTAAAATACGAAATAATAAGCTGAAAAAAATAAAACCTCATAAAGAGAGGCCTAGGGTCATCTATATTTTGTTTAAAAACTCACTTTCCTGATAATTACATTCTATTTTATTGGAAATGTCAATGATTTTTTCTTTTTGTCGTGCAATCTCCAATTGTGGAGAAAGCACGAGCATAAGAAAACTGATGATTACATTTAAAAGACTAATCATGATTGGTTGGTTTTGATTGGTGGTTGAGCTTAGTTAATTGTTATTTAAACACCGTTTTTGGTCTTAGAAACCGGCGCATCAAAATCGTCCGATGCGTCAGTTGGTTCATCTGTGCCGATGGTATCCTGCTCAAGTTTTCTTGCCTGATTTCTTAAATACCTTTCTTCTTCTTCTGCAGTTTTAAAAATTCTTTCTTCTGAATCAAAAACATCTTCATCTTCTTCGATCACTTCGACTGGACAGTCCAGACAAACGGCATGGTTTTCTTCGACTTTTAGAAGATAACCTTCTTGTCCATTTTGCAAAATGTCATAAGATGAGTAACTATTTCGATGAAAATAGGATGTATTTTCGTTAGGAATAAAGAAACTTCCTTCGGGTAACCATAGTGTCATATCGATTTCCTGATCTCTGGCTAACAGCTCTTCCCGTATTAGAAAGTAAGAATCTAAATAAAGCGTATTCCCTTCCATTTTGAACTTATAATCTATATTTTCTGCTCTCTTTTTAGCATCTAATACACTTTTTCCTTCTGCAGATTTGATAATTTCTAATCTTGCAACAGAATCTGGAGTGGAACGTATGATTAATCCTATATCTTCATTGTATAATACTTTGTTTTCATTTTCATCATATTTCAATTTCATATTATAATGTCTGGAAACGTATGGCGAATAAATACCGTTATTTCTCATTTCTATATGCAACGTATCCTGTTTTTTAATAGGAATGCTATAGGTTTCCATAATTTCCTCATCGAATGCACGACTGGTCGCTTCTTTTATACCAATTACAGCTAATCCTATAACCGACAGGATCCATAAGCCTAATAAAACCAGTTTAGCTGTTACACCTATCGATTTTAAGTTTTTAACAAGTATTTTTAATCCGAGTATAAAAAGGAAGAATAATGGTACTCCCACGGCAAAAAATGAAAATATAGCTCCAATCCAAACAGAGGTTCCAGAGATATGCATCATTAAATAATCATTCCATGGAGCATCAATAACTCCAAAAGTTCCAAACGTAAAAAGGCTAATAAATAAAGCGATTAAACCAGAACCCGCAGTTAGTAAAATAACGATACCAACAAAGGCCACAATGATTTTTAAAAATATATTGATGATTCGGGCAAATGCTGAAGCTGCAGATCCTGCACCGGCTTTGGCGCGATTACCATATTTTTGATAATCTACATTTTTTACTTTTTCTGAAACATTATCAAATCCTTCCCTTATTTTTTTTTCGATATTCGAGATGGTCACTTCTTCCCCTCGCATGGATAGTTTTTCAGCAGTAGTTTTCGCCTCTGGGGTAAAAATCCAGAAAGCGATATAGATCAACAAAAAGATCCCACTTGAAGCCAGCGTTAATACTACCCATAGTAACCTAACCCATATAGCATCGATTTCTAAATAATGACCTAAACCACTACTTACACCACCAACATAAGAATTTTCGGTATCACGATAAAGACGTTTATTCGATGATTTTTTAGTTTTAGCCGAAGTGGTTTCAGGCTCGTCCTCAAAGATGTCTTCATCTACCATATAATCTTCAGGTTGTCCCATGATGGCGATGACTTCATCCACATCTTTCATGCTAATTACCTGACTTTTATCGGCTCTTTTTTCAGCAAAAAGCTCGGCAATACGTGCCTCGATATCCAAAATAATTTCGTCTCGCCCCTGTTTATCGGTAAAGGACCGTTTTATGGCATCCAGATAATGCTGCAATTTAGTATAGGCATCCTCGTCTATATGAAAGAACATGCCTGCAAGATTTATATTTATAGTCTTATTCATGATTTTTCTTTTTTTGAGTAGTTACAATGTTTACTGCGGTTTGCAGCTCCTCCCAGGTCGAGGAAAGTTCGGTTAAGAACAATCTGCCGGTATCGGTTAATCCATAATATTTTCTTGGTGGGCCGCTGGTAGACTCTTCCCATCGGTAGGAGAGGAGTCCGGCATTTTTAAGTCGGGTTAATAAAGGATATATCGTTCCTTCAACCACCAGTAATTTGGCATCTTTAAGGGTGTCTAAGATTTCAGCTACGTAAGCATCTTCATCTCTTAAAACCGAAAGTATACAATACTCCAGTACACCTTTACGCATTTGTGCTTTGGTGTTTTCTATCTTCATAGCGCTTGGTTTTGAATGTTGTTAAAATGTTCATTTTTTGATTGATGATTATGTTTGATAAATTGGATGACTAATCTAAATAAGCAAGGGCATCTACAATTTTATAATTGGGATTATCTTTTAAAAGATTTTTTAAGATCCCAATATGAGCCTGTCCCATCATTACATAAATTCTCTTGCTTCCTGTTTTTAATTGTGTATTTAAAATGTTTGAATAAATTTTAATATTTCGATCGAAAAAAAGACTAATATATTCGGCACCCGCATATTTCTTTTCTTCGGAATTTAAATCCCTGTAATTAATTCCTTCCTTGTCAAAATCGCCGTTTTGAACATAAGCCGGAAAATTAAAAATGGCTCGATAAGAGAGATCTAGCATTTCTGGCTCATTGATCTTTTTAGTGAAATCGTAAAGGGATAACGAATTTTCCACCACTTGTTTTCCCAGCGGTCTTGCGATTTGTTGCAGTTTTTTTAACTGCTCCTGAAAATATTCAAAATGATCGCCCTCTTTTAATAACCTCTGAGAGGTAGCACTTTTAAAATCAATCCCATAGACATGATCTAAATTCAGTTTATTCGCCAGCCTAAAACCTACCTGATAAGTTTCACTGGCACCGTTTTCAAAATCTTTTAGATCAAGCTGGTTATTTTGATAAAGCTTATAAAGACTATCTGTTGTCTTTTTTTCGTGACGAGTTAATTCAACCATGATAGCATCAGGCTTAAATTGTGCGATTTTAGCAGTTATTTTTTCAAGCTCTTGTTGCTTTTTAGGGGAGAACATGCTTGCAGCCTCTGTACCGTTTTGCATTTGGTTAAGATGAGCAAAACCTACAAGCATAATTTCCACCTTTTCATTTTGTTGCGCAATACCAAATTGGGATTGAAACGCAACTAAAATGGCGATGACAATTTGTGATATTTTGATTGATGGATTCATTGATAATTAGTTTACTTTTTGATATACGTCGTCATTTAGAGTAATAAAAGCCTCTTCGTCTATAGTTTCGTAGAGAATGGGTAACCTGATTTTTTCTTCGTGATCATAATATTCGATAGCGGGAAATTTTTTGGTAACCATGTTGGTGAAAACATATAAATCTGTAGTAGAGGTACTTTCTTTATAGATCCCTAATTTTCCCTGTATAGTTTCATGTTTAGTTTTAAGAATTACCTTATTCTCTTTAAAAGAAATTCTTTTTATATCACTGTTTCCGTCGTATAACTCCCAGTTACCGTCAAGATCATAAATTTTTGTATCGGCGATTTCATTTTTAATTTTTACACAGGAAATGTTGATTAAAAGGATGAATATGAAGCTGATGTTTAGTAGTTTTTTCATGATGAATTTATTGAATTGGCTCGTTTTCAGCGGTCTCTTCCTTAATAAAATTGATGCATAAAGGGAATTTAAATTCCTTTCCTTCACTCGCATTTTTTGCAGCACTGATAACTGCATAGAGCTCAAAAACGATAAGCCCAAGCAGAAATATTGCTCCAGTAAAAAAAATGACTAGAAACTGTAGAAAATTATCTTCGTCGCCAGGATAAATTTTTATGGAATATTGATCGTATTCAAAAAACTCATTAGGAATTCTGGCACCCAAAATAATAGTAGTAGCAATGAGCAAACAGGCAATGATTAGATAATAGAGTAATAAGCTTAGCTGAAAATTGACGGCATTACGGCCGTGATGGTTTACAAATTCTTTTTCCTTACTTACCAACCAGATGATTACCGGGAAGATAAAATTTCCGGCAGGAATAAATAGTTTAGAAAAGACCGAAAGATGGATGATGGTGGCTAAGGTTTGGTCTTGTTGTTTGATTGCTGATGATTCCATTGCTTTTTCTTTTAAGAAACCGGACTTAAAATGATGGTTTTTGATGTTTTTAAGTCCGGATTTAACATCCTGATGAAGGATGATTTTTGATTGATAAAATACTATAATCTTTAACTAATTAAATTTAGAAATTACTATACCAGTTAATTTCTAATGCAAATATATGGTTAAAAGAAGGTATTTTGCAAAACATAGTACTTAAATTTAACATTTAATTAAGATTTAGTGATTCCTACGAGATTTGAAATAAAATAAATACCTTTAAAGGAAATAATTGAAACAATGGGAATAAGTGCAAAGAAGCTCAATCAATTTTTAATGCTCAAATTACCAAGTGCATGGCTATGTGGTGTAAGGGTTAAAGCTATTTCTAAAACAGATTGTAGTGTGGGAGTAAAGCATAAATGGATTAATCAAAATCCATTTAAAAGCATGTATTTTGCGGTGCAGGCTATGGCAGCTGAACTGAGTACCGGAGCTTTGGTGATTTCAAAAATTCAATCACAAAAACAACCAATATCGATGTTAGTGGCTCAAAATAAATCGATTTTCACCAAAAAAGCAACGGGTAAAATCCTGTTTAAATGTGTAGACGGGGCTTTAATTGATAAAGCCATTGCTGCAACTTTAGAAACCGGGGAAGGCCAAACTTTTTGGATGAAATCTATAGGCACGAACGAAGATGGGGTAGAGGTTTCCACATTCGAATTTGAATGGACCGTGAAAGTAAAAACAAAGAAATAAACTTATAAAGCCTGTAACAATTTAAAGATTTCTACTTCTAATACATAAAATCATTAAAACTGAACTTATGAATTCACACGAGATAGATTACGAAATTTTTGGAGAAGAAATGCAGTATGTCGAGTTAGAGCTCGATCCACAGGAAGCTGCTATTGCCGAAGCTGGCAATTTTATGATGATGGATAATGGTATTAAAATGGATACTATTTTTGGTGATGGAAGTAAGCAAAATGAAGGTTTTTTAGGCAAGGTTTTAGGAGCTGGTAAACGTTTACTTACCGGAGAAAGTCTTTTTATGACCATCTTCTCTAATATGGGACAGGGTAAAAAGAAAATTAGTTTTGCTTCACCATATCCAGGAAAAATAATTCCTGTTGATCTTACGCAGTTTGGCGGAAAGTTTATTTGCCAGAAAGATGCATTTTTATGCGCAGCCAAAGGAGTTTCTATAGGAATTGAATTTAGCCGAAAACTGGGACGTGGATTTTTTGGAGGAGAAGGTTTTATAATGCAAAAGTTAGAAGGTGATGGGATGGCTTTTGTACATGCCGGAGGAACCATGGCCAGAAAAGAACTGGCGATGGGAGAAACGTTAAAAGTAGATACCGGCTGTATTATTGGATTCACACAAACTGTTAATTATGATATCGAATTTATTGGCGGAATTCGAAATACCTTTTTTGGTGGGGAAGGACTTTTCTTTGCTACTTTAACCGGGCCGGGCGTGGTTTATGTGCAATCTTTACCATTTAGCCGATTAGCCAACAGGGTATTACAGGCAGCACCGCAAGCGGGAGGAAAAGATAAAGGGGAAGGAAGTATTTTAGGTGGAATAGGGGATATCTTAAGCGGCGATAACCGGTTTTAAAATGTTAAAGATTTGTTTAGATGTGGTTTAAATGTGAAAATTTTCTATATTTAGATGGATTAAATCGCAGCCTATAGAGAAATTTTACATTTTTTAAATTCACCTAACTAATAATTAAATAAGTATCAAATTATGGCGAGAGCGATGTTTGAATACACCAAAACTATCCTAGATAAGGTTAGTTTTGATGCAACATTATTCTGTAAGGAAGTTAAAAAAGCGATCTCTAGATTATTACCTCATGAAATCGAGGAACTTAAGATTTGGGTCGAAGCACTTACCAAACAGAATCCGGAACTAAATCAATGCTTAATTTATTTAAATCCTTAACATGATAAGAAATTTAAAAAGCGGCTATAAGCCGCTTTTTCTTTGAATAAATATCACTATTTAATAGTGTAGTTCTTTTTTATTTTTATGCTGGGTAGGACTTATAATTTCTACATTTTGGAAAGTTATCGCCCCTTTTACTACAGATGCTATTACTTTACGCATGGCATCGATGATCTGCATTTTTAATTCGCTACGATTATAGATTAAACTAACTTCTCTTGCCGGTACAGGATCTTTAAACATTTTTAAATTATTCTTATCCTTTTCTGAAAGATCTAAAGTATGAAGATATGGTAACAACGTCATTCCCAAACCTTCGTTAGAAAGTTTAATGAGGGTTTCAAAACTACCACTTTGTAGTCTAAAATGTTCGTCTTCGCTAGATTTTACCGTTTTACATAGATTGATGATCCCATCTTTAAAACAATGCCCATCCTGTAGTAATAAGATATCATCAATATCCAGATCTTTTACATCTATTTTGTATTCGCTGTGTAAACGATGGCTTGGTGGGATATAACCAACAAAAGGTTCGTAATACAATACGTTTTCTTTTATGCCCTCAATATTTAAAGGTGTTGCAGCGATTGCGGCATCTAGATGCCCTTCTTTTAGTTTTTCAATAATTGCTTCAGTATGTAATTCTTCGATTTGAAGTTTTACTTTTGGGTATTTTTTAATGAAATTATTGATAAACATAGGTAGTAATGTGGGCATTATCGTAGGGATAATACCTAAACGAAAAGCACCACCAATAAAGCCTTTTTGTTGATCTACGATATCCTGAATACGATCGCTTTCATTTACAATATTTCTAGCCTGAGTAACAATTTTCTTTCCGGTTTCAGTAAGCTCAATGGGCTTTTTACTACGATCGAAAATAAGAACGTCTAGCTCTTCCTCAAGCTTTTGTATTTGCATACTTAAAGTAGGTTGCGTAACAAATACTTTTTGTGCAGCTCTTGTAAAGTTTTTATGCTCTGCAACAGCCAAAACATAATGTAATTGGGTTATAGTCATAATCTATGTCGATATTTACTCGCTAATCGAGATTAAATGTTACGATCACGTCCTGATAACTATCGGGATCGGGATTTCTCAAAATAAAAAATGAAATAATTTCATCTTAAAACGAAATACAAATATATTAGTTTTTTCTATTGAAAACGAATAAAAACTAAAGTTTGTCTATACTTTAAACCCGCAATTAGTTTACTAAATGCGGGTTTAAAAGTTGAATTCTTAGTTGTTACAATCGAATAGTAACCAGTTTCTCGCTACCATCAAAACTAAATTTACCATCATTCCATACCGGTGGTCCAAAAGGATTTAATTTATTATTGGAAATCCCATAATCTTCCTGTGGCATACCATTGGTTTCAAAATCCATTTTGTCGTTATCGTTTTTATCATGATAGCAAATTACCGCATATTCTCCCGTTGGGATATCAGTAAAAGTTACTACAGATTTTCCATCTTTTATTTTAGCAGTTTTAGAAAAAACTGGTTTTTTCATAAAGCTATCTTCAGTATAAATTCCGTAAACAATCTTTCCATTATCACTGGTTATATTTTCTAGTGCTATAGAAATTGTTCCGGTAGCATCTTTTGTAGTTTTTTGTGCGTTAGCAACAAATCCTGAAATAAAAAAGGCAAAAATAACAGCTAAAGTTCTCATATTTAATTGGTTTTAGTTATTTGAATACTTTAAAAGTAGGAAAGAACTATAGCTTTAAAGGAAACAGTTTACCGAATTGTAGAATTTTACCGCCGAATTGTTTTAGGATTAGTTTTGAGTTAATAGTTTAAAATAATCTGGATTGTTATTTGGGTGGAGGAACGAATTGGGAAATCTATTTTAATTTTATAAATATTGAATGTCCGCAATAGATGATAATGAGGTATGGTCACCCTAAACATGCCCGTCCGGTCTCCACGATAGCTAGCTATCGGGACTGGAATGACGAAAACAACGAATTATTACAAATTACAGATAATCAATATAGAGATACCAACAATCCAATATGCTATAAATACCTATATCAAGCCACGGGCTTTAATTTCAAGGTATTTATTAATGGCATTTATACTTAGATCTTTAGGTTTGGTAAGCACGGTTTGGATACCATGTCGCTGTAATTCTTTAGCCATTTTCACTTTATTCTGGTTAAATTCTTCAGCAATCCCCTGGTGTGCACTTTCACTCAGATTTTCAGGTCGAGACTGTAAGAGTCTGGTAATTTCAGTATTTTCAAAAAAGATTACCACCAAGACATGGCGTTTATTTATGGCTTTTAAATAGGGAAGTTGTCGTTCTAAAGCCGATGGATGCTCAAAGTTGGTATATAACATCAATAAACTGCGATGCGTAATAAACCGGTTAATACCGGCATACAAACTACCAAAATCAGATTCTTTAAAATCGGTATTGATGTTATACAGGCTCTCCATGATGCGTTGTAACTGACTCATCCTAGAGGAATCTTTTAGGATTTTTTCGATTTTCGCAGAAAAACTTATCATTCCGGTCTTGTCTTTCTTTCGTAGGGCGATATTCGAAAAAGCCAGACTACTATTTATGGCGTAATCCAGTAAACTAAGACCTTCAAAAGGCATTTTCATCACTCGGCCCGTATCGATTACTGAATATACCGGCTGTGCTTTTTCATCCTGAAACTGATTCACCATCAGGTTTCGATGTTTGGCCGTAGCTTTCCAGTTAATGGTTCGCACATCGTCACCGGTTACATACTCTTTAATCTGCTCAAATTCCATGGTATGGCCAAGTCGGCGTATTTTCTTGAGTCCGGCTTGTGAAATTCGGTTATCAATGGCTAGAAAATCCAGTTTTTTCATCTGGATAAACGAAGGATAAACTTTTACCGTTTGTTCAGCATCAAAAACCTTCCTGATTTTAGCTAATTTCAGGATACTTTGTGCGTAGATATTCAGTTTTCCGAATTTGTATTCACCACGCTGTAAGGGGATAACTTCATATTCAAATTCAATATTTTTGGCAGGAGCTACTTCCGCGGTATATAAAAAATCCCTTTTTTGAAACTGAATGGGAAGCTCGTCGATAACTTCAGCAAAAACTTTAAAAGAATAAGCATTTTTAATCTGAATTTTAACCGAATTGAGATCTGAATTACTGAACTTTTCAGGTAAAATTCGTTGAGCAGTTAAACCTTTACTTTGATAAAGCGCAATAATATCGATCACTAAAACGATGCTTAAAATCACTAATATCACCCATAGGATAGGATAAATCATCGGGATCCAAAACGAGATTAGAAAAAGCAGCGCAATTGCGGCGATAACGTAAAAAAAACGCCTGGTTAAATATAAAGATTTAAGAAATTTAATCACTATCGTGGGATTTCTACAGATTGACTAATCATTTGAATAACGTCACGAGTTTTCATGCCTTCCATCTCTCGGTCTGGAGAAAGGATAATTCGGTGCCCCAAAACCGGATTTAGCGATTTTTTAATATCCTCTGGAATTACAAAATCACGGCCATCGATTGCTGCAAAAGCTTTAGCGGCGTTCATAATTGCAATGGATGCTCTTGGTGAAGCTCCTAAATAAAGATGCGCATGCTGGCGGGTTTTACTTACCAGTTCGGCAATATAATGCAACAGTTTTTCTTCAATTTTAATATCGAAGATCTGGGTTTTTAATTCTTTTAATTTTTCAGGAGAAAGAATAGGGACGATGTTGGCTTCAGGTTTAGCGCCTTTTCTTTCATTATGACCTTTAAGAATATCAATTTCCTCTTCCAGTTTTGGATAATCGACTTCAATTTTAAATAAAAAACGGTCTAACTGTGCTTCAGGTAAGGCATAAGTTCCTTCTTGTTCCACGGGATTTTGAGTGGCTAAAACCATAAAAGGATCCTGTAACTGGTGTCGCTTTCCATCGATGGTTACCTGGCGTTCTTCCATGACCTCAAAAAGTGCGGCCTGGGTTTTTGCCGGTGCACGGTTAATCTCGTCGATTAGGACGATATTCGAGAATACAGGCCCTGGTTTAAACTCAAAGTCTGAGGTTTTCATGTTTAAAACCGAAGTTCCCAAAACATCACTGGGCATAAGATCTGGCGTAAACTGAATCCTGCTAAAATCGGTTTGCAGGCATTTTGCAAACAGCTTGGCGGTTACGGTTTTTGCCACACCGGGAACACCTTCGATAAGCACATGGCCATTAGAAAGTAAACCCACAATCAATAATTCTACAAAGTCGGTTTGCCCAACGATAATCTTAGAAAGTTGAGATTTTAAATCTTCTACTGATGTTTTTAATTCTTCCAGCGGAATGCGGACATCAAAATTAAGCTCTTTATTTTCGTCGTTTTCGGGGTGTATGTGTTGTTCTTCCATTGGTTTAGTTTTACTCGATAACCGAGATTAAATGCTGTGAGGCTGGCCTCGAAATGAAAAATAATATTTCAGTAATTACCTTAGTGGCCTGTCCTTAGATCGTTTACTTTAATTAATATTTTAAGCCCATTTTATCGAAAATCGGGCTATATTTTTTCTTTTGGCGCATTGGCATATTTAAATTTATAAATGCCTTTGCTTATATTTTCAAAATCCTGAGCGGTCGCTTTTTTATGGCTTACCACTTCGATATTTTTAAATAGTTCTTCTACAAATTCGATGCTATTCCCGGTTTTATCGGCCAATATGATATAAAATTGATCTTGCTTTTTATCAGGATCAAGTTTCATCTCGGTACGAATATATTCTTTAAAATGCTGAATTCTTTTTTGGGTCAATTCGTCGACCTTTTTTTGTTCCAGATAAAGATCGGCAATAGTTTGCGTGTATTCGTATGACTGATTTTTTAGCGGTTTTACTACGGGAATTGCCCGTTGTTTTCGTTTTCCTTCAAAAATAATAAATAACAAAGAGGCCAGGATCATTAAGTAATACGCCGATTTTAAAGCTTTATTTTGCATGATAACATACAGCAGGCTTGTAGGTTGTCCTTTCCCGGTTTTATAATAATTATCCCAATAGATAGGTTGATTTTGGTCGATGTACGCTAAAATATTTTGGGCATATTGAAAATTGTTTTTTTTCAGCATAAAATAATTACCAAAAGCCTCGGGTGTGCTGTGCATAAAGATTTTTCCGTCACCAAATTCGGTTTCAATAAAATTAATTTGGGGCTCGCTTAAGGTATCATCATCGTATTTTACGGTGCCTAAAACCGTCGTTTTTAACGTATCTATTTTGCTGAAATAAATAGAGCTAAATTCATGCGGAACTTCAAAAGGCCCTTCCTGATCGAAATTTGGGTTTACCAGCTCCAATTCGGTTTCAGGAATAAATGTCACCTTATTCTGGATCTTTTTATTGTAGGGTTTGGTTTCTAGTTTGAGGGTATCTAAAAATGGTTCTCCAAAAACGTCTGAAGCGATAAAAGCGGTATTTCCCTTTTCTACCCAGGCGAGTAATTTGTTCAGTTCATCTTCATCAAAACTCACATAATTATTCAGGAAGAAATAAGATCCGTTTTTAATTTTAGTGCTGTCACTTAAAAATTCGAAAGGGGGGATATTAATTTCCTCAAAATATTCTGGATTACTTTCTTTCCAGTTTTCGTAAAATACATAGGTGCCAAGTGGAATTTTATCCTGTTTTGCATAACTGGGATACCAGTTTATAGGTGTTGGCTCTATGGCTTCTAAATAGGCTAGAAAAGCTACCAAGAAGATTAAAACACCAAGCGAAATTTTATAAAATCTACTCATTTTTGGTGTTTTTAATGCTTATGTTTAATGCTGAAAAACCTTTTTCGGCCAATGAAAAATCTTCCTTTGAGACCTGAAAATCGCCATACCAGATGAAATTGTAAATGCGGGTAACCTTCTTAAAAAGATTGTTTAATTGCGCATTATTAATTTCTGAAATATAATCATTGTTGGTTTTTTGCGTTTCAAAGTCGATAAAATTTTTAATATCGAGTTCTTTTAATGCCTGTAGGTAATAATAACGTACGGCCATTCGATATTGGCCATTTTCGATTGCTGTTTTTATTAATGCCGGGATATCGGCATTCTGGATAATTTCTTCTTCATCATCTAAATGTACGGTAGCCGTTTGTGGTTGCTGAAGTATATTTTTACCGGGATTCATTCTGGTAAATAGCCAGATTATTAAACAAATAAGACCAATTAGAAGAAGATAGGGCAGTAACTGGATGATAAAGCCAAAAAAACTACCGGCATCATAATCACCAAATAACCAGCGTATAAATCGCTGGTATTTCTGATTCATCCACTCTTTAAACTCTTGCCACCAGGTTTTTTGTTGTTCTTCTTTTAGATAATTAAAATCCTGGTCTTTTTTAAGTTTTTCAATTTTTGAAGTCTTAAATACAACAGGGGTAAGATGATCTGCTTTATCGTATTTAACTTCAGGTTGTTGTTCCACTAAATTTTCTTCAGTTTTAGAAGGCAATTCAGCACGCTCATCAACTTCAGATTTGGCAATAGTTTCCTGCTGCGCTAACGCAAAATTAAAATTCAGGATTAAAAGAAAATATAGTATTACTCTCATACTCGATCTTCACCCAACTTATCAATACTTTCAAAAGTACCCGTAAAGTTTTTTTCTTCGTGTAAATTAAAGTAGATAAGACTTATAAAAATTGGTGTAATAATATAAAGTAAATACTGGGCGATAGAAGCCAAGATGGTTAAGATCATTAATACTGGATCTTTACTTTGTATACTTTGTGCCATAGATTCTACACCGGCATCTATCCCAGAAATCATCTCAACAATCATATAAATGATCATTGGCATCTGGAAAACAATATTGATAATATACATGATGATCCCAAAAACGATAAGTACACCAAAGGTAAACCACCAGTTGTCTTTAATTAACTGAAAGCAGGATGAAATGGTATCACTAATTCCTTTTTGTTCAAAAACCAAAACAGGTAAAGCTAAGGTGAGCACTACACCAAGATAGATACCGGGAATTAATATAAACATAAGACCGGTAAAAATTAAAATACCAGAAATTATATTGATCGCAATACCATTTCCCAGGTCGCTTTTAAGTCCGTTTTTAACATCATCTTCGCTTACTACACCATTATTGGCGACATACGATTTTATGTAATTAAAAACACTTAGATAAAGCGCCGTAATATAGATCACAATAGCAATTAAATTTATTAAGGCAGGGATTAAAAAACCAGTGAAGTTAGAATAACTTTCAAATCCCAGGCCTAATGTTGCATAGGTATAATAGGCATTGGTTAAAATTAGCGCAATTAAAAAAGGAGCGCAAATTTTAAAATTGATACGTAGAAAGCTTTTGCCATTTTCGCGTAAAAACTTAAAGGTATCACTTATTAATTCCCCAAAATCACGGGTTTTTCTAAACCTGAAAATATTATTTTCCATCAACAATTTTTTTATGTAAACGATGTGGTAAGAGAACATAGTACCACACGATTAGCATTAATGATAAACTTATTATTAAAATAGCCAGTACATCTGGCATTTCAGTATGTCTGGTTACAAATCCTTCTAAAAAACCTGCAATAATAAAAAAAGGAACGGTAGAAATCACGATTTTTAGTCCGTCTTTAATTCCGGTGACAAACGATTGTAGTCTGCTATAGGTTTTAGGGAATAAAATACTGCGTCCCACAACAAGGCCAGCACAAGCTGCAATAATAATCACCGAAATTTCTATGGTACCATGAATCCAAATGGTTCGTGCCGATTCCCATAATAATCCTTTGTCGTAAAAGAAATACTGAAATGAGCCCAGCATAATCGCATTTTGCATAATTACAATAAGCGTTCCCAAACCTGCCAGTACCCCAAATGTAAAGGCCATTAAGCCCACCCGAACATTATTAATGGTAATCCCTAAAAACATATCGGTTTCTGATGCCTGTTTATAAACCGCCATAGGATCATCGTTTTCAATATTATTTAAGGTTGAATTTACATAGGCATCACCAAGAACAGCTCTTACAAAACTATCGTCATTTGCGGCCGAGTAAGCTCCAATAATCGCAAATAAAACAAAGACAATAAAACTGAATAGTAATTGTTTTTGATATTGATAAAAAAACAGTGGAAACTCTTTAGTGTAAAATAAAACGAATTTATTTTTCGACTCTTTTTTGTTTCTGTAGATTTTTCGATGCGCATGTGATGCTAAGTCGTTTAGGTATTTAGCCGTGTTACTGCCGCGATAAAAAGTGTTCGCATAGCTTAAATGATCTGTAATTTCTACGTAAGAAGCTGAAAGTTCGTCTGGAGAAATATTTGTATTATTTTTCAGGAGACTTTCAAATTTTAGCCATTTATCTTTATTTTGCTTCACAAAAGCAGCCTCGCGCATATTCAGGATTAAATTAGATCCTCAAAGAAACATATTTAATGGATAATTTTCAAATTGAAACCGCTCAAAATATCGGAATTCAACAAAATTCGGCCTCTATCGGAGATCGAATTTTAGCTTTTATGATAGATTTTTTTATTATGATCTTTTATTCGATCATTTCTATGCTTTTACTGGCTGGTCTTGATGTCGATGGTTTTGGCGAAATGGTATTTTATGTGATCATTGGTTTACCACTTTTGCTTTATTATTTATTGTTCGAAACATTTTGGGGTGGAAAAACGCCAGGAAAAGCCGCACTAAAAATTAGAGTGGTAAAATTAGACGGGTCTCGTCCTGCTTTTTCAAATTATTTAATACGATGGCTGTTACGAACAATTGATATAAGTATTGGGAGTGGTAATATTGCAGTGGTTACTATTTTGCTGAATGGTAAAGGACAACGCTTGGGGGACATGGCGGCGAAAACTACCGTGATTTCTGAAAAAAGAAAAGTAAGTTTGGCAAATACACTGGCTGTTGAAATTCCTGAAGGTTATGTGCCTAAATATTCGCAGGTAACGGTGTTAAAAGACAGTGATGTGCAGGATATCAAGGAAATTTATAGAAATGCCAGATTAAAGGGCAGGCATGATGTAATCATTGCCCTGGCAGAAAAAATAGGGAATGTGCTAGGAGTAAAATTTGAGGAAAAACCTATGGCTTTTATAAAACAGGTTATTGAAGATTATAATTATTTTACGCAGCTGTAGGGGATGTTATCTAAATAAAATTAAGAATAATGGCGCAGAATTATAAAATAGTGATTGTTGGTGCAGGTTTAAGCGGTTTAACATTGGGTTATTTATTATCCAAACATAATGTGGAAGTGTTAATTTTAGAAGCATCAGATCGCGTAGGTGGTAGGATACAAACAATTAAAGGAACTTTAGAAACGCCTTTAGAATTAGGCGCAACATGGTTTTCTAACATGCACCCAAGATTAATACAGTTTTTAGAGGAGCTTAATATTGAAAAATATCCACAGTTCTCTAGAGGAAAATCACTTTTTCAGACGAAATCTTTTGAGCCGCCACAAGAATTTTATGTACCTGAAGCTGAAGCTCCTTCCTATCGAATTGCTGGAGGAACACAGCAATTAACCGATGCATTAGCAAGGAAATTAAATTCAGATACTATCAAGCTAAATTCAAGATTAGTAGAAGTAAATGAACTAGGGAAAGAGTTACACCTTAAAACCGAAGATGGGCAAAATTATATAACAAATCAGCTTATTTTTTGTTTGCCGCCAAAGCTGATATCGCCAATAAAATTCACACCAGAATTACCCAAAGAAGTCACTACAATTCTGCCCAGAGTACAGACATGGATGGAAGGATCGATTAAATTTGTGGTAGAATACAAAAATGCATTTTGGCGAGAAGACGGGTATAGTGGTATGTTGTTTAGCCATTCTGGAATTGTTTCTGAAATGTATGACCACACCAATATTGAAAAAGATAAATTTGGGTTCACAGGTTTTTTAAATAGTGGCGCAGCTTCATATACTTTTGAAGTCCGTAAAAAATTGGTTTTAGAACAGTTACAGCAACTATTAGGAGATAAAGCCCTAGATTTTATAACCTATAATGATAAAGTTTGGGTTAATGAATTTATAGGAGATGGAAAGGGCAACTATCAGCAACCGCATCAAAATAACGGGCATCCAATATTTCAAAATTCCTATTTAGATCATAAACTTTTTTTCTGCGGAACAGAAACTGCTAACGAATTTCCGGGGTATATGGAAGGAGCCATCCAATCGGCACATCGGGTTTTTAATAGCTTAGGTGTATAGTGCTTCGTTAAAGGGGGATTTCACGATCCCTATAAGGGAATGTCTTAAAACCGGGAAGGTTTCCAAGGCAAACCTTCCCGGTTTTTTCTGAAGTTTTTAAAATTAGTAAAGTGGGATGAGATCAATTAAAAACTTAATCAATAAGTTCTACTTTCATTTCGATATTATCGATAGGCCATTCCGATTGGCCGGTTTTAACTTTAGAAATTTTATCAACGACATCCATGCCTTTAGAAACGTAACCGTAAACGGTATGTTCGTTGTCCAGATGATGCGCTCCATTGGGATTTAAAACCACAAAAAATTCAAACGGACTGGAAGCTTTACTGGTGTTTTGCTCTGCATATTTAGCGGCAGAAAATGCTCCACGTACATGGGTGTGCCCCGCACTTAATTCATTTGGGATTAAATAATTACCAATAGCATAACGTTTTTCGTTGGTAGATGCGTTGTCTGAATTTCCACCCTGGATTACAAAATTTGGTGCTACACGGTGAAAGTAGGTATTATCAAAATAATTATTTTTTACCAGCATGATAAAATTAGCGCGGTGCAATGGCGTGTTTCGATATAAAGTGACTTCAAAAGCACCAAAACTGGTAGTGATACGGACTTTATTTTCAGGATTTCTTTTTCCGTATTCGGTTAGAAACGGAATTAATTTTTCCTGTGGTATAGGAAATGCGGTATCTTTTTCGGTTAGCGCTTTTGCTTCCTCTTTTTTAATTCTAGCTGAATCTATTTGAGTTTTTGCTGAATCCGCATTGTTTGTACTACTTTTAACTGCTTTTGAAGTATTTTCTGAATTATTATCATTTGAAGTTTTCTTATCTTCACAACTTGCGAAAATACTAACAACCAATATTGCGATTACAGATACACGTTTAAACATGGATTTTTTCGAGTTTAAAAATAGAATTTCAAATTTAAAAAAAATAGAACTTCCTGGCGAGGCTGCGCATAACAAATTAGCTCCTTCTATTAGGGTTAAGGAACTTAAAAAAATAGATTTTTCTGTAAAAAAGACCAATCAGGCTGGGGTTATGGCCGTTTTTTATCCTAAGAACGATCAAACTTATTTTGTGTTAATTTTACGTAAAACCTATAAAGGCGTACATTCTAATCAAATTGGTTTTCCAGGTGGTAGGGTAGAAATGGAGGACCGCGATCTACAGGAAACGGCCCTTAGGGAAACCGAAGAGGAAGTTGGTATACCACAGGAAAAAATAAAAGTGATTCGTGGATTATCGAAATTGTATATTCCGCCCAGTAATTTTTGGGTGCATCCTTTTGTAGGCATTTTGCAAGAAACCCCCGTTCTTATCCCGCAAGAATCTGAGGTTGAAGATATCTTAGAAGTGAAACTTGATGATTTTTTAGATGAAAATAATTTTGTCACCAGAAATCTAAGCACTTCTTATATGAAGAATATCGATGTACCGGCATTTTTACTAAACGATCAGGTGGTTTGGGGAGCAACAGGAATGATGTTAGGGGAGCTTAGAGACATGTTACGGGAAATATTATAAAATTAGAATACCTATATTTGCGAGTTTTCATAAAAATTTAAGCTGAAATTGAAGATTCTTGAGTAAAAGGATTGGTGACGATAAATAGAGCAGGAAAATTATGGGGTTATTAAGAAAAAATCCATTTGGACATATATTATTTTTAAAAAAATGGCTTATTCGTTTATTCGGATTAATGACGCACAGACGCTATCGAGGTTTTAATGAATTAAGCATAGAAGGATCAGAAATTATTAAAAATCTACCGGATACCGGGGTGTTATTTGTTTCTAACCATCAAACTTATTTTGCAGACGTCGTAGCGATGTTTCATGTATTTAACGCCAGCCTTAGCGGTAGGGTAGATAGTATTAAAAATATAGGATATATCTGGCAGCCCAAAATGAATATTTATTATGTGGCGGCCAAAGAGACCATGAAAGCCGGTTTACTGGCAAGAATTATGGCTTATGCCGGCGCCATTAAAGTAGAAAGAACATGGCGCTCTAAAGGTCAGGATGTGCAACGAAAAGTAAACCCAGACGATTCTAAAAATGTTGGGGTGGCTTTAGACGATGGTTGGGTAATTACGTTTCCGCAGGGAACTACAACGCCTTTTAAACCCATAAGAAAGGGAACCGCGCATATTATTAAACAATATAAACCTATTGTTGTACCCATAGTTATCGATGGTTTTAGACGTTCTTTTGATAAAAAAGGCTTGCGCATTAAAAAACGCGGAATTTTACAATCTTTTCAGGTTAAAGAGCCTTTGGAAATAGATTATGAAAATGATAGTGTAGATGATATTGTAGGAAAAATTGAATATGCCATCGAGCAGCATTCTTCGTTCCTAAAAGTAATCCCAACGGAAGAATTAGAGGAAATAGAGCATCTAAATGAAAAACGCCGCTATTCTTATAAAGAAGAATAAGCAGCGTTTATAATTCAGAATTATATTAATAGGTGTCTAATCGCAGTCTAAATTCTTTAACTGCATATAGTTTCTCTTTAACCGTTTTAATAAGATACCGTAGATTACACGATAAAACAACCATAAGATCCCTAAAAACGCGGCTAAAGCAGCAAAGATAATTCCGGTAAATTTAAGCCAGTCTAAAGCATCAAAAACATAAGCACTACTATCGCTCACTTTGGTATCTTCAATATGATGATAAATTATTAAGTAGGTATAAGCCAGTGCAGTGATTGCTGTACCTACTAAAACATACATAATGTAAAATTTTACGGTTCTACGGGTTTTTATAATATCCTGCATTAATTTTTTGGCTGAACTGGTAGCGTTTATCTGTCTGTAATTCATATAGAACCTAAACATAAAGTAGAGCGTAATTAAATAGTTAATACCATAAACCCACATGGTTATTTCCTTTAAGTCTAATTGTTCTAAAGAATTCCAGTACTCTTCGTCTGCGGCAACGAGATTGAATAATACGCCAATCGAAAATTCGCAAATACTAATAATAAAGATCCACTTAACGATTGAAGAAGATCTTTTCCAGATCATTTGGTAAATCTCGTCATAGGAAACTTTAGGAAGTGTTGCTTCCTGTTTTTTCCAGTTCTTTTTTAATAATTCTAATCCATCCATAGTTAAGGATTTAAAACACTTTTAAGTTTGGTTTTTATTCTATTCATCTTCACTCTGGCGTTCACCTCACTTATCCCTAAAGTTTCAGATATTTCTTTGTAATTCTTGTCTTCCAGATAAAGAAAAACAAGTGCTTTTTCGATATCGTTTAATTCTTTTATGGCATTATACATTAATCCTAATTGCTGTTCGGTTTCGTCGTCGTACTCTTCAGCTTTAATTTTAAAATGAACAGTATCGAAATCCTGGGTTCTAATTCCTCTTTTTTTCTTGCGGTATAAAGTAATTGCGGTATTTAAAGCTACCCGGTACATCCAGGTACTAAACTTGGCATCTCCTCTAAATTTTGGATAGGCTTTCCAAAGTTGTATGGTAATTTCCTGAAATAGATCATTATGCGACTCCCTATCGTGCGTATATAACCTACAGATTTTATGCGCAATATTCTGGTGCCGTTCTAATTTGGAAACAAACTGGTGCTCTAATTCTTTATCCACAATCACAGGTTAGCTACTAGTAAGTAGCTGCAAAATATAAAATGTTACAAATTATTTTAAATTCAAGTTAATGCGCCCACTATTTGTGGGATAAGCCGTAAATTAGCGTCTCAATCAATAGTTATGAATATACCCAGGACAGAATTACCCAGGGTGGTTATCATTGGTGGAGGTTTTGCCGGAATGGGCCTCGCAAGAAAGTTGTTACAAGAAGACGTTCAAATGGTCTTAATAGATCGCAACAACTATCACACTTTCCAACCTCTCTTATATCAGGTTTCAACCGCAGGTTTAGAACCCGATTCGATAGCTTACCCCCTTCGTAAAATTACGAGAAATTCAAAAAATTGTTTTTTTAGAAATGCAGAAGTAGAATCTATAGATGCAGACAATCAAATTATACACACCAGTATTGGTGAGATTGTTTATGATTATCTGGTGATCGCTACGGGTTCTAAAACAAATTTCTTCGGCAATAAATCTGTAGAGAGCAATGCCATGTGGATGAAAACAGTCCCGCAGGCCTTGAATATACGGAGTCTTATCCTGGAAAATCTGGAACAGGCGGTAATTGAAAATGATCCCGAAAAGCGTAAAGCCTTACTTAATTTTGTGCTGGTAGGAGCAGGTCCAACCGGAGTAGAGCTTAGCGGTGCAATAGCCGAATTACGTAATAATATTGTCCCTAAGGATTATCCAGACCTTAATCCCGCAGAAATGAATATTCACTTGCTGGAAGGTTTAGATCGGGTATTGCCGCCAATGAGCGAAAAATCTTCAGAAAAGGCACAAAAGTTTTTAGAAGACTTAGGAGTAAAAATTCACTTAAATACAATGGTGCAAAGTTATGACGGGCATTTGGTAACCACCAATACCGATCTTACTTTAAAAACAGAAACCTTAGTATGGTCTGCCGGGGTAACCGGGGCACCGGTAAAAGGGTTAAACGCATCAGCGTTAATCGAAAAGGCTAATCGTTACGAAGTAAATGCTTTTAATCAGGTAAATGGTTACGAAAATATTTTTGCCATTGGAGACATCGCTGTAATGAAAACCGAAGAATATCCAAGAGGTCATCCTATGGTAGCACAGCCGGCGATCCAGCAAGGAAGGCATTTAGCAAAAAATTTAAAGCGAATCTTTAAAGGAGAACAATTAGAGCCATTTAATTATTTTGATAAAGGAAGTATGGCTACGGTGGGTAGAAATAAAGCCGTTGTAGATATAGGAAAATCTACTTTTGGTGGCTTTTTTGCCTGGTTTATATGGATGTTTGTACATCTTTGGTTTTTAATTGGTTTTAGAAACAGGCTGGTGACCTTTTGTAATTGGGTGTATAATTACATTAATTTTGATCGTGCAGCACGTCTTATTATTAGGCCGTTTAAGTCGAATAGAGAAAACCTTGAAGCCGATCAGAAAAAGATTTAGTAACATAAGAAAGACAGAAAAAAGAAATTGTAAAAACCCGAATCCTGAGATTCGGGTTTTGTTTTTTCAATTGGTCGTTAAAAAATAACAGTTCGGTTTTCTTTTTTATAGAAGGAGGAGTTCCTAAAGCATTTTTGAAGTATAAAATCGAACAAAAATGAACTTCAATTACTTTTTTTCTTTACTAGCTTTACTTTTTATTCAGCAGGTATCATACGCGCAGCATGAAATCTCAGGTACAGTTACCAATAAAAAACAAGAGCCTATAGCCGGAGCCAATATTTATTTAAAGGGAACTTATGATGGCGCTATTTCAGATGAAAATGGTCATTTTAATTTTACTTCTGAAGAAACCGGAATGCACATCCTTGTTATTTCGTTTCTGTCTTTTGAAACAAAAGAAATTTCAGGCGAAATAACTAATTTCAAAAATCTACAAGTTACGCTTGTAGAAAAATTTGATGCTTTAGAGGCTGTAGTCATCAATGCCGGTAGTTTTGAAGCGGGCACCACTTCAGAAGCTTCGGTTTTAAAACCTTTGGATATTGTTACCACGGCAGGGAGCGTTGGGAACATTATTGCTGCGTTAGAAACTTTGCCGGGTACGCAAAGTGTGGGTGAGGACGGGCGTTTATTTGTGCGTGGCGGCGATGCCAGCGAAACCCAAACTTTTGTAGATGGGTTAAGAGTGGCACAGCCATATAATGCTTCGGTGAGAAATATCCCTTCCAGAGGTCGATTTTCACCTTATTTATTTAAAGGAATGTCTTTTTCTACCGGTGGTTATAGTGCAGAATATGGTAATGCATTGTCTAGCGTTTTGGTGATGGATACTCAGGATGAAGCTGAAGAAGATAATACCGAACTTAGTTTTATGAGTTTGGGACTAGGTATTGGTAAAACTAAAAACTGGGAAAAAAGCTCGATTACTTTGAATGCCAGTTATGCTAATCTTGGGCCGTATCAATCTTTAATCGATCAAAACGTAAAATTCGATAAACCTTTCCAGTCCATTGCCGGGGAAGCAGTTTTTAGAAATCAATTTAAAAACGGACTATTAAAGGTATATACCGCTTACGATCATTCTGCATTTAATGTAGAACAGCCTATCAATGGGACTACTCAAACGGTAGATTTAAAAAACAATAATTTTTATGTGAATACTTCTTACCAGCATTCTTTAGGGAACAAATGGCATTTATTTGGCGGAATTAGCTACGGAAATAGCCAAAATGATATCAATATTAATGCTGAAGAGAATGACCAATTAGTTGATGATACCGAAAATAGCTTTCATGTTAAAGCCAAACTGAGCAAAAGGTTTACCGATAAAATAAAGCTGAATTTTGGAGCTGAATATTTTAATACCGATTTTGAACAATCTTATCAATCTGAAGCAGGAAATTTTACACCTAATTATACTTCAGGGTTGTTTTCAGCATTTACAGAAACTGATATTTATTTCACCCAAAATCTGGCCGCAAAAGTAGGATTAAGAGCTACACAGGATGCTTTATTGGAAGAAGTTTATGTGAACCCGCGTTTATCTTTAGCGTATAAAATAGATAAAAATCAGCAAATTTCAACCGCTTTTGGAAATTTCAGACAACAAGCGGGACAAGATTATTTAAAATTTAATCAGGATTTATTTCAGCAAAAAGCAACACATTACATCCTTAATTATCAATTTTCAAAAACCTCAACCACTTTAAGAGCAGAAGCGTATTTTAAAGAATATCAGGATCTGTTAACCTATACGGGTAATGAAATTACTTATAATTCTAATTTTAGCAATGCGGGGTCTGGTTACGCCAAGGGAATCGATATTTTTTGGCGGGACGGACATTTTAAAAACCTTGATTATTGGGTTTCGTACTCTTTTATCGATTCAGAAAGGAAATATCAAAACTATCCAGAGAAAGTCACGCCAAATTTTGTGGCAAATCATAATTTATCTGTTGTTAGTAAATATTGGATTCAGTCTTTACGCAGTCAGGCTGGTTTTACTTACAATTTTAATTCAGGCAGGCCGTATAACAATCCCAATACTTCAGATTTTATGGCAGCAAAAACCAAATCGTATCATAATCTTAGTTTCAATTGGGCCTATTTGTTAAGTAAGCAGCAAATTCTTTACGTATCGGTTTCAAACCTATTGGGGACTAAAAATGTGTTTGGTTACGATTATTCGAATACACCAAATGCGTCAGGAAATTATACCGCAAAAGCGATTCGACCAACGGCCGACAGGTTTTTCTTTGTAGGATTCTTTTGGACCATAAGTGATAATAAAAACCGAAATCAGTTAGATCAACTTTAAAAAATACAATTCGGTATTAAAATTCGACAACTCGGTAAGCTATTATTTAAAAGCAGCCTTTATTTATCCAATTTTACACCACTAATAAATCAATTAAAAGATGAAAACAGTTATTATTTTATTTTTACTTACAATTTCTGAAGCCTTATCTGCCCAGAATTACGAAGAAGCCATGCAAAAAGCAATGCAAGCCTGGGAAAAAGGAAATGTTGAAACAGCAAGCGCTATTTTTGAGCGTGTTGCTGCTGTAGAACAGGAAAACTGGATACCTGATTATTATTTAGGCCTGGTAAATACCACAGCGGCCTTTGGTACTAAAGATGAAAAAGTGTTAGAAAACCAGCTTAAAAAAGCAGAAACCGCCTTACAATCGGCCTTATTGAAAACCGAAGAAAATGCAGAGCTTTTAGTGCTTGAAGCGTTAATTTATACGGTGAAAATTACTCAAAACCCTATGACCAACGGACAAAAATATATGCCGAAAATTAATGAGATTTATGCAAAGGCTGAAAAGCTAGAACCAAAAAATCCACGGGTTAAATTCGAAAAAGCACAGTTTGATCTGGGTGGAGCAACGTTTTTTGGAAAAGATACCGCACCAATTTGCAAAGAGATTGAAGCTTCTATCACTTTATTTGATGAATTTGAAAACGATACGCCATTTTATCCAAACTGGGGAAAAGAGCAGGCCGTAAAAGCACTGGAAAACTGTAAAAATTAAGAGAAATACCTAAGGGTACGTTTTGAAGCATTTAATTTGAACAATATATTTATAAAATGAGACATCCCGATGGCTATCGGGCTCACAACATCTAATTTCGATTATCGAGTAGTTGAAATTATAGTATTTTTAAAGAGCAATAATATTCTTATGAAAACGATTTTAAAAATATTAAAAATAGGTCTTATAGTTTCCGTTCTCGTTATTCTTTTGGATGCGGCAGCCCATAATTTCGAGCTTAAGGAGATGAAAAGTATTAACACGATAGGAATTTACCTTTTTTATAGCTTTATTTTAACCATAGTGAATGTGTTGTTTTCTATGGCATTCGAGAAATTTGTTGGCTGGGAAAATACCGGCGTTCGTAAATTATTGCTCTCTACCATCGGGTCGATATTGGTTACTTTAGTTGCCTATTTTTTATGCCGTATGGTGCATTTAACCATAATAGATCCGGTTTATAGCGTATCTGAATTTTTTTCTAAAGAAGAATTACGTACCTATTTATTCCCGCTGTTGTTTAGTACCTGTATTTCCCTGTTTTTCCATTTAGTGTATTTTTTTAAAGCCTCGCAGGAAGAAAGGGTAAAAGAGCAAAAAATTATTGCGGGAACAGCAACTTCAAGATTCGATGCCCTTAAAAATCAGCTTGATCCTCATTTTCTTTTTAATAGTTTAAACGTGCTAAGCTCATTAATTGATGAAGATCCTGAGATGGCTCAAAAATTCACCGGCTCTCTATCTAAAGTGTATCGCTATGTTTTAGAGCAAAAAAGCAAAGAACTGGTAACGGTAGAAGAAGAACTGAAATTTGCTAAAGTGTATATGAATCTTTTAAAAATGCGTTTTGAAGATTCCATAATTTATAATTTCCCAAAAGAACTGATAAATCCAGAAGCTAAAGTGGTACCACTTTCCCTACAGTTATTGTTAGAAAATACTGTAAAACATAATAAAATAACACCAGAATCTCCTTTAGTCATTACTATTTACGAAGCCGATAAGATGTTGGTGGTTAAAAACAATCTACAACCTAAAGAAATTTTAAAAAATGGGAGTGGGGTAGGACTGGTAAATATTAAAGAGCGTTATAATCTGCTTACCAAAAGGACCATGGAAATTATTAAAACCGAAGATGAATTTATGGTACGCCTTCCTTTACTCACTAAACAAACCAAACATGTAAAACCCCTAAAATCTGAAAAAATGAAAACTATTGATAACGAAAGATATTTACAGGCAAAAGAGCGTGTAAATAAAGAAAAAGAATTTTATGGAAATTTAACCTCTTATTGCATTATCATCCCCGTTTTGGCGGTTTTCAATTACCTTACAACAGATTTTATATGGGTGGTTTTTCCTGCGCTAGGTTGGGGACTGGGATTGCTATTCCATGGATTTGCTGCTTTCAATTATAGTCCGTTTTTAGGAAGGGATTGGGAAGAACGTAAAATTAAAGAGATTATCAATAAAGAAGACTAACACCAACGATCATGAAAAATTCAGAAGAAAAATATCTTGAAGCACGAAAAAAAGTGCAAAAAATGAAGGATTTCTACACCCATTTAATGGTGTTTATCGTAGTAAATCTGCTATTGTTTGGTATTAATTGGTACACCATAGATTTAAAATATCCCTGGTTTTTGTGGGTTCTATTTGGTTGGGGGATTGGCCTTGCTTTCGATTATTTAAAAGCTTTCGATAAAAACCCAATGTTTAGTAAGGATTGGGAAGAGCGAAAAATCAATGAATACATGAACCAGGATCATGATCCACAACGCTGGGAATAAAATTTGTACATGAGAATAGTAATTATTGAAGACGAGAAACCCGCCGCACGACGATTAAACCGTCTTCTGAATAAAAAAGGATTAGAGGTAGAAATCATGCTACATTCGGTTGCCGAGGGTATTGCATGGTTTTCTAAAAATGAGCATCCAGATCTTATATTTCTGGACATTCAGCTTAGTGATGGACTCTCATTCGAAATTTTTGAAACCGTAAAAGTAAAAAGCGCCATTATTTTTACAACAGCCTATGATGAGTATGCTTTAAAGGCTTTTAAATTGAATAGCGTAGATTATTTACTAAAACCTATTGATGATGAAGAGCTGGATGATGCCATAGAAAAATTTGAAGAAACCCATCAGTCAAAATCGGTAAAATTAAATGTAGACGATTTTAGAAATTTGCTTCAGCTTTCCCCTTCCAGTACTTATAAATCCAGATTTACCATTCAGGTGGGACAGCATCTTAAAATTATAGAGGTAGATGATAGTGTTTGCTTTTATTCTGAAAATAAAGCCACCTATATTCAAAATAATGAGGGTAGGGGATATTTGATGGATACTTCTTTAGAGCAGTTGGAAAAAGAGCTGGATCCCAATCAGTTTTTTAGAATTAATAGAAAGTGTATTGTACACTTAAAAGCAATTAAAGATATTATTTCCTATACCAATTCGAGATTGGAATTAAAGCTCACCAATTTTAACGAATTTCAGATTATCGTGAGCCGGGAACGCGTAAAAGATTTTAAAAACTGGATTTCTTAAGGGTAGAAATTATAAAAAATGTTAAGACTCCAATTTTTTAAAACCGAAGAAAACTTCTTTTCGTAAATATAATTGAAAGGCGGTTAATAAGCCTTTTAACTTGAATCGTTTTTTGGTCGAATTTCTGATTTGAGTTTTTGATTTTTTTGGTTGGTTAGGTGAAAGGCTTGTTTTACAGGCCTTTCATTTTTAATCGATAATCGAGATTAAATGCAACCGATTCGTTCCAGTCAAAATAGCCCCCATGAATTGTCTAAGGTTCTCATATAATTTAATCTGTATGATGAGATTCTGAAATGAATTCAGAATGACTTCTCTGGATATTTTTAGACAGTTTCTTTTAATTTCATATATTTTTTGATGCATTAAGGAGCTGCTACGGTACCTAATACATAAAGCTGTTCCATAGTTGGAGATTTGCTACCACCTTCGGGCTCTAGGGTAATACCAAAAGCTTCAGATTTATTAGCATTTGGTAACGTAAATATTTTAGTTTCCTCTTCATCAAAACCGTCTAATAAACCAATACTTGTTGGGGTTAGTGGTTGCATTGTTAAAGACCATACCTGATATACCATACCTCTTGGTGGTTCTGGTAAACCAAGTGCATCAATATACGTGGTATTATCATTATCATTCCAATATACCGTAGCATAAGCATCTGGAGCTGCATTTTGTCCCTTTAATGGGATTCTCGAAATATTATGATCTCTTAATGTTGCTAAAATTTGTTTTGCATTTTCAGCATCTTCTCTAATATCTGCAATTTGTTGTTCTATAATACTATTTTTTGTTTCAGCTTCGCTTAACGATTGTCTTAATGCGCTGTTTTGCTGGAATAAAAAGAACATGCCGATTAGTAATACGATACTTGCAGCCCATCCAATATAAGTGACCCATTTGGTGCGGTAAGAACTTTGCGGCGTAATTACTTTCACAGCTGGATGTGGCTTTAATTTAGATTTTAATGATGCTAATAAAGCTTCAGGGTTATAAGGTGCAAGGCCGGTTGCCAGTTTTTGAAGTGCGTCTTCAATTTCCTCTACTTCTTTTTCAACTTCGGGATATTCTTTAAGCATTTTAGTAACCTCACGACTCTCTGTTTCGCTAAGGGCACCATAAACATAAAGTTCCAAAATACCTGACGATATGTAATCTTCTATTTTAGCCATTAGTTTCCTACAATTTCTCTTAATTTATTGATACAGGCTCTGTTTCTGGTTTTTACCGTTCCCAGTGGCATTTCTAATTCATCAGCGGTCTCTTTTTGAGTATAACCTTTGAAAAATAATAGGTCGATTAACTTTTTACAAACAGGTTTTAGAACTTCGATATATTTTTTTAATCCTATAGCATCTATGGTAGCACTAAAATTTGTTTTTGATTCCAGTATATCTACGAAATTATCTGCAGCGAGGTTTTGTTTTTTATTTTTAAAACTTTTAGAACGAATTTTATCTATTGAAGCATTTCTGGCAATATTAAGGATCCAGGTAAAAAAACGGCCTTTGCTGGAATCATAGGATTTGGCATTTTCCCATATTTTCATAAATACATCCTGTAAAACCTCTTCGGCGATATCTTTTTCACCAATAATACTAAAAATAATACCGTAAGTACTTTCAGAATATAGCTGGTAAATACGCTCAAACGCTTTTTGATTTCCTTTTTGTAGCTCTACAATTAAGGCATCCTGCTGCATAAAATTTAAGGGTTAGTTTATTTAAAAATAGATAAAAAAATAAAAGCAGCTAATTAATTAGCTGCTTTTATTTCGAATTTTAGGTTTTTTAGCCCCAAATTATTTCATTTCTATAACTCCACATCCTACACGGGTACCAGCAGCACCTGAGGGCTGAGAAGTAAAATCGTCTACACCGTCGTGTACGATAATGGCTTTACCAACGATATCTTTAGTATCATCACCACATCCTATACACCACTCATCTGTAGTTACTGTAATAGTTCCTTTTCCTGAAGCATCTACTTCAAAATTTCCTATATCACCTTTGTGGTATCCCTCTTCAGATCCCCATTTACCATGAGGCTCATTGGTAGGATTCCAGTGACCACCTGCTGAAGTACCATCTGCCGCAGAACAATCTGCTTTTTGGTGAATATGAATAGCATGTTTACCTTCAGAAAGTCCCATGATAGTAGCTTCCATAGTAACTTCACCATTTTCCTGAGTAAAAACTACTTCCCCAGAAAGATTGCTGTCACTTTTAGGCTCTAGTGTAACCACAATTTCTTTTGAATCAGAATCAGCTTCCATTTCGCTGGAATCTGAACTCATCTCTGTTGTTTGCTCTTCTAATTCAGTACTATCACTTTCTTTTTTCTCGTTTTTACAACTTGTTATAAAAAGTGTAGCACAAAAAAGTAGCGGTAAGCTAATACGTTTCATAATTTAGTGATTGGTTTTACAATTAATCATAACGAAGGTACCAAGATTATAAAAGTAATGCAAGCATTTAAGGCAAGCTTAACAGTAGCAAGCCCTTTAAAACGCCATATTAGACTTGCTATAAGTGATTTTAAAATAAAAGTTTACCGCTAAAGAAATGCTCTTTTTTTATATCGTTTTAGTTTGCTATTTTGTCTTAAAAATTGAGCATAAAAAAACCGCACTACTCAGCGCGGTTTTTTTAGAAAATTAAAACTAGTTTAATTTTTTAATCTTAATGTTGCGAAACCAAACCTCGTTGCCATGGTCCTGCAAAGCAATATGGCCAGACTTAGATTTCCCAAATCGTTCCCAGTCGGCAAATTTCGAGTTCTTAACAAGCTCATCCCACCCTTCACCTTCAACGGGAAATTCAACTATTTTCACACCGTTTTGAGTTACAGATCCTTTGTTAGCTTTATGGTCTATTTTTAAAACAACGCTATTCCATTCGCCTACTGGTTTGGTTACATTTTCTGAAGGTGCTACCATGTCGTAAAGTGCACCTGCATGGCGATTAGGGCCATTTTTGCCATCTGGATGTTTTTCATTATCCAATACCTGAATTTCAGGACCGGTTAGATAAGGTTCACCAAGATCTTTATCTTCTACTACGGCCCACATAAATCCGCTATTTCCGCCTTCAGAAATTTTCCATTCCATAGAAAGCTCAAAGTCTGTATAGGTTTCTTTGGTGATCAGGTTTTCACTTTCACTTCTTCCTTCTTTCGGAACAAAATGTAACGTACCGTTACTTAAGGTCCATTGTGTGATAGAATCACGATTATAGCCTTTCCAGTGATCATTAATATCACCTGTGGTGAGCTCTTGCCATTGGCTATTTGATGTAGGTTTAGCGGTAACCTCCATTTCTTTGTTTTCTTTGGAATTTTCTGAATTCTCAGGTTCAGAATTTTTACAGCTTATTGTTGTAATGGCAGCTGCTAATAGCATTAATCCTAATTTTTTCATTTGCGGTTAGGTTAAGGTTAAAATTATAAGAGAACATAACTCTCGATTTTGTTGATTTTGAATACTAACTTAATCCCAGGATTTTTTTAAGACGATCTTCATTAATTTCGGATCCTGCAAAATCGTCAAATTTTTTCTGAGTAGCTTCAATAATATGACTTTGGATGAATGGTGCTCCTTCTTTGGCACCTTGTTCTGGTGATTTAATACAGCATTCCCATTCCATCACGGCCCATAAGTCGCAGCCATATTGGGTTAGTTTAGAGAAGATGGTTTTAAAATCTACCTGTCCGTCACCAGGATGACGGTATCGGCCAGCACGATCTATCCAATCGTTATACCCTCCAAAACTTCCTTTTTTTCCGGTAGGATTAAATTCGGCATCTTTCACATGAAACATTTTAATAAATTCATGGTAGTGATCGATATAGGTTAAATAATCTAATTGCTGTAGCACAAAATGGCTCGGGTCGTAAAGAAGATTAACTCTTTTATGATTGTTGGTTTCGGCTAGAAAACGCTCGAAAGTATCCCCATCATGAAGATCTTCACCGGGATGAATTTCATAACAAAGATCAACTCCGTTTTCATCAAAAACATCTAAAATAGGTAACCATCGATTTGCTAATTCTTTAAACCCCAGTTCTACAAGACCATCTGGCCGTTGTGGCCATGGGTGCGCGGTATGCCATAAAAGAGATCCACTAAAGGTGCCATGTACGTCTAAGCCAAAATTTCTACTGGCTTTTGCGGCACTCTTTAATTGTTTTATGGCCCATTCTGTTCTGGCTTTAGGGTTTCCTTTATACGCATCTGGAGCAAAATTATCGAACATTGTATCGTAGGCGGGATGTACAGCAACCAACTGCCCCTGCAAATGCGTGCAAAGCTCGGTAATTTCTAATCCGTAAGATTCAACCTTTCCTTTCAGCTCATCACAATAGGTTTTGCTTTCTCCGGCTTTCTCCAGGTCTATTAGTGCCGATTCCCAGGTTGGTATCTGTATTCCTTTGTATCCTAAATCTGCAGCCCATTTGCAAAGCCCGTCTAAGCTGTTAAATGGAGCTTTAGTGTCCATAAACTGAGCTAAATAAACTGCAGGTCCTTTTATAGTTTTCATTGGTTAATTTTTTGCAGGTTCATCGTCTATACTTGTCCAAACATTGCCATTCTTATGGCTTTCTACCGCTTTTTCGATAAAGTTCATTCCGCGTAAACCATCGATAATAGTTGGGTATTCGCCATCAAAAGCGTCTTCTCCTAAAATTGCTTTTGCCACGCCATGATAAATATTTCCCATGGAATCAAAAATTCCTTCAGGGTGTCCTGGTGGTAGTTTTGTTCCGCTTAGAGAAAAATCACTGTTATAGGCATGTCCTGGTTTTAACACCTGTAAAGGTTTGTTTTCTTCCAGAAAATAAAGGTAATTAGGATTTTCCTGCTCCCATTTTATTCCAGCTTTGTCTCCATAGACTTTTACGGTAAAATTATTTTCTTCTCCTGTCGCGATCTGGCTAGCTCTAAGTACACCTTTTACCTGACCTTCAAGTCTTAGCAACACGGTACCGTCGATATCCATTGCGTTATCTTCGTAAAGATAATTTAGATCTGCAAGAATGTTTTTAACTTCCATACCGGTAACATATTCAATCATATCATAGGCATGAGTACCAATATCACCAATACAACAGCTTATTCCAGATTTTTCTGGATCTAACCTCCAAATAGTATTTCGTTGTTCTTTATCATGTATAATTGGATTGATCCATCCCTGATAATATTGAACATCGATTTTCTGAATTTTACCAAGTTTTCCTGAAGTGATCATTTCACGCATTTGGCGTACCATTGGATAGCCTGTATAGGTGTAGGTAACAGCGAAAACTTTTCCTGCTTTATCTGAAGCTTCCTTAAGGATTTTAGCTTCTTCTAAAGTTGTGGTCATTGGTTTTTCGCAAATCACATGAAATCCGCCTTCCAATAGTTGTTTGGCCATCGAAAAATGAAGAAAATTAGGAGTAAGTACAGATACTACTTTTATACGTTCTTCTTCCGGTAGATTATTTTCTTTTTCGATTAAATCATCAAGATTGGCATAAATATGATCGGTACCAATCCCAATTTCCTCAGCGAATCGTATACTTTCATTGATATCGGTATTAAAGACACCTCCAACAACTTCAAACTTATCGAACATTGAAGAAGCTACGCGGTGTAAAACTCCGATTAATGAATCACCACCACCTCCAAGGATGCCCATTTTAATTTTCTTTCCCATTTTAATTTTTAATTTTTATTCTGAATATTCGACTTTTTCATTTCGGAAAAAGATAGCAAAAATGATCATTACCACAAAGGCAAACCCAGCTGGTACGATCCAGATATTTGTCCAATCGTGACTGCCATCTGCATTAAGGTACATGTCACTAATTTGTCCTGCTACCCAAAAGCCTATCAACATTCCAACACCATAAGTGGCCAGTGTGATTAATCCCTGTGCGGCACTTTTAATTTTTGGGCCCGCTTTAGAGTCGGTATAAATTTGTCCAGATACAAAGAAGAAATCATAGCAAATACCATGTAAAGCAATACCAATGTAGAGCATAAACACTAATTCGTCTGCATTTCCATAGGCAAACAATAAATATCTTATTGTCCAGGCCAGCATTCCTGCAATAAGCGTAATTTTAAATCCATATCTTTTAAAGAAGAAAGGGATTAACAATAAAAATAGCGCTTCTGAAACCTGCCCAATAGCCATTTTTACTGTAGGAGCCCCCATACCAACTTCGGCTAAGAATGGGTTGGCGTTTTGATAATAAAAGGCCAAGGGGATACAGATCAATATGGATGATAAAAAGAACATGAAAAAGTTTCTGTTCTTCAATAGTCCAATAGCTTCTAATCCTAAGATATCTTTAATTGTAATTTTTTCTCCTTTTCCAGATGGAGGTGTTTTAGGTAAGCTAAAACTAAAAAGGCCTAAAAATGCTGATGCAATCGCCACCATTAAGAATGTATATTTCAGCATACCTTCGGCTCTGGCAGCTTCAGAATCCCAAGCAAACACAGTACTAATTACCACTCCAGAAATAATCCAGCCAATGGTACCAAATACCCTAATATTAGAGAATTCTTTAGATGGATCTTTCATTTGCGCAAACGAAATAGAATTTACTAAAGCTAAAGTGGGCATGTATAAGATCATGTATCCGAGGACATAAGGATAAAAACTTCCAAAGTCTACCGAGCTATACATCATATACATAAGTACCGCGCCAATTAAGTGCAGTACGCCTAAAATTCGTTCTGCATTAAAAAACCTATCGGCAATTAACCCAATAATGAATGGAGCTATAATGGCACCCCAAGATTGTGTAGAGAAAGCTAACGCAGTTTCAGCCCCGGTTGCCTGTAAATTGTCAGCTAAAAATGTACCTAATGTTACAAACCAACCACCCCAAATGAAAAATTCTAAAAACATCATTAGGGATAATTGAAATCTTACCAGTGTCTTCATAGTGTATTGATATTTAAAGCTGCTTGGCTTCGTTTAGTAGTAGTTCTTTCGTTTTCAGGATTCCTTCTTCTGGTGTTAAACCAGTGCCTTCGTACTCAACACCAATCCAGCCAGTATAACCAGCTTCTTTTACCATTTTTAAAATTCGGCCTATATCAAGTGTGGTTTCTTTACCATTTTCGTCGAATGCATACGTTTTTGCACTAACGGCTTTGGCATAAGGAAGCATTTCTTCGATTCCCTGATAAGTAGGATATTCTTCAATACACTCTGTTCCCCACATTTTACCGTCTTTTCGGCGTAAACAAAAATTACCAAAATCGGGTAGGGTACCGCAATTTGGTAAATCTACTTCTTCCATAACTTCAGCAAGTAATTTACCATTACTGGATAAGCCACCGTGGTTTTCAACTAAAACATTAATTTTTTGTGTAGAAGCATATTTAGATAATTCGGTAAGGCCTTTTACTGCATTTGATTTCCATTCGGCTTCATCATTACTACCAAATAAATTGACTCTAATGGCATGGCAACCTAAAAACTTGGCGGCATCTACCCAACGCTTATGTTTTTCTACGGCATCCTCTCTTTCCTTGTCATCGATAGCGGCTAAATCGCCTTCGCCATCTACCATTATCAATACATTTTTAACATTAAATTGCTTACTTTTTGCTTTTAATGTGTCTAAAAGTTGAGAAAAAGCAGCATCTGGATCTTCTGAATTTCGATATTTATCAAAATAAAGTTGACTTACATATTCAATACCATCAAAGCCCAATGCTTTAGCTTTTTCAGCAAAATCAAACGGATCTAATTGTCCTTCATGGATTGGTTTTTCTAATGACCATTGTGCTAAGCTCAATTTAAAAAATGGCTCATTGCTTGTAGTAGAATCAATGGTTTCGGAGCTATTGTCTTCACTTTTAGTTTCCTTGTTTTTACAGGAAAGAAGTGATAAATTAAAGACAATTAACCCTAAAATTAAGACGTGGAATCGGGATAATTTATTCTTCATATAATCTGTTAATATGTTTTAAAAAAATGTAAGATTGATTTTTTTTACATTCATAAATGTATTGTTTTTTTCAAAGATGTGAAATTATACGCAATAATTTATATATTTGAGAAGATTCGATTATCAAATTATTAACCAATAACATTACCGTGAGCAAAAGTTATTACGAAAACGATACCTATGATGCCATTGTTGTAGGAACAGGTATTAGCGGAGGATGGGCCGCGAAAGAATTATGTGAAAAGGGGTTTAAAACCCTTGTACTAGAAAGAGGTCGTATGATAGAGCATGTTAAAGACTATCCTACGATGAATGATGATCCCTGGGATTATAAGTTTAAAGGGCAACAAACACGTGAGGAAGCTGCGCGTCAGCAAAAACAGGCACGTACCGGATATACCACTAATAAAGCCAGTGCGCATTGGTTTGTTGATGATATTGAACATCCATATAACGAAACTAAAAGGTTTGACTGGATGCGTGGATATCATGTTGGTGGACGATCAATCATGTGGGGACGCCATAGTTATCGTTTAAGTGATCTTGATTTTGAAGCTAATAAAAAAGACGGTGTTGCAGTAGATTGGCCTATTCGTTATAAAGATATTGCACCTTGGTATGATTATGTAGAATCTTATATTGGGGTGAGTGGCCGTAAAGAAGGGCTTTCTCAATTACCAGACGGAAATTTTCTTCCACCAATGGATTTAAATTGTGTCGAAGAACATATTAGAGAAAAAATTGCTGAAAATTTTGAAGGTCGTGTTTTAACCGCAGGCCGGGTTGCACACATCACTGGTGATAAAAAATTTGAAGGACGTTCTAATTGTCAGTTTAGAAATCGTTGTATTAGAGGATGTCCTTATGGAGGGTATTTTAGTAGTCCTTCTTCTACATTGCCTGCTGCAAGTAGGACAAATAACATGACCTTACGACCTTATTCTATTGTTAGCGAAGTATTATATGATCCAGATACCAAAGAAGCCACAGGTGTAAAAGTAATTGATACTGAAACAAAAGAAGAAATGGAGTTTAAAGCCAATGTTATCTTTCTTTGTGCTTCAGCTATTGCGTCTACGAGTATCCTTATGCAATCCAAATCGGATAGATTTCCTGAAGGTTTAGGAAACGATAGTGGAGAGTTGGGACATAATGTAATGGATCACCATTTCTTAGTAGGAGCTTCAGGTAAATTTGATGGATTTGAAGATTCTTATTACAAAGGAAGAAAGCCTAACGGAATTTACCTTCCACGTTTTAGAAATCTAAAAGACAACGAAGGTTTAGATTTTATTAGAGGATATGGCTATCAGGGAGGTGCTAGCCGTGGAGATTGGCAGGAAGCGATTGCCGAGGTAGGATATGGTAAAGAGATGAAAGAAGCAATTGTTAAACCAGGTGGCTGGACAATGGGACTTTTAGCTTTTGGAGAATGTCTGCCTTACCATGAAAATAAAATGACTCTAGATTATGATAAGTTGGATAAGTGGGGATTACCTACCGTAACTTTTGATGCCGAGTTTAAAGAAAATGAGCTTAAAATGCGTAAGGATATGAAGGAACAGGCTGTGGCTATGTTAGAAAAAGCAGGCTGCCGTGAAATTTCTTCTTACGATAATATTGGTGCTCCTGGTCTTGGAATCCACGAAATGGGAACTGCACGAATGGGCCATGACCCTAAAACTTCGGTTTTAAACGGGAATAATCAGGTACACACCGTGAAAAACGTATATGTTACCGATGGTTCTTTTATGACGTCTTCTGGATGCCAAAACCCATCGTTAACTTATATGGCAATGACTGCCAGAGCAGCAGATCACGCTTCCAAAAACTTTAAAAATTCGTCTAACGCTTAAACCAGAATCATGAATAGAAGACAGGCCTTAAGAAATATAGGATTAGGAGCTGGAGTGATGGTCGTTGGGCCAAGTACTTTAAGTTTATTACAAAGTTGTAAGAACGAACCTACTTACAATTGGCAGCCTACCTATTTAACCGCATCTAATGGTTTTATCCTGAAAGAAGTTTTAGATATTATTCTGCCTAAAACAGATACTGCGGGAGCAAGTGATTTAAATATAGCTGAATTTATCGATTCTTATATGGCTGAAGTAGCTCCAGAATCTCAGCAAAAAGAGTTTAAGAAATCAGCTGATGCTTTTGCAGGTGCTTTCGAAAAGGAATTTGATAAAGACCCGGGTAACGGCACCCCTGAGGAATTTGATAAAATCATCGCAAAATATTTAAAAGCTACTCCAGAAGAAATAGAAAGCTTTAGACCAAAAAGAACTACCGAAACCCAGGATCCACAAGACCAATCTCCTGAAGAAGAGATAGAAGAAGAAATGAACCACGACTCTGGTGCTCTTGCCTACTTAGAAACAGTAAGGGATTTGGGAATCTGGGCTTGGAAAACAAGTGAACAAATTGGTGAAAATGTACTTTGGTACGATCCAATTCCGGGAGAGTACATTCCTTGTGGTCCAGTAGAAGAACTGGGCGGAGGCAAAGCAATGTCACTTTAAACGTTTTAAAATAGAATACTTTAATTTTGAAATTGAAGTATTTTGTATTAGATTAATTTGGATTCATCTAAATTACTAATTATCCGAAAAGAGCTGTCTTTTTAAAAGGGACAGCTTTTTTATTTTAAGCGATTATATTATCCACTATTCTTAATAAAGAACCGGTATTTTCGCTATTTTGTTTTGATAGCTAGTCTAGATAAAGCGCCATCTTGTCGTTCGTTATTGTAAGACGGAAGAAGTATATTCGAAAAGAATTATTTTAAAATGATATTTTTGAGAGGTAAAGATTTGATGGAATAGCAGTCTGGTTTAATTATTTTAGCAAGAATTCTACCGATTATTAGTCTTTAATTAAGGTGTAAATGTCGGTTGTCCACTCAATAGAAGTTCCACCCATTTCAGGGTTGTTATTAAAGACCTCAAGAATCTGATCGCTAATTTTTAAATGATTTGCTTTGGCATAATCCTGCAATTTATACCAGGCAAAGTGGGTAAACAAGTAGTTGCCGTTATAAACAACATGCATGGCATTAAAAGAGGGTAATGTTTTTAATTTTATTTTGTCGGTTTCAGATAATCCTTCTTTTTTAATGATCGGAAAACAAAAATCGAATTTAATTTCGTTAGTTTCTTTATCCCAGCTTTTTACCAAAACTCTGGGTTTTGCAGGCATTTCAAGATCGTATTTTAAAATATAGTCTGATAAATAACCAATATTGGTCATCATCAGCATTGCTTTTTGTTGAAGCTGTCCTTTCAAACTCATGCATGCACAATCTGTTTTAGGGGCTTTTGTTTCGCCTTTAATAGCAATTTTATAATTGCTTTTGTCTTCTTCTAGTGATTTTCTAATTATTTCAAGCTCTTTTTTAAGGCTATCCTGCTCTTTGTTTTTACCGGTTAATAAAGATAACCGACTGGAAACTAAACTTTCTGGATGTCTAACGATAGCTTTTACTTTATTTACAGAATCGTTGATCTGACTAATATTCCAATCGATCACTAAGGATTTATCTTTAAAATTAAGTTGGTGTTTTACCTCTTCATCAAAGTTTTCCTCTAAAATTTCAGCGTTGCTAAAACTTTCATACGGCCAGTATTCAATTCTTTCATAGATAATTCCACTTGGAGTATTTGTGGTAAAGGCGATACTATAATCGTATGGCTTCACCGCAAAATACCATATAGCAGTACCAATAATACCAACCATTAGAAAGCCTAGTAGAACTTTTCTCATCAGATTATAGCGTTTTTACATTTAAGGTAGTTACCACATGTTTACCTAGGGATATTCCCTGATCTAATCCATTTTCTATAGCAGCACGGTAATGAATACCGCCATAGAGCCTGCTTAGAGCCGCTTCTTTAGCAGCATCTCTAAAAGAGGTGTATTCCCTTTCTGGTAATCCATACGGGACTTCAGTGTCGTCTAAGAACTGAAATTGATCACCAAATAATTTTGTTAATACTTCTGCAGAGGCTCCACTTACTACAGAATGTCCACTGGTGTATTCTGGGAATGGAGGTGTTTGTAGAACCGGTTTCCACTGGTCATTTATAAATTTATTGATCAATGTTTCCGGGCGTACAAGATTACTGCGATATTTTTCATCCCAGCAGCTAATAAAAGCATCAGCAATTGCCATGCTTGTTGTGGTATACGCATAAACGGTCTTATCGAAATCAAGATTCGCCTTTTGGGAGGCCACTTTGGTAATACCAATCCAATGACCGCCTGGAGTAATTTTTTTGGTTGCAAACATTAAATGCCCTCGTTGCGTAGAAACATAAGGATTACAATCCCAAAATTTAGCAATCGCCATTTCTTCAGATTTGTTCCCTGTCTCTTCCATTTGATTGCGTACTTCGTAAACCTCCATTAATTCTTTATAAAATTGAGAATCTTTTTCCATAGAGAATTCAGGGTGACGCTCTGGTTTAAACTGTGAAGAAGAGTCTAAAGTAAAGGGTCTTATTTTCATCCAATGTGGTTCTATCCCATCCATATAGGCCGGTGGGGTAGGCTGCCATCTGGAAACATTTTCAGTATATACTGAAAATTTAGGCATTGTTCGCGTTTGTTTGTAGTTATCTTTGTCAATCCATTGCTTAAAAGCATCAGCTACCTGCATGCCATATTCTTTAGAATTGATAAAAACATCTTCATCATTTTCTTTCCAGTTCACAAACAAACTATCGCTATAATCGGTAATTTCAACTTCAGAAAAAATAAGTGTTTTTCCAATTTCCAATTGCGCGATTAAGGCCGCCATTTTATAATCGATAGCTTTGGTAGTATCTAAAGCCGGTATAGTGATATCTGCACCTATGGTCTTTGTAAGTGATTCTAATTCTGGATTATGTTGTGCAACAATTTCGTAAGCAGCAAGATTAGCATACGAGTAAATTCGGCTTGCTACCGGTGGAGAAAATATGTCGTGCACCATAACGTTGGTAATCTTATCCAAAACGTCGTGATAATTGGCTGCGCTTATCGCTACGGTTTCTTTAGGGGTACTTTTTTCATCAGCACATCCTGTGAATATTGATATACTTAAAAGTAATAATAGAACTCTTTTCATGATTAGTTCAGTTTATAAACTTCTGGTTTTCTGTTATTATAGGTTACCAGTAAATATTCTTTATTTTCTAAATGTAGTATATTGAGATTAATTACTGCTTTTTGCGTAAAATTAATACCAAGATCTTTGGCTTCGATAAAAGTGTCGACAGATTGCAGCATAATGCCGGCGAGTTGATCGAATTTACCGTGGTATGGTATGGTGCCAAAATAATTGCCACCCAATAGCACTTCAGTTTTTCCGTCTTTATTAAAATCGTATTCCAAAAACGAGGTTATCGGAGCTATTTGTAAAGGGGTTTTAAAAGCTTTAAAACTAAAATTCCCATTATCATTTAACAAATATCCTGAAGCCAAGGTTTCTACTTCCAGAACCTTAGCTTTTGCAAGCTGTTCTTTATCAAAAATCTCTTTAATAGTTTTTCCTGCAAAACTTTTATAATCGGGGAATTTTTTACGTAAATAAGATAATTGTCCTACCAACATATCCAAACCATTTACGGGATAATAATTACCGTTTTTCTTCTGAGCTAGAATGGTTTCGGTCCTTCCATTATTATCAAAATCAAGATAATACATTTTAAGCGGATTTTCCTTGTTTGCCTTTAATTTTGTATTTAATCCCCAATTGCCCAGTAAATAATCCTTATCTCCATCACCATCGATATCAAATTCGGCGATGCTTTGCCACAATCCTTTTACATCGCCTTCAATTTTATATGCTATAAGTTTTCCGTTTTGATTTTCGTAAAATTGTGGAGCCATCCATTCACCAACAACGATAAGATCGATTTGCCCGTCACTATTAAAATCGGTCCAGATCGCATCGGTGACCATCCCAATTTTCCCCAGATTATTTTCGTTATCGATGCTAAAATTTCCCTGGTTATTTTTCAGTAAAAAAGACTTCGGAATATTACCAAAATCGTTAGAAACTGCAGCACTACCTATAAAAAGATCCAGATCACCATCGTTATCATAATCTGCTGCTTTGACCACGCTACCGTTTTCAAAATATTCCGGAAACTTAACTTTGCTGAAGTTTTTGTCCTGCTGAAGATATAATCGATCTAATAAAGCCTTGTTTTCACCATAATATTCTCCGCCACCAGAGACAACAAGCAAATCATTCTCTCCATTATGATCAAAATCTTCAATAATTGCTGAAATATCTTCGGAAGGGGCATCGCTTTCTAAAGCCGTAATTGTTTGTTTTTCGAAGCCATTTTTAGTTTGAAAATAGACTGCTGATTTATCGAATTTTGCACTTCCGAAGAAAATATCTTCTTTACCGTCGCCATTGATATCTTTTACCACAACGGCCGGGCCGCGATCAGAAATTTGATACGGAATTAATTTTTGGCGATCAAAATCCTGATAGCGGTTTTCTTTATGCTCATAATCTAGCCCAGGTAACGAATCGATTTTGGTAAACCATAGCTTGTTTTTAGGAAATAACTCGGCATAATTTACTTTTTTAAGGGCTCCTTCTGGTTCAAGGTAAATTGTTTGTCCCAAGTTAAGATTCGATAATTTTTGAACCGAATTATCTGGCCAGATAATTAAAAGTGAATCGATTTTTGTGGTCTCTGGAAAACCAAAATGTAATACCGCTTCTGAAGCCGATTGAAACCCACGTGTGGTAAATAGTTGTTTTATCTGTTGCTGGCCATTTTGATAGGCAATTGCTTTACTCCCAATACCGTGGATATTTGGCTTTTTATAGTTTAGTTTTATTTTTAGAAAATTCTTATTGTTCTCAGTAATTAGGTTTTCATAAATCCTTGCCGGCGCATTGATGTTGTTGGTAATAATATCCAGATCACCATCGTTATCCAAATCGGCATAAGCCGAGCCGGTACTCATAATACTATCTTTGGATATCCAACTACCAGAAAGATCTTTAAAATTAAGGTTTCCTGTACCCTTAAAAATACGGTTTTCGACCGCTCCAGAAGGCATCATTTCAATCGCTTTTTTATCGATTTTATTGCCTTTGCTCAGTTCTTTCTGGATCTGATTATTCGATACGTATTTTATATAATCATAATCATTTGGACGTTTTGGAATTCCTGTTGAGATAAAAACATCCTGTATTCCATCTAAATCATAATCGGCAAAAAGTGCACTCCAGCTCCAGTCTGTAGCGGCCAGGCCACTAATGAGCCCCAAATCCTGAAAGTATTCACCATCTTGATTTATTTGCAGCATGTTTCGGCTAAACTGCTCGTGATAGTGCAAGCGTTCGCTTTTCATTTTATGGATATCGGGAGAGTCGTCGCCCATACTCGCTTTAATCACTTTTTCATCATCAGGAAGCATATCTAAAGTGAGAATATCCAAAAATCCGTCATTATTTACATCGGCAGCATCACTACCCATAGAAAACCTACTGGTATGGCCAAATTTAGATTTCAGGCTTTCGGTAAAAGTACCATCACCATTATTCAGGTAATAAAAATCATCTTCATGAAAATCGTTACTAATGTAGATATCGGTAAAGCCATCATTATTAAAATCGGCTGTTGCAATCCCGAGTCCGTAACCATTTGGTCCGCCATAAATACCTGCTTCTTCGCTAACATCGGTAAAATGGTCGCCATCGTTTCTTAACAATTTATCACCACTTTTTTCATTTCGTTTTTCTCGGATTTCAGCAGGACCGTAAGTATTTACGGTGTGAACAGCATGATTTAGTAAATACATATCTAAATCACCATCGTTATCATAATCAAAGAAAGCGACATTGGTACTATAATTTTTAAAATCTAAACCATATTCAGCTGCTTTTTCGGTAAAAGTACCGTCACCATTGTTGATAAAAAGTTCATTTTTACCTTTAAGTCCGTTGATGCCTACCACGGCACAAACATAAATATCCAAAAGCCCATCGCCATTAATATCGACGATTGCAGTACCGGTATTCCAGTCTGAATTTCCGGCAACTCCGGCAGTTTCAGTGATGTCTTCAAATTGCAGATTTCCTTTATTCAGAAATAGTTTGTTGGACACCTGGTTTCCGGTTAAGAAAATATCGGGTAGGCTATCGTTATTAATATCACCAATTGCAATACCGCCCCCATTGTAATAATACAGGTAATCTAAAATATTAAGGCTATCGGTAGCCGTGAGTGTATTGGTAAAATCAAGATTCGTGATTTCAGCATCTAATTCTTTAAAAAGGGGAGGAGTGGCGTTTTCCTGAACTTTTTCGTTTTTAGAACAGGCCGCCAAAACAGCAAAAATCAATATGTAGCAAAGCCTTTTCATTACTGAAGTTTGTACATTTTAGGTTTTTTGTTGTTAATTCCTACCAAAAGACATTTTTCGCCTTTTTTATTCTGAATTACTTTTAGATCCCGAACCTGTCCTTTAAAAAACAAACCTGTTTTTTCTGAAGTTTCTGCTTTAAAATGACCATTTCCGTCGTTGATTAAAACAAGCCCATAATTAGCGTCTAATCTTGAAAACTGAGGTTTTAGATCGTAGTCATTACCGGCGATAATGATATCCAGGTTCCCATCATTGTTTACATCCAGGGTTTCGATAGCGTAAATGGAACTAAATTGCGCCTTTGCGGGCATTTCCTGAATTTCAAAATTCCCATCACCTTTATTGATGGCGATCATACTTTTAAAACTATTAATTTCTTTTACTAGGGCTTTATCTAAAATCTCTTTAGAAAATAATTGATCTATAGATTTTGTAGCATATTCAGCAAATTTCAGGTTTTGTTTCTTTACTGAAGAAATCTGACCAGAAAGCTCTCGGCGTAAATGTATGGGAACATCTTTACCGTTTATTGGTCGTGTAAAAATCTGCTCGATAGTACCATTATTATCGAAATCATTGATATACACTTTTACGGGAGCTTCTTTGCTGGCGTTGTAAAAAGAATTAGTGCCTCGATTCCCTAAAATTAGATCTGGTAAACCATCTTTATTTAGATCGGCTACCTTCATGCTGTTCCAAGCCCCGGAATATTCATCAAGATTGGAGTTTATTCTAGTTAATTTTTGATCTTTCAATTTAAAAATCGTAGGAGCCATCCAGTCTCCCGTCACGATCAATTCTGCTTTGCCGTCATTATCGATATCTGTCCATTTGGCATCGGTAATCATTCCCAGATCATCTAAAACCGAAGTTTTTAACGCGGTAAATTTGCCATTTCCATCATTTTTAAGCAATTGATGTTTTGGATTTGTACCATAAACTCCGGGTACACTTCGGTATCCGATAAAGAAGTCGGTTTTTCCGTCTTTATTGAAATCATTTTCAGCAATTACTGCAGCATTTTGATTATTAAGAGGTAAATCTGTAGTCCCTTTTCTGAAATTTCCTTTACCATCGTTTAGATAAATTCGGGTTTTATATTGCTCTTTTTCAGCATAAACATTATTGCCACCAGCGATTAGTATCAGGTCTTTAAAACCATCATGGTCAATATCAATAAAAAGTGCACCGGTTTCTTCAAAAACCTTTGAAGCTTCAGACTCATCCAGAATGCTTTGTGAAAATTTACCATCAGGTTGCTGCATATAAAGTACTCCCGATTGATTTCGCGCTCCGGCCACGTAAAAATCTTCATTTCCGTCGTTATTCACATCGGCTACAGCAATTGCAGGACCTTCGCGGGAAAGCATTTTATTAATTAAGCCTTCATAATCATAATCTATGTAATTATCTTCCTGGTGCGCTGTAAAGTCGGTATCAATTTCTTTAAAATATTGATTAGGATTCTGTTCAGGAAGATTAAATTCTTTGGCTTCATTCTGGTCAAAAACCACGAGATTGTTAATATTAACATCGGTTTTTAGTGATGAGGTTCTATCTGGCCAGATTACCCGGATTGAATCTATTTTTTTGTGTTTACCCAAGCCAAAAGTAAGTTTATAATCTGCGGAAGACTGAAAACCACGGGTAGGGATTAACTGTTGGGTGAATTGATCGTCTTTGGTATAAACAATGACCTTACTGCCTATGGCAAAGGTATTTTTATCGTTCCCTTTAAGCTGAATTTTAGTCCAGTTATGATTACGTTTTTTGTTGGTTTCGTTGCGGTAAACAAATGATTTCATGTTTACATTATTTACGATAAGGTCTAAATCCCCGTCGTTATCTAAATCCCCATAAGCCGATCCATTAGAAAAACTGGGAGTATTAAATCCCCAATCTTCGGTAACATTAGAGAAGCTTAAATCGGCATTATTTTTAAAGGCATAATTAGGAATAGGGGTACTTGGCATTTCATTTAAGATCGAATCAAATTCTTTCTTTTTCCCGTTAATCACCATATTCTGTAGGATATCATTTGCAAAGAAATCCATAAAGTCTTGATTGGTAAGATCGTGGTAAATCCCGTTACTTACGTAAATATCTTTATAGCCATCGTTATCCATATCTAATATTAGAGCGCCCCAGCTCCAATCGGTTTGCGCTACACCACTGTAAAAAGCAATTTCAGAAAAACTATTATTCCCATTGTTTAGCTGAAGACTATTTTGCATAAACTGATGAAAGAAATCGCGATCTTCTTTTAATTTATAGAGATCAAAACGTTCAAATTCACTGGTGTTTTTTAAACGTTCGTCTCCTTCGGGAAGCATATCGGTTACAAAAATTTCAGGTAAGCCGTCGTTATTGATATCGGCAATATCTGCACCCATAGAAAACATGCTTAAGTGCGAAATTCTATTTTTAATATCTTCATTAAAAGTTCCGTTACCGTTATTAATATAAAGATAATCACGTTCGTAAAAATCATTAGATACGTAAATATCTGGGAGCATATCACTATTAACGTCACCAATAGTTACTCCAAGGCCAAAACCAATAAGACTCCCATAGATACCTGCTTTTTCGCTAACATCTGTAAATTTCCCATTATCATTTCGTAATAGTTTATCTCCTCCACCTTTAAAAACTTCAGGTAAATCCCAATCTTTACCGCGCAGTTCTCTTTTGTTGTTATAGCCAAGACTAGATGCTGGGATAAAGCTATTGTTAAGGATATAGACATCAAGATCACCATCCATGTCGTAATCAAAAAATGCAGCGTGTGTGGTAAAACCATTTTCGTCCAGATTATATGCTGAAGCATCTTCGGTAAAAGTAAGATCCCCGTTATTAATAAACAGTTCGTTGCGACGATCGTCTCCTTCGATGTTCCCGGCATTGCAAACATAAATATCCAGCAAACCATCGTTGTTGATATCCACCAGAGTTACTCCAGTAGACCAAGACCTATTTCCTTGGGTTCCTGAAGATTCAGAAATATCTTTAAATTTGAAGTTACCCTGATTAAGATATAGTTTATTCTTTCCCATATTTGAAGTAAGATAAACATCTGGAAGCCCATCGTTATTGATGTCTCCAATTCCTACTCCGGCACCGTTATAAAAATTACGGTATCTGAAAATATTGAATTCTTTTTTGTTCTTAACCTGATTGATGAAATGAATGCCGGTAGAATCTGCTGGCATTTCTGTAAATAAATAATCTTTAGGTGCTTCTTTTTGATTGTTATCATCTTTTTTACAAGCATATAAAAAAGAAAATAGCATTACAACACCTAAATATTTGTGTAAGGATAAACCTGAAATCGATAATAATTTGTTCATTATTGGGGTAAGCTGATTAAAAACTTCAAGTAAAGAAAAAAAATTAAAAGAAAAGAGACCTAAGTGACGGAAAACCGCCTCTTAAGTCTCTTAAAAACATGCCTAATTCTAATATCCCGGATTCTGTGTCAAATTAGGGTTAGAAGTTAAGGCTACAGAAGGAATAGGGAATAAAACTCTAAATTCTTCTGTATTGTCTTTAAACTCCCATGTAGAAGTAAAAGTTCCAAATCGAATCTGGTCTTGTCTTCTCCAGTATTCTGTATATAACTCACGTCCACGCTCATCTAGCATATCCTGCTCGGTTAATGAAGATAACGGTGTTGCCTGTCTAATGGCACGTAAATTATTAACCATAGTTAATGCATCGTCAGAGCTGGAACCACCTCTCATAATGGCTTCGGCTTTCATTAAATACGCATCAGCAAATCTAAATACTATTACATGCCCGGTATAAGCACCGTTTGAAGGGTGATATTTTAATACACGAATCCCGTTTCGTTCATTATTACCTAAAAGTCCTGGTAATTCTTTTGTGAAAACAAGAGGATTACCTGCACGGTCTGTAAGTTCGCTACCATCTGCAGCATATTGCTGATTAATAAGGAAACCTTTACCAATAAATGTTCCTGAAGGGTCACCACTTAATGGCACATAACCTCTTCTTTCTTCTTGTCCAGATCCTTCGGTATTTATATTAGGATCACCTTCAAATAAATCATAAAATTCAGCTAATGTAGAGAATCCATTCCATCCACCCCCAGTATTGTCTGTAGTTCCTTGTGCATAATGCAGAGTAGACCACATTCTGTTTCCTGTGCTGGATGTTGTATAAAGAATAGTTTCTGTATCTACAGAAGGTTCAAAAATTTCAAAGAATCCTTCTTGTAATTCAAATCCTTCATCCATAATTGCATCTACATGTTCTATAACCGCGGTCATATCTGCAGCGGCAGCAGAACCTGTTCCTAAGTAAATGTGCTTGTTAAGATATAACTTTGCCAATAAATAATGGGCTGCAGCTTTAGACGCCTGTACTGTACCATCACCAGGCCCTATGCTGGGTAAGTTTGCCATGGCATCATTAAGGTCTTTCATCACAAACTCAAAAGCTTCACTTCTTGTCATCACTCTAGGATTTACGTCTGGTCCTTCATCAACTTCTCTAAAAGGAACCTGTCCATAAAGGTCCATTACCCAGAACATACTAAAAGCTCTTAAGAATTTGGCCTCAGCAACCTGTTGAGCCGAAGCTCCAGTAACAGGTGATATAATTTCTGTCATATTATAAGCAACTGCATTAAGACTATTCCAGGTGTTTAAAACAAAATTATGATTGGCGTCCCAAGTATGCTGATGCAATGTTCTCCAAATTCCATTATCACCCCAGTCTGTTCCTCTGGTAGGAATTAATAGTTCATCTGAAGAACCTTCATTAAGGCCATATAAATTTTCATGTGTTTCTATGATGCCTCTCAAATCGTTATACCCACCATTTAAGTTTTTTTGAATATCAGTTAAACCTGAAAATTCTCCTTGCTCGGTTTCTCTTGTAATAGAATCTGTATCTTCTAGCTCCAGGTCTGTACACCCCGTAAGTGTTCCCAATAAGCCTAAGAAGATTGATAGTTTTATATATTTATTTTTCATAGCAGTGTTTTAAAATGATGCGTTCAGTCCAAAAGTGAATGTTCTTGGTTTTGGATAAGCAGTGTAATCTATACCTGCAGATGGAATTCCATCTAAAGCTTTATTAGTATCAACTTCTGGATCTAATCCAGAATAATCAGTTAAGACAAAGAGATTTTGACCATTCACATACAATCTTAATGTATTAAATACACTACTTTCTTTAAGATTAAAGTTATAGCCTAAAGTCGCATTTTGCATTCTTAAGAAATCTCCTTTTTCAAGAAATCTTGTGGAAACATCGGGAGCGTTAGATGGTGATTCACCATTATTAACGACATCTTTTGTTACATTACGACCATTGTTAATTGCCCCTTTTGTAAAGAAAGCATTCTCTGTATTATTATAAATATAATGACCAAATTGTCCTGCAAAGAATAAGCTTAAATCCCAGTTCTTATATTCAGCTCTTGTTGAAATACCTAAGTTAGTTTTTGGTAAGGCACTTTTACCAATAAACTTTTGTACATCACCATCAGGATAAATACTTTGTCCATTTTCATCAAATCCTCCAAATTCTCGAAGATAATATGAAAATAGAGGCTGCCCACCAGTAAGTAACTGAGCATAAGCACCAGTAAGTCCCTGCCCGTTAATTTCACCAGTTTTGTTTTGACCATTGTAATCCTTAACCATATTATCATTATAGGCTACATTAAAGCCAAAATTCCAGAACCAATCTTCAGAATCTATAATATTATAATCAATAGCAAACTCAACTCCCTTATTAATGATATTAGCATCAAGATTTCTATAGATGAATGGTTGAGGTGATGGTTGTGCGGAGAATACCTGAATCAGTAGATCTGTAGTATTTTTATAATAAAAATCTAAAGATCCGCTTAATCTATCCTGCATAAATCCAAAGTCTAAACCTAGGTTGGTTTGACTGGTTTCTTCCCATTGTAAATCTTTGTTTTCGTAAGCAACTCTGCTAAATGTGGGGTAGTTATTAAATACTCCATCATCATCAATTGATGGATCACCATATCTTTCTCTTACATCATATTGGTTATATGGAATTTCCTGATTTCCAGTTATACCATAACCTAATCTAAGTTTTAATGTAGAGAAGGTTTCTGGAATAAAATCTTCCTCAGATAGTTTCCATGCAAAAGCTGCCGATGGGAATACCCCATATTTGTTATTTTCTCCAAATCTTGTGGAGCCATCAATTCTCATCGTTGCAGTAAATAAGTATTTTCCTGCCAGTTCATAGTTCAATCTGGTGAAAAAAGATTGTAGTTCATCTTTAGTATTAAATGTTCCTTCAGCCACACTTTTTATTGGTAATTCAGCCTGAAAATCTACAAAATGTTCTGTTAGAGGGAACAATCGCTGAACATATAAACCATTAGTATCATACATGTAATTTTGATATGAGCCTAAAACATTACTGCTTAATAAGTTTCTGGCGTACTTAAGTGTTTCTATCATTCCGTCTAAATCGGTTGTTGGAAATCCAAATCCTGAAGTGTTATAGCCTTTTCTTTTAAAGTCTTGAAATGAATACCCTAGTAACGCTTCAAACTTTGAGTTTTCAAACTGTTTTTGGTAATTCAGGGTTAATTCTAATAATCTATTTGTAGTCTCTATTTGATTTAAACTACCCCGACCATTATTAGGAACACCAGATTGAATACCGGTTAATGCACCAGATACAGCGGCTTCTCTGTTGGATTCTGACGTATCGTAACCCAAGTTTAATTTTGCATTTAAACCTTCAAGAAGCTCATAATCAGCAGAGAAATTTAATAAAGCTCTATTTGTTTCTGATTCATCTGAAGTATACTTTAAAAGCGCCAATGGATTAATAATACTACCCTGCGGTTGAAAGTCTGGATCTGCCGGGAAAGTAGGGTTGGCCTGATAAGCAGAACCTAATAAATCTCCTTGAAAACCTGCGTTATTAGATATAGGAGCTCTGGTATCGTTTACTTGAGAAAAAGTAGACTGTAAGTTTAGTTTTAATTTGTCTTCAAATAAACGTTGTGTGATATTAAATCTCCCTGAAATTCTTTCTAAGGAAGAGTTCTCAATTATACCTTCCTGATCTGCATAACTTAAGGATGCTCTGTAATTACCAGTCTTATAAGAATCAGAATATGATAGATTGTGCACTTGCGAAAAAGCAGTCCGAGTGATTTCATCTTGAAAATCGGTATCAGCACCCTGATCTAATATTGCTAAGTCACCACCTAATGAAGTAACGGCATCTAAATATTCCTCTCTTCCTAAGAGATCATATTTATTTGCTGAATTTGCAATACTTAATGTAGAGCCATACTCTAGTTTACCATCGCTACCTCTACCAGATTTAGTAGTAATTATTACTACCCCGTTAGCACCCCTAGAACCATAAATGGCCGTTGCCGAAGCATCTTTTAAAACGCTCATGCTCTCGATATCTGAAGGGTTTAAGAAGTTAAGCGGGTTTTTAGCCGAACTTGACCCAAAACCAACATCACCTCCTCCGGCAGAAGTATCATTACCCGCAAGAGGTACACCATCAATAACGAATAATGGATTGTTACCACCTCTTACAGAAGAGGTACCACGAATTCTAATGTTTACACCTCCACCAGGTTCACCACTGGTCGTTGTAATTTGTAAACCGGCAGTTTTACCCTGAATTAATTCTTCAGGTGAAGATATAACCCCTTGATTAAAATCTTCTGCAGAAACAGTTGCTACAGCGCCTGTCGCATCTTTAACGGTGGTAGAACCATATCCAATAACAACAACTTCACTTAGCGCAGCTGCATCTTCAGACATAGTCACATTAATGGTAGATCTACCATTAACTTTAACTTCTTGCTGGGCAAAACCCACAAAACTAAAAACGAGCGTTGCATTACTCGCAACGTCATTTAAAGTAAAGTTACCATCAAAATCTGTTGTTGTACCATTAGAGGTACCTTTTACCAGAATGTTCACTCCTGGGATCGGCATAGAGCCATCTGTCACTGTTCCCGAAACCGTTTGAGCTTTTGCAAATGAAAAGCTTAATACAGCTATAAGGAACAAACTGATCCTTAATAATCCTTGTTTCATAAAAATAATTTTACAGTTTGATTAACTAAACCTTATAATTTCCAGTTGTAAATCTAATAAATTTTTACACTAAAAAATCAAGAATCATCAATCCGTAAAGCTTATCGTTTAAGGAAAAATTAAATATTAGCACCCTTTTTTTATAATATGATAATCGTGTATTTTTAACACTTATTTGGTGAATGCTAATAATAATGCGGTTTAAGCAGATTTTAACAGAAAATAAGCGTAATTGTAACGTTTATGATTAAAATTGTTGAAAACTCAGAAAAAAAAATATCAGTAACGTTATTTTACAGCTATTTTTAAGCTCTTTTTGGCAATTCTAACCTTAATCTTCTGAGTATTTTCGATAAATTCCCCATCAATTTGAAAGGCGATTGGCTTTTTACATTTAATTATTGCTTGATCTGTAGCAATAGTTTCGGCGAAATCTGGGTTAAATTTTACATCTTCTCTTAACGTGCCTAAAATTTCAGTAATATCTAGGTTTTTAAAGATTATAATTTCAAATTTTCCATCATCGTGTTGCCCTTCAGGATTAATTTTGGCACCTGTACCATATTTTGTGCAATTGGCGATGGCCAGCATTATACCTTTATGGTGATAAACTTTACCAGCAACTTCAACTTCATATTCGTATGGATATTTACTTTTAATCAATGTAGGAATCGATTGCATTAAATAACCAAACTTACCACGGATGGAGGCCGCTTCATAATTTTTAATCAACTCGGCATTTAAACCAATATCACTTAAATGAAGGCATAATTCATCATTAATTTGTAAAACATCTAAACTGGTAAAATGATCGCCCAGAGCAACTTCAATTTGTTGTTTTCTTTTTTCAGGAATACCAAGGTTTAAAGCCAGTCCATTTGCAGATCCTCCAGGGAAAATAGCTATTGGCAGGTCTTTATGGAGTAAGGCTTCAGCAACAATTTTTACCGTACCATCACCGCCAACCACTAAAACGCGTTCTGGTTGAATTTGGTCGACTTCCTCTTTAATCTTTTTAATATCGTTTTTACCGGTAGTTTTAAAGAGATGAAACTCGCAGTTAATCTGTTCTACCGCAAGTTGCACTTCTGTAATAAGACCGTCTTTCTCTTCTCCTCCCGAAATTGGGTTTACGACCATTAAAATATTCCTAAAGTCTGCCATATCTGTATTATTGCGATTAAAATTAACTAATTTGAGCTAGTCTATTCTTTATAAAAAACTAAAAAATTTGAAACTTGACTTAAAACTTTATCGGGGCTATGCAAATGATCAGGAATTAGTGGTTTTTGGACATCTTTTTAAAAGCTGGGCACCCGATAAATATCGTTTAGATCGCAAGGGTATAAAACATACTTCGGCTATTATTCACAAGTTTAGGATTAAACCTTTATCTAATTACGAGATACATTTAGGCTTTAACGGAAAAGAATGGAAAACCAAAACCATGGAAGATGGTTATTTTAGATTTACAGTTCCGTTTGAAGAAAAATTAGAAAGCGGTTGGCATCCATACGAGGTGTTTGCAAAAATGGAAGGTAAATTTGGGATTATCGAAAAAGGAGAGCTATTAAAACCATACGATAGTCAGCTTGGTATTATTTCAGATATCGACGATACTTTTTTAATCTCTCACAGTAACAGCTTTTTTAAAAAGCTATATGTCATGCTATCCAAAAATGTTAATCGAAGAAAGGTCTTCGAAGATGTGGTAGATCATTACAAAGCATTAAGCAAGGCAGGACAGGATAGTGAGCACGCTTCAAATTCTTTTTTTTATGTTTCAAGTAGCGAATGGAATTTATATGACTTTATTGTAGAATTCGCCGATATGCACGATTTACCCAAAGCGGTAATTAAGCTGAAGAAAATAAAAACCGGAATTTCAGATTTTGTAAAAACGGGTAGGGGAAATCATGATCATAAATTCCAAAAGGTAAAAGATATCATTTCATTTTATCCAAATTTAGAATATGTTTTATTAGGGGACGATTCGCAGCAGGATGTGCACATTTATGAGCGTATTTGTAAAACCTATCCTGCCAATGTAAAATCGATTTATATTCGGCAAACCGGAAAAAAACAGAAAGAAGAAGTGCACCAGGTTTTAAGTAATATCGAAAGTTTAAATGTAAGTACCTGTTATTTTAAAGATAGCCAGCAGGCCATTACACATTCTAAAAAGCTGGAAATTATTTAAGCCGAAATAAGGAATTTCGATACACATTTTTTAAAGTGGAATCTTATCTTCGCATTCCGCTAAAATTTTTATTGTGAATTTAGATCAGTTTGTCATTAAAAAGCTTGGCCTTTCGGCTAAAAACGTTCAAAATACTATCAAATTACTTCAGGAAGATGCTACCGTGCCCTTTATTGCGCGTTATCGAAAGGAGCAAACCGGTAATTTAGATGAAACTCAAATTCAGCAAATTTTAGAAGAGCTTCAATATTTTAAAAATCTTGAAAAACGGAAGCAATCGATTCTGGAAGCTATAGAAAGTCAGGATGCGCTTACCAATCAATTAAAATCGAAGATCGAAAATGCTGAAAATCTTACTATTCTCGAAGATTTATACCTGCCATTTAAGAAAAAACGTAAAACCAAGGCCGATACCGCCAGAGAAAATGGATTAGAACCACTGGCCAAAATGATCATGGCGCAAAACTCGCCAGATATTTATGCTGCAGCATCAAAATTCGTTAAAAATGAGATCAATTCTGAAGCTGAAGCGCTGGAAGGGGCCAAGCATATTATTGCGGAATGGATTAACGAAAATCAGTTTGTGCGGAATCGTATTCGGCAGTTATATTCCAGAAAAGCTGAAATATCTTCAAAAGTGATAAAAGCAAAATCGACTGAAGAAGAAGCGCAAAAATTTCAGCAATATTTTGATTGGCAAGAATTTTTAAAGAGAATTCCGTCACATCGATTTTTAGCGATTTATAGAGGTGATAAAGAAGGAATTTTGAAGTTGAAGATTGAAGTCGATAAAGCCGAAGCACTAAAAATAATTACCGATTCAATTATCAAAAATCGACATTCAGCATCCGCCACTTTAATCGAAGAAGCTGCAACCGATGCCTTTTCGCGCTTATTAAAACCATCATTCTTCACCGAATTTTTAAATGAAACCAAGCTAAAAGCCGATGAAGAAGCGATAAAAGTTTTCTCACTGAATTTAGAACAGTTACTCATGGCACCACCTTTGGGTGAAAAACGAATTTTGGCGATTGATCCGGGATTTAAATCGGGTTGTAAAGTGGTGTGCCTGGATGAAAATGGGAAGTTAGAGCATAACGAAAATATTTATCCGCATCCACCACAAAAAGAGCATAGTCTTGCGGCTAAAAAAATCAAGTCATTAGTAAATGCTCATAAAATTGAAGCGATTTCCATCGGTAATGGAACCGCAAGCCGGGAAACCGACCAGTTTATAAAAGCAATTCCTTTTGATCGTGATGTCGAAGTGTATGTGGTGAACGAAGCCGGAGCTTCGGTATATTCCGCTTCAAAAGTGGCTCGGGAAGAATTTCCTAATTACGATATTACGGTTCGTGGCGCAGTTTCTATTGGTCGAAGGTTAAGTGATCCATTGGCAGAATTGGTGAAAATCGATCCAAAATCTATAGGAGTAGGGCAGTACCAACACGAAGTAGATCAAAATTTATTAAAACAACGCCTGGATACCACGGTGATGAGCACTGTTAATAAAATAGGCATCAACCTGAATACAGCGAGTAAAGAATTATTGTCTTATGTGAGTGGTTTAGGACCATCTTTAGCTGAAAATATTATAAAAACCAGAACTGAAAAAGGTGCTTTTCAATCTAGAAAAGAGTTATTGAAAGTTCCGCGTTTGGGGGCTAAGGCTTTTGAGCAGTCGGCCGGATTTTTAAGAATTAAGAATGCTAAAAATCCTTTGGATAATTCAGCCGTACATCCTGAAAGTTATACGATTGTCGAAAAAATGGCGAAAGATCTATCAGTAGAAATTTCAGATTTGATAGGTAATAAAAAAAGACTTCAGCAAATAAAATTAGAGCACTATATTACTGAAAATACAGGATTACCAACGTTAAAAGATATTTTAGCAGAATTGGAAAAACCTGGGGTAGATCCAAGAGAGAAAATTAGCATATTCTCTTTCGAAGAAAGCATACGCGAAATAACCGATTTGAAACCGGGAATGAAATTACCGGGATTAGTGAATAATATTACCAATTTTGGTTGTTTTGTGAATATTGGTTTAAAACAAAGCGGATTGGTACATATCTCGAAATTATCCAATACGTATGTTAGTGATGTCACTCAGATTGTCCGATTGAATCAGGAAGTTGAGGTTACTGTTTTAGAAGTTGATCTGGCTAGAAAAAGGATTCAGCTTTCGATGGTAGATTAAAACCAAAAAGACACTGCGATATGTTGGGTCTTTTTGGTTTGGATTTTTTTAATATCGTTTTATAGATTTAAATTATTCCTGATTTATCGAAATGTTCCCGATGGAAAGACCACAACGCTTTCGTGACCATTTTTTCCAACTGCAGAGACACCAAAGAAAAAATTATCTATTACGATTCCGTCCAAAGTAAATTCTGTAAGGTTCTTATCTATAAATCTAGAATGCTGCCATTGTGGAGCAGTGGTATCGCGCCAGTAGATCTTATAACCAGCAGCATCTTTTACTGCTTCCCATCTTAGTTTAGTATTAGCTTCTACAATTCCCCCAATTTCTACTTTTTTAGGAGCTGGTGGCGCCCAGGCAAGACTTGCCAGATTAATAGCATTTACGGCAGTCAGTTTTTTGGCATAATCAAAATTAACACCTTCGATCACGTCTCCATATTCGATTCCATTTTCAGTTCTTATATCCTGGTGTTGGCGATTATAATTTTCGTGAGCTTCCATAATACGTACACCGGCAAAACCAAGATCGTTGAAGGGGCGATGATGCCCGCCACGACCAAATCGGTCTAGACGATAAATCATCATAGGGTTCATTTCAGGCATATAAATTTGAGTGGTTTTATGAATATACCGTGCCAATTGCCGGGAAATACCATCTACCTCACCACCATAAAACCGTCGCATATTTCTTTCGTTTTCTGTTTCAATTGGAGGTACGGGTTCAGAAAAAATCCTGAAATCTCGATTACTAATTACACCGTCTACGCCTTCTATATTACCAATCATGTCATTGTTTAAAATGCCAATAATATCCCAGTTATTCTTTTTGGCATATTCAGCTAAACCTTTACCACCAAAAAGTCCCTGTTCTTCACCACTTAAACCTACATAAACAATGCTGTTTTCAAATTCATATTGCGAAAGGACCCGGGCAGCTTCCATAGTGCCTGCCATACCACTCGCATTATCATTGGCGCCGGGAGCATCAATTTTAAAGTCCATTGTATTACTGGCTCTGGAATCGATATCGCCACTCATTATAATATAGCGGTTTGGATATTTTGTTCCCTTCTGAATGGCAACTACATTAACGACCCAGGCATCTTTGGGAATTCTACTACCATCTTCCTTTGTTACAAAATCCTTTTGATAAAAAACGTCCATACAGTTGCAATCTGAAGCGATATTATCGAATTCAGATTTTATCCAGCGCCTGGCAGCACCAATTCCGCGTGTATCCGAAAGAGTATCGCTAAAAGTATTTCGAGTGCCAAAGCTTATTAGTTTTCTAATATCAGCTTCGATACTATCGGCTGATATTTTTGAAATGATATCATATATTTTGGCATCTGTTTCCTGTGCTACAATAGTTTTTCCAGAAAATGATAGTGCAGCAAACATTAATAAGCTAAGAGGTAATTTTTTCAACATAAATAAGATGGTTTTTGGATAGGTAATTTACATAAACTTTAAGTGTTTTTGCAAGTAGGTTAATAAGAACAGAAAAGCCCCGGTATAAACCGAGGCTTTTCGTATGCAATGAATCCTTTGTTTAGCTAGCTTTCATCTCGTGAATTTCAGCCTTAGCTTCATTTATTTTTTCTTCAGTTTTTGAATTAGAAAAACTTGCTTTGGTTTTAGCTTTTAGAGCATCGATTTTATGACCTACAGAATCTGAAAAATCTGTAACTCTACCTTTTGCTCCTTTATAATAGTTATCGCTGGTATCTGCAATTGCTTTTCTGGTATCTTTTCCTTTTTTAGGTGCAAATAATAATCCTGCAACAACACCTGCAGCAGCTCCTGATACTAGTCCTATTAAAATTTTTCCTCCTGATCTCATAGTTTAGTTTTTATAGTTCGTAAATTATTGTATCGTAAAATTACTTATATACAGGTTTATAGCCTTATTTATCGAGTTAATCTTGATATAAACTTTGTTGAGATTTCTCAATATTTTTAACAATTATAGCTTTTACAAACTCATTTACCTTATTAAAACCTTATTAAACTTTAATCTAAAAATGATCTAAGTATTTCTCGCACTCGTTTGGTGTCGTTAACATAGTAATTGGCGCTGGTTTTCTTTATACCTACTTTAACGGTGTAGGATTTGCTAGGTAATTCTTCAAACATATATTCATCTGTCCAATCGTCGCCAATAGCAAATATGAAATCATAGTTTTGACCTACCAGTTTTTTAGAGGAGGCTTTACCTTTATTTACACCACTACTTTTTATCTCTAAAACTTTATTTCCTGCTAAAACACTTAAACCACGATTAGAGACCAATCCTTTTAAGGTGTTAGAAAGTTCATTAGCTCTAATTTCTCCAAGTTCCGGGTCGGCTTTACGATAGTGCCAGGCCAGAGAATAATTTTTTTCTTCTAAAAATGTACCCGGGGTGCGATCTACAAAACTTTCGATTACCGGTCTTACGGCATCCATCCATTCATTTTTTACATTTTCAGATAATTCCCATTCGCAATTTTTTTGTCGCATCCATGCACCATGTTCAGAAATTAACTCGATAGAGGTTCCTTTCCACCATTCTCCAAGGGTTTCTTTATCACGACCACTAATAATTACCACATCTGTATTCTCCTGATTGTTAAGTTTTGTCACTAAATCAATAAGTTCTGGATCTGGTTTGGCATCCTCGGGTTTATCTACAAAATCGACCAACGTACCGTCATAGTCAAGAAATAGCACTCGTTTTTCAGAACTTTTATAATCTTCCACTAATTGCTCTGCTACTTTTGGAGATATTCTGATAGATTCAAATGCACGTCGATTGTCTTCTGTATTAATTAGCGCACTCATAAAATCTTTAGCCCATTTTTCAACATCATAGCGTTTTAAACGCTTCTGAAGAATTTTATTTCTTTCAATCTGCTCTTCCTTTGGCATATTGATGGCTTCTTTTAAAGTCAGTGCGATTTGCTCAAAATTATTCGGGTTAATAATTAGTGCTTCGTTCATTTCGTGAGCAGCCCCGGCCATTTCACTTAAAATTAATACTCCGGTATGATCTGTTCTTGTTGCGATGTATTCTTTAGCCACAAGATTCATCCCATCTCTAATAGGAGTAAGTAAGGCAATATCACAAGAAGTATAAAGGTCAATAAGATTATCAAAAGGCATAGAACGATAAAAGTACCAGATTGGCGTCCAGCTTACGGTAGAAAATTTACCATTAATGCGGCCTACTAATTCGTCGATCTCTCGTTTTAAACGTTGATATTGTGGTACATTAGATCGTGAGGGTACTGCCAGCATTACCAGGCGAACCTTTTCGATGAATTCCGGGAATTTTTCCAGAAAATATTCAAAGGCTCTAATTCTATTGGCAATACCTTTAGTATAGTCTAATCGATCAATACTAAGGATTAATTTAGCATCTGGTGTGGCCTCTAAGTGAAGGTCTAATCTTCGTTGTAATTCTGATTGTTCGTCTTCGCTTCCGCGGAAATGATTTAACGCAGCCTCTTCAAATTTTTTGTAATCGATTCCCATTGGGAATGAATCTACCTTCACGATTCTTTCAGGTAGGGTAATTTCATTGAAATCTACCTGATGTCTTAAAATACGACTCACCGAACTTAAAAAGTGACGTTCGTAATCGTAGGTGTGAAATCCAATAAGATCTGCGCCTAACATTCCTTCTAAAACAGATTCGCGCCATGGTAGTGTTCTAAAAACTTCGTAAGAAGGAAAAGGAATATGATTAAAAAAGCCAATAATAGCTTCTGGTTCTTCGTCCCTAATTAATTTAGGTACTAGTAATAACTGGTAATCATGCACCCAAACCCGATCTCCTTCTTCATAATATTTCAGGACTTCTTTTGCGTATTTTATATTTACCTGTTTATAGGTTTCCCAAAAATTATATTCAGCTTCAGTATATTCCATAAAATAATGGAATAAAGGCCAAATAGTACGATTACTAAAGCCATAATAAAAGCCGTCAACTTCTTCTTCAGTTAAATTAACGGCTACACAATCTTCAGCTTTCGCTTTTTCTTTTACTTCATCCTCAAGATGATCTGGAATTTCTTCTTCGGTTAAACCACTCCACCCAATCCAAATACTGTCTCCATCCTTATGGAAAGATTTGAGTCCTGTGGCCAATCCACCAACACTTGGGGTGACTCGAAGTTTATCGTCTTCTAGAGCTATTTTAAGGGGTAGACGGTTAGAAATAATGATAGTTTTACTCATAATTATATGCTAATGCTGTTGTTGCCAATTTGAATTTTACTAAATTTCGGGAATTCATTTTAGAATACCATTCTTTTAAAAGAAATTTAAGATATATGGACAATTTAGATTACGGAATAATCGGGAATTGTAGGAGTTGTGCGCTTGTATCCAAAACAGGATCTTTAGATTGGTGCTGTTTACCAGCATTTGATTCGGCTGCTGTATTCGCAAAAATTCTGGACGAGGAACAAGGCGGTAGCTTTGAGTTTAAAGTTAGTGATGATTACAATATTTCGCAAGAATACCTTTGGGAAACCAATATATTATCTACGGTTTTCGATAATGGTGAAGATGCATTTCAGCTTATCGATTTTATGCCCAGATACCCAAGAGACGACGGTTCTTATTACTCACCACCAGATATTATTCGGTTTTTAAGACTTTTAAAGGGGAAACCTAAATTTAAGGTAATTTATAACCCAAGACTAGACTTTGCAAGGGAAGAAACACATAACGAGAATAAAGGGAATTATATTAAAAGTTATACAATAGAAGGTAAATACGATTCGCTTTTTTTCTATTCTAATCTCGATCTGGATGATATTCTTCAGCAAAGAGAAATTACGCTTACCGGTAACGCATATTGTTTGGTAGGCTATCATGAAAAATTGATCACACAGTCTTTAGACCGTTCTTATTTAAAATTCCAGAGAACAAAAACCTATTGGATGAACTGGAGCGAGAAAACTACACGATATTCTCATTACAGTAATGAGATTATGCGTAGTGCCCTGGTTTTAAAACTGCTTAGTTATAAAAAATCTGGGGCCGTACTTGCTGCGGCCACAACCTCTTTGCCAGAAACTATAGGTGAGGAGCGAAACTGGGATTATCGTTTCTGCTGGATTCGTGATGCCTCAATGGTAATAAAAGTAATGGCAGGTCTTGGTCATGTAAAATCTGCCCGCGAATTTTTACAGTTCATTATCGATATTATTCCAGATAAGGATGAGAAAATTCAAATTATGTATGGTATTGATGGGCAAAAGGAGCTTACCGAACATATTTTAGATCATTTAAGTGGCTATAAAGGATCTTACCCGGTTAGAACAGGAAATGCTGCTTATATCCAAAAACAAAATGATATCTACGGAATTTTGATGGAAGTAATTTATCAGCAATTCCTTCAATTTGAAACTTCACTGGAAAATAGTGAAGAACTCTGGACGGTGGTTCGTGGTATCGTTATGATTGTTGAAGAAAACTGGCAAAAACCAGATAAAGGTATTTGGGAATTAAGAACTGAAGACCGCCATTTTGTATTTTCTAAATTATTATGTTGGGTAGCGGTAGATCGTGCTATAAAAATAGGTGAGGTGCTAAGAATGGGAATTAATGATACCCACTGGAAAACTCTTAGAGCCGAAATCTATGATGATATTTATAACAATGGCTGGAACGAGGAGAAACAAGCTTATACGCAGTCTTATGGTTCGCCAGATCTTGATGCCAGTACTTTGTTAATGGAATCTTATGGATTTATAGATGCTAAAGATCCACGTTTTGTAAGTACGGTGAAAGCGACCGAGGAAGAATTATGTAACGACGGATTAATGTATCGTTATAAGAATAAAGATGATTTTGGATTACCTTCTTCTTCCTTTACCATCTGTACATTTTGGTTAATTAACAGTCTTTATAAAATTGGGGAAGAAGAAAAATCTAAAGCCCTTTTTGAACAATTATTGTCTTACAGTAATCACCTGGGATTATTTAGTGAAGATATCGATTTTAAAACCAAACGATTATTAGGGAATTTTCCACAGGCTTATTCGCATTTAGCCTTGATAGAAACGGCTGCAAACTTTAGTAAAGGACATGCTTCTGAAGAAAATGCTTTTAGTGGTTTTTAAATAGAATTATTTATTAAACAGAAAATCCCTAGGCCAAGCTTAGGGATTTTTTGTTTCTTTTTTTCTGATATTTTTTATTCAGTTTATTTATTTTTTGTTGATGGATCTTTTTCAGGTGAAATTGTTTCTGAAGGATTTTGATCTTGTTGTGGTAATACAAGTCTGGTTTTAGGTAAACTTTGCGGATAATTTTCCCGAATAAAATCAATAATTTTTTCCCGAATATACACCCGAAGATCCCAGGCAGTAGGAGAATCTTTAGCACTTACCAAAATTCTTATTTGTACAGATTTTTCAGTCGCATCGGTCACCTGAAGCACATTTACCTGCTTATCCCAAAGAGGAGAACCTTCTAAAAGCCGAGTTAATTCTGCTCTAATTGCATCAAAAGAAACCTCATAATCGGTATACAAAAAAACAGTTCCCATAATGTCAGCCGATTTTCTCGTCCAGTTCTGAAAGGTATTTTCAATAAAATAAGTAGAAGGAACAACCAATCGTCGTTTATCCCATATTTTTACCACTACGTAGGTTAAGGTAATTTCTTCAATCCAACCCCATTCGCCTTCAACAATGACGGCGTCCTGTAAACGGATGGGTTGTGTGATCGCAATCTGTATACCTGCCAAAAGCGTTCCTATAGCTTTTTGTGCCGCTAAACCAACGATAATTCCCGCAATTCCGGCTGAGGTAAGTAAGCTTAAGCCAATTTGCCGAATACTTTCAAAGCTCATTAAGCAAATTCCTATGGCTAAGAGAATTAAAATAAAGATGATAATATTTTCCAGAATGGTGAATTGTGTATAAACTTTTCTGGCTTTAAGGTTATTATCCGTATTTACGTCATATTTCTTCAAAAGCCGTTCTTTAAATACCTTTAGAAATACGATTAAAAACCAGGTGAAACTTATAATAATTCCAATGGTACTGGAATGCTTTACCAAATTGATTAATTCTTGATTAGAAAACACTTTTTGAAAAAGACAAACCTTAAGAAATAATGAAACCAGGAATATTAGTAAAGGAATTCGTAGTCGGCCTGCAAGATTAACCGGAAGGATATTTTTAGGATCTTTTCCTATTTTTTTGATAATAAAAAAAGCTATTGCAAATACAATTACGACGGCTAGAATTCCTATAATTAAATATGAAGTGTTTAATGCCTCATCTGTTAGTACGCTTTGGGCCATTTTGTTTGGTTTTGTTCTTAATTTATATAAAGTGAATGAAACCAGGCTTCTAGTTAATTTTATTTTAACTGAAAAGGTTTTCGTACTATACAGGTGATTTTATTGTTTATTAGGAGCGGCCATTAGAGGGAAACTCTTGAACTCTCACTCTTGAAGTGGCTAAATAAAGTCCATCCTCCAAATTACTAATGTAACTTACCATTTCTTCGCGAAGTTCACAGTGCAGATCCCAGGTAGTCGAAGCATCTGTAGAACTGCAAAGAAACCTAATTTCAATAGCTTTTTCTGTACTTTCTACAACTTGTACTACAGGAGGTTTATTTTTGTCCCAGCTTTCTTTAGTTTCTAAAATTTCTTCGAATTTTTTTCTAAGCTTTTTTACATCAATCCTATAATCGGCGTAGATACTAATTGGCCGTATTTGATGTGCAGAGGTCATCGACCAGTTTTCAAAAGTATTCGAGATAACATACTTAAGTGGCACAACCAGACGGCGCCAATCCCAGGTTCTTACCACCATATAAGTAAAGCGAATATCTTCTACATATCCCCAGTCATCATCAATGATTACAGTGTCTCCAATTCTTGCTGGTTTGGTAATTGCAATTTGTATTCCCGCTATGATATTTCCTAAGGTGCTTTGAGCGGCAATCCCTAATATTACCGTTGCTACTCCGGCAGAAGCTAACAAAGAAATTCCTAGTTTTTCTAAAGATCGAAATTGAGATAAAATTACCGACGCACCAATAATAATCACTAAAAAAGTTACAATTCTTCTAGCAACAGAAACGTAGGTAAGCATTTTTCGAGCTTCAGAATTTTCTTCAGCACTGGTATCACCTATTTTATTCTCTGCAACATAGAGCATAAAATAATCTACCATCCTCATAAAAAACCAGGTAATCGATCCTATAACAACTATTAACAAAATAGCATATAATGTAGTCGCAAATGGTCCCGCAAAAGAAATTAAATTATTGAGTAGAAGATAAAAAGATAAAACACCAATAGTAACACCGGCCGGAGTGGTTAATTTTCCAGCTATGTTTTTGATCCATCTTTTTTCAGACTTCATTAAAAATTTTCTAAGGTAGAAAGAAAAAAGTTTTCCGATATAATAACAAAGCAATATAAGAAGGAGCGCACCTGCAAACTTCCAGACTGGCATACTCCAAAGTTTTATCCTTGCCCAATCGGGCATCATTCGATCTAATTTTCTTGGGCCATAAACTTTGTATAGTTCATCTATATTTTCAACCGTATTTGGAGATATTAGCCAAAATGCGCCGTAATCTTTATATTTCACCCGTTGTAGTCTAAACACATAATCTATACCATCTAGATCCACTTCACCAAAAACTATACTTCTACGCGGATTTCCAGCTACAGCCTGATTGGTATTGGTCTGAATGTCAATTTGTCCATCGGGTCTATCAGGAAGATCATCCCAGTTTAATTTAACCCGTTGATTAATTACGAAATAGAGTTTTTCAGCTAATAACGCAGCATCTTCATGAGATAAATTAGATGGTAAAAGGTTTAAATTTAAAGCGTATGCAGCACTTTTGTAATCATTTTGCCGTGCGTTTAGTATAAAGTGTTCTAGAGTGGCCTGTGGCGTTTGAAAATTAACGTTATTTGGAGGTAAACCTATACTTTCATTTAACCTATTGATGATATAATAAGCTTCGTTATATTCTTCGATAGCATTAGGCCTAAACTTACCTTTATTCTTTATAATAGCTTCTTTAGAAGGAAGTTTTCTGTTTTGTTCATTACCAGAACTATCTGCTACAGGACTCTGTGCTAAAGAAATATTCCACGAAAGCACACAAATAATAAAAAGGGAAAAATATTTATATGACATAAAGCCAATGTACCCTAATTAGTATTAGAAAAATACTAGTGATTAGTTAATGTGATGAAAATAAATGTGAATTTTTAAATAGATTTCGTTAAATTTTTAAAATATACCTATATTTCAACTTATTACATACAAATGAAACACCTTCTTTGCCTTCAATTTTTTCTTATACTTTCTAGTTTTGCTAATTCACAGCAGCATTCACCCGTAAGGGAAGGAGCAACACCTCTATTAATTTCAGATCAATTTGAATTTACCGAAGGCCCGGCTTCAGACAAACAGGGAAATGTTTATTTTACAGATCAGCCTAATAACCGAATCTTAAAATGGAATGCATCCACAGATTCCATTAGCGTATTTATGGAAAATTCGGGGCGTGCTAACGGATTGTTTTTTGATAATGATGAAAATCTCTGGGCCTGTGCCGATGAAAATTTTCAGCTATGGAAGATAAGTCCAGATAAAGAAGTTAGCGTTGTCTTAGACGGTTACGAAAACAAGGCATTTAATGGTCCTAATGATTTATGGATGGATGAAAAGGGCGGTTTTTACTTTACAGATCCTTACTATCAAAGAGAATACTGGGAAAGGAAATCTCCTGAGATGGAGAAAAGAAAAGTGTATTACCTGAGTCCTGATCATAAAGCCGTAACCCCCGTGGCAGAAGGTTTTGTACTTCCAAATGGAATTATAGGTTCTTCTAAAGATCAGGTTTTATATGTTTCAGATGTTTCAAAAGAAAAAGTGTATAAGTATCAAATACAGGATAACGGTACCCTAACCGATAAAGAGCTTTTTGCTGATATGGGATCTGATGGAATGACCTTAGATAATGAAGGGAATGTCTACCTCACCGGAGACGGCGTAACGATATTTGATAAAAACGGGAATAAAATCGATCATATTCAAATTGATAAAGATTGGACCGCTAATGTTACTTTTGGTGGAGCCAATGAAGATATTTTGTTTATTACCGCTTCCGATGCGGTTTATAAGCTTCCAATGAGAACACACGGGATTCGATGGAATCATTAAATAAAAGAGGCTGTCTAAAAACGTCATTCTGAATCTGCCTATCGGCAGACAGGTTCATTTCAGAATCTCATCATATTGATATTCAATCTTTATGAGAACCTGAAACAATTCCGATAGCTATCGGAACAGGTTGACGAAAATTTACTTTTAGACATTTAATCTCGATTATCAATAAAAAAAGAGGCTACCTTGCTTAACGGTAGCCTCCAACTTCACTTAAACCAGAAAATACTCAAAAACAATACTTATTTTCAGCGATTAACTTATCGGCAATTTCAGTTCTTAATTTTACTACATTCGGGAAGTTATCGTATTTGGTGAAACGCTTTAATCCCATTAACATCATTCGTAGCTCGTCTCCTTCAGCGAAAGAAATAATTCCTTCTTTGGCTTTGGCGTTGATTTTTTCAACGGCATTATAAAGGTAAAGCTGAGACATTGCTATTTGTTCTTTTTGGGTATCTTCCCCAAAACGTTTCGCGTTTTTTTCGGTTCTTAAAATAGCCGATTCTGCCATATATACTTCAATTAGAATATCTGAAGCAGCCAATAATAATTGCTGATGTTCTTCTAGCTGTGGTCCAAATTTCTGAACAGCACTACCGGCAACCATTAAGAATACTTTTTTCAGCTTTTTGATCATTTCTTTTTCTTCTGCGAATAATTCAGAATAATCGGGTTTGTCAAAAGACGGAATTCCCATTAATTCTTCTCCTACCGCTTGTGCAGGCCCTAAAAGATCTACGTGACCTTTCATCGCTTTTTTTACGAGCATACCTACCGAAAGCATTCGGTTAATTTCGTTGGTTCCTTCATAAATTCTGGAAATACGAGCGTCTCTCCAAGCAGCTTCCATCGGCGTATCGGCAGAGAAGCCCATTCCACCAAAAACCTGAATTCCTTCGTCAGAGCAATTCTGAATATCTTCTGAACAAGCAACTTTCAAAATTGAACATTCTATCGCATATTCTTCCACACCTTTTAATTCGGCTTCAGAATGCGAGTTTCCACTTTCCAGACGAATATTGATTCGGTCTTCAATATTTTTAGCCGCACGGTACGAAGCAGATTCACCCACATAAGCAGAAGTGGCCATTTCGGCTAACTTTTGCTTAATTGCTCCAAATTGTGCGATTGGCGTTTTAAACTGCACTCTTTCGTTGGCATACTTTACCGCATTTTCAGTCACACGACGTTGTGCGTCTAAACAGGCTGCAGCCAGTTTAATTCGCCCAATATTTAACGCGTTCATTGCAATTTTAAAACCTTCGCCACGACCAGCCAACATATTTTCTACCGGAACTTTGGTTTCGTTAAAGAATACCTGACGGGTAGAGGAGGAGTGGATCCCTAATTTCTTTTCTTCTTCCCCAAAAGAGATTCCGTTTTCTTTATCGTTTTCTACGATAAACCCGGTGATGTTTTTATCATCTTCTACACGAGCAAAAACGATAAATACATTCGCAAAACCAGCGTTTGAGATCCACATTTTCTGTCCGCTAATGCTGTAGTATTTTCCGTCTTCAGAAAGTACGGCTTTGGTTTTTCCTGAATTGGCATCACTACCTGCGCCCGGTTCAGTTAAACAATACGCGCCAAACCATTCGCCGGTGGCTAATTTAGGCACGTATTTTTTCTTTTGCTCTTCGGTTCCGTAAAGCGTGATGGGCATTGTTCCAATCCCGGTATGCGCTCCAAAAGCGGTAGCGATAGATCCGGTAGCTCCAGAAATGTAGTCACAAACTAGCATTGTAGAAACAAATCCCATCCCAAGTCCGTCATACTCTTCGGGTATGGCAACGCCAAGAAAACCAAGTTCCCCGGCTTTTTGCATAATTTCTTCGGTAAGTGCGTAATCTTTTTTCTCGAATCGTTCTTTGTGCGGAACGATCTCACGATCTACAAATTCTTTTACAGAATCACGCATCATCTTTTGCTCCTCGTTAAAATCTTCAGGAGTAAAAACGTCGTCGCAGCTGGTTTCTTTTACTAAGAATTGACCACCTCTTAATATTTCTTTATCTGTTTTAGCTTCCATTTTTATTATTTTGAATTTTGAATTATAAATTTTGAATGCTTATAATTCAATAGTGTTAGACATTGTTTTTTGCTGTAATTATGATTTTTGTAATGATATTGATAATATGATTTACTTCCTTTATCTCATCTAAAACATTGAGAGTTGTTAGCTCAGAATTATTCAGTAATCGTAACCAATATTTAGTTTCTCTAGCTTCTTTTGAAGCGATAGACATTTTATTTATAAAATCTCTTTTGGATTGAGCAGCCGTGGCTTCTTCAACATTGGTTCCAATACTTGTTCCTGATTTTACAAGCTGTTTTGAAATAATGAACTCTTTATCTTCCTGAAGTTTTTTGAATAGGGAAATAATACTTAGAGAGAAATTGAAAGTTTTATCGATAATTATATTTTCTGTTTTCAAATTTCTCCCAATTCTAATTCAACATTTAGCATTCAAAATTCATAATCAAAATACCTCATAAACCCCTGCGGCACCTTGTCCCGTTCCTACGCACATTGTTACCATCGCGTATTTGTTGTTCAGGTTTCGTTTGCGCATTTCATCAAATATCTGAACGGATAGTTTGGCTCCGGTACAACCCAGCGGGTGACCCATTGAAATCGCACCACCGTTTACATTCACGATATCTTTGTTTAATCCTAATTCACGAATCACGGCTAAAGACTGAGAAGCAAAGGCTTCATTCAATTCGATTAATGAAATATCGTCTTGTTTTAATCCGGCTTGTTTTATTGCTTTTGGAATGGCTTTTACCGGTCCAATTCCCATAATTCTTGGTTCTACACCAACAGCGGTGTAACTTACCATTCGGGCAATGGGTTCAAGGTTGAGTTCTTTTACCATTTCTTCGCTCATCACCATTACAAAAGCAGCACCGTCACTCATTTGCGAAGAGTTTCCGGCAGTGACACTTCCGCCTTCGGCAAAAACAGGTCGGAGTTTGTTCAAAACGGCTTCCGAAGTATCTTTTCGTGGTCCCTCATCTTTATTAACCGTATAGCTTTTGGTTTTCTTTTTTCCGTCTGCATCTACATAAGTCTCATCTATCGTGATCGGAACGATCTGATCCTGAAAACGATCTTCCGCCTGAGCTTTAATGGCTTTTTGATGCGAATTGTAAGCAAATTCATCCTGATCTTCCCGAGAAACTTTATACTGATTGGCCACCGCTTCGGCAGTTAATCCCATTCCCCAGTAATAATCTTCGTGACCTTCTTTCGCGAGTTTATAATCGGGAACCGGTTTGTAACCACCCATCGGGATGTAGCTCATACTTTCCGCGCCACCAGCGATAATACAGTCGGCCATTCCACTCTGAATTTTAGCGGAAGCAATGGCAATGGTTTCCAATCCGGAAGCGCAATAGCGGTTTACCGTCATTCCCGGTACGTCTTCGGTTTTTAATCCCATTAAAGAAATTAACCGACCTACGTTTAAACCTTGCTCAGCTTCGGGCATTGCATTCCCAACGATCACATCGTCGATACGATTTTTATCAAAATCCGGAAGTTTATCCATCATATATTCGATGGTTTCGGCTGCCAGTTCATCTGGTCTTTTAAATCTGAACACGCCTCGGGGTGCTTTCCCCACCGCGGTTCTATATGCTTTTACTATGTATGCTGTTTTCATTTTTTCTAGTATTTAGTATTTAGATGTGAGATTTGAGACGTGAGATTATTTAGATGAAAATTTTTGGATGAGTGTATAATTCATTTTTTGTATTTCCATCAAATCATCAATTATTGGCTGAATTTTAAACTCTGTTATTAGATCTAATTCGTAGGCAAGGATTAATTGCGTACAAAGCTCATTAGAAGAGCCATTAGCGATACCTAGAAAATTTCTAAACTCTCCATTTGTATTTCGTCCCGCTCCTTCGGCAATATTAGAAGCGATTGAAATAGCGCTGCGACGAATCTGACTTGTAAGTCCGAATTTTTCTTCAGAAGGAAATTCTGAAGAAATTAGATATACTTTTTTAGCAATTCTCATTGCTTTTTGCCAAATCTTCAAATTTTGAAAGTTATGCATAGCGAATTCTTAAATCTAATATCTCAATTCTCAAATCTAATTACGTAGAGGTTTCCCCTTCTGTAACATATGCTGAAGGCGTTCTAATGTTTTTCGTTCTCCGCAAAGGCTTAAGAAAGCTTCACGTTCCAGGTCTAATAAGTATTGTTCACTTACATACGATGCTTCAGAAAGGTCTCCACCGGCCATTACGTAAGCCAGTTTGTTAGCGATTTTCTTATCGTGGTCGCTAATATATTTTCCGGCGTTCATCTGGTCGGTTCCTACATAAAAAGCTCCTAAAGCCTGTTTTCCCAACACTTTGATGTCGTTACGTTTAATAGGTTGTGTATATCCATTATCTGCCATTAACATCGCGTGTTTTTTCGCGATGGCTAATTGGTTGTCACGGTTCACCACCACAATATCTTTTCCTTTTTGTAGAATATTGGTATCGTAAGCTTCGTATGCCGAAGTGGATACTTTCGCCATCCCGATGGTGAGGAAATTTTCGCGTAATCGGTTTAACTCAACATCATCTTTTTGGTAAGTGTCAGCCGCTCTCAGTGTCATTTCTTTAGAACCGCCACCGCCGGGAATTACCCCAACACCAAATTCTACTAAACCAATATATGTTTCGGCGTGTGCTACCACTTTATCGGCGTGTAAGGAAAGTTCGCAACCGCCACCCAAGGTCATATTATGCGGAGCAGATACGGTTGGAATAGCCGAGTAGCGCATACGCATCATCGTATCCTGGAAGTATTTAATGGCCATATTCAACTCATCATATTCCTGCTCGACCGCCATCATAAAGATCATTCCGATATTGGCGCCTACTGAGAAGTTTTTTCCGTCGTTGGAAACTACCAATCCACGGTATTCCTTTTCAGCTAAATCAATCGCTTTATTGATTCCGTCTAAAACATCACCACCGATGGAATTCATTTTACTGCGGAATTCTAAATTGAGGATGCCGTCGCCTAAATCTTCAACGACAACTCCACTGTTTTGGAATACAGCCTTAGATTCACGAATATTATCTAAAATGATATGGGAATCTTTTCCAGGAACTTTTACGTGTTTCTTCTCAGAAATTTCATAATAATAGGTGTTTCCTTCTTTTACTGAATAGAAGGAAGTCACCCCGGCGTCAACCATTTCTGAAACCCAGGCTGCAGGCTCGTAACCTTCAGCTTTCATCATCTCAATTCCCTTTTCTACACCAATGGCATCCCAAACCTGAAATGGCCCGTGTTCCCATCCAAAACCGGCCTGCATTGCATCATCGATTTTGTAAAGTTCATCGGTAATTTCTGGAATTCTGTTTGACGCGTAAGCGAAAAGTGCCGAGAAGTTTTTGCGGTAAAATTTACCTGCTTTTCCTTCATCTTTAATTAAAACTTTATAACGATCGCTAAGTTTATCGATAGTTTTTGTTTGGTCTAAAACTCCGAATTTTGCGCTTTTACGATCCCGAAATTCCATTTTATCAAGATCCAGAGATTTAATTTCGCTGGAACCGTCGTCTTTTTTTACTTTTTTATAAAATCCGGTATTATCAGTTTTGCTTCCCAGCCATTTGTTATCCATCATTGTCTGGATAAAATCGGGCAGTTTAAAAAGCTCGTGTGCTTCATCTTCGGGAACGTTTTCGTACAATCCGTTAGCAACGTGCACCAACGTATCTAAACCCACCACATCTACGGTACGAAAGGTAGCCGATTTTTGGCGGCCAATTACCGGACCGGTTAACTTGTCGACCTCTTCAATGGTCATATCCATATCTTTTACCATATGGAATAAACTCATAATGCTGAAAATCCCTACGCGGTTTCCGATAAATGCCGGAGTGTCTTTGGCGATTACCGATTTTTTCCCGAGGAATTTTTTTCCGTAGTCATTCAAGAAATTCAATACCTCTTCTGAAGTATCGGGTCCCGGAATAATTTCGAATAAACGTAAATATCTTGGTGGATTGAAAAAGTGCGTTCCGCAGAAATGTTTCTGGAAATCTTCACTTCTACCTTCGTTCATAAATTTAATGGGAATTCCGGAAGTGTTGGAAGTAATTAAAGTTCCCGGTTTTCTATGTTTTTCAAGTTTTTCAAAAACCTGTTTTTTAATGTCTAATCGTTCTACAACCACTTCGATAATCCAATCTACTTCAGAAACTTTAGCGATATCATCTTCTAAATTTCCGGTGGTTATGCGATTGGCAAAATCTTTATGGTAAATAGGGGAGGGCTTGGATTTTAAAGAATTTTGAAGGGAATCGTTAACGATACGATTACGCACTTCTTTGTCTTCTAAAGTAAGTCCCTTTTTTTGTTCTTTTTCATTGAGTTCTCGCGGAACGATGTCGAGCAGTAACACCTCGACGCCAATATTGGCGAAGTGGCAGGCGATACCGCTACCCATAATTCCTGATCCAATGACAGCAACTTTATTGATTATTCGCTTCATAATTATTTCGCTGAGGTTTCAGGTTTATAAATTTTTTTATTGTTGATTAATTCCATTATCGTATTGGCTACTTCGATAAATGTTTTAAGATCTTCTTCACTAACATTTTCTTTTACCGCTTCATCAAATCTTAATACTACCCCTTTAGAGAAATTACGCATTTCCAAACCAAATTTTGTAAGATTTATAAGAACGCTACGGCCATCTTCTGGATTTCTTTTACGAACTATTAAGCCTTTATCTTCCATGGTTCTTAGAATGCGACTAAGGCTGGTGGCTTCCATCCCCATTTTTGGACCTAAAGAGGTGGACGGAGTTCCTTTTTCGGGATCTATGCTAAGTAAAGCAAATCCAGTTGCCATGGTACTGCCAGCTTTACCGGCTTCTTCATTATACAATTTAGAAACGGCCATCCAGGTAGCTCTTAAAACATAATCTATCGTTTTTTCTTTCATATTCTTCCCTTTCACAGGGGGTTAGTCGGTTAGGATGATAATTTTTTGGGGAGCTCCTTTTTAAGGAGCCTCCCAAATGTAATAAAAATATACTATGCGTGCATAATAAATAAATGTAAATTTTGTTAATATTATATTATTTATGCTGTAATTTTTAGACTAAACAAAAAAATCCCCTGGTTTGGGGACTTTTATGCAATAAATTAAATGTTATTTTGAATTATTGATGATCATATATAAGGTTGTAAAGATCAATATATTTTTCTTTTACATTCTTTCTTTTCACCTTCATGGTAGGGGTAAGGTGACCATCTTCAACAGTCCATATATCTGGTGTTAATTTGAATGTTTTTACTTTTTCCCACTTACCAAAACTTTTGTTGTAAAAGTCTATATCCTGTTGAATACGATCGATCACTAATTGATTGTTCGCAATTTCTTTTTCGCTTTTATCTCCAAGATCAATGTTTTTACGTGAAGCCCATTCCCTCACAAAATCAAAGTTGGGTTGAATTAAAGCAGCAGGCATTTTTTCTCCTTCTCCCACGACCATTATCTGTTCAATAAATTGTGATTGCTTCATTGTATTTTCCAGGATTTGTGGTGCTACATATTTACCTCCTGAAGTTTTGAACATTTCTTTTTTTCTATCGGTAATTTTTAAGAAACCATCGGCATCAATTTCCCCAATATCTCCGGTATGAAAATAATGATCTTCGGTAAGGGCTAATTTCGTTTTTTCTTCGTCCTTATAATAGCCCATCATTACACTTGGCCCCTTGGCTAAAATTTCACCATCTTCTGCGATCTTGACCTCACAATTTTTAATAGGTTTTCCAACCGTTCCAATCTTAAAATTATGATCCCTTTCATCATTCACGGCAATTACGGGAGATGTTTCGGTAAGTCCGTATCCTTCCATAACAGGAATTCCCGCTGCCGCAAAAACTCTTGCCAGTCGTGGTTGTAACGCAGCACTACCAGAAACAATTAGTTCTATATTACCACCTAGACCTTCTTTCCACTTCGAAAATACAATTTTACGAGCTAAACTTAATTTAAATTCATACCATGACCCGTTAGCTCCATAAGGTTCATATTGATGTCCTAAACTTAAGGCCCAATTAAATAAAGCCGTTTTTATCCCACCGGCAGAAGTTCCTTTAGCTATAATTTTGTCATATACCTTTTCCAGTAGTCTGGGAACTGCCGTAATCACATTTGGTTTTACCTCTTTTAGATTTTCACTAAGCATATCTATCGATTCTGCAAAGTAGATCGAAACCGCATAATATTGATATAGATAGAGGATCATCCGTTCAAAAACATGGCATATCGGTAAGAAACTTAATGCCGTATATGTCCCGAAATCGAAAGGAACACGAGGAGCACTTCCTATAACATTGCTAACAATATTTTCGTGAGAAAGCATTACCCCTTTAGGTCTTCCTGTGGTTCCCGAGGTATAAATTAAGGTTGCAAGATCCTTACTCGTTACGGCATCCATACGTTGTTGAACCTCGCCCTGATTGCTAAGATCTTCACCAATGTCAAGCACTTCTTTCCAGTTTTTACAACCTTCAATTTCATCAAAACTGTACACTTCTTTAAGATGTGTATTTGCTTTTATGGCATTTACTTTATCCAATACTTCTTTATCTGAGACAAAGCAATAGATCGATTCGCTATGATTTATAACGTATTCGTATTCCTGTTCAGAAATTGTGGGATAAACGGGTACGTTTTGGGCTCCAACCTGTAATATGCCAATATCCAGAATATTCCATTCATTCCTATTATTAGAAGAAATTACGGCGATTTTGTCATTAGGTTTTATCCCAAGTCTTAAAAGTCCTCTACTAATTTTATTTGCCTGATCTAAATATTCGTTGGTAGATAATTTAACCCAATTGCCATTTACTTTTGTAGCAAGTGAAGTTTCTAGCGGAAAGTTTTTCTGCTGATAATATGGAAAATCAAAAAGACGTTTTATCTCGTTCATCTATGTATACATTAGAGTACCTTGCAAAATAGCAAAATAGTGGAGTATTTCAAATGAAATTAATAAAAAAGAAACTAAAAATTAGAATCAATTTATGAGTTTTTTAATTTTGTTGGAAATATGAAGATATTAATTCATAATATGTACTAATTATTTAAACTATTAGTTAAAATAGAATTAAATGTATAAGTATTTTTCTTTCCCTCTTTGCAGTTCATTAGATTGCTTATAAAAACTATGAAAACCAACCAATTTTTAGGATTTATCATTTGTAGCTTATTATTTATTTCTTGCGGGAGTCAGGTAAAAACCACTAATCCCAAAGGAAAAGATCTGGATAATTATAAAACTTATGCTTATTTGCCTAATACTGGCTTTAATACAGCTAAGATGGAAAGTGATCAGGATATTAATAAAATAGTGCTGGAAACAGTTAATATGAATATGAAGAATGCAGGATATTCTTTAGATACTGACAATCCAGACTTACTTGTTCTTATTAATTCGACCACAAATATTGAAGAAAATCAAGAAACGGAAGCAGAATATGCCTCTTATCCCTACGATCTAGGTGTAACAGCCGTAAGTCCGTTATACAGTAATTATTTTTATTCTGGTTTTGCCAATTTTGGACCAATCACGGGATATGATGTAAATACGTACCAATATCATGAAGGAGCGGTAGATATTCATCTGGTAGATAGCAAAACAAAAGAATTAGTATGGAGCGGTAAAACTTCAGGAGCAATAGTAAATGCGGCGAATCTTGAAGCGCAGGAAGAATTAATAAATCAGATTTTTAGCAAGTTTCCTGCATTTCAGGATAAGTCAAAAAAATAAGGTCTAATATTGCATAAAAAAGGAGCTGATTTTTTCCGCTCCTTTTTTAATAATTAACAATGCTAAGATTATTTATTTTCTAACCATTTTCTCGCATTTTCAAATGCGCTAAGCCATGGTGTTACTTTATCATCTTTACGATCTTTTGGATAGTATGCCCAGTTCCAGGAAAATGTAGAACGCTCTAAGTGTGGCATCATTACCAGGTGACGACCAGTATCATCGGTTAACATCGCCGTATTAAAGTCAGATCCATTAGGATTGGCAGGATAGCCTTCAAATCCGTATTTCCCTACAATATTATATTGATCTTCAGCATAAGGGAAGCTAAACTTACCTTCCCCGTGTGCGGCCCAAATTCCTAATTTGCTACCCGCCAGATTGCCGAGCATTACTGAATTATTTTCAGCGATTTCTACGGAAGTAAAATTACATTCGAACTTATGCGAGTCGTTATGAAGCATTTTAGGTTTTTCCTCGTGTGTAGGGTTTATTAAGCCTAATTCGATAAATAACTGGCAACCATTACAAACACCAAGCGATAAAGTATCTTCTCTTTTGAAGAAATTATCTAAGGCAGCTTTTGCCTTCTCATTATAAAGGAAAGCTCCGGCCCAACCTTTTGCACTTCCCAAAACGTCTGAATTAGAGAACCCGCCAACGGCTGCAATAAACTGAATATCTTCTAAAGTTTCACGACCGCTAATTAAATCGGTCATATGTACATCTTTTACCTCAAAACCGGCAAGGTGCATTGCACGGGCCATTTCACGTTCTGAATTTGATCCTTTTTCACGAATAATCGCTGCCTTGATTCCTCCCCTGGCCCCTCCTAAGGAGGGTAGCTCTCCCGTAAATCCAATCGGGAACTTATAAGAAAGAGGCTGATTTTTATAGTTTTCGTAACGCTCGGCTGCTTTTTCTTTTCCGCTTTGCTTCTGGTCTAATAAAAAGGAAGATTTATACCAGATGTCACGTAATTCGGCAATATCGAAATTCAGCGTTTCTTCAGCATTTTTTATAGTTAGCGTAGCAGTTTCAGAAACTTCACCAATTTTAAAAAATTCAATGCCGTTATCTACTAAAACTTTTTCAGCATTATCATCGGTCGCCTGGAAAACAACCGAACTATTTTCGTTGAATAATAATTTTACAAGATCGCTTTCTCCCAATGCTGAAAGATCGATGTTCGCACCAAGATTTTGATCGCCAAAACACATTTCTAACAATGTAGTGATCAATCCACCGGAAGCCACATCATGACCAGCAGTGATCATATCATTTTTAATTAATCCCTGAAGATTATAAAAAGCGTCTGCGAATTTTTTATCGTCTTTAATTGTAGGTACTTCATCACCAATCTTATTAAGGATTTGCGCGAAAGAAGAACCACCTAATTTTAACGAATCCTGCGATAGGTTAATATAATAAATTGCACCGGCATTTTTTTGTAAAACCGGCTCTACAATTTTAGAAATATCATCACAATGCCCGGCTGCCGAGATAATCACCGTTCCCGGAGAAAGTACGTCGCCATCTTTATATTTTTGTTTCATCGAAAGCGAATCTTTACCAGTAGGAACGTTAATCCCCAGGCTAATCGCAAAATCTGAAACGCCCTTTACCGCTTCGTAAAGTCTGGCATCTTCACCTTCATTATTACAAGGCCACATCCAGTTTGCTGATAAAGAAACCGATTTTAAGCCTTTTTCAAGCGGAGCCCAAACAATATTGGTAAGTGCTTCAGCAATAGAATTTTTAGAACCCGCAACGGGATCTACTAAGGCCGAGATAGGGGAGTGGCCAATTGAAGTGGCTACACCATCTTTACCTTTGTAATCTAAAGCCATAACCCCAACATTGTTTAATGGTAATTGTAACGGCCCGGCAGTTTGTTGTTTTGCCACACGACCAGAAACGCAACGATCTACCTTATTGGTTAACCAGTCTTTACAGGCAACGGCTTCTAATTGTAAAACCTGCTTTAAATATTCCTGAATATGAGTAGAAGAGTATACCAGTTTATCATAGTTTCTGGCAACCGTTTTGTCGTTCATAATGGTTTTTGGAGAGCTTCCAAACATATCTGAAAGATCCAAGTCCATTGGTTTTTTACCACTTTTTTTACCTTCAAAAGTAAAACGATGAGAACCAGTAACATTACCTACATCGTACATTGGAGAACGTTCTCTATCGGCAACACGTCTAAGTGTCTCGATATCTTTTTCACCAATGACCAATCCCATACGTTCCTGGGATTCGTTACCTATCACTTCTTTTGCAGAAAGAGTAGGATCACCTACAGGAAGTTTATCAAGATCGATGTTTCCACCGGTATCTTCTACTAATTCACTTAAACAGTTTAAGTGTCCGCCCGCTCCATGATCGTGAATAGATACAATTGGATTTTCTTCTGCTTCAACCATGCCACGTACCGCATTGGCCGCACGCTTTTGCATTTCAGGGTTGGAACGTTGAATCGCATTTAGTTCGATACCGCTACTAAATTCTCCGGTATCGGCAGAAGAGACGGCAGCACCGCCCATCCCGATTCTATAATTTTCACCTCCCAGAATAACGATTTTGTCGCCCTTCTGCGGAATATCTTTTTTTGCCTGATTAGCCTTGCCATAACCAACACCACCGGCCTGCATAATCACTTTATCATACCCTAATTTTCGACCATGCTCTTCATGCTCAAACGTAAGTACCGATCCTACGATTAATGGCTGGCCAAACTTATTTCCAAAATCTGATGCTCCATTTGAAGCTTTTATCAGAATATCCATCGGGGTTTGGTATAACCAGTCACGTTCGTTCATGGCTTTTTCCCAGGGGCGGTCTTCTGCTAAACGACTATAAGAAGTCATATATACCGCTGTTCCCGCTAAAGGTAAAGAACCTTTACCACCGGCAAGACGATCTCTAATTTCACCACCACTACCTGTGGCAGCTCCGTTAAAAGGCTCAACCGTTGTTGGGAAATTGTGCGTTTCTGCTTTTAAAGAGATTACCGAATCGAATGCTGTATTTTGATAATAATCTGGTTTATCGGCAGATTTTGGTGCAAATTGCTCCAATTTTGGACCCTTTATAAAGGCAACATTATCTTTATAAGCTGAAACAATTTCATTAGGATTTTCTTCGGAAGTTTTTCGTATCATTTTAAAAAGGGAAGAAGGTTTTTCTTCACCATCAATAACAAAAGTTCCGTTGAAAATTTTATGTCTACAATGTTCAGAATTTACCTGAGAGAAACCAAAAACTTCAGAATCGGTTAATTTTCGACCTATTTTTTCGGCTAAGCCTTGTAAATACGCAACTTCCTCAGTATTTAAAGCTAAACCTTCCTGTTGGTTGTACGCTTCAATATCCTCAATTTCTTTAATCGCTTCAGGCTCGATATTGATCGTAAAAATATCCTGATTTAGTTCGGTATATTTTTGAGAAAGCATAGGATCAAAATCGGTAAAATGCTCATCGATTTTGTAGAATTCTTCAATTCTAATAATACCTTCGATGCCCATGTTTTGGGTAATTTCTACCGCATTGGTACTCCAAGGAGTAATCATTGCAGCACGTGGCCCAACAAAAAAATCTGCCAAAGCAGATTCGTTATATTTTTGTGCACCCCCAAAAAGCCAGTTTAATTTAGAAATATCTTCAGCCAAAAGCTGTGTGTGCGTTTGCACGGCATAAACCTTATTGGTTTGAGTTCCGAAGAATAGGATCATCCTAAGAAGTTTTGTGTTGTTGTTGAAAGCGCAAATTTACTTTTTTAAACCGAATATTGAAAGTTATTGATATCGTCAAAATTAATAATACCCCAGGCTGGTCTCGAAATAGTAAATATTTTTAAGGTTACTATCTGTTTTTTTTTGATTGTATAGTGTTTATTACTAATTATTTACAGAATAATTTTAGAGGATAATTTAGGTTTGTATCCTGTTGATCTTTTAGCTTTAAGTAATATGTTTAACGAAAAAACGCGCCATTTTAGGCGCGTTTTTAGTCTGTGGGAAACTAAACTTAATAAGTTCCTATATTATCTACCGTATTTTTATCAAACGATTCCCATTCGTCACTATTATAAGTTGCTGAAGGAGCGGTAACCGAAGATTTTCTTCGTAGTGTTATATCTTTTGCAAAGTCGTCACCACCGGCTGTTCCAATCATGTCGATAAGCGTTCCGTCTTTAAATAAACCTACCGGATCGTTTCCATTATAGTCGATTGGAGCACCACTCTGACTAATATCTGCTTCATCGAGTAGTTTTTGTAAATCGGATTGTGAGTTGATAATAACTAAAACTTCACCGGCAGCTAAGGTTCCAGATAGTGAAAGTTCATTACTCCATTCTCCATTGCCATTTACTTGTTTTTGAATGCTATATCCTGAAAGATCTGCCGTTTCTTCAGAAATGTTTACTATTTCGAGCGCTTTATTGTTTCCGCTACCTTCAACATATTCAGAAAACATTAAAACAGCATTTTCACTTCCTCCATTTTCTCCGCCGTTGTTGTCCTCTTCACCTTCACCGTCATTTCCATTATCTTCTGTCGGGTTTTCAGTATATTCTTCTGAAATTGGACCGCTATAATCGGTGGTCCATGTATTTACAGCTTCATCATCGCCACCCCAAAGCACTGTTGCCAAATATGGGTTATCTATAAATGGGTTACGATTTCCCTGAGCTTCAGCAACGACATTGTTTTTTTGTACTTCTAAAACAGATACAGGATCTGCTGCATTCCATTCTAAAAATAAATCCAGGTTTCCTACTGTTTCGAAGCTTTGGTCATAGCGAATGCTCATATACATTACAATTCTGGCTACATCACCTCGCCAATCGTCACCGGGATACCAACCGCTACCTGTAGAGGTAAATGATCCTTCTCCCGCAACGAATGGATCGTTGCCTCTGTTAGAGTTGATAGTGATATCTGCAGGATAAAAATTGTGAAGATCTGCTTTACCAACTTCAACTTTAATTTTAGATTTTGGATAAATATGCTCGGTATTAAATGTTTGGTTTGGATTTGTATTATCTGCCGATTGATATTGATTTTTTGGTCTGCTTTCTCCGGAATATACTAATATAACGTTCTCAGGATTGTTAGGATCTTCAGTAGCATCATATAAATAATCGTGACGTTGCCAGTATTCTAATAAAGTGGTGTGCTTTTCTGACGTAAGGCTTACTAATTCTTTCTTTAATTCTTCTACGGTTACATCAAAAGAAACTTCACTGTAATAACCGGCAATTTCTTCTGGAATGATAAAATTAAGATCTAAGACGTCACTTTGTTCTTCATTAGTTTCCTCGGGATTTTCTGTATCCCCGCTACTTTGCTCTGGACTTTCTGTGTTCTCTGTATCTTCCTCGGGGTTTAATGTAAGAGTATCGTCGTCGTTACTACATGAGGTTACAGAAATCAAAAGAAAACAAAATAAGAATGTACTGAATTTAAACTTCATTTTTATATCAATTTTTGGTTTATATAGAATTTAAATGTTTTGAAAATGGGGTACGAATGTAGTTTTTTAAGTTTGATGTTCACTTTAAGATATCATTATCTTTAAAAACATTGATCGGTAATATTTAATCTTAAATAGATATTAAGATTCATAATTATTCTTATAGTATTATAAAATTGAATTGGCTAATTACGAAGCGTAAACCTATCTTTTTGTGATTCTGGGAATTGGTATGATTAACAGTATAAATATTTCTATTTATTTAACGCAACCTTTTTATGATCGAATGATCTTATGAATAAGCAATTAAATTTTAAGTATTATGAAGAGAATTAACTTTTTTGTGATATTTGTTTTAATTTTTGTATCCTGTTCTGACGATGATAAACCTATAGTGGAATATTTGGATATTACAGTAAACCATTATCTGGTAACCGAATATATTCCTGCTGAGCATTTAGAATATCTAATAAAAATAGGGGATGAGGAAAATTTTAACCGGCAGATTTCTGAAATTGAAAACTTCGATTTTGAAGATGGTTATGTTTATGAGCTAAGCGTTTTGAAAGAGTATCCAGATCCAGAATTGGTTGGTTCAAAGCCTGGTTATAGCCTTTTAGAAGAAAAAAGCAAATCTAAGGTCGCCGAGGATACACAATTTAAAATAACATTGAAAAATAGCGAAGGTGCTAGTTTTGTAAAAGGCAATGTCACTACCGGATTTACAATTTTAGATTTAATTACTGTTACTTGCGAAACCGAGGATGTTTGTACTAAACTTCAGGAAAGTTTAGAAAATGATAATAAAGTTATAGGAACCTTTACGCATGCCGAAAACGGAGCTTATAATTTAATAGGAATTGATGTAGACTAGGCTTATTCAGCTTTTTCCAATGATGCCATATAGAATCCGTCATAACCAGTTTCTGAAGAAAGAATCTTACGATCTTCTATTAAAGTGAAACTTTTTCCTTCTTCTGAAGCTAAAAAATCTTTCACCTGCATTTGGTTTTCTGAAGGTAACACAGAACAGGTAGCATACACCATTTTACCACCTTTTTTTACGATTTTGGAATACTGTCGTATAATTTCCTGTTGTGTTTTTCGAATTCGGTCTAAAAATTCGGGTTCCAGTTTCCATTTCGCATCTGGATTTCGGCTTAAAACCCCAAGTCCGCTACAAGGCGCATCGATTAAAACTTTATCTGCTTTACCATAAAGTTTTTTGATTACCTTATTATTATCGATGGCACGGGTTTCGATATTATGCGCACCGGCACGTTTAGCGCGACGTTTTAATTCTTTTAATTTATTAGCGTAGATATCTAGAGCGATAACCTGCCCTTTATTTTCCATTAAAGCGGCAAGGTGTAAAGATTTCCCTCCGGCACCTGCACAGGTATCCACTACGCGATCACCGGGTTGAACGCCAAGAAAATTGGCTACCAGCTGCGAAGATGCGTCCTGAACTTCAAATAAACCATTCTGAAAACTTTGTGTCTTAAAAATATTAGCACGTTCTACTAATTGTAATGCGTCTGGATAATCTTTAAGGTTGATGGTTTCAAAACCTTCGTCTGCCAGTTTTTGTTTTAGCGAGCTAACATCTGTTTTTAATCTATTCGCACGAATAATTACAGGAGCTTGTTTATTAAGTGCACCAATTTCTTTTTCCCAGGTTTCCTCACCAAGTTCAGCCACGCCAAGTTCATCTAACCAGTCTGGAACAGATTCTCTAAACTTTCTAATTTTACTAAGCGCATCAAAACGCCCCTTAATACGTCGAGTAGGAGTATCTTCAATTTGTTTCCAATCGGGTAAGGTAATCCCTCGTAAGGTCGCCCAAACTGCGAATAATCTAAAGGCATTTTCCCTGGAAAAAGGTTCTTTAACTTCAGCAATTTCAGCATAAAGACGTTTCCATCTTACAATATCATACGTAGTTTCGGCAATAAAACTACGATCGCGAGCTCCCCAACGCTTATCACGTTTTAAGGTTTTTTCGATCACTTTATCGGCATATTGTCCTTCATTGAAAATCTCTAAAAGGGCATCAACTGTTGCAAAAACTAAATTTCTATGTAAACGCATTGTTAAAATTTAAGGGCACAAAGGTAATCTTTTTTATTGCTGAAACATTTATATTTGAAGGAAATCCACCAAAAACGAATGAAATGAAAAAAGTCTGGATCATAGCCTTGCTGGCTTTTGCGGCCTGCAAAAATGATACAAAATCTACAGATAAGTCTGCTACAGAGGAAACGAAGCTTACTGCACATCGAACTTTTGAAAAAGTAGACATCGAACCCATTCTGGAAAACGATTCTTTAAGTATACGAGCGATTGAAGTTATTGGGAATAATCTGGCTTTTGCAGCAAATCGCGGTACTTATGGCTTATATAATTCAGCTAACAATAAATGGAAATTATCACAGCAAAAATTTGATAGTTTGAGTCCTGAATTTAGAGCGGTAGGAAGTACAGCTAATGATTTTTTTATGCTAAGCGTAGGGAATCCTGCCTTATTGTATAAAACAGGAGACGATGGTAAAATGAAACTGGTCTATAAAGAGGAAAACGGCAAGGTTTTTTATGATGCCATTGCTTTTTGGAATGATAAGGAAGGAATTGCCATGGGTGATCCTACAGCAGACTGCCTATCCATAATTATTACGAGAGATGGTGGGAATAGCTGGGAAAAAATAGACTGTTCAAAATTACCAAAAGCGGCAGAAGGTGAAGCCGCTTTTGCCGCGAGTAACTCTAATATCGCGATTGAAGATGATCATGTTTGGATCTTAAGTGGCGGAATGAAATCGAGAGTATTCCATTCTGCCGACAAAGGGGGGACCTGGGAAGTAGTAGAGACGCCATTAAAGCAGGGAAAGCCAACATTGGGCGGTTATAGTATGGATTTTTATGATGAACAAAACGGAATTATAATAGGGGGGAACTACGAAGATCCTGAAGGTAATACTGGGAATAAAGCCATTACAACAGATGGTGGTAAAACATGGAAGTTGATAGCCGATGGCCAGGAACCGAATTATAAAAGTAGTGTACGATACGTTCCTAACGGAAATGGTGAGGAAATTGTGGCTGTAGGATTTACCGGAATTTCTTATACTAAAGATGCGGGTAAAACCTGGGAGAAACTGAGTGACGAAGGATTTTTTACGCTAAGGTTTTTAAATGATTCTACTGCTTATGCCGCAGGTTCTAAAAGAATTGCAAAGCTTCGTTTTAAATGATTTAGTTTCATTTAAAATTATAGTTATAAAAAAGAATTCCGGAGGACAAATTAATGCCAACCGGAATTCTTACTACTAACTAACCAAAAAACTAAACGTTATTTACTCGATAATCGAGATTAAATGTTTCAGGATCCGATAACCATCGGAATTACTCGAAATAAAAAATAATTTCTAATAAATGCCTAATTGGCTTTCCCTTATTTAAATATTATTCTTCTTTTTCATTATTTCTTTCGCGCTCTTTGTGTTGTCTAGCACGGTATTCTCTAATCAATTTTCTATGGAAATCTTCTTCCAGTTTATGAAGTTTTATAATTTCCTGGGCTGAAAAAATGGTTTTTAAATCGGTAAAATATTTCTTTTTAAGTTCGTAATCTTCTTTTTCGATTTCTACAAATTCTAGTAAAAGATCATTGGCCTTACTTTCAGAAATACATTCTACATCGTTAATTTCTCTGTGCTCCCTACGATAAAGTTCCCGGCGTTTTTCTTCGTATTTATCGTAAATAGGCCAAAATTTTTGTGCTACTTTATTACTAAGCTTAAGTTCCTGAGTAATAAAAGCTGTTTTTAGTGATTTTATACGCTCTCTTTCTTTATCGTCCTGCGCACGCGCTGTTGAAAATCCTAAAATTAACACTAATAGTATTACAATCTTTTTCATAGCAATTATTCTAAAATAAAAGAGGGATCTTCAACATTCTCGTCTAGATACTCAAAAACCGCATCACTATTCATTGTAGCAAAATCTGATTCTTCTACAATGTAACCGTCTTCAATGATCATACTAGAAAATTCTGTATCTGAAAGATCAATATAACCGTCGTCGATATACTGTTCTATAGCAGAAAGTTCTACATCATCCCAACTAGCAGATTGTTCGTTACCCAAGGTAAAAACAGTGGTATATAATCCCACAAAAATAGCGGCCACTGCGGCTGCGTAATAAAAAGTTTTTCTGAAATCTATTTTTATTGATCTTGGTTGTTTATGCTCTATTTTTGCAACCAGTGCATCTTCAAGATCGTCAAAATAATGTCCAGGAACTTTAAATCCAGCCTTTTTAGGGAGTGCTATTTTCTCTAACTGCTTTTCTTCATTACAAACCTTATCACATAAGTTATCCTCCAGATTTTCGAAATATCCGGAAGGCACTTTAAAGCCAGAGGCGCCATGATATGGTATTTTCTCTTCCTTCATTTGAATATTTGACTTGTATAATTTAGAAAGGTTTAATTTGTTTTTAAAAATTCCTCAATTTTTTTTACAGCAATGTGATAAGAGGCTTTTAAAGCACCTTCACTGGTTTCTAAAATATCTGCAATTTCCCGATATTTTAATTCCTCAAAATATTTCATATTAAAAACCTGTTGTTGCTTTTTAGGCAAACTGGCAATGGCCTTTTGTAGTTTAAGCTGAATTTCGGAGCCTTCAAAATAAACATCACTTTCAAGATTATTGATAATGGCACTCTGAAGATCATTTGAGGAAATTTGTAAACGTTTCGATTTTTTATTTAGGAAAGTGATCGACTCATTGGTTGCGATTCTATACATCCAGGAAAATAATTTGCTATCTCCTTTGAACTGATCGATATTTCTAAAAATTTTCATGAACGTATTTTGTAAAACATCATGCGCATCGTCATGATTTTTTACAATATTTCGGATATGCCAATACAAACGTTCCTTGTATAAGGATACAAGTTCTCTAAAGGCTTTCTGTGAAGTTTTACTATCCTTTAATTGTTGTACAAGTAAATTTTCGGTTTTTTCCAAGGGAAAAAATTTAGATTAACTATCCCTTTAAGATGGTTCGGCTAAAATATAGAAAACTTTAAAGCTGAGTAATGTTGTGCTATAAATTTATTAGAATAATAATCCTTACGGCTAAAATATAATTTAGCCTAAAAGCTTAAAAAGCTGTTAAATAGGTACTTCAATTAGCTGTTTATTATTTATCTTTTCGTTTTAAGATTCTTAAATAGTGAAAGTCTTTTTTGCCCAAAATCAAACGTGAGAAAAATGAATACCTAATTAGTATTCATTTTTTTATGCGAAAGATTGCATTTCAACTAACTTTTGATATGTGCCTTTTTTGGCGAGTAACTCGTCGTGTTTTCCCTGTTCTACAATCTCACCGCGTTGCATCACGATAATATTGTCGGCATTTTGAATAGTACTTAAACGATGCGCTATTACTATTGAAGTTCTATTACGCATCATATTTTCTAAGGCTTTTTGCACCAGTTTTTCACTTTCGGTATCTAAAGCTGAGGTAGCTTCATCTAAAATCATGATCGGCGGATTTTTGAGTACAGCCCTGGCAATCGAAAGTCGTTGTTTTTGCCCTCCACTTAATTTGTTTCCAGAATCACCAATATTGGTGTCCAGACCTAGTGGCATCTGCGAAATGAATTCCCAGGCATTGGCAATTTTTAATGCTTCGATAATTTCCTCTTCAGTAGCATTATCTTTTCCTAAAGCAACATTATTCCTAATCGTGTCATTAAACAAAATAGAATCCTGGGTTACCAGCCCCATTAGATTTCGTAAAGATTGCTTCGAAATTTCACGAATATCGATACCATCGATTTTTATGTCTCCTTTAGATACGTCGTAAAAACGGGTAATAAGGTTTGCGATGGTCGATTTTCCGCTTCCAGATTGCCCTACAAGTGCAATGGTACGACCTTTAGGAACATCCATGCTAAAATTCTTTAAAACCAGCTCTTTTTCGTATTTAAAATCGATATTTTTGACTTCAATTTTTGTATCGAAACTTTCTTTGTTGATGGCGTTAGGGGCGTCTTTCAGAGTAGTTTCAGTTTCTATGATTTCTAAAATACGCTCGGCACTGGCATTTCCTTTTTGAACGCTATAGGTCGCTTTTGAAATTGCTTTTGCCGGCGTAAGAATATTATAAGTTAAGACCAAAAAACCTATAAAGGTAGCAGCATCCATGGTTTGATCTATTAAAACCATATTTCCGCCAAACCAAAGGACGATCGTGATCACCAAAACTCCTAAAAATTCACTCATGGGAGAAGCAAGGTTTTGGCGATGTAATAAGGTATTCAACGTAGTATTTAATCTACTTGTACTTGCCTGAAATTTATTTCTGAATTTTCCTTCAGCATTAAAACCCTTAATGATCTTTAAACTGGAAAGCGTTTCTTCCACCACTGATAAAAAATAGGCATTTTCCTGCTGAGCAATGGTCGATTTTGCTTTCAATTTTTTTCCGATAGAAGAAATGATTAATCCTGAAATTGGTAAAAAAATGAGGACAAATATCGTGAGTTTCCAGCTTAGGGCTACCATTCCCACTAAAGTAAATAGTAGTGTTAATGGCTCTTTTACAAACATTTCTAACATACTAAGAAATGAAGATTGAATTTCCTGTACATCGCTGGTAATCCTTGAAATGATATCCCCTTTTCTTTTTTCAGAAAAATAAGAAACAGGAAGTTCTGTGATCTTTTCGTATATTTTATCGCGTATGTCTTTAAGCATGCCGTTTCTTAAAGTTGCAATAAAATACATTGCCATATAATTAAACATGTTTTTGATAAAAAACAAGATAATGATCACGATGCAGATAGTAATAAGGGCAGAGATCTGCCCATATTCTTCTATCCGTTGGTTTAAAAAAAAGTTTGCATATTCCTCAGCAAAATCTTTAAAATGTTTCCAATTACCGTCCCAGATGGGTTCTGTGGTAATAGGTTTATTTACCTGAAATAGCACTTGTAGCATTGGTATAAATGCCAAAAATGATAAGGTGCTAAATAAGGCGTAAAAAACATTGCTAATAATATTCAATATTGCATAGCGCTTGTATGGCTTCGCAAATTGAAGAACTTTTTTTAAGTAACTCATATAAAACTAAGGACTTAACCTAATTGCAATTCAGCTTTAATTCGGCTGATTTTCTCTTTTAATTCTTTATTCTTGTCTTCAAAATCACTCACACTTTCTAAAGAAGTATTTACGCTGAAATAGAATTTGATCTTCGGCTCGGTTCCACTTGGTCGTGCTGCGATCTTGGTTCCGTCTTCAGTATAATAAATAAGTACGTTAGATTTTGGTATAGTGATCTGGGTTTCGGTATGGTCATTTTGGTTTTTAGCGATAGAAGATTGATAATCTTCTACTAAAACTACTTTTTCACCATCGATAGTTTCCCATGGTTTTTCCCTAAGGTCGATAAGCATTTGTTTGATTTCCTGTTCCCCTTCAATTCCTTTTTTAACCAAAGAAATTAATTCTTCTTTATATAAGCCGTAAGTAGTATAAAGTTCCAATAGTTTTTTATAGAACGAGCTTCCCTGAGCTTTTAAGAATGCTGAAATTTCACAGGCTAATAGGGTAGAGGTCACGGCATCTTTATCGCGAACAAAATCGCCAACCATATAACCAAAACTTTCTTCACCACCACCAATAAAATCAAGTTCTGGGTGATCTTTTATTAATTTGGCGATCCATTTAAAACCGGTTAACACCTCTTTATATTCTACTCCGTAGGCTTCAGAAAGGTTTTTAAGCATTGGTGTAGAAACGATGGTAGAGGCAATAAATTCGTTGCCATCCATCTTATCAGCTTTTTTCCATTGCTCTAACAGGAACCAGGTCATAACGATCATGGTTTGGTTTCCGTTCAAGAGTTCAAGTTTATTGTCACTGTTTCTAACGGCAATTCCTAGTCGGTCACAATCAGGATCTGTACCTATTACGATATCTGCACCTTTTTCTTCAGCAATATCCAGGGCCATTTTTAAGGCTTCTGGCTCTTCTGGATTTGGTGATTTTACGGTTGGAAAATTACCGTCTGGTTCACGTTGCTCTTCCACAATGGTTACATTGGTAAATCCAGCTTTTTCTAATACCGGCGGAACCATGGTGATTGAAGTTCCGTGTAAAGAAGTAAAAACAATCCCTAAATTTGCCTTTGCTTCTGCTGAAGTATCAAAGCTTCCATTTTTTACCGATTCATCGATAAATTTTTCATCAACATCTTTATCTATTTTGTGAATTAAATCGGTATTCGCATCAAAATTAATTGCTTCGTATGCTAATCCGTTAATTTCTTCAACCAAAGCTTTGTCCTGTGGCGGTACCAATTGGCCACCATCCTGCCAGTACACTTTGTACCCGTTGTATTCTGGTGGATTATGGCTGGCGGTCAAAACAATTCCGCAGTGACAATCAAGATCTTTTACCGCAAAAGAAAGCTCTGGAGTAGGCCTAAGATCTGAAAATAAAAATACTTCGATGTCATTTGCTGAAAAAACATTCGCCACTACCTGTGCCAGTTCTTTACTATTATTTCTACAATCGTAAGCGATGGCAACCTTTAAAGATGCTCCTGAAAATTCTCTTTTTAAGAAGTTAGAAAGTCCCTGAGTATTTTTACCTAAGGTATATTTGTTGATTCGGTTGGTACCAACACCCATCACTCCGCGCATTCCACCCGTACCAAATTCTGCATTTTTATAAAAGCTATCCTCTAATTCTTTAGGGTTATTTTCTATAAGATTATTGATTTCCTTTTTAGTTTCTTCATCAAAAACATCGGTAAGCCAGGTTTTGGCTTTCGCTAAAATTTCAGGTTTAGGTTGTGACATAATTTTGGTTTTAGTTTTAGTAGTGAACACAAAATAGAGTTCAAAAATAATATTTTCTATATTGAAACTTAATAATTCTCTGTAGTTTTAGTAATAAGATAACGTTCTTTATCCCTTTTACTTCGCAATATCAGTTCTCCAACAAATCCTGCAAGAAACAATTGGGAACCTATAATCATCACGGTAAGTGCAATGTAGAACCAAGGATTTAGCGCTACTAAAATATTAGGTTCGTTATGATACATTTTATAAAGCTTGGAAAATCCTACAAATCCGGCCGTAAAAAATCCGATGATAAACATTAAAACACCCAAAGATCCAAATAAATGCATGGGGCGGCGACCAAATTTAGATAAAAACCAGATAGTTAATAAATCCAGAAAGCCAAAAATAAAACGTTCAGCCCCAAATTTAGTTTTTCCATATTTTCTGGCCTGGTGTTGTACTTCTTTTTCTGTAATTCTATAAAATCCTGCATTTTTTGCTAAAACAGGGATGTAGCGATGCATTTCACCATACACATCGATATTTTTTACCACCGCTTTGTTGTAGGCCTTTAAACCACAGTTAAAATCGTGTAATTTTAATCCAGAAGTCTTTCTTGCCGCGGCATTAAATAGTTTTGAAGGTAAATTTTTGGCTAAAACAGAATCATATCGCTTTTTTTTCCATCCAGAAACTAATTGATATTGTTCTTCAGCAATCATTTTATAAAGTTCCGGGATCTCATCAGGATTGTCCTGAAGGTCGGCATCCATGGTAATCACTACATCGCCTTCTGCTTTTAAAAAGCCAGCATGTAACGCCTGAGATTTACCATAATTACGATTAAATTTTATGCCTTTAACCGCTTTATCTTTATCGGCAATAGCAGCGATTGTTTTCCAGGAACCATCGGTGCTGCCATCATCAATAAAAATGATCTCGTAAGAAAAGGAATTGGATCGCATAACTTTGGCGATCCAATTGTATAATTCTGCTAAAGATTGCTCTTCATTAAGAAGAGGTATAATTACGGAAATCTGCATTAAATTTTATTTTCTAATAAGCTTGCGGATCTTTTTTTCTGAAAATTAACGCCAGAATAAGTCCAATTACAGCCCAAAATGCCAATTGGTATACATATGATTTAAGTTGATTTAATAACGAAAATTGATTGTTTTCCATTATTTCCTGAACAGCTTTATTAATATCTGCTTCTGGAACACCAAAATTGTCCATCATATTTCTGGTCATTTCAGCCGTATATTCCATTACGGTTTGTGCTGCTTCTGAATCTACAAAATTAAAAATAATTATAGTTGTAATAGTACTAATAAGTAATCCAATTGCAATTGGAATAAAAGCAGCAATAAATGCATTTTTAAAGGAGAAAGCAGGATTCGCTAAAACTTTTCTTGTTTTTATCTCGGCCGCAACTAAGAATGCGATAATGATAAGGAAATTAAGAACACCTAACCACCATTTTGTAAATAGTTCTAAATTGAAAGCATAAGCAAGTACAGTGACTAAACTTAGAAATATACCAATGTAAATTCCAAAAGGAGCTGCAACCGATTTAACTGAAGTAGAGTTTTCCATTTTTTTGATTAATTTTGTTATTTATCGGTTAGTAAGCAAATATAGTAAAACGTTACATAGGGGATAAATAAAAAAATATTTTTAATTGGTATTGTATTAATGAATAAAATGTTTAAATTTGCACCCTGAAAATTAAAAGATCAAAGCGATGAAGCAAGGAATCCATCCGGAAAATTATAGATTGGTAGCATTTAAAGATATGTCTAACGACGATGTATTCATTACAAAATCTACCGCAAAGACAAAAGAAACTATTGAAGTAGAAGGTACTGAATATCCATTAATCAAATTAGAGATTTCCAGAACTTCTCATCCATACTATACCGGGCAGACTAAGCTTGTGGATAGTGCTGGTAGAATTGACAAATTCAAGAATAAATACGCTAAATTCAAGAAGAATAAGTAATTTTTCTGGATTAAAGAATATATAGTAAGGCTGCTTTTTGCAGCCTTTTTTTGTTTTTATGCCTATTTTTTACATTGATTTTAACTTGATTTTCTTTAAACTTACCTAATTCGCTTTAACTTTATAAAAATTTTGTGCGGAAATGAATTATATACTTTTTGATGGTTCGGTAAGAAACCAGTTACTCCCTTTTACCTTTACCCGCCCGGTAGCCGATATTAGATTCGGTATATTAACCATGCGCGAGCGCTGGGAATATATTCTTGGTAGTACTACATCAACGATTACCGAAGATTACCTGAGCGAAAAGTGGCCATTAGTTGAATTTGAGGAAAATGTGATGATTAATGCCGCTTATTTTCCTTCTTCAGCATTTATCGATCAGGTGAAGAATCTGCAAAAAAACGAAGCAATTTTTGATGGAGAAGAAATCGTTGCTTTTTATGCCGAAGAAGATCAGGAGGTCGATTTTACAGCATTTAAACAATTGGAAATTGCAGGAGAGGTTCTTAAATTAGCCTATACCTGGGATATATTTTCAAAAAATGGGATTGCGATTCAATTCGATTTTAAATTAATTACTGAAGATCGTGAATCTCAGCCTATAGATTCCTCGAATTACGTAAAAAATCCGGAAAATATTTTTATTGAAGAAGGTGCTGTTGTTGAAAATTGCTCATTAAACGCCAGTAATGGTCCAATTTATATTGGGAAAGATTCTTTGGTGATGGAAGGTTGCTTTTTTCGTGGCCCTATTGCGATTGGTGAAGAAGCTATCGTGAAAATGGGTGCTAAAATATACGGAGCCACAACGATAGGTCCCGGGAGTAGGGCAGGAGGAGAGATTAATAATTCGGTATTATTCCAAAACTCCAATAAAGGTCATGAGGGATATTTAGGAAATTCGGTATTGGGTGAATGGTGTAATTTAGGTGCCGATACCAATAACTCTAATCTTAAAAACAATTACGCTGAAGTCCGTCTTTGGGATTATGAAACAGAAGGTTTTGCAAAAACCGGACTCCAATTTTGTGGTTTAATGATGGGCGATCATAGTAAATGCGGAATCAATTCGATGTTTAATACCGGCACAGTGGTTGGCGTGAGTTGTAATATCTTTGGAACGGGATATCCACGAAATTTTATACCCAGTTTTAGCTGGGGTGGAAGCTCGGGAATGACCACCTACCAAACCAAAAAAGTTTTTGAAGTCGCCAGGCTTGTTTTAGAACGTCGTAAAATGGAATTTACCGAGCAGGATGAAGCGATTTTAGAACATGTATTTGAAGAAACATCTAAGTATCGTAGATATTAAAATTAGATGTTAGATCCCTTCGCTTTTAGATATTAGAAGCTAGATATTTTAAATATGAAAGAAATCTTCTCTAAAACATTAAATACCAGAAGATAGAAAGAACAATAATCATAATTACAGCGGTAAAGGCGATAACTCTTTGCCGCTTTTTGTTATTTTCAGCTTTGATTTTTTGACCTAACTTGCTGAGTTCTTCTTTAGAAAGCTTGTCGTAATCACTAAGTTTCCCAAGTTTAGACCCTGTTTTTTCGGCATAGCGTTCTAGCTGAGAAGTCCTTTTTCTCCTATTGTTACGCTGACTAACAATTGCCGCTATGGCGCTTCCAAAACTCATATTATAAATTTAGAAAAAAGAATATAGATCTTAGAAATTAGACTCATAATTTTTGATCGTTAAAATTATCAGACATCTTAAGTCTCTTGTCTCTTGTCTCTTGTCTCTTGTCTCTTGTCTCTTGTCTCTTGTCTCTTGTCTCTTGTCTCTTGTCTCTTGTCTCTTGTCTCAATTCTACAAAACCAATTCCTCAAAAAGGCAATCTAAAGTTTTCTCCAGATCCTTGCTAAATCCGGGGTGGGTCTGGGAGGTTTGTATTACTGAACTACGGGTTGCAGTTAGCCATCGAAACCTAGAAGCGGCGTCCATTTGCCCAATGGGTCCGGAATCTTTTTCGCCTATACAAATTCGTTTAAAAGATTCTAAATTCTTTTGGATTTCTTCAGGATCACAATCGGGGCAAATCGTTTTTAGTTTTTTGTTATCCAAATGATAGCGCATGTTGATATAGCGGGTGCTTTTGGAAAAAATCCCAACGCCCACATTTATAAATTCTTCTCGTTCTACTTTAGGGACGATTCTTATGACGGCGTACTCATATAAGTGATTCTCTTGCATCTTGCGCTTGTTTTGTGAAAATTTCAGAATGAGTTAATCGTACTGTTAAGAAATTCAGGTAAACTTCTCGAATTTCAGCAGGCGTTTCATCGGCGCCTTCCCAAAGTAACCAATCTTCAGGAATTAAATTCACGATATTTTGTAAAACTTCCGGAGTCAATTGCTGCTTAAACTCGTGGTCAGCCTCTTTAATTTTACTGGCTTGTGGTAGTAACACATGATCTTTGATAAAAGCAAAAGGTGTTTTCGCGGTTTTTTCCCAATTGGTCCACGAATGATGAAAATACAACGAAGCACCATGATCGATAAGCCAGAGTTCTTTATGCCAGCTTAGCATATTGGTATTTTTAAATGTACGATCGATATTGGTTAAATAGGCATCCAGCCAGACAATTTTCGAGGCGGTTTCGGGATCAATTTCAGTAACTACGGGATCATAATTAATGGCTCCAGATAAAAAATGAAGTCCCAAATTTAAACCCTGACTTCCTTTTAAAAGATCCTGAATTTCTTCGTCTCCTTCGGTTCTTCCAAACGCTTCATCCAGATGAGCAAAAACAATTTCAGGAACATTAAAACCTAAAAAGCGTGCAATTTCACCCCCAATCAAGTCGGCAATTAAAGCTTTACTGCCATGCCCGGCACCTCGAAATTTTATGACATATTTAAAATCATCGTCGGCATCGGCAAGCGCGGGTAAAGAACCACCTTCTCGTAATGGTGTGATGTAACGCATCACATTCACCGTTCGTAATTCAAAAGCCTTATTGCTCATCCCTTTTAATTTTCAGCAAATATAAATTTTTCTGAATGCTCTTAAACCTATGATTGTGGAAAATAGCAGTAGTTTTTATATTTCAGTTTTAGAAATATCTATACTGAAATTGGAGATTTTAGCGTCTGCTTTCTTCGGAAATATCTAATTTTTAAACCCTCTCAATTATGATATTATTATAAATATAATGGAATCCTTATATTTATAATAATAATGATTTTTGTCATTCCGTTCCGATAGCTATCGGAATTGATCCGGAATCTAATACAGATTTAAAAAAAACAAGATTTTGAGTATGGGACCCTGAATCAAGTCCGCCTGCCGGACGGGCAGGTTCAGGGTGACAGTATTGTCAAAATTCATTACATCTATTTAAAAAATATATAAATGTTTTAAACGATTGATTTACAAACTTTAAAACAATCCTTCCAATTTTAGTAAACCAATTTTAGATAGTATATTTGCAGCCCGAATAAGGTAAAACGTGTTTTTGCTAAAAAGAGCAGGAAAATGATAGATAAAAAAGTTGCTTTTTATACACTAGGTTGCAAATTAAATTTCTCTGAAACTTCAACAATTGCAAGGTCTTTCCAGGAGGAAGGATTTCAGAAGGTCGAATTTAACGAGTATGCAGATATTTATGTAATCAATACATGTTCTGTGACCGAGAATGCCGATAAGCGTTTTAAAACCATCGTAAAACAGGCTCAAAAAACTAATGAAGATGCTTTTATCGTTGGGGTGGGGTGTTATGCCCAGTTGAAGCCCGAAGAGCTTGCTGCGGTAGATGGTGTGGATCTTGTTTTGGGAGCTACCGAGAAATTTAAAATCACCGATTATCTTAATGACCTTTCTAAAAACGATTTTGGAGAAGTACATAGTTGCGAAATTCAGGAAGCCGATTTTTACGTGGGGTCATACTCTATAGGGGATCGTACCAGGGCTTTTCTAAAGGTTCAGGATGGTTGTGATTATAAATGTACGTATTGTACCATTCCTTTAGCACGCGGAATTTCACGAAGTGATAAACTAGAAAATGTTTTACAAAATGCGGCCGAAATTTCTGAACAGGGCATTAAAGAAATCGTGCTTACCGGGGTGAATATTGGGGATTACGGGAAAGGCGAGTTTGGAAATAAAAAGCATGAGCATACTTTTTTAGATTTGGTAAAAGCTTTAGATGAAGTTGATGGGATCGAAAGACTTCGAATTTCTTCTATCGAACCGAATTTGCTGAAGAATGAAACCATCGATTTTGTATCCCAAAGCAATACGTTTGTGCCACACTTTCATATTCCATTGCAAAGTGGTAGCAATGATATCCTTAAATTGATGCGTCGTCGTTATTTACGTGAATTATATGTAGATCGTGTTGCGCAAATTAAAAAAGTGATGCCCAACGCCTGTATTGGGGTAGATGTAATTGTTGGTTTCCCAGGGGAGACCGATGAGCATTTTCTGGAAACCTATACCTTTTTAACCGAACTTGATATTTCTTATTTACACGTTTTTACTTATTCTGAACGTGATAACACTCCTGCTGCTGAAATGAGCGGAGTAGTTTCCACCAAGGTCCGTAAAAAACGGAGCAAAATGTTGCGTGGTCTTTCAGCTAAAAAACGTAGAGCATTTTACGAAAGTCAGTTAGGAACCACTCATATTGTTCTTTTTGAAGGCGAAAACAAAGAAGGGTATATACATGGGTTTACCGAGAATTATGTAAAAGTGAAAGCCCCGTGGAATCCGGAGCTTGTAAATACACTTCATCAAATTCAGCTTACTGAAATCGACGAAGATGGTCTTGTACGGTTTGAATACGTAAAGGAAGCGGTAAGCGCTTAAATATTAATTCCTACCGGTAAAAGATCCTTATACTTTCTGCGGTTACGCCGCATAAATTTGGCGATATCGGGATGCGTTGGCATCACCCGAAAATTGGTATTCTCTTTAATTTCAGCTAAAACAGCCTCGATGAATTTGTTGGTGGTTTCCTCATCATCAAAACCCTTAGGCATTTTAAGTTTGGTGAGGAAAATTTTACGTTCCTGGTCGGCATACTCGATAATGGCCAACTCGCCATTTAAAGTAGTTTCGAATTGTCTTAAAAATTCATTGTTGGTAATTTTAAAATCCTCTTCATTCATCATATAATTGTTTAACTCTGAATTCGGTATATTCATTTTTACCGAATTCAGAAAGTTTTTACTATTTCATTGGGACTTCAATAAGCAGTATTTTACTATCCTTACTGAAAGATACTTCGAAATTTTCGGTTTCAGAAATTCCCATAGCATCTCTTTTATTCAGCTTTTCACCGTCGATGCTGGCTTCTCCTTCAATCAAAAATACATAAACACCACTATTTTTCCCTTTTATAGTATAAGCAAAATCTGTGCCTTGTTCAAAATTCCCAAGTGACAGGTAAGCTTGCTGATGGATCCAAAGGGCATTTTCAAAATCATTTCCTTTAGGTCCTACCACGGTTACCAGTTTATTTGGACTCAATAATCCAGAAAAGTTTTTCTGGTCGTATCTAGGTTCTACATTTTCTTTTTCAGGAAATATCCAGATTTGTAAAAGGTTTAATGTTTCTGAAGAATTTGGGTTAAACTCACTATGTTCTACACCGGTGCCGGCACTCATTACCTGTACCTCTCCTGCATTAATAGTCGATGCATTTCCCATAGAATCTTTATGGGCAATAGCGCCCTGTAAAGGTATGCTTATTATTTCCATATTTTGGTGAGGATGCGTTCCAAAACCCATTCCGCCTTTTACTAAATCATCATTTAACACCCGTAAAAGTCCGAAATGAACATTATTAGGATTAAAATAATTAGCGAAGCTGAAAGAGTAGCGGGCATTAAGCCATCCAAAATCTGCTTTTCCTCTTAAATCTGCTGGATAAATTGTCTTTTTCATTTTTCTTTTTCTTTTATGTAAGCCAATAATTAAGTCTTATTTTTGAAAGTAAAATTTCTCTGGGCAATCCAGGGAGACGTTTACCAAAAAAATCATTTCGAGATATCTTGATCCCGTTCCGGTAGCCATTTGGATTGGAATGGGGCCGAAAAATTTAACCTCGATTATTGAGTAAAATTACAATTTTTAAGCCTGTAATGGCGGTTTACTAACATGAGTGATAGCGCTAACAACCTGATTCACGTATACTTTATGCCAGGGATGGCAGCCAATCCATCCATTTTTGAATTTATCGAGTTACCCGAAGATCAATTTAAAATTCACTGGTTAACATGGCTTATTCCGGCTAAAAACGAGAGTATGCAAGATTATGCCAAACGATTGATTGAAAATATTCATCATGAAAATATAGTGTTGATTGGCGTGTCTTTTGGCGGAGTTATTGTACAGGAAATAGCAAAATACATTAAAGTTAGGCGATTAATAATTATTTCGAGTGTGAAGTGTAGAGATGAGCTGCCTAAAAAGATGAAGTTTGCCAGCAAAACCGGTGTGTATAAAATACTCCCTATTGGTTTGTTGGACTATATAGACCACTTAGAAAAGATTGCTGTAAACGATTATCTTAAAAAAAGAGCAAAATTATACCGTCAGTACTTGTCGATTCGCGATAAATATTATCTTTCGTGGGCAATTCAGAATATGGTAAACTGGGATTGTAGTACCATAAACCCAGAGATTATTCATATACATGGAGATAAAGATATCGTCTTTCCTATTAAATACATTAATGATGCCATCGTGGTAAAAGGAGGGACGCATGTGATGATAATTAACCGGTTCAGGTGGTTTAATACCCACCTGCCCGAATTGATTCTGAAAGGAAAAGAAGCAGTAGAGAATAATCCGAAAATTGTTAAAATATAACATGAAAATATTAAAAACAGGGCTAATAGTTGTTGGAGCCGCAACCGTCTTTTTTGCAATAACAGAGGCTGTACAGCGTCCCGATATTCAGGAAGAACACAAAGAAGTTTATCAGGAAACTTTCGACAAGAATGTTGCTAAGGTGTATACGATTAAAGCATTAAGTGTTCCAGAAAATATCAATTTCGCAGGAGAATCGGTGCCCTTAACAGATCCAGATGTTTATGAACGCTTAGATCGTGAGTTGCTGGTAAATACCTATTGGCAGTCTAACGCATTACTTTTAATGAAACGTGCCAATAAATACTTTCCTGTTATTGAACCTATTTTAAAAGAAGAAGGAGTCCCCAATGATTTTAAATATTTAGCGGTTATAGAAAGCGGATTAACGCAGGCCGTAAGTCCGGCAAATGCCGTTGGTTTTTGGCAGTTGTTAAAGGGAACAGGGCGTGATTTAGGGCTGGAAATTAATAGCAATGTAGATGAACGTTATCATATTGAAAAAGCAACCAGAGCGGCATGCCAGTATTTAAAGGAGTCTAAAAGAGATTTTGGAAGCTGGACGTTGGCAGCAGCGGCTTATAATGCCGGTAGGGCAGGAATAGCCAGACAACAGGAACGACAAAAAGTAACAGATTATTACGATTTGTTGTTAGGGGAGGAGACTGGTCGTTATATGTTCAGGATTTTAGCTTTAAAAGAAATTATGTCTAATCCTTACGAATATGGATTTAAATTTGAAGAATCAGATCTTTACAAACATATTCCTACCAAAAAGGTAAAAGTAGATACCGCTGTAAATGATTTTCCAGATTTTGCTGCCAAATACGGAATTAACTATAAGATTTTAAAAATCCATAATCCTTGGTTGCGCGAAGCACATTTAAATAATACTTCAGGGAAAGCGTATTACATAGATATACCCGAAGAAGGTTATTACAAATAGTCCACCGATTTATCATTCTAACTATTATGATTTCAAAAATAAATTCCTCAATTGTGCTTGTTTTTCTATTTATTATAACTCCGGTTGGTTCTATTTTTTCTCAAGAAGAAATTACGAAACAGGAATTGGAAGAGCATATTCAGTTTTTAGCAAATGATTCATTAAAAGGCAGATTTCCTGGAACTGTAGAAAATAAAATGGTAGTAGATTATATAAAAAAGGATTTTACTTCTAATGGAATTTTTTCCCAATTTCAGGAATTTACGGCACGCTTAAAAGCTGATAATTCTGAAGTGAAAACCTGCAATGTTATAGGATTTATTGAAGGTAATGATCCTATATTGAAAAATGAAATTATTATTTTAGGAGCTCATTATGATCATTTAGGAGTACGTGAAGGATCAATTTACAATGGAGCAGATGATAATGCTAGCGGTACTGCTGCTTTATTAGAAATAGCAGAAAAGGTTAAAGCCAACCAAAAATTATTAAAAAGGAGCATCTTATTTATCGCTTTTGGAGCTGAAGAACAGGGGTTACTTGGTAGTTCCTATTTTGTAAATCATCCAACCGTAGCTTTGGATAGTGTTAAGTTGATGATAAATATGGATATGGTTGGACATTTAAATGAGCAAAATCATGTTTACATGGGGGGTGCCGGTACTTTTCCCGGTGGTATGCAATTAATGGATAGTTTAGGTATGCCCAATCATGTTAAGCCAATAGTTCATGCAGGATCTGTGGCAGGATCAGATCATGTTTCCTTCTATGATAAAGGCATATCTGTATTGGGAATACATACCGGTGGGCATGATCATTATCATAAACCTACAGACGATATTGAAAATTTAAATCTGGCTGGAGAAGTAAAAGTAGCGAATTATATTTATAATGCTTTAATGGCAATTGCGAACTCTAAGCGAGAAATGAAATTTATACCTCAAGATGATTAAAACGGGTATTATTAAGGCTCGTTTTTAGTTTATAATACGATCCTATTTTAGGACAATTTTTTCAGGATATTATTCCTTTTTATCTTTTCTGGAAGCTAGTCGTGATTTCATTAATTCAGTATCCTCATAATTTATAAGGTAACTGGTGATCCCTTCATCAATCTGGTTGAAGTTTTTCTTCAAAGCATTTTCGATAGGGGTTCCATAAGCTACAGCTGTATATCTGGTAATATCTTCTATTCTTTTATCTTTATTGATAAGAAAACAAGTAGGAAGCCCAAGTGAATGCTTTAATTGTTTCACGACATAAGGCGATTTGTTCTGTGTTTCGTCTACGTAAACAATTTTGACATCACCATTAAATTCTTTCGAGACCTTTTTTACTTTATCCCGTGTATCCCAAAATAAAACAACAATCTGAATTTGATCTTTGTATTTTTTTGCAATCTCGTTTATGGCAGGAATAGCACCTTTGCCAGGAATACACCAGGAAGCATAAGTAATCAAATAAATTGATTTATCGAAATCGTAAAGATGAACTTCTTTACCTTTTAAGGTGTTAAACTTAAAATTGTTAATGTAAGATCCTGCTAGATGGTTTACCGTTACAGAATCAAATAAACGTTGCGCTTCCTTAAAATCTCTCTTTCTGTAAGCAAAGTTAGCTTTATCGTTATAATCGGCTAAATGTAATGCTAAAGCCTCGCTAAAAAACACTTTGTCTTTATCTTTAATACTGTCGGTTTTCGTTTCCTGAGCAGAAAGGAAATAGGTATTAAATAACAGAGAAATCAATATGGCACATAGTGATTGCTTCATTGGTGGTTAAGACGAATAGTTAGGTCTTTTCAAAAATAAGCAATACTTACTGCAATATGAAATATTATCGACCAAGAGCAAAATTATTGGCCGATAAGTAATACTGGAAATTTAATAAGAATTTATATTTTTTTCATTTGTTGCTTCATCATCCTTATCTGGTCGGTAAGCATACCATGTTTATCTAGCTTTTTAGCTTCAGCCAATAGGTTGGTGGCTTCACGCTTTCTTCTTTTGGTCATCGCTATACCAGCAAGGTTTAGTTTGGCCATAGCAAGATCGTGATCCATTGATAATCCCAATTTTATAGCTTTTTTGAAGTGTTTTTCGGCCTGGGTGATGTTGGTTTGAGAAACCATTAACCCGTGTAAATACCAATAATAGCCCTGTTGCTTTTTAGTAAGTGCAGCTTCTGGATTTTTAATTTTATCTAACCATTTCTTAGCACCGGGGAAGTCTTGCTTCCGAAGTCTTAAAAATGCTAAAAGGATGATCTCATTTTTAAAATATAAAAATATAAAGATACCTGCTAATAGAATAAGCATAATCCCATTCCCAATATATCCTTCGATAAATTGCCAAACGGCTGCAGCTAAAACTAATCCTGCTAATACTAACTTTATATTTTTATTGAACATAATGCATTGATTTTTGAGCCGCCAAAGGTAATAAAAAGATTTAAAAATAATTTAATTTTCTATTTGGAAGAGTTAAAAAGCTTTGTATATTTGCACGCAGTTTTAAAAAGAGCAATAAAAAGATTTCACAGAAGATTAAAGATACAGTAAAATGAAAAGAACGTTTCAACCATCTAAGAGAAAAAGAAAAAATAAGCACGGATTTAGAGAGCGTATGGCTAGTGTGAACGGTAGAAAAGTCCTTGCTAGAAGAAGAGCAAAAGGTAGAAAGAAATTATCTGTATCTTCTGAAAACAGACATAAACACTAATGATAGTTAGTGATTTAAAATATTAAAGGTGTTACTTTTTTAGTAACGCCTTTTTTTATATCTAATAGCTTCTTACATTTATACCACCACAACACAATTTAAAATGCCCAAAAACAACAATCTTAAAAGTATTTTGATTATTGGTTCTGGACCGATTGTGATCGGACAGGCCTGTGAATTTGATTATTCAGGAACACAGTCACTTAGATCTTTGCGTGAAGACGGTATAGAGACGATTCTAATCAACTCTAACCCGGCTACGATTATGACAGATCCTTCTATGGCAGATCATGTGTATCTTAAGCCGCTTACCACCAAATCTATTATAGAAATTCTAGAGGCGCATCCTAATATTGATGCTGTACTGCCAACAATGGGAGGGCAAACCGCATTAAACCTATGTATTGAAGCTGATGATAAAGGAATCTGGAAGGATTACAATGTAAAACTTATTGGTGTAGATATCGACGCCATTAATATTACGGAAGATAGGGAAAAGTTTAAACAATTAATGGAGCGTATAAATATTCCTGTAGCTCCTGCAAAAACAGTAACTTCTTATCTTCAGGGCAAAGAGGTTGCCCAGGAATTTGGTTTTCCGTTAGTGATTAGAGCTTCCTTTACGTTGGGAGGTAGTGGAGCAGGTTTTGTTCATAAAGCCGAAGATTTCGACGAAATGCTTACTCGTGGTCTGGAGGCTTCTCCAATTCACGAGGTTCTTATCGATAAAGCCCTTCTTGGTTGGAAAGAATACGAATTAGAATTACTTCGCGATAAAAACGATAATGTGGTAATTATCTGTACTATCGAGAATATGGATCCTATGGGAATTCATACGGGAGACTCTATCACTGTGGCTCCTGCTATGACACTTAGCGATAGTGCTTTCCAGAGAATGCGTGATCTTGCTATAAAAATGATGCGTAGTATTGGTGACTTTGCCGGTGGATGTAACGTACAGTTTGCGGTAAGCCCAGATGAGAAAGAAGAAATTTATGCCATCGAAATTAACCCTCGTGTATCCAGATCTTCGGCATTGGCATCTAAAGCAACAGGATATCCAATTGCAAAAATTGCAACCAAGTTAGCACTAGGTTATACTTTAGACGAATTGGATAACCAGATTACACAATCTACTTCAGCTTTATTTGAGCCGTCTTTAGATTATGTGATCGTAAAAATTCCTCGCTGGAATTTTGATAAGTTTGAAGGTTCAGACAGAACTTTAGGACTGCAAATGAAAGCAGTAGGAGAAGTTATGGGGATTGGCCGTTCTTTCCAGGAAGCGTTGCATAAAGCAACACAATCTCTGGAGATTAAGAGAAATGGTCTTGGAGCCGATGGTAAAGGATATACCAAATACGATGAGATTATCGAGAAGCTTACGCATGCCAGCTGGGATCGTGTATTTGTAATTTATGACGCCATCCAGGCAGGAATTCCTTTAAGCCGAATCCATGAAATTACCAAAATCGATATGTGGTTCCTTAAGCAATATGAGGAACTTTATATGCTGGAAAAAGAAATAAGTACCTACGATATCAATTCACTTCCAAAAGATTTAATGTTAGAAGCAAAACAAAAAGGTTTTGCAGACCGGCAAATTGCTTATATGGTTAAATGCCTGGAAAGTGAAGTTTATAATAAACGTAGTGAATTAAATATTAACCGTGTTTATAAGCTGGTAGATACCTGTGCGGCAGAATTTAAGGCAGAAACACCTTATTATTACTCTACTTTTGAAGCAGATATTGAAACTACCGATGGTAAGCGGTACACTGCTAACGAAAGTGTAGTTACCGATCGTAAAAAGATTGTGGTATTAGGATCTGGACCCAATAGAATTGGACAGGGAATCGAATTTGATTACAGTTGTGTACACGGAGTTTTAGCCGCAGCAGAATGTGGTTACGAAACCATTATGATTAACTGTAACCCAGAAACGGTTTCTACAGATTTTGATGTAGCAGATAAATTATATTTTGAGCCGGTATTCTGGGAACATATTTACGATATCATCAGGCATGAAAAGCCAGAAGGCGTAATTGTGCAGCTTGGTGGGCAAACCGCTTTAAAACTTGCTGAAAAATTAGAGCGCTACGGAATTAAGATTATAGGAACCAGCTATGAAGCACTGGATCTTGCCGAAGACCGTGGTAGTTTCTCTACCTTACTTCAGAGAAATGATATTCCTTATCCTGAATTTGGAACCGCAGAGAATGCTGAAGAAGCTCTTAAATTAGCAGATCAGTTAGATTTCCCTATTTTGGTTCGTCCTTCTTATGTGCTTGGAGGACAAGGAATGAAAATCGTAATCAATAAGCAGGAATTAGAAGAAACCGTAGTCGATCTTCTTCGTAAAATTCCAAATAACAAATTATTGCTGGATCATTATTTAGACGGAGCGATTGAGGCTGAGGCCGATGCGATTTGCGATGGTGAAGATGTGTACATTATTGGTATTATGGAGCATATCGAGCCTTGTGGAATCCATTCAGGAGATTCAAATGCGCTATTGCCTCCTTTTACACTTGGCGATTTGGTGATTCAGCAAATAAAAGATCATACTAAGAAAATTGCACTGGCATTAAATACCGTTGGCTTAATCAATATTCAGTTTGCGATAAAAGAAGATAAAGTTTACATTATCGAAGCAAATCCAAGGGCTTCCAGAACAGTACCATTTATTGCCAAAGCCTATAAAGAGCCTTACGTAAATTACGCGACTAAGGTAATGTTAGGGGATAAGAAGGTTAAAGATTTTAATTTTAACCCTAAACTAGATGGCTACGCGATTAAACAACCGGTGTTCTCTTTTGAAAAGTTCCATAAAGTGAATAAGCAATTGGGGCCAGAGATGAAGAGTACTGGAGAAAGCATTCTGTTTATCAAAGATCTAAAAGACGATGATTTCTACAATCTTTATACGCGCCGAAAAATGTATCTGAGCAAATAATATAGTTTAGTTCATAGTTTTAATTATCCTCTGTAATTTTAAGTTTTATTTAAACTGAATTTTACAGAGGATTTTTTATTTTGAAGAATATTTAATACTGAATTTATCCTGAAATTCGATAAAAACGGAATCAATTTTATAAAGAATGAAAGAGCTTTTTTTAATAATTGGAGGAGTGTATGGAACTTTAGCAGTGATCTTTGGCGCTTTTGGAGCCCACGCCTTAAAAAAGAAATTATCTGAAGAGCAACAAAAAAGTTTTGAGACTGGCGTAAGATACCAAATGTATCACGCTTTGATCCTTATTGTGACAGCTATTGCATTTCCGTTTAGGGAAGTGTCCCAGCAAATTACAGGCTGGTGCTTCGTCATTGGGGTGTTATTATTTTCTTTTAGTATTTATGGGCTGGTGTTAAGTGATGCTAACGGCAAAAAAATGCGAATTCTAGGTCCCATAACTCCTTTGGGCGGACTTTTCCTGATAATCGGATGGATATTATTTACAATCAATATTGCTGAAATTGCTACCTATTTAAATCCGGCGCAATAAGAGCCGTGTCTCAGCTTAATTTACGCCACAATTGGTTCTGGTAAGTGCAAAGTCTTCATTAAATGTATAGGCTGAGGTATCTTCTGAAGTGAAACCTTCAATGAATTGATTATCTCTTTTTAGAAACATTACGGGTCTAACCGAATTTTCACCTTCACTCATATACTCGTAATCAGCAAAAAGAGTATCACCTTTCATTGTTCCTGAAATTTCACCCCTATTTATATCTTTTTCATGTAGCATGTAAACAAGACTTCCAGAAATATCCTCCTCTAATTTTTCGATATTAAGACTAATGGTATCATTTTCTGAAGCATATAAATAACACATTTTCACCGGAATTTCTTCTTTATCTTCGGGTTGTTGCGACTCTACAACCGATTGATTTTTTGTTGTATCTTCCTCTTTATTGTTTTTACAGGAAACAATTAAAATTCCACTTAAGCCAAGGATAAGTAGTCTGGTTTTCATGTCTTAATTTTTTATAAAGGTAAAGGGTCTTTCCATAAACGCCAATGGCTTAACAAAATTTTATTGGCACCGCCAAAAGGTTTTATACCCCGTCCCGATAGCAATCAGGATGCCTCCGGAATTGAAATTTTTTTTCTATCTAATTCCTCGTGGGCTTACATCTAGGTAGTTATTCAGTTTTATAATTCGTCAATTTGCATCTCTATTTCTATATTTTTCAGCAAAATAGGCGATTAAAATAAGCTGTGAAGAGTGAAAAAGCATAATTGGCAGCAATAATAAGCCGGTATTGGCGGCATTTCCGAAGATAACTTTTACCATAACCGAACCGTGAACCAATGATTTTTTGGTGCCGCAAAATTGAGCGGTGATTTTATCTTCTGTAGATAAATTTAAAAGTTTACTCACAAATGCAGTTAGATAATAAACAGCAAAAAACAACACCAAAACCCCCAATATTAATAGTAGGAATCCCATTAAATCTATGGTTTCAAATAAGTTAGAAGTAAAGGAGTGGCTAAAACTGCTATACACGATAATTAAGATAATCCCTTTGTCAAAAAGGGCAAGTTTTTTACTGTTTTTCCTGGCCCAATCACCAAAGAAACGTTGCAAAAGCAAGCCCAAAATTAATGGTGCCAATATTTGCCAGCCTAATTTAACCAGGACATCAATAAACTGGAAATCGGCGCTTTTGCCTAAAATAAGGCTCAGCCAGATAGGGGTAGCAAAAATGCCAATAATTCCAGATAAACTGGCATTAAATATGGCGGTAGGTAAATTCCCTTTGGCTAAAGCAACCATTACAATCGAGGAACTTACGGTAGACGGTAACGTGGCTAAAAAGAAAATAGCCGTCCATAATTCAGAATCTTTGCCCTGTTCAAATAAAGGTAAATAAGCGATGGCTAGTAGCGGAAAAACTACAAAAGTGGTAAGTTGTACAATAATGTGTACTTTGTAGTTTAAAAGGCCTAATTTGAGCTCTTGTGGAGCTAATTTTAATCCGTAGAAAAAAAATATTAAACCAATACCAATATCTGTGATGGTTTTTAATGGTAATAAATCATTTCCCTGCGGAAGTAAATAAGCCAGTAAGATAACGCCAAAAAGCGAAACTATAAATCCGTTTATTTTCATAATTATCGCTCAATAATCACCTTATAATCTTCTAATAAATGCAGATAATTTTCTGAAACAAAATCGGTTTCATCAAACTGACTGGTGCGTTTTTTCTTGTAGTTTATCCTTTTGATGCTCTTTGTAAATCTACGAATGTCGTGATCGTTATCTAAAATTAAGCCAGGAACTTCTACCGATTTACCGCTGTCGTCTTTTGCGACCATGGTGAAATAAGACGAATTACAGTGCTTTTTTTCTCCGGTTTGGATATTCTCGGTTTCCACCCGAATTCCTATCACCATAGAACTTCTGCCAACATAATTTACAGATGCCTTCATGGTAAGTAATTCACCAATTTCTATAGGGGCCAAAAAATCTACCGTATCTACACTTGCAGTCACACAATAGGCGGCTGAATGTTTAGAAGCACATGCAAAAGCGATTTGGTCTAAAAGTGACAAGATATAGCCACCGTGTATTTTGCCATTAAAGTTGGATCGGTTAGGTAACATTAATTCAGATATGGTTACCTGGGATTCTTCTACTCGTTTAAATTTTTTTTGTTCTGTCATCTATCTCTAAAATGTGGGGATTTTGCTTCTTCTACTTTGGTGACAAAATATTTACTGTCACCCCAAAAAAGGAAGGTGGCATAACGTTCTACGTAATAAAGTTTTACATAGTTACCTTCGTTTTCCTGTAAGGCTGTTACAACGTCTTTATCTTCTTTTAATACTGAAAAACTAAAAATTTGGGCACCGCTAATTCCCTGGCTAATTTCACCTTCCCAGGTTTTAAAAACGACGCCTTTTTTACTGAATTTAATAAGTTCACCCGTTCGGGTTCCTTCACTGTAGGTTGCAAAATAAGCAAAGGCATAATACAGTAAAAATAAAACAAAAATTCCGCCAAGGATATAAAAAAGTATCTTCTTCATTCAAAAAAAATAAACGCTGTTTAGCAATAAAAAGTGTTGTCTGTAATCAAAATTACTCGATAATCGAGATTAAATGCTCCGAGGCTTGCCCAGAGGTAGTTTACTTAAAGTGTGAATTTAGCTAAATTATGCCGTATCGCCAGATTTATCAAAATTATTAGTGTTTTCTTCAATCATAATTTGCGATTTTTTAACAAGATCGGCATCAACCTGTTTGCTAGCTTTAGCACCTAATCTTTTTAGTTTCTCTACTTTAGCGATCAAATTCCCTTTGCCGGTAAGTTTCTTCATCGCGCCATCATAACTATTTTGTACCGTACCTAATTGTTTTCCCACTTTTAATAGTTCATCGGTTAGATTGGTAAACTGGTCATATAATTTTCCGGCTTGTGTAGCAATTTCAATAGCATTTTGTTTTTGCTTTTCGTTTTGCCACATACTATCAATCGTTCTAAGTACCGCTAAAAGCGTTGTGGGGGTCACTAAAATGATATTCTTATCAAAAGCGTCGCTGTACAAATTAGGGTAATTGTTTGAAGCTACCGCAAAAGCAGCCTCAATCGGGATAAAGAGCAGTACAAAATCAGGGCTTCCTACATCATATAATTGATGGTAGTTTTTATGGCTGAGTTCATTGATTCGATTTCGAAGGGCGATAAGGTGATTTTTAAGATGCACCGGTTTTTCATTTTCTTCGGTTTCGTTCACATAGCGTTCGTAAGCGTTTAGAGAAACTTTAGAATCAATGATCATTTTTTTATCGCCAGGAAGGTGAATAATCACATCGGGTAAAACACGTTTTCCATCTTCAGTAGTAAAAGATTGTTGTATGCTATATTCACGGTCTTTTTGCAAACCGCTTTTTTCCAAAACCCGTTCTAAAACCATCTCTCCCCAGTTTCCTTGCATTTTTGTATCTCCCTTTAAAGCTTTGGTAAGATTACTAGCTTCTTTGCTCATTTGTAAGTTCAGGTCTTTTAAGCCTATAATTTGTTCCCGAAGCATCGCATGCCGGTCGATACTTTCTTTTTGACCTTCCTCTATTTTCTTTTCGAAAAGCTGGATTTTTTCCTGAAGGGGTGAGAGGATATTCTGAATATTTTCTTTGTTTAAATTGGTGAATTTTTCGGACTTATTTTCGAGAATTTTATTGGCTAGATTTTCAAACTGAATGCTGAATTTTTCCTGTAAGTTTTCAAGCTCTTTTTTCTGCTCATTTTGGCGTTCTAAAAGGTGTTCATAATCGGCATTTTTTCGGGTAAGTTCGTTTTTAAAGAACTCTTTTTCCTTTCGAAGCTCTTCACGTTCGTTTTTTACCTCTGCTAATTTTATTAGCAGGTCGTTTTTAATGTTTTCTGTGGTTGCTTTGTATTCATTTAAATTTCTGTTTTCCAGATTTTTAAGTTTTTCTATTTCAAGTAATAGTTGATTTTTTTTCTCTTCCTGAATCGTCAGTTCATTCTTCGATTTTAATCCTGAAATAAGGCTGCCAAGAAAGAATCCTAAGGCTAAAGCGATGATAAAAACAACTAAAAACGGCAAAATTTGATCCATGTACTAAGTGGGTTTGTTTCAAATATAATCATAAGTTTTTTAAACCCTGAAAACGTTAAGAAACAGAGCTGATTTTTGCTGACATCATATTGCTATTTTATGGGTATTTTTAATCCAGAATTAATGCAAATTTATATTGAAATTTTACCACAAAAAGACGTTAATCTAAACCTGCCCGTCCGGGAGGCGAGCTTGATTCAGGGTCTCATCAAGGTAGTTTAAAATATGAGATTCCGGATCAAGTCCGGAATGACGTAATCATTTATAACCATAAAAATAAGCTCCTTTTTTTACCGGATTTTATTCCTTGTTTTTGATACGAAAAGCTCCTGAAATTTCATCAAAATGGATTAGATCTTTTGGGAATAAATCCTGAAAAGCACCAGTAGAAATTAGATGATTTGGTGTATTAATTTGCGTTTCTTCAGGATGCATCAAAATGATTTTGTCGCAAATCTGGATTGCTAAATTAACCTCGTGAGAAGCAAAAATAATTGTTTTTCCAGTCTGCTTTGCGAGTTTCTGGAGTAGTTTTACCACATAAGCTTTGTGGTACATATCCAGATGTGTGGTAGGCTCATCCAAGATGATTATAGGCGTATCCTGGGCGATTGCTCTGGCAATTAAAACACGTTGCAACTGTCCGTCGCTAAGTTCATAACATTTGCGGTCTTTTAGCGGTTGAATGGAAGTCAGTGCAATAGCATTTTCAATTTTTTCAATATCAATTTTAGAGAGTTTTCCCAGCCAATTGGTATAAGGCTGGCGACCAAGTGCGATTAATTCAAAAACGCTAAGGTTCTTGGAGATTGGCTGATTGGTAAGCACTAGGCTAATTTGCGAGGCTCGTTGCAAATCATTCATTTCGCGCAGGTTTTGACCTTCAATTTCAATAGTTCCTGAAATGGGCTGCTGAATACCCGAAATGCTGCGTAATAAAGTTGATTTTCCGATGCCATTTACACCAATCACCGCTATTAATTCTGAAGTATGGGCTTCAATATTAATATTTTTAGCAATCGATTTTATACCTCTTTTATCCTGATAACCAATCTCAAGATTCGATGTTTTTAGGTTGATATTTTGAAAATTTGGCTTCATTTTAAAACAGAAATTTTTGTTTTCTAATCAATAACCAAATCACCACGGGAGCACCGATTATCGATGTTATTGCATTTATGGGTAAGGTAAATTCCATTCCCGGTAATTGCGATACAATATCACAGATAAGCATTAAAATCGCTCCGCCTAAAATGACTGCCGGTAATAAAATAAGATGATTGTTTACCGGTAAAACCTGCCGAATTAAATGTGGTACTGCCAAACCTATAAAAGCGATAGGCCCGCAAAAAGCGGTAATACTTCCTGCCAGTAAGCTGGTAGCAAGGATAATGAGCATTCGGTTTCTGCCAATATTAACCCCCAAACTACGTGCATATTCTTCGCCAAGCAATAAGCTGTTTAAATTTTTTATGCTAAAAACCGCCAAACTGATTCCTAAAAACCAAAAAATACCAAGAATACCAACTTCTGTCCACGAAAGGTCACCAAGACTTCCAAACGACCAGAAGATATATTGTTGTAGCTGTGCTGCCGGGCTAAAATAGCTTAGTATGCTTACCACTGCTCCGGTTAAACTGGCAAACATTAACCCCACAATTAAAATAGCCATGGTATCGCGTAAACGTACCGAGGCCAAAACCACCGCAAAAAGCACTATTAAACTGCCTAAACTCGATGCAATCACCAACGTCCATTTAGATAGTGCCAAAGCAACAAAAGGGCCACCAATTAAAGTAGCACCCATAATTACGATAGCAACCCCCAAACTCGCCCCGCTGCTTAAGCCCAGAACATAAGGCCCGGCAAGTGGATTTCTAAACATGGTTTGCATTAATAAACCGCTAATGGCCAGTCCAGATCCGGCTATTATTGCGGTAAATGCCTTGGGAAGTCGGTAATCTAAAATGATGTAGCTATAGGTTTCTTTGGAAACTTCAGCGTTAAAAAGGGAGGAAAAAATATCCTTGAAAGGAATATGTACAGATCCCAGACTAATATTAAGTAATGTTAGGGCGAGTAATACCAGACCCAAAATCACCAATATCGAGGCATATTTTCCTGTTTGCTGCATTAATCGTTTAAGGCTTTAAAAAATGTAGGGTTATAGTTTTCTAAAAGCTGTGGATGAAATATCGAAATAAGATCTTTAAGAATAAGATCGGGACGATTTGGGCCCAATTCGTAAAAAATCACGCCCCCTGTTGCTCCTTTGCTCATACTTACCGAATATACTTTTTTATCCTGTACGGCTTTAAATTGTGAATAATGCTGTGATTGTTCTAAGATTCCTGAATACGAGGTGAACTGCCCGGTACTGATCCAAAAATCGGCATTTTGGGCTTTATCCAAAACCGATTCGAATGAGAGGGAAAGACTCCCGGAACCTTTGGTATCTGCCCAAAGATATGCTGCATTAGCATCCTGGATCATTTGCGCCTGCCAGCTATTTCCGTAAGGCACATACCACTGGTCGTTAAACATAGAACCACTAAGCACGGTCGGCTTATTTTCGACAGTTTGCGCCAGTTTTTTAGCCGAATTATAATTGCTTTCAATATCATTAAAAATCGAATCTGCAGTTTTGGATTTGTCGTAAAGTGCGCCGAAAAATTTGATCCATTCGGCTTTTCCAAGTGCTGAAGATTCGGTCCATTCGCCATTATAAATTACCGGGATTCCGGTTTTTTGAATGGTGCTAAAACTTTTATTATCAGCATTAATAGCAAATCCTATTACAACATCTGGTTGAAGGTCGATTAAAACTTCAGTATTTAAGTTTTCGTTTTTTCCAACTTCTTTTATGGCTCCGGAATCGATTAAATTTCGGGTTTTTACTGAAGAGATATAATCTAAACCCGGGAAACCTTTTAAAGTCCTGGTTTCATTTAAAGCTTCTAAAGCCGGAATATGGGTTGTGGACGTCACCACAATTTTTTGAACCGGAATGGTCACTTTTTGATCGAAAGCTAAATTTTTAGGAATTTGAGCCTCTTTTTTAGCCAGCAGATAGGTAAAGATTTTTTCGGCTTCTGGCCAGGGAGAATTGACTTCGATGATGCTGTAATCCTTAAATTTGGTTATGGAAAAACCATGCGCATATTCGATAGTAATTTCTTTTCCTGCTGGATTTTTGGCTGAAGTTTTGGACTCTTCAGCACGTTTACAAGACAGACTTAAAAGAAAAATATAAAGAATTCCGATTTTTTTCACAAGTGTTTAATTTGACTTCAAAAGTAATATTATTTAGAAATTAAGCTGCTTTCCTATAAGAAATGATTATTTTCGCATCGAAATTTTGGTTCGGTAATACCGATTAAAAGGGAATCAGGAAAAGTTAGAAGATTAGAAGTTAGCACTACAAAATAGGTGTAGTTTATTTAAATCTTCTTTTCATTAAACCTGAGCTGTTCCCGCAACTGTAAGCTTTGTTCCCAATTGGGAATGCTTGTAAAAAACTTCAAAAACCACTGTCTTTATATAGATGGGAAGGTAATTTACAGGACGCTAGCCAGGAGACCTGCCAGAGATAATTAAAAACGGATTGACTTTCGGGATAAAAGTCGCTGGCAAATGAACAAACAACTACTTTTTTTACTAGTAGCCTTAGGGCTTTTTGGGTCTAAACTATATTCTCAATCGGGAAAAATTACGGTTTTAGATACCGTGATGCTAAGTGACGAAAAACTGGAAAAGTTTTCGACCGGGCAGCATGTTACGCAACTTTCAGATTCTCTGCTTACCTTTAATAATCCTTTACTTACCGAGGTTTTAAATTTTAATACCCCAATTTATTTTAAGGAAAACGGACTTGGGATGGTTTCTTCTCCTTCGTTCAGAGGAACATCAGCTTCACAAACCGCGGTGATTTGGAACGGGATTAACATCAATTCCCAATTTAATGGGCAAATTGACTTTAACACGGTAAATAGTGGTGCGTACGATCAAATTTCGGTTCGTGGCGGGGGCGGAAGTGTGGTTTATGGTACCGGAGCCATTGGTGGAAGCATTCATCTTAATAATACCTTATCATTCAAAAAACAACAGGATCATCATCTTTTACTGCGCTATGGGAGTTTTAATACACTCGATGCACGTTACAACTTTAAAACTGCCCAAAATAACTGGAGCCTAAATTTAGCAATTTCCAGAAATAGCAGTGATAATGATTACGATTATCCCAATGATCTTGGTAAAAACCTAAATGGAGCTTTTTATAATAATTCAGCAAATGTGACGCTGGGGTATCGCTTTAATGCTAAAAATACGCTTAAACTTATTAGTGAGCTCTATGATGGAGAGCGTCATTTTTCACTAATTCGGGCTTCAGAAAATCGTACCAAATACATCGATCGGTCTTATCGCAATTTGGTAGAATGGAATAGTGAATTTTCCAATTTTACCCAAATAACCAGATTTGCATTTATACAAGAAGAATATCAATATTACGGAAATATCGAAAGTGATAATTTTACCCTCGGAAATGCCCATAGTTACATTGGGAAATACGATTTGGCCTATAAAGCTTCAAAGGATATCCTGCTAAATGCGGTGATCCAAAATACGTATACAGAAGGAGAGGGGAGTAGCATTGCTGAAAATGATCGAAATATATTTTCAGCAGCAATTTTAATAAAACATGCGCTTAATGATAAATTTCAATATGAAATGGGTTTGCGTAAGGAAGCTACCGATAACTATGATAGTCCGCTTTTATATTCTTTTGGCGCCAATTATGAGTTTAGTGATCTTTACACCTTAAAATTTAATGCTTCCAGAAATTTTAGGGTTCCAACCTATAACGATTTGTACTGGGCCTCATCGGGGAATCCAGATTTAAACCCGGAAACTTCAGATCAGACAGAAATCGGAAGTATTTTCAATATTGCAAATTTCGAATTAGGACTTACATTTTTTTACAATCAGGTAGAAGATATGATTCGCTGGTTACCGGGAGCAGATGGTGTTTGGCGACCAGGTAACGAAGATAAAGTGGAGATCTATGGCATCGAATCTTACATCAACTGGCAAAAAAAGCTGACTGAAGATCAAATTTTAAGTGCCAATTTTAACTATGCCTATAACGTTTCAGAAAACGATAAAACTAACCGACAATTAATTTATGTTCCGTTCCATAAACTGAATGGAAATATTACGTATCAAATTAATCGTTTTACACCATCCCTTCAGTTTTTATATACCGGAAAGGTGTTTACAAGAACCGATCATAGTGATGAACTTTCGAGTTATTTTTTAACCAATCTGGGACTTTCCTATGCTATGGATAAGCAAAGGAACTGGCAGTTGGGCGTGAAAGTAAACAACCTATTTAATACCGAATATCAAAATGTAGAAAACCGGTGGATGCCGGGAGTTAATTTTAATATATATCTGAATTTTAAATTTTAATACTCAACCAATGAAAATGAACAAATTTTTAGCCTTGGGAGTCGTTGCGACTTCTTTATTTTTTGGCTCGTGTAGCAGTGATGATGATTTTATTGTCGACAGTAGTAATGATAATGAAGAACCTACGGAAGAACCAGAAAATCAGCCTTATGAAGACGGTGTATTTGTTTTAAATGAAGGGAACATGGCTGCAGGATCTGTTTCGTTCTTAAATGAAGATTTAAGTGCTGTAGAAAATAGTATTTTTAAAACAGTAAACCCTGATTTGGAACTAGGTGGTTATTTACAGTCTATTTTTTTTGATGGAGATTTAGCCTATATTATCTCTAATGCTTCCAATATAATTACTGTAGTGGATCGCGAGACTTTCGAATATAAGGGAGTTGTGGATAGCGGTTTAAATGTTCCTTATTACGGAGTGGCATATAACGGAAAAGCTTATGTTTCTAACCTTGCAGATTTTAATACTGGAGAGGATGACTTTATTGCGGTAATCGACCTGGAAACGTTAGAAGTAGAGAAAACTATCGTTGCAGGTACTTATCTTGACGATGTTGATGAAGAAGATGGTCTTATTTATGTACAGGGATCTTCTTTTGGTAATGGAAATTCAATTCATGTTTTTGATCCGGCCACTAATTCTATAAGCTATACATTTACTACTAATGCCGGTTTAAATTCTTTTGAAATTGAAGATGATCATCTTTATGTTTTATCTAAAACTCAGCTTCAGGTATTCGATTTAAATACGAATGAAGAAATTAACACTATAAATTTCCCAGAAGAAATTACAAGTGCTAAAAATCTGGTAATCGAAGATAATATGATTTATTTTACTGTAGAATCAGCAGTTTATACAATGGCTGAGAATGCTACTGAATTTCCTGATGCCAGTTTATTTAGTCTGGATGAAGTAACAACACTTTATGCGTTTGATGTTGAAGGTGATATGATTTGGACAGGAGATGCTAAAGATTATGTTTCAGGAGGTGCAGTAAGAGTATACTCTTTATCTGGAGATGTGATGCATGAATTTATCGTTGGGTTAATACCCAACAGTTTCTATTTTAACGACTAGCCTTTTTTGTACCCAATCTTTAGAAAACTTTAATATTCCAAAGGAAATTAGATAAAAAAGTTTTCGTTTTAAAATAGTATCGATATTTAGCGAAAGCTAATAAGATACGATCACCTATGAAAAAGCCCCGGATTTCCGGGGCTTTTAATTTTTAAAAAAGAAGGTATTTTTAATTTCTTAAGTTTAAGCTAGGTAATTCATCGATATACATTCTTTTATAATTAGGTTTTAAAGCATTACGCTCTTTAAATTCCTTATAATTTATTTGCATTCTTTTAGATGCAAAAGATTGTTTTTGTGCTTTTCCTGTGATGGCACTAATGGCAGCAGCTAAAAGTGGTTCAGACGGGTCACCCAGAGTTCCAAAACTATCTAACTCTTCTTCAATTTTAATATCAGGCACAATTCCCTCATAGGGCACCACAATATCATTGGCATTTACAGATTCATATACCAAAGGCTGTATCGCATATTTATGATTAGGATTTGCATTTTTTCTAGCAAAATTTTCCCCATCATACAAGGTTACCGAAGCTTGAGATTTACCGGTTGTTCTGGTACCAATGGTCGTTACGTTTATATAGGGTTTTAAGCCGTTAATCACTAATTCACTGGCCGATGCCGTACTGGAAGTGCCTATAACGTATAAATTATTTAGGTTTAATTTATTGATGGCCACATTATTATCAATATGATCTGTAAAATAATCGAATAAACCATCTGGATCGGTTGCTAAAAAGTAATTTTGATAGCTTTCATTCCATCGTTGTTTGGCAAAAATTTCACCGGTATTTGATCCTGTAATCATACTGGCTAAACGCGTAGCTGAACTTACACGGCCACCGCCATTGTACCTTAGGTCTAAAACGAGATTATCAATATTTTCAGCTTTAAAATAACCAAAAGCATCATTTAGCTCCCCATCAAAATCGGCAACAAAACTATTGTACATTAAATACCCAATTTTTTTACCGTCTATTTCGATCACTTTTTGAATTAGAATTGGGTTTTCGGTAATCTCTGTATTAGCTATGGTAACTTCTTCTCCGGTTTCCTCAACAGTGTTGCCATTTAATTGCGCTAAAGAAAACGTCACCGATGGGCTGGATAGCAACGAAGCATAATTACTTGTATTTAGAGACTCTCCGTTAATTCTGGTAAATAAATCACCTCTTTCAATAGCAGTGCCTTCAGCGTTACTACCTGGAATTATATAACGTACAACTCCAAAAATATCGTTTGAACCCGAAAAAAGATATAATCTATAATCGACACCTGTAGATTTTGAAATTCCGTTAAAACTATTTTCTAATTCTATGTAATCGTCTGTTATAAAGCTAAATCGGTCCAAAGCCACCGTTAAATCATCAAATAGATCTTCAGGGCTATCCATACTGGCCAGATAGTCTTTGTAAGCATCTTCATCTGAAAAATAATTATCCGCTAATTGGGGTACGTCAGCTTTATAAAGATAGATCTCATTCATACCTCTATAAATGAAATCGGCGATTTCCATATAGCTGGCATCTCTTACTTCATCATCCATATCATCGGCACAGGACATCAATAAACCACCACAAAGGAATGTGAATAGTAGTAATCTTTTCATTTTCATGCGTTTCATTTAAAGTTATTGTTAAAAAAAGCTAAAGTAGGGACAAAACAAATAAATTAAAAAAGTTTTGTAACAAAATAAATTGTCGTCCGTCGTAAAGATGAAAGGGTAGTAAAAAACCAACCATCAATTAAATGAAAGAACAAAAATTCTTAAATATCATCAACCCTTTTAAGGATAAGATTTATCGTTTGGCCCTAAGATTGCTCACCTCTAAAGAAGCGGCGCAAGATGCTACTCAGGATGTGATCATAAAGCTTTGGAACCAACAAGAAAAAATCAATGATTATGCCAACGTGGAAGCGTTTGCTATGACGGTTACCAAGAATTATTGTTACGATCAGTTAAAGCTTAAGCAAAACAATAATCTTAGGATTGTACATACAAATTATGATAATAACGAAATCTCTGGACAACGACAACTTGAACTGAAAGATGAAATGCAGTGGATTACCGAAATTTTAAAAACATTACCCGAACAACAGCAGGCTATTTTTCAGTTAAGAGATGTAGAGCAATACGAATTCGAAGAGATTTGTAAGATCATGAATATGAAAAATACGGCGGTAAGAGTAGCGCTTTCCCGTGCAAGAAAAAAAATTAAAGAAAGTCTTATAAAACAACATAGCTATGGAATTGGATAGAATAGACATGCTTTTAAAAAAGTATGATGCTGCTAAAACAAGCCTTGCTGAAGAACAGGAGCTACAGGAGTATTTTGATAGTGGCCAGGTTGCACAGCGACATAAAGCTTATCAATTAATGTTTGGTTTTTCAGCTTTTAACAGAAAGGAAACTTTAGAAGTTATCCCTCAGTTAAAAACAAAAAAGAAAAAAACAAAGCTAAAACCACAATCCTGGATGTACGCGGCAGCGATGATCGCTTTGATCTTCAGTATATTTTTCTTTAAAAATCAGGATGCTGGTTTAAATTCAGAAAACTTAGGTCAGTTAACCGAAGAAGAAATGGCGTATCAACAAACAAAGCAAACCCTTCAGATGATTTCAAAATTAATGAATGAAGGAAAAGAAGATTTAAAGTATTTAAAAGAGTTTAGTAACCCTACACAGAAAATAATCAACAACAAATAACAAAGAAAAATGAAACGAATAGTAATAATTATAGTCCTTTTTATGGCTCCGTTTTTGGCGCAATCACAGGATTTTGCCAAGTATGAAAATATGAAAGACGTCGATGCAATGGTCATGACCAGCAAGATGTTTAAAATGTTATCTAAGGTAGATCTTAGCGAAGGAGATCCTGAAGCTAAAAAATACATGGATATGATCGAAAATCTTAGCGAGATACGATTGTACAAAACAAACGCATCTTCTATTAGAAGCCAGATGTCTAAAGATTTTGAAGCCTATTTAAATAAAGGCTCTTTAGACGAGTTAATGCGAATTAAAGACTCTGGGAAAAACATCAAATTTTACTCAAAGTCAGACGGGAAAAACGATGATATCGTAAAAGAGTTGTTAATGTTTATGGATGGTGACGAAGGAGGTGAGCCAATCTCTGTAATTTTAAGAATTACCGGGCAAATTGATCTTACACAGTTATCAAAATTAACTTCAGATCTTAATGTTCCGGGAGCAGATCAATTAAAAAACGCAAAATCTAAAAACTAAGAATTATGAAAATCATCAAAACCATCGGTTTTATAGGAATAAGTCTTTTAATGTTAGCGTGTAGTAAGGAAAAGACCCTACAAAAGTATTATGTAGAAAATCAGGATGACAGTAAATTTATTTCTTTAGATATTCCTACCAGTCTTTTTGCTAATACAGATCATTTAGAGCCAGAGCAGCGTAAAACATTAGAAAGTGTTCGTAAAATAAATGTACTTGCTTATCCTTTAAAGGCAGAAAATGAATCTTTTGATGCTGAAAAAGCTGAATTAGAAGAAATCCTTAGTAATGATAAATATCAGTTGCTAATGAAATACGGAAGCAATGATAGAAAGGGAGCGCTTTATTTTACTGGAGAAGAAGATGCGATAGACGAAATTGTCGCTTTTGGATATGATACCGAACGCGGAATGGGAGTAGCCAGGATTTTAGGAAAGGATATGAATCCTCAAAAAATTATGGAACTTGTAAAATCCTTGGACGCTGAAGATATTAATGCAGAAGGCCTAAAAGGCTTTGCCGAAATGATTGGTGGAGACTCCAGCCATGTCAAAATCACCAAAGATTCTACAGAGGTGAAATCTGGTATCTCTATCGATGTAAAAGTAGATACCGTATCTAAAGGAAATTAGTTTGTTGTAATTTAATTAAGTTGAAGAGAAAGGGAATGCCGCGGCATTCCCTTTTTTATTCGATAATCGAGATTACATCCCTTATAACCTGAGTTCGATTTATGAAAATTCCGGAAGCTGAGTGAAATTTTTCTGAAAATTTTATATCGAAACTTCTATTTTGGTAACATTTCGATACAAATTTCAATGAAGATTCACTCAATGGCCCAAAACGCCAATAACAATCGAACTTATGGATATAGTTTTCCCAAAGAGAGTTTATCTAATAATATTGATTTTTATAAAAGATCGTAATTTTTGTTTGGAGTGAATCCTAAAGGTGTTACTTAACACAAGAAATGCATTTAATACAATAATGCTGCCCAAAATATAATTGTTGCTATATGGTGTATGGAAACTTTCAATATTACTCTGAAAGAGTCGGTTTATTAATGGTAATATATGGGGAGTGAAAACCATATAAATAAATGTGGTCAGTGCAAAAGCGAAAATACCCCAGGTAAGCTTTGTATTTATAATGGTCTTGGAAATTGTATCTATTCCTTCGATCTGGTCTTTTTTCCAAACCCACATGATCGCCGGAACAAAACAACTTAAAATAAGAATTATTGGATTTGTACTTCCCCACCAAAAAGCAAAAATTAGTGTAGATAGTGCAGAGAGGTTTAGGGCTTTAAGGTACTGTAAATCGTAAATAGCCCTGGTGTTTTTAGATAATTCTTCAATAGAAATTCCAAAAGCCACTGATACTTTTTTAAGAGAATCGGCATTTGGCATACTATCACTGTTTTCCATACGCTGTATAGTGCGAACACTTAATCCCGAATGTTCTGCCAGTGTTTCCTGAGAAAAGCCTTTTTGGATTCTAAAATTTTTAATGCGGTTTAATAAATTTTGATTTTCCATAAATTGTTCGATTTTTGATTAATAACATTTTAACTAGAATATCTGTGTACAAATGTACCAGTCAAAATCACGAAACCGCCGGTCATTTTAACGACATTTTACTGCCATATTTATGTGATGTTCACGACAAATTTTTCATTTCTGGTAATTTAGCTATAAGCTTTTTGTTTTTTTTACATCTACTCTCACGGTAGATCAATAAAATCTAATTGATCATTTCTATAACAAAAGTCTCCAGTAGTTTTTAATTATTCTAAAATCAAATTTCTGTTTTTCGCATATTTCGCAGCATATTTTAAATTGAGTTTTATTTCCTGAGTGGGATCAAGGCTAAAATTCCATTGCACCTCACCATTTTCTTTAGTCAATTTTCCGTTAGAAATATTTTCGATTTCCAGAGAAATATCTTCGGAAGTGGCCACTGGCACCTGATCCAGTATAATCATATTTATAGGCTCATTTTTATTGTTTTTTACTGAAATTTCCCATTCTCTAATTTCCACTTTTTTATTCCCTATAAATTGCTTTTCGGTAAAGTCTTGGATTTTTTGGCGATTTACCGATACTTTCTTATCGATACCTAAAGAAATTTCCAGCGTATCGGTAATATATCTTACATCCATTAAAGATTTACCAATGTAGGTACCTTCAAAGAAGATATTGGCTTCACCCTCCAAAAGATTATATTGTTCCCAGTTATTAATATTAGCGATTAAAAAGGCGTCTTTTTGAATTTTAGGAACCGCATAATACTGGTATTGTGCCGGCAACTCGTAAGTTGTCATTTCAACCACATAATTTTTGTTGTCTGAATTAATGGTATAAGGCATTTCAATTTCAAAATCTATCGTGGTTTGATTCTCTTTTTGAACACTGGGAACAGGAATACTTTCGTTTTTCTTTTTAGCACCTACAGAAAGCCCGGCAACTTTTCCTGCCAGTGCCCGGCTTATATTTTTATCACTTTTTCCGTATCCTACTACAACCACTTCATCCAGCGCGCTCACATCTTCATTTAACATGACATTTATGGTACCTCCATTAGCTTGTATGTCCTGAGTTTCGAAACCTACAAATGAAAAACTTAATCTGCTTTCCTCATTAGGTATAGTGATAGAGTAATACCCATCAAAGTCGGTTACGGTACCAATAGTAGTTCCTTTAACCATCACACTTGTCCCTGGTAAAGGATTTCCATCTCTATCTACAACTTTACCACTAACCGCATTATTTGCCAGGTTATAAGATGGCGGTAAAGTGTTATAACCTAAATAATAGGTTTTTAATTTGGGAGCCATTCCCGAAGTATTAGGATTTGCTGAAGAAAATTTAAGTTTTACATTTTTCCAATCAACTTTAGTATCCTGTTTTACATTGGCTTTATACACCAGATTAATAGGTTCATTAATGTTTTTAGCCCTAATATCGTAAGAAGGGAACCAACCTGCATTTGCCACAAGATAACTAAGTTCAATAGGGAAAGAGGTTTTTTGTTTAGCATCGATTTTTACTAAGATTTCACCGTTGGGATATTCCTTTTTACTACTAATGGTATTTATCTGGTTTTCGATTTTGGTCTTTTCTTCAACTAATTTTTCAATAGTTCTCACGCGTTCCACTTCACTCAATTTAAGCTCGGTTAATTTTTTTCCGTAGAATTCAGCTGCCTGTTGCAAATTAGAAACATTAACCTGCTGGTTTTTTCCGCCAATATCACGGTTTTCCTGTAGAAAAGCGATTTGTTCCCGAATAATAGACAAATAGGTATTTTCTGTTTCTAGTTTTCGGTTTATTTCACTCATTTTGTTTTCAAAGCTTTCTAATTCTGAAGACTTCTGTAATTCATTTAAAAAGTTTTGTTGATGATTTACTGAAAGTACCGTGATATTTCCTTCAGCCTTAACCTGAACGCTTTTAGCATCGATAAAGGGAGAGAGGTTGGTGAATTTTAAGATAGAAATTCCATGGTCAACAGTAACATTCTTTTTCCTGGAAACCTGGGCTCCTTCCAGAAAAACAGTTACGTCGTTGACGTTGGTAGTGATTTCTTTTTCATTATTATTTTGTGCAGTAAGCGGAATAGCTAGAAAAGCCAGAAGTAAGAGATTGATGATTTTCATAATATGATAAGTGTATAGACTTATCTAAAGATAATAAAATAAGCAAAGGCTAACTGTTCTGGCTAAAACATTTTTACCTATAAGTTAGGTTTTGCTTAAAAAAAGGCCGGAAAAGTTCCGGCCGATTTTGGGTCATTTTAAAACCTATTATTCTATGGCTTTTTTTAAAGCTGCTTCACCACCAACAACAGGAATATTGATAGACGTTTCATCCAAATCTATGGTGAGTTCAGTTCCGGGTTCTGGGTGTAAGGTAAAGTTTTTATCACTAGAGAAAATCATTAATCCAATTTGCTGTCCTTTTGGAATAATTTGATCGTCTGGGATCAGATCAAAACTCAGTTCATAAAATTTACCTGGTTTTAAGGGTTCACTCTCTGTAATAGACTTGTAATTTTGAGGATCTGCCCAACCTCGGGTAATAATATTATCTGTTATTTTTGTATTTCGACCTTCTGTCCACGGTAAAGCGACCATCCAAACAGAAAGGTTCGCCGCAGGTTTACTGCTCGCTAATTTTATTTTTATGGTTGAAATTCCTGAAAGATGCACCTCTTCTTTTAAAGGCGGGGTTACAAAAAGTAAACGATGATCTGTATATTCAGCTTGCGCCAGGGTTTCACCACTAAATGAATAATTATCGACTAAGGTTTCTTTACCCTGATTATTTTGCTTTTCGATGTTAAGACCTCCGGTTTTTGGAGCCCCTTTGCTTAAGTACAAGGTAACCTCTTTTGCTTCCGGATTTGGGTAATTAGGGTAAGGCGTTGGTTCTTGAGGATTGTCATTTTCTCTAACAATCCATGCTTTGGGATCCTCTTCTACGCCATTGTCAATTCCGAATAAATAATGTGTAAACCAACGATTCATCATTCGTAAAGGTGGTGGCCCGCCGTGCCCGTTCTGGTGATAATAGATCTGGGTTGGTAATCCCATTTCTTCAGCTTTTTTATAAATGCGGTAGCTATGCTCTGGCATTACATTCCAATCATTAAAGCCGTGAGACATAAGTAAAGCCGCTTTCATAGGCTTCATATCATTTAGATAATCACGACCAGCCCAAAAATCGTTATAATCACCGGTAATTCGATCCAGGTTATTTCTCATTTCAGTATCACGAACGGTTTTGTTAGCATAGGCTCTTTTCGATTCGTCGCCACTATGTATAAAGTCATACAGCACATCAATATCTTCACCTAGATAACCACCAGGCGATCTTACCAGTCCGTTAGACCGATAATAATGATAGTATGAGGTATTTGGCGCTACCGGAATTATAGCTTCCAGTCCATCAACTCCGGTGGTGGCTGCAGCAAGTGGAATGGTTCCGTTATAGGAAGTTCCGGTCATTCCAACTTTCCCGGTAGACCAGTAGGCTTTTACTTCTTCATCACCTGTACGCTCGGTATATCCTTTTGCACGGCCATTTAACCAGTCGATTACCGCTTTTGGAGCAAGAGATTCATTATCGCCGCCAACGGTAGGCGAACCATCAGATAATCCTGTCCCGGGAGAAGAAGAGTGGACTACGATATAACCGCGAGGTACCCATGTTCCGACTTGGGAATTCGAAATAACTGGTCGTTCACCTCGTCTCACTACTTCAGGATGAACACGCTCTTTAGGGGTTTCTCCAAGCTCCTGATTTACATTCCAAAAAATACCTTCGCCCAAACCGGCAGTACCGGCATAATAAGGACTTGATTCATAAATAATTGGAAGTTTTAATCCCTGGGTTTCGGTTTGTTCCGGCCGGGTAACGTCTACATGCATACGATCTGGCTTGCCGTCGCCATCGGTATCAAATTCGGTTTCCACCCAAAGGTCATGTCTTATCCATTTTGAGGGATCCTCAAATTCAGGTACAATCTGTGCTTCTCCGTTTTCAAAAATAGGTTTTACTTTTTCTTGGGCCAGTGTAATGCTTGTGATAAAGCAGGCTATCCAGAAAATTGCGTTTGTTTTTTTTATCATTCTTTAAATTGATTAAGTGAGATTTGTGATAAATATAAACATTTAGGTTTATTGGTACCGCATAAGGGAATACCCGTCCCGATAACAATCTGGATATTTTGAAATAAAAAGCAAGTTTTCGATATATGCTTATTGGGCTTGACCTTAGGGAGTTTATTTGGGTTGGCTAGAGTTTGCTTATTCGTTGCGAATTAAGAACCACACAGATTAGCAGGCTGGCAAGCAATAAAAGAATTTGGGAAACCGTAAAATTATGATCAATTAAAAAGCCCACTATTAAAGGTCCCAAAGCAGTACTTACGACCATAAACATGGTGAATATACTTCTAATTGCTCCCAGGTTTTTAGTACCGTACATTTCAGCAATGATAGCCGTTTTTACCGTACCCGAAATTCCTGTTGTTATTCCTGCCAGGATCAAAAAAGCCAATGCCCCCATAATACTATCCATAAAAGCAAAAGGTAAAAGACCAATATTAAGAGGAATCAGATAAAACCGGAACAGCTTTTTAGCGGTGTATTTATCTACCCAAACGCCACCAAACAGCGAAAATACGAGTCTGGTGATCGCGTAAGCAGTAAAAAATGAAGCATAGAGGGTGGCAGACCACTGTTTTTCTTCCACAAAAATATATTGATAGAAAAATACGGCAGTATTAATAAAACTTACCGCGAAAACAGCCGGCATCAAAATTCCGAATTTTCGGTTGAAGATGATTTCTTTATAATTACGAGCAATTTTTTTTGCTGATTTTCCCTTTATTTTAATGAGCTGTTCATCAAAATGCTTCAAATTCGTGAATTTCAGCTTTATTAAATAGAAAAGCAGTAAAATCCCGCTACATATCGCTGCAATCCTCCAGTTGTAAAAGCTTATGATCGTTGTGATTAAGATGGGTAATATTGCTTCGCCAATAGAAAAGCCTAATGATGAAAAACTCAATGCCTTTCCCCGGTTTTTATCGAAAATTTTTGAGATCAACGTCATGCTTATATGGCTAAGCAAACCCTGCCCAAAAAGGCGGAGCATAATAATGGCAAGGATTAAAACGACAAAATGATAACTACATCCAAGCAGAATGCTGGCAACAGCAAGTCCGCTAATACTAAAAGCGGTAACGGTTTTAGCAGGTTTATGATCTACGGTATGGCCAAGACTTAGCATAAGGATAGAAGCTGTAACCGTACAACCCGCGTAAATAGCACCAAAAGTACCTTCTGAAATTGAAAAAGCTTTTATAATTTCAGGAACGTATAGCGAAATAAGAAAGGTTTGTCCAAAGCTGGAAAGGAAAGTTAAAATCCATCCAAAACTTAATTTTTTAAAATTGGAAATTATAAACCGATAGAAATCTTTCAAATTTGTGGTTTTTACAAATATAGAATTTAGAACTTCGAAGTTAAAACAGCGAGGATTTTCTTTTCTGCTTAAAAAAGATAGAGTAGTTTAGCACATAACCCAACAAATCCCATAGGATAAACTGAAAGCATTAATATATTCGCCCGACTATTGCAATCGTAATTCATATTTTTGGAATAAATAGTAACACACAAATGAATCTGGATACCGTAATTAAAGAGATAAAAAAGCATAAAAAATTACCGAATCTTAAATTTGAGATTAAAGAAAGAACCGAAGCTTTTACCAGGCATTTGTTTTATACCCTATTTGATGAAGATACTGAAGTAGAAGAGAATCTGAAGAAGTTAGGAAAGGAGTTTGAAACACTGGCCGATCTTGTTTGCTGGAAACCTAATACTCCCTGCCGAAATATTTGGGAAGAATACATAGAAAAACTTCCCGAAATTCTTCAAAAATTAAATGCAGATGCACAGGCCATTGCCGATAATGATCCTGCAGCAAATTCTGTAGAAGAAGTTTGTCTCTCATACCCCGGTTTTTTTGCCATCGCTATCTATAGATTAAGTCACGAATTTTACAAATTTGGATTACCACTGGTACCCAGATTAATGACCGAATGTGCGCATAACATAACAGGTACCGATATTAATCCCGGAGCAAAAATCGGAGTTCCGTTTTTTATAGATCACGCCACAGGAGTGGTCATTGGAGAAACCGCGATTATTAAAGACAATGTAAAAATATATCAGGGAGTTACGCTTGGTGCCTTATACGTAGATCGAAATTTGCGAAAATTAAAACGTCATCCGACTATAGAAGATAATGTGACGATATATGCCAATGCCACCATACTTGGCGGCGAAACAGTAATTGGGGCGAATAGTGTGATAGGTGGGAATGTTTGGTTAACCAAATCTGTTCCTGCCAATTCCATGGTTTCTCATACCCCACAAATCAACATTAAAAATACAGCTCAACATGAGTAAATCGATATTCAGATTAATAGGAAATACACCATTAGTAGAAGCCAGAACACTGGTTAAAAACCCGAAAGTAAAATTATATTTTAAGCTCGAAGGGCAAAATCCCGGTGGCAGTGTAAAAGATCGTGCCGCATATAACATGATTAAAAGTGCTTTGGATCGTGGTGAAATCAATGAAGATACCAGGCTTATTGAGGCAACCAGCGGAAATACAGGAATTGCTTTAGCGATGATTGCGGCTATGTTTAAGTTGAACATAGAATTGGTAATGCCAGAAAATGCTACCAAAGAACGTGTACAAACCATGCGAGCTTACGGAGCAAAAGTAACTTTGACCAAGGCGGAAGATGGAATTGAAGGAAGTAGGGATTATGCTGAAGCTAAAGTTGAAAACGAGGGTTACTTTATGTTTAACCAGTTTAGTAATGATGATAACTGGAAAGCACATTATAAAACCACGGGACCCGAAATTTGGGAAGATACGGAGCATAAGGTAACACATTTTGTTTCGAGTATGGGAACTACCGGTACCATTATGGGAACTTCAACCTATTTAAAAGAACAAAATAAAAATATTCAGATTGTAGGGGTACAGCCCACTGATGATAGCAGTATTCCCGGTATTAGAAAATGGCCAAAAGCTTACCTTCCCAGGATATTCGATGAAAGTAAAGTAGATCAGGTAATCGAAGTTAGCGAAGCTGAAGCCCGGGAAATGACTAAACGCCTGGCAAAAGAAGAAGGAATTTTTGCAGGAATGAGTAGTGGTGGGGCGACCGCGGCTGCCATAAAATTATGCGATTCTTTAGAAGAAGGAGTAGTGGTGAGCATAATTTGCGACCGTGGTGATCGTTATTTATCTTCAGATTTGTTTGAAAATTAAAGTTTTATACTTCAAATATCGATTTCTGGGCATATAATTTCTATAAACCTGAAAAATGCGCTATTTTTGCAAAATTGCAGATTAAAACAGGGTATATGGAAGTTTCAGATTTAGGAATTAGCGAGAAGAAGGTAGATAAGCAACTTTATGGCTACCAGCAGAATGATATTGATAAGATTTTTAGTGTTATAGATGAACATCCAGAACATTATAATCTTTTATATCAGTTGCCTACTGGTGGAGGAAAAACGGTAATCTTTTCTGAAATCGTAAGGGAATATATTCAGCGTACCGAAAAGAAAGTGCTTATCCTTACCCACCGTATCGAGCTTTGTAAGCAAACCAATAAAATGCTTACCGATTTTGGGGTTAAGAATAAAATTATTAATAGTAAAGTAAAGGAGCTACCAGATCAGCACGACTACATGTGCTTTGTGGCGATGGTAGAAACTCTAAATAACCGTCTACATGATGATAAACTTGATCTTGAAGACATTGGGATGGTTATTATTGATGAGGCGCATTATAACAGTTTTAGAAAACTTTTTAAGTTTTTCGAAAAATGCTTTATCCTGGGAGTAACTGCAACTCCGCTTAGCTCGAACATAAAATTACCAATGAAGGATAATTACCGCGAATTGATCGTTGGTGATTCTATTTCATCTTTAATTGAAAAAGGTTTCCTTGCCCGTGCCAATATCTATAGCTACAACGTAGGCTTATCGGCATTAAAGGTAGGGATGAACGGGGATTATACCGTAAAATCTTCAGAAGAGCTTTATACGAACATGTCGATGCAGGAGAAGCTTTTAAATGCCTATTTAGAGCGATCTAAGGGGAAGAAGACCCTTATTTTCAATAATGGTATTAATACGTCTGTAGAGGTTTACTATACTTTTAAACAGGCGGGCTATAATATAAGACATTTAGATAATACCACGAGCAAGCAGGATCGTAAGGAAATTTTAAAGTGGTTTAAGCATACGCCAGATGCGATTGTAACATCGGTAAGTATCTTAACTACCGGGTTTGATGAGCCTACAGTAGATACTATTATTCTTAATCGTGCGACAAAATCTTTAACCCTGTATTTCCAGATGATCGGTCGTGGATCTCGTGTGTTACCGGGTAAAAAGGAATTTAACGTGATCGATCTTGGTAATAATATGGCACGTTTTGGGCATTGGAGCGCTCCTGTAGATTGGAAACAAATTTTCCGTTCGCCAGATTTCTATTTTGAAAATCTATTAAGCGACGAAGAAATAGAGCGTGAATTTAAATATGAAATGCCCCCCGAATTACGTCAGCAATTCGCAAATTCTGATAAAGTAGATTTTGATGTTGAAGCGGCCTATGATGATGTAATTAAACGCGGACTTAAATCGAAAGCGGTTTTAGAATGGTCTATGGAACAACATGTAAAAATGTGTGTAGAAAATAGCGAAGATGTATTTGATGCGCGTATTTTAGCAAAAGAATTAAAGGATGATATTTCTTCCAGAATTAAGCAATACTCTTATTGTATTTCTAAAAGTACCAAGAATTACCGCGATTGGTTAGAAGAAGATTATTCCAGAAAATTAAGAATGGCTATTAATAAAGAATTTTAGTCAGTTTTAAATAAAATCAATAAAAACCCTTCGATTTTCGAGGGGTTTTGCTTTTTAATATTTGAGGTTTTTTGGTTTTATTTTACTGGTTAGAAATTACTTCTTCCCGGTATTCTCTGGCAGATTCCTGTAATTTTTCAATGAAGTCTAAGGTGTGGTTTTCTTCCAATAGTGCTGAGGTATACTCTTTGGTTTCCAGAAAATTAAAGAACATAGTATGGTATTCTTGCGGAATTTTAAGTTCATTCGTTAAGAATTCTACATTGAAAAGCTCGTCGTTTTTAAAAATGGCTTCAAACTGTTCAAATCTTAATGGATAGGTTGCTTTGGTGTTTACTTGCTCTTTCTTTTTCTTCGGGAATAAGAGTCGGGCGAAATAACGGGGTATTTCAAGTAAGTTGCCATTGCCTGGCCTGTAGGACATCGGGTTTCTAGCAATATCATTTTGTATACCTTTAAATAATTGATCATCCAATTGCGCTACCGGGGTCTTAAAAATTTTACCGCCGGTAAGTTTTACTTCTTCCAGACTATTCGTTTTTAATTCGACTACTATGGTTTCTTCAAAATGCTTTTGTTCTACTACAAAACTATAGGTGTCGTAAGCGATAGAGGAAAAACGGATGCTGTCGCCTCTAGCAGCAGAAATTGAAAACTTACCATCCTGGTTTGTTTCCACAAAAAAGCCTTTCGATTTATTTTCTACTTTAAAATTAGGAACGATTCCCTCGCTCTCATAAACGTATCCAGTAACTTTTTGCGCATTTGCAGAAACGCTAATAAAGATCAATAGCCAAAAAACATACTTCATTTTAATCTTTTTATAGTTTTTCTTGAAAATTCTATATCTGGATTCGATACTTTCAAAATCTCTGTAGCTATAAATCTTAAGAAGCTTTGTATACTTTGGTATAATAATCATGGAAGGGATGATGGATGAATTTCTATAACGTTGTGGTTTGTAAGATTATTGGATTAAACCTAAAATTTGAGTAATTAAAATGATTCAACGACGAATATTTTCCAAGACTAACTAATTATTAAATTTTATTACTACATTTGTAGTGTAAAAACTACTAATGTGGTAATAAAACAATTCTCTAAATCTGAATTACAAATCATGAAATACCTTTGGGCTATTGAGAAGGGATTTCTTAAAGATATTGTAGATCAATTTCCAGATCCGGCACCAGCTTACACTACGATTTCAACATTGATCTCGAGGATGGTTAAGAAAGGATATATAGGTTTTGAAAAATATGGGCGTGATAAAGAATATTATCCCAAAATCACCAAAACCGAATACTTTAAAAATCATTTTAAAGAGATTGTTTCTGGATTTTTCAATAATTCGAGTTCTCAATTCGCTTCGTTTTTTACAAAGAATTCAGATTTAAGCTTAGAAGAACTTAGAGAGTTAGAAAGTATTCTTCAGAAAAAAATAAAAGATAAAAAGCAGCAGTAAATGATCGCATATTCAATAATAAGTATTCTTAGTTTAAGCTTGTGCTACTTCATTTATCTAGCTTTTGTTAAAACTAAAAATCATCAATTTAGCAGATTCTTTTTACTGCTTATTTTGGTAGGAGGCTTAAGCGCTCCTTTACTGCCTATCTCAAACTTATTTGAAAGTAATCTACCACCCATAAATTTTGATTTTAATGCTGAAGAAATATTCGCAGAACATTCAGGAGAATTGAAAAGTGCATCATCAAATGATTTAGGTAGCGAAAAAACTTTAATTCCTTCCGAAGAAAATAAACCGAATTCATTAAACATCTTACCGATCTTTTTCTGGCTAATAACGGCTGTTTTCATCTTACGCTTTGCCTGGAATTTATCGCTTGTCTATAGAAAAATAAAGGCTTCAAATTTCGAAAAACAAGGGAAATATCAGCTTAGTTTTTCGATCAACAACGACGAATCTTTTAGCTTTTTCAACTATATTTTTATTGAGGATGAAAAAAATGAAACAACCCTAGAATATATTTTAACCCACGAGAAAGCCCATGCAGATCAATTTCATTCCGTAGATCTATTATTTGTTGAAGTTTTGCTATGCTTCTTCTGGTTTAATCCTGCATTATGGTTTTTAAAAAAAGAAATTATTCAAAATCATGAATTTCTAGCAGATGAAGCAGTTTTAAAACAAGGCTTTGAAAGAAACGATTATGCATCAACGATATTTAATTTTTGCCGGGCGAAACAAACCAGCCTGGCCAGTTCATTTAGTTTTATCAATACCAAAAAACGAATTACCATGATTTACAAACATCATCCATCAAAACCGAAATTATTATTAAATCTATTTTCAGCATTAATTTTATTTGCTTCAGTATTAGTTTTCAGCTCTTTTGCCGCAGAAAAGAGTGATCCTAAATTTGTGGTGCTTTTAGACGCCGGGCATGGCGGGATAGACCCGGGAAATCTTCGGCACGGAATTCTAGAAAAAGATATCAATTTAAAATTAGCTTTGGCATTAGAAAAATTAAGTGATCGCAAGGTAGAAATTCGACTACTTAGAGATAAAGATGAATTTATAGATCTAAACCAGCGCTTAGAAATCGCGAAGACCAGTGATGCAGACCTTTTGCTAAGTTTGCACCTGAGTGCCAGAGACAGACATGGAGTTCAGGGATTTTATAATCCAGAGAGCAGTAGTGCTGCAGAATCTAAAGAAATTGCTGCAGATTTGGTTGCCATTTTTCAGAATAAGGCTTCAAAAATTAATGAAGCAAAATTTATAATCTTACAAGGTACAAAACCTTCCATATTGTTAGAAGTGGGGGATCTTGCGAATAACGAAAATTTAAATTATTTAAATTCTAAAGTAGGTCAGGAAGAAATCGCAAGAAATCTTTTTAAAAGCTTGAAAACCATTGCTGTAAATCGATAACATTAGGTACGAATTTATATTTAAATATTAAAAAGGCGAAACCATATGGTTCCGCCTTTTTTAAACAATTTAAACTTTTTATTTATGGAATTCAATAAAAGCCTTTTGCAATTTGTCAGATTATATTTCTCCTTCAGAATCTAACATTGCGAAGAATTTATCAAGATTTGGGATAACTACAATTCTTGTTCTTCTGTTTTTAGCCATATTTTCCTTAGATGTATTTTCGACTAATGGTGAATAGCTACTTCTTCCGGCAGCGATAAGTTTAGCGCCGTCTACATCATATTTATCCTGTAATTGTCTAACAACCGCTGTTGCTCTTCGTACACTAAGATCCCAGTTATCTTCTAACCAGGAATCTTCAACCATTGTTCGGTTATCGGTGTGACCTTCAACCATAACTTCCATAGCAGGTTCACTATTAATTACTTCTGCAAGCTTTTTAAGTAGTGGTTGGGCTTCATTGGATAATCTATAGCTACCACTTCTAAATAATAACTTGTCTGAAACATTGATCATCACTACTGTTTTATCTACAGTAATATCTACGTCGTCGCCATCTTTACCTTCGGTAATCTCTTTTTTAAGATTGTAAGAAATTGCAGCGTTAATAGAATCTTCCAGTGTTTCTACACCTTCAAGTTCAGATGCATCCATTTTAGCAATGGTTTTTCTCATGCGCTCTTTTGTCTTATTAGACATCGCAGTTACATCGTTCATTTCTAATTTCTCATCGTTAGAGGATCTTAGTGAATTGATTTTAGCATTGTAATCTGCGACCCTGGCTTCTATAGCAGCGTATTTTTCTTCAATTTCTTCTTTTTCTACTCTGGTTTTTTGAAGGTTACTTCTGGTATCGTCCAGCTCACCCTCTAATGCTACATATTTCTTTTTTGAAACACATGAGGCCAATAGGGCCGTTGTAAAAACTGTTACCGCTAAACTTCTTCTCATTTTTCTCATTATTTAAGTAGTTAATAGTTTAATAAAACGCCCAACGTTTCCGTCAAACGATGGGCTAAAACAACGCAGAATTTTAATAGATCATTCGTTTTTTAGCATATTTAACGCCCTATTAAACTTTTTTCACATTTAGCTATTTAGGGTTTCAAAAACTTGCCCAAATTTTATTGGGGTATACTTTAGTTACTTTGTAAGTAGTTTGTTAATTAGGGATTTACCTTCATTTATAGCTATTAATTAATTTTTTGAATTGGTGATCTCTAAAAAATAAAGTGATGAAAATTTCTAAACTAGTGTGGAATTTGTTCCACAGATGGGGACATTTCAATTTTAACAGAAGATTATAAGAATATCGTGTAAAATATGCCTTCTTAGTAGTTAATTGCAGTGGCATTTTCCATCACTAACCAAGATATACCATAATTTGAGTAAGAAGCATCCAAAACTCAGAAAAGCCTTAAGAATTACGCTAAAGATCTTAGCAGGGATTCTTATTTTCTTAGTACTACTTATACTTTTTATCAGAAGTCCGTGGGGACAAAATATTATCGTAAATAAAGTAGTCTCTTCGATCAAAAAGAAAACGAATACCGAAGTTGAAATAGATCGTTTATTTATCACCTTTGGTGGCGCGATAAGTTTAGAGGGACTTTATTTAGAAGATGAAAAAGGCGATACGCTGGTGTATGCCCATAATCTGGAAGCAAACATCCCCATCTGGCCTATTATAAAAGGTAGCGGATTTGGGATTAATGATCTTGATCTAAAAGGGCTTAAAGCCAATATCTACCGTAAAGATTCTGTTTCTGGCTATAATTTTCAGTTTTTAATGGATGCTTTTGCGGCTTCAGACTCTACGAGCACTCAGCAAACTCAAGCTCAGGATACTACTTCAATGGATATTAGTATCGGGGATGTGAACCTTCAGAATATTATTCTGAATTATGAAGACGAGGTGACCGGGATGGAAGCCGAAATTAAATTGGGGGAGCTGGATGTCGCTATGCGGAAAACAGACCTTAAAAATATGCAATTTGAGGTTGCAGATGCTTCCCTGAGCAATACTATGTTGGTTTACCGCCAACATAAATCCTTACCACCAGGCGAAGATACAGAAACTCCTATGCCGTTAATTGTGGTAGATCAGCTAAAATTGAATAATGTAAACGCCAAATATCAATCTGAGCCCGACGGGATGCTGGTTGATGCACATATTCCAGAATTTCTTGGGGAAATGCCCAAAATGGATCTGGGCAATTACGAAATTCAGTTGAATAACATCAAACTAAAGAAATCGAATGCATTGTTAAGAATGCAAACCAAAACTGCACAGTCTCAGCCTCAGGATGCTGTTGCCAATGATACTAAGAGCTTTGAGTGGCCGGTCTGGAAAATCAACGTCCAAAATATCGATTTACAACAAAATAACATAGCTTATATTGTAGACAGTGCTAAGATCGAGCAGCGTAAGTTTAATCCAAATGCGTTAAAGTTTAGAAATCTTAATCTTAAAACGGGGAATATAAACTTAGCAGATTATAAGCTGGATGCCGATATTAATCTGATTAGTTTTCAGGAAGCCTCGGGATTAGATCTTCGGGAGTTCTCTACAGAAATCACTTTGGATAATTCAGCATTGAATGTAAAAAACCTTTTGCTGGCTTTAAATAACAATCAGCTTCAGGGAACTTTAAAATTGAATTATGATTCTGTAGAAGATTTTATTGATAAGCCTGAGAATGCGAATTTAGAGGCCAGTCTTTCTGAAATTCAATTAGATATTAATGAAGTTTTCAGATTTCAGCCTTCACTTCAGCAAAATCAATACTTAAAGGCGTTAAGCCGCAAGTTAGTTACGGGAAGTTTAAGCGCTAAAGGTAAATTGTCGAATATAAGGATTCCTTCAGCAAATATTTCCTGGGGAAGTCAAACCAATATAACTCTTAACGGTCAAATTCGAAATGCGACCGACCCAGATAATATTTACTTCAATATTCCACGTTTTAGGGTACGTTCTACAAAAAACGATCTTAACTATTTTGTAGATGAAAAGCAGTTAGGAGTTCATTTACCTAACACCCTTGCGTTATCTGGAAATCTTTCGGGAACACCGAGTGATATTAAAGCAGATGCCACCTTAAAATCTAGTCTGGGAGATATCATTGCCAAAGGGAATTTTCAAAATTCCGAAGAAATAGCATTTCAGGCAGATGTAAAAGTGGATAGTTTAGGGCTGGGTGAATTGTTACAAAATCCTGCTTTAGGAAAATTAAGCCTTAACTTAAAAGCGAAGGGAAGTGGTAGTACCGTGAATACACTCGATGCGCAATTGGAAACTAATATTAGCCATTTTAGCTATAACAATTATCCTATAAAAGATTTAAAAATTACCGGTGATATTACCAATGGTCGCGGTGATGTAAAAACCAATTATAAGGACGATAATCTTAATGCAGATTTACTTGCTAATGTGGTTTTAGATTCGGTTTCGCCAGAGTTTAACGTAAATCTCAATGTTCCCGGAGCAGATTTGGCAGCTTTGGGTATTGTAAATCGAAATATCCGAACCGGATTTAAACTAACCGGAAATTTTAAAGGAAATGGGGAAACGTATAAAGCTTCTGCTGAAGTTAAGGAAGGCGTTGCGGTGTATGATAACCATACTTATTTGTTAGGAAATCTTAATGTATCGGCTTATGTGACTCCAGATACCACTTCGGTAAAAGTGAAGAATAAAATGCTGGATTTAAACCTGCAATCTAATGCAAGCCCGGTACAATTTAGTCAGGCACTGCAACGTCATTATCAAAATTATCTTACTGAAGATGATTTAACCGATACCGTAGAAAATCCGGTAAACTTGTATTTAAAAGGAACGATAAGTCAGGCACCCATTCTTAACGAAGTGCTATTAGTAAATTTAGAAGAATTGGATACCGTAAAATTAGATGTCGATTTTAACGAAAAGCAGCATAAATTAAATGCAGATGTTAAAGTACCATTTGCACAGTATTATGGGGCGGCAATCGATAGCCTTGGGATTTCGGTGAAGTCAGACCGTAAAGATCTGGATTTCAGCTTTGGGTTTAATGCGATTAGCGCCGGCCCGCTGGAATTAAAGAAAACACAGTTAAAAGCTAACCTCGCCAGCCGGGTACTTCATCTAAATTTCAATTCGGTTTACAACAAAGATACGCTGGTAAATGTATCTTCAAAATTGTCAAAAAACGATGATACTTTTAGATACGAAATTAGTGACAAAAAATTAATTCTGAATAAAAATCCGTGGCAGGTAAGCCAAAATAATGCTCTTTTATATGACGGCAAATCTATAGAATTCGAGAATTTCAGGATTACACGAGAAAGTCAGTCTTTAGAACTGGTAAATAAAGAAAATGAGCGAAATTTAGATAATGTCACTTTGCTTTTCGATAATTTTAAATTAGCTTCATTTTTAAATTTCCTTAATCCTGAAGTGAAATTAGCCGAAGGAAATATGAATGGTCGTTTTGCGTTGGTGGAACCTTTTGGGAAAACAGGGATTCTGGCCGATTTAAATATTGACCAATTGCAATCGATGGATGTAGATCTTGGAAAGTTATCCTTACGAGGAATTGCAAAAGGAGCCGAAAAATACCGTTTCGAAATGGCAATGAAAGAAGGGGCGGTAGATATGGATTTAACCGGGAATTATAAAGCGGCAGATTCTACTGCTAACCTTGATATGAACCTTGATCTTAATAAAGTAGAAATGGCAGCGGTAACCGGTTTTTCATTTGGTGCATTACAAGAGGGTAAAGGTTCTTTTAATGGAAATATAAAACTGAATGGTACGGTTGCAAATCCTGAATATTCCGGGAAGCTGAATTTTAATGATGCACAGTTTACGGTTTCGATGCTCAATGCCCCTTTTATTTTTAAAGATGAAACGCTCGATTTAGATAATAATGGCGTTTATTTTAATAATTTCAAGATTGGCGATACCAAAGGAAATTCTTTTGTAGTCGACGGTGAGTTAGGGACAGAGAGTCTGATTAATCCTACTTTCGATCTTAGTTTTGAAGCCAATGATTTTAATGTCCTTAATTCTACTGAAGAGGATAACGACCTTTTCTACGGTACGGCTAGTTTTGATGCACAGGCCACTTTAAAAGGTGATCTTACCTTACCAAAACTAAAATTGAAGCTTGAAGTTGGTGAAAATACCGATGTGACTTATGTGGTTCCCGAAACTGAGCTGCAAATGCAGGAAAGAGAAGGGATCGTAGCTTTTGTAAATAAGGAGAATCCAGATGATATTCTTACCCAAACCGAAGAAAAATCGTATGTGTTTAGTGGGTACGACATAAGCGCACAATTGCAAATTAGCGAAGAAGCTATTATAAACGTCATCCTAAACGAACAAACAAACGATAATCTTCAAATTCAGGGAAATGGTGATTTGCGTTTTGGTATTTCCCCAAATGGACGAACCACACTTAGCGGAAAATATACCATTACCGATGGACATTATGAAATGAGCCTTTACAATCTGGTAAGTCGTAGGTTCGAAATTGCAGATGGTAGCTCGGTAAGTTGGAGTGGAGATCCTTTTGATGCCAATTTAGATGTTAGGGCAATTTACAAAGTAGAAACCTCGGCTTACGCACTTATGGCTGCCGGTGTTTCCGCTGGCAGTAGCAGTGATAAGGACAGGTTCAGGCAGGAGTTGCCATTTATGGTGTACTTAAACGTCGATGGTGAATTAATGCAACCTAAATTAACTTTTGGCTTAGATATGCCAAGAGATTCACAAGGCGCTATTGGCGGCAAGGTATATGGTAGGGTACAGCAATTAAACAGTCAGGAAAATCAATTAAACAAACAGGTTTTTAGTTTGCTGGTTTTAAACAGGTTTTATCCAGATGCGGGCACAGATGGTAGTAATGGCGGTACGATGGCGATTGCACGAGAAAATATTAGTCAGGCACTATCAGATCAGTTAAATATGTTTTCTGAAAAACTACTCGGCGATACTGGGGTCTCCCTTAATTTTGGAGTCGATAGTTATACCGATTATCAGGGCGATAATGGCCCTCAACAGCGAACAGATCTTAATGTAAGCGCCCAAAAGAAACTTTTTGACGATCGTTTGATTGTAAGTGTAGGAAGTCAGGTAAATATCGAAGGTAGCAATAGCGGAAGACAGGAAACCAATCCGTTGATTGGGAATGTGAGTTTAGAATACCTGCTTACCGAAGATGGAAGATTTAGAGTGAGAGGTTTCCGAAGAAATCAATTTGAAAATGTAATTGACGGCCAGCTTATCGTTAGCGGTATCGCCCTTATATTTACGCGAGAATTTAACGAATATCGAGAGTTGTGGAAGAACTTTTTGAAGTCTGAAGAGCAAGAAGATCAACCAGCCAAAAAAGAAGAAGAGGAAGAATGAAAATAAGGAAGTACAGCATCATATTTTTAAGTGCTTTAGGTTTGATGAATGCCTGTAGCGTAGATAAATATATTCCTGAAGACGAATATCTTTACCGGGGAGCCGATATTACGCTAATACCCGACACCACGTCTATAGAAGATTTGGATAAAGTAAAATTAGAACTTCAGAATGTGCTTGTTCCTAAACCTAATACTAAGTTTTTGGGTGGTTATCCCGGTTTATATTTTTATTACAAAGCACAACGTGAAAAACCAGGTTTTATCAATAAATTTTTAAATAAAAAAATAGGTGAAGAGCCGGTTTATTTAAGTGACGTGGAGGTAGGCAATACAGAAGATTTAATTATAAATCGATTAGAAAATCGAGGTTTTTTTTATAGCCGGGTGAGCGCAGATGTAAACACTAACGATAAAAAAAAGACAGCGACTGCCGCTTACGATGTAGGGGTTACCACACCTTATAAAATGGAAACGTACCAGTTGGTAGAAGACAGCCTACCCATTTATAACGATATGAAACCAATGGTAGCAGAAAGTCAGTTTTTTAAAGATATGCGCTTTGATCTTACTAATATGAAGAAGGAACGGGAGCGTTTAGATAAAGCTCTTAAAGAAGAGGGATATTATAATTTTAATTCAGGATTTTTGCTTTTTCAGGCAGATACTAATCAATACGATAATAAGCGCTTTGATCTTTATTTAAAAGTCAAAAAAGATGTCCCGGAGAAAGCTTTAATCCCCTATAAAATTTCAAAAGTTAATATTTATCCCAATAGTGCTATAGAGCGGGATTCTTTAGAGAAAGGTAAAGTTCGGTTTAATAACAAAACCTTTGTTCAGGATCAGGATAGTGTCTTTTTTCTGCCAAAGCGGTTAGATCCGTTTGTTTTAATTGAAGAAGGGGATTATTATAGCCCAGATAATTCTAGATCGACCAGTAGACGTTTAGGATCTATTGGTGCGTATAAATTTATCAATATCGATTATCAGGAAATAGATACGTTAGCCAATGATAGTATAGGTGCGCTAGAAGCCAATATTTATTTATCTCCATTAAACAAGCGAGCGATCAGGGCCGAATTACAGGGGGTAACCAAATCTAATAATTTTGCAGGGCCAAGTCTTGCGGTTTCGTTAACCAATAGGAATTTATTTAAAGGCGGTGAAATTTTAAATATTCAGGCTCGTGTAGGGTACGAAGTTCAGGTAGCTAGCGGTAATAATACCGGTTTAAACAGTATTCAATTAGGTTTGGGAAGTGATCTTATTTTTCCAAGGTTATTATTTCCGTGGCAATTTAACGAAGACTTTTTTGAATATGACATCCCTAAAACCAAGATTAGTTTAAATGCCGATTATTTAAGACGTAGTCAGCTTTTCGCTTTAGGATCGGCTTCTGCAACTTTTGGGTATATCTGGAACGCCAATCGCTATGTGACCCATACCTTCGATCCGGTTGCTGTAACTTATGTAGATTTGATCAACACGACTACCGAGTTTAATGAGGTACTAAAACAGAATCCCTATTTGCAAAGTAGCTTCGATCAGCAGTTTATTGCAGGATCACTATACAGTTTTACCTACAACGGAATGGTGGATCAAAACGATACCCATCAGTTTTTTGTAAATTCTACATTAGATATTGCGGGAAATTTATTAGATCTTATTAGCGGGCATTCTGAAGAAGATCCGCAAACCGTTTTTAATTTAGAATATGCGCAATACGCTAAAGCTGATGTTGATTTTAGATATCATCTAAATTTTGGCGGAGGTAAAAAAGTGGCTACCCGACTTTTTGCGGGCTATGGAATGCCTTATGGAAATTCTGATATTATGCCTTTTACCAAGCAATATTTTTCAGGAGGGCCATATAGTGTACGGGCATTTAGGATTAGGCAATTAGGACCGGGAGTTTATAATCCTGAAGCTAATACCAATCAAAATACCGATGAAGAAAATGTTATTAATACCGATTATTTTGATCGCGCCGGGAACATTCGGTTAGAAGCCAATATAGAATATCGTTTTCCGCTTTTTCCACCTTATGTAAATGGTGCTGTCTTTGCCGATGCCGGTAATGTATGGACTTCCAAAAACGAAGATAGTCTGCCTGGAGGGCAGTTCAGTTCTAATTTTTTAAATGAATTAGGAATTGGCACGGGAGTAGGCGTACGCGTAGATATTCAAGGATTTGTGATTCGTTTTGATCTAGCGGCACCTATGCACGATCCTTCTCTACCAGAAGGGGAACGCTGGACGTATGATTTTGGCAGTCCTATTTTTAATTTCGCAATTGGATATCCATTTTAGATAAAATTAATGTTGTTTTTTTGATCCGAAGCAAAGGTCACTGGCATCACCAAGTCCGGGTACAATATAACCTCTGTCATCTAACTTTGGGTCTATGGCGGCAATCCATAAATGCGTATTCTGCGGAAATTCGTCATCAAGAAGTTTTAAACCTTCTTCAGCACCAATTACTGCCACTAAATGGATCTCTTTTGGAGTTCCCATTTGTTTTAAAGCCTGCATTACATTTACAAATGAACGCCCTGTAGCCAGCATGGGATCGGCAAGGATTAATGTTTTTCCGTTTAGAGAAGGAGAAGCCAGATATTCTACTTTAATTTCAAATTCTTCACCATCGTTAGGATGATGCCTATAGGCTGAAATAAATGAGTTTTCAGCATCGTCAAAATAATTTAAAATTCCGTTATGTAATGGAACACCGGCACGAAGGATGGAACAGATTACAATATCATTAGCCGGGATATCAATTTTAGAAGTGCCCAGCGGAGTAGAAATGTCTTTAGTGGTGTATTGTAATTTACTGCTTAGTTCGTAACTGAGTATTTCTCCCAAACGTTCTATATTTCTGCGGAAGCGCATACGATCCTGCTGAACGTTAACGTCACGAAGTTGGGCAATAAATTTGTTGGCAATCGAGTTATTATTTAATAAATGATGAACGTGCATCGATTATAAATTTTGGTGTTAGATGCATTAAATATACAAACTATCATAAAGGATTCCATTCTGAAGGGCTTTAGAATTTTTTCAGAAATAGGTATTGATTGGTGAAAAAGCTGAAATTCGATATAAAATAGATTATTTTTGGCTATATTTTTGATTATTATTCTGAAGTTAATTCCGCAGAAAAAATGAAAAACATAAGTTTGAGTTTAGTTTTATTGCTCTTTGCCCTTAATTTTATTCAGGCTCAGGAAATCCCGAGTACCAATAATACCGGCGGATCCATAAAGCCGGCTACCAGCGGTAGCAATTCTATCTTTCTTCCACGGGTGGATAACGAGGTGGAAGATATTTTTATGAAAAAGGAAGAGCCTAAGATTAATATGCGCCAGGATAAAAACGGACTCTTAACCGAAGGGGATCGTGTTGCGGCAGAGTGGAAAGCCGATAAAAAGGCCAAAAGTGAATATGCCAAAGATCAATATCTTGGAGATGTAAAAACTAGCGGTAAATTTGTGGAATTATACTGTAGGGATCACGAATTTGTAGATGGAGACCGGGTGAAAATCACCGTTAATGGCGAAGTGATTTTTAATAATTTAGCATTAACAGGTTCTTATAGACCAATATTGGTAACTTTGCAAAGTGGTTTTAATACTATAGAATTTGAAGCTTTAAATCAGGGATTATCTGGGCCTAATACAGCAATGTTAAAAGTTTTTGGTGAAGATGGCCAAGAGTTAGTCTCAAAAGAATGGAATCTTCTTACCGGGGCAAAAGCCAGCTTAATGGTGGTAAAACAATAGTATAGGATATATTTGTTCTTTTTTAGAATTATATTTTTATAAAAGTACGGCTCGTTTTAAAGCGAGCCGTCTTGTTTTAAGTCAATTTCGCAATCGCTATCAATTTGTGGCTTAGTTGTTATTTAGTTTTGCTAATGCTATTTAGATAAGAATAGCCAATAAAACCTGCTAAAATTGATGCGGTAAGAATACCTATTTTCGCTTGAGTCAGCATTGTGGGATCATCGTAAGCAAGTTCGGTCACAAATAACGACATTGTAAAACCAATACCACCTAAGCAACCTACGCCATAAATATGTTTCCAATTTACACCTTTTGGTAATTTACAAAGTTTTATGGCAACCAGTAAACGGGTAAAGAGAACAATCCCACAAAACTTACCAATAATTAAACCGATGATGATCCCTAAAGTAATGGGGCTTAAGAAAAAATTAAAAGAATTGGTGTTTATCGTAACTCCTGCATTGGCAAATGCAAAAATAGGAAGTACAAAGAAATTTATAAACCTATATAAACCATATTCCAAGCGTTGCAATGGAGAGATCGCCTCTTTGGTAAGTAGTGAAATTTTTTGAATGATAACTTCCGTTTCTTCGCTATGCTTACTTAATTTTTTAGGATTTTCATTTTTGGTAATCTGAAAAGACAGGGATTTTATTTTTCGTAAAAAAAGCGGCGTTTTTATAGTAGAGGTGTTTGGTATGGCAAATGCAGCCAATACTGCCGCAATTGTAGCGTGAATCCCTGAAAGTGAAACAGCTAGCCATAATCCCCCAAAGCCTACAAGCATATAGAAAAGGATATTTTTAATACCTATATAGTTAGCGAGAATCAAAATACCTAGAAATATAGCGGCAATACCCAAATTATAAAATGAAATTTCTGAGGTATAAAATAAGGCAATGACTAAAACGGAACCCAAATCGTCAATGACTGCAATGGCGGTAAGGAAAACTTTTAGAGATAATGGTACTTTGTCACCAAGAAGATATAATAGTCCCAGGGCAAAAGCAATATCGGTGGCCATTGGGATTCCCCAACCTCCAATTGCCGGGGTACCATTATTAAATAGGCTAAAAATAATGGCAGGTATAATCATACCACCAATGCCTGCTATTAGCGGCAAAAGAGCTCCTCTAAAAGAAGATAGTTCACCATGTAACACTTCCTTTTTAATTTCAAGACCAATAGAGAAAAAGAACATTGACATTAATCCATCATTGATCCAGTGTAAAACACTCTTGTTAATTACAAAGTCATTTATACCAATATAAATGTGTTGCTCCCATAAGCTATGATAAATTTCAGATAGGGGAGAATTGGCAATAATCATGGCCAATACCGCAGCACAAATTAAAAGAATACCAACAGATGTTTGTTTTTCAATAAAATTCTTAACCGGTAAAACCAGGTACTGGTCTAAAGGTGATTTCTTCATGACGGCTATTTTTATGGACAAAAAATGTAGTGTGGTTATCCAAACTTAGCGAAATAGCTTTTTTAGGATTATGACAAATATCAGTGGAGATTTAATTTCACTTTATTAAAAAGAAGAAGATGTATGGAGAAATATAATGAAATACTTTCTTTAAAGTACTAGAAGTTTAAGGTATGTGTAAGATAAAACTTATTTGTAAACTACCTGAATACAAGCATTGGAGCATTTAATCTCGATTATCGCGTACATCATGAAACCTCTTCTACTTCCCTGAAATTATAACATGAATTTAGCATACAAAATGTTAAATGCTAAGTAGCTTTATAGCGAATTTGATATTAAAGCTAAAAAATTATTAAACATGAGAGAAGCCATACGCTTTACTCTAATTATATCCATAATTGTTGGATTAATTATTTTCACCAATATTTGGCCTGTTTGGGGATTTTCTATCTTCGGAATTATACTTTTTAGTATAGGCATTTATGATATTTTTCAAAAAGAGCATAGCATTTTACGTAATTTTCCGCTGCTGGGACATATGCGATATATGCTAGAGCTTATAAGTCCTGAAATTCATCAATATTTTATTGAAAGTGATACCGATGGCAAACCCATAGATCGTAACCATCGATCTTATATTTACCAACGTGCTAAACTCGAGAAAGAGACGCATCCTTTTGGGACACAATTAAATGTGGAAGCCGAGAACTTTAAATGGATGCAACATAGTATCTATCCTGCAAAAGTTAAAAAGGAATATCCACGGGTTACTGTAGGTGGCCCAGATTGTAAACAACCCTATTCGTCTTCATTATTCAATATTTCAGCAATGAGTTTTGGGGCACTTAGTAAAAATGCGATTGAGTCATTAAATAAAGGGGCAAAAGCAGGAAACTTTTTTCACGATACCGGTGAAGGAGGAATTTCAGACTATCATCGCTGTGGGGGTGACCTGGTTTGGGAAATAGGTACAGGATATTTTGGTTGTCGAACGGAAGAAGGCAATTTTGATCCTGAAAAATTTGAAGAGAAAGCCAACTGGCCTGAAGTGAAAATGATAGAAATTAAAATTTCTCAAGGTGCAAAACCTGGTCATGGCGGAGTTTTACCGGCTTCAAAAAACAATGATGAAATTGCTACTATAAGAGGGGTAAAACCACATACCGATGTTCTTTCTCCTCCTGGACATAGCGCATTTAGCGATGCCGAAGGTTTATTAGCCTTTGTACAACAGCTAAGAACACTATCCAACGGAAAACCGGTGGGATTTAAACTAAGTATAGGCTCAAAGGATGAATTTCTTGAGATTTGCGAAAAAATGGTTGAAACGGGGATTAAACCAGATTTTATTGTAGTAGATGGAGCTGAAGGAGGTACTGGCGCTGCCCCAATAGATTTTTCGAACTATGTAGGGATGCCCTGGGAGAATGCCCTAATTTTTGTGGTAGATGCCTTAAATGGTTTCGGTTTAAAAAAAGATATTAAAATTTTTACCGCTACAAAAATATTTACGGCATTTGATATTTTTAAGGCCTTGTGTATTGGGGCTGATATTTGTAGCTCTGCTCGTGGAATGATGCTTGCTTTGGGCTGTATACAAGCTTTACGTTGCGATACGAACAAATGTCCTACTGGTGTAGCCACAAATAACAGAAGGCTTATGAATGGATTGGTGGTAGAGGACAAGTGGAAGAGGGTTAAAAATTACCAACAACAAACCTTAGACGATTTCTTAGAACTTTTTGCAGCGGCGGGATGCAATGAATTGTCAGAATTAAACCGAACTATGATCAATAAAAAAATAAACGATACCATCCAATCTTACTCGGTATTTTACCCTGCGGTGGCTAGCGGGGCCTATTTAAAAGAAGAGCAAATAGCTCCTTAACCAAATATCAAAAAATTAGATTATGAAAAAAGTCTTAATTGCCATCGATTATCATCCAAATTCAGAGGTGGTGGCTACTGCCGGTTACGAGCTGGCTAAAAGTATGAATGCAGAGGTTTGTTTACTTCATGTATTGGCTGAGGTTTCTCATTATGGTGTGAATTATTCCGAATTTCTTGGTTACCCGGGATATCAAAATATGGGGTTTGATTTGGGGGTAACGGCACAATTGCAGGAAATGGCTCAGGAATACCTGAAGACGGCTAAAAAACAATTTAATGATGATAAAATTTCTACCGCTTTAGAAATAGGAGATACTCATCGTGGTGTACTTAAATATGCGAAAGAATGGGGCGCAGATTTAATTGTTATGGGCACACATAGCCACTCTACTTTAGAGAAGGTACTTGTTGGCACAGTGGCCTCGAAAGTTTTAGAAAAAACCGAAGTACCGGTTTATATGGTTCCTATTAAAAAGTAAACAACCTAGGGGCAAGCCCATGAGGCATTCGATAGAGGCAAAATTTCAATTCCGAGGCATCCCGCTTGCTATCGGGACGGGGTATTAAACCCTTTGGCGGTGCCAATAAAAGATCTGGAGACTAATAGGTCTCCAGATCTTTTAAAGAAGATACAATTGTTATCGTATGTTTAATTTCGTCTAATTGTCCTTCTAAAACCCTTAGTATATCATCACTAAAATGATATTTGGCCATTGCTATTTCATACTCTGCAGCACTTTCTTGCTCTCCCTCTAAGCATTCTTCCAAGATTACTTCATCTCTATTATCGCTAAAAATAGTTTTTAGATCCATCCAGGTACGTTGTAAAGTACCCTTAAAGGTACCGGTGTTATGGGGCACCTGATCGATCTGATAAATTTCCCTTTCCAGTTCTTTAGCAAATCTGGCACGTTGTTCAGCCTGTGTGAGTAGGAAATTCTTTAAAAGATCACTTTCCGTATCTTCCAATCCGCTTTTAAACACTTCTCCGGCATCGTGGTTTTTCTCCAAAAGCTCCTGCAATGCCTGGGCAATTTCTATAGGGTCTTCAATCTTTTTCATAGGAATATGATAAATACTTTGCCAAAATTAGTTCATGTATTATGGTTAAGCTCTTAATTATTTATAAATTCACCTGGATTTAGCTTTTGGTGTTAATTAATCTAAATTTTATGCGAACCTACATTGCCATTTTAAAAGGAATAAATGTTGGAGGCCACAAAAAAATAATGATGGCAGATCTTAGGGAAATACTTAGCGAAATAGCATGTTTTGGAGAAATTAAAACGTATATCCAAAGCGGAAATATAGTTTTTAGTGCTTCAGAAGAAAATACTGATATTCTGGAAAATCTTATTCAGGAAAAAATCGCAAATCATTATGGTTTTCAGGTAAGTACCATCGTTCTTTCTAAAGAACGTTTAACCTGTGTAATCGATAATAATCCTTATGCCAAAGAAGATATAAAGCGTTTACATTGCTGCTTTCTTAAGACTGAACCTATTTTAGAACATCGCCAGAAATTAGAAAATTTTGATGCTTCTCCCGATGCGTTTAAAGTAGAAAAGAACCGTATGTATATTTGTTGTGCAACCGAGCGTTATAGTAAATCGAATATAAATAACAACGTTGCAGAAAAACTACTGAAGATTGACTGTACCACCCGAAATTGGAAAACCTGCATTAAACTTTTAGAAATGGTTAAAAGCTTATAACGGTTGTAAGTGTAGTTCAAATTCGATAATTCCGGCATCAATTTTTGCGGTTTGTAAGATCCCGTTTTTGTAATAATAAATGCTTTCTCTTCCTTTTTCGTTTTCTTTAGCGTAAGAGTGGCTGCCTATTTTTCTTAAGGTTTGAAATTCGCCGGTTTCTTCGCTATACGCTTTCTTAAAACCGATAGGTTCTTCAAACATTAACTGGATACAGGTATAGGAAATAGGCGAGTTTATAGTTTTTTCAAGCTTACCAGAGTCATAAAATTTATAAGTTCCGCCGTTCGTACTAATGGTTTTAGTACTGGTACGGTTTTTTCCGTTTAAGAAAATTTCGGCTTCGGTATTTTTAAGATGATGCCCATTAAACACCACCTGAAAATTATAATTAACCTCAATTTTGGCTAAAATTCGGGTTTCAATATTGGTTTCTGTTTGATATTCGGTAATATCACCACTAATTTTTTTAATCGCTTCTAATGTACCTATCTTATTTTCTTTGTGGATCACCTCAAAACTAAACGATTTATCTTGTGCTACAGCATTGTATTGCATTACTAAAAAAGCAATAAAAACAATAGAAAATTTCATGGATTTGGGATTTGGTCTAATTTAATTGTTTTTTGGTAAATGCTTTAAAATTTTTCCTTTAGTTTCATAAATTCCTGTTCCAGGAAATTCAATTTTTGCTCAATTTCATTATTGTTATTTTCGGGGAGACGCCTAAAAAAGGTGTAGCAAACATGCCACATTTCCTTAATTTCATCAGATTCAACTTCAATGTCCTCAATATTAGTATTGGTTGCTCTAAGTATGATTTTTGAAGCCGAATAGTAAAATTTCCTAAAAAGAACTTTGCCGTGTACCAGTGCAATAACTAAAGTACTGTTATCAATCTTAGTAAAATCATTAGGTTCAATTTTCTCTCCTATAATTACATCTTTTGGGCAGTAGGTTTTGTCGTTATTCGTCATTTCCAGATTAGAAATGAGATACGCTCTATATTTTTTATCAGGATGTACGGGCAAATGGAGTTTAGGGAGATCTTCTATAAAATGAGGTTTATCATAATATAGGGCATAATCGGCTTCGGTTTTAGGAGTAATACAGGGGATGGCCGTAAATTTTTCTTTATGAAAGCTTCCCTGCAGGGCCAGATCATCTTTAAATTTCAAAAGTTTGTTTACCGTAAGTTCTTTGGTTAGCAAATCATCAATTGTTATGCTAAAATGATTAGCGATTTTAATGATGGTCTCGATACGTGGTTCACTTCTTTCTTCCTCATAAGCGCCCAGTGTGCCCCGCTTTAGCTCGAATAATTCGGCAAATGCCTGCTGACTTAATTTCTTTACATTCCTTATTTTCCTAATATTTTTACCGAAATATGACATATTTTGCTAAAATTATTTGCAATATTGAAATTTAGTTGTATCTTTATCTAACAATATTAGCTAATATATTTGATAATTACTAATTTATTTGGTTATTTCTCGATTTGATACGTCGGGTTAAGACTTTGCTAAATGAATTAGCGCAACGGAAAAAATGAATTTTAATCTAAACAACCAATGATAACAGCAATAATTACCACAGTGATCGTGTTAATAATACCTTAAAACAAAATAGATTTTGTAATATTATACCGTAATTTTTTAACACCAATCAAAAAAATATCGTCTTGATGAAAAACCACTATCAGATCACCAAAAATTTTCTTTTAGAGCTTAACTTCAATATTGATTTCGAAAATGAAGTTGAAGGAATTTTAATGATCCGTAAGGAAAATTTTGGGATTAAAAACCTGATCCTGGGAGTAGCACCGCCTATTTTAATTATGGAGCAGTTCTTATTTAGGATCAATAACCAGTCAGAAAAAATATATAGAAGTCTGCTGCAAAAAAACCGGGATATTATCCATGGCGCTTTTGTACTGGACGATTCTGGCGAGAAAGTGATCTTTAGGGACACCCTTCAGATAGAGAACCTGGATCTTAATGAATTAGAAGGATCTTTAAACTCACTCAGTTTATTAATGAGTGAGTATTCAGATAAAATTATAGAATTTTCAAAATATTAAACCTTAGCGTTATGAACATTTTTAAACGATTATTTAAGATAGGAGAAGCTGAAGCAAATTCGGCAATAGATAAAATGGAAGATCCCATTAAATTAACCGAACAGGGGATTAGGGACCTAAAATTAGATTTAGAGAAAAACCTGGAAGCTTTAGCGCAGGTAAAAGCCTTAGCGATTAGGGCGAAGAACGACCAGGAAGAATACCTGGACAAAAAAGAAGATTATCATAATAAAGCGATTTTGATCCTTAAAAAAGGACAAAGTGGCGATATGGATAAAACCGAATCAGATCGTCTGGCTCGTGAGGCTTTGGTAAAAAAAGAAGAAGCCCAAAAACATGTAGAACGATCTGAAGAAGAAGCGAAAAAGTTTAATGAAAATGTGGCGCAGTTAGAACGCAATATTCAAACCATCAAATCGAATATTAGTAACTGGGAAAATGAACTTAGAACGCTTAAAGCACGTGTAAAAGTAAGTAATGCCACAAAGAGCCTTAACAAGCAAATGGCTGAAATTGATAGTAGCAGTACCGTTTCTATGTTAGAACGTATGAAAGAAAAAGTAGCGCAGGAAGAAGCTTTGGCCGAAGCCTACGGCGATATTGCGGGCGCATCAAAATCTATTGATGATGACCTTGAAAAAGCCGCCAGTACGACCGAGGCAAAAGCCGAAGATGACCTTAGCAAGCTTAAAGAACAGTTAGGTTTAAATGATGACAAAAAATAACGAAATTGACCAGTTTAACAGACATATTATTCTCTGAGGTAAACATTACCTTAAGCATTCTTTGTATTTTATTGATCGTTTATTGGTTGCTTACCATGATTAGCGGTATCGACTTTGAATACGACATGGATATTGATATCGATGCCGATGTAGATGTCGATGCCGATCTGGCAACCGATGGTGCAAATATGGAATTTCAGGATGTTTCTAATGCCGAGCTGAATAAAGAGGATGTGGTAGGTAGAAGAATTCAGCCACTAAAATGGTGGCAGATTCTTTTGATTTACTTCAACTTTGTTGGCCTGCCGTTTATGTTCACCTTTACCTGTTTTGTGTTTATCTGGTGGTTTACCACGGCACTAACAACAGCATTAACCTATACTTATGATCACTTTTTAGGTTTCGCGATTATGATTGCCGGTTTTTTTACCTCTTTATTTATAAACAAGATTTTTACCACACCGTTTAAAGGCTTCTTTAAAAACCTGAATAAAGACGGCGATAAAGCCATCGATTATATTGGCCGGCAGGGAGTGTTGCTTTCTACCATTTCAGGAGATAAAATGGGAAATGCCGAGATCTATGCTAATGGCGATTCACATTCGATCTATGTAAAATCCCTGGATGGACATCAACTCAATTATCAGGACAAAATTTTAATTATCAAGCAATCTGCTGATAAAAATTACTTCTTAGTACAATCATATAACGACTAATTTAACTAATTAAAAAATGAACTATATTTTAACAATTATTGGAATTGGATTAGGTGGGGTAGCTTTCCTAATCGTGGTCTACTTCGCAGTAATCGCGATGTTTTACAAAAAAGTTCCACAAGGCCGAGCCATTGTTCGTACCGGTTTTCGCGGAACCAAAGTAGCCACAGATAAAGGAATGTATGTGGTACCTGTTTTGCATAAAATGGAGATAATGGATATTTCTGTAAAGAAAATCCAGATAGAGCGTTTGGCTCACGAAGGCCTTATTTGTAAAGACAATATGCGGGCAGATATTAAAGTAGCATTCTTTGTGAGGGTGAATAACGATATCTCGTTTATTAAAAGAGTAGCGCAAACTATTGGGGTAGATCGTGCATCAAGAATCGAAACTTTAGAGGATCTTTTTGAAGCGAAATTCTCTGAAGCCCTAAAAACCGTAGGGAAAAAGTTCGATTTTATCGAATTATACGAAGCACGTCGCGAATTTAGGGACGAGATCGTGAATATCATCGGGACAGATCTTAATGGTTATACCCTGGAAGATTGTGCGATCGACTTTTTAGAGCAAACACCAATTTCACATTTAAAAGCTGATAATATTCTGGATGCGGAAGGGATTAAAAAGATAACCGAGCTTACCGCCGTTCAGAACATGAAAGCGAACCTTATTAAGCGTGACGAAGAAAAAACCATCAGAAAACAAGACGTAGAAGCTCGCGAAGCTATCCTGGAATTAGATAAGCAGTTAGCCGAAAAAGAAGAAGCGCAAAAACGGGAGATCGCAAACATTAAAGCACGTGAAAATGCTGAAGTGAGTAAAGTTGCTGAAGAAGAACGCCTAAAATCTGAAACAGCAAGAATTGCCACCGAAGAAAAAGTAAAAGTAGCCGAAGAAAACATGAACCGTCAGATCATCGTGGCGGCGAAAAACAAAGAACGAACAGAAGCCGTAGAAAGCGAAAGAGTAGAAAAAGATCGTATGTTAGAGGCTACCGAAAGAGAACGTATCGTAACACTGGCGCAGATCGAGAAAGAGAAAGTTCTTGAGGTAGAGAAGAAAAACATTCAGGATGTTATTCGAGATCGTGTGATGTTAGAAAAAGGAGTGGTAGAAGAGCAGGAGAACATGAAAGATATCCAGGCCTTTAAGACTGCCGATCGTGAGAAGCAGGTGAAAGTAACCATTGCCGAAGCAAATGCTCAGGAACAATTAATTAAAACCATTAAAGCCGCGGAAGCACAAAAAGAAGCTGCCAAGCAAAAAGCCGAAGAAATTAATATTGAAGCACAGGCGCATAAAGAAGCCAGTGAAAAAGAAGCAGAAGCAAGAAAAACTATTGCTGAAGCCAAAGCGAAAGAGGAAGCAACCATTGGTTTATCGGAAGCTGAAGTAATGCATGCTAAAGCAGATGCCAGCGAGAGACAAGGACTTATGGAAGCGCTTATTATCGAGAAAAAAGCCAAAGCTGAGGCTGCCGGAATGGAAGCCAAAGCTGAAGCCAGCAGAAAAGAAGGACAGGCAGCGGCCGATGTGATTAGAGAAAAAGCCCTTGCCGATGCTGCCGGTATCGAAGAAAAAGCAGCCGCAATGAAGAAACTTGACGGTGTAGGTAAAGAACACGAAGAATTCAAGTTAAAATTAGATAAAGAATTACAGGTAGATCTGGCACATATCAATATTCAAAAAGATATCGCCGATGCTCAGGCTCATGTAATTAGTGATGCGCTAAAAGCTGCTAAGATCGATATTGTTGGTGGTGAAACCATGTTCTTCGATCAGATCATTGGTCAGATTACCAGAGGTAAAGGATTCGATAGACTGGTACAAAACAGTTCCAATATTCAGGATTTAAAAGATTCGATTTTAGGCAGTGATGATATCAAAGGAAATTTACTAACTAAAGTGCGTGAGTTTTCAGAAAAATACGGAATCTCTTCCGAAGATATCAAAAACCTGACGATCGCAAACCTGATCATGGAATTAAAAGGTCGCTCTAATGACCAAAATGAGCAAACCATGTTAGGCAATTTATTCAACCTGGCTAAAGGTTTAGGATTGTCTGATAAGCGAGTGTCAACTTTAAAGGTGTAATCTATAACTTATTATGAAATAGGAATGTCACCCTGAACCTGTCCGTCCGTCAGGCGGGCTTGGTTCAGGGTCTCATCCTGTTTTTTAGCAATGAAATTTAGAGCGATGTCATCCCGCGCGTGTCCCGGGATCTCATCCTCTTTGTCTCTCTTGGTTTCAAAAATTATAGCAATTCAACCCTAACCCTTACCACAAAACCTAATGAATACTAACGAAGAAAAGCCGGTACAAAAAGATGCTCTGGATGGTGGGACCTACGAGATTATCCGTAAACGTCTTAACACTCATAAATCTGATTTACAGGAACGTCTTAATACTTTAAATGAAGCCCGAAAAACGGTTTTTGGTTCGCTCGAAACGCAATTAATTGCCAATAACCGCATTAGTACCGAAAATAATTGTGTGGCCAGGGATATCATTTCGCTGGGAAATACCTGCATTTTTGGTTATAACGTGCATTTTGGATTACGTACAGAAATTACACTTTCTGATGTTTTTAGCGTTTATGAATTTAAAGACCATCACTTTGAAGCAGTTTCTTTAGCGCTGTTTGAAGATGAAACTTTTAAAACCGATTTTGCAAATCTCTATAAATACTATCGAAATACGATCTTTAGTAAATTTGCCATCATTGGGAATTACCTGCACATGGTTTTTCAGCTGAGTGAAAGTGTGACCGATATTAAGACCTTTAAATGGCTTATAAAGGATAATTCGCTTACCTATATCGATAATCGTAGCGAGCATGAATTTAAGTATCCCAAGCAGCATCAATTTAACTGGAGGGAAGCCACCCGCGATATGCAACGCTACGGGGAACATTCGCATGTGGCGATTTTAGATAAAGTTTTTGTAGAAACCATTGGTGGTGATCTTACCATTAAAATAGAAGATAATACAGAAGACGGAATGGGAATCTATTCTGAACCTGTAGATTATAAAGATCAGACCCTGGACGATGGCCAGATTCGCTTTGCCGATTTGGGAAATTTAATTATTCTAGAAATAAAACCTTTCCAGGAAGAAGCGCGCTATTTTGTGTACAATCACAAAATGCAGGAAGTTCAGAAAATCGATTCCATCAAAGAAACGGCAGTTTTATTACCAGACGATCAAGGCATTATTTTCCCGAACGGCTACTATTTACAAACCGGGGAATTTCATCTTTTTTCCAACGAAGTACAGTCATTAAAATATCAGGGGACTTTAAATTCTCCAAATGGAGAGGATTTTTTGTATATTTTCTATTCCCCTTCTAAAGGAACCTATCTGCTCATGGATTATAATATGATCGAGCAGGAAATTAAAACTCCTATTGTTTGTGGGGGATTCACCATTTTACCCGATGGCGAGCTTTGTTATTTTAAAGCCGACGAGGAGCAGACTAAACATCACATGATCCAGATTTGGCAAACGCCTTATTTAGAGAGCGATATTATGCCTTCTGAACATCAGGATTCGATGTTGTATAAAATTGGGAATAAAGACATTGTAAAAGCAATGGCCGAGGCGAATGAGCTGATCACATTGCTGAGTAAAGAAGATAATTATGATGGATTGTATGCCGATATTGCAAAATCTTCAAAGAATATTTTAGATGCGTACTACTGGCTAAACGATAAGGAAACCGCTGTTTTAAGCGAGCCTTTAAAAGAAATCAATATTGCCGCCAATGCAGCGATCGATGAATTTCAGAAAGTTATTCAGCTTAAGAAAAATGCTGAAAAACAAACCAAAGAAATTCAGCAGAAAGCACAGGAGCTTTTTAGTAAAATTAAGAGCACTTCTTTTAAAAACATCAACGAATTTGTCGAATTACTCTCGCAGTTAAGAGCATTGCGTGGCGAGGTGATTGGTCTATACGAAATTCGATATGTAAACGAAGAGTTTATTAAATCGCTGGAAGCTGAAATTGCCGAGCAAACCACTACAATTTCCAGACGCTGTGTAGAATTTTTACTGAATGATAAAGCCTTGCAGCCGTATCACGATAAAGTACAAGAAAAACAACAGCAACTCGATAAGATCAGTAAAGTAGTTGAAGCCAAAAAGCTGGAAGAAGAAGTCAATCAGATCGCGATAGATTTGGAAATGCTTATTGATATTGTTTCGAATCTGGACATCGAAGATACGTCACATTCCACCAAGATTATCGATAATATCTCATTGATTTTTGCAACGATAAATCAGCTTAAAGCAGCGATAAGGAATAAGAAAAAATCACTGGGAAGCAAAGAAGCCCAAGCTGATTTTGCCGCGCAGTTAAAACTGATCGATCAAAGTATCATCAACTATCTTGATATTGCTTCAACACCAGAAAAATGTGATGAATTTCAAACTAAAGTCAGTATTCAACTTGAAGAATTAGAAGGGAAATTTGCCGATTTTGAAGAATTTATTACTGAAATTATCGAAAAGCGGGAAGAAGTTTATAACGCTTTTGAAAGTAAGAAAAGTGCGATTAACGAAAAGCGAAATAAAAAAGCAATTGCACTGCAAACCGCTTCAGATCGTATTTTAAAAAGCATAGGCAAGAAGGCAGAAAGTCTAAAGTCGGTTTCAGAAATTAACGGCTATTACGCTTCAGATTTAATGGTGAATAAGCTTCGCGATATCGTGGAGCAGTTACGAGAACTGGACGATAGCGGTAATGCCGAAGAAATTGAAACTTCGCTAAAAACGAGCAGGGAAGATGCATTGCGAAAACTAAAAGACAAGCAGGATCTTTATGAAGATGGCGAAAATATCATCAAACTTGGCAATCACAAATTCGGAGTTAACCGCCAGGAATTGGATCTAAGTATTGTTTTTAAAGACGATAAGTTATTTTACCATTTAAGCGGCACCGATTTTTACCAGGAACTGGAAAATGAAATTTTAAATAATAGTCGGGAATATTGGAATCAGGAATTTATTTCTGAGAACGATTTGGTGTATCGTTCTTCATTTTTAGCCTTCAAAATTTATAAAGATCAAGATCCAGAAATGCTTTCGGGATTAAATGAAGACGAGTTACTGAAGGTGATTCAGGAAGAAAGCAGCAGTAATTATTCTGAAGGTTATATCAAAGGCGTTCATGATCTTGATGCTGCTAAGATTCTGCAAATTTTGGTGCAAAAACATCAGGATTTGGGCATTTTAAGATGGCGATCTGAGATTAGAGCTTTTGCGAGGTATTTTTGGAATCAGTTAGAAAACGATGCTAAAAAAGGTTATAATAATTCGATAAAAGCCTCGGGGCAGGTTCTAAAATACTTCCCAAATACCCGTGAATATGATTTTCTGATTCAGGAATTAGAGCAGGTCATTAGCGATTTTGGGCAAAATATGGGCTTATTTTCTGCGGAAGTAAGTTTAGAAACAGCACAATATCTTTTTGAAGAATTGCAAAGTGACGATCAATTTGTGGTAAGCGGTTTAGCTAAAAAGTTAGCAGATGATTTTCAGCAAATGCTAAAGAAAGAGAAAGCCGAATCCCAGTTTAGAAATAGTGTGGAAAGTTTACATTCGTATTCCGCAAAAATCAGGTTGGTAAAGCAATGGCTTCAGGCCTTTGCTAAGGCGAAATTGCTAGAAAATCAGGTAAATTATATCGACGAAGCGGCGTGTTGTATTTTGTTCCCTCAGCAAAGTCCGGAAGTGAATCATATCGATCCTTCCGCAGTGATCTCAGGATTAAAAGGAGATCATAGGCAAATCAAAAATGGACAATTTCAGTTCAATTTTCATGAGTTTACACAAAAACTTCAGTGGTATTTTAATTATAGCGTTCCTGCATTTCAGGCCTTCAGAAAAGCAAGACATCAGGTCACCGAAGATTTAAAAGAGCAGCTCAAATTGGACGAATTTAAGCCCAGAGTGCTGACTTCTTTTGTTCGGAATAAATTGATCGATCAGGTTTATTTTCCACTTTTCGGCGAAAACCTGGCGAAACAATTGGGAAGTGTAGGGGAGAACCGACGTACTGACCGAATGGGGATGCTGCTGTTAATTTCGCCGCCGGGTTACGGGAAAACCACGTTGATGGAATACATCGCTAATCGATTGGGATTGGTGTTTATGAAGATTAACGGCCCGGCGATTGGTCACGATATTACATCTGTAGATCCTGAAGCGGCGACAAATTCGGCTTCCAGAGAAGAACTTAAAAAACTGAATTTGGCTTTTGAAATGGGAAATAATGTGATGCTGTATTTGGACGATATTCAGCACTGTAACCCAGAATTTTTACAGAAGTTTATTTCTCTAGCCGATGGTACCCGAAAAATTGAAGGAATCTTTAACAGAAAACCGAAAACCTACGATCTACGAGGTAAGAAATTTTGTGTGATCATGGCCGGGAATCCGTACACCGAAAGTGGCGAGAAATTTAGAATCCCGGATATGCTTTCTAACCGTGCCGATATTTATAATTTGGGGGATATTATTGGAGATACCGAGAGTTTGTTTAAATTAAGTCTGCTGGAAAATTCGTTGACTTCCAATCCGGTGCTGCATCAATTAAGCTCCAGGAATTTTGATGATGTGTACACGTTAATCGATCGCGTAGAGAATAATTCGGATGCCGGGGAACTTAAAGGAAATCATACCCAGCAGGAAATTCAGGATTATAAGTCGGTGTTGGAAAAGGTGCTTAGTATTCGAAATACCGTTTTAAAAGTCAATGCAACGTATATAAAATCGGCCGGGACAGAAGATGAATATCGAACAGAGCCTGCTTTTAAATTGCAGGGGTCGTATAGGGATATGAATAAGCTGGTTTCGAAAATAGTACCGATAATGAATAACAAAGAGCTTAATAGTTTATTGTTGTCCCATTACGAAAACGAATCGCAAACGCTTACTGCTGCTGCGGAAGCCAATTTGTTGAAGTTTAAAGAATTAAGGGGAAGCATTTCTGAAGACGAAAAAGCTCGTTGGAATGCCATAAAAGAAACCTTTTTAAAGAATAATAAACTGAAGGGCTTTGGTGATAAAAATGAAATGGCACAGGTCTTATCGCAAATGATGGCTTTTTCAGAAAATCTTGAAGGAATTAAACAGGTTTTACAAAGAGGCCTGGAAAAATAATATTCATTTTACAGTGCCCAAACATTATGAGCATCTACAAAAGTTATGTTTGGGCAATTTTAAACTGAGGCAAAATTAAAAGCTGTTTTAAGATTGATTAAAACAGCTTTTAATTTTTACTAAATTTCAATAGTTTTTTCTTCTTTCTTTTGAATAAGCTAGGGTGATCGTTAAAAAAGTAAGTGTTTTCCTAGATTATGTGTAAGAAAATGTAGGATTTGAGAGGTTGTTAAATAGGATTATACGTTTTTAAACGATTATTTAGGTGAGTAATCGTTTTATTTTTTTTAAGAAAACTTTAAGTATTAATATTGTTCAGTTTTTGGATTATAACTTAGCCATTTACTCATTATCAATTCTTAATATAAGGTTTTTGATGAAGAAAAATTATCCTCTTGAAAACAACTTAGCCCTAACAGTTTTTTCTATACTTTTTGTATATTTTTTATGTATTAATAATATATCTGCACAGGTAGGAATAGGAACAACAAGTCCAGATCCATCAGCGATTTTACACATTCAAAGTACCAATAAAGGGGTTTTGTTACCTAAAGTTGATTTACAAAACCTAACAGATCAATATACCGTTAACAATCCTACTGAGGGTTTATTAGTCTATAATGAAAGGGATGATGACGGAAATAATTTGAGAAAAGGTTTCTATATCTGGGACAATGAAAAATGGGATAAAGTAGAAAATCAATCTGATGTGGATAAAATCATGGAGGATATTGATGAGCGCTTTAAAGAATTAGAAGACGGTTCAGGATGGGCGTTAAACGGTAATAGTCTTTCTGGAGACGAATTTTTGGGTTCAACGAATGAACAACCTATTGTGTTTAAAGTAAATAATGTACAACAAGCGCAATTTGGAATTAAAGATAGAATGGCTATAGGTCGTAATGCTGCTGTAAGTGGTGAAAGGGGATTTGCTATAGGCTATTCTGCTGCTGTAAGTACTAATGATGGTTATGCTTATGGTAGGGGTGCTACAGCATCTGGTAACGATGTGTACGCTTATGGGTACAATAGTAGTGCCAGTGGTAGTGAAAGCTATAGTTTTGGACGTGAAGCTGCAAGTTCAGGAACGCGCGCTTATGCTTTGGGGTACCAATCTAGAAGTAGTGGTACCGATAGTTATTCGATTGGTAGAGAAGCTGAAGCTTCCGGGACCCATTCTTATGCCATTGGTTATCAGGCTAAAACTTCGCAAAGCAAAGTAATTACACTTGGTGGTTCAGATACCAGAACAGGGGTTGGAACAGGTTCACCAAATAGTTCGGCCATGCTTGATGTTGTGAGTACTAATAAAGGTGTATTGGTACCTAGAATTCAATTGGATAAAACAGATCAACAAAACCCTGTTAGTAATCCAGCAAATGGCTTACTGGTATTTAACACGGCTACACAGAATGATGTAACTCCCGGATTTTATTATTGGTACAATAATAAATGGAATCAAATGATGAGCGAAGACGGAATAGGAGACTATTTTGTATATGCTGAAGTTTATAAATCGGGGGCGGCAACTCATTTAAATAATGCAGGAAATGGTAATAATTCTAATGCCGTTTGGAAAGAAGTAGATTTTGGGACTGACGTTGTAATTAGTAATAACGTAGAAACCACGGCATCTTCTATTACCGTACCGGTAAAAGGTATTTATCGAGTAAGTTACAGCGTGATGATGGATAATACATCTGGTGGTGGCGGAAAAGATATTTATTTAAAACTGCAAAAAAATAACAATGATGTTTCTGGGAGTCTATCAATTGCAAATGTTAAGAACGGAGATATTAAAACAGTTTCTAAGACCAAGCTTCTGGAATTAAATAAAAATGATACCTTAAAAATCATAGCCGGAGGACCAGAATCAGATGATAGTATAATTGTTATGTCTGATGGTACCAACTTTAATATCGAGTTAGTAAGGCGACTGTAAAATAAATTGGTAAAAATTATAAAGGCCCATTTCTATTATGATTTGGGCTTTTTTCATTTTTCGGATTTAATAAGTGGGCTTTGTTTATAAAGTGCTATGCACTCAAACAGTCTTGTCCTTTAAATTTTTGCGAGTATATTCGCAATAATATAAATTACTTTCAAAAAAGTATGCGGAACATTCTAGTAACCGGTGGAGCAGGTTTTATAGGATCAAATTTTATCATTTATTATCTTGATCATAATCCAGATGCGTTTATTATCAATTTAGATGCGCTTACCTATGCCGGAAATCCCGATAATTTAAATGAAATTGCTAATCATCCCAGATATCAGTTTATCCAGGGTAATATCTGTGATCGGGGACTAATAGAGCATCTTTTTTCTAAATATGATATTAAGGATATTATTCATTTGGCAGCAGAGTCTCATGTAGATAACAGCATTGCCCATCCCGATGCTTTTATGCAAACCAATATCATGGGAACCTTTAATTTACTGGATGTTGCAAAGAATTACTGGATGGATTCTACGGGGATTTATAGAGCCCAATATCAAAACTCTAGATTTCATCATGTTTCTACAGATGAAGTTTATGGCACACTTGGAGAAACAGGACTTTTTAAAGAAACAACCGCCTATGCCCCCAATAGTCCTTATAGTGCTTCTAAGGCATCTTCAGACTTTATTGTGAGGAGTTATCATCATACTTACGGAATGAATGTAGTGACTACTAATTGCTCTAATAACTATGGTCCAAAACAACATGATGAAAAGTTAATCCCCGTAATTATAAGAAAGGCCTTAGCCGGTGAAAACATTCCAATTTACGGGAATGGGAAAAATATAAGAGACTGGCTTTATGTTTTAGATCACTGTAAAGGAATTGAACTGGCTTTTCAAAAAGGGGGGTCCGGTAGCACTTATAATATTGGCGGTAAAAATGAACGAACTAATATCTATATCGCTAAAAAAATATGTGAATTGCTGGATAAAAAAGTTCCACTGAAGTCAGGAGAAACTTATGCAAGTCAGATTTCGTATGTTACCGATAGAGCAGGGCACGACTTTAGGTATGCTATTGATGCAAGTAAGATTGAAGAAGAGCTAGGCTGGAAAGCCTGTGAAAATTTTGAAAGTGGTATAGAAATCACCGTAGACTGGTATTTAAAGAAATATAAAAGCGAGATTATATAATTTCCGTTCTCGTTTTTACCTAATCAGATAAATGTAATATATGAAGGGAATAATTTTAGCAGGAGGATCAGGAACTCGTTTACACCCCTGTACCATATCGGTAAGTAAGCAGCTAATGCCTGTTTACGATAAGCCTATGATTTATTATCCTTTATCGACTTTAATGGAATCTGGGATAAGAGAGATTTTGATTATTAGCACGCCGCATGATATGTCTTTGTTTAAAAAGTTATTAGGTGATGGTAAAAAATATGGTTGCCGTTTTGAATATGCTGTACAACCAAAGCCAGAAGGTTTGGCACAGGCCTTTGTTATAGCAGAAGACTTTATAGGGCAAGATAAAGTGGCATTAATACTAGGGGATAATATTTTTTATGGTTCAGGACTGGCAAAATTATTACAGGCCAATAATGATCCCGATGGCGGTATTATTTATGCCTATCATGTAAACGATCCCCAGCGATACGGTGTGGTTGAATTTGATGATAATCAAAAAGCAATATCTATTGAAGAAAAGCCAAAAAATCCAAAATCAAGTTTTGCAGTTCCCGGGATATATTTTTACGATAATGAAGTGATTAAAATTGCTAAAAGTATTCAACCCAGTGATCGTGGAGAACTTGAAATTACAGATATCAATAAAGCATACCTTAATAAAGGAAAATTAAGCGTAAGTATTTTAGATTCTGGTACGGCGTGGTTAGATACCGGTACTTTTAATTCTTTAATGCAGGCCTCACAATTTGTACAGGTTATTGAAGAGCGACAAGGGTTGAAAATAGGGGCAATAGAAGCTTCAGCCTATAAAATGGGATATATTACTAAAGATGAATTTTTAGATTTGATAGCGCCTTATCATAAAAGCGGCTACAGTCAAAATTTGCTGAAAAGTATTTAAATGGAAGTACTTAAAACCAATATAAATGGTTGTTTTGAGATCAACCCCAAATTGATTTATGATCGTCGTGGTTATTTCTATGAAAGTTTTAATAAACGCAGATTTCAGGAGCAAACAGGAATACATGTTCAGTTCGTTCAGGATAATCAGTCTTTTTCAGAAAGAGGGGTTTTAAGAGGGCTCCACCTGCAGAAAGGAATTTATGCCCAGGCTAAATTGGTATCTGTTTTAAAAGGTAAAGTGTTAGATGTTGCCTTAGATCTTAGGAAAGAGAGCAAAACCTTTGGAGAAGTTTATAGCACCATCCTTTCCGAAGAAAATAAAAAGCAACTTTTTGTTCCTAGAGGTTGTGCGCACGGATTTGTAGTTTTAAGCGAGACAGCCCTGTTTTTTTATAAATGTGATAATTTTTATAATAAGGATTCTGAAGCAGGAGTTATCTACAATGATAAAGACCTCGCGATAGATTGGCAGATAGCAGAAAGTGAATTGATTATTTCTGATAAAGATATGGTTTTGCCGAGTTTTAAAGAGTATGTTTCTCAACACCTAGAAGTGAAATAATATGCCAAAAATTTTAGTAACAGGAGGAAAAGGGCAGTTAGCAAAATGCATTGAGAAGCAAGGAAATGCTTATGAATTGGATTTTTCTTTTAAAAGTTCTTCGGAGCTAGATATTACGAAGTTTGAAGAATTAAAGGAAGCATTTATTGGGCATAACTACGATTATTGTATCAATTGCGCGGCATATACTCAGGTTGATAAAGCAGAATCACAGAAAGAAGCAGCCAATCTGATTAATCATTTGGCTGTTGAGAATTTGGCTAAGCTATGTGAGGCATATAAGGTTACACTTATCCACATCTCTACAGATTTTGTTTTTTCTGGAGAGCATTCGTTACCCTATCTGGAGGACGATAAAACTAATCCCCTTGGAGTTTACGGTAAAACAAAGCTTGATGGAGAGTCCAGGATTCAACAAAATATAAAGCAATTTTTTATTATCAGAACTTCCTGGCTGTATTCTGAATTTGGTAATAATTTCTTGAAATCCATGCTGAACTATGGTCGTAAAAAACAACAGTTATCGGTGGTTTATGATCAGGTAGGAACACCAACCTATGCTATGGATCTAGCCGATTTGATTTTAAAGATCATTCATTCAGGATCTAAGAACTACGGTATTTATCATTTTAGTAATGAAGGTGTTGCCAGCTGGTATGATTTTGCGTTTTGTATTTTTAAATTAGCAGGTATCAATTGCGACTTAATTCCCATACGATCCAGTGAATATCTGACGGCAGCAAAGCGCCCTTCTTTTAGTGTTTTGGATAAATCGAAAGTTAAAAATACTTTTCAGCTTAAAATTGCCCATTGGCAGCAATCATTGTCCAGGGCTATAAAAAATATAGATTAAGAATCAATAATCTTGGGGCAAGACTACGAGATATAAGCTTGAAAAACCTTTAAGAGTTTCTGGGTAAAACTGAAGTTATCATACTCTTTTTGGTGGTACCTAAAAAAAGCTTCAAGGACTAGTTGAAGCTTTTTTATGATTATATTTTAAAGCCTGAATAACTTATTTTCTGTTTCCAAATATTCTAAGAAGGAAAAGGAACATGTTGATAAAGTCTAAGTATAACCTAATAGCTCCCATTAGGGCCAGGTTGTGCCCAAGATCAGAATCTTCCATTCCTGCTCTGTACATTCTTTTAATTTTCTGCGTATCATAGGCAGTTAATCCTACAAATATTAATACCCCTGCATAGGTGATTACCCAATATAAGATTTCGTTGAAAAAGAAAATATTAACTATCGAGGCAATAATAATACCTATTAAAGCCATAAAACAAAGATTACCAATACTGGTAAGATCTCTTTTGGTAAAATATCCATAAGCACTCATAGCACCAAAGGTTCCGGCGGTTACAAAAAATGTAGTCGCAATAGAAGCCGAGGTAAATACCAGTAAAATGAAGGATAACGTGACGCCGTTTAACACCGAATATAGAATAAATAAAGCAGTAGCGGTAGTTGTAGATAATTTTTGAATATTAGCACCAATATATCCCACCAATAAAACCTCTCCAATTAAAAGTCCGTAGAAGACCAGTTTATTAGAGAAGATTAAATTCATTAATTCATAACTGCCAGCAGCAAAAAATGCAGTGACACCGGTAATAAGAAGCGCTAAAGACATCCAGTTGAACACTTTGTTGATGTAAGCTGTTTGTCCCTGTTTAAGTTGTGCATCAGAATAAATAACCTGATCTTCAGTACTTAAGTTTTCTGTTATTTGAGAGTCTGAATTCATAATTTAATTTTACGGTTTAGTGTAAAAGTATACAATTTTTTAATTTGAAAATAATTGAATATATACCTATTTTAAGTCATCAGGGATAGCCTGTTAAAGCAATCCCTGATGATTCAGTTTTTGCTATAGCTAAGCAGCCTCGATCTATAAACTTAAATTCCGGTATAGTTTTGTGGAGTAATGCTCTTTAATTCTTCTTTAATATGCTCTTTTACTTCTAATGTTTCAATAAAGTTAGCAATACTGGTTTTATTGATTTTCTCATTGGTACGGGTAAGGCCTTTCAAAGTTTCATAAGGATTTTTAAAACCTTCACGTCTTAAAATGGTCTGGATGGCCTCGGCCACTACTGCCCAATTAGCTTCAAGATCCGCATCAATTTTTTCTTCATTCAGTAATAATTTATTTAAACCTTTTAAGGTAGATTGAAACCCTATAAGTGTATGCCCCACCGGAACTCCAATATTCCTTAAAACGGTACTATCGGTTAGATCACGTTGTAAGCGACTTATTGGTAGTTTTGCGGCCAAATGCTCAAAAACTGCATTAGCGATACCTAAATTTCCTTCACTGTTTTCAAAATCGATAGGATTCACTTTATGCGGCATCGCTGAGCTTCCTATTTCACCGGCTTTAATCTTCTGCTTAAAGTAATCCATAGAAACATACGTCCAGATGTCTTTATCTAAATCGAGGATAATGGTATTAATTCGTTTTAAAGCATCAAATATAGCCGCCATGTGATCGTAATGCTCTATCTGTGTGGTAGGGAAAGAATGTTTTAAACCTAATGTATTTTCTACAAATCCGCTACCAAATTTTTTCCAGTCAATTTCGGGATAAGCTACAAAGTGCGCATTATAATTACCGGTGGCTCCACCAAATTTAGCGGCATGGCTACAGGCATCTAAAAGTTCTTTTTGTTCTTTAAGCCGTATGGTAAATACTTCAATTTCTTTACCAAGACGGGTAGGAGAGGCGGGCTGCCCGTGGGTTCTGGCAAGCATAGGTACATCTTTCCATTCTTTAGAAAGAGATTTTAATTTCTTTAAAATCTCATCTAATTGCGGCATGTAAACTTCTTCTATAGCATCTTTTAGTGATAAAGGCACTGCGGTATTATTGATGTCCTGCGAGGTAAGCCCAAAATGTATAAATTCCTTAGACTTTTCTAAGCCTAATTTCTCAAACTCATCCTTAAGAAAATATTCTACTGCTTTTACATCATGGTTGGTGATCTTCTCAATATCTTTTATAGCTTGTGCATCCTGAATAGTAAAGTTTTCGTAAAGATCACGAAGATGCGGGAAAATCGCTTCATCAACCTCTTCTAATTGAGGTAAAGGCAGTTTACATAAAGCAATAAAATATTCAACTTCTACCTTTACACGATATTTTATAAGCGCTTTTTCACTAAAATAAGCCGATAAAGACGTTGTTTTAGAATGATATCTTCCATCTATTGGAGAAATTGCATTTAGCGGTGTCATTTTCTTATTTTAAAAGTTAAAGCGTAAAGATAGTGCTTCAAAACCATCTGGGAAACCGCTATCTTAATTTCTTTAAAATTTTTGTGCTTCTAGATCTAAAACCGGCAGATGCGTTCATGAAATTGTGTTGTAAATAAGCTTTTAATTCGGGATGAATCCAGTCAATTTTAAAGCCTACATAAAAAAGGCTTTGCATTGCGAAAACTTTGGTTGCGGTTTTACTACCGTCTAGTAACCAATCAAAAGATAAGGCAGCTATTTTTTCTAAAGATTGCTGCGGAAGATTAAAATCTGGATTTAAATGCTGAAATTCGGTGATTTTCTCTAGTAATTTCGCAATACAGCGTTTTTCGGTTTCTGAACTGACTTTGCCTGAAATATCAATGATTTCTTCGGAATATTTTAAAACTTCTTCCCAATGCGCTCTCGCGTAAAATTCTATTGCAACAATAGCATTACGACGGTATTCTGAATAATGCTGAAGGATCTGAATTAATCGCGGTAAAGCCTGATTTTCGCTAATAAACCTGCTAAATTTTGCTCTGCTTTCCGCATGCAGTGTCATTTTTTCTAATTGATATTCGATATTCAAGAGACAAATTTTTCGCGTAGCTCTTCAGCTAATTTAGGGACACCACTTACTGCCTTTTCAGCATAAATAGTTAGGTATTTATTTTCTTTAATATTAGGATTGGGATCTATAAAATAAACCGGAGTTTTTGGGGGAGCAAAATCGATGAGTCCTGCAGCCGGATATACCTGCATAGAGGTTCCTATAATGGCGATAACATCGGCGTCTGCAACTTTTTGGATCGCTTTTTCCATCATAGGCACCGCTTCACCAAACCATACCACATGGGGCCGCAACTGAAAATTATGTTCGCAAAAATCCCCAATATTAATATCCTGTTTCCAATCGAGCACTAAATTTTCGTCGAACGTACTGCGAGCTTTTAGGAGTTCACCATGCAGGTGCAAAACATTAGAGCTACCGGCCCGTTCGTGTAGATCGTCAATGTTTTGGGTAATAATGGTTACATTAAAATCGCTTTCTAATGCAGCCAATACATCATGTGCTTTATTGGGCTTAACATTTAACAGCTGTTGTCTACGCTTATTATAAAAATCGAGTACCATTGCCTGGTTTTTTTCCCAACCTAAAGGAGAAGCTACCTCCATTACATCGTGACCTTCCCAGAGCCCATCTGCATCCCTAAAAGTTTTTATACCACTTTCTGCACTAATACCTGCTCCTGTAAGCACTACCAGATTTTTCATAAAATGAAATTTTTAAAAAAGATACTTATTTTGAAAAAACTGAAGGCTGATATTGGATAAAAATTGAGTGCGTTTTTATGAGGTCATCTAAACTTTTGAGGTTTATAGAATTTTTTTAGTGCAATAGCCATAAAAGCGAGATAATTAAATCCTTTCCAGCTACTTGTGGTGGTATCGAACCTGTTGAGTAAGGATCGATA
>NZ_JAKHSK010000040.1 GCF_023499215.1 Zunongwangia pacifica
CCGGGCGTAACAGGAAACCTATGGCTTAAAACGATCAAAATGACACTAAATCCTGTAAGTACCAGTGAAGGAACATAGTAAAAAGCAGTTGCACTTTAGGTCAATAACCAAAAGCCGATATATTGCATAGAGGCTAGGTTTACTATCTAACAAATATTACCTCCTAAAAACAGACTAATCCCCATATATACTTAATCGGCAAAGAACCGGTTTAGTCAACAGTGCGTTCATGTTAGGCCGTTCCGGCCACACGAACGCTTAGTTATTAGCGGTAGTTTTTATTTATTCATCCACTCTTTAATATTTTTTCCAAACTCTTCTATTTCATTAATCAATTTACAAGTATGATAACCATCAGCGACTGCGTGGTTTACAAATAAAGAAAGAGGAATGAAAAATTGTTTTTCTTTTTGATAATATTTTCCAAAGCGTATAATTGGATATAAAAACGAGTTTTCGTGATAAGTATCTTGACTGAAACTTTCAAAACTTAGCCACGGAATCGTTGAAACTGGGCAAAAGTTGGCAGGACGATTTTCTTTGGCTTTGATTTTCTTTATGTTTTTATATTTTTCAATGTCATTGATTATTTCTTGGTAAAATTCTATGAAAGTTGGTTTGTATTCGCTCCATATATCAGAAAAAGTTTTGTCATCATCGTGAAAAATAGTGTACGAAGGATTTACATAATTCCAAAATCCCAAATTTCCGTTTTCATTAAAACTCATTCTAAATTCTTCGTTTTGATTTACTATTTTCATTATAACGAATAGAAATGACGGATAAAATTTCAGGTTATTATTCTTGACTTCCGAATAAAAAGAAGTTATGTCTATATGGTGAGTTATGTTATATTTTGTTTTGATGTTCTCAAAGAAATAATCAAAATAAGGTTTTCTTTTCCAATCTATAGAAACGGGCGTAAAAACTGCTTTCATTCTTTTTGTGAGACGATTTTGGTTAAAATTACCGCTAACATAGATATAACACAACTCTTGTTTTGTGATATCCATTTTAGTTCAATTATAAAATTACCAAAATTCCCTAATATCCATTACGGTTTTCTTTAAAATAAAATCCTAACTCAGCTTTCCCGAGTAAGAAAAACGTAGTGCCCTTGGAAAGCTTTAGTGAGAATGTAGAAAATTACAGCTGATTTTTTTAATGTTTTTGAATTCTGAAAACTTCAGGGTTCGGTATTGGGTTTTGCAAGAACACTCTAAAGTGAAAATCCCTGAATTTACAGGCAGGCAGGCGGAGGATTTTCAGAAAGAAGAGAACAAGCAATTACTTATAGTCATTTTTGTGGTTAGTGTTTTTTAATTTATTTACTCAATTTTAATATTCTAAATGCTCCTTGAATTACCAATACAAAAACGATTGTTCCGATAATCAAATCAGGTTTGCTTGAACTCAACCAATTTACCAAAAGTCCAGCTGTAATTACTCCTAAATTGATAATCACATCATTTGAAGTGAAAATCATACTTGCTTTCATATGAGCCTCTTCCTTACTTTTTGACTTTTGTAAAATGTAAAGACAAATTCCGTTTGCAATAAGTGCGAAAACCGAAACGATAATCATTGTCGAAAAGTTGGGTAGTTTCTCGTCTCCAAAAAATCTTCTTAAAACTTCTACAAATCCGATAATCGCAAGTGTTATCTGAAAATATCCAGCAAGTCTGGCAATCCGTTTTTTCTTTATTACTGTTCCGCCAACCGCAAACAAGCTAATTCCGTAAACAAAACTGTCAGCAAGCATATCTAAACTGTCGGCAACAAGTCCCATTGATTTTGAGAGTATTCCTGTTGTCATTTCTATTATGAAAAAAGCAAAATTGATGACAAGTACAAACCAAAGTAGTTTTTTCTGATTTGCATTTTCTTTAAAATCTATTTGATCAGTTTTTTCGGTCGAGATTTTTTTTCCACCTAAATTTAGTTCAAGAACTGATTTTTCAATTTGGTCAGTTTCTCCGATGTGAAAAACAGTCAGTTTTCGGTTGGGAATGTCAAAGTCCAAATTCGCAATATTTGAAATTCCGTCCAATTTCATTCGAATTAGATTTTCCTCTGAAGGACAGTCCATTTTAGTAATTTCAAAAATTGTTTTATTCATTTAGTTTCTTGTTTTTTTACATTAACCACAACGTAGCTCTAACACAACTCTTCTTGTGTTATATCCATTTTAGTTCAATTATAAAATTACCAAAATTCCTCAATTTCCATTACGGTTTTCTTTAAAACACATCCTAACCTGGGTTTTCCCGAACCGGAAAAATGAATTTTTTCAGGAAACAACGCGCTAGGGTGAAGCTCATAAAAAGAGGCTGCCTAAAAAGATATTCTGTATTTAACTGTTGGTCTGGGCCGATACTTATCTCGCCAGTTTCACAGTTTTAGGATACTTTTTAGACAGCCTGCTAATTACTATTTTGGCCTTGTTGGTGATTGGTTTTAACAACAAGGGAATGGCTTAATTAATTTCTTCCGGCCATTACTCCGCCATCAATATCCCAAATGGCGCCGGTTACCCAAGCGGCTTTTTCTGAGAGTAAAAACAGAATGGTATTCGCGATATCTGTGGGTTCTCCATTTCTTCCAATGGGATGAAATCCATTAAAATCTTTCAATGCTTCTTCGGCTTCTTCTTTTCCTCCAAATACTCCGTGATACACCGGGGTGTTTACCACGGCCGGTGATACGGCATTTACGCGAATATTAGCTTCGGCTAACTCCATCGCTAAGTGTTGGGTTAAGGAATGTAAGCCTGCTTTTTGCATCGAGTAGGCTGATGATGGTGTGGCTTTTATGGCTTGTTTTGCCCACATCGAGCCTACATTTACGATCGATCCGCCCTTGGTGCTTTTCATTTTTTTAGCGGCACTTTGAGTGATAAAAAAGAAACCTCTGTTTAAATCTAAATACGAATCGTAGTCTTCAACCGTGTGTTCCAAAAATGGTTTGGGCCCAAAAATACCGGCTGCATTCACCAAATAATCTAAGCGTTCTAATGATTCTATTTCTGAAATCAATGCATTTACCTCTGCCATATCAGAGATGTTTACAGAATGCTTCCTTAAATGATCGGCATCCGGCACTTTGTCTACACTTCTACCTACCGTATGCACGATGGCTCCGCTTTCTAATAATGCTTTGGTGGTTGCTTTTCCAATACCGCTGGTGCCTCCAATAATGAGGGCTACTTTGTTTTCGAATTCTTTCATTTTGACTTTTTTTTAAACTATACTTTTTATAGTTTCTAAAGTAAGTATTGTTATTTATATTTGCAATAACGGTCAAAAATGATAGTTTAAATTTTAGATAGCGATGTATACATTTAAAGGAAGGGAATACCCGTGTTGTACCAGCTTAACAATGGGAATAATAGGCGGAAAATGGAAGACAGTAATTTTATTTTATTTAGCGAACGGAAAATTGCGCTACAACGAATTAAGGAAGGAAATGCCTACGGTTACTGAACGCACGTTAAGTTTACAGTTAAAAACCTTAGAAGAGGATGGCATCATTAAAAGGAAGGTGTATACGTCTAAACCTCCTTTAAAGGTGGAATACTCGTTGACGGATTTTGGAAAAACCCTAATCCCAATCGTACAATCTATCGCAGATTGGGGAAATTACGTGGTTGAAAATCATTCAAAATAGTTTTTTGGCGTGTTGCGGTATTTGCACTGCTGAATTACGGAGAGGAAAGTTTGGTAATTTTGGGCAAAGAAAAGTGGTAATCAACGATATCAAGCTTTTTGCTGAAATTCATCACCGAAAAAATTGATGCTTATATTACAAAAGATATAAAGTCTTTTAAAAAGATGATTGACCCTTTAAAAGAGGAATTTAATTTAAAGTTTGAAGTGATTGATTTAACAACTCCATTAAATTCGAAATTAGGAGGCTTGTTTTAATTGTCCCCAAGCGAAAAATCCGAGCTAAACGCATTAAATCTACAGCATTCGTGGTTTTTCATTCGTAGCGATCGCCTTTCGCCTCCTTGATTTCAGATTTTATTCTTGCAGTAACGTCTATTTTTGCTCCGATAAACGCAAAGATTAAGGTTCTAAATTCCCTGGCGTACGGATTGGTGATTGAATCGGCTACCACAGCGGTATCAAAATAGGGACTGGTTTCTGCAAGTTCGTCGTCTTTTTCCCTGTAGTTTTTAATCCGAATCAGATTAACGTATGGCGTCTCCAGGTCAAACCAATTCACATAATCGGCATTAAAAGAAACGGCTTTAATATCCTGCTTTGTATAATAATTAATGGCTCCGGCTTGCCCGTAATTGTCACAAAGCACCAGGGTTTGGTGGGGATTGGGTAAGGTGATATAGACCGAATCTACTTTTCTTGCAAGTTCTTTCCATCCCAACATATCGGCATAATCCTGCGGAAGGGAATGGTCTTTTCCATCTTCCCAGCGGAGCAAACCAAGCTCTTTATAGGCATCTGAATGGTTTACAATCCACTCCGGACTTTTATTGGGAAAAGCGATTTGATATGTTGGAATAAAAATCAATAGCGGAATGGCGATGACTACTGGTTTTAAATAGCGTTTCCACCCGGCTTTTAAAACATCGGCCAAAAATACCGAACCAAAGGCAATATAAATAGGATAAAGTCCTATGGCATAGTAATCTTTTGCCCTAAAGTACATAAAGACGATTAGCGTAAAAAAGAACGCCCAGAAAAAGGATTGGTAGTTTTTAAAAGGTCGATAAAATAACAACGCACATAAGCCTGCAATAATCACTGGTAAAGCGCCAATAAAAAATAGGACTTGTGATTGCAGAAACTCGATTCTATCGACATTGACTAATTGCGTTGCTGATAGTTCTTCCATATGGCGAATCACCGGAAAATTATGGGTGTATTGCCATATAAGATTGGGCAGCATAATCGCCAAGGCCAGCAATATTGCCCGGTATAATTCTTTCTTAAAAAGTATGTTACGTTGATTGGTGATAAGAATGGCGGGAATTAAGCCGATGATGAGAAAAAGAATGTTGTATTTATTGAGAAAGCCAATAGCGAAAACCAAGGCCAGCAAATACAAATATTTAGACTTTTTGGTATTGAAATAGGTAATGAGAAAAAAATACGCCGTTGCCCAGCAGAGCACATCTAGGGAGTTGGGCTGGTATAGGGTGTTTAATCTTAAAAGTGAGGAAAACAACACACAGGTTGCGCCCAAAATCAGGGCAAAAAGGTTTCCTTTTAATCGTTCTATGGTTTTCCAAACGACGAGGATGGTCAAACTACCAAAAAGGGCGGGAAAAAACTTGACCCAAAAAACGGAATTCCCCAGTAAGTAAATGATACTGGAAATCCAGGAAGAAACGGGCGGCACCGATAAATATCCCCAGGCTAAATGATGGGCTTGATCCAGGTAAAGGTATTCGTCCCGTTGCAATTCATATTCGGGACTTATTAAATGGTATTGAAGTATAAATTTTAAAAGTATAAATCCGATTAAAATCCACCACTTATTTTTCATCGATGTTGGAATGCTTGTTTAGAATGAATGCTAAAATCATTATATTCATACCTGTTATCATAAGAACTCTTTGCAATCAAAAGTAATAGGATTGCAATGTGCTTGAGCATTAGTGCTTGTTATAATCCCTCAATTTTTACAATCCAACTATTAAATCTTGGTGATTTACGTCTAATGTTATTAATACCAATAGTTTCAGCTAAAATTGAACCATAAACAATTTTATTATAACCTTCTATTAACTTTATCAAACGCTTTGAAGGCGCTGTGTTAGGATTATCGTTAATTAGTTCTGGATTATCATATTGATTTAAAATATTCTCCAATTCATTTTTATCCTTGAATTCCTTTACTTCAAATGTATTTTCAAATGATTGTATGTTATTAAACAATAGACCTTCAAACTCGTGAAGCTGTATATAAGGAATGAATCTGTTTCTTAAAACTGAATCCACATCAGCTAACATTTTTTGTTCTAAAAAATCCATTCTTTGAGATTTGTCAACAATCGTTTTAGACTCTTGCCAACCTGGGTAGTTAAATCTATCAGGAATACCATAGTAGTCAATTAACGTAGTGACAAAAGAATCACCCTCTCTTAAGTGGTTTTCTATTTGTGTTTTTAATACTGTCCACGGAACAATTCCTCCTCCTGATTTCTTAATAAGAGGTATTTGGATGTAAATATCTTTAGATAAAAAATGAGGCTGTAAAACATCTCTAACAAATTCCTGTTCTGTTGGCCCCTCACAAACGATTACTAATCTCTTCATTATAATTATCTGTTAGGCTGTCCTCCAGTTAAAATATTCCTCTGCCATAAGTCTCCTACACTATAAACATCTAACCATTCTTTCAAATTATCATCATCTAGTCTGTTGAAATGACTTTCTCCATCTTTTAAGTCAACAGTTACTATATCTTCAGGCAGAAAATGATTTACCAAATCTGCTGACTGTGTAGCTACAATGACTTGGACATTTTTTGCAGCAATACTTTTAATCATTCCTGCTAATTTGGAAATTGCAAATGGATGCAATCCTAATTCCGGCTCATCGATTATAATACTAGATGGTAATTCTGGTTGCATAAATAATACTGTCAAAGCAATGAAGCGAATTGTACCATCAGATAGGTCTGATGCACCATAAACTGTTGAACTGTATTTACTGCGCCATTGTAGTCTAATAAAACCTTCTTTATTTGGTTGAAAGAAAAAGTCCGAAAAGTATGGTGCTATACTTTGAATTGTTTGAACAATTCTATTGTAAACGACTTTGTGATTTTCGTGAATAAAATATAAGAATGCGCTTAAATTACTTCCTTCTTCATAAAGATAATATTGGTCATTAACAATATTACTCATCTGCGAAAAAGGTGAGTTTTTACTCGTATCGTGAAAATGATATTTTCTAAAGCTGTTTAAATGATTTATTACATATTTAGCTCTGTAGTTGTCTGTAGATTTAATTCTTGCCTCTGTTCCAAAACTTGAAATATCTCTGCCTTCATTTCCTCTGTATATGAGATATTCATTAGCAAAAATGAAATTTTCATCCCCTAATTTTAATGTCGCTTTGTAACCGTTGATACCATTCCCAAAACTGGTTTCAAATTGAATTATTTCTGTGTTTTCAGAACCTTTATGCAACATTTTTTCAGTTCCACCTCGAAGAGCTATATATTCCTGAAGCCTTCTATCTTGAAGTGCATTTAAAAATTCAAAAAATGAAATAAAATTACTCTTGCCAGAGCCATTAGCGCCTATAAGAACGTTAATAGCCCCAATATCAAGATGAATATCTTTGATTGATTTATAACCTTTTATTTTTATATAGTCCATATGTTATTATCCTGCAATGTCACTAGTTTATCCTTCTTACTTGTTAGAGACAATAAATTACTTTACATCGATATCTAAAATACCCTATACCTCTATCAAAATTTCTAGTCTAGGCTTTTGTAGATTTTTAGTAATAAGCATTTACCATATTGTAGCTCTCTCTAATTTTTTCTGCTAACCAAATCTGTTTAATTCCTTTCTACTCCAAAACTTCCTTAATTCGGTTCATTTCTAATGTTGTTGTTTCCACTTCACTAAGTTACATTTACATCTTAAAATATTATGTATAGAGACAATTTTTTTCAGGTAGTGAGGAAGTGAAAACTCTTTTGGTTTTTCAGAGTTGATTTGAGCTTCCTCAAAACCAACTGCGCTTTTACGTAGGTCGCCCCATTTTTAAGCTTTTTGCTAAAATACTTATAATGCACTATACTCCTTATATATCTAACAAAAGATTTACAATTTTTATTATGGTCTGCCTAAAATAAAAACTTAACCTCAGCTCTTCCCAAACAGGAAAAATGTAGTTCTCTTGGAAAGCTTCAGTGAAAAAGTTCACTACCATTGATAGATTCTGTTTCAAATCAGATGTATTCAAGGCTTAGCGGAGTTTTAGACAGGAGTTTTATTCTTTTTACAAAGTAGTAGTACTTTTTTTTCGTATCTGTTATTAGAATTACACCATTCTAGTTTTTTTGCTACTTGTTCAGGAGGGGTAGTATCCAGCGCGTTATTAAATCCGAATTTCGCATAAAAACCCAACAGGTTTTCAAAAGGCAAACACCACATACAGGTGGATGCTTCAAATGGGTTTTCTTCGCACAAAGTTCTTACAATATTTTCAGCGACGCCCAAGCCTCTATAATTTGGAAATACGTAAATCCCACCAAGTTCTATATGGTTATCGTTAATTTTTACCAACCGCCCAAGTCCGGCGTTTTCATCTCCTATTTTAGCTATCACAATATACTCGCTTTCATCATTGGATTTTGTAAAATCAACCTCCTCATATTTTGTGTTTATCCAATCGATCTCATTTTTTTCAGCTTGTTTTATGGTTATTGCTTTCATCTTCATTTTTAATTTTAAACGTATTATTTGCTATTAATCGCAAGAGGTTCTCTTTCCAATTCTTTGCCAACGAGCCTCCGTTGTCATTTTCTTTTGCGTCGGTAACGACTCCGTTTAAAAGATATTTGGTTGAGGCAATCACTTTATTAGTGTCCACAACTATTCCCGCCGGGCCTCTAGCTGAGTGATGTTCGTGCTTTTTCATTTCTGAATACGTGATCGTAAAGCCGTTTTCAACTATTTCTTTTGCTTTTAGCTTAAATTCGGCATCGATGATGGAAAGAATCACTAAAATTTGGGGACTCACCCAAGAACCCGATTTTAGACGATTCCATAAATCGGTTTTTATTTCCGTCTGTAGGTTTTTATCAATTTTAAGCGTTGCAAGTGCTGCTACCAGATGTGGTCTCCAATCTTCGTTGTTTAACAATAATCTAATTCCGGCTACTATTGCTGCGTTAGCATTTTCTGAAATGATATCGTCAAGTCTGTCAATACTTTTAGTGAGGTTCCATTCTTCCGGTGGGTTTGGGACATCATTTAAATTCAAAAAAGGTAAATGGTTAGGATGCCCATTCCAAAAATCATTAAAAACCCCAAATTTTGGTTTTTTCCTCATTTTTTCTAGTTAATTAAGCACAATAGCTTCACTATCACAAAACCGGCATTTGCGTTTCGCTGCGCCAAGCTTGTAAGATTTATAGGTTTTGTTGGCAAAGGTAGTGTACCTTCAGATGGTGACGTAAGGTTTCCTCCCAAAAATCACCAATTTCAATTAAGGCTTACTTTAAAATAAAAATACTATATCAAAAAATCCATTTTTTGCTTGCTACGGCTTGGATAATAGATTTTACCTGGATGCTTTTTTATGGTAAGTCACTTTTCAGGGGCTTTTATTGATTTTTTAAAGTACAGATTTTAATTCTTTGCCGTGAATATATTGATCTATTTCAATTCCTAAATTCAATTTGCTCAATCGGTTAATCGTTTGGCTGTCAAAACTTATTCCTTTATTCCCGTCAATATATTGTTGAAGATGAATTGAAATATAGGCATCTGCCATTTCCGTAAGCTTCCTAACACCTTCAATATCTTTTTCTAAGTCAGTTAATAAAAGTTTTAGTTTTGTATCTAAATCAAAAGCCCTACTTTTTATTGGCTGAAATTATATGTTCCGCGACCACCTTTTCTTTTATCATTTACACTCCATCCAAAAAGGCCGTTCAAGTTGATGAATGCTGAAAGTTGATGAAAAGTCAGATCTTCTGAAGTTGCCGTTAAATAGACCTGATTTTCCATTTTCAGTTCCAACATAGGTAATTTCATTATCTTTTTTAGAGAAATAAACACATAAGAAAAAAGGTTCGTCTTTTATGGCAAAATAAACCACATTGTCCTCCTCAAATGATGCAAGGTCTACTCGCTCAATTTTCAGTTTTCTATCTTCTATTTCTAAATCAAGAACTTCAAGATATTGTTCGGTAGTTCCGAATGTTGGGTTTTCAATTTCTAAAATGGCTTTTTTAATTAGTTTCTCTTTCAATAGCAGTTCGGTTTTCAAGATTAATAACAACTGTTTTTATAATATCAGTTTTTGGATTGGATAGAAATTAAAAGTGTTATACTCTCGATTTTTTTTGAGAAATAAACAAAGAATCGGTAATTCAGGCTAACTCCAAATCATCTGTACTTAATTTCAAGTTGGGATTATCTAATTTCTTAATTGTTGTTCTAATTTTTATTCTATCAGACTGAGGCAGAAAAGTAGGCACCAAATCTGTCAAATCAATTTTCAAAAGTCGATTTATTACAATCAAATCTTTTAAAGAAAACGGACTTACTCCATTCATTAATTCTGAAATATAAGATTTGCTGTTATGTCCTAAAATTGCACCAAAATCTTGCTGTGTTAGATGTAAGTTTTTTAATTTTTTTCGAATCAGTTCTTTTCTTCTCTGGATAAATAAGCGTTCCTTTTCTGCAATTGATGTTGCAATATCACTTTCTCGAATTTTCTTTTCAGAAATTTTCGATTCAGCATTCCAATTTTCATTTTCATAAAGCTCAATTAAATCTCTTAATTGCTTTCTTAACGGTTTATATGTTGGATCTTCTTTTGATAGCACGCGCAACTTTCGGTCAGCAATCAAAGCCCTTTCAAAGTCTAGTTCATTTTTAATTTCTCCGGTCTCCAGCAGTTGTGATATGTCAAATTGTATACTCATCCTTTTATTTTTAAATCCAATCGTTAGATTTTAACCACTTTTTAATTGTATTTCTATTATTCTTAAAAATCGTTTCGTACTGCTGATGTGTCCCTGCCCATACCACCGTTGCTTCTTCATCTTCAAACTCAATTAAAATCATTGTTCTATGAATAGCGATATTAAAGAAATAAAATCCGTCACTATGAACATTATCCGCATCTGTTCTTGTTTTATTTAGTTCACTTTGGTCTTTCCAATCATTATCGTAAATATCCTTCATTAACTTGTCGATAGCTTTGGCCAAAGGAATATTTCCTTTGTTTTTTCTTTTAAGCTTTTCTAAGATCTTCTTGTTAATCAGTCTCATTTACCTTCGTAAATTTACAAAAAATGTTCGGTTATTTTCCGAACATTTTAAATTTATTACTATTGCTTAAATTCTTGCTATCCTCTTGTTTTCTTTTAAATTGGACTTTTATAACTTTTCAACATTATTATACAATGTATTTATTTCTTATATTTTCCGAAGCAGTAATGATTTTATATAAAAAATTCCGGATTGGTTTGAAACTAAGATAGCTAAAATTACCGACTTTTATGCTTGCGCGATTGTTGTTTTACGGTGTTGTAGCACGTTTTTATTTCCTTTGTGATAATATAATATCATTTATTTTGTCTAAACATTTAAATCTTATTCGATTATTTCCCCAATGAAAAGAGGTCATTTTTTTCTCATTAGTTATATCAAATTCTATTTCCTCTCCGTTGTAATTTTCATCGTCTTCAGCACCAATTACAGGTGTTATTTCAATCATTGCGTCAGGATTATTAACAGAGTCATTTGAATAAGTTAAAAACCTTTCGGATAAGTGTATTTCCTTGATGTAAGGTCTCCAACCTTTTTTATAACTTAAATTTCCTTTTATTCGGTAGCTTAGAAGAGATTTACTGTTGAAAAGGTTTAATTTACTCTCAATTATCTTGACTTGAAAAGAATCAACTTTTAGAGCTTCTTGTTTAGACCACCATCCGATGGAGTAAGTTTCGGTTATTTCAACTTTAGGATGTCTCGGTTCCTTAGATAAACTATAGAGCAATAGGTTTGGGAAAAGAAAATAATAAGCCAAAGTAAGAAGGACTAAAATCAGTCCACTCCAAATTAATATTTTTTTCTTTTTCGTCATTTCCTTTAAAATTACTTATAGCAGCCTTATCATCAAGCAACCAAAGTCCAGTTTAAAAGAAAAACCGCTTTAAGGGGGTGATTGGGATAAGGATTTTTTGGAATTATTAGCTTGTGCGACGCTTACCGGTGTTACCAGCTGGCTATACTTTCCATTTTCCTTTACTTACATCGACAACTTTCCCACCAATTTTCAAGCTATATTTATTATTTTTAAACTTCCCGTCTAAATGTATGTATGATTTTCTTCCTATCTGAAACCCTTGTTCTACTGTAGCAGAGATTTCAAATGATTTATTCTTTAATAGATAAGCAAGGAAACAACCATTCGCACTTCCTGTAGCTGCATCTTCTACTAAATTTCCATTTTCGATACAAAACATTCTGGTATTGAAGCTATTCGATTTTTCGAAAGTTTCTTCTGTAACAAAAAATAAAGAAGTTGTTAGTCCGGTTGTACTATTGGTTTTGTACTTCTTTTTTTCGATTAAAAATTCTATCACTTTTTGTGAGTCAAGTTTAATCTGGTTGATTTTCTCTAAATTGATAACAGGGATCACAATATAGGGCAATCCTGTAGTTATTTCTTCTATGGATTTTTGCGTATCAAGAATATCTAATTTTAGATTCAATCCATCAGCAATTTCCTGATGGTTGTACCTTGTTACAAACTCTGGTTCGGCTTGTTGCATTATAAAATCACTGGTATCAACATCATTGATAGAAGTTAAATCAATGCTAATATTTGAATGTTTTAAATTCAGGGTAATACTCTTCTTTGGTGTTGGTAATAAGTATTTTGAAATAATAAAGGCTGTTCCTAATGATGGATGACCCGCAAAAGGGACTTCGTATTCGGGTGTGAAAATTCTAACATCAAACTGTTCATTGTTATTACTGTCTTTTACAAATGTTATTTCAGGAAAATTAAGTTCTCTTGCAATGTTGAGCATATTTTCAGTAGAAACCTTATTTTCGAAATCAACGAAAACGGCTAGTTGATTTCCTCCATATTTTTGTGAGGTGAAAACATCTACTAAATAATAATCTATTTCTGTCATTTTTTTGTTTTATAATATTCCATCCAAGATTTTATTCTTCCGACAAACATTTTCAGATAGTTTTCGGTTAGAAATATATTTGACCAATCAAACCTTTGTGCTTGTACCCCAAGATAAAAAGCAAAGATTGAAGCTCCAGCTTCTGGAATTAATTTAATTTCTTCGTCTGAAAGTTCTCTTATTTCTCGATAAGCATTTAGAAAACTTTCAACTTTTGATTCATATTTTTTCTTGTCAGATTCTATAAAAAACAATTGTTTGCAAAAGTAACCAATATCTAAAATCAATAAACCATTTCCACAATTGTCAAAGTCAAATATTGTAATTTCTTTGTTGTCCTTAACACTCAAATTATCATACCAAATGTCAAGATGAATAATCCCTTTTTGAAAATTTAATGGATTAATTTTCTCAAAGGTCTCTGAAATTTTATAGTTAAGTTCTTTTAGATACCTCATTTCGGTCAGATTCTCTGCAAAAAAATGAGCCAGTTGTTTATAGGACTTTTTTAAAAGTATTTCAGAATTATAATCAGTTCTATTAATTGATTTGTTCGCTGTAATATGATGAATTTTAGCCATAAGTGAGCCAATTTCAGAACAAGTGTCATTGTCCATAAATCTCATTTTTTCTCCTTTTGCGAAAGAGAAGAGCACAACATAGCGAATCCCTTCGGGTGCATTTATTTCTTGAATTTGGTTGTCTTCTTTGTCAGAAATTGGATATGAAACGGAAAGGTTGTTTTTTTTGAGTAATTCGAGTAATAATAATTCTTCTTGAATTTCAGTTTTTGTTCTCCAATTATGACTGTAAACTCTAATAACAAATTTTCTTTTTGTATTTGAAATGAAATAAGTGTGATTCATTCCTGTTCTGAATAATTTGCATTCAAAACTTTCACCTAAATTGTATTTATCTTTAATAAAGTTACCTAATTCTTTTTCTGATAAAGTTGAATTTGATACTGGAAAAGTTGTCATTCGGTTAGTTCTTGTTTTTAATTGTGGCTAACGTAGCTATAACACAACTCTTGTTGTGTGACATTCCTTTTAGTTCAATGATAAAACTACCCAAAAATCACCAATCTCCATTAAGGATTTTTTGAAATTATTAGCTTGTGCGACGGTTAGTTTTATTAGCTGCTGGTCTTGTTCCAAGCTGCATCTTCTTTCCAACTGTTCGGAAATCCCATAAATCTCGTATTAATGCTTGGATACTCTTCGATAAGACCTACAACTTTTTCAATAAATCTATTTGAAACATTTATTTTGGAAAGTAATCTATCAATCATCGCGATAACACCGTAGCAACTCCGATTGAAATCATCTGGCAATTCACCATTAAATTGGTATTTTTTGCGCTTTGGAATTGTTGGTCTGTCAGCCGTAATTCCTCTATTCCATAATCTACCGTGGTGAGCGCAAATATTTCTAACATTGTTGAGATATATAAACCAAGATGATAAAATCACACTTGGCAAACCAAAATCTTCTGCAATTGAAATTTTCTCAGTATCGTTACTCAATCCTCTATATAATCTTGAAAGCTTGCCCATAGTCAAAATTTCCATTGCCATATTTGATGGTGGCAATGTCTCGGATGTATATTTTCTTTTGAAGTATTTTAAAAATCTTTCTTGAGGTTCGATAAATCTCTCTGCAATTTCTTCGTTTATAGAGTCATAGACATTTTTATCGTCATATAAGTCGTATTGTGTAAACCAATAAAATCCGTGATTGATGCAATAGTAGTCAGTTAATTTGGAACGTAGTGCAACTTCAATTCTTTCTAAATATTCGTTAATAATAGCTCTAAGTTTTTTATCAAAATGATAATGTAAAATTATATCATTAAAGCTAATTCCGTCTTTGAATTGATGACTTCCATCATTTTCTTGCAAGTGATACATATAACCCGTAAGCCTAAAATAACCTATGGTTGCTAAATATTTTCTTGCTCTATCCACCTTTGGGATAGATAAACCTCGTTCGATTAATAGTTGAATATGCTCATCGGCAGTTAAAGGCTTTTTTTCATATTTCATAGCACTGAACTCTGACTTTATTGCAAAAAAAAGCCTCGCAAATTGCGCTTAAATCAGAGGCGTGCGAGGGATTGATGGTACAAATATAAATATTCTTTCAATCTAAAGCAATTATTTTCGTTTTTTTTGACTTGTAGGTAACGTGACTTTATATAACAAGTAGCGTGAAGTTGTGTGTTATTTTCAATTTTGCCACAAGCCAAATACTTTATGTTTTGTTTTTATTTTTTTAAATGCCAAATTGGAAATTTGGCGACCTCATAATAAACAAGCATAGACTTTCAAATTAAGCCTAAACTGCCCTATGTTTTTTAGCTGTGTTGTATAAAGCGTTTTTATTCTAATTCGTACTTAGAAAGTAACTCATTATATTGCTTGTAAATCCATTTAAAAGACTCTTTTCGATAATTAATTAGGTCAATCGAGTTTTCTGTCAAATCAGTTAATTTGATTCCGCTGTCTACAAATTCATAATCACTTAATAATTTATTCTCAACTATTTTAGGTAATAAAGAAACTTCATATCCTTTTTCACGATGTTTTTTTAAATAAAACATTATCGAACTCATATTACTTAATCCACCACCAGAACCTTCAAGAGCAAAATAGCCTAATCCGTATTGATTTATTTTTCCTGTTGATTTTTCAAGGATTACAGGAGCAACCAAATTCCAGGCACTTGAGTCTTTAGTTTTTTGAATAAAGAAATAAACGATTACGTTGTCATTAATCTTATCTATCAAATCTATATTCCAACCACCAAGAGTCGTTTTGTAGTCTTTAAAAATAGGTTTATCCTCAATCTCAATTATTGACTCATTTTCCATTTCTAATTCAGAGTTTTCTTTGTTAAGTCCTCGGTCAATGGGAATATTAAAGACAGATGAGAGCGTATTTTTTATTCCGTTATAGTTTAGATTAATCATATCAGTTTTTTTAATGCTACATAACATAAATGTAATACAACTCTTGTTGTATTATATCCCTTTTATCACAATCCTAAATCTACCAAAAAAAAACCAATCACCATTACGGTTTCCCTTAAAATTACTTATTGCAGCCTTATCATCCATTAACAAAAGTCCTGTTTAAAGAGAAAACCGCTTTAAGCGGTTGATTGGGATGAGGATTTCTTGAAATTTATTAGCTTGTATAACGCTTACCGGTGTTGTGCGTAGTGTTTTTTATTTCTTTTATGATGCGATAAATAATATATACAATCGCAATTAGATTAATAATTTGCCAAATATTGAAACAAATATAATTTACTTTTTGCCAAAAGGTCATACTCTCTAAACTCCAATATTCACCTTTACTTTCATCATAGAAATCATCATACTCCATTAATAACAAAGCGAGAACTAAGTATATCGCCAAGTCGATAATAATTATTCCCGCTGTGATTAGAATGTTTTTTATGGTCAGATATCTCTTCATTCTATCCGTCCCAAACTGAAAAGTCAGTTATTTTATTATTATCAAATTTAATATTCAGTCGTCCAGTGTTAATTCCACGCTTTGAATAACCTAAAAAATAGCCAAATTCATTTTCTGTTTTCGAGTCTGGCTCTCCTAATAATTTTAAAAGTTCGCTCTTGGACATTCCTTTTAGGTCATAGTTATTTCTTAAACTGTTCATCATATCCCATCTTAGCGACCATTCAGTTTCAGATTCCGTCCAGTTTTTCCACTTTTCAGAGTCAAACTTTTCGTGTGTAATTCTCCCTTTAAGTACAAAGCCAATTAAAATTATTAGTCCAATCGTTAAAATTCCATATTTAAACTTTTTGCTCAATTTTTTGTTTTTTCAAATGCACCACAACATAACTATACCACAACAAGCCTTGTGTGATATCCATTTTAGTTCAATCATAAAACTACCCAAAAATCATCAATCTCCATTAAGGATTTCTTGAAATTATTAGATTGTATAACGCTTACCGGTGTTGGCAACTGGCTTTTCATTCTATATGATACCATTTATATTCTTTTCCGTTCCAAAATAAAATACCGCCACCGTGAGATTCCTCAACGCTCATATAAATTCCGTTTCCAATTAGTTTGAAACTTTTACTCTCATCTTGTCCGATTATATCTCCAGTCTTTTCGTCAACCAAAGTCGGTAACACAATTTCTCCTTTCGGTAGAGTTTTGAAAACCTCAATCCAATTCAAATCGGTCATTTGGTCAATTTCTTTTCCTGCTCCAAAAATGAAACTTTCTTGGTTTAGAGAGTTATTGAGAATCAAAACTCCGATTTTGCCATTTTTTTTGTTTTTAACAAGTGAAGCGAAATCCGTTTTATCATCTCCGTTAAAGTCTCCAATCAGATTTTTGTCAACTATCAATTCCAAAGAATCCGGAACTTTTGTCAAATTCACCCTTTCGGTCGGTTGAGATTGCAATTGTGTTTCTTCTACTTTAGGTTCAGATTTTTTTTCTGCTTTTTCCTTGCAGGATGAAAAGTATAAAATCAGAATTAAAATTGTTATTGGTAATCTCATTGTTAAACTTGTTGCCAACATAAATATAACTCAACAAGTTATATGGCACAATCATAAAACTACCCAAAATCACCAATCTCCATTAAGGGTTTCTAGGAATTATTAGCTTGTGCAACGCTTACCGGTGTTGTGCGTAGTGTTTTATTCTCCATTTTTTATAGGAACATTAAATTCCTTAACTATTTTCTCTCCATTAATTTCAAAACGTAATTTTATATTCAAAGTATCAGATTCCAAATAATTGCTTGGAACATTTATTTCTGTTTTAGTAGTTCTGTTTTCCGTTCCTAACATTTTTATTCCAGTTCCAAAAATCGAACCCGTTTTTGGGTCAATATTTTTCCATTCAAAATCCGTTCTGATTGGCGTGTCATAAGTCAGATAGTCATTTCCATTTAATATTTTTAATTCCACGCTACTTTCTCCGTTTTTGTATATAAATTCCGATGAGTTTTTTTTCGATTCCGTACAGGAATTCAGAGTAAGAATTAGAAGTCCAAATAGTAAAGTTCGTTTAATCATCTTGAGGTTTCTCATATCACGCACAACATAACTATACCCCAACTCTTGTTGTGTTATATCTATTTTAGTTCAATCATAAATCTACCCAAAAATCACCAATCTCCATTAAGGATTTCTTGAAATTATGAGCTTGTGTAACGCTTACCGGTGTTGGCAACTGGCTTTTCATTCTATATGATACCATTTATATTCTTTTCCGTTCCAAAATAAAATTCCGCCACCGTGAGATTCCTCAACGCTCATATAAATTCCGTTTCCAATTAGTTTGAAACTTTTACTCTCATCTTGTCCGATTATATCTCCAGTCTTTTCGTCAACCAAAGTCGGTAACACAATTTCTCCTTTCGGTAGAGTTTTGAAAACCTCAATCCAATTCAAATCGGTCATTTGGTCAATTTCTTTTCCTGCTCCAAAAATGAAACTTTCTTGGTTTAGAGAGTTATTGAGAATCAAAACTCCGATTTTGCCATTTTTTTTGTTTTTAACAAGTGAAGCGAAATCCGTTTTATCATCTCCGTTAAAGTCTCCAATCAGATTTTTGTCAACTATCAATTCCAAAGAATCCGGAACTTTTGTCAAATTCACCCTTTCGGTCGGTTGAGATTGCAATTGCGTTTCTTCTACTTTAGGTTCAGATTTTTTTTCTGCTTTTTCCTTGCAGGATGAAAAGTATAAAATCAGAATTAAAATTGTTATTGGTAATCTCATTGTTAAACTTGTTGCCAACATAAATATAACTCAACAAGTTATATGACACAATCATAAAACTACCCAAAAATCACCAATATCAATCGCGGTTTCCCTTAAAATTACTTATTGCAGCCTTATCATCCAGTAACCAAAGTCCAGTTAAAAAAGAAAAACCGCTTTAAGCGGTTGATTGGGATAAGGATTTCTTGGAATTATTAGCTTGTATAACGCTTACCGGTGTTAGGTACGTTTATTTTTTATTCATTATTTGATTATACTCTTCTGACAGACCTAACTCTTCTATGCTAACTCCACTTCCTGCAATATCTCCTAAATTCATCGGATCGATTTTTAATTCATATTGATCAGGTCTAATTCTAGCAATCTTAAACTCGAATTGATATCCGAGTGAAGCTAAAAGTTTGCAAATAGTATATCTGTCTTTTGGGTTTGATTTTGCACCGAAAATCACACTTTTAATTTTTTTTCTATTGAATTTATTTGGGCCTTGTTTTGAAATCAAGCGTATTTCTTCTTCATAATTCCATTTCCTCGATTTTGTAGACAATAATTGTCTTTTTAACTCACTTTCATTAATAGGTCCATAGTTGAATAGATCAATTGGAATATCGTCATAGTTAACTTCCTCTATTTCGAAAGTATTAGTTTCATCCATTGGAAGAGTAGTAGTCGAATCAGCTTCTTCAATTTCAAATTCCAAACACAATCCTGTATGGTTCTTTGCATAATGTCCCCACATTAATGGACAAGTCGAAGTTTTAGAACCACACGTCACACCAAAACGTTTCGAATCAACAAGTAGAAAAGTTAAGTCATCAAACATTTTTATTTGTAACTCATTATTTTTAAAGATAAAGGTCTTCTCGAAAATATCTGGATAGTTGTAAAAAGAATAGATCTCAGCCAACCTTTCTGGTATTGATAGATTTCCCGAATCATAGCTATCAAAACTCTTAATTGCATTTAAATAAGCATTTATGGTGTAATTCCAATTCTTTTTGTTTGACTGAAATTCTGTTGAATTTTTATCTATTTCAGTTCTGTCGGTAATGTGTAATTTAATGTGTTCGAAAAGAGATTTGACTTTTGATTTATCCTTTGTCAATTTAAAAAGAGGTTTAGAATCAAATAAGTCGTTGAAATCTCTTGGATTGGCAAAAAACAGCTCATTGTTAATTAATGAACTGTACAAGTATTGGTCAATCTTTTGATATTTGAATATAGTTCTTATAATTCTACTATTTTGAATGTTTTGCAAATGTACTCTAACATAAAGCTACCCAAAAATCAACAATTTCAATTAAGGATTTCTAGGAAATATTAGCTCGGGTAACGGTTACTGGTGTTGCCAGTAGTTATTTCCCGCAACGTGGACATTTTTCATTTGTACTCGTTGGACCTGTAAAAAGTCCTTTCTCAAGTGTCTGACTTGGTCCTGTGTAAAAACCCTCATTTAAATGTTGAACATTTTGTTTGGATAAAACGTATCTAATAGCTTCTTGCTTTTCTGACTCGTTTAGAGCATCAAATAGTAATTTAAACTTTTCTAACATAATTTCTGTTCTGTTATTTTATTACCACATAATTGGCAATCTCCTTTTTCATATTTCCAAGGTGAAGAATTACATACTGGACAAGTAATTTTGTGATTTCCAGGTTGTACTTCTTTTAGAGCTTCTCTATAAGTTTCTTTTCTTTTATCCTCAGGTAAACCAGCAAAAGTATCAATATCACTATTGTCTATTTCACTAACATATCTGTAAAACCACTCTCGTTCTATTTCACTCAGTTTTTCAATATTGTCACATTCGTTCGCAATGAAAATATTATTCTTCATTCCAATTTTATGGGTAGTGATTTTGTCGGTTATTTTTAGAATTAGAGAAAGAAATGAAATAGCTATAAGAACTAATGAAAGTCCAAAGCTTATATTATTCATAAGCAGTTCATATTCTCCGCCTTTTGTTACATATTGAGCAATTATAAAAAATAGAGGGACAATTAAAGTCAAAATTAAAAATAGAATATTTAGCCTTTCGTATTTGTTCTTTCCCTTTCGATGAAGAATTTTAGCCGATGTAGCATTTAATTTAGTTTGCTCAATTTTACTTTGCATAATTACTCCGCCAATTCAAGTTCCGTAATAGGATAATTTTCAGCTCCTTGTCCATATCTTTCAAAATCCCCATAAGCACAAAAAGCAAATCCGTTCTTGATTTCAAAAGCTGTCATTATGCCCTTAATATTATCAACTTTTTTATCTCTATGTCTAACTCTATTTCCTTTTTTTATCATTTTCTTATAATTTTTGGTAACCTAGCTATAACAAAACTCTTGTTGGGCGATATCCATTTTAGTTCAATGATAAAACTACCCAAAAATCACCAATTCCCATTAAGGATTTCTTGGGATTATTAGCTTGTGTAACGCTTATCGGTGTTGTGAGCTGTGCTTTTTCACTCTACTTCTCTAGGTGTAAACTCTTGCTTTTCATCATTATACGATAAGGTGTAATATGTAAAGTTTAAGTTTTTAATTTCTGAATATTTAAGAAGTAAAGTGTGTCCTTTTATTGGATAATAGTTTTTAGAATTATCTTGTTTAATACCTTCAACGATTTTACTGTCATTTTTTATATTCCTTCTTTCAGCACCAGTAAGACTTATGTAATTTAATCCTCCATCATTGCTTAATTCATAATCAACCAATATACCATCGTATAAGTAACTTTCATTGTTTATTTCTACAATCGCATCTACAAAAACAAATTCAATATCTTCTACCGTATCTTCGTCTAGTGTCATATCAGCTCTAGGAAAATCAAAGAATTCTCCTTTGAGTATATAATGCCACGAATTTTGAAACCTGAAAAACTTACTATACCTATCCCATTTTCTTAACCTTACAATTTTCTTTAAAATATATCCACAAAGTCCTGAAGCAAAGAACATTGTTGAATTGTATGTTATTATGTTTAAAAAGTTTTTCTCAACATTTTGAAAAGAAGATTTTTCTGTACTTTGCGAAAGAATATTACCTAAAATATATAGATCAACTTTTTGATTAAAAATATTCGCTAAAAAATACCAAATAAATTGAAATAGTAAAGCTGGTAGAAATGTTGCAATGAAGACACCAAAAAAAGTTTCTTTAAAATATTCTTTTGAAAATTCTTCTGAATAATAAAACCTCCTAAATAGAATACCTGGAATTAAAAGAAAGAATAATATTAGTGTAGATAGAGCTATGCTCATTAAGCTTTCTCTAATCTATTTATTTTACCTTTTGTTGAATCTGAAACTTTGAAGGATGCTTTAACATTATGTCTCAGTGAACGCACAGCTTCTGCTAAATTAACAGAGTCTTTTCTATTACTAATAATAACGCCAACCCTTTCACTTGTTAATGAAGAGTCTGAATGTCTAAAGGATAACGCTCTTTTACTAATATTCTTTTTTTCTCTGCTCATAATACCAAATATATCACAAAATTTATTCCAAAGCAATTTTATTTTATTCATCGTTGTTTTCGCATTGCCCACAACATAAATATAACCCAAAAAGCTATATTATAAGCAATTATAAATCTACCAAAAAAACCCCAATCCCCATTACGGTTTCCCTTAAAAGAGAAAAACAGCCCATCAAAAAAACCGTTCCTAAAAAAATAGCCGTTCCACATAATCAAATACCTTTGCCCACGTTAGCTTAATGCTATGCAGAAGAATAAACCAATGAAAACAAGACCAAGCCTCGGGATCCTTGTCGCCCTCCTTTTTAGTTTACCCGGTATCGCGCAGCAAACCTACCAACCCGTGAGTGCGCTTAATGTGGAAATTGACACGATACCGGTGAGTTTCCCCGAGCAGGAACAATTTAAAAACGAGGTGACCGGCAACACCGTCAAGGTATTGCACGCGGTAGAAAATACCGGATTTCAGTTTTATAACAGCGTGAGTTTTCGCAACAAAAAAGAAGGCATTATCGCCGGCGGCACCCGGTTACGCTTGCGCTCTACCCAAGACGGCGGAAAACATTGGAAAGGCTTTTCCTTTTCGGGTTTTGCCAATGCCTTTTACAGCACCGCCATTTACGAAAATCAGTTTTATGTGGTGGGCGCTTCCCGCTATATTTTTAGGAATAACGATTTAAATACCGAATGGGAAGCTTTTGATGTCAATGTCCTGGCCGAAAACAAATACGCCCTACGCCATCCTAAATTTTATAAAATAAAGTTTTCTCCCAGCGGTTTGGGGATTATCGTTGGTGATAACAACGGAAAACCTCTCGCCCTAAAAACCACAGATAAAGGCGCGCACTGGCAACAAGTTCCGCTTGATGGATTGCCAGCCGATGAAGTTCCCCTAAGCGATGTGTTTATTTTTCCCGATAACACCATCAGGATCCTTTCGTTTACAGGAAATGTGTACGAAAGTACCAACCAGGGCAACAATTGGCGCCCGTTGCGTAGCGGAAAAGAAGGAGAATCTTTAAATTCCATCGCCTTTACCACCAAAAAAGAAGGTTATATTTCCGGGTTGCAAGGCCTGCTTTTAAAAACCACCGACGGCGGAAAAACCTGGGAACAGATAGATACCGCAGTGTTGGGAAGCGGCGCCAATATTTCGAATTTAGAATATACGAACGACCACCGCTTGCTGCTCACCACTGCCGAAAGTTTTCAGGATAAAAAAACGAAAGCGCCCCTATTTTCCATCGATGCGCAGGGAAAACTCTCGCCCTTTCTGTTGGCCAACGGGAAAACTTTTGTGTTTGATGCTTACGGACTTTTCTTGCTAAACGACAAGGTGTTTCTCTTAAGCCGCGATAAATTATACCAAACAAAACTATAGTTCGTAATAAGAACTATTTTACGTAACGCTGCGATATCATTTTAGGCAAGGCCAACCTCCTAAAAATGAACCTCAAAAGCCACCAATTACTCCCATTGGCTAAACTTTAGCATATTTTTCACGGAATACAGGGGGTGCGTTCCCGTTAGATTTTGCTTGCTTTGTAATGGCAAAAAGAGCACTGCTGAAAAGCTGAACAAGGAATGCCGCTTTTCAGCATTAATCCATAAAAGCCTTAAAAAATGAGCACCTACAACACTAGTATACATCGCCTGCTGCTGCTAAGCCTTATCTGTTTTTTAAATGCCTGCGATACGTCTAAAAATGTCGCCGAAAAAAATTCAGATGCCGCCACCCAAGCAGTAATCGATACGGTGATTTACCCCAAAAGCACGCCCTTTTTTCAGGGAATTGCCCGGGTAGAAAAAGACAGCAGTCATTTTTACATCACCAAAAACGGCCGGCGCGCTTTTACCACCATCGTTCAGGATTTTCATCCGCTAGACAGCGTGGTGCCCACCAGCAACGGGATGGAACGTTCTTACGAAAACGAAAATAAGCGAATGTATATCGTTCAGGTAGCCAACGGAAAATCGGGAATGCTCAACGAAACCGGTGAATGGGTTATTCCGCCAAATTATGAAAAAATAAGCTTTGTTTTTGGGCGTTACCTTCAAATTGAAGACCAGGGTAAAAAGACTTTTGCCGATTCCTGGGGGCAATTTTTGGTGCCGTTGGAATTTGAAGATGTGATGGTGCTCAATCGGCATCTTTTTGATGTAAAAAAGAATGAAAAATGGGGCGTTTACGATGCGGAAACAGAAAAAATTAAAATTCCTTTTGAATATGACCAATTTGATTATTGCAGCGGTTGCGGACGAAAATCAGATTATTTGTATGCCAAAAAAGATGGAAAATGGGGCGTGATCAATTTTAAAAATGAAGTTTTAGCGCCTTTCCGTTACGAGCATCAACACGTAAATATGCGCAGCGACGAGTGAGTGGCCGCCTTCAGAAAAAACGGAGAACAGGTGGTTTTCAACCTTCCGAAGCAACAAGAATTTGCCGGCCCAGAATATAAACGCCTGCAGATCGAAAACGGACATTTAATCGCTTCAAAAGCGGGAAAATCTCCCAATGCGGAAGCACTTTTTGGATTGTTTAACCGCAACGGCGAACAAATCGTTCCGTTTGAATATTCGGCGATTTACAATCCGTATTCCACCTTTCAGTCGGGCGCCTATTTTTCCGTAGAAAAAGACGGCAATTACGGCATTATCGATACGCTGGGCAATGTCATTATTCCGCCTACCTATAAAAATCGGTTGATGGTTCGGGGGGATTATTTCATCAGCAAAAAAGACGACAAATTAGGGCTGCTGGATAAGCAAAATAAGCAATTGCTGCCCAATACTTACGATTGGATCGATTTAAGTGAAATACGCACCGGCCCCGACCAATTGATGCCGATTTTTAAAACGAGAACCAACGGAAAATACGGATTTTATGTTCCTAAAACGGGTAAAATCGTGCCTCCAAAATACGATCGGGTCGAATTTTTTAACGACCGCCAGTCCTATCGTTTTGAGGACAAACCCGTAGGATTAATCCGTTTGGAAAATGACGGAAAAGACCAATTATACTTGCTTCATTCAGATAAAATAATCCCGGGAGATTATGCCAAAATCGAATTACAAGCGCATCATAAAGTTATTTTATCACAAGAAAATTATGGCGCTCAGGGGGTTTACGATTTAGAAAAAGAACAATTGATTATTCCCATCGAGTACAACTATATTCGGATGTTTAACCAAAAACATCAGCTGATTCGGGTAGAAAAAGAGACCGAAAATCATCGAACACTGGCCGGCCTTTTTGATGCGGAAGGAAACGAGGTGTTACCGATTTCCTATGCTCATATTGAGCAAATGGACGACCCGTATTTTGTGTTGAAGCACAATGAAAACGGGTATGCACTTTTTAATGCGGAAACGAATACGCAAGAACCGCTTCCGTTTACCGAAATGAGCAAAGACGAAAACCATTGGTTGCTCACCGTGCAAAAAAACGGAAAAACTTATTTGTACGATTACAAAAAGCAAAAGCTGCTAACCGAAGGCTATTCGCTTATTAAACCTTTAAAAAACGGAAATTACCTGGTCGCCCAACAAGAGGCTAACCGGTTACATTTTGGTTATGCCAATGCGGAAGGAAAACTGATTGTTCCCGTGACTTACGATAGCCGGGAAGACGACTATTTACAGAAATTTGAGAACGAACATTACCTGCCTTTGTTTAAAAAAGACACGGCTACCGGCAAAATGCGGAAAGGATTTGCTAATCTGGAAGGGAAAATCGTGGTGCCGGCGCGTTTTCAGCAAGTTTTTGAGGAAGAAAATGGCAACGGATTTTTAACGATGCTCGACAATAGCTTCGGAATTATTACAGCGGAAGGAAAAGAGCTGCTGCCGCCCAAATATGATATTTATTTAAACCAACGGCTGAATGTGTACCGGGAAACCTCAAATTTCAGCTTTCCCATCGCTTTTAAAAAGGACGGTCTTTGGCAATTTATGGATAGAAACGGCCAACTGTTACCCATAAAAACCAGAGAAATCATCGATGTTCCGAAGTAATCAAGAACCTCGGGGCAAGCCCGCGAAGTATGAATCGGAAAAACTTTTTTATAATTTCGAGGCAAGCTTCGGGGAATTAAACCCTTAATAAGGGATTAAAAACCTGAGTTCGATCTAAGAAAATTTTAGAGACGGAGTAAAATCTTTGCAAAAGATGTTGTGTCGAAGTTTCCATTTTAGTAGCATTTCGATACAAATTTTCCTTGAAAATTCACTCAATGATCCAAAATGCCTGCTGGCGAGGCAAGCTTCGGGGAATTAAACCCTTAATAAGGGATTAAAAACCTGAGTTCGATCTAAGAAAATTTCGGAGACTGAGTAAAATCTTTGCAAAAGATGTTGTGTTGAAGTTTCCATTTTGGTAGCATTTCGATACAAATTTTCCTTGAAAATTCACTCAATGATCCAAAATGAACTCAAATTAAAAAGAAAACTGATGAATCGTTACTTGTAATCATTCGTTGTTTTCGTCATTCCGTTCCGATAGCTATCGGAATTGATCCGGAATCTCATACCATATTGAAAAAATAGAATATTGAGATAAAACCTGACTCAACATTTCGACTGAACTCAGGATGATTTATTACAGACCTAAAAAAAATAAAATTGATATGAATATTCAAAAAACCATCATCGCGATACTACTGTTGTGTTCTGTTGTTGCCGGGGCGCAAACCAGTGATTTTATAGGCTCGTATTACTACACGAAAATGGAGTATGCCGAGCAGTTGCATATTTTACCGTCGCAGCGTTTTTCGTGGCAACAGGTGTATGGCGCGGTCGATAAAGACCTACGGGGAAAATGGTCGGTTACGGGCGACACGCTGCAGCTCGTATTCGATGAGTTACCCAGCGAGGTGCAACCGGGAAAATTTGAGGCTGTTTTAACCGATTCCGGAAGCCTGAATTTTATAACTTTTGATAGTCAACCGGTAACAAATGAACGAAACCTACAAGCGATTGAAAAAAAATTACCGCCGGAAATTGCCCAAAAACTCGCCCAACCTATCGATTATTCTGAAGCGATTGCGGCCCAAAAAGAACGGGTACAACAGCAAAAAACCGCCGACCAAAAACGCTTTGAAAAGTTTAATGCGGAACGGAAAAAGTACGGCAAGTACCACGGCTTTTTTAAAAGTCAAAATAAAGATTTTCCTTTCCAGTTGGCATTCAACGCCAAGTACCATCAGTTTATCGCTACGCGACCCGATTCGTTGCGCGACCAGGTGGCCACTTATTTAGTAGGCGATTTTAAGGTTAAAAACGATACGGCTTATGCCACCACCAATCCCGATCAGGATGAAATAAAGGTATTTGCCTATAACGCGGAAACTTCTTCTGAAAAAATACAGGTTTATTTAAAGAATATGGACGCTAAACACCTCCAGCTACAAACCGGAAAAACCTTTGCAAGCTCAAATTTTGTTTCTGCTGAAGCTTTCCAAAAAGAAAACGATAGTGTGCAACGCCTACGCCTGGAAAAAAGCGATAGCCTTTGGGTAGCCGTTGGGGAAAAAGAGCGCCATATTTATAATTTTCCGCTTGCGGAAGGCAATCATTCCATATTAATTAAACCAACCGCCTATCCCGTCGAAACCTGGGTAGAACAGCCCATTTTCATCAATAGCCAGGATGAAATCCATACGCTTTTTAACGGCAAAACCATCCTGAAATTAAGCACCGGCGAAGGTTTTTATCCGCCCCTAAAAATGATGTCCACGCCTCCCAATTTCAAGGGGAAACGCTATTTCCCCGTAGAAAGACAACGGCTTTTTAAGATGAAAGAATGAGGTTGATTGGGAGTTGGTATTTTATGCGATATGTTTGAATGCCGAAACTGATTACCAACTCTCTTTTTCTTGAATCGCGATCAAGTTTCCATCAACCATCTTATAAAACATTCTTTTTTCATCCCCATTCACCACATAAGGAAGTCCGTAGATAATCACTTCCTTTTTAGAATTTGCTTTTGAGGATATAAACTGATATTTGGGTTCTAATAGGATATTTTTATCGCTATCGGCCACTCCGTATGCAAAATAGTCATTGGTTGTACTTCCGCCGCCACCAAAGCCCAGGAGCATTATATCTTTAGAATACTTGTATTTTTTAATCAGGATCAGCTTATCGTCAAGATGTTGGTTCGCATAGCTCAGTTCAGCTGCATTTTCGATATAGTCGGTCCCCAGTAAGCTCATACGGTAGTACGGTTGTCCTGCAAGTCGCCAAACAAATATACCCATCATTATCAGCACAATAAGCGCTACGATCCCTCCTATTTTTAACCATTTTTTCCCCTTCATTTTTTTCCTTTTACGAATTCCCAAAACCTCCATACCGGAACGATGACCCCAAGTGAAGCTCGGCAATTCCCAGATTAAATTTAAGGATAAGGGCGCTAATCTTCAAACTAAGAAAAGAAAGCTTTCTGTTTTTTTACACGCCTTCACCAAACCCTCCTCTTTATCATAACGCTAAGAGGTGTTAGAAAAATATATTAAATGATGCATCCTAATTATAACGTTGAAACTATCGGCTTTTCCCCCAAGCCTCCAACATTTGCAAGGCGGGCCCTAAAGATTTTGTATCTGGATGAAGTCGATAAGCAACTTGTGGCGGAAAATCATTTCGTTCTATTCGCTCTACAATACGATGTTCCTGCATTTGTTGTAATTGCTCCAGCAGCACTTTTTTGGAAACCCGCGGCATTTTACGCCATAATTCGATAAAGCGTATTTCTTTCTCGTGAAAGAGATGGTGCAAAATCAAGGGTTTCCATTTTCCTGACAGTACCTCCATACTGCGTTTTAATCCACATTGTTCAAATTCGGTATAATTCATCATTCAAAAGTTAAGATCCCAGGGCAACCCCAAAAGGATGGATTGGAAAACATTTTTTCAATCTCGCGATAAATCTAAGAGAATTACCCCTCAATGAGGGATGAAATGGGTTACCTGAAAGTAAACTTCTTTAAGATCCGCTAGCGACGTTCTAATTTAGCGATAATTAAGTAAAAAAGCTCTGGGTAAATCGGCTGTTTTCAGTTTTGGCGGAAGCATTAAATGCGATAGTTATGGAATTTCAGTTATGGCGCAATGCTACGGTTTTAGTGAGCATTGACAACATCAAATTTTTAGTGGATCCTATGTTGGGGGAAAAATCATCGTTTGGGGCTTTTCCGTATACCGAAGATCCCCGAGCAAATCCGTTGGTTGACTTGCCTTTTTCGGGTAAAGCATTGAGAAAACAGCTTCAGGAGTTAGATGCCGTAGTGGTTACCCATCTTCATCCCGATCACTGGGATGCGGCAGCGGTTCAACTTTTGGATAAAAAGCTTCCCATCATTTGTCCTGAAATCATTGCAAAAACGATTGTGGCTTATGGTTTTACCAAGGTCATTCCCGTAGCTTCATCCATCCATTTTAAAGGGATTGAAATCGTACTTACGGAAGGCAAACACGGTACAGGTGCCATAGAGGAAAAAATGGGCGTGGTGAATGGATTTGTATGTTCTTCTAAAAATGAAAGTATCTATTTTGCAGGGGATACTATTTGGTGTGATGCTGTGAAATCGAGCATTGGTACGTACCAACCAAGGTATGTAGTCGTAGCCGGTGGAGCAGCCACTTTTGCGATTGGGGAACCGGTAACAATGTCGGTGGAACACCTTAACTCCCTTGCAGCTACTTTTCCTGAAATCACCATCATCATCACGCATCTGGAAGCGGTGAGTCCGTGTACGGAAGATCGGGAGTTTATTCGCAAAGAAATGGCGAAAAATGGTTTATCTGATCGGTGTTTGATACCAAAGGACGGAGCGCATTATTCGTTCCATTGATTTCCTGATAGGAACCGGTATGCTAGAGAAGTTTTGTTGGAAGGAGGGTTATTCTTGGATGAGTTTTTTTGGTAGTAGCGAGTTTTGGAGCAATGTTTTTAAATATGATAATTTTCTTGTTCCAGTAACTAAACTAGCAAATCGAATCAAAAAAGATTTCTAAAAATGAGTAAGAAAAAGCAATTATTTAAAGCTATTGAAAGAAGTAGTACTTTTAATCGCAGATAATTCAAATGTATTGTACAAAGTTTTTTTCACTAACGCCAATTTCATCAATTTTTCTAAAGCCATTTCTATATTATTTGAGTTAAAAGATGCCTTTTTATGTTCATTCCAACTATGAACTTGCTCAACAATATTCTTAAGATTTAATTCTGAATTATTTTTAATAATAAAAAGCACTGTGGTTAACAATTCAAGTTCTAGGTCAGTATCAATAGAATTCACTATCGATAACGTCTTATCAAGTGAACAATTAAAGTTCTCAATTTTAGAATTAAAATTTTTACTTATTAAGGTTTCATAGCCTTTGTTAAATGCTTCTTTTGTATTAATTCCATAATGATTTTGGAACTCCTTAATATCTCTACTCAAAACATCAATAGAATGTGCGTAAGGTCCAAAATTTTGTCCTTGAAATTTAAAGTAATCTTGATTCGAAATTATATTATTAAGAAAAGCAGTTTTTTGTAGTCTAACTTTATTGAACTTTACTAAATTCATTTTAAACTTCATTAAAAGTAAATGAGAACTCGATAATGTAGGAGCCTTTTTTACCTTGTTTTTATAACTTGTTCTATTGTCAAATAAAGGTTCATATATTATAATCTCAATGTCACGAGAAATTTCTTGAAATTCATCTTCTATCATCTTTTTTACATTAGGCCACTTTAGACCTCCATTCCCACATCCTAAAGGTGGAATTGAGATAGAATCTATATTATTTTCAATTAACAGTTTTTTTAAGGTCAAAAGACCTTTCTCTATAAAAGTATATTCAGATTTTTTTCTCCATTTATCTTTAGTTGGAAAATTCATTATTGTCTTCCCATCCTCCTCAAACATTAAAATATCTCCAATATTAAATTGATTTGAATTACATCTCTTAACATATTCTTCATTATTTTCTGGAAATCTTAACTTAAATTGATAAGCAATACCTTTCCCCATAAAACCTTCACAGTTTACAGTATTAACGATAGCCTTGGTTTTAGCGTCTAATATGTTTCCACTCGTGTACTTTATCATCTGTTCACAAAAAACCATTTGTTTACATTTACGTTAATCGATAAATTCTTTCGCTTTAAAATAGAAATAATTTCTGATTTCACCTCTTCATTTTTTACAAAAATACAATTAAAATGTTTAGGTAATATTGTTCCCTTAAATAATGATTCTGCCATACAAGCTTCTCGGCAATCATAATCAGAGTAAACCCGTTTCTCCATTAACCCCCAATCAATAGTTTCAATTCCTTCTCCCCATTCCAAAGGGTTCCCGTCAAAATTTAAAGGATGCCTTGGAACGATTTTAAATTTATTAGATTCGGCTAATTTTCTTGTTATAGCAATGTAAACAAATTCAGAATCTTCTTGAGCTATTTGTGCTGCTCCTGAAAATGGAGTTGGACAAAAAAAATGAAAAGGAGTGTACTCACTCAAATCAAACTTTTTTCTATCTTTTAAAATTTCTTTATCAGCAACATCTAAGAAATCAAAATCTATTTTTTCTCTTGGCAGTAATCCTTTTTCCAAAATAGACTCTATATTATCTAATGCTGTTAGATGGTAAAGTAGTTTTCCATCTTTTGGGTTTGTTGCCATAATTGGTTAGTTTATATAGTTTGTTCAACAATCATAAACCTATCACACTGTTTATTTGTCATTTATAAATCTAACCAAAAACCCACAAACTTCCTTACGGTTTCCCTTAAAATCAAAAAAAAACTCGATAAACAACCCGTTAGAAGAGAGTTGATGATCAAGCTTTTATCGTTTTTTTCGGTTTAAAAATCGGAAGCTTAGGTTGTTTCCAAGTTACTACAATGGGCTTATGTATGAAATTTAAAGTGTAAGTACACACATACTTTTCCGACTAAAAAGGCGTTCATAAAGGAAACAATACAAATAGAATTTAAGACATCAGCTAATTTATATATACTTTGATTAACCTACGTTTTTTTATTTTCGTTTGGTTAATACGAAAAATAATTTAAATTTATATACTAGTTATTAACAATAATTGTACTTTTGCAGTCAAGAAACTATGTCAGTAACAACTCCAACAAATCAAGATACTTTTAATAAATCTTCAAATATTTGGGAGGTATCTGTAGATAAAAATACCATCTTCACTAACGATGATGTTATAGATGCCTTTCTAAAGGGAAAAGAAGTTGGTGTAAAAGAAAAAAAACAAATTTTTGTAGATAAATTGAATGAGAATATAGAAAAGTCAGCAAACTTCACAGAATCTATGTTGACTTTTTTGAGAAAAAATAATTTCAATCCTGTATCAGCTCATTTAAAAATTAATGCATTTAACGATTTTGTAATCCTTGTAACTTTACCTGAAGATGAATTCATTTCAGAAGAGTTTTTGGTTTCTTATAATTTTGCCGCAACTATTGAAGAGCAGGTAATGGATGATAAATATTACAATGTAATGTTTATGTTTTCAGACAGAGAAGAAGAAACCTTTAATAAAAATTTGTTAGCTTCTGACGGATTTTTTATGGATTATAAAATTAATAAAGGTGAAGCCTAAAACTCATTCAGAACATAATTATGAAGTCTGTGAGTTTTTATTATCAGACGGTAGATTTTACGATTGGGTAGTTACAACAGCTTTTTATTCTGCTTTACATTTAGTTCAAGAAGAGATTTTTCCATTTAGCGATGATGAAGCTTTTACTTATTCTAGTTTTGAACAATATTTCTCAAAACAATTAAAAGAAGGAACTAAAATATCCAAGCATCAATCAACTATAAAATTAGTAGAACAAAGAATTAAGGGAGCTGGTAATTTATATCGGTCACTTCACGATATGTGTCGAACTTGTAGATACAGAAATTATCACGTTAGTCCAAAAAAGGCTAAAGTAGCTAAATCATATTTAGACAAAATTCGAGAGTTAGTTGATTCAAATGTAGGATAGCTACTTATAACACAACAACCAGTGCTATAAACAATTATAAATCTAACCAAAAACGCACAAACTTCCTTACGGTTTCCCTTAAAATCAAAAAAAACTCGATCAACAACCCGTTAGAAGAGAGTTGATGATCAAGCTTTTATTGTTTTGCCAGTGTAAAATCCGGAGTTTATTGGCAGGGAAATGGCGAAAAATGGTTTATCTGATCGGTGCTTTCTACATAAATTTCTGGTATGCCCATTTGTTGTGCAGTAGCCATTACGGCATCTTGAAACAGTTCTTTATTTTCGTGTAACTTCATTTGATGTTCCAATTTTCTACAGTTGATAATTGCTTGTTATCAATGCCATACTCGTATTCTGAAAGTGGGTTTAAACTTGCTTTTATTGCCGTTAAATCACTTTCCGTTTTTATGCTTTCCAATAACGCACCAAGAAAACCCCGTACTCGTGGCGGATAGGCTAAACCGCATTTTATTAAAAGTTCTGTTTCTGTGGGGTTGAGCTCTTTCAGTTTATTGGAAAGGATTTTAATTGCCGAACTTTTATCTAAATCAGGATTTTTTTTGAAATCCTTTAATACCTCCAACAATTGCAATAAATAAAAATTCTTATCGGTTACTTCCACATAACTTTTTACGGGACTTGCTTTTACGTTACCGTTTGAAACAGTAATTCGTTTATCCCTACTTGCAACTTTCATACTTTTAGGAACTTGGGTTGTTAATCCCAAACGGTTGTACAATGAAGTTCCTGTAATATAAGCAATACGTTTGCCTTTCTTAAACAGATAAGGCTTTAAAATTTCTTCTTCACTGGGCTTTAGTTCGCCAAAAACGGTTTTCTTGGGTTTATAAAATACACCTGTAGAAACTCTTTTAATAACACCTTTGGCAATTAGCCGTTCAATGGCTTTGGCTGCTGCCAAAAACTGCTGTGGGTTAATATCCAACTGCTCATATTTAAACGTGACCCCGTCAGCTAACTTACTGATTTGCTTCTGTATGTTCTGTGCTACTCCCATTAAAGTAATGAATACTAATCATTTGTCAAGTAAATAAAACAAAATACTTGACATTATAAATTTAATACTCAATTGTTTTAAATACAACCGGGAGTTTATTCTTTTTAAATCTTAACGCTGGTTTTTATATCCACCTTCAGGTTTACAAACTTTCTGGTTTTTGAATTCACAATCTCAATTTTCACAAAATGAAATTTCCATCTGGTCGCTATGATCTTGCTGGTAAAGATTTTAGTGGTTTAGCTTACGCTCCATCATTTTTTTCGGGTCTACAACTTCTTTAAATCCGAATTGTTGATACAGGCCGTGGGCATCTTTGGTGTTTAGCTTCCAGTTTTCCACTTGTTGTAGTTCGGGATGATTTAGAATGTATTCCATTAACTTTTTGGAATAGCCTTTTCCGCGTTCGCTTTCCAGGATAAACACATCCATTAGATAAGCGATTATGGTAAAATCGGTGACCACCCGGGCGTAGCCTATTTGCCTGCCTTCCAGATAAACCCCGAAATTCAACGAATTTGCTATGGCTTTTTGGACTTGTTGGAGCGTGCGCCCTTTTGCCCAATAGGTTTGGGAAATAAAATCGGTTATTAGCGGAACATTCAGTTGATTCTTGTCTGTATTAATGATGAGTGCTTTCATTTTTCGCGACATTATAAATTTTCAGTTATTCAAATCTATACCCGACTCTTGAAATATATTTTGAATAGTTCTGTATATCGACTTTTTATCTTCACTTTCATTGATCAGCGAGGCTATGGCAATACCATAAACACCTGCCGATAATAAGGGTTTTATATCAGAAATCTTCACTCCCCCGATCACCAATAAAGGAATGGGATGATGATCTAGTTGCTTTTGTTGATCGATCAAGCTTTTTATTTGCTGTAGGGAAAGAAAGTTTCTAATCTCTGGTTTTGTTCGGGTTTTTCTAAAGGTTCCCAATCCCATATAATCGGCAATGCCGCGTTGTTGATGGTACAGCGCTTCGGTTTCAGTATAAGCTGTAGCCCCGATTATTTTGTTTTTTCCAAATTCCGTTCTCGCAATTTCGTGATCAAGATCATCGTTTCCTAAATGTACGCCGTCTGCATCAATTGCCAGGGCAAGGTCTAAATGATCATTAATGACCAATTTGGCCTTAAACTGCTTACAGATTTTCTGGGTTTCTAAAGCAATTTTAAGCATTTCCCCTTTTTCCTTTTCTTTTAGGCGAAGTTGTACCAGATTGACTCCGGCCTGACAGGCTTCCAAGGCTAATTGCTGATGGGTTTTATTGGGCATATCTTGAGTGATATAGTGGATTCTGGATGATTTCATCATAAGCTATGGGATTAAGTTTTCTAAAAAGACAATGGGAATTATTTTAGGCTGCTTTATAGGTAAATGGAAGATCCTTTTTGGTTAAATTCATCGGCTTTTTCTTCTAATCCTTTTTCAATAATGGTGTTTTCATCAGTATCTTTTTCTGCTGCCATATTCCTGATTTCCTGGGTAATTTTCATCGAACAAAATTTTGGACCGCACATACTGCAAAAATGGGCGATTTTAGCGCCTTCTGCCGGTAAGGTTTCATCGTGATACTCCCGGGCCGTATAAGGATCGAGCGATAAATTAAACTGATCTTCCCATCGAAACTCAAAACGGGCTTTACTCAGGGCATCATCCCGGTACTGGGCGGCAGGAAATCCTTTTGCTAAATCTGCTGCGTGTGCGGCAATTTTATAGGCAATTAATCCTTCTTTTACGTCTTCTTTGTTGGGAAGTCCCAAATGTTCTTTTGGGGTGACATAACACAACATTGCTGTTCCAAACCAACCGATTAATGCGGCTCCTATAGCGCTGGTGATATGATCGTAACCGGGCGCAATATCGGTAGTTAGTGGGCCCAGCGTATAAAACGGGGCTTCGTGGGTAAGTTCTAGTTGTTTATCTACATTTTCTTTGATGAGCTGCATTGGCACGTGCCCCGGGCCTTCAATCATTACCTGTACGTTATGTCCCCGGGCCATTTTGGTAAGTTCTCCCAGGGTTTCCAGTTCTGCAAATTGCGCTTTATCGTTGGCATCTGCAATACTTCCCGGTCGTAAGCCATCGCCCAGGGAAATAGAAACATCATATTTGTTGAGGATTTCACACAGTTCCGCAAAATGCTCATAAATAAAATTCTCTTGATGATGCGCCAGGCACCACTTGGCCATAATACTTCCTCCACGGGAAACAATGCCTGTTAATCGGGAAGCGGTTAACGGAATATAACGCAATAAAACCCCGGCGTGCAACGTAAAATAATCGACGCCCTGTTCTGCTTGTTCAATTAATGTATCTTTAAATAGTTCCCAGGTGAGTTTTACGGGATCGCCATTTACTTTTTCCAAGGCTTGATATATCGGAACGGTTCCTAAGGGCACGGGACAATTTCGAATGACCCATTCCCGGGTTTCGTGAATATTGGCGCCGGTGGAAAGATCCATAATGGTATCTGCTCCCCAACGACAAGCCCAAACTGCTTTTTCAACTTCTTCAGCAATCGAAGAGGTTACTACTGAATTTCCGATATTGGCATTGACTTTGGTCAAAAAGTTACGGCCAATAATCATCGGTTCTAATTCCGGATGATTGATATTGGCGGGAATAATCGCCCTTCCTTTGGCTACTTCTTCCCGAACAAATTCAGGGGTTATTTTTTGCCGAATATTAGCACCCCAATCTTTACCGGGATGCTGTGCGTAATCATTCATCATTTGGTTTTCCCTGGCGGCGATATATTCCATTTCAGGAGTGATGATTCCCTGTTTGGCATAATACATCTGGGTATGGGATTCTCTTTTGGTTTTTCGGGGTTTCTCCAGGTTGGGAAAGCGTAAATGATTTAAGCTCGCATCCTCTAAACGAACATTTCCATAGTCAGAAGAAAGGCGGGGCAAGTTTGTTAATTCTTCGTCTTCTTTTAACCAGTACCTTACTTCGGGAAGCCCTTTAGATAAATCGATAGCTATTTTTGGGTCAGTATAAACTCCACTGGTATCATAAAGGATAATATCAGGATTTGAAGTGTCTTTTTGAGTGCTATTGACGGTAGTTTTTTCCTGCTTTATTTTCCGAAAAGGAATTTTGAGTCCGCTATCTGTGGTCAGGTAATATTTAGAGGAACTGGGAAATGCTTCTCTTGAAACGGTATCTTGAGTATCCATTGTTTTTGTTTTGAACAAAATTGACTAAATGCGATACACTGTGATAGTAAAAGATAGACATTGAAGGGAAATGTCCAACTTGTACTATTTAAAAAAGTGCTTTTTACCGTAATTTGAAGATCATTAATCCTGCGAATATGAAACTGTATATTATTGGTGCCGGAGCGATTGGGAAAGCTCTTGCGGTGTGTTTAACCAAAAACGGAAAAAAGGTGGAGCTCATTCGTGGGAGTGTTGATGATGGACGTACTTATACCGAAAAAATAACTTTACGACTGAAAACTGGTGAAATGCTAACCGCCGATATAAGGTTCAATTCCCTGTGTAATTTTTCGGCTTTTGAAGGAATCATTATGCTGACTACTAAATCTTTTGGCAATAAAGCCTTAGCTGAAAAGCTAAAGGATAAAGCATCGCATACGCCAATCGTTATTCTACAAAATGGCTTAGGGATAGAACAGCCTTTTATTGAGCATAATTTTAAGGAAATCTATCGCTGTGTGCTGTTTGCTACCAGCCAAAATGTGCTTGAAAATGAAGTCAGCTATAAACCGGTTGCCCCTTCCCCTATCGGAATCGTCAAGCAAAACCTTACATTTTTAAATAGCATTGTCGACACTTTGAATACGCCTGATTTTAGGTTTGAAGCGGAGGAAAATATAGATAAAATCATCTGGAAAAAGGCCATTGCCAATTGTGTATTTAATTCCATTTGTCCGTTGTTAGAAGTCGATAACGGTATTTTCTATCGAGATCCAAAAGTTTTTTCTATGGCCAAGAACATTATTCGGGAATGTGTAGCCATATCTACGGAAAAAGGGATTGCTTTAACTGCAAGGGAAATTGAAGAACAGGTAATTTCAATTAGCAAAATGTCTGATGGGCAATTTATTTCTACCTTACAGGATATTAGAAATAACCGAAAAACAGAAATAGATACCCTAAATTTGGAAGTTCACCGAATAGCCAAAGAAATGAATTTGGAAAGTCACGTGCAACAAACAAAACTATTAGGGGATTTGGTTCAACTAAAATCGGAATTGCACCTATAAAATGTACCAGCTATTTTCACCACCGAAGCATTTACAAAACCTGGTTAGGTATTACTGGCTGTTGGATTTAAGTACTGAAGATAAAAACCTTACTGAATATATTTTTGCGTACCCTTATGTAAATTGGGTGTTTACCCTGGGGATGCCGTATACGGTAAAAGATAACAGTAGTGGAGCTCTCCTCATCAAAGATACGCGAATACTGGGGCCGAGAACTAATTTTGCAGAATACCTGCATCCAGAGGGAAACCTGGCTTTTGGGGTGACTTTTCAATTTGGGAGCACGCTGCCGATCTTTAAAGAAGAGACAAAATTACTGACCAATAAAATTATTTTACAGGAGGATATCCTTCCTGGTTCTAATTGGTTGACGCCGTTTTTTAATGAAGTCAACTTAGACATTTTTATTCCTTCCCTGACCAGGCAAATAAGTCAACTTGCCGGTGATACTCCTAAAAATGGATATTGCTTATGGAACCAATTTTTAGATTTAATTATTAACCAACAACACTATACCACCACTGCTTATTGTTTGGCCAAAGAATTAAGCGTAAGCCAGCGACACCTTCAACGGATTACCCTACAATATGCAGGGCTTCCCCCAAAACAAATTCAGTCGATGATTCGCTGTAGACTGGCCATTCGGCATATTCAGAAGACAGGGTTTACCCCTGACTTTTTTCATTATGGGTATTTCGACCAGAATCATTTTATAAAGGAAGTCAAACGCTGGTCTGGCCATACACCAGGGACGCTTTTTTCTTTGTTGTCTAAGGTTTAGAAAAAGATGGTGTTGGTTTCTCTATTTATTCCCAAACCTTTCTAAAAACAAAAAAAACCCTTACCAGTTCTGGTAAGGGTTTTAAAAAGCAAGGCGGCGACATACTCTCCCACAAGATAGTAGTACCATCTGCGCTAACGGGCTTAACTGCTCTGTTCGGAATGGGAAGAGGTGAGCCCCGTCGCTATAACCACCTTAAGTCGTTACCTAC
>NZ_JAKHSK010000041.1 GCF_023499215.1 Zunongwangia pacifica
GGGAACACACAGGGCGTCAGCAACGCTGCAAAACCACCTAAAAAACTCAGGATAAAAATCGTGAATAAATCACGGGATGATTCCGGCTCTTTTTCCTGAGACAGGTCATTTGCTGATTTGGTTGAACCCGTAACGGTTTCCGCAGATGTCTGTTCTAAAAGATTAAAAATCAATTCTTCTTCACCGGGAGGTAAGCAACGTGTATTATCACAAACCATAAATTCTACAAATGCCTGAATAGTTTTCACTTCGCCAGTCAATTCAATTTTCTGCTTAAATATTACGCTTTTTGCAAAGTATTTTATTTCCATTTCAAAGACCGGGTCCTCAACCACAATCCCATCCTCTTCCTGTGTATTGCCCACAATCCTAAAATTGCCTTCACTATCATCATAGATAAATGTGGTGGCAACGGGACCGCCATCCGGTACGTTTTGAGAATATAAATGCCATCCATCTTCCAGGATAGCTTTTGCTACTAAATAATATTCAGTATCCGATATTTTTTCGGTAGTAGTAGACCATTTTACCGGATTTAATATTTGAGCACCTCCTGTTACTGTAAATAAAAGAAATAGTAGTAATGACGCCTGGAATAGCCTTCCTGTTTTTAGCATGAAAATTTAGTTTATGTTGAATACTAAGTCTACACTTGAAGGGGGTAAACATCTGCTATCATCGCACACCATAAAGGTAACAGTACCTTTTATTTGGAAAGCGTCGGTATTACGAATCTTCACCCGTTGCTTAAAGGTTGTTTTATCTGCAAAATATTTTATTTTCATTTCAAAAATAGGATCGTTTATGGTATGACCTGCTTCTTCAGTGGTGTTGCCTTTTTTAAGGTAATTACTATTCCCTTCAAAAGAAAAACTGGTGGCCACGGGGCCGCCTTCGGGAACAGACTGTGAATAGAGATGCCATCCTGATTCAATTTTGGCAGTCGCTGATAACTCATATTCTGTATCTGATATCTTTTTCACAGCGGTTTCCCATGTAACCGGTTCAAAAATTTGTGCCTGTACAAAAGCTGTCACAAATAGCAACAGCATACAAAGTTTCGTTTTCATAATATTTAGTATTTAATATTAGGATGAAATTATAATCACCCTTATGGATCTTTATTGACCCAAAATTATCTTGAACTCTTTTGAGGCCGGAAGCAAACACATTTGTTTGGTACACGCCATAAACCTGACGGTAGCTTTAAAGGTAGTCTCGGTATGCTCCTTCAACTTTACTACTTGAGTAAACTTTACCTTCTTCTTGTAGTAGGATTTTGGTTTACTTTTAGATTCTTCAACACCTTTTTCTTCGGTAGACCCAATGATGATAAGATTAGGGTTTTCGTCAAAAAGGAATCGCGTAGGCATCCCCATTCCTCCAGAATTTGCTCCCTGAGGATAAATATGGTAAGGCTCATCTATCTGAGCTTCAAATTGTACACTATAGGTTAATTCATCAATAGCCTCGCTGCTTTGTTTCCATTTCACGGGATATTCCTCTTGCGAAAAACCCATAAATGCGAACATGCTAAGGGTCAAAAAAAGAAATGTAGGTTTCATATATTTTGTTTTAAAAGGGGTTTGTTTTGATAATTAGAGCTCATTATATCCATACTATATGGACTATTTTAAACTTAACGAATGATGATTTGATAAGACCAAATTAAACGAGTATTATCGCAAAAAGCTAGCCATAAGAGAGTATGACAGGAATGCTGACCATAACTTCCTGTTTGAAAGACTTCAATCAGCATTTTCCTAAATAACTCTATTTTTGGATTTCACTATTCACGGGCAAGCTCAACCATTTGCACTACTTCTTCTGCTGCCTCCTCGTCTGATTTATTAAAGCCTTCCAGTTTAAAACGGATTTGTCCCCAACCATCGATAATAAACTTTGCAGGAATCCCTACCACACCAAAAGCTGTAACTGCCGGCGGACGATTAGTCTCAGGATCTATGGTATCCATATAAAGATCAAAGTCATAATCCCTCTTTTTAAGAAATTGCTGCGCATCGCTAAGCGGATCTTTAACGTTCTCCCAGGTATGTATAAACAAGAATTCGACTAATGGGTCATCGGCATAGCGATCTACCGCTAATTGCATTGCAGGAAAAGACTCTACACACGGCCCACACCAGGTCGCCCAAAAATCTAATACAATAGTTTTACCTTTAAAATCTTCAAGGGTCACTTTTTTCCCTTCAATATCGGTCACGTAAAAATCTGGTGCCTGCTCATTAATCATAAGCCCTTTAACTTCAGACCTGATCTTATCTGTAAACTGTTTACGTAAGTAATCGATATAAGCTTCAACATCTTTGTCCGGGTTTAAGGAAGCATAGCCCAGACGCACCTGATCGATATATTTTTTTTCAAATTTACCCTCTTTGATCATTTGGCTTAAAACAGGTAATGACTCCTCATAGTTGTCCTCTAAGCTTGATGCTAAAAAGGCCCGGATCTCTAACAATTCCTTAAGACCTGCCGGATTTTCGGCTTCGCCAGAACTGTTATAATTTAAGCAGCTCAGGGCTTCTTTGACGTATTGGTACGCCTGTTGATCTTTTCCCGCTTTGAAAAGTAGTTTAGCATATTTAGCAATAAAGGAAGAATAGGCAAGCTTAGGATCTACCTTGAGGGTACTGCTAAGGTTTTCTACCTTTAGGTTTTGAGCATCCTTCAATGAAGAATCGGCAATCTCTAGAGCCATAGCACTATCAATAGGATCAACAATGTCGAGTATATTTGCGACTACATAAATCCTAAACACTTTATCATCTATAGCATTTATGTACTCAAAGACTTTATCTTCATTTGGTTCTTCAGCATAAGCGGCAGCTACCAGATTTTTTTCCATATCCAGATTTATCCCCGGGTACTTTTCAATCATAGGTTTAAGGTGCTTTTCCATGGCTTCAGCACCGGTAATATCAAGAAAGGAAACCATTCGTCTCATTCTGGCATATTCACTGGCCGGGTATTTTACCATAAGCCTTTCGATCATCGCATCTTTTTTTGCGTCGTTCTCTTCTTGATCATAATATTCGATCAACACATTCAGGTCTTCTGCTGTACCATTCTCTAAAGCCGCTATTTTATCATGTAGAACGGTTTGGTTAGTTTCCTCCTGTAGATTTTGCAATGTGTTCTTTGTTACAATCTCCTCTTGTGCTAAGAGCTTAAATGCACTTAGTACCAAAAGGGTGAAAATGAGTTTTCTCATCTGTATAAAATTTTAATATTTATTACTCGATTATCGAGATGAAATGTTCTAAGTCTTCGTATTGCCCTATGATGATTTACGAGAAATCATGTCGAAGCAGGCCTACTTGAGCATATTCTTAAATATGCCCCGCCAATTTTTGAATTATAGAAAAATGCATAGGAAAAATATTTAACTTATATATCATTATCTTACTTTGAATCAACATATTAGATTATTAAATCGAAGCACGTTTTTTTACAATTTCTACCATTGCTTTTAATTTGTAGTATTCTCTATGGGTGGAGCCCGCATACCCTGAACTGTAAAAGCGAATATTACCCTGCGGATCAAAAATGATTTTGGTAGGAGTAGCCCTGATTTGATAAGTGGTATTAGGTTCATCCTGCAATACATCGAGATCTATGTTTTTTCGGCCTACAAAGCTTTTTACCGTTTTTTGGGGTTCAAACAAATTCATAACAAAAAGCTGAAAGGCTTCTTCTTTATACTCTTCTACCACAAGATCAAAGCCGGCAAATGCGGCAACACAAGGTGTGCACAAGGTGGTCCATGAATCAATTACCAAAACATCGCCTTTATAGTCTGCAAGATTTACCGGTTTTCCATTTAAATCTGGCAACGAAATCTCGTAAACAGGCTTGGTTGCCTCAAAAATGGTCAACTTTTCGTCAGGATCTGCGGGATTGGGTATGGTTCCGTTAAATGGTAAATTGCTGTTGGTAATGTATTTTTTTTCTACTTCTTTATAGCAGTGTTCATAGGCCTTTTGCTGCAAGGCTTGTACAAGAGCATCCACATCTTCACCGTTCCCATGTACTGCGGTGTAAATATCTTTTAATAATGCTACAGATTCTGGATTTGAATCTGCATTACTCACCGCAGTAGTAAGGGTGTCCAAGGCTCTTTCCTGCTCCCCCTGTGCTACTAAAACCGCTGCATAGCGTTTGTAATAATTTGCTTTTGAGTCTTTGAAATACTTTGATTCCCTATCCCCTTTAAGCGCTGATGCCCGCTCCATGGATTGCTGTGCAACTTCTGCATGTCCCAGTATAGCATTGGCCATTGCATTGATTTCTAACAATACCTGCATCCGGCTTTTTGTGAGATCATCTTCAGCTGCTTCTTCTTCTATTTTTTTTATAGTTTCATTGGATACGCTTTCCACAAGCTTTGCATATTTCTCATCATTTTCCAGATACTCTAAGGCATAAATAAGATTTACCAGATTGACGAAGGATATTTCGGGATTATCTTTCATATAATACCGATATTTTTCTTCATTTCCCTTGGCCAGCCAACCGACGGCCAGGGCAGTAAGATACTCATCTTGCTGCGCCTGCTCTTTGTCATTGGACGCTCGCAACATGGCTTCATAATAAGCTTCTTTTTCTTCCACCTTTGGCAGCAGACTGAAGTCCTCGTAATTAAAGGTACTTGGATCTTCTCCTTGTGCCCAGACCGAGCCAGACATTAAAAGGATTAGCAGTAATTTTTTCATATCAATATCTTTTAGTTTTCTACTTCAGTAATTCTTCAAGTTTATCGTGTAAAAGCTGCCCCCTCAAACCTCGGGCTACAATTTTTCCTTCCGGGTTTATAAGAAAATTATCGGGAATGGCTCCTACTCCATAGGCTTTTGCAGCTTCATTGGCCGATCCTTTTAAATCGCTCACGTGTTTCCAGGGAAGATTATCTTCTTTTACGGCTTTAAGCCAGGCGTCTTTATCACTATCAATGGATACAGCGAGAATGGTAAGATTAGCATCCTTATATTTTTCATAAGCGGCCAAAACGTTAGGGTTTTCTGCCCTGCACGGTGCGCACCAACTAGCCCAAAAATCCAGAAGTACATATTTACCGCGATAGGATTCAAGTGATACCAGATTACCTTCCGGGTCGTTCATTTTAAAATTTGGAGCTTCCATTTCTCCAGATTCGTACTTCTTGGCTTTATCCAGTGCAGGCTTCCAGGCAATTACTTTAGGAGAGTTTCTCATACGTTTACTAAGTGCATTATACATGGGCTGCACCAGATTATATTGGATCCCCCCTTGAGTGACAAGATCCATTAAATCAACACTTACGTAGCGATCTGGGTTCTTTTCCACAAATTTTCCCACAAGTGCCTGTATGTCTTCTAAACTTATAGGCCTGTTCAATGATTCATTCATTTTTTCACTCATTTCCTGCCATTGCAGCCAGGCGGATTGTTCATCACCACCTCCATCATAAGAAGCCATGCCCTCGTCATCAAAAGTGATTGTGATATTTCCGTCTAAATAGAAAAGAGCTACATTCTTTAACCCCATATCATCAGCTTCCATACTTGCATCCTCCTGGGTATTTATAGTTGCATTTATCAAATTGAGCTCTGCCAGTTGTGGTCTGCCAATATTACCTTCAAATTTGAATGTACCGTCTACAATTGCCGTGGTATCTGCCGCATAGGGCCCTCCTTTATCATCGAGCGGATAAGACATCACGGCCTTATCAAAGCCTTTACCAATGGGTACTACACCTGAAATGGTATAGTCCCACTTATTTTCAGCCTTTTGTTTACAACTTACCAAAGCGCATAGCAGGATCAATACTAAAAAATAGTTTCTCATTATTATTAATTTCATTCTTATGGATTTTCAATAAGGTTTGGATTTTGAGAGGTTACTACATCTCCAAATCGCAGTGCAAAGCGTTCCTTGGTCAACATAAACGTCTCCAAAACCTCTCCTTCCGGATTGTATAGCCTGTGGGTATAGCCTACCAGGTCATTATATTCTGGATCGACAGATAACCTTCTCATATCAAACCATCTGTAACCGCTTAATGCAAATTCCCTAAGCCTTTCTTCAAAGATAAATTCAACCAGCTTGTCTTTATCAGTGGCTATTTCAGTGGGTACTGCTACTTCTTCTGCCGACATTCTTTTAGCCCTAAATGCTTCCAGTTCTTGAGTCGCATCTTCTAATAAGCCCAATCTGGCCCTGGCTTCTACTCTTAACAAGGTAATATCTGGTAAGTAGATCCCAACACGTTGAATAAATGGACCGATTTTTCGCAACATCCCATTTGGATAAAAAGGTTCAGTGCCAAAAAATTGAGTATCGCTATAAAAATTTAAACGTAGATCTGAGTCTTTAAATAAATTGGCTGTTTCAGGAGTTATAACCAATTCATTCCTAATAAATGCCCACGCATTGGTTATCTCTTTAGTATAGATAATTTCGGTATCGTCTTGCCGAAGTACTGAAGAAGGACCAAATAAAAAATCTATGGGCGTAAATACCCCTCCTTCTAAGAATTCGGTATTGTAGTCGTATAAAGCGACATCAAGTGATGAGCTTTCCAAATAGCCAATTGCAGCATCAAAATGCTCTAAAGCCAGATCAAATTCTTGCTGAAACATTAACACTTTACCCAACAATGCTTCAGCAGCAGCAGCAGAAGCCCTGTGCCTCTGGTCAATACCTTCAGACAGATAAGGCACGGCAACATCTAAATCGGCAATGATAAAATCATAAACTTCCTGAACGGTATTTCTTGTATAATCGGTCGCTGTAATATCATTTTCGATCACAATAGGAAATCCCAAATCTGAACTTGCGGTAGCAGGATCATAGGGTTTTGCATAATAGTTTATGAGGGTAAAATAGGTGAAAGCCCTGCCTACCCTAGCTTCGGCTTCCAATTCTAATTTTTCGCTTTCGGTACCGTTACGGGCCTCCTGTACCTCATTAATTATTTTATTATAGTTATAGATAATGGGCATCAACCCCTCTAATTCCTGAGAATTTTGTCCTTCGTTATAAACCATTGCCTCCCACTTAAACAATCGTCGGGTACGTAATTCTTCACTAGAGAAAAATGGGTCTATTGCTGCAACTTCATCACCCAGAGGTATGGTAACATCTGGAATAGTGAGCAGTGACAAATCGTCCAGCAGGCGATCATAGTCTTCTACATTTTGAGCTATTAAATTGCCCTTGGGAGTTACTTCTAAAAAGTCATCGCTACAGGCTACCAGAAATAGGGTAAGCACCAGGTAGCCATAAAAATGTATGTTGTTTATTTTGAAAATCATGTATTTTAGTATTTGATATTATAAAGCCAGATGTAGACCAAAGGCGACACTACCTTGATTTCTCTTTATGTTGCGAATGCCCGTACCGAAACTTGAGTACTGAAATTCAGGATCTATACCATAATCATTAGCTTTCCAGAGCATAATGTTTGAGAAAGATAACCTTAGAGATAAATTATCTACCCGTATTCTATTCAGAAAATCTTGTGGGAGAGCATAAGACAATGTGATATCCCTTAATTTTATATAAGATGCATCCAGAACGTTGGTATTCGCCTTTATATAATAATCGGTATCACGAACATCACCTGTTAAAGTACCTGCAGGATCGTAAGCGGGAATATCTGTAACCAATTCGTCTCCCGGCTGTTTCCATCTATTGGCAAAATCGCTATAAGGAACACTTTCTAAAGCACCGGTAAAATTAGTTACTACATCACGCCTCATCACATGCCCTAAATTGTATATCGCATTAACGTTTAGACTAAAATCCTTATATCTAAACATATTAGAAAGACCTCCACTCCAGATAGGCTGCGCAGTGCCCATAAACCGTATATCCTCTGGGTTGGTTATATTGGGTTCTTTGGTTACAGTACCATCGGCGAGTCTAATTAAAGGATCGCCTTCTTCATCAAGCCCTTGATAATCATAAGCAAATATGGCGAAAGCCGGATAGCCTTTTAAATAAGAAAGATCAACTTTTTGATTTCCTGTGGCAACGTCCCCTGGCAATAGAAGCTCCGTGATTTCATTATCATTATAGGCAAGTGTAAATATGGTCTTCCAGTCAAAATTTGTAGTTCTTATATTTGAGGTGGTTAAGGTAATCTCAATCCCTTTATTTTCCATACTTCCAAAATTTCCGATCGCTGAAGAAAATCCGGAAAAGACGTTAAGTGGTAATTGGCCTAAAAGATCATTTGTTTTCTTTTTATAAATATCTACAGAACCGTCTATAACATCAAACAAACCAAAATCCACCCCAAAATTTATCGTTTTTGTACGTTCCCAGGTTAACTTATCATTACCGGGTGTTTGTAGCGTTAAAGGAACGACGGTATTACCAATATTGGTGTAATTGGTTTGTGGACGTAAAATGTCATAAGAAGAAGATATGCCTGGAATAGGTGCATTACCCGTTATACCATACGTTGCTCTAACTTCTAAAAAGTTAACCGCCGACACATAAGTAAAAAAACCTTCTCTGCCTATATTCCATTTACCACCAACACTCCAGGTTGGTTTATTTTGCGCCGATTTGTCCAGGCCAAACAGGTTACTTTTATCACGTCTCCAGCTCGCATTTAAGGTATATCGTCTATTTAAGGTATAAGACAGATTACCGTAATATGAAGTAAAACGGCTTAATACTTCTGACTTTGAGAAATAATTATTTTCCAGAATACTTCGGGTACCACTGTTGGGCATTACAGTGTTATCAATGCCTTCATTCATCAATGTGGCATAATCTAAAGGTAGAGAGGTGAGCAGTAAAGAGTCATATCCTCTGATTGTTGAAGTTGACGACTCTGTTAATTGTTCTTGTGCCTCTTGTCCTAGTATAGCATAAAGCTGATGTTGCCCTTCATTCCAACTCTTATCATAGGATAATTGATTTCTAACGGTATAATTTTTTTGTACCAAATTGCCTTCTACATATCTACCACCATCTTTTGGCAGGTAGTATATTGGTGTGTCCCCGGGAGCATCAGCTACTGTAAACTGAGCCAATTCACTACGTACAATATAGCTTTCGGGACTTGTATGTGTAGTTACTTTATTAGCACCTGTGATGTAACTGTACGTACCATCAAATTCCAAATTATCAAAAAGCTCTACGTTAATGCCTGCAATTAAACGTGCATTCAAGGCATCTGAAATTTCGTCTGACCACTTCCTTTCATCCAAAGGATTGTAATTTAAATCTATTTGGGACCGGGCTTCAAAATCTGCACGCACCTCCTCTGAAAGCATCCCTAACCAGGGGATGTCCATATTATTTCCATTTTGATCCCTAAACAATTGATAAGGCATGCTACTATAGGTTATCCCCAAATTATTTTTGGTTACTGCCTTGGTTTTGGTAAGGTCTGTAATTAAATAAGTACTTATTTTATCATTAAATGTAAAATCTTGTCTAATATTTACTTTATAAAGCCGGTCTGAATCACCGGGACGATCTGATTTTGTATCGGTGTAGGCTAGAGAACCATATACGCTATGTTTACTCCCGCCAGCCGACAGGCTAAGTGTATGATTAGTTTGCATAGCCGGCCTGTACCAAAGTTTATCTATTTGGCTCCTATTGGAAATACTTGATAAACTGTCTAATTTGGCATTAGCGACGCCAGAGGAAATTACCCCCCTATATTCATCGTATAAAACTTGCATATGCGGAGGAATGCCCCCTCCTTCAAAAACATAGGCACTTTGCTCTGCATAGGGATGTGCTACAGGGTCAAAAACTTCCCTGGCGTTCGAAATAAATTCTGAACTGTTCATATAGGGTTGATAAGCCAAATCTGGTCTTCCCTGAATATTGGTAAAAACGTCATACGACACCTTAACCTTACTGTTTTGATCACCTTTTTTTGTGGTAATCACGATTACCCCATTAGAGGCCCTTGCCCCCCATATAGAAGAAGCCGTAGCATCTTTTAAAACGGTAATATCTTCTACATCCTGAGGGTTTATATAGGAGATATTATTGGTAGGGATACCATCTACAACAAATAAAGGTCCCCTATTTGTTCCTGCTCCTGTGGGATTGTTAGAATCAGAACTAAAAGTGCCTAAACTGGTTAATCCTCTCACTAAATACGGATTATCTGAAGCACCCGGTGAATTATTAATGGTTAAACCTGCAACAAGGCCATCTATACGTTGTAGGATATTCATAGAATAGGCCCGGTCTTTTGCGATGCTCAGTTCCGGTTTAGAAAAAGCTCCCGCACTGCGTTCTTTTGATATTTTTTGGTAACCTGTAGAAACCACCTCGACGGCTTCAAGCTTAGTGACATCATCTTCTAAAACCACGTCCAGAACGAGATTATCCCCCACTAGCACCTCTTTATCTTTAAAACCTAGCGAACTAAATACCAAGACATTATCCACTGAAGGTAGCTGGATTTTAAAACCTCCGTCAAAATCTGTTATAGCTCCTTTATTTGTTCCCTTTATTCTAATAGTAACACTGGGTATGGGTGCCCCTCTGGTATCGGTTACCGTACCCGACACCATGATTTGATCCCCGTTTACACCTTTTTCGATGATGATAGTATTATCCTTAGATATTACCACATTAAATCTTCCGGCAGGAATACTTTTGGCAATAAGTCTATCAACCTTAATGAGGCCTTTAATAAGCTTCACTTTGGGCAAACCTGCAAAAAGCCCATCAGGATACAGAAAATTATAGTTGGTTTGATCTGTAATAATCTGGAACACCTCATCTACGGTAACTTCCCGGGGGGAATCAATGTTCACTTTTGCCTGAGAATAACTAAAGTCAGAATTGAATCCTAAAACTGTTGTACAAAATAAGAGTAAGAATGTTCTCATGACTATCAATAAAAATGGCTTCCTGACCCTAAAAAATATCTCAGAGCTAAAGACATTGAACAATTTAATTTTCATAAATTTGAATTGTATTGGTTATTATTTGCTTTAACTGATCAAGTCTAAAGGGACGAAGTTTGAACCTGCGAAAATTTGAACTTCGTTCCCTTTTTTTCTTTACATAAAAATTTATGCTCTTTTTGTTGAAAATGAATTTATCATAATGATGCTTATTTTAATATTATTTGTTTCTCATTGATTTCATAGTTCTGAATAATGCCGAAATTTTTAATCCGATCTAAAATTTCTGTTATTTCCTGATCTTTTTGAATTCTCCCTACAAGTTTTGCATCTTCTAAACCACGATCTTCAAATACGACATCTATATCATACCAGCGGGATAGTACGGACATGATTTCCTTTAGGCTCTTTTGCCTAAAGATATACTCCCCATTAACCCAGGAAGTTTCTTCTTTTAAATTAACCGAATCTATAGAAAGTGTATAGGTCTTTAAGTTTAATGTGGACTGCTGTTTAGGCGATAAAACAAAGCTGTCTTCAGGTGTATTGATCTTCACCATGCCCTCAACCAAAGTGGTATATACATCGTCATCTGTAGGATAAGCTTTTATATTAAATTCTGTCCCCAACACTTGTATTTCCTGTTGTTGGTGTACCACTTTAAAATCTGCCCCCAAGTGCTCACTACTGGGAGAAACATCAAAAAAAGCTTCTCCATATACCAACTCAACCTGACGACTTTGACCTTTAATAAAATGTACCGGGTATTTTAATTCTGTTCCTGAGTTAAGCCATACTTCTGTTCCATCAGACAGTTTCACAAAGAACTGCCCACCACGAGGAACAGTCAATCTATTAAAAGTAATTTTGCTTTTATTAATTGCACTTTTGTTATATACTAATCCTTCTTCATTACTACTTGCATTGTGGGTTTTTACAAAACTCCCCTCTTCTAAAGTAATTTCTTCACCCGTCTCGGTAACAAGCACTGCTTTCTTTTTAAGGGTTTCGATCTGATTATTGGTAAGAATTGGGTTCACACCGACTGCCGATTGCTCCGTTTCCCGTTCAAAGAAAAAATAAAGTGAAACCATAATAAGCACTGAAGCGGCAACCCCAGAAATGCGCATCCATAATTTCTTAACCTTTGTATGTTGCTGCATTTTGCGAATTCTGGAAAGAAGTTCTTTCTTCTCTTGCTCCGTATTAAAATCTTCCATAATATGGTCTATAGCATAATCAATTCGCACAAAAGACCGAAACTGCTTTAGGTGAGCGGGATCTTTAAGCCATTTCGACAACTCATCTAATTCAGATTCTGAAGCCGAATGATTTAAATATTTTACAATAAAATGCCTTATCTGGGAATTCATTAAAATTCTTTTGTTTTATAGCTAATAAGATTCCAAAGTTAAATACCCCTAATGTTTTGATAACTTTTTATTAATTTTACCCATTATAACAAATAAAAATAAAGTTTTAACAAAGAATGGAAAGGCACTCTGGAACCAATTATCAAACAGAAGCTGAGTTAGTAAAAGCATTGCGACATGGTGAAGAAAATGCGTATGCGTATTTAATGGATTGTTATCACCAAAAGCTTTGTACCTATGCCTATAGTTTTTGTAAGGATCGCAATATGGCCGCAGATATGGTTCAAAATGTGATGCTCCGGTTATGGAAAAAAAGAGCATCCCTTCGCACAGATTCAAGTATCCGTAGTTTCCTTTACCGCTCTGTATACAATGAGTTTTTAGATCAATACAAGCATCGTAAATTCATTTTGAACTTAGAAAAAGATTATATGACCGCGATAAATACTTTGATCGAGGAGGAAGAATCTGATTTGGACAAAATTATTCATCAGGTGAGACAGGAAATTGAGAACCTAAATCCCAGATGTAAAGAGATTTTTATGCTTAGCAAAAACGAAGGGCTAACCAATATCGAGATTGCCGAACACCTTAACCTTTCCATCAAAACGGTGGAAAACCAGATGACCAGAGCTTATGCTCAACTCCGTGAAAAAGTAGGTGAAAAACTACAGGGCATCCTTTTTTTATTATTTGGGATAACCAAAAGATCATTTAGTGCCGGTAAGAAGCAAATTGTATTGCGTAAATAGAAGCTTTGATTACTTCTAATTTGTACTCCCTGCGTTAAGCTTACATGCGTACTTAAACCCAGATATAGATCATAAGTGGCCTGCGATTAGATTAAATTATGTTACTTTAAAAAAAGAAATGCCGAAAAATCGGCATTTCTACAAACATAAATACAACACAAACTAAAAATTACTTCAAATAAACTTCAACAAGCACAGGAAAGTGGTCTGATATAAATTTTGCTCCCCTTTGGGCATCTAAGACCTGATAACTTTTAATAGCTACATCTCCCTGAAAAAAAATATAATCGATACGATCTCGATCTTCATCAGGTTCTAGTTGAAAACCATTAAAAGTATAACTTGGCCCATATTGCTTTTCAGCTTTTAATTTTGTGTCCAGTAATTTTAAATTTTCGCCATTATCTGAAACCATTGTTTTATAAGCTTCAGAAGAAGGTGGAACATTAAAATCACCCGTCACAAAAATGGGAGTGCCTTCTGTAATCTTATCGGCTATAATCTTCCTAATTAAAATGGCGCTTTGCTTGCGCGCTTCGGTCCCCACGTGATCAAAATGGGTATTGAAGAAGAAAAATAATTTGCCATCTTTCTTTCTTCGGAATTTAGCCCAGGTTACAATTCTTGGCAACGCGGCATCCCATCCTTTAGATCCCACTTTCTCTGGCGTTTCCGATAACCAAAGTGTACCACTTTCTAAAACTTCAAATGCATCTTTTTTATAGAAAATAGGCGAAAATTCCCCATTCTTACCACCTTGCCTCCCTACACCTATATGTGCATAATCCTCTAATCCATGCTGTATATCTTCTAACTGTGAGTACAATACTTCCTGAGCTCCAAAGACGTCGATATTCTCAAATTTTACCATATCAGTAAACCAGTCTCGACGATAGTTCCAGTAGTTAATTCCATCCTTTTCAGTAGCCATTCTAATATTGGCACTCATCATCTTTAATGGTTTCTCTTGTGCATATATGGTAAGTGCAACGAAAAAAAGTAAAGCTCCTAAAATGTTATTTTTCATCATTTTAAGTTATTCCCAACCGGGATTTTGTTCAAGATTTGGATTTAATTGCAACTCGATTCTTGGGATTGGATATAAATAATCCTTATTTTCATTAAAGCTCCTGTTATTAAAATTAGGCTGCGGATCGATAAGATTATTGTCGCTTAAATACACATCTGAGCCTAGTTTTAAATATTGAATCCCTTCTACCTGATTTCCCGGAGCGTCTCCTTCATAAAACACTACATCTGTATCACCATCACCTTCAAAATCGTATTCCCCAGGGCCGGGAACATATAATCCTCGTAAAGGTCTTGTGATAAATTGTCCTGCTTTCCATCGAACGATATCATCCCAAAAGAAATTCTCCATATATAATTCTATCCTGCGCTCTCTTCTAATTTCAAGCAATAGTCCGGCATTATTACCTTTTACCTGCGGATATTGATTTTGCATATAGGGATCTGGATCATTGTTCGCTGCTTCAATCACAAGATGTGGCATGGCAACACGATCTCTAAGTACATTTATAGAATTATCTATATCTGTTTGTGTTGCTGTTCCCAATTCAGCTTTAGCTTCAGCAAAATTCAATAAAATTTCACCAAATCTAAAGATGGGCAAATCGGTAATGGACTGATCATTGGTGTCGTATTGAGGCTCTGTAACATATTTTATGATTTGATAACCTGTAACAGTAGCTCCCAAATTAGGGGGAAGTTCCTGGGCTTGCCCCTTACGCGTATAACCAGGAGTTCGAATAGTTTGTGATAGTCTTGGATCACGATTGGCGACCTCTTCAGTAAAAAAAATCTGATTATAATCTGGCAAATCTGTAAACCTGCTGCCATCTGCATTGAGATACGTATTTACCAGATCCTTAGGCATTCCCGGTCTTCCGTAAGAGGACGTTGTGGTGTAATAATTTACATTATGATCTACATCCAGCGCGGTGTTGAATTCTCTGGCCAAAATAACTTCTGCACCCACCGCATCATGCGAATTAAACAGATTTAAATAATCTGAATTTGGATTTCCTGAACTAAATACTCCATAAGGTGAATTATTCATCAGCTCTTTAGAAGCATCTATTGAAGCTTCTAAATAAGTTTCATACCCACTAATGCCTCTATATTTTTCGTAAGTGCCTTCATAAAGTCCTACTCTGGATTTTAAGGCTAGAGCTGCGTATTTAGTTACGGTGTACAATTGCTGGTCTTCGTTTAAATCTTCTATAGCGATAGTAAGATCTGCCAGTATTTTATCCACAATAAACTGCCGACTGTCTCTTGGTTTCTGTAAACTTTCCTGATCATCTGGATTAATTGTGTAATCGTAATAAGGAACAGCCCCAAAACGCTGCAACTTATTAAAATAAAAATAGGCTCTAAAAAAACGTGCTACACCACCATAATGCGCAATTGCAGCGGCATCGTCACCACGTTGATAATTTTCAAGAAAGTAGTTGATATCCCTAAGATATCCCCAATCCCAACCACCGCCAGTAGTTGGGATGGTTCTGGCGCTACGCATTTCTTCGCTTAAAGTGGTCTCCAAAATATTGCCAGCTCTGGCATCTCCGTTATAAATAGAGGTACTGGGTAACATTCTGTAAAAACCATTCGTATATAATTGTAAATCACTTGCTTTAGTGAAGAAATTATCTTCGGTTACTTCTGATAAGGGTTCTTTATTTAAAAGATCATCGCTACAACCTGTTAAAACAGCTATGAGCAAAATGAAGATTATTTTTATATTTTTCATCATCATATTTTTTAAAATTGAAGTGATAAACCAACCGAATAGGTTTCGTTAAACGGAGTTGTTTGTGCAGTACTTCGGTTTGAAGAAGTAGAAGGCTGATTTAGGTTTACGGAGTTACTGGCGGCCTCAGGATCGATATAATCGGTTAGCGAAGTGAAGGTGAACAGATTTTCACCACTAAAATAAACCCTGAACTTACTAATATTAAACTTCTCTGTAATCCTTTTTGGAATGGTATATCCAAGACTTAAGTTTTTTAGTCTTAAATAAGCAACACTTTGTAAATATCTATCATTAACTGCTCCTAAAGCATCACTGTCTGATAATGCGATATATCCAAATAATCTTGGAAAATAAGCATCTTTATTATCCGGAGACCAGATATTATCTACCAAATCTTTACGAATAAAGGTATCGTATGGCCGGTTATACATTGCCCAAAAAATTCTTGAATCCCTGTTAGGATACCAGTCCTGCTTGCCTACTCCTTGAAAAAAAGCTGAAATATCAAAACCTTTCCAGGCGGCATTTACTCTAAAACTGTATAAGTATTGCGGAGCTGTGTTTCCTATTTTTCTTCGATCTCCTGAATCCTGGAGGGTATTTTCACCTTCATTAATAACACCATCACCATTTAAATCTACATAACGAACATCACCGGGTTGTAATCCTCCATTAGCAACAATACGATTAGCAACTCGGGTTTGATCGGCGTGACCCTTAATTTCTTCTTCAGTTTGAAATAGTCCATCAACATGATATCCCCAAAGCTCTCCAATCGTCATCCCCTTGTAATAATCCAATAAACTGTTGTTTGGATTATCGAATCTTGTAATTTTGGTTACTGAATTGGATAAATTTCCGGTAATTCCGAAATTCAACGGAGATTTCGCCACTTCAAAAGTATGATGATAGCCTAAACTAAGCTCAAAACCGCGTGTTCTTAGATCTGCTGCATTTTCTTGCGGAGAGCCAGTTCCTAAAACACTAGGTAAAGTCGCTCCCTTGGTGAGCATTCCTTCGGTATTTCTCTGAAACCAGTCAAAAGTGATATTTACATCATTATTAAAAAGAGCAATATCTGTCCCAAGATCAAATGTTTTTACTTCTTCCCATGAAATGTCACGTGGATTTAAGCCCGGTGCCGCGATGTAATCTAAGGTTCTGCCGTTTAATGCAAAATCATTGTCAATATTCTTACTCAAAGTAGGGATATATGCATAATTGGCTACTTCCTGATTACCCAAAGAACCATAGGAAGCCCTTAACTTAAACAGATTGAAAGTATCGGTTAAACCAGAAAAGAAATTTTCTTTGTTAATTAACCAACCAGCTGACACAGATGGGAAAAACCCCCAGCGCTCTTCTTCAGGAAATCTTGAGGTTCCGTCGTAACGACCATTTACCTCTAATAGATATTTATCTTTGTAATCATAAGACAATCTATAAAACACGCCTTGTAACGCCCATTCTGCTGCACTTCCCAAAGCTTCAGGATTACTGGTAGCAAGACCTAAAGAGTTTAAGTCGTCTGAGATACTATTTTGTTTACTCGCGGTAGTGTTTTTGGTGTAAAAAGACTCCTGATTAAAACCTAAGGTAGCTTTTAAGCTATGATCACCTAATTGATGATGATAATCACCATAAATATTAAAAGCATCGTACTTAAACCGTGTATTATATTCTGTTAATTGATCGGTTCCCATCGTATTCACTTCTCCAGGATAAATAGAATATGGGATATTTACTGATCGTCGATAGCGATTATAATTAGTTCTTCGATAAGCATAACTAGCGGTAACATCTAAGCCTTTTAAAGGGTTTAGTTTTAAAGTGGCGATGTTAGAAAATTCTCCTTCTTCTGTTTCCTGCTTTGCTTTACCGTAAAGTAAAGAGGCATAAGCTCCATCACCTATGGTATAATTGTTTAGCTCTGTTCTCCAGGTAGCCGTACCATCTGGATTTTGTGGCATATACGATGGCAAACCGTGCACATAAATATTACCGTTAAATTGATCTCCCCATCCATACTGGCTACCCCCATGCTTTAGATCGTTAGAGTTATTATATTGCATGTTATTGGTAAAACTAAGCCAGTTGTTAATTTCCATTTCCAGTTTACCCCTTAGATTATAAATTTTATAATGATCGTCCTGAACTTTCAGAATACCCTCACTGTTGTAATTACGATAAGAGAAAAATCCTTTTATTTTATCAGATCCGCCAGAAACTGAGACATTATAAATTTGTGTAGAGTAACTGTCCCTGAAAAAATAATCCCACCAATCTGTATGACCATAATAAATATATTGTTCTCTACCATTACGGATACCGGTTTCCACCCGGGCTAATGAAGGATCTTGTGACACCTCGTATATGTTTTTGTAATCTTCTTCATTATAACCGGTGTAGCTTCTACCTACTGCCGTACGAAAAGCCTCGTCTACCAACATTACCGCTTTATAAGGATCGGTTAAAAAATTGGTATTTACCGTAGGAGAATTCCACGCTGTGGTTGCATCTACATTTACCGTTAAATTTCCTGTTTTAGGATTTTTAGTGCTAATAAGTACTACTCCAAAAGCTCCTCGTGCACCATAAATAGCTGAAGCACCGGCATCTTTTAAAACACTTATCGATTCAATATCATTCGGGTTCAGGTTATTAATATCTCCTTCTACTCCATCGATAATTACCAGAGGTTCTCCTCCGTTTATGGAAGTAAATCCCCGAATATTTATTCTTGGTTTGGCAGCAGGATCTCCACTGCTTTGTGTAACATTCAAACCAGGGCTTAATCCTTGTAATCCAGAAGAAACATCGGCTATCGGCCGTTGCTGAATTTGCTCAGCATCTACTTTGCTTACCGCATCAACTAAAGTTTCACGACTGGTTTGCCCATATCCTACCAACACTACTTCTTCAAGACTTGAGGCATCTGTTTGTAGAACAATATCAATCGTGGTTCGATTTTCGATATTTACAATCTGTTTTTTATAACCCATATAAGTAACACTAAGTGATGTGGCATCTACCGGAACTCCTATTGTAAAATTCCCTTCAAAGTCGGTAGCCGTCCCAATATTAGTATCCTGTACAAAAACACTTGCTCCCGGTATTGGCAAATGATCAATATCTGTCACCGTACCGGTTATAATACGCTCTTGCTGAAATTCTTTATTTAGTTTAAGAGCGATAGTAAATTTTTTTCTGATGTAAGAGAGCGGAACTAGTTGTTGAAGTCGGTTTAACTCATTTTCAACCCCATTGTTTGCGGGAGAAAAACCAGAAACAGAAACTTCTTTAAAAGCCTTGGTATTATAGACAAAATTGATATTTCCATAATTTTTGGCTAAGAGTTGTACTACTTCATCCAGATTACTGGGGTTACTGGAATGAGCTTTTAATTGCTGAGTTCCTATAGTATAGATTGTCAGCATAAAAATTGCTGTCGTTAAAAAACGCCAACGCTTTTTTGTTATATTCATTTTACTGATTATTCAATTATTAATAGTTACTTTTTGCAGATCCTGGCCGGGATCTATAATTGCCGGGGTGTAGTTTTTAGGTCATATTTTCATATTTTAGTGCTTTTAAGATTTATTATCAGTTAGTTTTCAGGTATTTTTATAGCTTTGTCACCTATTATTAATAGTTATTTTAATAATTGCCGGGGATAGTCTTGGCCGAGATTATCCCCATTTTACGTTCTTTTCTAATCGCACATTTTCCCTTCTATTTTGTATTCATGTTCACTTAGTGCTACAAAATCGATATTGTGTGAAAATGAGATGATTTCTATGATTTCATCCAAACTTAAATCACTCTTAAATTCACCTGAGATCTTGCAATTGGAATAATCTGCTTTATTCTTAATCGCTATTGCGTAATAATTTTCTAATCGATCCAATAAAAAATCCAAGCTGGCATTTTCGCACTTAATCAAAGAAGATTTCCAGGCGAGTACAGTATTGGTATTAAAATTATTTAAGCTAATTCTTTTAGTTGCCTTATTATAAATTAGTTCGTCCCCAGGTGATAGATTTTTTTCCTGATTTTGATTTGCGATAACTTTCAATTTTCCTTCTACTAAAGAAACAAGGATTTCCTGCGAATTTTCGTAGGCATTTACATTAAAAGAAGTTCCTAGAACTGTAAGGTGTAACTCCCCCGTATTTATTCTAAAAGGGTGGTTTTCATCTTTTTTGATGTCAAAATAGGCCTCTCCTTTTAAAGTTAACATTCTTGAATTTTCAGTGGTATAAGTAATAGCACTATTGCGATTTAAAAGCACTTTAGAGCCATCTTCAAGTAGTATCTCTTTCGGCGTCTTGCCGGTATTATTCACTTCAACCAGTACTGATGGGTTATCTGGGTTAAAAAGGCTTAAACTGGCCACAGTTAAAAGTGCAATAACTAAAATGGCTGCAATAGATTTCCACATCACATGATGAGGTGCTTTAATAGATTTATCAATCCTTTGCCATAATTTCTTTGAATTTGGCTTAACCGGTTTATGCCAGGCCTGGTGAATAAGCTTATCCAGATGAGCTTCAGAAAGATCTTTATCTTTTTTATTTTCCATTTTATTCTTTTCTATTAGGTATTCAAATAGAAAAATAAGATCCCCTACGGCGTAATGTTTTGATAACAGTTCTTTTACGCTTTGATGACCTATTAAAATGAATATACAGTGTTAACCTCTAAAAAACAGATATTTAAAAATAATAGAATAGAATTTATGATTTCAGAACTCTAAATGAAAATAATTATGAAAGATTCTTTTCTTTAAGTAGGTTTTTCCTTAATTCTGAAATTGCTTTCGCTACCTGATTTTCTACCGTTTTTACTGAAATATTTAGATAATTAGCGATCTCTTTTTGGGTGAGTCCTTCTAATTTATGCATAATGAAAATTTCACGGCACTGCTGAGGTAATTTTTTAACCGCATTATTTAAAAAATAGAGTTGATTTTGTTCATTATCAACTTCTGTTTCTTCAGAAATATGCTCGGAATTTTTAGAATTTGAAGACACTTCCAATCTATTTCTTTTCATCTGATTGATGATATAAAACTTAGCTATTCGAATAAGTTGCGATTCGATATTATGATTTTCAGAGAGATTTTCCCGTTGCTCCCAAAATCGTACAAAAACATCATGAACAAAGTCTTCAGATCGTTGTGCGTTCTTTGTAAAACCTAATGCCAGAGCATAAACATTTTGGTGGTATTGAAGATATATTTGCTTTAAGGCGGTCTTATTTCCTTTCTTAAAATCTCTAAGCAAATTCATGTTTGTTGATTTAAGCACTCAAATTTATATGGAATTCCAGAAGTTAAATGCTTGCCAACATTATATAAAACTAAATTTATTGTTACACGTTTGTGAATCATTGAGTAAACTACCTTAAAGCTAGCTTATTAAGATTTGTTAGAAAATCATTTATATTTCGAGGCAAGCCTAAGAAAATTTAATCTCGATTATTGAGTAAATAGTTGGCATAAATTGATTTGCCAGTTTATGTTTGCTTCTAAACTCTGAATTTATTTAATGTACGAGATTTAAAATGTCAATGCCCTCCCTACTGTCTGTATGGTCATATACTTTAAAAATTTTTACTATAGGTTAAGTAAGAATTATTAGCTATTTACTACACTCATTTTTTAATTTCATATCTATCACTGGATAGGTGTAGTAATGAAATCATATTCAAATGAAAACTAAAAATTAGCCCTTTGGAATTAAGTTCGTTAAAGCTTTCCAAGCTATTTTAGAAAAATAATTTCAAGAAAATGCAATCAATTTTCAGCAAAGATTTCAGTAAAACAAAACAGTACGGAATAAGCATATCACTTATTTTAATCGCTTCTGCTAGTTGTTACTTTTTTCACGATTTTATGGGTTATCGCGCTGTGGCGCTACTGTTGTTACTGGCCGTTTCCCTTTCAGCGGTCCTATTTGATATCCTTCCTGTATTGGTTTGTGCACTACTAAGTGCCTTAATTCTTAACTTCTTTTTTATTCCCCCTACCTTTACCTTCAAAATTGAGTCGGCAGAAGACGTACTTATGTTTTTAATGTACCTGCTTGTCGCAATGATTAATACTGTACTTACCATAAAAATCAGGCAATTTGAAAACAAGAAACGGAACGAAGAGGAAAAAGAAAAAACCATAGCCCTATACAATACACTAATTAATTCATTATCTCACGAACTTAGAACACCAATTGCTACGATCATTGGTTCTGTAGATACTATTGTAGACAACGAGGATAAACTCTCTAAAAAAAATATTAGGGAACTTTATACAGAAATTGCTACCGCTGGAAGCCGACTAAACCGACAGGTTGAAAATTTACTTAATATGAGCCGGCTTGACGCAGGGATGCTAAAACCTACTTTTGATTGGGTTGATGTAAACGAACTTGTATTTAAAGCAATAAAGGAAAGTGAATATTCTTTGGAAAATACCAAAATTATCTTTGAACCTAACGAAAACGTAGCTTTACTTTACCTGGATGGCGGATTTTTAGAAATGATTCTCTATAATTTAATACACAATGCTATTCGCCATACCCCAAAAAATTCGAATATTCTTGTTGATTGTAATTATAAAGATGAAAGCTTAATGATCGATATCTCTGATAATGGTTTGGGGTTTCCAAAGGACGAAATAGACTTTGTTTTTGATAAGTTTTATAAACTTAATGGAACAGCTACAGGAGGGACCGGCTTGGGACTTTCTATCGTTAAAGGTTTTACAGAAGCCCTGAACGGAAAAATAACACTGAAAAACAAAAAAACTGGTGGTGCCCACTTTCATCTGGAAATTCCATCCCAAACTTCAACAATAACTATTAAAGAAAATGAATAGCCCAGGTATTTTAATCATTGATGACGAACCCCAAATTCGAAAATTGTTACAAATCAACTTAGAAAGTAACGATTATAAAGTCATCCAGGCAAGTACAGGAAAAGAAGGGATAGCTTTGGCTGCCAATCATCTTCCAGATTTGATTCTTTTGGATATAGGACTCCAGGATATTAGCGGGCATCAGGTATTAAAGAACTTACGGGAATGGAATAATAATCCTATTATTATTTTATCGGTACAGGATAATGAAGCAGATATTGTTTCTGCACTGGATAACGGTGCTACAGATTATCTCACTAAACCATTCCGTACGGGAGAGTTACTAGCCCGCATTCGCTCTGCTATTCGAAAAAATCAACAGGTAGATAATAATTCTCTAATCACTACCGGATCGCTCAAAATAGATTTGATCGCTCGAACGGTAAAAGTAAATGATAGCATAATTAAACTTACTTCTACCGAATATTCCTTACTTTCCATTCTCGCAAAAAATGAAGGAAAAGTACTCACTCATCAATATTTACTTAAGGAAGTTTGGGGTAAAAATTTTCAATATGAAACCCAATATTTAAGAGTTTTTATAGGTACACTTCGCAAAAAAATCGAAACGAATCCCAATAACCCCATTCATATCATTACCGAAAGTGGTATCGGATACCGGTTTCAGTAATTTCCCACATAAAGAAACGCTACTCATTTCTCTACCTTATAGAATTTGGCCACTTCAGAACAAAAAATCAATTAATCAAAATTTGGTCATTAAAGATAGAATCTAACAGCTGTCAGAATTCAAAACCATCTCCCCACCGTTCTAGAATCTTTATAAAATCTTTATACATTCCGGTATAGTTTTGATTTTCGATATCAAATTTCCAGCTCATCTTTGCCATAAAGTTTAATCGTTGTAAGCATCATTAAACGATTATGTCCTTAAAAATGGGAAAGAATGAGTAACAGGAAAAATTTATTTTTTGACCAGAAAAATTCAGAGACCTTAATTGACCTCTGCTTTTTGGTAAATGGATTAAGGCATCAGTTGGTCAAACAGAAGATAGCTGATTTTCGCAAGCTTTTAGAATGTGATTCCCTTATCCAAAAGAAGATAGACCATTTGATTTCTTCTCAATCAGAGAAAGAATATACTCGTAACATGAAAGAAGGTAAAGCTAATGTTAGAGGTCTTCTGGAAATCTGTAAGAGTACACAAGCACATCATCTCTTAGATCAGGAAAAGTTGAAGGTAGACCTCTTAAAAATCGAAAGTCTTCTAAACAAATTGTCTACTTAATCCTTATTCATCGTGTATAAAACAATACTTAAACAAGTGGTCAGCCTACAGCTTATTCTAGGTGGTGTGATATTGATACCCGGTATCGTGGCAGTAATTTATAACGAATGGTATGCGCTAATAGGGTTCCTTATCTCATCAATGATAGTATCAGGAATAGCTTATCTCATCTTTAAAAACCTAAAAAATGTTGAAGATCCTCAATATCAGCAATCGCTGCTTATTGCGGCATTAGGCTGGTTAATGATTATCATAATGGGTAGTATTCCTTATTTTATTATTGCTCAAATTACTCCATTTGAAGTAATGCAATCATTTGTTCCTAAAGGAATGGACTATCAATCGAGTTTATTAAATTTCAGGAACCCATTACATTGTTTGTTTGAAAGTACAAGTGCGTTCACCACTACAGGGCTTACAATGTCCTATCACGAACCCTCCATCGGAAAATCATTGATGTTCTATCGCTGTTTTTCTCAATGGGTTGGGGGTGCCGGATTTATTGTAATGGCCTTAGCGATCTTTAAACATATTCCCGGACAATCTGCAATACTGCTTTATGGCTCTGAGGCTAGTGGCACCAAATTAAAAACCAATGTTATACAAACAGCGCAGTCGATATGGAAAATCTATCTTTTTCTTACCTTACTAATGGTTGTTTATTTGTTTGTAGGCGCTTATTTTATCTTACCGAATTATCCTCTTTCTGAAAATATTTTTGACGCCATTAACCACGCTATGGCAGGTCAATCGACCGGTGGTTTCAGTACACTTGATGATAGTATTGCCGGATATAAGTCATCTAAGATGGAGATTCTTTTTCTGCTCCCAATGCTTATTGGCGGACTTTCTATTCCTTTTTTATACCGGTTTACCGTGCTTCAAAAATTTAAAGAATTATGGTACGATATTCAAACACGGGCATTTATTGTTGCTTCCATCTTAGGAGGAGTTTTTTTATCGATTTTACTAATGAATTCTGATAGGGTGTCTGATCCCATTAGGGAAGGTATATTTCAATTTATCAGTGGCTTATCAACTACCGGTTGGCAAACCTCAAACATTGGGCAGTGGAATGATCTGCCGGTTCTTTTCATTGTTTCTGGAGCAATGATTATTGGAGGTTGTGCAGGTGGTACGGTTGGTGGCGTTAAAATTATACGGGCGCTATTACTTCAAAAAGGATTACGCTGGCATATAAATAAAATATTTGCTTCAAAAAATACCGTTAAAAAAGTAAAATTTAATAATCGGTATTTGCTTCCTGAAGAAATGAATGCTCAATTGGCAAAAGCGGGTGTTTTCACCCTTATTTATATACTTTTCGTATTCTTCTCTACCTGTATTACTGTGTATTATATGGGAGAAAATTATAGCCTGGTTGATGCCATTTTCGAATCGGCTTCGGCGCAGGGAACTGTAGGATTATCTACAGGAATTTCAGATCCTTCCATGTCCCCTGTTCTAGAAACAGTTTACATTGTACAGATGTGGGCGGGAAGAATAGAAATTATTCCCATTCTTGTATTGGTAAGAGTATTAATGTATGGCACGAAAATAAGAAATATCTAAAATAAAAATAATGAATATAATTATAGTAGGTTCAGGAAGAACAGGAAAACATGTTATTGAAGATGCATTAAAAGATCGCCACAATGTTCATGTTATTGAAAAAGATAAAAATGTCGCAAATTGGGTGGCTACCAATTTTGATTGTGTGGTTATTAATGCCGATGCTACCAATCCAGAAACTTTGAAAGAAGCCAAAGCAGACATTGCCGATGCTATCATAGTTACTACAGATGATGATGCCGTTAACTCTTTAGTTATTCTTTTAGCCAAAAAAATGGGCATTAGGCGTTTAATAAGCTCGGTAAATAACGATGAATTGTTACCTATTTTTGAACAATTAGGTATTGATACCGTGGAAAGCCCATATCGATTAAACGGGAAATACCTCTATAGGGCGATACAAGGACCTAATGTAAAGGAGTTTTTAGATTTGGGAGATGGCTTTGAACTGTTAGAAATCATCGTAGAAAAGAATTCTAAAGTATCCAATAAGTATATCAAACAACTAACCAAGGATAAAATTTTCCCTCAAGATTCCTTAGTGGTATTGGTTAAAAGAAACAATCAGGTCATCATTCCTGAAGGTGAGACACGTATTTTTGTGAATGATATTTTAGTGATCCTATCAAAAAAAGAAAGAGTAACAGAATTATCTAATGTATTCGAAGCTGAATAAAATATTTAAGAAATAAAAAACTCTTAAAAAACTGTTGATTGAGGCTAGGCGGACATTTATTAAACCTTTTTAAATTTCTTTTGCCACTAAATAAGTGGTATAAATCAAATAAAAGCTTAATAAAATCAATGCTTCCCACCGATCAAGCTTTTTTCGCTTTCCAGTGAACATTGCTATGATCAGGAATATTGTTCCTCCAATCAAAATAAATAATTCCTGGTTGAAATCAGGATTATACTGTATTGGGTCTACAAAAGAACTTATGGAAAGGATGAGCAACAAATTAAAAATGTTTGAACCAATGACATTTCCGATCGCAATATCACTTTTCTTTTTTAAAGCTGCTACAATAGAAGTGACTAATTCTGGCAGTGAAGTTCCTGCTGCAATGATGGTTAATCCTATGATTTTTTGGCTAATCCCTAAATTTGTCGCGATGGCAATACTGTTATCTACGACTAATTTTCCGCCAATAATAAGCCCGGCCATCCCCAAGATGATCAATCCCCAAATTTTATAATTCGGTTGTGCATTATAAGAGACCTCCTCCCCTTTTTCGTGCTTTAATTGGGTGAAAACATAATAAATAAATAAAATGAATCCGATCAATAATAAAATTCCATCGGTCCTTGATATTTCGAGGTGCTGTTGACTAAAAAAATTATTGGCAAGCAGCAATACCAATACAGCCGACAACAGGGAAATAGGTATTTCTTTCCAGGCGGTTGAACTTTGCACGGTAATGGGATAGATTAAACCTGCGATTCCTAATATGACGAACAAATTAAAATTATTACTTCCAATAATATTCCCAAATACAATGTCGGGCAGCCCATCAAATGAAGCAACGGAATTAATAACTAATTCGGGCGCAGAAGTTCCAAAAGCTACAATCGTCAAACCAATAACGAGATCTGAAACTTTATTTTTTTTCGCTAAAAAAGAGGCGCCATCAACCAGCCAATTGGCTCCGAAAATAAGGCTCGCAAAACCTATTAAAATCAGTAAAGAAGCTATAAGCATTTATATCGCATATTTGTTACCCTCCCCATATAATGTTCTAAACGCCCATTGAAAATATGAAAAATTTTTATATCCATCTTAGATGCAATAAAAAATTGCTAACAGCTTATTTTGCATTGATATTGACTGGTTTTACAAAGAAATCAAACTTCTTTGTTATAATTACCTAATGAATTGCAACAGTTTAGTTTAGTGATTATTTATTTTTAATTCCATTTCTAGTTGTTCAAGATAATTTTTTAATCCTAAGGAATTAAAAAACTTGACCGTACTTTCTGATTTTTTATCAATATTAATAACAGAAAAATGAGCTCCATTTTGTATTTTCATTTCCCATAATAAAGTTGAAGCTATTCCTTTTCTTCTATAATTTTTGGCTATTGCAATTTGGTGTATTCGGCAGCTATTAGGATTAAAAATCACATAACCCACTAATTTGTTTTTGATGTATGCGCCTAACAAGATATTGGTAGCTTTTAAATTATCTAATACACTATTTGAATTTTGCCAGGTAGGGCGAATATCCCAAAACGATTCCAGATCTATCCATTTATGATTTTCTAGCTTTTTTAGGGTCACTTCTTTATTCTTTTTTTTAAACTCAAAACTCCCGTTGCAACAAACTAATTCTCGTGTTATTGCAAAACCAGATTTCTCATAGGATTTTATGGCTTGAAAATTTTTATTGATTACTTCGAGAATGATTTTATTAATTCCTTTTTTCTCAAGAATGGGCAAAATGAAATGATACATTTTTTTTGTTAGTCCAAAACCTCTCTTATCAGGGACAACCCCTGTTCCTCCGTTACATACAACTTTTTGATTCTTTATATTGTCAAAACCATGTAAAATAAACGCATTTAGTTTCCCATTCTCAAAAGCACCAACGGATATTGATAAATCAATTTTGTCTGAAGTCATTTTTGAAATTAATTGTTCCTCGGTTAGTTTAAATGGAATAAAATAGTCTGAAAAGCATTCGTTAAAAGCATTGAGTATGCTTATTCTATCAATACTCTCTAAAGTTTTTAGCTCCATTATACGCTTCGTGATTTTTTGCTAGAATTCAAAACGAATATTTATTTATCTTACTTTTCAATCAAGAACCGCGAGGTATGAATCGGAAAATTTTTTATAATTTCGAGGCAAGCCTCGGGTAATAAAACCCTAATGAGGGATTAAATATTTCTTCTTTAAAATTCCAATACATATATGATGTGAAATCCACTCCCATTCAAGAGATGAATGCAATTCTTTGGAAAAAACAGCCCATATCCTTATTTTGAATGAAATGAAAGCCCCATTAATAAAATAATACCATTCTCTATTCTATTAAATTTGTTGTGCTTTCAAAGTCTATAATTGATCGAATTGAATTTTCGCAAAAGTTTACCTGCTTGGATTAAGTCATTTTTATAGACGTCATCATTTCTTTCATATCCATTCATTTTCCAAAAGTTCCATTTTCAAATACGTTCTCCAAAAGTCAGTAAATTAGTATCGGGGTCAAGTAATGAAAATTCTTTTTGCCCCCAAGGTTTGGTAGTTAATGATCCGTTTGGATGAATTTCTGTTTTATTGGCAAGCAAAGATTCATACAAACTTTCAATATCGTTAACGCGTATATATACCTGTCCATAATTCGTTTTCGGGTCAAGGTCTTTAAATTCAAAAAAATGAATTTCTATATGCTCTTTTTGAAGCATTAAATATCCCTCGTAGTTGCCTATTTCCGTAAAGCCTAATTGATTGATGTAATAATCTATGGTTGCATTTTTGTTACGCATTGGTAATTTCGGGATGATGGCTGTTAGCATATTTACAATGATTATTAAGTGTATGATAAAGCAAATATGCTTATAAATTCATAGTTTATAATTGATTGTAATCAAGAAATTAAATTTTTCGGGCTCTAACCCTACTTAACGTTTCAGGTGTGATTCCTAAATATGATGCGATTTGCATTTGAGGAAATCTATTCATCCAGTGCGGCTTATTTGCCAGTAATTGTTGATAGCGTTCATCGGGACTTTTTATTTTCAATGTGGAGATTTGATTTGTTGAAACGCTAAGGTTAGCAATTAAGGAATTGAGCATATGAAAACAGGGATGAATTTCCATCAGGCTATGAATGTCTATTAGCGAGATACGAGCAACTTTTGAATTTTCATTGGCTTCAATATAGTTTTTTGAAGGTTGTTTCAGCATTAAACTTTCAAGGTCTGCTACCCAATTGTTTTCGGTGAAAAAATTTATTGTCCATTCCTTTTGTTCGGTTTCTGTGTACAAACGGAAACTTCCCTTAACAACAAAAGCTATATGACTACAAACCTGATTTTGCTTTAAAAGAAATTCCTTTTTTTGAATCTCTTTTAAAGACAGCTTATTGGTAAACATTGCCAATTGTTGAGCAGTAAAAGGGTAGATTGTTAAAAGGGATTTTTCTATTTCTTTAAATGCTTTCATTTTCAGGAGAGTAAATTATTATTTCGATTTCGCTATTGTCGGCACAAGGTTTGAAATCGTAAACCAAATTAAATTCAAAATCTTGAATATTCACTTGTCATTTTTTGTTCTATATTTTCTATTGTAAAAGTTGTTTGATCACCTCTTGATTTTCCTAAAGTAATTTCTATAGTCAGATTTTTATTATAAATACTAAGAATTATGAACTGTGTTTCCACATTAGTAGCAAAAGACTCTTCATCATTTCCGCTATCGATATCTTGAACAATTGTTTGCTTTTCAGAAGATGACCCTAAAAGCTGATTTGTGTTTTCATCTACATAACTAACTGAAGTTGTTGATTGAGAAGGTATCATACCATTTTCAACTCACTTAAAACAAAATTTTCATTTCTATCATCTGTACAAACGCAACTTGTTATTTAAGCTAAAATTACAATAGCCAGAAAGCTTTTTATTTTCATTCGCTTTTTTTCAAAAGGTGGGTAACATCTATATAAATCAAATTACGTTCATACAAATTGTATCAATTCTTTAAATGTAAATAAAATCATATCATATTAGTTATGTTATTAACTAACAAGAGCAGATAAGTTAATTATACCACCTAAAAGTGGCTTATGAAGATCGGAATTCTTGAGATTAGTGGTTGGTGAAACTTGTAAGTAGTTTATTGTCTTTCAAATTTTAGATAACCTCCTGTGTAATATGAGATTTCACTATTACAACAGGTGAAAAAGCCAGAACCTTTTAATATTAGAAATTCAGAGGTCAATTCTATTATTTCATAAACATCCTCATAATCATCTCCAATTAAAGTGAATAATTGATTTGTTCTATCGAATTCCCAATGTTCAGTTGTAAAGAAATCATTAGTTTCAAATCCAGATGGACACTTTGGATTATTTATATTACCATTATAAACTATTTTTCCAGAATTATCATTCGAAAGAATTAATGTGCTTTGTTTTTTACATCCATCCCATTGAGAGAATAAATCGGTTGATTTTTGTCCGTCTTTATTTATGTCTTTTGGAATATCATCATACCAATCAATTAGTTTCCAATTTCCAATAATTGTTAATTCATTCTTTGGCTCGTTGTTGTCATCACTTTCATTGCATGAGAATAGAATTCCACTAATGATAAAAAGAAAGAATAGTTTGTTCATAGTTATTTTTCTAGTATTCATTTAGTAGATGGGTTTCTATCCATTTGGTTGCGCCAAATTAGTTGGAAAAATACAAAACGGTTAGGTTTATTCCAATAGCATCACTTCCCGCACTAAAAACGATTGCTATCCAATGTTAGTGTTGGCTAAAAAGAGTGGGGCTTCATAAGACGTTTGTTTAAGTCTTGGCTTCTTGAAATGAGGAACTTCTGCAACGGTTTCCTTATTCGCAATTCATTTTTATCTTTTGTTTTTCAGTATTTCGCTAAAATCTTTGCTTGAATGGATGCCTTCTTCAGATTCAGCCGTTTCTTGCTGTGCTTGCGTTGCATATACCATCATTTTCTCTTCATAGTTACTGATTGCTGTTGGTATGTCGCTAAATTGTCCATTGGTTAAATTTTCAGCTAAATACAAGGCATCTAAAAGCCCAATGTTTACACCAATTCCAGAAAACGGAGGCATAACGTGTGCCGCATCGCCAATCAAGGTAATGTTGGTATGGGGTCGCCAATTCTCTAAAGGAAGTTTTCGCATTGGCAATAAGGTAAATTCATCTGTTGCTGCAAAAAGTTCTTTATAAATAGCATTCCAATTGGTGAGCAAATTGTTTAAAAATGAACAAATTTCTTGGTTGTTATAAAAATCAAGACCGTTTTCTTTTATCCAAGTTTCAGGTTTTCGGAACGAGACATAATAATTCAATGCGCCTTTTGATTTGTTTTGTGAAAAGAAAAATTTCTGTTCCCCGATGACCGCAAAGTTTCCTTCTCCACACAACTTTTTAAAATTCGGACAAGTTTCATCCGGGTTTAAAACTTCCCCTTGAATAATGATGGTTCCCGTGTATTGCGGAATAGAATCTGTTACCAGTTTTCTTAGATGGCTCATTCCTCCGTTTGCACCGATAACCAAATTGGCACTTTCTGTTTTTCCGTTTTCAAAATGCAACAAAAATTTTTCATCTTGTTCTTCCAACGAAACCAATTTACTATTCCAAATCACGGTATCGGGTTTCAGGTTTTCCAGTAGCATTTTACGCAAATCATTTCTGTCAATTTCCGGTCGGTCATAAAGATGTTCCTTGTCGGGAAATTCGTCCCTTAAAATTTCTGCGTTGATGTTTGCCAAGCGTTCACCCGTTGGTCTTGAGTGTTTGTAAAATTCAGTTAAAAGCCCGGCCTTTTCCAATGCTATTTGCCCATAGTCGCTATGAATATCGAGCGTTCCGCCTTTAATTCGGGCCAACGCGTCTTTATCCCGTTCATACACTTTTACATTTACATTGGCTTGTTGTAAGAGTCTGGCAAATGTGAGTCCTACGGGGCCTCCGCCAATAACGGCTACTTTTTTATTTTTCAATAACATTATTCTGCGTTTTCATATTTACCGCAAAATTATTTTGTAGCCGATACCGAAAATTGTAAAAATCGGTCGTTTTTATTTTTATGAAGTTCTTTAGGGGAAACACCCGAAAGTTTTTTGATGTCTTTGATAAAATGTGATTGATCGGTAAAATTGTGTTGCGGAAAAAGTTTTCCTTCTTTAATATGTTGAAGTGAGGCTCGAAACCGAATTATTTTGCAATATGCTTTTAATGAAAGTCCAAATTGTTCATTGAAATACCGATTGATTTGTCGGCTACTCCAATGAATTTTTTCAGAAAGTTCTTTTACCGTTATTTCTCCGTTAGTTGCAAAAATTAACTTAAACAAATTGATTTTTCTACTGTCAATTTCTTGTGGCAAAAGCGATTGTATTTTTTGTGTCGCTTTTTTACAAAATGTATCAAAATTGGTTAAGTCGTCAATATTGAAATCCCAGAAATCATTTCCCAACCTCATTCCGCTGTCCAATAGGTTCGCAATGGAACGTTGTAAAATATACTCCATCGCAAGCGGATTGAAACTCACCGCAAAGACCTTAGAAACGTCTTGTTTTGTCAAGGGTTTGGGTTTGGTTTCCAAGCCCATAAGCGTAACCCGAAATTCGTTATTAGCCATTTTAGAAAAGAATAAATCAATTTTTCCGTTGGGTACAATTACACCCTCGTTACGGGTAAATTGGTCTTGCAACAACCAAAAACTATCCACAAAGTCCGTAAGTGATTTGTCGGGTTTTATTTGTCGGTATTGCAAGTCTATATTCATTATTTTCTGCTAGTCCAATAAAAGATATATAGCAAAATTAGATCTGTACTTCGATGAAAATTATGTGCCAAGATTAGGATAAAGTACCTGAAAGGTAGCTTAATTCTTTGTTAAAAACATTGTTTTAATTCGTCTCTATATATCTCTCAATTTCTTCAAAAGAAGCAGAGTTTCCTCTAATTAATATTTTATTGTTTTTATCAAGTAAAACTAATGTAGGGAAAGAAAATACTTTTAATTCCCTTCTAATGGGTACAGAATAATCTTTTAGGTAAATATAAGCATGTTGCCAGTTTAAATTATTTGATGACACGTAATTTTGAACATCTTCTATATTACTATCGGCAGCAATGCTAATTATCTCAAGTTTATCTGAATTTTCATTATATAAATCTTTCAAAGCAGGTGTGAGTTCTTTACATGGTTTACACCAGGTTCCCCAAAAGTCTAAAAGTTTATATTCCTTTTTAGAAGTATACCAATCAAGTTTTTGCCCTTGTAAATCTTTTAAATCGTAGTTTTTAATTTTATCTCCAATTCTTCTGCCAAATTCGTTACCCTTATCAGCTAGCAATTTTGAGATATATAAATGACCTAAATCAGTCCCCATGCTATCTAAGACATAGTAACTAGAATTTACTTTAACTGTGTCATACAACTTATATATAAAATTATCTAGTGAGAAAACGTTATGATTTATTGAATCGGGTTTAAATAAAATTGGTGCATATTTATTTATCCTTCCGCCGTAAACTATAATATTGTATGGTATTTCATTAATTTTTTTATTTGCCATCCAACTGTCTTCAAAAAGAAGCATAACCACGTATTTCGCATCTATTTTGTTTTTCACATCTTCTTCTATCATATATTTATAAATGCTATTATCATCAGGATAAACTTTAATATTGCGTTCAATCCATTTTAACTTATTGTTTAATAATCCCTGATATCTGAAATTTTGAGCAACAATACTCTTTAATGATATTGGATCCCTAAAGGAATAAATTGAATCGGATGAGAATGACATTTTTGGATCATCCTCAAAATCAAAATTGTTATTTAAATCAGGAATGATTATTTTTTTATTGTCTTTAAACCCGAATACTGCATTGAATCTATATTTTTCGGTATTTTGAAGCATTAAACAAGAATCAATATGAACATATTTGGTGTGATCTAAAAGTTCTGCTTTAGAAATTAATCTTTTTTTAAAGAGATCTAAATAATATAAATCCTTATCTAAAATTTTGGAAACAATTCTAAAACTATCTAACTGAGGAATATTTTTAAACTTTTCCAACCTCGATTTTTCATATTCCTGATATTTTGAATTTATGGGCATTGCGGGATATAGAACATCTCTAAAATCAGGATCAATTTGGTCGAAAATATTAGACTTTTGGAGATTTATGATTTCTAGTCTTTCTTCCGTTTTTTCTGTATGTTGGCATGCTATAAAACCTACGATTATAATAACAGTAAATAATAATTTGTTAATATTCATAATTAGCAGAATTTTCATTAAAAAATACGCACAATGACGATATACCTCAAAATTAACTGATTATATTTTAAGAATAACCAAATTTAGAATTGAAAATAAAATCTGGATTAATTTCTGCATTCTTTTATTGCAATCTCTCATAAGTTTTATCCAGCGTTATATAAAGTTTAATGAGTTTAAAGAAACGATAATGAGTTCCTTCAGCTCACTTCGTTACTGAATAGTCCTATTTTAGGATAAGTAGCATAAGATTAATTGAAGCTGCCTTTTTCTCCCGTTTTGTTGAAGATATAGTCAATCCCCAATCACTATCTTCTAGTTGCTTAGGGATGCTCGACTAATACCTTTGCTTTGTTACAAAGTTCTACACTTTAGGCTATAACACAGCTATTTGTTGGAGTTTCACAAAGCAATTGTAGTGGCATGTCTGGAAAACTCACTTTTTAAATAAGGCTTTATATAAAACAGCTAAAAGCATAAAATTTTCAGAATTTCCCGGAATGGAAAAGCATCACATTGATTTTCTATTCCTCCTTCTGACGTTACATTCAGCAAGAATTAGATACCTATTTTGAACTTGCTTAAACTCTTGGTGAAACTCATCAATTAAACCAAAAATTCCGACATTTTATCTGTAGAAATGATTTACAAATTGAATTTCAGATATAAAAATAGATTTTTTTCTAATTTTCCTTATCCTATTTATGAAATGATTTAAACTTTTTTTAAAAATAAAAAAGGGTTGCAGATATTTGTGTTGCGAAACATACAATTATCAAAACCAACCCTTTATGTACTCTGTACTTGACAAAGATACAATAGAA
>NZ_JAKHSK010000042.1 GCF_023499215.1 Zunongwangia pacifica
TTGATAGCGGTGGTCAACAAACTTTTAAAGCAGGCCTTTGCTATTGCTACACAAAAAACCTATTACACCGAAAATAACTTAAATTTATCTTGTATATAAACACAGTTCATCTCGACCGAAGCGGAGAGATCTTTTGTAGATTCTTTTTGAAAATTGAGATTTCTCCGTTTCGCTACGCTCCAGTCGAAATGACTACTATTTACTTATTGCTCATCATTCAGCTTTCTAATACAAATCCCATATCTTTTTCAGCCCAATTATTCAAAAAAGTACGATTCGTCATTTCGAGCGAGGTACGAGTCGAGAAATCTCCTGAAATTTCACTTCATATCAATAAGAACGCGTCCCAAGAGCTATAAATTAGAATGGCAAACCTTATAGTGAGACGAAAAAAAATTAAACCTCACAGGTTTTAAAAACCTGTGAGGTTTAATGTATTATTAAAAATCAGCTTACAGCTGAAGGCTGAGCGCTAAGAGCTAAAAATTACCCAACAATATTTACAATCTTACCAGGAACGATAATAACTTTTTTAGGTGTTCTGCCGTCTAATTGTTTCTGAGTACGCTCGTCTGCCATTACCGTTTTCTCGATCTCATCTTTACTCATATCCATTGGTAACTCCATCGTAAAACGCATTTTTCCATTAAATGAAATTGGATAATTTTTAGTGCTTTCTACTAAAAATTGCTCTTCAAACTCTGGATACGTAGCGGTTGAAATTGATTCTGAATGTCCCAACTTACTCCATAATTCTTCAGCTATATGCGGCGCATAAGGCGCAATAAGCACCGCTAAAGGCTCTAAAACTTCACGGCTGTTACATTTTTGTGCACTTAACTCGTTCACGCAAATCATAAACGTAGATACCGATGTATTGAAGCTGAAATTCTCGATATCTTCAGTGACTTTTTTGATGGTTTTATGCAATGTTTTTAAAGCATCTGCTGAAGCTTTCTCCTCAGAAACAAAAAAAGTCTGTTCCCCTCCTTCGGAGGGGTTAGGGGAGGAATAATATAATTTCCAAAGCTTTTTAAGGAAGTTATGCACTCCGGTGATCCCGGCGGTATTCCATGGTTTTGCCTGGTCGATAGGCCCAAGGAACATTTCGTACATTCTTAAAGTATCGGCACCAAAATCTTCACAAATATCATCTGGATTAACCACATTATATTTAGATTTCGACATTTTTTCCACCTCTCTACCTACAACATAAGCTCCGCTTTCTTCAGTAACAAACTCAGCATCCTTAAACTCTGGTCTCCAGTTTTTAAAAGCTTCAACATCTAACTCATCTGAAGAATTAACAAATTCTACAGGGATATGAGTATAATTTACAGGCATACCAAGAATCAATTCACCCTTATCAATTCTTTCTTTTAAGTTTATATCTACATCCCTGTCAATTATCTTTTCTAATGAATCACTTCCTTCAGCTAAAGTTTCAATGTATACTTCCTTTGGAATAAACACTAACTTCCTATCTACAATTACCTCTTTAGTAAACTTATTAATAATGGAATAATAAGTATAGTACCCAAAAGCACTGGTCCCAAGAATCATTCCCTGGTTGATCAGCTTTTTAAAAGGTTCTTCTACTTTTAAATATCCGCGATCTTTTAAGAATTTAGTCCAGAATCTCGAATATAGTAAATGCCCGGTGGCATGTTCACTTCCTCCGATATACAAGTCTACATTTTCCCAGTAATCTAATGCCGCTTCAGAAGCAAAAACCTCATCGTTCCCGGCATCCATATAACGGAATAAATACCAGCTACTACCAGCCCAACCTGGCATTGTGTTCAATTCTAAAGGAAATATATCCTCCCCTTCCCCCTCCAAAGGAGGGGCTACGACTTTATTTAATTTTCTATTCCAAAACCATTTCTTTGCGTTTCCTAATGGCGGCTCACCGGTTTCGGTTGGAAGATATTTTTCAACTTCTGGCAAATGCAATGGTAAATACTCTACATCAATCATTTGCGGCAAACCATTTACATAATATACAGGAAATGGTTCTCCCCAATAACGCTGGCGAGAAAATACTGCATCTCGTAATCTATAATTGGTTTTTCCATAACCCGCGCCTATTTCTTCTAATTTAAGAATCGCTTTTTGCAGTGCCTCTTTATATTCTAATCCGCTTAAAAAATCTGAATTTGCGATTACCGTTCCTTCTTTTCCGCTGTGTGCTTCTTCAGAAATATCAGCATTTTCAAAAATATCTTTAATAGGAATTTCAAAATGCTTGGCAAAATCATAATCACGCTGGTCGCCACATGGCACAGCCATTACCGCTCCGGTCCCATAGCCTGCCAACACATAATCTCCAATCCAGATCGGGATCGGTTCTTTGGTAAATGGATGCTCGGCATAAGCCCCGGTAAAAGCTCCGGATATCGTCTTTACATCGGCCATTCGCTCACGTTCACTACGCTTTGCCGTCGCTTCGATATACGCTTCTACTTCTTCGCGCTGCGCATCCGTAGTGATTTCTTTTACCAGATCGTGCTCTGGCGCAAGCGTCATAAACGTTACTCCAAAAATCGTATCAGGTCTAGTCGTGAACACCTTAATCCCCCTAGCCCCCGAAGGGGGAATATTGCTTTCGTTTTCCTGATCTGAATAATCCTTTAATTGTGCTAAATTATTACTGATTTTCTCAAGAACAGTCTCAATCCCCCCTAAAACTTCCTCATTTTTAAATCTTAAAACTTCGAAACCGCTGTCTGCAAGAATTTTTGTTCGTTCTTCATCATATTCTTTAGTCTCCTTATGAATTCCGCCATCGACCTCAATCACTAATTTCTTTGAAAGACAAACAAAATCTACAATAAAATCATCTATTAAGTGCTGTTGCCTAAATTTATAGCCGTCCAGTTGCTTATTTCTAAGTTGAGACCATAGTGCGGCTTCTGCTTCGGTTGGATTTTTTCTATTTTCTTTTGCCTTTTCAATTAGAAGATGGGAGTTATTGCCTCCCGTCATATAACCGGGTTTTGCTTTCTCTTCCCCTTTGGGGAAGGATAGGATGGGGAATTCAACTATTGCCCCAACTGATTTTCCGATCCAGTTACGCTGACTTTCCTTTAAACTATCTGTCCAATCCAGCTTTTCCAAACCATTAAGCAAACGCTCTGCAAAAGCAGAAATCCGCATGCTCCACTGGGTCATTTTCTTACGAATTACCGGATAACCACCACGTTCTGAAACGCCATTTATAATCTCGTCGTTTGCCAATACCGTTCCCAGTTGCGGACACCAGTTTACTTCGGTTTCAGCAAGATAAGTCAATCGATATTTCAGTAAAATTCGTTGTTTTTCTTCGGAAGAAAATTTGTTCCAGGCTTCGGCTGAGAAATCCTCTATATCATCATCGCAAGCCGCTTTTACTCTAGTATTTCCTTCCGCAGCGAAAATTGCTGAAAGTTCAGAAACAGGTCGGCTTTTATCAGCTTCCAGATCATACCAGGATTCAAAAAGCTGAATAAATATCCATTGCGTCCATTTGTAATATTCCGGATTACTAGTACGCACTTCCCTACTCCAATCGAAACTAAATCCAATTTTATCTAATTGCTCACGATATCTCGCAATATTATCTTTGGTCGTGATGGCAGGATGCTGCCCGGTCTGGATCGCATATTGCTCTGCCGGAAGCCCAAAACTATCATAACCCTGAGGATGCAACACATTAAAACCTTTATGGCGTTTGTAGCGCGCATAAATATCACTGGCAATATATCCCAGCGGATGCCCAACGTGCAAACCGGCTCCCGATGGATAAGGGAACATATCGAGTACGTAGTATTTTGGTTTCTCTGAGGAATTGGAGGCTTTAAAAGTTTGGTTTTCTGCCCAATACTTTTGCCATTTGGCTTCAATTTTGTTGAAGTTGTAGTTCATTTTTCGTTATTTCTAAAGTTCCTAACGGAATCTATTTCTGGGAATTCACTTGAATCCTGTATCTATCTTAAACAATTCCCGCAAATTTACAATTTTAAACCAGTCGCAGCAATTAAGAATGGAAATAGGTTTAGCTAGATAGTTGCTGGTTTACGATTGACAGCAGTTAGTGTTTAATAATTAGAAAATATTGATGAGATGCTGAATCGAGTTCAGCATGACAAGGAGATTCAGCCTTCAATATTTATAATCATGATTCTTGATTCTTTAATCTTGTTTCCTTTTTACCACAAAAAAACTTATTTTCTCAAGTCTAAACTCTAACAGCGCAGCGATCTCAATTCTAACTTCTAAAAACAAAGCGGTCTACCCCCTTCTCGCTTCCTTTTCCATCGGTAATAATGCACGATAAATAAATTCATTCACCAGAGTTTCAATTCCTAATTTCTTTCCCTGTTCTACGATATAACCGTTAAAATTCCCTAATTCTGAAGGACGGCCTGCCATGATATCCCGCTGTGTAGAAGCTGTTGCCGTCATCCCCTGATTCCCGATAAACTGAAACAACTGTGCTACATCTTCATCATTAAAATCAACTCCTTTTGCCTGTGCGATTGCCTGAATTTCGAGTCCGGTTTTCTTTAAAATATCCTGTAAATAATCATCCTGCCACATTTTACCAATACCCACCCGGGTTAAACCTCCCAAACCACTTACCGTAGCAATAAAGGCAAACTTTTTCCAGATGGCTTTATAAATATCGTCTGTAACAATTCCTTTAATACCAGCATTATTAAAAATTTCCTTTAATTTTAAAACCCGATCTGATTTTTCATTATCCATTTCTCCAAAAACAATCTCGGGTTCAAGGTAAAAATGATTAATGACTCCCGGCGCCTCTTTTTTACTGTAAATTTTACAAAGACCGGCCAAAATATTTTTTTCAGGAATTACTTCCCGAAGCTTTTCCATATTATCGGTGCCATTTTGCAATGGTAAAACCATAGTTTCCTTGGTAATTATCGATTTTAGGTTTTTTGCGGCATCTTTTATCTGCCAGGATTTTAGTCCTAAAATCACCAGATCAGGAGAATGAACTTTGGTAATATCATCGGTTACTTCAGCTGGATTCACCTCAAAATCACCATTTATACTTTTCACCCTAAGTCCGTTTTCTTTGATTGCCTTTAAATGTTCGTTTCTGGCTATAAAAGTTACCTCCTGCCCAGCTTTTGCCAGTCGGCCACCAAAGTAACCTCCAACTCCACCGGTTCCATAAATAAGAATTTTCATCGTTTCAATTTTCCGTTTTCTGAAGTAGGAGCATTTAAGCTCAAAATTTTAATAGCATTTTTACAAAAAATGAATCTTATTCCTTCAAATTTACGCTTATCAGAATAATTAGTAAAGTTTGGGCGTTAAGAAAGTCTGGAAACCGTTTACTTTATTATTTTTACAAAAAATTGGTAGCTGTTTATGAGTACATCGTTTGAACGATATCAAAAGCGACGTTTAATTTCATCTTACTTTTCCGTAGTGCTAAGTATCGCACTGGTACTTTTTCTACTGGGAATGTTAGGTTTACTGGTATTAAATACCAAAAAGGTAGCCGATCATTTTAAGGAACAAATTGCCATCACCGTTTATTTTAACGATGATGCAAAAGATGATGTTATGCAAAATCTTACCAAAAGTTTAGATACGGCGTCGTATACAAGATCGGTAACTTTTGTATCTAAAGAAGAAGCGGCGAAGCAAACCAAAGAAGCCATTGGTGAAGATTTTATGGAATTTCTGGATTATAATCCGCTTCAAAATTCTATCGATGTGTATATGAATGCCGACTTTGTTTCTTCTGAAAAAGTAGAGGAAATTGCTGCCAAACTTTCAGAAAATAGTGCCGTAGATGAAGTTGCTTACGATAAACCCCTAATTTCTTTGCTGAATAACAATCTTAAGAAAATTAGTTTTTGGGTTTTAATCGTTAGTGCTTTATTTACGTTTATAGCCGTTTTACTTATCAATAGTTCTATAAGACTATCGGTTTATTCTAAACGTTTTACGATAAAAACCATGCAAATGGTTGGCGCCACTAAAGGCTTTATTCGCCGTCCATTTATCTGGAATAGTGTAAAACTGGGAATGATTGGCGCCATGGTTGCCCTTGTAGGGATGGCAGCAGTAATTTATTATTTAAATAATAGTTTTGCCGAACTAAACCTACTGGCCGATAAAAAACTGATATTAGCTTTATTTGGAGGTGTTTTTTTAACCGGCATTGTAATTACCTGGTTAAGTACATTTTTTGCAACCACCAGATTTCTAAATTTAAAAACAGATGAGCTTTATTATTAAAGCTAAAATCATAAAACATGAGCAATAACACCAAGCCCCAACAACAGGACAAAAATTTTATTTTCGGTAAAAAGAATTACAAATTTATGTTTATCGGTCTGGCAGTCATCGCTTTGGGATTCATTTTGATGGCAGGTGGCGGTAGCGACGATCCTAACGAATTCAATGAAGCTGTTTATAATTTTCAGCGCATTCGCCTTGCCCCAACCATTGTTTTAATTGGTTTCGGAATTCAGGTTTATGCCATTTTAGTAAACCCAAACAAAAAATAAAATTTGGATACTTTAGACGCCATCATCCTGGGGATTATTCAGGGATTAACTGAATTTTTACCCGTTTCTTCCAGCGGACATTTAGAATTAGGAAAAGCCATTTTAGGAGACAGCAGCCTTCCCGAAGAGTCTATGATGTTTACCGTTGTGCTCCATTTTGCTACAGCTTTAAGTACGATTGTCGTTTTTAGAAAAGACATTTTCAAGATTTTTAAAGGTCTTTTTCAGTTTAAATGGAATGAAGAAACACAGTTTTCAGCCAAGATTATCATTTCAATGATTCCGGCTGCCCTTATTGGTGTTTTCTTTGAAGATTATTTAGAAGAACTTTTTGGCGGCAGCGTTATCTTTGTTGGTTTTATGCTAATCATTACCGCACTTTTATTATGGCTGGCCGATAAAGCAAAAGACACCGGGAAGCCGGTAAGTTTTATGAACGCTTTTGTAATTGGTGTTTCACAAGCTATTGCCATGCTACCGGGAATTTCACGTAGTGGTTCTACCATTTCGACTTCGGTTCTTTTAGGGAACGATAAAACAAAAGCAGCACGTTTTTCATTTTTAATGGTCGTACCATTAATATTTGGTAAAATTGCCAAAGATTTGATGGATGGTAATATTACCGAAGAATCGGTTGGCGGATCTCATCTTATTATTGGTTTCTTGGCGGCATTTTTATCGGGATTGATTGCCTGCACCTGGATGATCTCTTTGGTTAAAAAAAGTAAACTTTCTTATTTCTCAATCTACTGTTTTATCGTTGGGATCATTGCAATCGCCTTTGGGTATTTTGCATAAAAGAGAGCATAAATTATGACTAAGCTGAAAATCCGGGAAGCGAAAATCGATGATTTTGATATCATTTTTCGGTTTATTAATCAGCTTAAAGAAAGTGAGTTTGACAAAGCTACACAGCATCAAATATTTTCAGAAAACCTGAAACAGCAGAACATTCTTTATTTTGTTGCTGAGGTTGAAGATCAGGTTATAGGTTTTGTTTCCTGCCACATCCAGTCTCTTTTGCACCATGCTTCAAAAATCGCTGAAATCCAAGAGTTTTTTATTGCTGAAGACTTCCGTAGAAAAGGATATGGAAAAATTATTTTGGATCATCTAATCTCAGTAATAAAAGCGCTCAAGATTCCGCAGATCGAACTTTCAACGAATATAAAAAGGACAAACACCCATAAATTTTACGAAAACTACGGATTTAAAGTTACCAGTTATAAATTTGTATATAGGTTTAAAGCCGAAAACTAAATATCCTTCATTAAATGTTGTTGAAATTCTGTCTTGAAGGAATAAAAAAATTCCATTAATTAATGCATAAACAAGCGCTTACAGCCGAAGAATTTAAAAACGGACAAATTTTATTATTCGACAAGCCGTTAAACTGGACATCTTTTCAGTTGGTAAATAAAGTACGCTGGATGATTCGTAAAAGCTGTGATATTAAAAAGATCAAGGTAGGCCATGCAGGAACTTTAGATCCACTGGCAACAGGGCTTTTAATTATCTGTACCGGCAAATTCACCAAAAGAATACCCGAACTTCAGGGACAAATAAAAGAATACACAGGCACTTTTAATCTTGGTGCCACCACCCCTTCATACGACCTGGAAACCGCAATTGATCAAACTTTTCCTATAGATCATATTTCTAAAGAACATATAGCTGAAACCACCAAAAGCTTTATTGGTGAAATTGAACAATTTCCCCCGGTCTTTTCAGCATTGAAAAAAGATGGAAAACGACTTTATGAATATGCCCGAAAAGGCGAAGAAGTTGACATAAAATCGAGAACGATTCGTATTGATGAGTTTGAAACTGATGCTTCAGCTTTTCCTGATATCAAATTCAGGGTAGTTTGCAGCAAAGGAACTTACATAAGAAGCCTTGCCCACGATTTTGGAAAAAAACTGAACAGTGGCGCGCACCTTTCCGCATTAAGAAGAACAAAAATTGGAGATTTTAATGTAGAAAACGGACTCCTTCTGGAAGAATTCGAAAAATTGCTACCTTCACGAGAGAATACCACGCCGTAACCATCGTTTAAAAAATATGCAGTTTATAGAAAAACATAAAGCCTTACTATTAACCATTTTGGTGTTTTTAGTATTGTTTTTAGCTCTGTATAACTGGCATTTAGGAAATAGCGCTAGAAGAAACCAGGAGTTTTTAGTGGATTTAGATTCCTTTACCGAATCTTTAAAACAAAAAGAGGAAGAACCAGCACCCGAAAAACAACCGGAACCCACCAACTCCAAAACTCAAACCCATAGGGCTTTCGATCAAAATAATGAGGCCAGGGAAGCGAATTTCGATAAACAGTTAAATGATATTTTCCAGAAGAATTCGGCTTCACAAACCGAGATCTCAGAAAACAGCGAAAGTAATTCTTCAGGAGATTATGCTGTTGGAAAATCGGGTAAAAAAGCACAAGAACGATCTGATGGGGATAACTCCAATAAAACAACCTCAACCAAGCGCGGTAGTTTAAGAAATAGCTCTATTTCCTTTAATTTAAAAGGAAGATCGGCAGTAGACATCCCAAATCCTATTTATACGTGTAGTGTTTCTGGAAAAATAGTCATTAATATTAGAGTAAATGAAAGTGGGCACGTGATAGCTGCATCGTTTAATGAGGCTAGCTCTTCTACAGATAATAAATGTCTGGTAGAAAACGCCTTACTTTATGCTTCTGAAGCGATTTTTAGCGAACTCACTGGTAGGAATAATCAGCCGGGAACGATTACTTATCAATTTAAACCTTAAAAAATGACTAAAAAACATCGATGCGGATGGTGTTTGGGCGATCCTTTATACGAAGCTTATCATGATGAAGAATGGGGCGTACCCGTTCACGACGAACAAAAATTATTTGAGTTTCTAATTCTGGAGACCTTTCAGGCCGGTTTAAGCTGGATCACGATTTTACGAAAACGAGAAAACTTCAGAGAGGCGTTTGATCATTTCGACTATAAAAAAGTGGCGAAATATTCTGAAGAGAAAATTCAGGAATTGCTTCAAAACCCGGGAATTATTCGGAATAAATTAAAAGTAAGAAGTGCCGTTACCAATGCACAGCTTTTTATGAAAATTCAGGACGAATTTGGCAGTTTTGATCATTATATCTGGAGCTTTGTTGACCACAAACCAATACAAAATAAAGTTGAAAACTATAAAGAAGCCCCGGCGACTACAGAAATTAGTGACCGGCTAAGTAAAGATCTTAAAAAGCGCGGATTCAAATTCGTAGGTTCTACCGTGGTTTATGCACACATGCAAGCCACAGGAATGGTAAATGATCACGAAGTTTCCTGTTTTAGATATACAGAAGTGCAATAGCCCTTCTTAGATTACTAACGGTATTCTTCTAAAATTCTATATTGAACATCCTTAATTTCCAAAATTGGTGGCAGCCCATCTGGCCATGCAGCTTCGTCACTTTCATCGTACGTGATAAGTTCTGAAAATTCCTGTGTGCAGCTACTATTCGCCTCTAAGTAATTACAGGGGTTTTCACCATTATAGCGCTGATTGGTTACACTATAATCGTCATCGCCTTCCCGGCCAATATAAATCTGCCTGACACAGTTTATTACTTTAAAAATTCCAAAAACTCCTTTCTAGAAATTTCTTCAGCCCCAAGACTTTCTAAATGATCTGTATGCACCTGGCAATCGATAAGTTTTACTCCGTTTTCCTGAAGTTTTCTAACCATACTTATAAAACCATATTTAGAAGCGTTGCTCGCTTTTGCAAACATACTTTCTCCGCAAAAAACCTTTTTGTCCTTTAAATAAATGCCATATAATCCCCCTACAATTTCACCATCACTCCAAACCTCAACAGATTGCGCTATTCCTTTTTCATGTAAACCGATATAAGCGGCCTTCATCTCTGGTGTAATCCAGGTACCCAGCTGCCCTTTTCGTTCAATTTCGGCACAACTTTCAATTACTGTTTCAAAAGCGTTATTATAAGTTACTTTAAAAGCTTCTTTTTTAAAAAGTTGTTTCATACTTTTTGAAACTTTTAATTTCTGCGGAAATAAAACCATCCTGGGATCCGGGCACCACCATAAAATAGGCTGAGACGCATCATACCACGGAAAAATCCCTTTGGAATATGCTTCCATCAAGCGGCTTTCAGTAAGCGATCCTCCAACAGCAAGCAATCCTTCATCTGAAGTGTATGCGATATCCGGAAAGGGATCAAATGGCTTTAAAATTTGCAACGTACGGAGTTTTAGGGTTCAGAAATTTACAAAAAGAAAAAAGCTTAGCACGTTAAGTTGGTACTAAGCTTTTCCAAAAAATTATCATCTAAATTTTAGAACGGAAGATCGTCGTAATCTTCATCTTTAAAATCCTGTGCCGGCTCAAAATGATCGTCTGGTGGTGGTACGTTTTGACCACCAGGTTGCGATGGCTGTAAATTTTCTATTCTCCATCCCTGGATAGAGTTAAAATATTTGGTTTCTCCCTGTGGGTTTACCCATTCTCTACCACGCAGGTTAACCCCAACTTTCACCGGTTGCCCCACTTGATAATTATTTAATAAATCTGTTTTATCCTGGACAAACTCAATCATTAAATGTTGTGGATATTGCTCTTCTGTAGTGACAACTAATTCTCTTTTTCTAAATCCGTTATTACCAAAAGTTTTGGTATCTCCAATTAATTTAATCTTTCCTTGTACTTCCATCTTCGTTTAATAATTTGCTAGTAATAATTTCCACGCTTCTATCACCTTTCCGTTATCCAGCAATAATTGCGCCTGTTTATGAATTGCTTCTGTTTCTTTTGCTGCAATAATCTCAGTAAATAAATCGTCTTCAGAAACGTATAATTTCGATTCTTCCAAACTAGGTAATTCTTCTACGTTCCCTAATTTACCAAGATCATTACCGGTTAAGATAACACTTTCTCTAATTTCCTGCGGAATGGCGTCTACGCCAATTCCTAAATTAGCAATAGGTTTTGGCACCTCAAACATGCCATCCTTTGCCCTGGTGTACCAGTTCCCTCCCATCCTGGCCACCTGATCGATCTTAAACTGATCTATATAGCCGTCTTCATCTAAAATCTCTTCGTTGATATGTGTTTTAAGGACTTCACATATTACAAGATTTCCGGCACCACCTTCCTGTCCCAGTTCGATAATTTCATTTACTTTACATTCAAACTGTACGGGAGACTCTGCCACTCTAAAAGGTTTTACAAGATCCGAAGGCTGCATGCGCAGTCCAGATTTCTCAAACTCATTTACGCCTTCCGCATAATCAGTACTGCTTAAAGACATTTGCTGTACCATCTTATAATCTACGATGTTGATCACACACTCCTTAACTACTTTAAGGTTTAAGAAGGTATGTTTAAGACTCCCATCTATTCCCCGTCTTACCGGGGAAAAAACCAAAATTGGCGGTTTAGCACTAAACACATTAAAAAAACTAAAAGGTGCCAAATTTGGCCTACCTTCAGCATCTAAAGTGCTCGCAAAAGCAATAGGTCTTGGACCCACCGCTCCGCTTAAATATCTGTAAAGAGCACCAGAAGGTGCTTCCTTAGAATCTATACTTAACATGCATCGATTTTTCGCAAAGGTAACAATTAGGATAAGGAATATAAAGATTGACCACACAATAATATTCACATTAAAACGCTTATATTTAACCGCTTTTAAAATGGAGAGGAACTCTTTATGAATTTTAGTGACGAACGAAAGTACAACCGTTGGTTTATCATATTTGCAGGATTGGCCGTTATCGTATTGGTTTTATGGAATACCACCATATTTTTTAACCGACTTAAAGATGAAGAACGCACCAAGATGAGTATTTGGGCTGAAGCGCTGTTAGAATTAGATCGCGCCGACAGTAACCAGAATTTGAGTCCGCTTATTCTGAATGTTCTTAACAGTAACACCAGCATCCCTACCTTGCAAACCGATGAGGAAGGGAATATTGTGTCTTCTCACTTTATTGATCCAGAAAAAATAGATACCCCTGAGAAAGCACAAAATTACCTTAACCACCTAAAAGCTGAAAACGAGCCTATAATCATGCACCTGGACAGGTTTAGAACGCATAAGGTGTATTATGGTAATTCTCCTGTATTAAATAGTTTAAAGTATTATCCACTGGGGCTGGTAACCATTGGTTTTTTAATTATTGGGGTTATTTATTTCTTTTATACCACCACCAAAAACAGCGAACAAAATAAATTATGGGCGGGAATGGCTAAAGAAACGGCTCATCAAATAGGCACGCCCTTAAGCTCATTAATTGGCTGGACAGAAATTTTAAAACAGGAAAAGGTAAACGAAACGTATGTTGTTGAAATGGAAAAAGACATACAGCGTTTAGAAACTATAACAGAGCGTTTTTCTAAAATTGGATCTGCCCCGCTCTTAGAAGAAACCGATCTTGTTGAAGCCACCAGACAAAGCTACCAGTACTTACAATCCAGAAGTTCTAAACTTATCGATTTTCACTTACAGGTTCCAAGGGAGAAAATTATTGTAAACCTGAATACCCAATTATTTAGCTGGACTATCGAAAACCTGGTAAAGAATGCGATTGATGCAATGCGTGGTAAAGGAAAAATTACCATCGAAATAAAACAAAATGAGAAACAGGTGTTTGTATATGTTCACGATACAGGTAAAGGAATAGACAAAAGTCGATTCAAAATTATTTTTGAGCCGGGACAAACCACCAAAAAACGTGGCTGGGGACTTGGTCTATCTTTAGCGAAACGTATCGTAGAAGAATATCATAACGGCCGCATTAGGGTCGCCAAAAGTGAAATTGGCGAAGGCACTACTTTTGAAATTATGCTTAAAAAGGCCTAATATTGGCCTAGTATTTCCCGAAGATCGTTAGAAATTGGCAGGGTTTTATTTGCAGTAAAATCGTAAAAAACCGAAACATCTTGCCCTACGGCACAAAGTTGATTTTGATCATCAAAAATATGATGTTCAATTTTAAAACTTTTGTTTCCAACTTCAGCGATACGGGTTTTAATAATGGCATTGCCCGGATATTGTAATGCTTTTTTAAAAATCGCAATGGGTAGAAACCAGCATCGCCCCTTTATGTTTTTCAGCATACATTTTATGCAACCCGGTGGCTTCCCAAAGATTTACTCTACCAGATTGCATAAAACGCATGAAACTAAGATTATTTACATGGCGATACATATCAAGATCGCTCCAGTCTATCCTTAATTTTAATTGAAGCTTAAAATTTTCCAAGCTTACAAGTTTACGTGGATAGATGCTGCCAGCTCTTTAAATTCGTCATCGGTCATTTCGTAATGATTGGCAAAATTCATATCACTCATATCGTTAAGCGGAATTAAATGTACGTGGGTATGCGGCACTTCAAGCCCTACCACAGCAACACCAATACGTTTACACGGTACGGTTTTTTCTAAGGCTTGCGCCACTTTTCTGGAAAAACGCATCAACTCCATATACATTTGCTCTTCCATATCAAAAATATAATCTACTTCTCGCTTAGGGATACAAAGCGTATGCCCTTTACAATTTGGGCGAATATCTAAAAATGCCAGAAACTGGCTATCCTCTGCAACTTTATAGGCAGGGATCTCTCCTTGAATTATTTTTGTGAATAAACTGGCCATAATTGATTGTTTTGATTAGTACTATAAAATTAAAAATCCTTTTCCTGAATCTCCGTTAAAGGATTAAGAAAAGGACTTTATAAACCTTAAAAAGAGATTAGCTAAAACTATTCACGCCAAATCTCTAAAATTTCGAATTTCATGGTTCCACTGGGTACAGCAATATCGGCAACCTCACCAACTTTTTTGCCTAATAAACCTTTCCCAATAGGGGAATCTACCGATATTTTTCCAGTTTTCAGGTCGGCTTCACTCTGGGCCACCAGTTTATATTTAACTTCGGCTCCGTTATTTTGATTTTTAATTTTCACATGAGAATGAATCAAAACTTTAGAGGTATCTAATTGCGACTCGTCGATAACGCGAGCATTCGCCACAACCTCTTCTAATTTTGCAATTTTCATCTCTAAAAGCCCCTGAGCCTCTTTTGCAGCATCATATTCTGCATTTTCACTTAAATCTCCTTTATCTCTGGCTTCAGCAATAGCCTCTGAAGCTCTTGGACGTTCTACATCTTTAAGCTGATTTAATTCATCTCTCAACTTTTTTAGTCCTTCTGCAGTGTAATAAGATACTTTACTCATAACTTCGTCGTTTTTATAATTGGTAAAGGGCCTTTATTTAGAGGCCTTCTTCCAAAGAATAATATGTTTTTAATGATTGTTTCTAATCTAATGACCTTTTAAAAAAGGCTTAGTGAATAAAAAGAAATTCAACTAAAGGAGATGTATAAAGTCCCGCGGTTTGACTGCGAACTTATTATTTAAAAGCTGCATGATCATTAGATTATTGTTTATTAATAAAAAAAATCCCACCTATAATGGGATTGTTTCTAACAAATATAAGAAATTTACCCTTGCGATAAAAAAGAAATTAAATGAAGCGTTTTTTATTTTTTAGTCTGTTAAGCATTTTAATTTCAGGCTGTTCATCTAGTGACGACGGGCGTAACAACAATCCTAATCTGGTAGATATAAATTTTCAATACCGATTGAATATTGAATCTGCCGAGTTTAATCAACTTCAATTTCCGGGGAATCAGGTTGCTATTTACTATGAAGGTGTTGGAATTGGTGGCGTAGTAGTTTATAACGTAAATAATGATCTTTATCTGGCTTTCGAACTAAGTGACCCTAATCATGTACCAAATCCAGATTGCCCGGGCATGACGATGAACGGAATCGAAGCCACTTGTAGCTGTGAAGATAATGTTTATAATATCTTAACGGGAGAACAGGTAAAAGGTAATGGTGATTACGCTATGAAAGCCTATCGGGTTGAAAAAAATGGTAGGTTTCTTACCATTTCTAATTAATTACTTTCTAAAATTGCCCGGAGTAGCATCTGATGCTTTTTTAAAAAATTTGATAAAATAAGAAGGATCTTCGAAGCCCAGACTCCAGGAAATTTCAGCAATATTCCAGCTGGTATGTTTTAAAAGCGCCCTTGCTTCTATAGCAATACGTTGGTTAATAACTTGCGAAGTCGTTTTACCTGTAGTTTCTTTTAATACCCGATTTAGATGATTTGCGTGGATATTTAAGTGATACGCAAATTCCCCAGCACTTTTTAATTTTATTTGCTGAAGTGGATTTTCAATAGGAAATTGCCGCTCCAGCAATTCCATAAATAAAGAGGTAATTCTATCTGAAGCTTTCGATTCGGTTTTATTCTTCTGAAGGCTTGCCGGTTGTAATTTTAAGGCTTCGTGAATAAGTTCAAAAACCAAATTCCGCAATAGATCATACTTATAATCATAAACCGAGGCAATTTCTGAAAACATCTTTTCATAAATAGCCAATATTCGTTTAAAATCGGTCTCATTTAAAGACAAGATTGGTGTACCGCTACTTTGGAAGATGGGATAGTCCTTAAAGTTTCCAAAGCCATTCATAAAATCTTCAGTAAAAACACAAAAAGCGCCTGTTTTATCTTCATAAAGCGGTTCCCAATTGTACGGCACCTGTGGATTGGCCACCAAAAGCATATTCTCTTCAACCTTAAGTGTTTTATCGGCATAATGCACCACATTTTCACCAGAGATCAGACTAATTTTATAGTAATCCTTCCGGCTATATGGCATCGCTTTGGTGGTCCCAAAATAATCCCTCAACCTAAACACATTAAATTGCCCCGTTTTTCGTAGAATATCGCCAGGAAGTTCCCCCATCTTTTTTCGGTAAAAATCCTCTAAACCCATTGTCTTTTCCATCATACTAAAGATAAAGATTTGCAAAAAGAATTCCGCAGCTAAGACTACGGAATCCCCTATAAATTTTCCACCATCAACAACCCTTTGGTGAACCCATGAGTTCTTCAACCTAAACAGATTCACCGATTTCGAGGCAAACCTGGGGGAATTAATTCCTCATTGATGGATTAAATATTTTGCCCGCCAGAAACCTCGATACGTTGGGCGTTTATCCACTTCGCATCTTCTGTACATAAAAAGGCCACCACACCACCTATATCACTTGCCTGTCCCACACGATCTAGCGCGATAGATTGTTTAACATGATCGTTTACCTGTTTATTATCACGCACCAAACCACCACCAAAATCGGTTTCAATCGCCCCCGGTGCCACGGCGTTTACTCTAATCCCGCGATTACCAAATTCTTTAGCCTCGTATCTGGTTAAAGATTCTATTCCAGCTTTTAGGGCTCCATAAACGCCGTAACCCGGCATCGTAAACCTGGCCAACCCAGAACTAATATTTACAATCCCGCCGCCATCATTTAAAACATCGAGCAATTTTTGGGTTAAAAAGAAGACCCCCTTAAAATGAATATTGGTTAAAAGATCGAAAGTTTCTTCAGAAGTTTTGGCGATTGGCTCGTTAATTCCTATCCCGGCATTATTAATCAGAAAATCGAAATTTTCAGCATCGAATTCAGATTTTAAAGTTTGCTGAAGATTCCTTTTAAATTCATCGAAACCTGAAATAGTTGCGGTATCCAACTGAAGCGCCACAGCCTTCTGCCCAGTTTTCTTAATTTCGGCAACAACTTTTTCAGCTTCTTCTTTTTTACTGTGGTACGTAATCACCACACCCAGTCCTTTTGTGGCTGTTTTTAAAGCCATATCTTTCCCAAGACCGCGGCTTCCTCCTGTAATCAAAGCAATTTTTCTCCCTGTATTCATCGTTTTTGGTTTTTAAATTCCATGACAAAATTAGATAAGGAAGTCGCTGAAATTTAGAAGGGATCAAACCAAAAATGGTAGTATTCAAACAACAAAAAAATGCCTGAAGATTTTTTCAATTTCAGGCATTTTAGAACTAAAATAAATCAGACAAATTTAAAATCTTAAGGTAATCCCGGCTAGAAAATTTGTAGTGGCCTGCGGATAGTATCCTGCACCCCAAGCGGGATCAAAATATCCGTTAGACACGTATTTCTCATCAAAAACATTATTTACCAAGCCTGTAAAAACCACTTCTTTGAATAGTGGAGCGGTTTTCCAGAGATATTGCACATTAAAATCGTTTACAAAATATGAATCCAGTTTAGATTCTTCTAACTGTAGGTTACTCATATATTGCTCCCCTACATATTTACTTAAAAAGTTTAACTGCAGATTTTTAACCGGTGAAACCCTTATCATATTACCGGCCACAATATTTGGAGAAAATGAGATCTTGGTATCTCCAAAATTTTGCTGTTCGCCATCAAAAACTGCTACAAAATCTTTATTTCTATTTCGGCTTATCGCAATATTGGGTCTTAAACTTAACCAGTTATTTACCCAGATCGTAGCGTCTACCTCTACTCCTAATCGGTAACTTTCTCCGCTGTTTTTTCTAATCGCAGCTCCTTCTTCGTCAATTTCTCCCGAAAGTACCAGTTGATCTTTATAATCCATAAAATAAAGGTTGGTATTTATTTGGGTTTTCCCGGCATTAAATCGCCATCCTAATTCGTAATCGACCAATTGCTCTTCGGTGGGAGCGACCTCATCGTTTTCAAAAGCATCTTCATAATCAGATCGTGACGGTTCACGGTGCGCCACAGCTACAGATCCATAAAGCTGATTTTGCTCATTAAACTGATAGGTAAATCCTCCTTTAGGATTAAAGAAATCGAAATTAGCATCGATAGGAAAATTATCCACCTGCTGGGTTGGCCCATCACCTTCGTAATTAATAGTTCTTAATTGTAAATCCCCGTACACCGCAAACTTATTGGTGATAGAAACCGTAGCTTTTGTATAAATATTAAAATCTGTTTTTACCGCATTGTTTTTATAAAATGGCTCGTAAGGATCGTTATTATGCGCAAACCTGGTATAAATTACTTCTCCAAAATGATCACCATCGTAGCGGTTCCAACCACCACCAACAATGGCATCTACAGATCTATTTTGATAGTTTAAACTAAAAGTGGTTCCATAAAAATGATTATCCAGCCAGCTGGTATTTACAAGATCAGATGTGGTAATTTCTTCCCCATTAGAGATAAAAGGCTCTAAGCCAAAGTTGGTTAAAACTTTATTCACCTCATATTCTTCATAATAGCCTCTTCCGTAGGTATAATGCAATGCAAAATTAGACGACCAGTTTTTATCGTAAGTTTGATTCCATAACAACTGGTAGTGATCCTGTTGGTAATTATCGGTTTGATTATCGTAATATTTTACATTGCCATCTTCATCGGTATACTCACCTGCAGGGTTGTAGGTCCTGTCACTTTCTAAAGTTGCGGCATCAATACCATACCAGGCCTGATAGGTTTTTTCTTTTCCGCCAAACATAAGGGCCTTTACCAAAGTTCCTCCATCAACATAGCTTCCCTGTAAAAAATAGGATTTAAGCTCAGATGCCGCTCTATCGATATACCCATCACTTTTGATTAATGAAGCACGCCCGGCAAACTCCCAGTGATTATTAAATAAACCGGTACTGAATTTAGCCGTATGTTTGTGCGTATTATTAGAACCGTAAGTATTGGCAACTTCAGCTGAGGCTTCTTCATTAAATCTATCGGTTAAAATATTGATACTGGCTCCAAAAGCACCGGCACCATTGGTAGATGTCCCTACCCCGCGCTGCAACTGAATATTCTCTGTAGAGGAGGCAAAATCGCCTAAGTTTACCCAGAACGTTCCCTGACTTTCAGCATCATTATAAGGCACACCATTTATCGTCACATTTGTTCGGGTCGCGTCACTACCTCGTACCCTGATTCCGCTATAGCCAATTCCGTTTCCGGCATCTGTGGTGGTGACTACAGAGGGCAGGTAATTCATCAATGTTGGAATATCCTGACCAAGATTTCGCTCCCCAATCTCTTCATTGGTTAAATTACTATAGGTAATTGGGGAATCTGCATCTACCCTAACCGATTGCAAGAACACTTCATCAAGAGCTTCTTCCAAACCACTGAGGTCTACGTCTAATACCTGATCTGAAGTTAGATTGATTTCAAAAGATTTTCGGTTCCCATACACAAACTGAATAATATGTTTCCCTTCCTCTAAAGTAAGTTTGTAGTTACCGGAATCATCTGTAAGTGTTCCCGAATTTTTAGTAGTGGTATAAACCGAAACTCCGCTTAAAGGCTTCCCTTCTCGGGTTACTGTTCCTGTAAGTTGATACTGCTGTGCCATCACTGCATATCCCGAGAGCACCATTAAAAAACTGAATAATATGTTTTTCATTCGTAAAAAAATTACGAATAAAAGGGGCCATTATTCCATTAAAAATTTGGTTAAAAAATAAATCCTGAATTTCTTCAATTTTTAATTTTGAAGCATATTCAGGAGTGCTGTAGTGCGCTTTGCACGTTATCCCTTGGCAGCATTACCCGCCCAGGTTCATTGGGTATAATCTCAGCCCGAAGGGCACCCCTTATGAGATTTGCTGCAAATGTAGAAAGCTTTTTTTGATTATGAACAATTATTGCAATTGATTCAAATGGTTTATTTTTGAAAATCACTAAAAACTATGCAAAACACTAAAAGATCGATCACCCTAAAGGTTGTTGCCGGTTACCTGCTTATCGCAGCTCTGGTAGTTGTTGCCGTTTGGTTTATTTATAATCGGGTGGTGATCTTTAGCAATATGGCGCAAAGCAACAGCAGCAATAATGAACAGCTTTTTTTAGTGAGTGAAATTACCAGCGATTTATACGAAACTGAAAATGTTAGCCGAAGATTAATCCAAACCGGCACTAAAGAAGACATTGTTTTGTACCAGGCACAACTGGATTCTATTAAAATGAATTTAGTGGAATTGGACAAACAATATGTCGAAAATCAACTACACACCGAACTTGACAGTATTTATAAACTTTTAGACCTTAAAACCAAAAACCTTGAAGCTTTAATCGATCTACGGGAAAAAGAACGAAACACCAATTACTATAAACAGGTAATGGAAGAACTTAACCGGGTTAACGAAAGTTTTGAATCTAACCAGGGTTACGACGACAGATTTAATGATTTAGAGCCCTATCAAAAGAGAGTGCTGGTAAAATGGTTGGAGTATGCCCGGGCAGACAATGCAAAATCCTTAACCAACCAAACGGCAGATTCTCTGGTAAACTCTGTAAAAAAGGTTTTAAACGATTTCCAAAAAGCCAATATTAAGTTTAGAAATACAATTCTTGAAAAAGAAAACGATTTGCTGGACAATGATATGGTCCTTAACCAACAGCTTCGAAAAATCCTGGCCAATATTGAAAAAGATGAGCGCGAAGCTTCTTTAGAACGGACTGAAAAAGCCCAGAAAACTTTAGAAGATACCGTTTTAATCATTATGATATCGGGGATTGTTTGCGTTATTGTGATTTTATTGTTTTTGATGCTTATTATTCGTGATGTGGGCCGAAGCCAGCAATATCGTATGGAATTAGAGGAAGCTAAAAATTTTGCCGAGACCCTTTTAAAGCGCAGGGAACAACTTATGGCTGCCATCACGCACGATTTAAGATCACCCTTAAATACCGTAATTGGCTATTCTGAATTGATGAACAAAACGCAGCTGGGCAGTAAACAGCGGCACTACCTTAGCCAGATTAATAAATCTTCAGATTTTATCCTTCATTTGGTAAACGACTTGTTGGATTTATCGAAACTTGAAGCTGGTAAAATGCTGGTTGAAAATTTACCCTTCAACCCTAAAAAACTTATTACCGATACCGTACAGAATAACATTCCTGCCAGTTTAAATAAAGATCTTGAGGTGATCATTAACATTTCTGAAGAAGCAGATGCACAATACCTCAGTGACCCTTTCAGGATAAAACAGATTATCGCCAACCTGGTTACCAATGCTTTTAAATTTACCGAAAAAGGTGAAATCATAGTCTCGGCTGAAATTCAGTCGAAAACAAAAGAATTACAAGATCTCATCATTAAAGTAAAAGATACCGGGATCGGAATTTCTAAGGAAAAGCAAGATATTATTTTCGAAGAATTTAGTCAGGAAAACAGCGGCATCGAAAAAAAATACGGTGGCACGGGACTAGGTCTTACCATCACAAAAAGCCTTACTTCTTTACTAAAAGGAGAAATTAGTTTGCACAGTGAACAGGGCAAAGGAAGTGAATTTACCATAACCATCCCGGTACAGGAATCTAAAAATACAAAGAAACCGGTAACGGAAGAGGAACTAAATCGTAATGAAAAAACGGCTAATATCGATTTTGGAAACAAAAAGGTGCTGGTTGTTGATGATGAACCTGCCCAATTGGCACTAACTTTAGAATTCCTAAAAAGCCATCATCTTAAATTCGACACAGCTGAAAATGGGAAAAAAGCCATGGCGCTTTTAGACGAAAATCGATACGATTTAATTCTTACCGATATCCAAATGCCCATTATGGACGGTTTCCAATTAATGAATACCATAAAAAAAGACGAAAACCTGAATAACACTCCGGTTATTGCTTTATCTGGCCGTACAGACATGAAAGATGAAGTATATACTCTTACCGGCTTTGCGGCAAAACTTACCAAACCTTTTAAACCCAAAGATCTATTACTTAAAATAAGCGAAGTGTTTAATATTGAAGCACCAATTGTAGAAAAACCGGATGCTCCAAAAGATGATTTTGTACCTCAGCAAAACAAATTTTATAATCTTGAGGATATTTATATGTTTTCTGGGGAAGACAAAGAAGCCATGTACATTATTATTAAAGCATTTTTAGAAAGCTCCGAAGAAAATATTGCGAAGATAAAATCCCATAAAAAAGAAAACAATTATGACGCTATTGGGCAAATAGCGCATAAAATGTTACCCATGCTTAAACAAATGAAGATTATGCCGGTAATTCCCGTTTTAGAACGACTGGAAAAGAAAGCAGCAGTATCTAATGCCGAAATTGATCAATTAATACAGCAATTAGAAAAGGTATTACAAGAACTGGAAAACGAGGTTACAGTTTAATATCGTATTGTTTAAGCTTATTGTAAAGCGTTTTACGATCTATAGATAACATTCTGGCCGCTTTACTTTTATTCCCTCCTGTTTTCTCTAAGGCTTCCAGGATTAATTTCTCTTCGTTCTTGTTTTTAAAAAGTCCGTAATCCTCTTCCCGCTTCTCGGCAGTAGCAATCTCGTGCGGTAAAACTTTCATTGGGATTAACTTATCCTGAGTAAGTAATACGGCTCGCTTGACCATATTTTTAAGCTCACGTAAATTTCCCGGCCAGGAGTAATTTTTAAAAGCTTCTACAGCATCGTCTGTAAACCCAACCACTTCTTTCTCTAACTCGGTATTAGCTTCTTCTAAGAAATGATCTGCAAAAAGCATAAGATCTTCTTTGCGATCTTTTAAAGACGGAACTTTTATCGAAAATTCATTTAGGCGATGATAAAGGTCTTCCCTAAACTCACCGTCTTTTACGGCCTGTGAAAGATCTTCGTTGGTTGCTGTAACCACTCGTATATCAACTTCTATTTCTTTATTGCTCCCTACAGGTTTAATTCGGCGTTCCTGCAAGGCTCTTAATAATTGTACCTGTAGCTCATAACTAAGGTTTCCTATTTCATCAAGAAATAATGTCCCTCCATTTGCCGCTTTAAAATGACCTATTTTATCATTAATAGCTCCCGTAAATGAGCCTTTTATATGACCAAAAAATTCACTGGAAGCAATCTCTTTAGGAATTGCCCCACAATCTACCGCTATAAAAGGAGCATCTTTACGCTTGCTTTGGTGATGAATGCTTTTAGCCACATTCTCCTTTCCGGTACCGCTCTCACCGGTAATTAAAACCGACATATTGGTTGGAGCTACAAGCTCTATATAATCATTCAGTTTACGGGAAGCATCACTAACTCCTTTAATATATTGTGCACTGGGATCGGCTTTTTCCTTACTTCTGGCAACTTTATTTTGAGGTGCTTTTTGTTCAACAACCTCAGTATTTAAAGCATTCTCTATAGTTTGTAAAATAGATTCGGGTCTAAACGGTTTACTCACATAATCAAAAGCACCATCTTTCATCGCTTGTACTGCCATACTAATTTCCGCATAGCTAGTCATCACAATAACCTGAGTCGTAGGATTATTAGATTTCACTTCTTTTAATATATCCAAACCGTCATTATCCGGAAGTCTTACATCGGTAAGAACAAGATTAAATTCTGATGTAGTTATTAATTTTAATGCATCACCACCTGAAAAACAAAGCTCTGCGTCGTAACCTCTTTTAGAAAGAAATGTTTTAAGCATGGTACCGAAAGGAACGTCGTCTTCTACTATGAGAATGTTTGGCATAATCTAATTTTAATAGAGAGGTCACAAATTTAGGAAACAAATACCCAAATTCTTACAAATAAAATATAAAAAAGAGGCCGTAAAAGACCTCTTTTAAATCTAAATTAGAATATAACCTAAAAGTTTACTCCCATTTTAAACGGTGGAACCGATTAGAAAAAAATCGCCAAATTTAATCAGTACTTTCTGGACTTTCTTATTTGTGTTAGTTAGTAGTATTAAGATTGCCCTAAAAATACTTACTAACCGGTTCTTTTTCCGTCGCCGCAAAGTTGGAATCTTTGTTTGCCGGCATCACTTTAACATTGTAAAAAAGTTACTTTCTCAATGAGTTAATTGAATGTTAGTTAGCATCATTAACTTCATCTTCCTTCAACCATTTCCCATCAGCTGTGGCATATACCGTTTTAGTTTCCCCATCTTTAGCAATACTTAGCTTATAGATCTTTTTTTCATCCTGAAGTTTAACCCATGCTTGAGAAGCAACCGCGTTAAATTCAGTCATTGTTGCATCCTTAACAGGCTGCGGTAAAGCCAGGACATCAATCATTTCGAAACCTGAAGTATTTGTAGCTACTTCTGCCTCTATTTCCTCTGTGGTTTCTTCAATTGGTTCTTCCTGAGCGCTCATTGTTTGCGTAGCAAAAAACAGTCCTGTAATTGCTATTGCCGAGAAAACTGACTTTTTCATAATTGTGGTTTTAGTTATATATTTTGTACAAAATCTTTATTGGTTGCTATGTATAAAGGAAAAACCGTACCCAACTCACAAAACACATCACAAAAGACTAATTAACAACCGATTAAAGTAAACCAACAATTTCATAGCACTTACTCTTTTGTAGAAATTATGAGGTTTTAAGATTTTATTATGTGGAAATGATTCGCAATACAGCCAAAAAAAAGGAACAATCAAAATCAATTAAAAACGTGGCATATTTATTCAGCATAAATAATTCAGAAAAGTTTTGTTGAAAGTTTTTTGAATTTCTTTTGGATTCAAAAAGAAGCAATGAAAGCAGTGATTAAAAAAAGAGGCCACCACAGCCTCTTTTAATCCGAAAATCTAAATTATACAACAGCTGTTACTGCTGTGTTAGTTATTCAAAATCCTTCAATAACCCTAACTTTTTAATTATAAGTTAAAATCATGCCATAACTCCCAGGGAATAAAACACCATTTAAACTCCTAACAGTAAATGATTTAAAACATTCAAAATAAATAGCCATAAACACAAAAGTGTAGAATTCTACACTTAAAAATTCCACACCTGTAGAATTTCTACACACATTTACTTGAAAATCAAGATTAAATGCCTATTGACCTTGTCCTGAGATAGTTTACTTTAATGGATTTTTTCTATTCTGCTTTTTCTCTGCCTGAATCTTCTTCGCCCTCAATCTTTTTAATTTCGCCATTTTACTTGGCTTCGTTTTTTTACGAACTTTTGGAGCCTTAGTGCCAGCTTTAATCATTTCTAAAAACTGATTAATTGCGGCATTTTTATTTTTATGCTGACTTCTGGAATTACCATTTTGAAGTATAAGAACATGATCCTTGGTAATTCTGGTGGAAAAAGTAGTTAGCAATCGCTCTTTTTGAATGTCGGTAAGTACCGTAGATGATGCTATATCAAAATACAACTCGACTTTAGAAGCGGTTTTATTTACGTGTTGTCCTCCCGGCCCACTACTTTTTACCGCTCTAAAGTCGAGTTCTTTTATTAATTCGTCCTGATTAATCATTAAGAGGCTGGTGACTTTCTTTTAAAAGATCGGCCACGGTTTTTACCGGATTAAAAGTTGTTACGGGAACTTCAACAAAAACAGTATTCCATTTAGCCATGGCACCATTCCACAAACCTGGGCGTTCTAATGCTTTTAAAGGTTTCCCGTCTTTTGTTTTATTTGCTATAAAACTCATATTTGGATCTACATACTTCTCTAAATCGTAAGTTTCTCCATTAGGTTTTCTAACGCTACAAACAATGTCCACAGGATTAAAATGTGTTGATTCTTTAACGATTTTCACCTGTGTAGGATTATTGTCATCTATTTGAGCTCCTTCTATAATTTGCAAGGAAATCTCTCCTTCTTCATCTTTTACCAAAAATGGACCTCCGCCCGGTTCTCCTTCATTTTTAACCATGCCACATATTCTTAATGGACGGTCTAATTTTTCTATTAATTCTGAAGTAGTCTCAGTTCCGGTAAGGGATTTTACGAAAAGTTGTTCCACAAGGAATTTTGATACTTCTTTACTGTCTTCTTCTGATGGATTAGATTGAAGCTTTTCAAGCAAACTAAAAACTTTGCCCTTTAATTCTAAGAGTTTACCGGCTAACATCTTTTTATAATCAGCCACATTGCCAAGGTTAGACCAGGTAACTACATTATCGATGTTTTTAACGAAAATCAAATCGGCATCTTGTTGGTTTAAATTATCAATCAGCGCTCCGTGCCCTCCAGGACGAAAGAATAAGTTTCCTTCTTCTGTTCTAAAAGGAGCATCTTCATCATCTACCGCAATCGTATCGGTCTTTGGATCCTGATAAGAGTAAGAAACGTCAAATTTAGCTCCTGTTTTTTCTTCTACCCTCGCTTTTACTTTGTCGAATTCAGCTTCAAATTTCTCTTTATCACCCTGCCCTACCGTAAAGTGTGATTTCACCACACCTTTACTTTCAGCATATTTGGCCGCTTCATAAAGATGCTCTTCAAAAGCCGTAACCACTACATCGTCATATTTATGAAAAGGCACTAAACCTTTGGGCAGGTCACTTAATCCAAGACCTTTGGCATACAACACATTTTCAGCAATCAGCTTTTTCTGTTCATCACCGCTAAGCTTATCAAAATCACTATTATCCTTTTTCGCAGCTTCTATAGCTTGAGTATAAAAGGGCAATTTTTCGATATGGTTAAAAAAAGTACGAAGACTAGAATCTCCATTCTCATCTAGATACTCACGTAATTCTTGTTTATCGGGATTAAATTCATCTACAAAATTATGAAGTGCTTTAAACATTCTTGTCGCAGCTCCCGAGGCAGGAACGAATTTTAAAAGATCCAGCTCTTCTTTTTGATGTTCATAGGCTCTTATGTATTCGGTACGCTCTTCATCTGAAATCGCTGAAATTCCGTTTCCGATTGTTGCGGCTTCCTGAATATCCACTTTAATGTTCCCTCGCTTAAAAATTTCAATCTGTCGTTGTACTTCTTCTGTACTCAATCCATTATCCTGAATTTGCAGGATGTCTGATTCATTAAATTTCACGGTTTTGTTAGTTTTATTGTTAGTTGATTAATTGTTGATATTATATTTTGCAGCCATTATTATTGACCACCTTCTAATTTAACATAAGGTTTGATTGATTTTTTTAAGGAACGCCTAAAATTGAAGATTATCACTCCTTTTTCCTAGATACTTTTGTTAGCTACAAAAGCGCTAAGGAACGACAATATACGCCAAAAAATATAGATTAACGGTGTTCATTAACGCATATTTAATAATTTGAAGATTAAATAAAGGTTTTTTAAACAATGAATTAACAACAGCTTAAACTTTAACTGTTTTATACAGAAAATTAGTGACCTGTCTTATTTGATTAAAATGCATTTTTAGTCTAAGAAAAACGAAAAATTGCTTCTTATTATTCCAAATTTAATCAGATGACAAACCCAACTTTTAGTTTACATGGTTGCCCAGGTTTCTTTTCCAAACTATATACCCCTGGATCGCCAAAATGGTTAGAATAAAGTATTGCAATGAAAGCATCCCTAAGCCCCTGTAAGCATAAAGTGGTACTGTAATAATATCTGCAAAAATCCAAAGTGTCCAGTTCTCTATTTTTTTAATTGCCATGTACCACATTGCGGTAAAAAATATTCCAGAAGTAAAAATATCGATATAATTAGCCGTTTTTATCTCGTAATGAAAAGCGCGATATACTAAATAAGTAACGAGCATTGTGAGTAAGAACAATCCAAAACCTACAAGTTTTTCCTTTGTATTGGTTCGGGTTATTGGCACAACAGGCTCCCCATCCTTCATACGCGCCCAGTTAATCCAACCGTAAACACTCATCACCGAATAATAGAAATTCATCATCATATCCCCATAATATTCAGCTTTATACAATAAATAAACGGTAATTACAGTTGCAATAAGCCCAGTTGGGTAGACAAGAATATTTTCTTGTTTAGAATAATAAACACTTAAAATCCCGAAGATAAAAACGATAGCCTCAAGAATGATATTAAAAGTAGATACCCCTTTGTAATAATCCAGAAAAAAATCAGATAGTTGTTCCATAATTTTTAAAATCTGATCTTAAACCAACCATAGCAATAGAAGGAACTGTTTTGAAGTCAGTTTTTATTGGTTCCATTAAAACCCCATTAGATAGAAATTCTTTTTTTATTACTCAAATCTATACTTTGCATCATTTTGAAGTCAATTACCCCATGGCAAGCCAATGAGGCATTTAATCGCAATTATCGAGTAAAACTAAATCTACAAAATAATCTATTCAAATTTAACATTATGAAACTATGCAACACAAATTTTAATAAGGAAAAAATAATATTAGAAAATGAAAAAGAGAAAATATGCGGAATAAAAATTTACATTTTACTGAAAACCGTAATGAAGAAAACCACTAAAAAACATGTTAAAATTACGGTTATAAGAGAAACACTTCTTGCTCTAAACAAGAAGAAAACATACCTTTGGAATAAACACGAACAATATTACAAACAATTATCTGAAAATACAAACAATTGTGAGTTTTTTTAAAAAAATCCCTACTCTTTACATTAATCATGATTGAACGTTTAGAAATTGTACGCAAAAGAGAAGGCCTAAACAAAGCGGAATTTGAACGAAAATTATCCAAGTCTAGTGGCTATCTTAATATGCTTAAACGCCGTAATAGCTATCCAAGTGCCGAAGTAATTGCTAATTTTTCGAGAGCCTTCCCTTGTTATAGCCTAGAATGGCTTTTAACCAATGAAGGCCAAATGCTTCGAAAAACACATGAATTCTCCAAAAAAAATCCCCAAAAAACAACCCGCCAATATTATAGTAGTGAAGAAAAAATAGACAAAATCAGTAAAAATCAATCTGAACTTTTTCAGACCTTATTAAAAATAGAAAAATTGCTTATACACCTTTTACAAAAACAATCATAAAATATCCTCCATCATGTTCCGAATCCTAAACTTAACCACCATTTACCTACTAGTTATTTCTTATTCCTTTTCAGTAAATGCTCAATCGCGAATTGAACCCGATCTTAAAATCTCTAAAGATATTGAGATCTTAAAAGATGCTACGGGTTGGGTATATGATAGCCAAGAAAACAGCTGGACAGATCATCGCAATTATATAAGAAAAAATACAATTGAAAATGAAGAATTGAATCTTAACAAAAGTATCATTAAATCTACATCCTATCAAAATTTCGATTCAATTAGCCTACAGAAGATCAATTATAAAAATCACTTTTATTACCTGTTCATTATAAAATGCCTGGAAGGTGAATACACATATCCTACCCTCAAAAAAGATTGGAATTATCAATCTGAAACCAAAATTTTTATTTTTGATGAAACTGACATAAACAACCTAAAAGGCCTAAACGATTATTTATGTATAACTACAAGCCGAAAAATAGTAATGACAAAAAACGATAAGGATTATGCCTCTAATATTAAACGAGAATTAATGCGGCTGCCTAATAAATCTTCGAAACAATATACGTTTGTAATCCGCAAATTAGATGATGAATCTGTACATTTTTTACTCCCCCAATTTTACACAACAGATCCTATAGAAACAATTCAAAATAAATATTTCGAAATATCATTAAAAGCGTATTACCGATTCTTAGGGGTCACTTCAGAAAATAAAAATTTATACTAACCCAAATTCACTCAATCCTATTTTCATCCTTTTAAGGATCGATTTTCGGTAATTATGGTCCTATTTTCGTTTGCCCATTGCACCAGGCTTTCCAGCTTTGGCAATAAACTTAAACCAAGGGCTGTAAGAGAATATTCCACTTTAGGAGGAACCTGTGGATACACTTTTCTGGAAACCAAACCATCGGTTTCCAGCTTTTTTAAAGTTACCGCCAACATTTTCTGGGATACCGTACCTATCATTTTCTGCAATTCATTAAATCGAAGGGTATCATAACTGCCTAAAATTAAAATAACCAATGTAGACCACTTATCCCCAAAACGATCCAGAATATTTCTAACTGGACAATTATCGACTTCAGAAAAATTTATTTGATTTTCTTTCATTATAAAGCACTGATTTTCAATATTAATAACCTTAAAGTAACTTATTTCCCTTAGCGAAACTTCTTGATTAAAAGAGGAACTTACCCTACCTTTACTTACCAAAAGTAACTAAATCTCTTTTAGTAATTAAATAAATTAAAATGAAAAAGACATTAATCACCGGTGCAACCGGCAGCTTAGGGCAACTACTGGTAAGCGCACTTAAAAACAAAACAGCAGCTAGTAACATTGCTGTTTTAGTTAGAGATACAGAAAAAGATATCGTAAAAGATTACGAATCACAAGGCTTAGACATTCGAGTATCAGATTATGAAAACTTAGAAAAACTAAAAACCGCTTTTGAAGGAATCGAGCAGGTATTTTTAATCTCTGGTAACGATCTTGGTGCTCGCTTACAACAGCATAAAAACGTAATTGAAGCCGCTAAAGCAGCAAACGTAAAGCATATTTTCTACACTAGTTCTGTAAGAAAAACCGAAAGTAAAGATGCACCATTGGATCCTGTAATTAGCGGACATGCACTTACCGAAGAAGCAATTATAAATTCTGGCTTAGATTATACCATTTTGAGACATAATCTTTATAGCGAGGTCGTACCAATGTTTATTGGAGATAAAGAGCAACTATTAAAAACAAAAACTATTTACTTACCCACAGAAAACGGAAAAGTAGCATTTGTACCAAGAAAAGATTTTGCTGAAGCTGAAGCAAATATTCTTGTTTCTCCTGAAGAATACACCAATAAAATCTACGAATTTAACGGAAGTGAACAGGTTTCTTTTGAAGAGATTAGTGAAATCCTGACTGAAATTTTAGGGGAAAAAGTTGTGTATGTTTCCCCTAAAGTAGACGAATTTGAATCACAAATGAAAGCTGCCGGCCTGCCTGATGAGATTGTGGGAATGCTAAGCATGTTTAGCCAGGGTATTGCCAATGGCGAATTTAATTTTGAAAAAACCGATATTGAAAAAGCGGTGGGCAGAAAAACACAAACTGTAAAAGAATTTTTGGGCGAAGTTTACGCATAGTTAGTATTGAGTATTTAGTAGTGAGATATTAGATTTGAGACAATTTGCTAATGAGTTAATTTGTTGATGTGTTGATAGAAAAGCTGAAAGCTTATTACTGAAAGCTGTTAGCTGAAGACTTATCAACAATATATCATTTAAATTCTCACTACTCTGTACTCACTACTTAATACTAACCCTCAAATTCCCCATTTTCAAAAGCGGTTCCAATAACCACTAAATCGGCGCCTGCTTTATACGCTTTTTCAAGCTGTTTTGAATTTTTGATTCCGCCACCAACGATAAGCGGAATGTTTAAGTACTTTTTAACCTCAGTAATTATTTCTTCAGAAACCGGAATAAGAGCACCACTCCCCGCTTCAAGGTAAATAAGCTGTTTTCCCATCATCTGGCCGGCTAAAGCAGTATTTTTAATCAATGTGATTTCACTTTGTCTCATAGGTTTCGTTTTACTCACTCTGGCTACTGCGCTTTGATTTCCGCCGTCTAATAAAAGATACCCCGTAGGAATAATTTCTAAGCGCGAATTCAACAATTTGGGCACTGCTTTTATATGCTGCTCAATAAGATATTCAGGATTTCTGCCAGAAAGTAAACTTAGCAATAAAATTCCGTCTGCTTTCTCGGTAACCTGCTCTTTATCCCCCGGAAATAATATGACCGGTAAATTGGTTTTCGCTTTTATAAAACCCACACAAACTTCAGATTCTTTAGCCGTAGCTGTACTTCCGCCAACAAAAATATGGGTCACCGATTCAGTTAGATTTTCAATAAAATAAGCATATTTTTCCGCAGAAAACTTTTCAGGATCAATTAAAACAGCAAGCAACTTTTTATCGATTTTTGATGCTTGGATAATGGCATCTAAAAGTTTAGGCATCAAATTTTAATTTAGCAGGAAAGTATAAACACAGGTAAATCCTTCAAATTCCAGGAACTCCAGTTCATACTCCGTTTTTTCAGCTTCAAAAGTAACGGTTCCGTAGATAACGGCATCTTCAAAATCAAAATCTTTAATATAAATATGCTCTAAAAAGCCCAATCCCGGCTGGGCGTGTACTTTATAAATAGATTCTTTAGCACCCCAAACGATGGTGAGTTTTCTAATTATCGCCTCTTCGTTTGCCAGGGTATGATATTCTCTTAAAGGCGTAAATTTATTGGCGATTTTCAATATTTTATCCCGTTGTTTTTCAATATCAATCCCTACGGGCTGGTCACTAACGATAATCGCTGTAAAATTAAAAGAATGAGTGATCGATATGTATTTATCATCTTGCAGGTGTGGCTTCCCTAAATCGTCGTACCATAAATCGTGATCTACATAACCGGTCTCTGCCATTAAATGCCGAATGCTCATAAAGCCCCTGCGATGAATTTCAGATTTCATACCAGAGACTCTGGCCCGACAATGTTCTGTAAGCGATATGCCCTCACAAAGCCACTCAAAAGACTCTTCAACCTTCCAAATGAAGACTTTAGTTCCTTCCCGCGGTGTTATTGTTTTAAAAAGAGGCATGCCCGTTTATTAAATATTAATTACTTTTGCGCTGTAATTACAGATAATCAAATATAATAATATGTCTACGAATACAGTGCCTTATACGGCGTATAAAGTAAAAGATATTTCCCTGGCTGCTTGGGGACGTAAGGAGATTGAACTGGCAGAAGCTGAAATGCCGGGGCTAATGGCGCTTCGTGAAGAATATAAAGAGGAACAGCCATTAAAAGGTGCGCGCATCGCTGGTTGTCTACACATGACGATACAGACTGCTGTTCTTATTGAAACATTAGTTGCCCTTGGTGCTGAAGTTACCTGGAGTTCTTGTAACATTTTCTCTACTCAAGACCAGGCTGCTGCTGCAATTGCCGAAGCCGGAATCCCTGTTTACGCATGGAAAGGAATGACTGAAGAGGAATTTGACTGGTGTATCGAGCAAACACTTTTCTTTGGTGAAGATCGCAAGCCGCTAAATATGATTTTAGATGATGGTGGAGATTTAACCAATATGGTATTAGATAAGTATCCAGAACTTGCTAAAGATATTAAAGGACTTTCTGAAGAAACCACCACAGGAGTTCACCGTCTTTACGAGCGTATGAAAAACGGAACACTCCCTATGCCGGCGATTAACGTAAACGATTCGGTTACCAAATCTAAATTCGATAATAAATTTGGATGTCGCGAGAGTGCCGTAGATGCGATTCGTCGTGCTACAGATGTGATGCTTGCCGGTAAACGTGTAGTTGTTTGTGGTTATGGTGATGTTGGGAAAGGTACTGCCGCTTCTTTTAAAGGAACCGGTGCAATTATCACGATTACTGAAATTGACCCTATTTGTGCTTTACAGGCTGCAATGGATGGATTTGAAGTAAAACGTCTTGAAACCGTAATCGAAAAAGCTGATATCGTAATCACTACTACCGGAAATAAAGATATCGTTCGTGGTGAACACTTTAAAGCAATGAAAGATAAAACCATCGTATGTAATATTGGGCATTTTGATAACGAAATTGATGTTGCCTGGTTAAACAATAACTATGGGGAAACTAAAGATGAAATCAAGCCACAGGTAGATAAATATACTATCGACGGAAAAGATATTATTCTTCTTGCTGAAGGGCGTTTGGTAAACCTTGGTTGCGCCACAGGCCACCCAAGTTTTGTAATGAGTAACTCGTTTACCAACCAGACTTTAGCACAAATTGAACTTTGGAACAATACTGATAAGTATGAAAACAAAGTATATATGCTACCTAAGCATTTAGATGAAAAAGTGGCTGCGCTACACTTAGAAAAAATTGGTGTAGAATTAACCAAACTTAATGAAGACCAGGCGAAATATATTGGTGTTGAGGTTGAAGGCCCATTTAAACCGGAATATTACAGATACTAGACTAGAGACTAGAGTTATAAAAAAATCCCGTTCAGTATTTGAACGGGATTTCTTTCTTTTTCATAACGATATTTAATCTACTCTTTCGTAATAAAAGTAAGGCCAGTCACAAGCCACTGCAGTACTATTTATTAATTGACCTTCCGAAAAATAAAGAAATTCCTTTTTAGATTGACTATTACATTTTTTGACAATACTAGACTCTTCCAGATATTCCAGAATTATAAATTCACGCTCATCAATTGAAAAAGTCCCTTCTGCTATAATCGTTTCTCCATCGATTTTAGATTTTTTCTGAAAAGTATAGTCTTCATTAAAAATATAACGCTCTGCATCACCTTCAATTTTTGTAATTTCAGCATTAGGGATCATTGCAGATCGAGTTGCAACCAACTTCCATTGCTGGGGAAAATTGGTAGCAGAGAAATCCTGTACTGTAAACCGCTCCGGTTCAGCCTCGTCTTTATCACAAGAGATAACAACAAATGAAAGCATACAAAGAATAAAAACTACCCTATTTCTCATAATTTAATTGGTTTCTAAGTAGATCACAAAAAGAGTAAAAGGTTGCGTTTAATATCCCAGAAGTATAAAAATTATAGAATATGTACTTGTAGTTTTGTTATTTCAATCCAACCGAATCATAAACCTGCACTCGCTTCCATAAATGCTCGGATTCTTCGATAAATTTTAAATGTGCTTTCTCTTTTTGGTATTTATCCTGAATTTCTTTTGAGGGAAAACTTAGTATCAGAGAATAGGTAAACGATCCATCGACCACTTCTCTCGGTGTGCCTGCCGGTTCTCCAATAAATTTGGTCTTTGCATAAAGACTATTTTCCATGAATTTGTTTAACGATTTTAGAAAATCGGCACGATCTTGTACATTATCTGGATTGTTAAGCCAAAAATAGACCACGTGGGTAAAGTTCTTATCGAATTCGGGTTCCTTATCTTGCGCTTTCATATTAGTGAAAGTTAAGAAGAAAAAAAGTCCAAGGCCTATTTTAAAAAATGTTTTCATAATGATCATATTTCAGTTTGTCTAAAAATACAATTGATTATCCGCAATTAGTCATAACCTGTAATTCCTGCTATAACGAGCCTATCGAAGAGTTTTTCTCCGAAATATCTTCTGTTGAGTTTGTAGATAAATTCATTCAGGTATAACTGTAG
>NZ_JAKHSK010000043.1 GCF_023499215.1 Zunongwangia pacifica
GCTACCAGAGGAGGAGCAGTACACGTCTGAGACCACGGGTAAGGAGATTACGACTATTGGTAATAAATGGAGTGATTTTCAGATCAGGGAATACAAGGCCAATGCGCAGCCGTACTATGTGCTGTTAGATGCAGATGGAAACCGGCTGAATGAGCCTACGGCTTACGATCCCGATATTGAATCGTATCTAAACTGGCTTGAAGAAGGAATTAAAAATTATAAATAAGGTGCAAAAACTTATAAATTAAAATTAATTGAATTGTTTTTTTAGTCTTAAAAGAGGGCTTAAATGCTTATTTAAGCTCTCTTTCTTTGTAATGATTCCAATAATTTTATATTAGCATCAAAATTAAGAGTATTAAGAAATTATGCAAGAAGCTACTATATCTGAAAATCTTGAGACTTATTTTGACCGATTCAGGCAAAATACCATAGGTGTAAATCATCAGTTTAAATCGGTTTATGGGATCCAAAACCAGTTATATGCCGACTGGATTGCCAGTGGAAGGTTATATCGCCCTATAGAAGAATTGATTTGTAAAAAGATAGGCCCTTTAATGGCCAATACCCATTCTTTCTCCAGCGAGACCGGTAAAGCATCTACTTACGCCTATCATGAAGCCAGAGCAATTATAAAGCAACACGTAAATGCGAGTGTAGATGATGTGCTGGTTACCACCGGTACGGGAATGACAGGTGCTCTTGCCAGATTGCACCGTATTATGGGGCTTAAAGGTAAGCATCATTTGCCGGGATCATCAGACAGACCTGTTGTTTTTATAAGTCATATGGAGCATCACTCCAATCAGGTGCCCTGGCAGGCTTTAGATATAGATGTAGTACTCGTAGAACCAGATGAAAAATTACAAATATCTCTAGAAAACTTAGAGCAGCAACTTCAAAAATATCAGGATCGAAAGTTTAAAATCGGTTCATTCACGGCCTGTTCTAATGTTACCGGGGCTATTGCTCCTTATCATAAACTTGCAGAAGTGATGCACCATCATGGCGGACTTTGTTTTGTGGATTTTGCAGCGTCTGCGCCTTATGAGGCTATTAATATGCATCCTGAAAATCCATCGCAAAAACTAGATGCTATTTTCTTTTCACCACATAAGTTTTTAGGAGGTCCGGGAACCAGTGGCGTTTTGGTTTACGACAAAACCTTGCATCAAAATACACATCCTGATACGCCCGGAGGTGGGAATGTAAAATGGACCAATCCCTGGAATGACTATGGATATCATGCCGATCTGGAAACTCGTGAAGACGGTGGAACTCCCGGTATCCTTCAGGTGATCCGTACCGCTTTGTGCCTAAAACTCAAAGAGCTTATGGATCCTAAAATGATGAAGTTGCGTGAAAAAGAACTACTTGATTTGTTTTATGAAGGTGTTGCCGAATTTCCAGAGATTGAAGTCCTGGGGAATCGCGAGGAAGAGCATATAGGTTGCGTTTCGTTTAATATTAGGGGAATGCACTATAATCTGGTGGTTAGACTACTTAATGATAGATTTGGAATACAGGTGCGTGGCGGATGGTCTTGTGCCAGCAGCCTGGCGCATTATCTGTTTCAAATTGATGATCAACAATCTGAAAAAATGATTCAGGATATTGAAAATCAAAATTTAACTGATAAACCCGGCTGGGTAAGGGTGTCTTTACATCCCATTATGACCAATGAAGAAGTTCAGAGTATTGTTAATGCGTTAGGTGAAATTATATGTCATGGAGAAGAATGGGCAAGAGATTACCAATATAATCCTAAAACCAATGAATTTGATAGCCTTCGGCAGGATGACACTGAACTAAGGCAGGACATGAAAAGCATGTTTTCAAGCTTAGCGTAATGTAAACGCTACTGAATATCTAATTTTTTTCAAATAAATAAGATAAGGAGGGAGTATTCGATTGCTTCTTTCTGGATTGAGAAGAGTAAATATTCCAGGAGTTATAGGCTTCTGGAATATAACTCTATACCCCAGGAAAATATGTGTTGAAATGTAGAAGCTGTATTTTTTTAAATTACAAGAAAAATCAGCACCTTATCGCATTTAGTGCCTTACTTGTAAACTGACATTATTTTATTATTTCAGTGAAATACACTATTCCAAATATCCAACCCACATAGAGTAGGGTATAAGCGAACGAATACATAACCGAAATTCCAATGATTCCTTTTGTGTCTTTTGATTTGTTAAACACAAATTTTAAGGCTCCAAAGAAAACCCAGTAGAGCATTGCTAAAATTATGAATAGTGAAAACCAAAAAACCGCCTCTAGAACTAGTAGGAAAATCACAAATAGAATGGACATCAAAATCCACCATAGAATAGATACAATTAATCCCCCAATTCCATCTCCGCCGTCAATTGAAGGTAAGTCCATATTTGTAACTCCACTCGTCAAATCTCTATTTTTAAACTTTCGGAATTTTGGGAAATTGTCAATCAGTCCAATGCCAGTATAAAGCCCATACGTTATAAAAAGAAACAATGCTGTGGCTATAATTCCCAGCGATAAAAAGAGATTGGAAGTCAGACTCCGATTATAATTTATGCCGGTAAGATAGACAGTGAGAATTGTAATTCCGATTACAATTAATGAAACTATAAAAACTGATTTTCCTTTTAAATAAGTTTGTTTTATTTTCAATTTCGATTGTTTTGATCTGCGATTTGTTATGCACAATTGGCTGTGATTTAAATATTATCGCAAACTGAAACCTGGGACTAGGTTAATGTTAAAATTGCAGCGTTTCGGAGAGCAAATTTTTATACTCTTCTATATCTTTTTTGTGTTTTTTCTGTAACCTAAACCACAATAATATGGCAATTGCCAAAGTAATAACGGCTAATAAATACATAGAATTTCCACTATTATTTCCCAAAATTATTGCCGTTATAAAACTTAATACTAAAAAAATATGTGCGAAAATCACAAATTTCCACAGCACGTTTTGGCTAAAAGAAATATGCACGGTTGTCTCATTTTGATCATCTGGTCTGGTTAACTTTCCGTTAACCGCCAAGTTATTGTGATAAGCTATATACCAAGCATAAAGTAATCGTTTACGAATTTTAAAGGTTATGGAACTGCTATTGTCACTTTTGATTTCTAACGCAAATCCGTTAACCGATTCTAGTGAAGATTGTAGATACTTCTTTATTTCAGTAGGATTATTTTTCACTTTAAAATTCCAATCTTTCATAAGATCAATTTTTAATGTACTTGGATAAATTATTTCATAAATCGATCAACATCTATGTGTTACAATTTTAATAAGACTGTTTTAGTTGCATTGTATAATTAAATGCTGCTCCTTCAACTTCGACTAACTGTCTAGAGTATAGATAGTGTTAGATTTTGTTGCAAGTTATATTCTTTGAGAATAAATTTAACTAAAAAATATCGAATATCGCTTACGTATTTACCTGCAATTGGCTATTCCTGGGGGCTAACAGCTAGCTTTTACTATTCTATTTTATTGAATTCTCTTATTCCATATGATAATATCATAATTAGAAATATAACTATCATTCCTATTATTAACGCAATAATGATATCTCCAATCTTCAATTCCGTTTTTAACGTTTGATTATCAGGAATGACTTTTGTTCCTGCTATGAAGTCTCCAATTCTGCGGTTAGGAGAGATAAGTGAAAAAATCACTTCTATTGGCCAAAACACCAATGTTATATTTCTAATAACTGATTTTATCGGATTAGCTATTTCTCCTGTTTTATTATCAACGATTATAAGTCCAAGAATTCTTTTAGCTGGACTTTTCCCTTTAATCGCATCTTTATTAAAATAGGCTGAGAAGATCATTGATCCTAAAAATATTGGAATGACCACGAGCCATTCCGGTAAATTTGAATCAGATGGATTCCCTATTATTAAATATCCAATCCCTATAAGAACAAGCGTAATAATTCCAATATCAAATGTCATAATAAAATGTGAGATAGAATAAACTTTGAAATTTCCTGTAGATGTAGGTGAAGGATCTCCCGGTTTAACAATAGGAATATTATTCCTTACCAAAATTCCCGTATTCGGAACTTAAAATTTGTAGAATATAGGGGGCTACTTTGTTTATTATAATTTGAGCGAATTGTAACATAGACCTGCGGGTCTAATTATTTTCTATTTAGGTTTCTAAACTTATACTTTTTTCATTAAAACCTGAGTATAGATGATCTTGCTATTATCGGTTGGATATTCGCACTAAAGCTATTAACGCAAAAAGGGACTAAAAGTATAACTTTTAATCCCTTTTATTGACTTTAAAAATTACTAGAACATATTCCACCACTTTTATAAAGCAGCAGAATAATCAAAAAACAAATAACTGCCAGAACGATTAATATGATTTCCAGCATAACTTAAATTTTATTGGTCCGCCAAAGGCTAGCATATCCCTTTCGCATGATTTACTTTTTTTTTCATTGTGTGGGTTTTCAAGGAAAATCTGTATCTAAATGCTACCAAAATACAAGCTTCGGTATAAAATCTTTTGCAAAGACTTTACTCAGCCTCCCGCATTCTCTTAAATCGAAATCAGGTTAAAAAACTTTTCTTTTTCACATTTCTTAGTCTTGCCGCATTTCCTTTATTGCTGAAGTTGCGCTATGACTTCCTGCCATTCTTTAATTTCAGGAATTCCCGGTTTTCGTTTTCCAAAAAACTGAACGATTAATTCATCATTTTCATCAAAACACTCAATAGAGGTGACAATTCCATCTTCAGTCGGTTTTCTAACGACCCAGGAATTAGCCACATGATCCATGTTTAAATGAAGATTAAAATCTGGATCCATAATATTAAACCACTGCTGGTGCCAAAGCGCTTTTTTAATCTCACCGGTATGGATTTGTATATTTCCACGATTTCCAACAAAAACCATAATCGGCACTTCCTTTCTGGCAACACCTTCTAACATGCTCACAATTTTCTCCTTCTCAATTTTAGCGGCATGGTACGTACTTGGTGCTAATCTTAAGGCCTGGGTACGGCTAATGTTGTGTTTTTTAAGCAAGCCAAAAAAGTGATGGGTGTCTTTAAGGTCTAACCATGATTTCTGAAAGTTTTCTATAGCAACTTCAGCATCGGTTTTATAATTTTTTTCTTCGGAAAAAGCTTTAATTGCTAATTCAGCCGACTGTTCTTCAGCTTTATATTTTTCAACTAAAGCATGGTAGGCATTGATGTTGCTTTGTGGGGTAAGGTAGATTTTATGAACCGCCATCCCATCTTCAGCAAAAAACTGAAGACTGAGACGTTCTTTCCCGCGAGCCATTTCAGAAACCGCAAAAGCAAAAGCCCAGTGCATAAAGAAAATCCGCAGGTCGATATCTTCCCCAACAAAAAGTCCGACGGGCGATTTACCTATCGACGGATTTAAATATCTTCCTTTTCGCTCGTGTACGCAGCTTTCGTTACGCGTTAGCGCCATAACCTTGCCCAAAGATTCGATTTCCTGTAAAATTTCTTTAGGTTTATTTGCTAACCGGGTAACGCCATTGCCGATTTTTGTCGCTAGTAATTCGGTTTCACTTACATTAAGCACCTGTGCGGCGTTTCGTATCCTTAGTTGAGGTTGCTCTTCTTTAAGAGTTTCCCATTGTTGTTTTAAACTCGTTGTACTCATGGCTGTATATTTTGAATTATTGAAGCTGATTTTTCTTCGCCAAACACGATCATAGGTGTTTGCGCGAGCGGATGGGACATCACCTTGCAGGGAAAATCGTAAACATGACAAATGGTTTGCGAGGTAAGCACTTCTTGTGGATGACCGTATTTTATCATTTTACCGTCTTTAAGTAATAAAATACGATCTGCAAATTGCGCGGCGAGATTAAGATCGTGCATCACAATAGCAGCCATATTCCCCTTTTTTACAAAGACTTTTACCGCTTTTAAAACCTTATGCTGGTAATAAATATCAAGATTGTTAAGCGGTTCGTCCAACAACATCAGTTTTTCCTGAAATTCATTGTTTAGCTGGGCAAATATTCTTGAAAGATGAACGCGTTGCTTTTCCCCACCTGAAAGTTGATTGTAGGAGCGGTCTTTAAAATGGCTCATTTCGGTAAGTTTTAAACTTTCAGAAACTACTTTTAGATCGGTGATCCCAGGCCGATTTGCAAAATAAGGATAGCGCCCCATCATCACCACCTCGTTTACCGGTAGCGGAATATCCTGTTGGTGGTGTTGGCTAAATTTGGCCCTGGTTTTTGCTAATCTCGCCGTTGTCCATTGCTTAATCGATTGTTGCTGAAAATTGATTTCTCCGGAATAATTGATCTCTTCGGTTAAGGCTTTAAGTAAGGTGCTTTTCCCGGCACCATTTGGACCAATAATCACAAAAAGCTCTCCCGCATTTATATTGAAGCTGATATCCTGAAGCAGCTTCCTGTTTTTGATGTGGATGTTTAACTGATTTACGGATAACATTACAATGCTTTTTTAAATTGAAGAAGAATTAAAATAAACACCGGTGCACCCATAAAAGCAGTAATGATGCCTATGGGAATTTCGATAGGCGCTAAAGTGGTTCGGCTAATAATATCTGCGGTAAGCAGCAATAAACTGCCAAAAAGGGCAGAGAGCGGTAAAATGATGCGGTAGTCAGATCCTAAAAGCAGTCTTAGAATATAAGGAACAATAAGCCCCACAAAAGCAATGGTCCCTGCAAAGGCTACAGAGGTACCTACAACCAGTGCCGATAGCCAGATAATTTTAGCATGGTATTTTTTTACGTTGATGCCTAAATGTCTTGCATTGTCTTCCCCCAGCATCATGGCGTTTAAGGCCTTGCCGTTGCCTAAAAGAAAGCTCAGGCAAATGAGGTTAATCGTAAAAAGGATAATCACTTTGGGCCAGTTGGCAGCACCAAGGCTTCCCAGTCGCCAAAACGTAAGATCACGTAGTTCGTCATCTTTAGAAATAAAGGTTAAGAAACCTGTAGTAGCTTCGGCCAGGGCGGCGATGGCCACACCGGCTAAGAGCATAATGACCACATGCGTTTTTCCGCTTTTAAAAGAGATGCTGTACACCAGCATCATTACTAACAGCGCACCAATAAAAGCGGCAATAGAAATTAACGAATAATGTAAAATCTCTGGTAGAAAACTTTTAATCGTACTTCCTAAAACAATCGCAACGGCTGCAAAAAGGGCCGATCCCGCGGTAATTCCTATAATTCCCGGTGTAGCAAGCGGATTTTTAAACATGCCCTGTAACGATGTGCCCGTAACAGCAAGACCGGCACCCATAATAATGGCTAAGAGCGTGCGTGGCATACGTACATCGAAAAATATATAGGCATCGGTAGGGTTTACTGCTACCGTGCCATCAAAAATGCTTTTAAATAAAAGCAGGAAATCATTCCAGTTTAACTGGTATACGCCCAAAAGGCTTGAAGCGATAAAAGCGACAATCAATAGAACAATGCCTAAAGACATATACCATTTAAACCTATTTTGCATACTGGCTAAGCTTTGTATTAAGTTCGGTTGCGGCTTCTCCTGTTCGTGGACCAAATCCCGTTAATAATAGGCCATCCATGCTAATTACCTGTCCTTTTTTTACGGCGGTAGAGTTTGCCAGGCCGGGAATATCTTTTAAACCTTCTGCACCATTTACACTTTGTAAGCCGGTGTTAAAAAATAATAGGATATCAGGATTGGCCTGTGCTACGGCTTCGGTCGTTAGCGGGCGATAATCATCATAAGTATTCATTGCGTTTTCGCCACCGGCAAGCTCGATCATTTTTGCTACCGGTGTTTCTTTTCCGGCCACCAGTAAAGTACCGGCACCACGAGCGTAAACAAACATTACTTTAGGCGTGTCGCTAAATGTTGACAGGCTGTTAAGCTTATTTTCGATGTTTTGGGTCAACTTTTTTGGAGCCTTGGCATCAAGATCTTTGGCAACAGCCTTAATCAGGTTTTTAGCGCCTTCTACAGAATATTCAGGTTCATAATAATGAACGGGAATGTCTAAATTATTAAGCTGGGAAATAATATCTTCTGAAAGTTCTCTCTTTACCGCAAAGATTTGTGTGGGTTTTTGTTGCAGCAGGGCTTCAACATTTAAATTCATCACATGGCCAAGGTCGGTAGCCTTTTCTTTTAAGTTTTCTGGATACATACTGGTAACATCTACTGCTACAATTTGATCCTGATGGCCTAAGTCGCTAATAATTTCACTTAGCGTTCCATTAAGGCTAATAATACGCTCCTGCGATTTTTCTTGCTGTGGTTCTTTTGGTGAGGTCGAATCAGATTCAGTGTTTTTACAGCCTATTATGGCGATGAAAAAAAGAAGACTGAAAAGTTTAAATAGCTTCATTGTTAATTTTTATTAAATCTAAATAAGACAAATGTAAAATTCATTTTGAAAGAAGTCCATTTTCAAATGTTAAATTTATTTTTATTTAGATTGTTTAAAAATAAAAAAGGTTTTTGCTTGCTGTTTTCAATTTCAGCATTTATGTTTGCGGTTAAACTTATTTAAACTAAATCTAAATAATGAAATTTCAAATTATCATTTTATTCAGCTTACTTACTGGGAGCCTTTATGCACAAAAGGATTCCACTAAGGTTAATGCTTTGGATGAGGTTCTGTTATTTGGAAACCAGCAAACCATAAGTCGTATAGACAAAGAATTATTCCCTGTAAATACCATAAGCGCCCAACAGATCAATCAAGTGGGTGCCAACAACCTTGCTGATATCTTAAATCAGCAATTAAACATTAGTATTACGCCAAATGCTGCGGATGGTCGATCTACCGTAAGTATGTTTGGATTATCTGGGGATTATGTAAAAATTTTAGTCGATAACGTACCGCTGGTTAGTGATAATGGCTATGGCAATAATATCGATATTACGCAAATCAATCTGGAAGATATTGCCCGAATAGAAATTGCAGAAGGTGCTATGGGTGTACTCTACGGTGATAATGCTGTAGCCGGAGTTATAAATATTATCACCAAAAAATCTACCGCTTCAACATGGAATATCAGGGCCAGCGTACAGGAAGAAACAGTAGGTGAAGAATATAATTTTGAGGATGAAGGTCGCCATATCCAAAATCTAAACGTTGCGCATAATATTTCAGATCACTGGTATGCTTCGGCCAATTTTTCGAGAAACGATTTTAACGGATTCAAAAATAATTACCTCGGAAGGGATCATTTTGGTTTATCTGGAAATAGCGTGGTTAACGATGGTCGTCGCGGTTATGAGTGGAATCCAAAGTTGCAGCACAGCTTAAATGCCATGCTGAAATATGGTAAAAACGACTTCAATTTTTTCTATAAATTCAATTATTATAATGAGACCCTAGACATCTATAACCATGTGATCAATTTTAGGATCCAGAATGGGGAGTACGATATTGTGGCTAACGACGAGCAATTTGTAAGCAATCGATTTAGGCACGAAGCGCAGATTTTTGGCAGTATAAACCAGGTAAATTATAATCTTTCGCTTTCCTATCAAAGTCAGGTACGAGATTACGAAACTTACGTTTACGATCTTAGGCAGCAGGAGAAGAGAAGTACCACTAAAAAAACAACCAACCAGGAAAGTGATCTTTGGTTTTCTAAAGGGACTTTTGAAAATTTATTGACTACATCGTCCAATTTCAATCTTACAGCGGGTTACGAAATCACGTATCAAAAAGGCTATGATGCGGTAGCGAGCGGAGCGTATTCAGATGATATTGCAGAGCAGGATCTGGGGAATTACGATGTGTTTTCTCAGCTTTCTTTTACCAAAAAGAACTGGTCGGTCTACCCGGGCGTTCGGTATAATCATAATTCTAATTACGATGGCAAACTTATCTGGTCGGCGACAGCTAATTATAAGCCCAAAAGCGATCTAAAATTTCAGGCGGTTGTAGGTTCGGCGTATAAGACGCCAACATTCACCAATTTGTATTACTATTTTGTAGATGCGAATCACGATGTACGTGGGAATCCGGATTTATCTCCAGAAGACGGAATTTCTTACCTGATCTCTGCAGAAAAAACTTCGGTTTTAAATAACCAATCCCAGCTTCAGAATAATCTGAAATTCTTTCATTTTGATATTCAGGATAAAATAGATTTAGCTGTGGTTGGGGATAATTCCCAGATGCAATATTTAAATATTAGCGAGTATAAAATTTTGGGAGTTTCTACTGAAAATAACTTCAGCTATAAAAATTTTCAAACCAATATCGGACTAAGCTATACCGGGATTTCCCAAAGCTTGAAAACCGAATCATCTAATCCGGACGATTATCTGTTCAGTTTAAATGCTACGGCAGCGCTTCGATATTACTGGCCAAAAGCAGAAACACGTTTTTCGTTGCTGCTAAAATACAATGGCGAGTTACAGCAATATTTTAGAGATAACGATACCAACGAATTTGTAAAGGGAACGCAGGAAGATTACTCGTTAATGGATGCCAGTATCAATAAATATTTCTTTAAGAAGTGTTTTGAAGTTACCCTTGGTGCCAGAAATCTTTTTAACGTCGTTCGTGTAAACAATGCAGCCATTAGCGCTACGGCCGGTCACCAGGCAACATCGACCTCGCTGCTGTTTGGTTATGGCCGCTCTTATTTTTTAAAACTTTTATATAACCTTAATATTTAATCCTAATCAATATACTCATGAAAAAGAATATTTTACTTCAATTATTTTGCCTCTCGTTTGTGTTATTTAGCTGTAGCAGTGATGATGATAACGGAGGTGTGATCCAAATTCCCGCGGTAGAAAGCGCGGTATTAGATATAGAATCTGGGGGGTCTAACGAGCCTAACCAGGTGTATATCGACTTAAGTACCGAGGAAACTACTGTGGTGCGCCGCGATAGCTGGGAGCTTGGTTTTGTAAGTGCTGAAAACCGGGTGGTTTTAAATTCGTCGATTTTAGTTGCAGCCGCAAAACTAGAAGGGATTTACGATATCGATGCAGTCAATAACGAAACATCATTGGAAAATGCCATGAGTTTAAAAACATTGAATATTGATAATTTTCAGACCAATGAGGTTAAAGTGACCAATGTTGGGGAGCTCATTGCAGGGCTTCCAATTGGATATGCTATGTACGGTGATCTGGAAAGCGGTATTTATTTTACCGATAACAGTACTGGAGATTTAGATAAAACAGCCATAGGTGATATTGCAACTGCTGAAGCGGAAGCTGATGTGTTTGTGGTTTCACTGGGAAAAGAAATACCGGAAGATCCAGCTGAACAGGGATCGGTAAAACACACTGGCGATGATCGTGGTTTTTATAAGATCAAAGTGTTTATGGATAACAATAATTATGTGTTGCAATACGCTGCCCTAAGTGCAGATACGCATAAAGAAGTAGTCATTACCAAAGACGAGGCTTATAATTTTACGGCTTTTAGCCTGAAAAAAGATAAAGAAGTGAATGTAGAGCCAACCAGGGAAAGCTGGGACCTAAACTTTACCAGTGTCTATTCTTATTACGGAAGTATGGGCGGGATGATTGCCGGTTTAACCTATTCCGATTATATGGTACATAATATTTATAATGGAGTAGGGGTTTATATGGTGCTTACCGAAGAACCCGGTGAAGGCGAAGATGCCGCTCCCGTGCCAACCGGGCAACCATCTTACGACGAATTTAGCTTACAAGATGTTGAAGAAAGCCAACTGGTTTATGATGATCGTACAGTAATTGGCAGTGGCTGGCGTGATGCATTTCCCGCCAGTTTAAAATCAGATCGCTATTATATTGTAAAAGATGCAGATGGTAATATCTACAAATTACAATTTACGGCTTTATTAAGCGAAAGCAAAGAACGTGGTTACCCACAGATCAGATATGATCTTTTATAAGGAGTGTTGTTTTAGTTAGTGTTAATCCCTGTTTTTTTTAAAGCAGGGATTTTCTATTCGATTATCTAGCCCAGTTAATCCTTAGTCGCAGGAATTTAATTATCTTAAAGTACAAATTTTCTAGTATGAAAAAGTTTTTTACAGCCGCATTGATCCTTTTTGCGTTTTTTAATCTTAAGGCACAGCAATTAAAAGCTTATGCCATTTATGATACTGAAGGAAATGCTGTGTCATTTCAAAAAATGAGTGATAGTTTATCGAATTATGAAGTGGTACTTTTTGGGGAATTTCATGATCATCCCGTGGTGCATTGGCTTCAGAAAAAACTTACCGAAAAATTATATGCTAAAAACCCTAATCTGGTTTTAGGAGCAGAAATGTTTGAAGCCGATAATCAATTAATTCTGGATGAATATCTTCAGGATAAAATTCCGCAAAACCGTTTTGAAGAAGAAATGCGACTGTGGAATAATTATAAAACCGATTATAAGCCTTTAATCGAATTTGCGAAAAAAAATCATCTGCAATTTGTCGCCACCAATGTGCCCAGGCGTTATGCATCGGCAGTTTCTAAACATGGCCTTGATTCTTTACAATCGTACACTGAAGAAGCCAGGTCGTACTTTGCAAAACTCCCCATAAAAGTAGATACCATTACTCCCGGTTATGCAGAAATGCTGAAGATGATGAACGGTCACGGTATGCAGGGCGATGCAATGAGGTTTGTAGAAGCGCAAGCGATTAAAGATGCCACGATGGCCGAGAAAATCCTTGATTATTTGCCAGAAGATGGTATTTTTTTGCATTATAATGGCGATTATCATAGCAAAAGTTTTGGTGGGATTTATTGGTATTTAAAAGCGATGAAACCCGATTTAAAAATTGCGGTAATTAGCGTAGCGCAAAGCCAAAATGAATCTTTAGATTTTGAAGAAGATAAAGCCGGTACCGGGAATTTTATACTTTTTATTCCAGAAGATTTTACACGAACCTATTAATGGGGAAAAATCCCTTTTCTATTAGAGTGCTTTTTTCTTACTTTTCGGAAGTATTATTACTATGAGAAACTAAATAACCTCTTCCAAATTAATTTGGAAGGCAAATTCAAAAAGGATAAATAGTAGTACATAAAGCTTAAAATTAAGTGAAATAACAAGCTGTTAACAATTTAAAAAACAAGCAATTTATATTTTTGAATCAGCTGTTTGTCTTAAAGCTATACAATAAAAAAAATAAAATTTATTCCGGGAAATCAATCCCAAATCTGATTTCCCGGATATCAAATTCTGAAGACATTCAGAAATTGGTAATTGATTTTAAGTGAGAGAGAGTGAGAAAAGGGCTGGTCAACGCTTGTTGGCGGCCTTTTCTTTTTTGTATTATTTTAAGTGTTTTTTTAAAGTTGAGTGAAATAACACCGCATTAACACTGTGTCTTTTAGTTGCTTTCTAATTTTGTTTAGATCAAAAAAATAAAATTATGAAAATGAAAAAGAAGTTAAATCTAGGGTTTTTAGCGGTACTTGCACTATTTACTTTTAGTACAGTTAATCTTAATGCACAAACCGAAAAGCAAAAAGACTTAATCGATGATGCTACAGCATCTAAAGCAGCATTTATTAAAGAAGAGCCAGAGATGGCGTTACTTTTTGAAAAAGCAGCGGGATATGTGATTTTTCCTAATGTAGGTGAAGGTGCATATATTTTAGGAGGAGCCGCAGGAAATGGGGTGCTTTTTGAAAACGGACGCGTAGTAGGTTTTTCAGAATTAAGGCAAGTAGATATCGGTTTACAGATAGGTGGACAAGCGTATAGACAAGCCATTTTATTCCAAACCGAATCTGAATTAGCAAAATTCAAAGAAGGAAATTATAAGCTATCCGGTAAAGCTTCCGCGGTAATTCTAAAAGAAGGTAAAGCAAAAAGTATTAACTTTAAAGAGGGTAGAGCAATTGTAACTATGCCTAAAGCTGGTGCAATGGTAGATATCTCTGTAGGAGGGCAAAAGTTTGAGTATAAAGATCTGAAGAAGTAATCATTTAATTTAGATTAAAAAATTTATAAGGTCGGTTAATTACAGCCGACCTTTTTATTTTCTCAAAAATAAAAATCAATGAAAATAAAGGCACTCATTTTTGATGTAAACGAGACGTTGCTAGATACGCAAAAACTAAAGGAAAAGATAAATTTACAGTTAGATAATCCTTTAGGATTTCAGGTTTGGTTTAGTAAGCTATTGCATTATTCATTGGTAGAAAATGCGACTGATAATCATCATGATTTTTCTGAAGTTGCTTTCGCTACGCTTAAAATGACTGCTAATTACTTCGGAAAAAAACTGCCAGAAAATCATATAAAATCAACGCTTCATCTTATCAGTAAATTACCGGCCTATCCAGAAGTAATGAGTGCGCTAAAAGTATTTAAGGAAGATTATCGTTTAATTGCGCTAACCAATGGAAATCAGTACACCGCTGAAGCGCAATTGAAATATGCCAAAATCAGCGAATATTTTGATCGTATATATTCGGTAGATGTTGTGGGAAAATTTAAACCACATCAAAGTACATACAACAAGGTTTTATGTGATTTTAAACTAGAGGAAGGAGAAGCTATGATGGTGGCTGCTCACGGCTGGGATATTGCCGGTGCCCAAAATGCAGGTTTAAAAACTGCGTTTATAGCACGAGAAGGGAAGAATCTTTATCCTTTAGCGGGATCATCAGATTACGTGGCGAAGGATTTAAAAGAACTAAGTAAAATGCTAAAAAACAAGGCCTGAAATTGTACAATTTCAGGCCTTGTTTTTTAATACTTTAAGGAACTAAGGATATCCAAAAACTCTTTCTGGACAGTTTGTGTTTTATCTTTAGCGTACCAGGTGTGTAATTCTTTTTCAAAGGTTTCAAAATCCCTTCCGGCTGGATTTTCTTTCCATTCCATGACCATATCCTGTGCGGTTTTAGGTCTTGGTCCCCAGGTAAACAATTCTACCCCTTCTTCAGAAAAAGCAATAAGTTTTGGTATCGATTTGCTTCCGTTGGTATGATATTGCTCTATTAAATCAGGGTTTTCATCCCTAAGGATTACTCTTAGATCGATTTTATCCCCCGCGGAAGCAATTTCACCAATTACGGGTAAATTTTGTGCGCTATCCCCACACCATGCTTCAGTAATAACATACCAAATCTGCGGTTTTTTAAGGGTTGTTACAAGATTTTCTAATTCAGGAATTAGTTTAGTTGTTTTATTAAGCCTTTTCATTCGGCTTAAATTAAGCTCGGTAAATTTTATAAGTTTTTCGGTTTGATTTTCCCCCGAAGTTTGTTTGTTTTTTACCAGCTGTACCGTCCATTCATAAAATTCGATATAACTAAATACCGGTTTATTGACTTTCATTTAAATATTGTTTAGAAATTAAATCCAAGCGAGAACATTACTCTATTACCATCTTCGCTATGATATAATCCTAAATTGCCTGAAAGTGCGTTGAATCCGTTTATAAAAATGGAACCACCAAAATCGTTGTGCCAAACCTCAGAGTCATCATTGTCTTCCCACACGCGGCCATAATCAAAACCTAAGGTTACTCCCATTCTTATCGGGATAAAATTGGTCCTGAATTTAGCGATCCCTACTCTTAAATCTGTGCTTTGATAAAACGAGGTTTTACCATTAAAGCGGTCGTTTCTATACCCTCTTAAACTATAATTACCACCTAAGGTTGCTGCATGATAAAATTCATAATTATCGCCAAAGACCATATGGCTTCCAATCTTAGTGGCAAGCACTGCCAACCCACTTTCATGTAATGGATAATCTATAGATAAAGATGGTTTCAAATATACGAATTCGTTATTATATTCGTCGATATTTGTCTTATAACCTGTGGCTAAATCAAACTGAAATCCTCTTCTTGGGAATGCCAGTTCGTTTCCTTTATTTTTATACTGAAAAGACAGCTCACCACCGGCGTAAACCTGGCTTTCAAAAACATCATCGTTAGCGTTAAAAAATGCTCCGGTAGCTTCGTTGGCTTTATAATCTACTTCATGAGATTCGATCATAGGTTTGATCTCAAAATTGAGTCCGTTCCCGCTTCTGTAAATTAAAGATGGGGCAAAGTTCCATTGTGCAATCCCTACTCGGTTATAATCTCTGTCTACCGCATCATCGTCATAAGTAGTTTCATTACCATATCCAAAGAAGTTCATGGCATAATTAGGACTGGTAAAACCAGCTTCTATACCAAAATTCCATTTATGGAAGATATGAGCAAATTCCCCAGAATACGTAAATTCGAATCCATTGGTAGCGGAATAATATGCCGCACCAAATTTGTGTTGTGTTTGGAAGGGATTATTTGCTAAACCATAGGTTGTATAAGTGTCTGAAATCCCTACCTTAAAGCCGGCATCTGGATCCCACCCAATTGCAGGGAAAATGGTATTGGTACTGTATTTTCGTCTATCTGGATTATAATTATTGATTTCGTAATCATCTACCAGCCATTTACTGCTATTGCCTTTTACGGTATTCTTTTTATTCTTGTAATCGTAAAGTTTTGCATTCCGGTTATTTTCAAAGTCATAGGTATCGTTATTTTCTCCGCCTATAATTTTAAGTTTAATGTAGTGATCCCCTTCTCCTTCGATTTTAAAATCGTCCTTACCATCTAGTCCGTAGATCCAAATTTCTTTGGTAAGTTTTTTATCGTAAGTATGCTCATAAACAATTTCATCATCAGTCTCTATAGCGATTGTTGTTTTGCCATCTGGTTTTCTAGTGATCAGAAACTTATCATCATCCTCTGTCCCGGTGATTACCTGAAAGCGTTTTAAATAGTCATAATAAGTTCTGGCAGATTCTAAAAGATTATCGCGACGTTCTTTTAAAGCCTTTTTAATATCTTCTATGGATTGATCTTGTACTTCTTTAGGTAAGACTTTAAAAGAATCTTCGATCACCTGATCTGTAAGCCGATTTTGTATAAATTCAACTTGTTTTTTCCAATCTTCCCAAGTGAGGTCTTTTAAAAATGCCTGGTCTAAAGGATACCCGTCAAAATTTAGCCATTTTACATTTTTTATACCACCTTCAAAATCCTGCATTCTTCTAAAATCCATAATCCCAAGCTTTAATACTTTGATAATTAAGCCATCATATCTTGGGAATGCCTGGTCGCGGTCGCGTCGTATTGGTTTATAAAGTTTGGTGCCGTCTTCCTGCTTAAATTCAGAGAAGCGCCATTGATCATTGTGGCGATCCCAGTCGCCAATAAGCATGTCTGTAAGGCGTGCCTTTATCCAAGCCGATTGATCTACTTTATATTTTTTAGAATCTTTCATATCCATCAGTAAATCTGTGCTCGAAACGATATCATCTGGGCTTCCAAACTTAGGATTGTCTTTATTCTCATCACCGGCATGCACCTCTAACATATAAAGTTTATCACCGTAACCTTCATTAAAAATATTTAGGTTTTTTTGTTTTGGCAGATAATAGATTTCTGGCTCGGCATTATAGATATTCAGTGTGTCCAGTATAGGGTTTAAGGCAAAGGGGGCATAAGGGTGTGCAGTGGTATAGAAATCCTGTACAATTCTTTCTGCAACGGTATTTTGCATATAATCTTCTACATAGTGATCCTTTATGGCAGATTGTATAAATCTAACCGCACTTTTTCTTAGTTCCCTTAAGGTATATTCGTGATCTTCATCATCTTTTATGCGTATAGATCTGGATTGATGCCCACCACCTTCTGAAATGGCTACCGGGTTTCCTTCTAATTTGGTTAAATCTAATACAGGAGCTTCAATCTCTTTGCTATAAACATCGCGATAGTGCGTTCCCCAAAAGAAATTATATACACCACTTTTAGAGGTTTCCTCGTCGGTATAAATAGAAGCCTTTTTAGTTGCCGGCCAATTGCTAAGGTCATGATAAGAAACTTCGTCTAATGTAGTTTGCTGTCTTTTGATTATTTTACTGAATAGCTTTTCAGGAGCTCCGTTTTCAACTGAGTAAAATTCAACTTCAGAGCTGTTATCTTCATAAACGGTAAGTCTTGCAAAACCGTGGTCGCTTGAAGCAAATTGTCCATCTTCTTCATCGACTCTGGCCTTTCTGGTTTTTTTACCGGCGGTACCGCTAATGATTTGTGGAATACCATCGTCTGATAAATACTGTAAATTTTGATCGCTGGCAGAAACAAAAATCACATCTGGGAACATGCTCGCCAGGGTTTCTAAAGTACCTCTTAGTTTTCTGCGCTGCTGGCTATAGTAGTCTTCTTTTTTAAAACCACCGGTTTTTTCGAAGAATCCCTGTTTTGTATTACTTAAAACGGGATGGTGTATCGCAACGATAACTGTTTTGTTTTGCTCGTCTTTAAGATCGTCCTTAAACTTAGCAAAAAAGTCAGCTCGGGTTTTAAGATCACATTTATTATTAATATATAAATGTTTATCCCAATCTTCTAAAAACCATTGAGAATCTATCATTAGTAATTCGATATTCTTGGTATCCAAATCTTCGATCTCTCTTACGCAACCGTCATTTGGCCAAAACTCAGCTTTACTATTATCCTGAATAAACGATTCCATATCGTCTATGTTCTCATGCCCGTTTTTGTTCCATTCGTTTTTTCCCGGAGTATAGATCACACGCCCGTTAAAATTTTCCATGGGTTCCATTAGGCTTTTACGAAGTAATTCTTCGGCCTTTTTGCGATCTTTTTTCTTTGGAGGGAAACCATTTTTGGCCGTAATATTCCCTATAGCCACAAAGGTTGCTTTTTCATCCTTCTGCGACATTTCATTAATGGCAGAAAGTACCTCTTTGGTATAATTAGATTCGTCTACACCTGTATTTCCCGTAAAATAGAAAGTCTGAGATACTTTTCTCCCAGGCTGTTGGGCGTACGAATACGTAGCACTAATGACTAACAAAAAGCAAAAAGCGAAACGAATTTTTTTAAGATTAAAATATGTGAGCTGAAGTAGAAATCTATTTACCATGTATCTTATGTTAATTTTTGAAACGACCAAATTGATCTTGCACGATGTGAATTTCAAAAAAAATAAGAGATTTGAATAAATTTTAACTATCTATAACACTTTTGTTTCCGCAAGCCTAAAAATTTTCATAAAACAGGTAAGCCCGGTAATGGTCTAGTTAAGATTGCGTTTTTCTATAAAAAAACGTTTGAGAAGTTGCCCACATTCATATTCCATTATTCCCTGAGAAACTTCTGTTTTAGGATGCAGTTGAACGCCAAATTTTTGATACCCGCGATGCTCGTCTTTTGCTGCAAAAACCAGTCGGGAAAGCTGACTCCAATACAAAGCGCCGGCACACATCTGGCAGGGCTCTAACGTGACGTACATGGTGCAGCCCTTTAGGTATTTACCACCTAAAAAACCGGCTGCCGAAGTAATAGCCTGCATTTCGGCATGGGCAGTTACATCATTTAAAGTCTCGGTAAGGTTATGGCCACGAGCGATAATTCTATTCTTAATAACTACCACGACACCTACAGGGATTTCACCTTTGTCAAAAGCGATTTCAGCTTCTTCATAGGCTTTCTTCATAAAATAGGAATCATCAAAAGGTGTAAGCACGGTGTAAATTTTTAGCAAGATAAAAAAGGAAGTGCTAATTATTAAAATAGTTTCAGGATAAAACTAAATTTGCCTTGATTATGGAGTATCAGATTTTAAATACGATAGAAGAGCCTGCAGATTTAAAAAATCTGTCTTTACAGGAATTACAGCTTTTGGCTAAAGAATTACGACAGTATATCATAGCGATTATTGCAGTAAAAGAAGGCCATTTAGGGGCCAGCCTTGGGGTGGTAGAGTTAACTATTGCCCTTCACTTTATTTTTGATACTCCCAATGACCTTTTAGTTTGGGATGTAGGCCATCAGGCCTATGGGCACAAAATCTTAACGGGTAGAAGAAAACAATTTCATACCAACCGCCAATTGGGCGGATTAAGTGGTTTTCCTAAACGGGAAGAAAGTGTTTACGATGCTTTTGGAGTTGGGCATTCGTCCACTTCGATTTCTGCGGCGCTGGGAATGGCGCTGGCATCAAGATTAAAAGGTGATTTGGACAAACAGCATATTGCAGTTATTGGTGATGCTTCTATTGCAAGTGGGATAGCTTTTGAAGGTTTAAACCATGCCGGGGTAACCGATGCTAATTTACTGGTGATTTTAAATGATAATGCCATTGGGATCGATCCTAGTGTGGGGGCATTAAAAGAATATCTTACCAAAGCCAAAGTAGGATATAAGCCTAAAGAAAGCAATATTATAGAAGCACTTAATTTTAACTATTTTGGGCCGGTAGATGGTCACGATTTAGAAGGATTGTTATCTATTCTGAATGAATTAAATGAAATTAAAGGGCCAAAATTTTTGCATGTTATTACCAAAAAAGGAAAAGGATTAAAGAAGGCGGAAGAAGATCAGGTAAAATACCATGCGCCCGGAAAATTTAAGCCAGAAACCGGCGAATTACTTCCAAGTAGCGCTGAAGGCTTGCCCTTAAAATATCAAGATGTTTTTGGGTTGACTTTGGTAGAATTAGCCGAGAAAAATGAGAGGATCGTAGGAATTACTCCGGCGATGCCAACCGGTAGCTCCCTTAAATATATGATGGAAGCTTTCCCGGGAAGAGCATTCGATGTAGGAATTGCCGAGCAGCATGCGGTGACACTAGCGGCAGGGATGGCAACGCAGGGAGCAATAGTTTTTTGTAATATTTATTCTACTTTTTTACAGCGAGCTTACGATCAGGTAATTCATGATGTGGCCTTGCAAGATTTACCGGTAATTTTTTGTTTAGATCGTGCCGGCTTGGTGGGAGAAGATGGGGCTACGCACCACGGCCTTTTTGATTTAGCATTTTTACGCGCTATTCCCAATATGATTGTGGCTGCCCCGGCAAACGAGATCGAACTTAGGCAGTTACTGTATACCGCTCAATTAGGCTTAAAACACCCCATGGCTATACGTTACCCAAGGGGAAGAGGGGTACAGGTGAATTGGCAGGTGCCTTTTAAAGCTTTGGAGATTGGTAAGGCGGTTTGTGAAAAAGAAGGCCAAAATCTTGCAATCCTGGCTATAGGTTCGATTATTAAAAATGCGAAATTGGCTTTGCAGGAAATAGAAAGTGAGGTTGGATTATATAATATGAGGTTTGTTAAGCCTTTAGATGAAGTGATGTTGCATAAGGTTTTTAAGAACTATAAAACGGTTTTGACTTTAGAAGACGGGGTGGTAACTGGTGGTTTTGGTAGTGCGATATTAGAATTTGCAGCAGCTAATAATTATAGGGTTAAAATAAAGTGTTTGGGGATTCCAGACAGCTTTATAGAACATGGCAAGATTACCGAATTGCAAGAAATTGCGGGAATCGACGTTAAAACTATAATTAACGAGGTGAAATCTCTGTTATAAGTTTTAATTTTGCGAATCCGAATAATCTAAATAACCAATGCAAGTGCGATTAATCATCAGTTTAATTTGTATTTCATTCTATCTTGGTATTTCTTCTTTCTCGATGTGTGCACAAAATCAAACGGCGCGAGACACCACAAAGTCGCCACAAGATTCTGCTGAAGTCGAGCAGCCTGTGATCATATACTGGTCCAAGAAAAACACTGTTGGAGTGAATTTAAGTGAAGTAGCTTTTGTAAACTGGAATGCCGGTGGAAATAACTCTATTTCTTCTCTTTTTTATGGGCAATTTGAACGGAATTACAAGAAAAAGTTAACCAGCTGGAAAAACTATCTTTCGTTAAGATACGGACTGAATTCTCAGGAAGGCCAGGAAGTTCGAAAAACAGACGATCAGATTCAATTTAAAACCACTTTTGGGTATCGAAGCGATTCGGTTTCTAACTGGTATTATTCCGGGAATATCGATTTTAGAACTCAGTTTGCCAATGGTTACAAATATCCCAATACCGACGCGGCCATTTCTAAATTCATGGCACCGGGCTACCTTTTAATTGGTGTGGGTACGCAGTTTTCGCATCCAGACGAAAATTTTAATGCTTATATCTCTCCGGTTACCGAAAAATCTACTTTTGTGCTCGATCAGCGTTTGGCTAATGAGGGTGCTTTTGGGGTAGATCCGGCACAATATGATGAGCTGGGTAATCTGATTGAAGAAGGGAATAAAGTACGATCGGAATTTGGGTTTTTGGTGACCAGTGATTTCAAAAAACAGGTGTTCCCCAACGTGAATATGAATACCCAAATAAGTTTATATTCAGATTATCTGCGGGATTTTGGAAATATTGACGTGGATTGGCAACTGAATTTTGATATGAAAGTGAACGATTTTATAAAAGCCAATATTGGTTCACACCTTCTTTACGATAATGATGTAAAATATAAAGAAGATACCAACGGTGATGGAGAGCTGGAAACCCTAGGAGCCCGCGTACAGTGGAAGCAGCTTTTAGGGATTGGTTTTACCTATGTTTTTTAACTCCGATAATCGAGATTAAATGTTCCGATCCCGCCCCGATAGCCATCGGCATGCCGCGAAATAGAAATGATTTTCGAATAAATTGCCCTTTGGTAGTTTGCTAAAGTTATAAACCAGACCCCTGATATCTTTTGAAAGAAGATACGGTAAACCCATCAGTAAGCGAGGCGGTATACGAACAAATTTGAATAAGTTTCTGGTATACCGAAGTTTCAGCTTTTAAATGTTTTAGTTTAGGTACAGATTTTAAGACCAGGTCGTTAAAGTTTGAGTAGAGATCGTTACGATCGGGTAAAAATGCCCTGGTATAGGTGTCTAACAACGTTTCTAGCATTTTATAGCCGGCGATTTCTTTATTGATTACCTCTTCGCTCTGGTAAATTTTTTCAACGCTAATTTTGATAATATCTTTAATTTGTGCTTCGTACTTACTTTTATCGAATAAGGCCTGATGGAATTCTCCTGCAAGAATGGCTTCTTCATTGGCCAGGAAAATCTCGGCAGCTTCGCGAATTAAAGTGTTAATCGCTAAAGATCGCAGATAACTTAAACGATCTGCCGTACTTTGTAGAGAATTATATTTAGGGGTCGATATGTTATCTTTTACCAGTTTGATTAGATATTCTAACGCATAATCCTCATCGATTAAACCAAGATTAATGCCGTCTTCAAAATCGATAATGGTATAGCAAATATCATCTGCGGCTTCTACAAGAAAAGCTAAAGGATGCCTTGAGAAGCTAATATCGTTCTGGTTGCCTGTTTTGCTAAGGCCAAGTTCTTCGGCAACATCCAGCATGGTTTCTTTTTCGCTCTGGAAAAAGCCAAATTTCTTATCGGCTATATTTTTTGTGGGTTTGTGCGGCAAGGATTCCTTAGGGTATTTCATAAAAGCGCCAAGGGTAGCGTAGCTTATTCGCAATCCACCGGGAGTGCCGGGGCGATCTTCGGTAAGGATCTTAAAACCGTTGGCATTCCCTTCAAATTTTACCAAATCCTGATATTCTTTGTCGCTAAGTTGGGATTGGAATCTTTTGCCGTTCCCGTTTAAAAAATACTCGCCTATGGCTTTTTCTCCAGAATGTCCAAAGGGAGGATTACCAATATCATGGGCTAAAGCTGCTGCGGCAACGATGGCTCCAAAATCGTTCATCTGGTAACCATGGATAGTGCTAAGATGGGGATGTTTTTCCAGAATTTTCTTTCCGGTTAAACGGCCTAAAGAGCGGCCAACTACAGAAACTTCCAGACTATGCGTTAAACGCGTGTGTACAAAATCTGTTTTAGAAAGTGGGATCACCTGGGTTTTATCCTGTAAACTTCTAAAGGCTGAAGAAAAAATAATACGGTCGTAATCCACTTCGAAACCTAAGCGGGTTTCATCTTGTTCTTTACGTAGTCTTTTATTGGTGTCTCCAGATCGTTTTAGCGATAATAGTTGTTCCCAGTTCATGATTTTGGTTTTGCGTTAGGGATAGAGCGGTTTGTTTGAGCTCTTGCAAGATGGCTAAATCTTGTAAAGCGAGTAGCGAAAGCCCGGCCAAAGGCAACGCCCAAATTATAGGTTTTGGGCTACTTTTTCTAATTCGGCATACCAGTCTTCCCCAAATTTCCTAATAAGGGCTTCTTTGGTAAATTTATAAATAGGTACCCCTAATTCTTCGCCAAGACTACAAGCGTCGTCGCAAATATGCCATTGATGATAGTTTACCGCAGAAAATTCTGAATACTCCTGAACGCGTACCGGGTAAAGATGGCAGGAAACCGGTTTTTTCCAATCGATTTCTCCCTGATTATAGGCTTCTTCTATTCCGCAAAGTGAAGTGCCTTTATCGTCGAAGGTGACATACGCACAATCGGCACCATCGATAAGCGGGGTTTCGATCTCGCCTAATTCGGTTGTGATATACCGTCCTTGCTTTTCTATGGCATCGATGCCTTCTTGTCTAAGAAATGGTTTAACTTTTGGATAAATTTTATCCATGATCTCTTTCTCGTGTTCTTCTACGGGAGCACCGGCATCGCCATCTACGCAGCATGCCCCTTTACAGGCCGAAAGATTACAAACAAATTCTTTTTTTAGAATTTCTTCTGAAACTATGGTTTTACCTAACTGAAACATACGGCAAAGATAATTTTAAGATTGATTTTATAAAGAAAACAGCTTTATTATTTGTGTTATTGTAGGGATGAAAATTTAAAAACCCTTGTTTAATTAGTGTTTTTCCTTGTTAAATAGGGAATGAAGTTTTGTTTTGATTGTTTAGAAATATTTAAAGTTGAAATGAACCAAAATCATTATGAAAATTTACTTTTGCAAAAAATTTTGAGCTATGTTTAATTTGTTCGACTTCAGGGAAGTGTTTACCGTAGGGATGGTTTTATTTGCGGTAATCGATATTATTGGAAGTATCCCTATTGTGTTGGATTTACGAAAAAAAGTAGGCCATATACAAAGTGAAAAAGCCTCTTTAGTGGCAGGTTTGTTAATGATCGCTTTTTTGTTTTTAGGGAAAGAAATTTTAAACCTTATTGGCATCGATGTAAATTCGTTTGCGGTGGCAGGTTCGTTTATTTTATTTTTTCTGGCTTTAGAGATGATCCTTGGGATTAGTTTGTATAAAGATGACGCGCCAGAATCGGCTTCTATAGTGCCTTTGGCATTTCCATTAATTGCCGGGGCAGGGACGATGACCTCGCTTTTATCTTTGAGGGCTGAATATGAAACCATAAATATTATTGTGGCTATCATAATCAATATTATCTTTGTATATATCGTCTTAAAATCTTCAGGTAAAATAGAACGGGTTTTAGGATCCCAGGGGATAAATGTTATCCGAAAGATATTTGGCGTTATTTTACTGGCAATCGCCGTTAAACTTTTTGCCGCAAACATTCAGAGTTTATTTTCATGACAAAGTATTTAATCTACACGATCATTTTTTTAGGAATTGTTGTTATTGGTTTTAATGTTACTATATTAGATTTTAATCATCTAATGGAAGACGAAAGCGGGACAGCTTTGATCGCTATTGTGGCCAGTCTTTGTGTGATCGTTTTAATGGGAATCCTTTTAGTGTCTAGAGCTATCGCAAAAAAACATGATCAATAAATATGGAATATGACCTTTTAATTGTTGGTGGAGGTGCTGCAGGGATGTCTTGTGCTTTAGTTGTAGGATCGGCTTTAGAAAAAGACTTTGCGAAAGATAAGAAAGTGGGGATTGTGATGCACCAAAAAACATCTGATCTGCAAACGGCCTTGTTTAATAATGTTCTAGGCTTGCAGCCGGGAACCAAAGGTGCAGATGTGCTTAAGCAAGGGCCAAAACAATTAAAAGACTTATATCCAAAAGTTGAACAGTTAAAAGGAGAAAAACTTCAGCATATTAGTAAAAATGAAAATGGGGTTTTTGAGCTTAAAACCAATAAAAACGATTATTTAGCTAAAAAGGTAGTGATTGCTATTGGCTATTCTGATAATTTTAGGATTGGCGGAGTAGACGAATATGTGATTCCGCATAAAAAAGCAAAAGCCTCTAAAAATCGTGTGCAGTTAATTAATGAAGATCATTTAGTTATTCCTAATGTATATGTAGCCGGTTCTTTGGCCGGCTGGCGAAGTCAGTTTTCTATAGCCTGTGGTAGTGGTGCCGCTGTAGCTACAGATATCCTTACCGATTGGAATGATGGTGAGCATACCAAAGTGCACGATAAACTATCCTAAAATAAAACATCTTATTGCGGGAATGATAGCGCTCATCATTAAGATGATAAACAATCTATGTAATCTGCGATAAATTAAGGCTCTTTTTAAATTTCCGGTAAAAACTTTATCGGGGTTAGAAGCGATATGCTTTATTATCTTCTTTTTAGGGACATACGAACAGCTTACTATGATATCTTTTTGAAGAAATAATAACGCACTATTATCGAGTAGCCTGAAACTTACTGCAATAACAAAGAATAATAGGGGAAGGCAAATGCAACAAGTTTCAAGTAAATCTGCGGTAACCATTAGTCCTTAAAATTATTCTTCTTTTCAGATAACTCCAGTACTTTTTCGATGACGGGATCTCCTTCGTTTTTTAGTTGTTGAAAGTAAGTAGAACCAAATAATTGTTGCGCCATTACTGCTTTTAGATATTGTTTCATAAGCGGCTTGTATTCGGTAAGACGTATATTTAAGCCTTCGTTTTTTCCAAAGGCTATTAATCGGTCGATTACCTGATCTGTAATTTCTACCTCGTTCTCAAATTCTAATTTTGAAAGTGAATTATAATAGGATCTTTTACGTTCCAGTTCCTGGAAAACGAATCGGCTTAAAAAGCCGCGATTTAGTAAAATACGAATATGTTCCCGTTCAATTTCGATATCTTTCGGGATAAACACATCGGGAATAATTCCGCCTCCGCCATATACCGTTTTTCCGCCTGGTGTAACATATTTTAAAGAGTCGTCTACTTTTATGCTATCGACGCTCTTAAGTTCCCCATTTTCGTAGCGGCGCTCGTAATCCCTAAAATAATTGTCGTTTCCGTTTTCGTACGGTTTTTGGATAGAGCGACCGGTTGGGGTATAATATCGTGCAATGGTTAAGCGTACTGCGCTACCGTCACCAAGATCCATTTCCCGTTGCACTAATCCTTTACCATAGGATCGTCTTCCTATAATGGTCCCTACATCATTATCCTGTAATGCTCCGGCTACAACTTCACTTGCCGAGGCCGAATTTTCGTTGATTAAGACATATACATGGCCATCTTCAAAATCACCTTTCCGCTTGGCAAAAGTTTTTTCTATAGAGCCGCTTTTGTTTTTAGTGAAGAGAATAAGTTTATCATCTTTTAAAAACTCATCGGCAATATTAATGGCCTCAGCTAAATAGCCGCCTGGATTGTCGCGAAGGTCTAAAGCGATTTCTTTAGCCCCCATTAATTCTAAAGCCTTTATAGCGGCACTAAATTCTTCGTATGTAGATTCAGCAAAACGATTTATTTTGATGTAGCCAACCGTTTTGTTGAGCATATAAACCGCTTCTACACTTTTTATGGGCACATGGTCACGTTTTACATTAAAGCTAAGAAGATCGTCCTGTCCGGGGCGTTTTACTTTAAGTTCCACACTGCTGCCTTGTTTTCCTTTTAGGAAACTTGTTAATGAATCGCTACTTACGCCAAGATCGAACAATGCTTTGTCGTTTGCATATAAAATACGGTCACCGCCACGAATGCCAATCTTTTCACTTGGTCCGCCTTCTAATGGCTGGATAACCATAATGGTGTCTTCCACCGAATAAAAACTAACCCCAATACCCACAAAATCACCTTTCATGTTTTGGGAAACATTGTCGTATTCCTGTTCCGGGATATAAACGGAGTGAGGATCCAGGCCTTTTAATATGGTGTTTACAGTAACATCTACAATACTGTCTGTATTTACATCATCAACATACTCATAATCGATATAGTCGATTAAGCGATTCAATTTTTCTTTTTTAGGATTAGATGAAAATAACTGATCTGAAGAAGAGTAATTTATTTTACCTCCCATAAATACGCCAATAGCACAGGCTATTCCTAAAAGGAGCGGGGTATATATGTTTTTTTTATTTTTCAATCGTCTAATTGCGTTATCTGTATTAAATCGACTCCGGCTTTTTTAAGAAAATCGAGACCGCTATTATCCTTATAGTCTACGCAATATACCAGTCTGGTAATCCCTGCCTGGTGTATAAGTTTACTACATTCCTTACAGGGTGACATGGTAATGTATAAAGTGGCTCCCTGGCAGGATTGTGTAGATGCTGCAACTTTTAAGATCGCATTTGCTTCAGCGTGTAAAACATACCATTTGGTATAACCTTCTTCGTCTTCACAATAATTTTCAAATCCGCTAGGGGTACCGTTATAACCGTCAGAAATGATCATTCTATCTTTAACAATAACTGCACCAACCTGTTTTCTTTTGCAATGGGAAAGTTTGCTCCATTCCCGCGCTATTCTTAAATAGGCTTTGTCGTATTTAAGTTGTTTTTCTTTTTGCATGTGTTATGAAAGAGGATTTTTAAATCCACTAATCTTATAATGTAAGAATCGCTAAATTATTGTAAGCTATAAGTTAAACCAATTTTAACGCGTTAAAGTTAATTAAATGGCATTAAAATTATCTCTAAGTATGGGTAGGATAATCCCAATAACCAGTGCTGATACTACCAGTACCCAATCACGCTTAGAGACCTGAAAGAAATTTTGCATAATAAAGGCGATTATTAATACTGATAAAACGACTATAGCCTGGGCGCATTCTATCCCTAAGGCAAATTCTAAAAGCGGAAAAATCTTGGAGGAAAAACCGCTACTTAGCATTTTAAAATAAGTAGAGAATCCAAGGCCGTGAATAATGCCAAAAAAAGCAGTCGTAAAATACAATAATGCAGGGTTGCCGGATTTTTCTTTATTGCTAGCCGTGAAAATATTGTAAATGGCGGTAATCATTATCGACACCGGAATTAAAAACTCTACCCAGGCAGTGTCTACAATTACAATTTCATAGGTAGATAAAAATAACGCGAAGGTATGACCAATGGTGAAAATGGTCACCAGCCATAGTACCCTTTTCCAGGAAGTAAAGGTATAGGAGGCTACCAAAGCGATTAAAAATAGAATATGGTCGTAGGCATTCCAATCTAATACATGCTCTAAACCTAACTTAAGATATAACCAAAATTGCGACATAAGGAAAAAGGCTAACGTTGCCGAATTTACGACTTCTTAATAAAATCACAAAAGCTAATACGGTAAAGCGTGTTTTTTATTTGAGATTTTAGTTTAATTAAACATTTAGTTTTTGATTGTAGAGCTTTGTCAGATCGTAAAAGGATTATTCGGTTCAGATTTTAAGGACACCTAGTAGATTTTTTATTCTAAAATTTAAAGGATACTAATTTTTTGTTTGAAATTGATCTAAATAAATAATGAGTATTTAAAAAAGCTGATTATTTTTGAAATTATAATCTTAAATAAGTCTAAATAAGGAGCTTTAAGATGAAATAGTCTGGTAGCAGCCAATAATTATGATAGCAATCTAATGAAAAAGAAAAAGTACGGTTTACGCTCGTTTATTAATGATGTTCATTTGTGGTTAGGCTTAGCTAGCGGGATTATTTTATTTTTGGTTTGCCTTAGCGGAACCATACTTACTTTTGAAGACGAAATAAAAGGACTCTTTGCTGAAGAGTTTACTGTTAAAGGGGGAGATGAAAAACTATCCTTAGAACAGCTTATCTTAGCATTGGGAGATCAGGGAACGGTAAGCTCGGTTACCGTGCCGGCTGAAGATAATGAAGCTTATGAGTTTAGCGTAAAAGAATCTCCCGAACAGCGTCGTGGAACTACTTATTATGTGAATCCTTATACTGCTGAATTCAGTAAAAAGCGTGAATCTTCTTTAGATGGCTTTTTCTTTTCGATGTTTAAACTACATCGTTGGCTACTGTTAGATTCTTCTATCGGGCGACCAATTGTTGGTGTTTCCACCATCATATTTTTAATTCTTTCCATCACCGGGATCGTACTTTGGTTTCCGAAGAAAAAAATCAACTGGAAAACTTTAAAACCCGGATTCAAAATTAAATTTTCGGCCAGATGGAAGCGTATTAACCACGATTTACATAATACGTTGGGGTTTTATACGTGTATCTTTTTAGTTATTATGTCGCTTACCGGTTTGTGCTGGTCGTTCCAGTGGTATCGTGATTTGGGAAGCGAAGTAATGGGCGCGCAAATCTTTGGAGGTCGGGGTGGCCCGCGGATAGAAAGTGAAGCCCAAATTAACGAAAATCAAGCTATCTCTGTTACCGAAATAGAAAAGATTGTATCGCAAGAACTGAAATACGAGGGTAAAACCTCGATTAGTTTTCCTTCTAACGAAAAAGGCGTTTATAGTATTAGAAAATACGAGTCGGCTAAACTTTCACCAATAATTGCCGATAAGCTGGTTATAGATCGGGATGGAAAAGTGCTAAAAAAGGACATATTTAATGATAAACCTTTAAATGTAAGAATTACTTCGCTGATAAAGCCCTTGCACACGGGGACCATTTATGGTGGTTTTTCTAAACTCCTTTATTTTTTAGCCTGTTTAATTGCGACCAGTCTTCCCATTACCGGAACATTTATCTGGATTCATAAAATGAAAAAGAAACCAAAGAAAACATAAAGCTTCATTTGTTATTATTGAAGGGAATTTTTAGCCTTGTTTTTCTATTGTTTTTAAAGATTTTTTCCGGTTATAACACACGGGATTTTGTTGATTTTGCCGTCTTTTTCCTAACGCTTAGAAGGTTTGAAAGTTGTTTCTTACAAATGTTTGAAAATGTAATTTACAGTAATGTAGCTAAATCATCATAAAGATTTCAATATAAAACCATTTAGTACTGTTCTTATTAATAAATAAAAGGTTTAGCGGTGTATTGGTTTAATTTTATATAAAATTGAGACTACTTTTTATAGAGTTGATATATTTCTTATTTTTAAAAATATGTTAAAACTATAATTGATAAAAAAATGAAAGACCCTAACACAGCTCCGCTATTTTATGCGGATAATTTACAGAAAATCGAAGGCGATAATCAGTACACGGTAGATTTACATTTACCTGAAAATTTTAGCTATACTGACTATAAAGTAATTGGTAATAGCCAGGTGGTTCCTGATATTCTAAAAATTGAAATCTATTTAAGCGGGGATATAAATGGTACTCCGAGTGATGTGACCATCGTAGAACAGATTGACCTAGATTTAAGTAATCAAAACTTTAAATATTTAAAATTTAAAATTGTTTGGAAATTATCTGCTGGACTAGGTGGCGGTGTTGGTGATCCAGAAGATGATGAAACTGTAGGAGAAAGTGTTTTAGGTGCAGGATAATGAAAAAGATACTGGCTTTTTGTGGATTTTTAACTTTTGGGCTGGTGTCTTGCTTTGCTCAGCAAAACCTTTTAGATAAGGCTGAAGCTTCTAAAGAAGCAGATAACTATCAATTATCCTTAGATATCTTATCAAAAATTGACACCAATACCTTGTCGATCCCACAAAAAGCCAGGTTTTATTATTTACAATCCGCTAATCATAGATTCAGAAGAGAGGAATCTGATGCCTATCCATTATTATTGAAAGCACGTAAGCTTTATACGGCAATGGATAGCCTGGAAAAAGTAGCAACTATTAACCTAGAGCTTTTTCAGGTGGTAAGAAATATTGAGAGTGATCATTTAAATTATGATGAATATATAAAAGCCTATCTGGATTATCATTTGTCGCAAAATAAGCCAGATAATTTAAGAAAAGCTTATACGAGGATAGGAATTAATTTTGCCAGAAAATCTACGGTCGATAGTTCCTTTAAATATTTTAGAAAAGCATTTCTACTATCAAAAATTAATAAAGATACTTTAGCTGAAGCCGAAACGCTTAATAATTTTGGCGTATTGCACAGTGAATTTACAACTTATAAAGATTCGGCATTTTATTACTTTAAATTGTCAAGGCCACTTTATGAATTGATTGGTAGAAATGATAAAATTCGGCAAAATTATCAAAATGTTGCCAGTGCCTATAAAAAAAATGGTGAATATGATAAAGCCATTGAAAATTATCAAAAAGCAGATTCTTTAATAGGTAAAGATTACAGAATAAAGTACAAGCGTTTTTTATACGATCTCATGGCCAAAACTTATGAGCTTGCCGAGAAACCGGCAAAAGCTCTGGAGTATTACAAATTAACTCAGGCCTATCAGGATAGTTTAAATCTGCAAGAACAGGAAAAGGCGATTTTCGACATCCAAACCAAATATGAGGTTCAGAAAAAAGAAAATGAAAACCTGCAATTGAAGCAATCTCGATTTTGGCTAATTTCAGGAGTCATTCTTTTGGTGTTGTTGCTTATTGCTACCTATTTGGTGTACCGTAACCGTATTGCCAAAAAGCAATTGGAAGTTAAACAGTCCGCTTTAGAGAAAAACGAATTAGAAAAGCAGCTTAAGGATCAGGAACTTGCAGGCTTAGATGCGATGATCGAGGGGCAGGAAAAAGAGCGCCAGCGTATTGCCAACGATCTTCATGATAATTTAGGAGGATTGCTGGCTACCTTAAAACTGCATTTTCAGAATTTAAAAACCAAGACCGATCGTCTTCGCGACGAACAGGACGAGTTGTTTAAAACTACCAATTCGCTTTTAGATGAAACCTATCAGCAGGTTAGAAATTATGCGCATCAGCGAAATGCTGGCCTAAAAACCAGTGAAGGTTTGGTGCCTTCGATAAAGAATTTTGCTTCAAAAGTCTCTGTAGGGAATAATCTTGTGGTTCAGGTAGAAGCTCATGATATGGATGAGCGCTTAGAGAATAGTGTAGAAATCACGATTTTCAGGATCGTACAGGAATTAATTACGAATGTGATTAAACACGCTGAAGCTTCAGAAATTATTGTACATCTTACTTCTTTTGAAGATCATATCAATATCATGGTAGAGGATAACGGTAAAGGTTTTGATCCTTCTATTATAAAAGATAACGATGGGATGGGATTAGCTTCGATTATAAAACGGGTAGAACATCTTGGTGGTAATGTAGATATTGATAGCCATTCGGGTAGTGGTACTACGGTCATTTTAAATATTCCCAAGTCATGATTAGAGTGATAATTGCCGAAGATCATTTAGCCGTAGCCGATGGGATTTTGGCTTATTTTAAATATCACGATTCGATATCGATTATTGGTCACGCCAAAAATGGTGATGATCTAGTGAAACTTGTTGAAAAGAATATTCCAGATGTTGTACTAACTGATGTGAAGATGCCAGTGATGGACGGAATTGAAGCCGCAAAACTTATAAAAGCCAAATTCGACAGGATTGGGATTATTGCCTTTAGTATGTTCGATCAGGATGAAGCGGTAGATTTAATGCTTCAGGCGGGTGCTACTGGATACTTACTGAAAAACTCTCCCCTTTCTGAAATGGAAAAAGCAATATCTAAGGTTTCTGAAGGGAATTTATATTACGATCCTAACTTAAGTCTTGCTACTGAAACAACGCCAAACGAAAATACCGGAATTCTTACCAAACGCCAGATTGAAATTTTAAAACTGGTAGGTAAAGGTAAAACCAATCAGGAAATCGCCGATGCTTTATTTATAGGGAAAACTACGGTAGAAACTCATCGTAAAAACATGATTAGAAAACTTGGTTTGCATGGTCCGGGAGAATTGCTGCGCTACGCTTTACAGCGCAAATACGATTTTTAAAATATACCCTCGCATGGGTATGGCGTTGCGTAATTTTATAAGATACTTTTGAAGTAATAATTCATTGTACTGGTGGTTCTTAATCGTATTAATGAAGTATTTCGTTCAATTCCCTTTGTAGGGGGCAAGTTCTAAAAACCGATTGGGAAACTTATTTGTTTTCTACTTCTTCTCAGTAAGGTTAAAGAACATTTTCTCGATTTCATTTATGAAATTATACTCCCGATGTAAAGTCGGGAGTTTTTCATTATTAACCACTTTACGAACTTAAATGACTTGGTGATAACGACTTATTGTTTGGGGTTTTTTTAAAAATTTTAAAGTTTCATATTTAGGTAATATAGCTAACAATTACTGAAGCTAAATTTTACATTTAGTTGAATTGCAGCTAACAGTTTTTTAAGCTTTTTTCTGTTCCTTTGAGGTTGATTCAGGTTTGGTGAAATACATCCAAATTTATGTTAGCTTAAAGAGGATCTCTTGATCTCTTTAAGAAAATAACGAGGCAGGTTTTATAAACCTGTTCATTCCTTTTGTTTCTTAAATCCACCTCTATCCCGGGGTGGATTTTTAATTGCCCGATCTTTAAACCAATATTCGTCTTCATATTGGATAGTCTCGAAATTTTAATAAGGCTTTTTACATTTATCTTGGCGAGGGTCCTTATTCTCTTCGCGATGAAAACAGATTTGATTATCCGTAAATACTCATAATTTTTTAATTTTGATTATATTCACCTCAAATTCAATATAATGAATATCTTCACTTTTACAGCTCATTTTGATAGTGAGCAATCCTGTCGTGCGCAT
>NZ_JAKHSK010000044.1 GCF_023499215.1 Zunongwangia pacifica
CCCTCTCTATGAGGGTACTACTTTTTTTTCATAACTTTCAATGAATTAATTACACAATACTTAAAGGTAGTGAATAGTGATTTAACGATCTCTTGAAGCTACCTTTAGGTTTAGTTCAACAACGCACAACAACAATTGCGGCTTTGTGTCCTGCGGACACAACCACGCAAGCATAAAAGTCGGTAATTTTACTATCTTAGTTTTTAAACAATCTGCAACTGATTTTTACATAAGACCGTTACCTACCATTAGATGAAATCCAAAATTAAACTAACATTCATCATAATTTTAATTTTTAGTTGTTCCAAAGAGAATAAAACTAAACCTACAACTGACTTGACAAAAAAAGTGGAATACGGAAATATAATTTCTGATTATCTCGATTCTAAAAAGTATGAGCCGACCCTTATTTTCAATAATCCATATGGCAATAATAAAAAATTTAACATTAGACTTGGTGATAATGAAATTAAATGGTCGGAGAAGGAAAACGCTCTCGAAATTATTATAAATGGAACTAAAATAAATACTTCAAAAAAAGTTACTTTAAATTACAATTGGGGCAAAAGTATTGACAGTGTTAATTTTGCGAATAACGTTAGACAAATAAAACTTTACGAATCTGATTCTTTATTGGGTTTTGTAATTACAAATGAACCTTGTACAGGTTTAGGCTGTAGTGTAAATTATCAATTAATTTATGACTTGAAATCAAAGAGCGAAAGTTATTTTGGAAGATTTAGAACTGGTTTTGAACTTGAATTGTATGATTTTAATCACGATTCAAGAATTGATTTTTTAAGTAAGACGTTCTATGGTAGAAATGTAGAAATGATTGACACTACAGAATTTATAATGTATAGTCAAACTAAAAAAGGAAATTTCGAGGAATTTAGAACAGAAGAACAAAATAGATTTACTTTCAAACATATTTATCCGCAGGTTTATCCTGAGCGAGATAAGGACTCACTAATGGAGAAGTTTGAGGAAAATTGGATTGAAAAAATCAATAATAACGGTAGGTAACAATTTATAACAATAATTGCGGCTTTGTGTCCTACTGACACAACCGCGCAAGCATAAAAGTCGGTAATTTTAGCTATCTTAGTTTTTAATCAACCCGCAACTTATTTTCACACAATATAGTTATAAAACAAGCTAAAAAAAACCTTAAAATAAAATGAAACGAATTCTGATAATATTATTTCTGACTTTTAATTTATACTCTTTTGGACAAACTCAACACGAAATGCATAAAAAAGCAAGTGAAGAATATAAAAATGCTGATATTGAGCTAAATAATATTTATCAAAAAATACTAACTGAATATAAATCTGACTCAATATTTATCAACCGACTAAAAAAAGTACAACGAATTTGGATTTCATATCGTGACGCTGAATTGGAAATGAAATTCCCTACTGAAAATAAACAAGCCGAATATGGAAGCGTTTATCCAATGTGTATTTCTTTATATTTAAAAGAACTAACTGAAGAACAAACTGAAAAATTAAGAATATGGATTAACGGAATTGAGGAAGGTGATATGTGTTCAGGTTCAATTAAAACGAATTAAAAGCCAGTTGCCAACAATATATAACCGCAATTACGACGGATTCGACTACCCTTCGACTGCGCTCGGGGCTAGCTGAATACACTCGGAATTATATTTAAACAGTAAATGAACAGGAATAAAAACTATTGGCAAAAAGGCGTATAATTATGTGCGGTCGGAAATTCAAAAACTGAATTTCCTGCAACCAATTATTTTATTACTGACGGATATTTTCCGTTGAAAAAGTCCGCAACGAAATCATAGACAAGCAAGTTGCCAGTTATTAAATACAAAGAAATGAAGGAAAAAATTTTTAAAACCATCTGTATTGCGATAGTTTTCATTTTAATCAGTTGTTCTGAGAAAACTATTGGATTTAACCGAAGTAATCTTGAAATTGTAAACAGAGATTTAATTTCAGTAGAAACAAATACATTAAAACTCGACCATAGGAAAGGTGACAGATTGGTAATATTAAAAAACGTGAATTTTGATATTGGGACTATAGAAATAGAACTAAAAGGAGAAAACATTCCGTACAATACATAAGTCACCCCAAAAACACGTGGCGTTTTTTAAGAACAAATTTTGAGGGACAATATGAGGCTGAATTTCCAAGACAGCCTTCTCCTGAGAATTGGTTTAAAATTGAAATTGAAATCACCCCGAACCAAGTTTTGGTATTTGATAAGGATACAAATATAGAATTGTTAAATATCAAAAGGTTAGAAAACCAAAAATCTGATAAAATAGGATTGTGGGCTGGGAATAAATCAAAAGGTGAATTTAGAAATCTGACAATAAAAAAATAACAACTGTCATTACGTACAAGAGTTTCACAGGCCTATAATTTGCGAAATCCAGGATCTTTTTAAACCATCCCAATAATTACGAAAATAAACGGTTTTTTTAGTATTAGATCATTATAATATCTTCAGAAATATCCTTCGTGTCCGACCAAATTCGAGCTATTTAAGATTAATTTTCACTAAACCCTTCTATATTGTTATGAAAGTATTGTCCCTGAAGAACTGTATCTACTTCAATATTTACAAAATTTACATTTTCAATGGGCAGTTCTTCCTGTCCATTTATTAGCGATAGATATTGTGCTTTTGAAGCATGAATATTCTCTAAATAAATATTTTTAATAGGAGTCAGCCTTTTTTCTAGGGTGGGAACCAGATCTCGCCATTGGTATAAAACGTCTGTTTCAATGCCTAAAATACCTTTTTTGATACTTCCCGCTTCGATATTATTCACATGAATATTGTTTACAAAGCCGCCACGTCGCTCATTGGTTTTAATATAAACCAGATGAAACATAGACGCCCCCGGAATTACTTTACAGTTAGATACAAAAACATTTTCTACCCCTCCAGACAGTTCACTACCAATGGCTAGCAATTGGTGGCCATTTTTCATAATACAATTTCGCATTACAATATTTTTAGACGGAGTATTTAAACGCCAGGCGTCTTGATTTCTACCCGATTTTATAGCAATAGCGTCATCCCCCTGATCGAAAATGCAGTTTTCAATCAGCACATTTTGACTCATTTCTGGATCTACTCCGTCATTATTGTGCCCATGTGCTTTTACTTTTACATCTCTAATAACTACATTTTTGGATAAATATGGGTGAATGGTCCAAAAGGGGCTATTTTCAATGGTAACCCCTTCTAATAGAACATTTTCACTTCTGCTAAATTGTATAAATTGTGGTCTAAAATGCGCAGAATCATTCACCATCTGTCTTTCTATGACCGGCTTATCGAATGAAGCTAAATTATAGAGGCGTTTAAGACTCTGCATATGTGCTTTTGGTCTGGAAAACCAAGTTTTCCAGACATCCATTTTAGCTTTTAATTTCCCTTTGCCGGTTATTGCGATATTTTTACATTGCAAAGCGTAAATTAATGGAGAGTAATTATAACATTCCATTCCTTCCCAGGTAGTGAGTACTGTAGGCAAATAATCCTCTGGATCTTCAGAGAAAAAAAGTACGGCATTCTCTTCTAAATGAAGATTTACATTACTTTTAAGATGAATTTTTTTTGTTTCCCATTCACCCTTCGGAATTACCACTACTCCACAGCCATTCTTATTTGCTTTCTCAATAGCTTCTTTTATCGCTTTCGATGTGGCTTCCTTATTTCCTTTTACAGCTCCAAAATCTGATATTATAAAACGATCACAATCCGCAAAATTCGGAATCTTAATATTCGGCATATCGAATGGCGTATCCACAGCTATTTCCTCTATAATAGGACTAGTAATAGCTAATCTTGTTTTTTCCTCTTTACAGGACAACAATAATACAATTGAAAATAGTAGTACTAATCTCATAAAAACAGAAATAATATAATGATTAACATATTAATTCGAACAGTGCATAAAACAATTACCTTTCTATCAAGAATATGATTTTGTTCTAGAAGATATATCTAACGTATTTTTTTCAATACCGCTGTAAAACCACCATTTCTAACCATTTTGATTTTAAATTTATCAGACTTATTTACACTAAGACTAGCTGTACGATAATCCATAGCTTGCTTTGCGGCATTTACGCCATCTTCAAAATAATTCATCTTATAAGTACTATCGCCTTCAAGAAAATTCAATGATATTTGAATAACTCTTTGTGCCTCATTATTATTGGTTATTGCTCCGATATACCAATCTTCTCCCTTTCGCTTCGCAACAATTACATATTCTCCTAATTTTGATTCTAAAGCACGTGTTTCATCCCAGGTTACAGGCACACTGGTTATAAACTTGGTACATTCTCGCTCGCGATAATAATTAGAAGGACTATCTGCTAGCATTTGTAGGCCGCTTTCAAATATTACGAAAAGTGCCATTTGATAAGCCCTGGTACCTATACCGGCAGCATTGGGTCGTTGGCTATGATAAATTTCAGGTTGCATACTTAACATTGCTCCCGGGGTGTAATCCATAGATCCCACTGCATTTCTCATAAAAGGTAAATAAATACTATTATCTGGAGTTGCTCTATTCATTTGCTCCATTCCCAAAACTCCTTCATAGGCTAAAACATTAGGATAAGCTCGTTCTAAACCGGCAGGTTTGAAGGCTCCATGAAAATCAATAAACAATTTATTTTTTGCTGCTTCTTTTGCTACCCTTTCATAAAAATTAACCATCCATTGATCACTGCGATCCATAAAATCAATCTTAATACCGGCTATCCCCCATTCATTAAATGTTTTAAATAGTTCAAAATTATTTTCAACGGTTAACCAGGGTAACCATAAAACGATATCCACATTACGGTCTTTACCATACGCTATAAGTTGAAATAGGTCGATATCGGGGTTTGGTATATATGGATTAGTAGTACTTTTTGCCCATCCTTCATCCATTATTATATACGGAATACCAAATTCTGAAGCAAAATCGATATAATACTTGTAGGTTTCTTCATTATATCCAGAAACAAAATCTACACCGTATGCTGATGCTCCATTCCACCATTCCCAGCTTACCTGACCGGGTCTAATCCAGGAAGGATCTTTTATTTGATTCTCTGGTGCCAACCGGTAGGTTAATGTATTTTCCAAAAGATCTCCGTCATTTTCAGAAACCATAAAATACCTCCACGGAAAACTTCGTTTCCCATCTGTTTTGGCAATATACTCTGCTTCCTTTATAATTTTTACGCTTCGATCATTATTTGGCTCAAACTCCTTTGGATTTTTGGGAAAAATGGATTGGACTCCGTTAGCGTTAATCCCTTTTATAAACATAGCAGGATAATCAAATAGATTAGATTCGGATATCAAGATCTTATATTTCCCACTTGTTTCTATCAAAATTGGTAAAGTCGACATTTTACTTTCCGCATTAAATTGACCTGATTCCAAATGCGTATAAGGATATTCATAATTTGTTTTGAAAGAAGGCGTTTGTTGCAAATGCAGCCTGTATTCTTTTGGAAAATTAACTGCAAAATGCTCGTCTATCACTTCAACCTCTCCTGAAATATTAGTTACAAATCTGTAAGCAAATCCATCATTATATGCTCTAAAATCGATACCAAACCCTTCTTTAAACGATAAATAAAGGTTTGTATATTGATTCTTAATCGTAGAAAATTTAAGTGGTATTACTGGAGTTAGCACTTCGTCAAACTCACTTATTTTATGAGATTTAAGCACTGAGGACTTCCCTAATATTTTATTTTTTAAAACAAGGCTCAGCTCATTATTTTCAAGCAGTTTTTGATCTGAATAAAAGAGAGTATAGTTTATATTTTCGCCTACAGTAATTAAAACTTTTAATTTCTTATTAGGAGAAGTTATCTCGAAACGTTGTTTGTTAACTGAAGCACCCATACAGCTCATAAAAATCCCTAAAAAGAAAACTGTAAGGCTTAATTTATTTTTTAAAATAGTAATCATAATTTGTTTTTTAAGAGATGGATCTAAAAAATTACATTTTAGATTTTGACTTATTTTCCTTTTTAGAAAACACATATTCTTGTCATCACAAGCCTGCATAGTACCAGTGAACTATCCGACTAAGATTTTATAAAACAGGCTCCCATCCTTTTTCATATTCTCTCCCCCATAATGCCATTGCTTCACGATCATAAATACGACCGGTTTTAGTATCAACATCAAATTCTTTATTTGTTCTATACGCTATATTTGCATAATGTACCATAGCCATACTCACCGCCGCGTCTGCTATTGGAGCCTGTAGCTTTTCTTTTCCTCTTATAGCATTGAAAAAATTAAGAACATGTGCTGTAGAGGTGTCTCCACCACCACCTAGGGCTGTTCCCGATTCGTTAGAACCCGAGCTCATTTCTTTAATTACTTTTCCATTTAAATCTGTTATTTCATACCTATCCCTATCAACAAATGCAGCGCCATCACTAGCATAGATAATGGTTCCCCTACCTGCGCCATAAGTACTGTAGGCATTTCGACTTTTTCCATCCCATTGAATAAGCTTATTATCAGGAAACCTGAAAGTAGCTTCCATACTATCATACATCTCCCAGCCGTCATCTTTAAATTGTCTTTTATCAGCTAAAACACTGGTATGTTCAGGATATTGAACCTGTAAAGCCCAGCGGGCAACATCCAGCTCATGAGTTGCATTATTTCCTGCCTCGGCGGTACCATAATTCCACCCGTACCAATGCCAATTATAATTCCACGTTTCTGAAGTATATTCTCTATGTACTGCCGGACCTTGCCACAACTCCCAATCCAGACCCTGAGGAACAGAAGATTTTTTTTGAACAGGTACCGGCTTTCTGGAATTAACATAAAAGGCTACCGCTTTGTAGGGTTTCCCTATCGTTCCCCTATGTATTTCGTTAATCAACTCTATGGTATGATTAGACGAACGCTGCTGATTTCCCATTTGAACAAGTTTATCATACTTTTGGGCAGCCTGAACTAGCAACTCATTTTCGTTCATATTATGACTACAAGGTTTCTCTACATACACATGTTTCCCGGCTTTCAATGCCATAATAGATCCTGGTGTATGCCAGTGGTCTGGAGTTAAATTAATAAGAACATCTACCTCTTTATCTGCAATTACATTTCGAATATCAACCTCAAGCTTTGGTTTATAGGATATATGTTTGGAAAAATTATACAATGCTTTTTCCCGTTGTTTTGCCATTACATCGCATAGATAAGAGAGCTGAACATTAGACTCTTTTAGCCCTATAGGATTATAAAATGCAGCTAGTCTTCTCCCCAAACCTGCAATAGCAATATTTAATCGATCATTAGAGCCAATAATTCTATTGTAACTTTTAGCAGGCATTCCCATAAGAGAACCTGAACATGCCAAAGCCGTTCCGCCTAGTACTGAATTTGTTAAAAATTTTCTTCTTGAATACATATTACAATTCTTTAATTTTTATGTTTTTAAATAACACACGATCCCCATGGTCCTGCAATAAAATTTGTCCCTTTTCCAGTTGCCCAAAATCTGGCCATTTGTCATACTTACTTTCTGAGACTAATTTTTTAAAATCTTCACTATATCTATCATATTCCAATACTTTCTGTTCATTTAAAAAATGTGTTACGTGACCATCTTTAGAAACAATATGAGCCGTATTCCATTGTTTAAAAGGCTTTACTGGTTTATTGGGATCTGCCTGAATTAAATCGTATAATGACGCTAAAGTTCTACTGCCTTCATGATTCCCTAATTTTGCATCTGGATGGTTATCATCATCTAAAATTTGGTATTCTAATCCTATAGAGGATCCCGTGCCCTTATTAATATTAGTATCTACGTAATATTTAATTCCGCTGTTCGCCCCTTTGGTAATTTGAAAATCTACTTTAAGTTCAAAATCCTTATACAGTTTTTCTGTTACTATATCTCCGCCGGCTTCAGATTCTTTTCCGCCAGTAGAAAGTACCACCAAATGACCGTCTTCAATAATCCATCCTTCGGTTGGAAAAGTGTCTAATTTTGCACCTTTCCAGCCTTTTGTGGACACCCCATCCCATAGGAGTTCCCAACCATTTTCTTTTTCTCTACCCGTTAAATTATTTTTGGTTATGACAGGCTTTAAATCAATTGATTTTGAAGATTTTTCAAGACCTTCAGTTTGAATTGTTATATTCTTCCACATTATTTTTTTCCCGGGATGATCCTCTGGTTTTATACGATGTACCTGTAAAGCAATAAAACCACTTCTGGTCTCTTCATCAATTAAAAATGCGGTAGGTACATCGTTTAGCCAAACTTTTAGAGAATCATTTATAGCTTCTACTCTTACATGATTCCAGTCATTTTGTTTAAATGCTTCTTGCCCTTTCTGATTATCATCTAAGGAAACAAGCCAACCTCTTCTTGCTTCTTCATAAATTCCTCCGCTCCAACTACGTTCTGAAGGATCGATCTCTACTTGATATCCATGTACTCTACCATCCTGAAAATCAGGCTTACTATTACTTCTAATTTGTATTCCGGAATTCATGCTTGGATCTACTTTATAATCAAGTTCCAGTATAAAGTTATCGTAAAGCTGATTAGTTGTTAAAAATGAATTAGGAGAGTCTGGAACCGTTTCTCCGATGATAACATCATCTTTTAAGCTATATTTTGCATCGCCACCTTTTTGTATCCATCCTTCTAGTGTATTCCCATTTATAAGTGAATAACTTTTAGTTTTAGATTCATTCTTAGTATTACAACTTATTATAGTTGTTAACCCTATAATGATTAATAAAATTTTTAGATTGGTATTCTTCATAATATTGGTTTTGGTAAACTACCACAGGAAAAGCCGAGGTATTTATTAGAAAATTATTTTTTATTTGGAGGTATTTCTATACCGATCCCAATAGTTATCGGGATCGGTGTAAGACCAGAGCATTTAGTCTCGATTATCGAGTAAATCCTCTATTAATAAATATTTAGGTACTACTTTCTGCTATGCATAAGATTTAATTGGTTTTAGTTAGCTGTATGGCACTATCATCTATTTGGTACTTTTCATTTTTCAATAATCTTATTACCTCTGCACCGGCTAAAAGTACCGGGCCGTAACCGTGAGCGGCATATTTATGTGTAGGCCTATAATAGTAGAATGCAGGATCAAAACCCATTCCCGTACCTACACAGGTACCATCTACTGTCCCGTCTGCACCAATCTTTGTTTCTACAGCATTCCACCCTAATAACACCATTGGCCCATAAGTCATCCCATCGACATATCCTTTATTTATTGCTCTAGCGATAGCATAGGTGTAAATAGCGGTTGACGAAGTCTCTAGATAAGAATCATTTCTATCCAGTAACTGATGCCAAAATCCTGTTCCGCTTTGATAAGCAGCAAGTCCTTTGATGTGAAGCCTTAATTGACTTAAAATATCATCTCTTCCAGGATGATTTACAGGTAATACTTCTAATAGTTCAATCATTGCCATAATAGCCCAACCATTTGCTCTTGCCCAGTGAAATTCGGGTTTTACCTGCATAGACGCTACCCATCCATGCATATAAATCCCTTTTTGATCATTAAACATTCTATCTGAGAATTGCTTCACCTGTTTTACAGCATCATCAAAATACTTATCTTTACCAGAAAACTTTCCCATTTGGGCTAATGCCGGCACACTCATAAAGAGATCATCTAGCCATAATGTGTTTTTTTGAGGCCTATTACGAGCGAGTGTACCATCAGCTAATCGAAATTGCTTTTTACTGATATATGCCACAAAGTTTTCGATAAACGGAAGTAATTTTAAATCAAGACCAAACCGCTCTGCCTTTATCATTGCTGCGCATAATGCTCCTGCATCATCTAAAGCATCGGGATATAATACAGAGTGTACTGCTGTCTTTTTCTCAAAACCCTTATCGCTATAAAATTTAGCCAGATCTGCGATTAGTTGAAGTCTGGATTTTGTATATTCTTTAAAATAGTGTTCCCCTGTAGCTTCTGCAGCATGTAACATCCCTGCATAGGTCACTCCCCACTCATAACTTGTAAGTCTAAAAGAGGAAGGCGCAAAAGTTGTTTGATCATCAATATCATGTGCACTATTAACAATAGCGTTTGCGCCATTCACTAAATTTGAAGCAGTAGATTCCTCAAGAAAATGATATACCCGATCTAGGGCATTTTTGACCTCATCGATCTTCGGAATTTTATAGGGTGTGGAATAATTGGGTGCTAAATTATGTAAAGGTGTAGTTACATCATTGATTTGTGCAAAACTTTTATGGCTAAAAAATGCAAAACAAATCATTAACGAACCTATTAATTGATTATTCATAGTAGTTTATTTTTTACGAGCAAAACCACTCGATAATTGAGTTTTTCTAATCTATTTTATTTAATTGATTTTTAAGAATGGCGTTTTCCGCATTCCTAGAGCTATCGTTTTTCCAATTTGGTTCTGGAAAACTTCTAATATGCGAATAACGCTTATAGGTTTCATAAATATCTCCATTACCGGTAACTCTTGGATCTTCCGTTTGCATTAAATAAGCCCCAAGCTTAGCTCTCAATCCTGAAATAACATATTGATATTTGCTATTTTCTGCTAAATTATTTAAGCAGTACGGATCGTTTTTTATATCGTAAAGTTCTTCTGAAGGCCTTTTACTAACCGCTTTTTCGAATAGGAGAGCTACCTGTTCATCATTTTGATGAGTAATCATATAATCTAACGTGGGTGAAGCATCTATATCATGATACCCACCGTCCATTTCTTCCAGGCGTCCGTCTGTTCCAATTTTTTGAGGAGCTCCTGCTGGCCATCGTTCCGGTTTAAAATTTCTTATATATAGATATTCGTTGGTTCTTATACTGCGTTGCGGATAGGTAAGATTATTCCATCTAGAACTCGAATGTCTCTCCCTAGCCATAAAAACAGCTTCCCGTTTTTCGATATTGGTCAATTTTTGATCAAAATAATTTAATAGACTTTTTCCCTCCATTGGATAGTCTATCATTATTTCCTTGAAATTTTTTCCATAGGCTGCTTCAAGTACAGTAGGAGCAATATCGATAAGACTTATAAGGTCTTCTACAGTTTTTCCTCCTTTGTATTTCTTTCCCCATCTAATGGCCAATGGAACATGAGTACCATTTTCATTTGCATTTGCCTTTGCATACGGAAACGCCATACCATTATCTGAAGTTACAATAATAATCGTGTTTTCTAGTTCTCCTATACTTTCTAGCTTTGTAAGCATCCTTAAAAGTTGCTGATCAAAATATTCTATTTCTAAAGCATAATCTAACAGATCACTTCTTACTTCAGGACTATCTGGCAGAAAGCCAGGAACGGTTACAGATTCCAATTTCTTTCCTGATTTTATTCCAGATCCCTTTTCATAGACCCTGTGAGGTTCTCTAGAACCAAACCAAAAATAAAACGGCTCTTCTTTTTCTCTTTCTGACAAAAATTGATTGAAATTTTCAGCATAATCAAGATTACTTACTTCTTTCAATAGTGGTTTTGTATAAACTTCAGCGTATTCTTTTCCTGCGGGATTACGTTCTCTTTCGCTTTCCTTCCAATTACCGGGTCCCCATCCTTTGCCGGTGAATCCAACTTTATAACCTAGATTTTCCAGAATTTCGGGAAAGACTTTATACTTCGAAGGAAATTCGCTATCATGAGTTCCTGCTTGTTCCAGCTGCCAGGTATTTAAACCTGTTAATATTGCGGCTCTACTAGGGCTACAACCAGGAGAAGCAGAAAACGCATTTGTAAATAATATCCCTTCTTTAGCAACTTTATCAAACCCTGGGGTTTTAATCCAATCTTCACCATAAGCAGAAGCATGAGGAAAAGATTGATCATCACTTATCGCAAATAATATGTTTGGCCTATCGATGTTAGCGCTTTTATCCTTTTTCACATTTAAATCAGAGTTCATTTGCTTAGGGGAATCCTTACAGGCTATATTAAATAACATAAGTATGGAAAGAATGCTATAAGACAATCTATGGGTAAGAAAGTCCGCTAAACGAAAAATGGTATGTATTAGGTGCATTATAGATTTTAATTTAAAGAATAGTACCTCAACTTTTATCGTTTTAATTATCACTAATAAATCTAATTGAGTAAGTTGTTTACTGCATACTCAGGTAAAATCTCGTGATTTCCTTTAAAGATTGTTAAACTTAGATTACCATATTTTTTGGACAATATAATTTCTCTATTATCTAAGTTTCCATAACGACCAAGGGTTTTTCTATTCTCCAGAAGTTCTAATTTTTCTTGATCTGAAACATAAACCGTTTTGTCGGATACAGATAAATCTGATAGTATTTTGTTATAAAAGTTTATGGATTGGGTTATAGGTACACTTCCCTGAATACCATCATACACTCCGGCATATATATGTAATTCCGTTTTTTCTAATTTCTTTATCGGTGTATTCCAATAAAATGGGGATCGTTCTTTAGCATTTTCTATATTTAAATGTTTAGCAGAACCCGTGCAATCAATGATGTTTTGAGCATATTTATTTCTTCGGATTGTACTTTCTTCATACCAGGCCACCAAATTGGTTATTGAGGCCCATGCCGAGAATTTTCTTATTTGATGCTTCGACTTCATGAAAGTGCTTAGGGTTGCATATCCGCCTCCACTTACCCCTACCACATAAATTTTTGATGTTTCAACATTTAGATGCTTAATAGCATAGGAGATTGCATCATCAATATCTGCAATAGCCAGCTTACTTACACAAGCTTGTGGCGTTGTATTTTCTCCTCTAAAGTTAGGATGAATATAATTTACGTTTTTAAGTTTACACAGTTCCGCAATTTCATCTCGCTGAGTATAATCACCACTCCAAGTATGAAGACTTACGATAAGCGGTCTTGGCTCTTTAGCTTCCGATTTGTAGATATAAGCTTTTTGAATCTGCCCATCTAGCGTAGATTTTATATCGACTAAATCATAAGCATCACTCCAGGCGACCTCCCTAGTGTCATCATATTTAATATGCACTTCAGCTTTTGTTTTCTCTATGGTTTTATTAGATGGTAAATTATCTTTTTCCTCTATATTTTGCCCATTTATAGCCACTACAAAGAGCATTAATATAGCGCATGTTAGTATTTTTTTCATAATCATGATATATGGTTTTAGACGTTGAATGATATTTTAAATCATTCTATTTCAATATTATATGTTTTTAAAGCAGTATTATAAGCTTCAACTTTTAATAAAACTGGCTTTGGTGGAAGCTCCCCCAAAAGGGTGAGAACTATAGTTTTTGATTCATTAGGAAGTAAATTGAAAAAATTGTCTGAATAAAAAGTAGGACTGATACTTTTACCTGTTTGATCCTGAAGCTTTAACTGCGTAAAAAAGCTTAGAGCATTCGATACATTCTTCACATCTACTTTAATCGTATTTTTCTCTTGTTTTATGGTTACATCAAGTTCAGCCTTAGCTAACTGATCTATCTTCTGGAATCCTGAAACCGCGGGGCCCGTCATTGTCCATGCTCCATCATAAGAGTCTTTAGAGCGCCAGTAAAAAGCATCGCTTATTAATTCTCCTTCCTTATTTTTAAGAGATAATTTTATAAAGTGAACCTGACTTAAATCTTTAGGAAAATCAATTTTAAATACATCGTTTGCCACTCCATCTTTTGGAATATTGGTAATCACGCTTTTACTCCATACTTCCTTAGAGTTTATGTCGTATATTACTGCCTCTAGCATGTAGCCTGAAAAAGACTTTCTATAATCATTATATACTGAAACAGTATTTGTTAAGTAATCAAATTGAGGATGAAGAGGCTCTAATGCGTCTTGGGAATAATAAAGGGCAGCCGTGGGTTCTAAACTCCAATCATACATTCGCCCGGCAGTTTGTGGTACAGGACTATTGTGATACCAAAACAAAAAGCCACTGGCAAAACGATCTCCATAAGAAAACTTGTTTTCATTCCAAACTTCCCATATTGCACGATAATTCATGGCACCTACGAACTGGGCTTTTTTAGCGAATTCCTCTATAGAGTTAGACATACCAAACTCATTAACAGCCGTTCTATATTTTGTGGTTATATTGTGAAAACCTCCACCATCTAAATAATTCCATACAGAATCATTTATTGGCCAAAGATCTTCTTCAGGCATCATTAAGCGCAAAGATTCTACAGTAGGTAAAATAGGAGTTCCGTATTCCGGGTTAAAACCGTCGACTCTACTCCCTCTTTTTGAAGCGGTATTTTCATAATACTGCATGGGATTTTCAAATTTATATGGACTTCCATCATGAACACCACAACACTCTGATTGCATTTGATAGCCTCTGGTTGGATCAAGTTTTTTTATTAATTCTGAAGCACCTGGAATTTCGGTAGATTCATTAGAGGATACATGATAAGCCAAAGAAGCATGGTTTCGTATTCTTTTTACAGTAGCTTCTATATTATTAAGATAAAGGGTCGTGTCTGCTACCGGTTGGGTATCACCCGTCATCCAGTATTCGCTCCAAACTAAAAGTCCCATCTCGTCGCACAGATCAAAAAAGTAATCAGATTCAGAAATTCCTCCGCCCCAAAAACGTAATAAATTAAGTCCGGCCTGTTTAGTATAAGTAAGTTCAGCATACGTTCTTTTTGCCGAATTCTTCAGCATTGCCTCTGGTATCCAATTAGTACCTCTAATAAAAATAGGATGTCCATTTACTAAAAATCTGCGTGAGCTATCAGGGGTATTTTGATCTGACTCAATTTCTCTAATACCAAAACGAATGGATTTTTCGTGGCTTATTTTTTCGCCTTGACTAAATTTTAAGTCAAGATTATATAAAAATTGCTCACCTTTATTAATGGGCCACCAAAGCTTTGGGTTGTTAATGACCAGCTGTTTGTATTCTTCAGGAGTAAAAACAATTGTTTTTTGCTGATTAGGAGCCAATTCAACCTCCTTTTCAAATTTCACATCAGCCTCCTTAATTGCCCCAGATAATATTCCAGATACATTTTTACTTGAAGCATTGAATACCTCTACAGAAACTGTTTGCTTTGATATTGTGGTATCCGGTAAGTTTAATTTGGTTTGAACAAATGGATTTTTTAATACAACATCTCCAGTGGCATACAATTCAACTTCTTTCCAAATACCAGTATTTCTATCCCTAATTCCATCCTGGTATGTAAAATCCCATCCAACACTCATCAGCATGGTAGTATTCTTACCTATTATACCATCTCCTCCGTTTTGATTTTCACCTTTGGCACCAGAACGCTTTTTATTTTTACGACCACTTTGTCCCGGAAAATCCACAGGAGATATATTTACTGCTATGGTATTAGCTCCCTTAATATTAATTATTGATGTAACATCGAATGATTTAGAATTAAACATTCCTGCCATATTACCAAGTTTTTTGCCATTTAACCAAATCTCACATTTGTAATTAATCCCATTAAATTTTAACCAGATTCTTTTGTCTTTAAAGGATGACGGCACATTAAAATTTGTACGGTACCAATAATGATAAAATTCTCTTCCTACATCTGCCATGTCAGGTATTATATGGTTTGTTCGCCTATTAATATCCCCATAGTATGGATCTGGAAATACATTATTCGCTACTAAAGAAGTTAGCACTGTACCGGGAACTATTGCATTCATCCATCCCGCCCGATTCTTATTTGCAGGGCTAGAGATCTCTTTTCCTCCAGCGGCAAGAGAATCATATTTTTTCAACTGCCATTGTACCGTGTTTGGAAAATCTGGATTCGAATTTAGAAACAATGATTGTTGCGAAGAAGGTGCACTTATATATTCAGCTACTTTTTCCTTAGCATCAATATCAAACCTCTGAGCATTTATACCTAACGGTTTAATATATATCAAAGCTATTATAAAGCCATAAATGATTTTTTTCATAGACTATTTTTTTTAATCTGATCGTTTTTTAAATTATTTGTCTTTGCCTTGGCAATAGGAACTTCTCTTATATTCTTCATTTTTCAAGCTATTTTTTGCGAGCCATAATAACACTATTGCAAGTACAAATAAAGCTCCCGCAAGTACAGCTAGAATGTAAGTCCCATTTTGAAAATTTGTTATGGCAAATAAACAAAGAGAGCTTAATGCCACAGCAAACATGATATACATAGGGATTAACACAAAAGAAGCACTCACTTTATTTTTAATTAGCCAAACCGCGACAGTTAATAAAGCAAGAGCCGCAAGCAATTGGTTTGCCGATCCAAATATTGGCCATAAAACGTTAAACTCTCCGGTAGAAAGTAAGATTACTGAAGATAGCACAACCATTGAAGTAGCGATATAACGATTAGTCCCAGCTTTCTTTAACTTATTGTTTTCTATCCCTTCAAAATGTTCCTGAAAAGTAAAGCGCGCCAGGCGGGTACATGTATCTAAAGTAGTAAGTGCAAATGCAGATACCGTTAATGCTACAAAAGATGAGGCCATTTCTTCTGAAATCCCAATTGCCGAGATTATTTTTCCTAAACCATCTGCAAATAAAGTCACCGGCCCATCACTAAACAATCGAGTCACATAATCTTTACGTGATATAACCATAACGGCTATTACAGAAAGAATCGCCAAAAATGTTTCAATAAGCATCCCTCCAAATCCTACAACTTTAGCATCAGATTCTTTATCAAGTTGTTTAGAGGTAGTACCCGAAGCTACTAAAGAATGAAATCCACTAATAGCTCCACAGGCTACAGTTACAAATAAAACAGGAAAAATATATCCTAGATCAGGAGATTTAATTACAATATCGCTATCCATTTTAACCTCTGGATTAGCAATCAAAATTCCTACAACAGCAGCGATTATAAGGCCATAAAGCAAATAACTGGTTAGATAGTCCCTTGGCTGTAACAATAATGTAACAGGGGTAACAGAAGCAATAAAGGCGTATACCAGTAAAACTATTATCCAAACATTATAACCAAGTACTATGGGAATAAAAGTTCCTAAGTAAATAAAAAAATACATTAAAATCACCCCAATAATTGAGGTTATGATAAAAGCATATTTCGAATTTTTAAATAGCTTGTTTACAAAGCCAAAAATAACGGCCAGGACGATGAATAGAATTGAGGCCGAAGCTACATAGGGATTATTTACAAAGGTTTTCGCTATAATATCGGCAAATACTCCAATAATTAAGATTAACGTCGAAAAACTAAAAATTAGAAATAGAACTTTTCCTTTATTCCCTATTTGCCTTTCAATAACATATCCTATAGATTTACCCTGATGTCGCACAGATGCCAGCATACTTGTCATATCATGCACCGCCCCAAAAAATATTCCTCCTATTAAAATCCAAATTATAGCCGGAATCCAACCAAAAGCTACCGCTATTACCGGCCCAATAATGGGACCGGCTCCTGCTATAGATGCAAAGTGATGGCCTAAAACTATGGGTGTTTTGGTGGGTACATAATCGATACCATCTTCTAAAGTATTCGAAGGCGTAGTATTTGCATTATTAACACCCAATTTTTTAGACACATATTTACCATAGGTATAATATGCGGTTATTAAAATGATAACCGAAATAATAATGAGAACTATTAAATTCACAGTTATTTATTTTTTTGAGTTATTCCTTATATTTAGCATCATCTAGGTCAAGTGATTGTTCATTTTCATTGATCACCTTTACGATGATTTTCCCGAATCTATGACCTAATCCTAGTAAGCCTTTAGATGAATAATGAAGGCTATCTGAGCGTTTTTCTAAACCATCTGTCTCTACCAAATAGGCGTTAGCGATATCTTTTGCAATAGATCGTTGTGATGATTGCACTGCCAATAATCCTGGGTATCTGCTAGCTATTGGATTTACTTTCCCAAAAATGATGGGTAGCTCTTTTTCATTATACTCTTTACGAACAGCTTCTATTAACTTTTTAAAATTATATGCATATTCTTTACCTGCCAGCTCATATTTTGCATCGGTTTCCCCCTGCATCCATACAAAAGCCGTAGGGCTAACTTTTTTATCCTTTATGGCCAGCGCGGTATATTTAAACAGGGAATCACTCATTTTTCCAAAGTGGGGATGTCCCATTACTTTTACCTTCTCTTCATCACGATCGGGAGACCACCCATACATAGAAGCTCCACCTACCGCATATTTAAGAATGATAAATTTTTCATTGGGAAAATGCTTTGTTAGCTCTTCCATAATCCCTATTTCTGGACCAAACCTATCATCAGAAACAATCTCCAAATTCATACGTTTTCCATAGTTATAATAAATAATATTGTCACTTATTTTTGGTATAGCAATTTGGGCTTTCTTTCCACCTCCTACCATATTAGATTGACCTGCCAGTAAAATCAATTTATATACATCATTGCCTTCTTCCCGGCTTGTCCTTTCATTTTTTTGCTCAGTAGATTGGGATATGCACTGAAATCCCAAGAATAGAATAAGTAATTGAGCTAGTGTACGTTTCTTTAAAATAGTTTGTGAAATATTCATTGCGAATTAATTATTTTTTGATCAAAAAGTCTTTGTAGAAAAGCAGGATACGTATTTCCTTTGGTGGTACCCTGCCCTATCATATATTTGCCATAAGTAATAGAGTCTCCCAGACATAAAATTTTGCTATCGGAAAGAAGCCAATCATCAGAATTAAGATGATTAAAAATAGCTTCTGCTATAAGTTGATAGCCTAAAGATGTTGGGTGTACTCCATCTTCAGCATTACTATTTTTTTTGTTTCTGATATACAAATCCTGATTATGTTTTGGGATTTCCCTTTTACTAAAAAGCGTATACACATCGCAAAATCTAATCTGCTCATTTCGAGCTAAACTGTTCATAAATTGACTTGCTCTCATCAAAAGTGTATTGGGCTTTTGAAAAAATTTATTTTTATCATGCCGTTTGTATAAATAGTACTCATCTACAGGTGGCGGACTTACCAAAAGCATTTTTATATTCCTCATACCTAAGAGATTTACAATTTCATTCAGGTTATTTTCAAAATCATGATAACTCATCGATTTTTTAGTATTCAATAAGTCATTTGTACCTATCATTAGTATTACCAGATCTGGTTTAGGAGCAATAACATCCCTATTCAACCTCTTTAAAACATCCAAAGTGGTATTTCCGCTTATCCCAGCATTGATTACTGTAAAACTTTGTGCATTTATTTTATTTGTAGAAAATAACGCAAATAATATCCCTATCAACAAAGGCACTTTATCGACTCTCATTTATTAATGTTTTAAATTTAGAGGATAATCCTCTTAGATATTCACCTATTTACTCAGTACTTGCCCTCCTTTTTTTAATTCATTTTTTAAGTTTTCATAATTAATCTCCTGTACGGGTTGCCCTTCTTTAATTGCAAGCACAGCTGCCGTCGCTGCACTTTGGCCTAAGATCATGAAAACAGGTTCCATTCGGATGGATCCAAAAGCAATATGTGAACTTGATAAGGCAAGTGGCACTAAAAGATTTGTACATTCATTTTCCTTTGGTGTTATTGCTCCGTAAGCTATCTGATAAGGTTCTTTAGCTTTGATACCTATATCTCCTTCATTTTGAACGTAGCCTTCAGCGGTAATATATCGCTGTACATTATGAGAATCCATAGTATAGGATCCCATTCCAATAGGTTTAGGAACTTTTCTATGCCCCAAAATATCATGTTCAGTCATTACATACTTGCCCAACATTCGACGAGCTTCACGAACATAAATTTGATGTGGCCAATAGTTATTATCCTCAAATTCATCCTTTGCATATCCCCACTTCTTAAATTCTTTCTGAATAGGTGCAGGAATTCGTTCATCGGTCACCATAAAATAAAGTAAACCTTGCTGGTAATTTTCATGATCTTTAATGATCTCTGCTCTTCGTTCATAAGAAGCATCGGGATATTCATAATTAGCCCCTATATAATCGGTACTGAAGGGACCGTGATTATTAGTATCTGTTTTTAGATTCGGAATGGGATCAAATTTATTGAAGGTTTCATTCCAGCCTGCTTCGTATAATCTGGCTAAAAGTTCATAATCATTTTTATTATAACGGTCTGGCTTATAAAAAGGAATTAGATTCTCTTTAACCTGAGTTAAACACAATCTAAAATTATAAGCCTGAACCTTCTTATCACCAGTGCCATTTTCTCCAGGACCAACTTCAGAAACACCCTGAACTAATCCACTCAATGGGTTTTTAGGATCTTTGTACGGACTTATTTTATAATCCATAAAATTGTGTTTATGATGAAAAATATCTTTTTGAACACCGTTCCATTCTTCATTATAAGTTTCATTAGATTCACGCCCTATATGGTAATTTATTCCGGCTGCCGCCATTAAATCACCTTCATAGGTACCATCTATAAAAACTTTAGCTTTATACGTACTACCAGATAAGGTGGTAAAACTTTTTATCTTTTCATGATCAATTTCAACTCCGTTTTGTCTATCAAGGAGTTCTTCTCTATGTAAAATTATACCGTATTCCTTAATCAAATCTTCGAATACCTGTTCAGCAATATGAGGTTCAAAAATCCACATGGTTCTATTCTCTCCATCAATGGCAGGAGTTCCTTGCCCCTGATTTCCATAATCATCTCTTTCTTGCCATTTCCAGCTCTTATCCTGTGTATAGTATTTATAAATGCGATGATAAAATTCTCGTGATAAACCTCCAATTACCGCTTTATTTCCGGTATCTGTATATCCCAATCCTGAAGAAGACAGTCCGCCAAGATGTTTATCTGGAGAAACCAGAATTACTGATTTTCCCATTTTTTTAACTTGAACGGCTGCGATTACAGCACTAGAGGTTCCCCCATATATAATAACATCAGCTTTATATGATTTTTTATTCACTAAGTTTATATAATCATCTGGATGAATAGGCATACCAACCATTCCGTAAGAACTTATTAGCAGAACTATTCCTAATATTACTTTTTTTAACTTATCCATTTTATCCTGATTATTTTGTTGTAGAATGTTCTTTCAGTATTAAATCCAATGCTCTCTTCATTTCAGAAACCTTATCGGGATATTTACTCGCTAGGTTTTCATCTTCAGATGGATCATTTTCTAAATTATATAATTCAAAAAATGGTTCATCATTCCCCCGAGGAACTTCAATGAATTTCCATTCTCTTTGCCGAAGTGCATACACATCATTTCCTGCTTTTAGCACAATCGAAGACCTTTTTTCTTTAGTCTCTCCTAAAAAGGCTGAAATGTTATTAATACCATCTGTTGTAACTCCGTTTTCCAGTTTGTATCCCACTATTGGTGCTAACGTGGCCATAATATCTGTTAAAGACATCATTTCTTTAGTTTTTTCACCTTTAGGAAAATGACCTGGCCAGCGAGCTATTAAAGGTGTTCGCACGCCCCCTTCCCAGGCACTACGTTTAACTCCTCTTAAAGTCCCATTGGGACTATGCCTATCCATATTCGATAAATCTTTAGGTGCTTTATATTTACCGTCTACATCTATAAAATGACCAGGCAGTTTATTAGCTGCATTAGATGCATCCATGCCATTATAAGAAGTTCTGAAAGCCGATCCATTATCACTTGCAAAAAGAACTATTGTATTTTCTTTAAGTCCTAAACTATCAAGATGATTCAATAACTTTCCTATATAAAAATCTAGTTCATGAACATAGTCTCCGTATGGACCTGCCTGAGTAGATCCTAAAAAGGACTCACTAACTGCTAAAGGAACATGTGGTACGTATGGCGAATAGTATAAGAAAAAAGGTTCATTATCATTACGCTTGGCTTCGTTCAAAAATTTTATGGAAGCATCTGTTATAAGCGGCAGGTAACTATCCATAGAAATAAGGTCTAGTTTTTCTTTACCAGGTGTTTTCTCAATGGTATAGAAATCATGTTCTAGTGCTCCAATAATTTTTTTATTTTCAAAAAGAAAACACTCACTCGCACAACTAAATCCTAACCATTGTTGGAAGCCATGATCTATAGGACCATCTGAAACATCTCCTGAAATATCAATATTAGATCCATTATCCTTATGATAAAATGTGCCATATCCAACAGGTTTTTTTCCATCTAAAGTGGGAAATTCTGTTCCTAAATGCCATTTCCCAAATCCTCCCGTTTTATAACCAACTTTTTGAAGCATTTGCGGCAATGTAAGCAGACTATCCTCCATCATCGATTTTTCATAGTTCCTCATAACTCCATCCTTCTTTCTACTGCGCCATGCATAGGTTCCCGTCATTAAAGAATACCTTGTTGGTGAGCATATTGCTATTGGACAGTAGGCATCTGTAAAACGAATTCCCTCAGATGCCAGTTGGTCCAGATTAGGAGTTGGGACTAAAGAATATTCATTGTAAACCCCTAAATCTCCATAACCCAGATCATCAGCTAAAATCATTATGATATTAGGTTTACTCTTTTTATCATCCTTTTCCTTTAGAGGCATACAGGAAGTAAATAGAGTCACATTTAACAGAACTAAAATGAGCCCGAAAAGATTATTGGAGTTAAAGCCAAATTTGGATATAATGGTATAATTCTTATGATTCAAATACCTTTTCATGACAAGATTATTAATACCCTGGATTTTGATCTTCAGGTCCCAGAGCAGGGTTATTATTTATCTCATCTATAGGAAGAGGCAAAAGCAAACTCACATCACTCCATGTTTTACCGGTAGCTTCTATCGCTTGTTGAGCTCTTCCTGTTCTTAACAGATCATTCCATCGTTTCATTTCTAGATTAAGCTCATATACACGTTCTTCTAAAACAGCATCCTTAAATTCACTAGCACTCATCCCTTGGGGATAATCTTCAATCGATGGTGAGTTTAATGGGTATCCATATCCTCTTCTTCTAACAATATTTAAGCGCTCTGTAGCAAGTGCTGTAGGTCCATCAATTTCATTAGACGCTTCGGCATATATTAAGAACATTTCTGCAAATCGATAAAAAGGCACGTTATTTCTACCATTAAAACTACCTGTTGTGCCTGCATCCCTATACTTATTAAAAAGTTTTGGAGTACTTTCAGGTAATTGCTGTACCTCTCCATTTTTATCTATGTACTCTGTATAAATAGAAAACTGCTGGCGAAGATCGCTAGTGTCCCAATCCCATACAAGACTTCCTTCTACAGGTAACCATGCATAATAACCTCCTACCGAAAACCCAGTATTGGGCCTGTGAATATGTGTTGCAATGCCATTACCATTAGTTTCAGATTGATGTGCTGAAAATATTTCTCCGGAATGTGTAATGGATTCAGGGCCATAAATCTGAAGAAAATCGTCAGCAACCTGTACTTCAACTAAAGAAAATGGACCGTTTAAGATAATATCTTCTGCTACATCACGTGCATTAATCCAGTCCTCAGTATTCAAATAAGCATCAGCCAGAGCTGCTTTTGCGGCCCACGATGTTACCCTTCCTGCATCAGATTCAGGGAAAGTATCTGCCAAATTGGGTATGGCTTCATTTAAATCATTAATGATTAGGTCCCAAACTTCTGAAACTGATGCTCTGGGAGCAGGAATTTGATCTAAAGAAGTGAATTCTTCCAGACGTAATGGAACTCCGCCCCAATATTTCACTAAATTCATATAAAAGAAAGCTCTTAGAAAACGTGCCTCGGCAATATATTGGTCTCTTAATTCGGCATTCATATTCTCGATCCCAGCCACATTATCTATAACTGCATTTGCTCTATTTATTCCCTGATAAAGATCATTATAAGCTGCAAATGCTCGGCTTTGGCTTGTATTATCCATAGGAGAATCGTAAGTACTAAAGCCTGCCTGACTTCCACGACCGTCGGAATAATCTGATCGATTCTCCAAAAGCGACATAAAGAAAATAGTAGGAAATTCACCTTCTCTACTGAAAATTCCATAAACCGATGTTAAGGCTGACAACGCATCTGCCCCATTCTTATAAAAGTTTTCTTTTACAAGTCGACTTTTTGGAGATTCCTCTAAAGCACTTTCACAACTACTGTAGGAGATACATATAGCTATTAATAATAGCAAGGTTATTATTTTTTTCATTTCTAATATTTTTTCTGTTTAAATCTTTAAGTTCACACCTAGAGTAAAAATTCTAGCTGTTGGATAAGCTGTTTGGGCAATACCTAATCTCAAATCTCCTGTTCCCCCTCTTGTATTTACATCTGGATCGAGCCCAGGAAAGTCTGTTACGGTAAATAGATTTTGTCCGCTTACATAAACTTCCATAGAATTTAGTCCCCAGTTTATCTGATTGCCTGTTAAGGTATACCCCAGTTTCACATTTTTTAAACGTAAATAAGAAGCATCTTTGATAAACCTGTCTGAAACCCGAATCTGAGCGCGATTAGAACTAGGTGCCGGGTACGCTGCATCCGTATTAGTAGGAGTCCAATAATCGTTATAAACATCAACTATTTGATTACCTCCTGTTCCAAAAGATGTAGCAATATAACCTCCAGTTGCCCAGAAAAGTTCGTTCCCCTGTGATCCTTCAAAAAAGATGTTCAGGCTTAAATTCTTATATTGTAGAGTATTATTTAAACTGTAGATAAAATCTGGATAAGGATCTCCTAAAATTCTTTGATCTTCACTATTAATTTGATCATCCCCGTTTAAATCTTTATACTGAATAACTCCATTATCATCATATCCATCTTCAATATATCCATAAAATACCCCTAATGGCTCTCCCTCACGAGCTAAGTTTATAGGAGAATTAAATGGAATATCCAATGATCCACCTAGAATATCCTGACCTATTGTGATCACTTTATTTTTATTAAATGAAACCATGGCGTTTACGTCCCACGTAAAATCATTTTGCCCAAATAAAGCTCCTACTGAAAATTCCATTCCTGTATTCTCAATTTCACCAAGATTAGTTATTTGCGAGGTGAATCCTGTAGATCCGGGAAGTGGTATAATTGCTAAAAGATCTTCTGTATTTTTTTTATAATAATCTATGGTTAACCTATACCTATCCTCAAAAAATGTAGCGTCCAAACCTATACCTAATTGTCGGGTGGTCTCCCATTTAAGGTCTGGATTTGGGGCAGAAACATTGGCAAATCCTATAACATCTGAATTTCCAAAAGTAGCGCGTTCTTCTCCTAGCGTATTTAATGACTGATATGCTGCAATAGCGGTACTACCTGTTTCTCCGTATCCAATTCGTAACTTTAAATCTGAAAGATCTTCAAAACTCTTTAAAAATTCTTCATTACTTAGTCGCCAGGCAAATGCACCAGATGAGAATATTCCCCATTTATTATTCTCTCCAAAGCGTGAAGATCCATCTGCACGAATACTAGCAGTAAACAGATATTTATTATTTAAATCATAATTTAAACGTCCCAACCAGGAAAGCAATTTCCATTCACTTACATTAGACGAATTAGGATTAGTATTTTCTGCGCTTCCTAAAGAATTATCCTCCAAAATGTCTGTTGTGAATCCGCTGGCACTCGAGCTATTTACTTTCCTTTTAAATGTTTGAACGGTAAATCCTCCAACAGCAGAGAAGGTATCATCTTCACCTATGTTTGTATTATATGATAGGATATTTTCATTTAAATAGGATATATCCCTTGTCATTTGAAAAGACCCAAAACCTTGAGGGGTTCTATTAACGATGATTGATGGAGAGTAAAAATTTCTTTCCAGATATTCCTGTTCTACCCCTCCTAATATTTTAAACTTTAATCCCTGTAGAATATTTAATTCTAATGCCAGATTACTTAATGTTTTTGAGGAGGTAAATAATTCTTTTCTTTCTGTGTATAATAGCGGGTTGCTTAAAGCAGTGGGACTAAATGGATATATTCCAACATCACTATAATTCCCTTCATCGTCATATACGCTAATTGTTGGGGGTGCCTGTAATGCTGCTGACCAAATGTTATTTCCTGCATTACCGTTATTGACATCTGCATCATTAATTTCACTTCTGGTGGAAACAGCATTAGCTGTTAAGCGGGCCCAATCATTAACTTTTTGATTTAATGATAATCGTACTGATCCACGTTTCTGACCTGTATTTTTGATAATACCATCCTGCTCAAAATAATTTGCTGATACCGAATAGGATGAACCATTACTTCCTCCAGAGAAGGTAAGGGTATGATTTTGAATTCCAGCAGCTCTAAAAATTTCATCTTGCCAGTCTGTTTCAATATTAGGCAGATTATTTAAATCGAAAGGCAGAGGATTTCCACTATTTTCTGCAGAAATATTAGCCAATTCTGCAAATTGTCGTGAATTCATCAAGTCGTATGTTTTTAAAACCTTTTGTACCCCGTAGTAACTCTGAATATCAATTACCCCTTTGCTTCCTTTATCCCCTGCTTTTGTAGTAATAATAATAACACCATTTGCTCCTCTAGAACCGTAAATTGCAGTTGCAGATGCGTCTTTCAAAATATTTACAGATTCTATATTGGCAGGATTTAAAAATTCTATACCTCCAGTTAATGGAAATCCATCAACTACATACAAGGGATTATTATTCCCTAAATAAGAATTCCCTCCACGAATTTGCACTTGAACGCCAGATCCTGGCTGTCCTGAATTCTGAGAAACTCTTACTCCTGCCGAACGACCTTTAAGGGCTTGTTGCACATCTGTAGTTGGCAAAGCATTAATTTCATCACTGTCTACAGTAGAGATAGCGCCAGTAACATCCCTCCTGTTTGTGGATCCATAACCAATAACTACAACCTCTTCTAAACCACTTCGTCCTTCTTTTAGACTCAGGTTAATTGTTGTTTTATCCCCAACAATAATTTCCTGAGTTTCAAACCCCAAAAAACTAAAAACAAGTACAGGATTTTGACTTTCCAGGTTAATCGAATATTTACCATCAAAATCTGTAATTGCACCATTTGACGTTCCTTTCTCTAAAACATTAACACCAAGAAGCGGCATTCCATTCATATCTGTCACTATACCCGTAATCTCTTTTTGTGGGCTATTTACTGCGTAAGCATCAACATTTACTTGTGACAAAGGTGCCGGCTTGATTAAAATTTTTACGTCATAGATCTCATAGGATACTTTGTTTTGATCAAAAAGTATTGATAAGATGTTTTCTATCTTTTCTTTTTTTACTTTAATACTTACATTTCTATTAATATCTATGGTATTGCTTTTATAGATAAACTTAAACTCTGTTTTAGCCTCTATTTCATCTATGATCCTGCCTATTTTGACATTTTCAAAATTTAAAGAAATGGGAGTCTTTTGAGAATAAGAACTATTTGCCTGAACGGCGAAGGTTATTGCAAAAAGAACAAGTGAGAGCTTCATTTTTAGATCTAATTTGAATCTCCAAAACCAGAGTTTTGAATTCCACAATTTTTTCATAATTTTAAATTTGAGTTTTTAGTGATTAAATAATCCGATCACTTGATTTTAATCGGGAAATGTTGGAGCATTTCCCGATTTCTAAGTGATTACGGAAAGTTGTAATAAAGGTGTTACATAAATGAGATTTTATTTTATTATGACTTCGTTGTTTTTAACCTCATATTCTATTTCGTAGATTTTTTTAAAGTACTCTAGAATCTGATTAATATTTTCTTTTTTCAAATCAATAGTTGCATTGAACTTTTCTTTAGCGATTTTAGAATTTGTGTTATTGATTTTTATATTAAAGTGCCGTTCTAATTTTTTAGTGATATTCTCAAAAGTAGTTTCTCTAAAAACTACTATTCCATCTACCCAGCCTGTATAAAGGGAGACATTAACTTCCTCTACACCTATATTTTTATCTTCTTTCAGAAAAGTGCCCTTTTGACCTGGAGAAAGTTTGACTTCATTTTTTACATAACCCGGAGAATTAAGAACTACAGATCCTCCTACCAATACAACCTCTGTATTTATATCTTCACTATAATTCAATACATTAAACTCGGTTCCTAAAACTTTTATGTCTAGATCGTTCGCACTTACTATAAATGGATGTAAAGAATCTTTAGCCACTTCAAAAAACGCTTCTCCCTCTAAGAAAACTTTTCGATTCTTTCCTTTTATAAAATTTACCGGATACTTAAATGTAGAACCAGAGTTAAGCATTACTTCCGAGCCGTCTGATAAGACCACTTTTAATTGCTTGCCGTAAGGAATTTTAAGCGTATTGTAAGCTATTTCGTTTTTAGAATCATTTTTGGTGTATACAAGTTCGTCTCCTACCTGTTTTCCTATAACGAATCCATTTTTATCTTTAATAGAAATTTGTTTATCATTATCTAGAACTTCAATATTTCCATCAGCATTTTCTAAAATAATCTTATCATCACCAACTACAACGTTTTCGTTTTGATACTCTATAAAAATTTGATCTCGGTAAAAGTGCACACATGCAAGCAACAAAATAAACACTGCGGCATATTTCAAAAATACCATACGCTTATGTTTTCTCTCTCTATTCTTATCGGCTCTTATCTGCTCAATAAGATTATTTTTCATTTTACTAACGTCTTGATCATTCATTCCTAAATAAATTGCAAAATGAGTTTTAAGATATTGCCTAAATTCTTTATTATTTTTTGGATCCTTAATCCACTCGTTCAAAATGGCTAGATCGTCCTTTTTTGCCGCTCCGTTTAAATATCTTAAAAGAGATAATTCAGTTTCTTTATCTTCCATAAACAAGTTAACATTCTATTAGTAATACAAAGCAAATTAAGAATACCCTAACATTTTGTTTATTTTTTTCTTATTTTCGGAAATATAATCCTTAAAATTCAATAAGAATGAAATCAATAAAGAGCTTCAATGACAATAATTCACTGGTAGAATGCTTAAAAAATGGTGATGAACAGGCTTATTCATTTCTTCTTGAAAAATATCACCGGCCCCTATTTGCATATGCTCTTACTTTTGTTGATGAAAAGGCGCTGGCTCAGGATATTGTTCAAAGTGTATTTCTAAAAACCTGGCAATATCGTAAAAAACTAAATCCAGAATATTCTATCAAAAGTTTTCTTTATAAAACTGTTTACAACACATTTATTAATAATTATCGAAAAGAAAAAGCTACCATGATTCTTGAAAAGAAATATTATGAAAGCATGTATGAGGTAGTTGAAGAATTAGAGGATAGAAATTTAAACGAAATTATAAAAATTGTAACCCAGGAGATCGAAAAATTACCCGAAAGATGTAGAGAAGTTTTCACCCTTAGTAAAAAAGAAGGTCTTACCAATAAAGAAATCTCTGAATACTTAAATATCTCAATAAAAACCGTAGAGGCCCTTATTACCAAAAGCTTTAAAATACTTAGAAAAGAATTAGGCGAAAAATATGATATTATTTTATTCTTTCTATTTCCTAACATTGCAAATGCTGAACATTCGAGGCAACTTATACCCTAATAATAGTAAAGAACCGGAGGGCAACCTCATGAAATATTTATTAGAAAGTTATTGTGTATTTCTAAACATACCGATTGCTATCGGGACTGGGACGATAAAGGCGTAATTAATCTCGATTATCGAGTAAATTCTATAATTATAGAATCTTTAATTGGTGTTTTTATCCAAATAATCCTGAATAGCAATTTTCCATACCTGATAGCCTTTTTCATTTAAATGAATTCCATCTTCAACAAAAAATTGAGCTATAGGTTCACCATTTTCAGCAAGCATGGTATCCCACATATCTAAATAATGAACTGTATCATACTCTTTAGACAGTTTATATAATTCTTTATTTAATTCTAAATATTTGTCCTTAAGATACCAACGATCAAGACTAGGTTTTACTGATATTAATATAATTTCTGAAGTAGGTAATTCAAATCTAATTTTCTCAATAATACTACGAGTAGATCTTAAAATTTTAGATTGCTTTACACCTAATTTCACATCATTGTCCCCTTCATATATAAAGATTTTATTAGGTTTATATTGAAGGATGGCTTCATTAATATAATATTCTAAATCATTCATTGTTGATCCGCCGAATCCCGTTTTTATTACTTGAAACCCGGGGAATAATGTTGTTAAATTTTCCCATCTTCGAATACTTGAACTTCCTGTGAAAACCAATAAGGGTTCTTCACTACGTTGAATAGTTGATGCTGTCTGAAAATTCCTTATCTGATTTTCATATCTTTTAGGATCTTGTGATGTTGTTTTTAAAGATTGGCACCCAAAAATAATAATCAGTGATATAAGGACAAGATTTCTCATCTTTTGCTCAATTTTAGAATTTAATATAAAGTCTAAAATTATACTGATTTTCTTATAATTTCATATTTTTTTAAATAAAATTTTAAAATAATACCTATAATTAAAGTTTTTAATATCTATTTGAGCAACCTATTGATCAAGACTAGCCGCGATAACGAAAGTAATTTCTCGTTTTAAGCCCAAATAATAAATGAAGCAGGCATCCTATAAAAATAAATACAACATTTCTAATGACAGAATTCATTAAGTGATGAGTAAACTACCTCAGACCAAAACTCAGAGCATTTAATCTCGATTATTGAGTAAAATCACAGGTGATCATTTGTTCCTTAATTCATCTTCTTTTAATCAATAACCTTAGAGCAAGCCCGCGAGGTACGAATCGGAAAACTTTTTTATAATTTCTAGACAAGCCTCGGGGAATTAAACCCTCGATGAGGGATTAAAAAAGAGCTTAAACTTGTCGTTTAAGCTCTTCAAAGTAAATTCAAGCAAAATCAAAATTGTGAAGAAGGCTAATTCAAATAAATTCTAATTTCTTTCTGAATTTATAGTTGCTATTGTTTAGGCCTAAGCAATCCTTCAATAACAGCAGTATTTTTAGTAATCGTTTTTACGATTTCTTCTCATATATTTACTTGTTTTTATAATTTTTAATTCCTTCTTCAAGCCAGTTTAGATACGATTCAATATCGGGATCGTAAGCCGTAGGCTCATTCAGCCGGTTTCCATCTGCATCTAACAACACATAGTACGGCTGCGCATTGGCCTTGTATTCCCTGATCTGAAAATCACTCCATTTATTACCAATAGTCGTAATCTCCTTACCCGTGGTCTCAGACGTGTACTGCTCCTCCTCTGGTAGC
>NZ_JAKHSK010000045.1 GCF_023499215.1 Zunongwangia pacifica
CAAAATCTTTTACAATAGATTTTTTAAAAGCCTCTGAATACTTACGGGACTTTTGAATTAATTTGATTGTTGACTTCATAGATTTAACCTGTTATGGTCAACCTATATCAGGGACGTACATCAGGATTAAAAATGTTGAATTTTGAATGTAAAAGTGATGTCATCTAGACCGAAGTGGAGAGATCTCTTGTGTGCAGTATTTTTGACCATTAAGATTTCTCCATTCCGCTGTGCTACAGTCGAAATGACCTCAATGTATGTTATCCTATATTTGTGAATGGTAGATTTACGTAAAATATTGATTAGATTTCAATAGAAAAAGGGAAAGCAGTAAAACCGGGCGTTATCATCTCGACCCTGCCTAGCCGGTAGGCAAGCGAAGTAGAAGATCTTTCTTTTGTAAAAAATACTTGATGTATTGGTATTGCTGACTGCTAAAGGATTCCCGCCAACTACTTACTGATACTGCTCGCTTACAATGGGAATAAGATTTCTCCATTCCGCTGCACTTCAGTCGAAATGACTTAATAACACATGTCATTTCGAGCGCAACGAAGTGAAGTCGAGAAATCTCTCGCTAGTTGAGCAATAATTATCATTTCGAGCAGCAAATCCTGGCGTTTAACAGAAAGATTTGCTAATCGAAATCACAAATATTGCTATTTCTTAAGCTCAAAACCCGATAACTGTTTATTGATTATTGCTAATTGACATCCTGCCAATTCGTCCGAAAAACACGCCTCAAAATCGATAATTCTGGCAATCAATCTTTAAAACCTGAAATAAGATACCTTTTCAAGGTTATGGCTTAGGCTTTGCTCATTTTATTTTCGAAAAAAATTGAAGGTATTATGAGTACAAATAATCCGTTATTGCAGGACTTTAAATTTGCTCCGTTTTCTAAAATTAAAACCGAACATTTTAAGCCTGCGATTACCGAAGCCATACAATTAGCAAAATCTGAAATCGAAAATATTGATTCAGCTGAAACTGAACCAACTTTCGAAAATACTATAGAAGAATTAGAATTTTCAGGAGAAAAACTGGATCGTGTGACCAGTATTTTCTTCAACCTTAATTCCGCTGAAACTAATGCTGAAATTCAGAAAATCGCACAGGAAGTTTCTCCTCTTTTATCAGAATTCAGAAATGATATTATTTTAAATGAAGCTCTATTTAAACGCGTAAAAGCGGTTTACGATCAAAAAGATCAATTAGATCTTACGACCGAACAAAAGACGCTTTTGGATAAAAAATACAAGGCTTTTTCTAGAAATGGCGCGAATCTCCCAAAGGAGAAACAGGAAGAATTGCGGGAAATCGACAAACAACTTTCTGCGTTAAGTCTAAATTTTGGTGAAAATGTGTTAGCTGAAACCAACAAATTTGAGCTACAGATCACCAACGAGGAAGATCTTGATGGCTTACCAGAGAGTTTTAAGGAAGAAGCAAAAGGCGTAGCCGAATCCAGAGATAAAGAGGGCTGGATTTTCACGTTAGATTATCCAAGTTACATCCCGTTTATGAAGTATGCGAAAAATCGTGAGCTTCGTAAAAAAATGGCAATCGCTTTTGGCGCAAAAGGATTTCATGGTGATGAATTAGATAATCAGGAAAATGTGCTTAAAATCGCTAAACTTAGGTATCAGCGAGCACAACTTTTAGGTTTCGAGACCCATGCGCATTTTGTGTTGCAGGAACGTATGGCTGAAACTCCGGAAAAAGTGGATGGTTTCTTAAATGAACTTCTTGAAAAGGCAAAACCGGCTGCGGAAAAAGAATTTACAGCGCTTGAAAAATTCGCGAAAGAATTAGATAATATCGACCGACTGGAAAAATGGGATTCGGCTTACTACAGTGAAAAATTGAAGCAAAAATTATTCAATTTGGATGATGAGAAGTTGAAACCTTATTTCAAACTAGAAAATGTGATCGATGGTGTTTTCATAGTGGCAGGCAAGTTATACGGACTTCAGTTTAATGAAACCAACGAGGTAGAAAAATATCATCCAGATGTAAAAACCTACAATGTTACCGACGAAAATGGTAAAGATGTCGCTTTATTTTATGCCGATTTTCATCCAAGACCGGGAAAACGTGGTGGCGCCTGGATGACCGAGTATAAATCTCAGTATGTAAAAAACGAAAAAGAAGAGCGCCCACATGTTTCGATTGTTTGTAATTTCACGAAACCGACAAAATCTGAACCTTCGTTATTAACTTTTAATGAAGTGACCACGCTTTTCCATGAATTTGGGCATGCGCTGCACGGCATGTTAGCAAACACGGTGTATCCAAGTTTATCGGGTCCTAACGTGTATTGGGATTTTGTTGAATTACCAAGTCAGGTTCTCGAAAACTGGTGCTATGAGAAAGAAGCGCTACAATTATTCGCTAAGCATTATAAAACCGGTGAGCCAATCCCGATGGAATTAGTAGAGAAAATCAAAGAATCTTCTAATTTTCAGGAAGGAATGCAAACCCTTCGCCAGCTAAGCTTTGGGATGTTAGATCTAAGCTGGCACGCAATTAACCCTTCTGATGTGGAAGATGTAAAAGCCCACGAAAATAAGGCTTTTGAACCTACAAAATTATATCCAGATGTTCCTGAAAATTGTATGAGCACAGCTTTTTCTCATATTTTCCAGGGAGGATATTCCGCAGGATATTATTCCTATAAATGGGCAGAAGTTTTAGATGCCGATGCTTTTGAATATTTTAGTGAGCAGGGAATTTTCAGTAAAGAAGTAGCTGATAAATTCAAAAACAATATTCTTTCTATGGGAGGAACAGAGCATCCTATGACGCTCTATAAACGCTTCCGCGGAAAAGAACCTCAACCCGATGCTTTACTAAAAAGAGCAGGGTTAATCGAGAAGTAGAATATGAAAAAATCGTCATTCCGGACTTGATACGGAATCTCATCCAGTTAAAAATGTGATGAGACCCTGAATCAAGTTCAGGGTGACGACTTGCTAATATTCAAAAATTTTCATAGCATATAAACCTTATTCAGAGTAAATAAGTTTTCTTATTTTTGGCTGATAATCTCACGACAAAAACAATGTCAACGCATACCATAGATCCAACACAGTGGGTAGACAAATACTCAGATTATCTCTTCAATTATACGATTGTAAGGGTGAATGATCGTGAGATTGCCAACGATCTAATTTCAGAAACGTTTCTTGCCGGTCTTAAATCGATGGAAAATTTTAAAGGGGAAGCCAGCGAAAGGACCTGGCTAATTTCGATCCTTAAAAGAAAGATTATCGATCATTACCGCAAGATCAACTCCAAGAAAGGTCAGGCCGAAGTTCATATTAATTATCGTGATGGGGAGAATGATGGTGACTGGCTGGAAGAGCAGGTTGCCGACCAATTTGACAAAACCGCCGAAGACGATATGGAAAATACCGAACTTGGGATGGCAATTTTAGATTGTTTGGAAAAAATAAATCCTAAACACGCTGAAATTTTTAAGATGAAAACGATAGATGGTGTGGATACAGAAGTTATTTGTAAAGAATTCGACATTACTCCGTCTAATCTTTGGGTAATCATCCACAGAGCCAGAACGGCCTTAGCGGCCTGTCTGGAGCAAAATTGGTTTTAATTATGCAGGAAGAAAAGAAATATATTGATTGTGATAAGGCCGAATGCTGTTGTGATAAAGGCCAGTATAAAGAAGCTGATAACATTGAAAAAAATCAATTATTGGAACACTTGGCCGAATGTCCTCGTTGTAGAGAATACAGCGAAAAAAACACCAGGCTTACTGAGCTTATCGAAAAAGCGAAACTGAAATGCTGTAGTGAAGAAGAAAAAGAATGCTGGCGTAAGGCTATAGAAGAAGAGCTTAAAAAATCACATTCAGAATAACTAATATCAATACCCAGAAAATAGGCGCTGCTTCTACCCAAAACGCAGCATAAAACGGCTTTTGTTTTATTCTTGAAGCCCAAAGCATCCCGATTACTACGATAGAAAATACGCTTAACCCTACTAAACTATGGTGTCCAATATTCGTTCTAAAAAACGACATCCCTACCGCTAACACCATCAGTACACTACCAAAAATCTTTGTTTTTTTTACGCCCAATAACTGCGGAATGGTTTTTAAAGAAGGATCATCAAACCTGAGATCCCGAATTTCGAAAGGCAACATTAACACCACGTGAATTAAGATTCGTTGAAAAATCGCTAAAAATTTATCATGAAACGACACCTCATATTGATGAAGCAGCGGTAATAAAACTGCGGTTCCCGTTGCTGTTATCGCGATTACAAAAACTTTAATCCCGGCAATATTCCTTAAATTTTGATGCCCTCTTAAAACCGGGGTTGCATAAAGCATTGTAAGCATCCCTAAAACAGAAGACGCAAAGAGTGTCTTATAATCCTGCTTTAGCGTAAACCACAACAGTGCAATAAAACAGAAAAAAGAAAACACCTGGATAATTTTAAGATTTTCGGCTAAACTGGAATGATGTAATCTGGCGACACTGGCATATTTCACAAAATTATAACTGGTAATGGTTCCGAAGAAAATAAAACCCAGCAGATTTTGATTGACCTCCATCCCGAATTCCAAAAAAGTTACCAATGTAAAACAAACCACCGCGATCCCAGTGTGAATACTGGAATTTATATAAAGCCGAAAGAGATTTTTAAGCCATTTCACCGGGCTAAAATAGGGATTTAGAAATTAGCTTCGATATTCGTTAAAATAAGGGATAATATTATTAAATATCAACAATTTAAAAGACGTTAAAAAATCTTCAAAACTGTATTGCTAAATCATTAAACATTTACATTGAAATTATGTAATTTCGCGGCATCAAAAACACAACTATTTTATTTTAATGAGAACAGATTCTTTTGCCCTTCGACACATTGGTCCTAAAGAAGAAAATCTTAAAGAGATGCTTCAAACTATCGGTGTAGATAGTCTAGAGCAGCTTATCTACGAAACAATCCCAGACGATATTCGTTTAAAACAGCCACTAAATTTACCAAAAGCACTTAGCGAAAATCAATACGCCGAGCATATTGGGAAATTAGCCGCTAAAAACAAGGTTTTTAAATCGTACATTGGACTGGGGTATCACCAGGGCATTTTACCTGCGGTAATACAGCGTAATATCTTAGAAAACCCGGGATGGTACACCGCTTACACTCCATATCAGGCAGAGATTGCTCAGGGAAGATTAGAAGCTTTATTGAATTTTCAGACGATGGTAAGCGACCTTACCGGGATGGAAATCGCCAACGCTTCTCTTTTAGATGAATCCACCGCAGCAGCCGAAGCTATGGCATTGTTATTTGCCGTTAGGGACCGTAAGCAAAAGAAAGATGATGTAAACAAGTTTTTTGTTTCTGAAGAGGTTTTACCACAAACCATCTCATTAATTAAAACACGTGCAGAATTTTTAGGCATCGAGATTATACTTGGCAACCATGCTGAATTTGATTTTTCGGCTGATTTCTTCGGAGCTTTAATACAGTATCCCGGAAAATACGGACAGATTTTCGATTATGCCGATTTTGTAAATAAATGTAACGAAAACGCTATAAAAGTAGCAGTCGCTGCCGATATTCTAAGTTTAGTAAAACTACAGGCACCTGGAGAATTAGGTGTAGATGTAGTGGTAGGTACAACGCAACGTTTTGGTATTCCGTTAGGGTACGGCGGGCCACACGCTGCCTATTTCGCGACCAAAGAAGCTTACAAGAGAAACCTTCCTGGTCGTATCATTGGAGTAACAAAAGACGCCGATGGCAACAACGCGCTACGAATGGCACTACAAACCAGGGAGCAACATATTAAACGTGATCGTGCAACCTCAAATATTTGTACCGCTCAGGTATTATTGGCTGTAATGGCAGGAATGTATGCCATATATCACGGCCCTAAAGGCTTACAGTATATTGCAGATACCGTTCATTATTCTACCACCAGCTTAGCTTCTGAATTAGAAAAGTTGGGATACGAGCAGGTTAATTCTGCTTATTTTGACACCCTTCAGGTAAAAGCAGATGCTGAAAAAATAAAGGCGGCTGCAGAAGCTAAAGAATATAACTTCTACTATCCAGATGCTGAAACGGTTGTTATCGCTTTAAACGAAACCACAACTACAGAAGATGTTAATACGGTAGCTTCAATTTTTGCTGAAGTAGCTGGTAAAGACACCAAAGCACTTTCAGCATTAAAAGAAATTAACGCTATTCCTGAAGCAGTTTCAAGAAAAAGAGAGTTCTTAACGCACGAAGTTTTTAACGCATATCATTCAGAAACCGAATTGATGCGTTATATCAAAAAATTAGAGCGTAAAGATCTTTCCCTAAATCATTCGATGATTTCTTTAGGTTCTTGTACCATGAAGCTAAATGCGGCTTCAGAGATGTTACCGCTTAGTAATCCGCAATGGGGCAACATTCACCCATTTGCTCCTATAGAACAGGCTGAAGGTTACCAGATCGTCCTTAAGGAACTGGAAAATCAACTAACCGAAATTACCGGTTTTTCGGCCACTTCTTTGCAACCAAATTCTGGTGCGCAGGGAGAATATGCTGGATTAATGGTGATTAGAGCCTATCACGAATCTCGTGGTGAAGGACATCGTAATGTATGTTTAATTCCTTCTTCTGCACACGGTACCAATCCGGCTTCTGCAGTAATGGCAGGAATGAAAGTGATCGTAACTAAAGCTACTGAAAACGGAAATATTGATGTTGATGATTTAAGAGAAAAAGCAATTGAACATAAAGATCATCTTGCGGCCTTAATGGTTACTTACCCATCAACACACGGGGTATTTGAATCTGCTATTCGAGAAATCACTCAGATTATACATGATAATGGCGGCCAGGTGTATATGGACGGTGCAAACATGAATGCTCAGGTTGGGTTAACCAATCCTGGGAATATTGGAGCCGATGTTTGTCACCTAAACCTTCATAAAACTTTTGCGATTCCTCACGGTGGTGGTGGCCCGGGTGTTGGCCCTATTTGTGTTGCAAAACAACTTGTACCATTTTTACCAGGAAACCCGGTAATTAAGACCGGTGGTGAACAGGCTATTGGTGCGATTTCTTCAGCGCCATGGGGATCTTCTTTGGTTTGCTTAATTTCTTATGGCTATATCAAAATGCTGGGAAGTGGCGGATTACAAAAAGCTACCGAATATGCAATCCTGAATGCAAATTATATCAAAGAACGACTTTCAGATCATTATAAAACTTTATATTCTGGAGAGAGAGGACGTGCTGCTCACGAAATGATTTTAGATTGCCGACCTTTTAAAGAAAATGGTATCGAGGTTACCGATATCGCAAAGCGCCTTATCGATTATGGTTTCCACGCGCCAACGGTATCGTTCCCGGTTGCAGGAACCGTGATGATCGAACCAACAGAAAGTGAAAGCAAAGCCGAGTTAGATCGTTTTTGTGACGCGCTAATTTCCATTAGAAAAGAGATTGAAGAATCTAATGCAGATGAGCCAAATAATGTATTAAAAAACGCTCCGCATACCCTCAAAATGCTAACCGCAAGCAATTGGGATTTACCTTATAGCAGAGAAAAAGCGGCTTTCCCGTTAGATTATATTGCCGATAATAAATTTTGGCCTACGGTTAGAAGAGTAGACGAAGCTTTTGGAGATCGAAATTTAATGTGCACCTGCCCTCCGATAGAAGAGTATATGGAAGCATAATCAAAAAATGATATTTTGTTGAAAGGCTATCAGATTTGATAGCCTTTTTTATTTTTCATAAAAAGGCATTAACATTTTTTTAGCAAAATCATATATAATTCTTATCTTCACTTAATAATTAAAACGCAAGATGAATATTAAGATCACAGGAACGGGAAGCTATATCCCAAATGTTATTACGAAAAATGCTGATTTTCATCTGCATGACTTCAAAAATCTGGACGGAACGCAGTTTCCTCATTCCAATGAAGAAACAATTCAGAAGTTTAAAGCTATTACCGGTATCGAAGAACGTCGATATTTAGACGATACTTTAAACGCGTCAGATATTGCATTTCTTGCAGCCCAAAAGGCTATTGAAGCCTCGAATATAGACATCGAAACCTTAGATTATATTATAGTTGCCACCAACTACGGCGATGTAAAAAAAGGAGCTATTCAAAGTGATACCGTACCAAGTATGGCAAGCCGGGTAAAATATCATCTACGTATTAAAAACCCAAAATGTGTTTGTTATGACATCCTTTTTGGCTGTCCCGGCTGGATTGAAGCAATGATACAGGCTCAGGCTTTTATCAAATGCGGAATGGCGAAAAGGTGTTTGGTTATTGGTTCTGAAGCCCTATCCAGGGTTGTCGATAAACACGACCGGGATAGCATGATTTTTTCTGACGGCGCCGGTGCTACCATTATTGAAGCCAAAGAAGATGGCGGTGGCATTTTAGCCCACGAATCTGCTACTTATTCCTATAATGAAGCCAATTATATCTATTTTGGTAAATCGAACTGCCCTAAGGCAGATCCCAACATTCGTTACATTAAAATGAATGGCCGCAAGATCTATGAATTTGCCTTGATTAATGTTCCAAAAGCCATGAAATCTTGTCTTGAAAAAAGTGGTAAGGACATTAAAGCCCTAAAAAAAGTGTTTATTCATCAGGCGAATGAAAAAATGGATCAAGCAATCTTAAAACGTTTCTATAAGCTGTGTGGCGAACAAGTTCCTGACGGCGTGATGCCAATGACCATTCAGGAATTAGGAAATAGCAGCGTTGCTACCGTCCCTACTTTATTAGATCTGGTTATTAATAAACAAATCGATCATCAGGAATTGAAAAAAGGAGACATTATTATGCTTGCCAGCGTTGGTGCCGGCATGAATATTAATGCCATAGTTTACGAATATTAACATGTACGAAAACACCTACCCCAATAAACGATTTCAAAAAACACTCGAATTTTTAAATAAACACATACAGCCTCCCTCCAATATCTTAGATTTAGGAGTGAAAAACCCTTTTTCTGAAATTATGATGAAGGAAGGTTTTCAGGTCACCAATAGCAGCGGAGAGGATCTGGATGAGAAATTCGATATTGTAAAACAAGATTTTGAAGTGGTCACCGCTTTCGAAATTTTTGAACATTTACTAAATCCTTATACGATATTAAAAAATATCAAGGCGGAAAAACTAGTTACCAGCGTTCCATTAAAACTGTGGTTCTCTGAAGCATATCGCAGTAAAACAGATATGCGAGACCGCCATTATCACGAATTTGAAGATTGGCAGTTCGACTGGCTTTTAGAGAAATCGGGATGGCAAATAAAGGATCGCCTAAAATGGACCAATCCTGTTAATAAAGTCGGGATCCGACCAGTTTTAAGACGATTTACCCCCCGTTATTATGCGGTTTATGCTGAACGAAAATAGATGCTTTTCTAATGCGTTTAGAACTTGAACTACATTATCAGAACATTCATACTAACGGACTGAAATTAGTTAAAAACGGAAGCTATTTTATAGATAAAGACATTTTTAACCCTGAAGATTTACGTCGTGGAATTACTTTACTTGCCCGACCTGATAAAAAAGTATCCTTGAAAATCCATAGGCTTCTTCAGGAAATTAAAGACTTTGAACCTCATCAATATTTCTATCCGCAGCAGGACTTTCATATCACCATCATGTCGATTATTTCCTGTTATTCTGGTTTTCACCTGGATAAAATTAATATTGAAGATTATATTTCGGTTATTAAAAAAACCATATCCAAATTCAACAATTTCAACATACATTTTAAAGGAATTTCACTTAACCCAAGTGGTATTTTAGTCAATGGTTATCTAAAAGATGACACTTTAAATCTTCTGCGAAATTCCCTGCGTGAGAATTTTAAACAAACTGATTTAGAACAGAGTTTAGACCAGCGATATGCCATAAAAACAGCTCACAGCAGTATTTTTAGATTTCAGCATCGCTTAAATCAACCTAATAAGTTAATTGAATTTGTAGAAAAGCACCGCGAAACCGATTTTGGAAGCTTTGAGGTAAAAAATGTAGAATTAGTGTTTAACGACTGGTACCTAAAAACCGAGAATACTATTTTTCTGGAAAACTTCAGTTTATAAAATAGATCCTGAAATTATAGAAAATTGTAAGTTTACACTAAACTATAGTTTTGAGAATTTATATCGTCATCCCGGCACATAACGAAGCCGATTTTATTGGCTTAACGCTTCAGTCTTTGGTAAAACAAAGTTTTTTACCTTCAAAAATTGTCGTGGTAAACGACCAAAGTACCGATGACACGCCTAAAATTGTTGAGGGATTTATCGAAAATCACTCTTTTATTCAGCTAAAAAATACAACTTCTTCTGAAGCACACCAACCGGGAAGTAAGGTAATTAACGCTTGTAATGCCGGTTTAGCCGAACTAGACGAAAATTATGATTTGATCTGTAAATTTGATGCCGATCTGATTTTTCCCGAAAACTATCTGGAAAGGATCGTCGAATTATTTAAAAAAGACGCTAAAATCGGAATGGCTGCCGGGCATTGTACCATCGAAAAGAATGGTAAATGGACAATCGAAAATCTTACCGATAAGGATCATATTAGAGGTGCTTTAAAAGCGTATCGAAAAGCATGTTTTAAGGCTATTGGCGGATTAAAACCCGCAATGGGCTGGGATACTGTAGACGAACTTTTAGCCCAGTTTCATGGATGGAAAATACAAACTACCGAAAAATTACACGTAAAACACCTAAAACCAACAGGAGCAAACTACAACACTAAAGCTTCTCGCTACAAACAGGGAAAAGCTTTTTATCGCTTAGGCTACGGCTTTTTGATTACAGCGATTGCCTCGGCTAAACTGGCCACTTTAAAAAATAATCCCGGTCTATTTCCTGCTTATTTAAAAGGCTATTTTCAGGCTAAAAAAGCGAAGGAGCAATTATTGGTTTCCGAAGAAGAAGCTAAATTTATTCGGAGGTTACGCTGGAAAAAAATGAAGGCTAAAATCTTTAATTGAATGTCCGCAATAAATCATAATGAAGTGTTGTCACCCTGAACCTGCCCGTCCGGCAGGCGGGCTTGATTCAGGGTCTCATCACAATAGCTTGTTCTTTACTACTGTATGAGATTCCGGATCAATTCCGATAGCTATCGGAACGGAATGACGAAAAAAACGAATTATTATAAATTATGGATAATCAAATCGTTAAATAACGATATAAAAAAAGCTCCTGAAATTCGATAATTTCAAGAGCTTTTTTATAAGATTTAAGCATCAATTATTCTGCTGAAGCTTTGTCTAACATAATCGCTAAAGGTTTACCACTGGTTCCGTTAGGATATTCTATTCCTAATAACGCCGCCATTGTTGGCGCAATATCTACAATCTCTGAACGCTCGAAGGTTTCTCCATGTGGCACTCCTGCCCCAAAAAACAGTAATGGTGTATGCGTATCGTAGTTAAAAACACTACCGTGCGTAGACCCTCGACCGTAACCACTACCGGGATGCTCTACAATCATAATGTCTCCGCTTCGTTTTTGGTTAAATCCGTTTTGCACCAAATACCCTATTCCGTTAGAGAAATTATTCGACTGAAGTTCTGTACGTGTGTACACTTTATAAACTCCGGGTTGCTGAATTAAAAAATGCTCGATCTTCGTTTCAACATCAGCAGGGTTTAAATCTTCATTAGCCATATAATCATAATCCAGGAAAATTTGATCGTTCGATACGTTTTTTATGAGTCCGTCTCCAAACTGCTCAGTAGCGAAATCGGTAAAATCCTTTTTCAGTTTTCCGTAATCTAAATTTCCAGTTGGGATCTTAACAGAATTTAAATATCCGCCAACGTGGCCACCCGCATGATCTGCCGTTAAGAAAATAGTATAATTACCTTCACCTATATTTTCATCTAAATAGGCTAAGAGATCTGATATATTTTTATCTAATCTTAAATACGTATCCTCTACTTCTTTAGAATTTACACCAAAGTTATGTCCCACTTTATCGGTACTAGAGAAGCTAAGGGCCAAAATATCGGTATCTTCATCTTGCCCCAAGTCTTCAGCTTTGATCGCTGCAAGCGCAAAATCTAAAGTAATATCATCACCGTAAGGCGTTTGCGGAATAATACTGTAGTTTCCGTTCTCTTTGCTCAATTTTTTAAGATCGTAAGGAAAAGTAGCTTTTTCTTTTCCGCGGAAACCACCTTCAAAAGCATTTTCATCTGCACCACTTTCTGTATAGGTTTCGATATCATAAAGCGTATTCCATTCTTTTAAATAAGAATCGGCTTTCCCAGATTTATTGAATTTTTGTACCCATTTTGGCAATTCTTCCATATAATACGTACTGCTAATAAATTTCCCATCGTCACCGCCAGAATACCAATACGCTGCATTTGCCGTATGTCCCGCAGGTAAGATCGCGCCACGGTCTTTAATAGAAATACCAATAGTTTTACCTCTAAACTGCGTATGTAATCTATTTTGATCGGTTAAAGTGGTAGTTTGCATACGATGCGGGGACATTTTCCCTGCATTGGTCTTTGTTCCTACCGATGCTACCTCATCATCCTGAGCGCAATACACCATTTCTCCGGTAAATTTATCAAACCAGTCGTTACCTATAATCCCGTGATTCATTGGGCTGGTACCTGTCCAAACCGAAGTATGCCCCGGGCCGGTGTAGGTTGGCGCATAATTGTAATGGTTATTCTTAAAATTGAATCCGTTTTTAATGATCCTTTTAAAACCACCTTCTTCGTACTTATCCCAAAATTTATTCAGGTAATCGTAGCGCATTTGATCGACTACAATCCCTACCACAAGTTTGGGCTTATTTGCATTATTTTGAGAGGTTTGTGCTTTGGATGAAAAAGCAATTAGCAACATAAATGCCGCTGAAAATATCCGTTTCATATTAATTTGTTTGAAGAATGCTCCAAATGTACTAAACTTGAGACGTTAAAGTTTAATTCTACGTTAAATACTTTCGAGGTAAAATTTAGTATTTTAGCTTTACAAAAATTGTTGAATGACCTATCTCCATTCCATCGGTGAATATTTTTTGATGCTGAAAGGTGTCTTTGGCAGGATGACCAAGCGATCGGTTTTAAGGAATCTTATTTTTAAGGAAATAAATGAACTTATTATCGGATCCTTAGGCATTGTTTGCTTTCTCTCCTTTTTTATTGGGGCTGTTGTAGCGATCCAAACTGCATTAAACCTTAACAATCCGCTTATTCCCAAAAGTCTTGTAGCCTTTGCAGCGAGACAATCGGTAATATTGGAGTTTGCCCCTACTTTTATTTCTATCATTATGGCTGGAAAAGTAGGATCATTTATAACTTCCAGCATTGGTTCGATGCAAGTTACCGAACAAATCGATGCTTTAGAAGTAATGGGGATTAACTCTAAAAACTATCTTATTTTCCCAAAAATTATAGCAATGCTCACTTACCCATTTGTCATTGCGATCTCTATGTTTTTAGGAATCTTAGGCGCGTATGTTGCTGCCGTTTTAGGAGGCTTTGTAAAACCCGATGATTTTGTATCTGGTCTACAGGACGATTTTGTAACTTTTCATCTTATTTATGCGTTTATAAAAACCTTTTTATTTGCTTTTATTCTGGCAACGGTGCCTGCATATCACGGATACTATATGAAAGGTGGAGCTCTAGAAGTAGGACAGGCCAGCACCACGGCTTTTGTGTGGACCAGCGTTGTTTTAATTATCACCAATTATGCAATTACGCAATTATTACTTAGTTAATTATGATAGAGGTAAAAGATTTACATAAGGCATTTAATGGTGAAGAAGTTTTAAAGGGGCTTAATTTTGTTTTTGAACGCGGAAAAACAAATCTTATTATTGGCCAATCTGGATCTGGAAAGAGTGTTTTCCTAAAGAATATGCTGGGGATTTTTACTCCGGAAAAAGGAACTATTGAATACGACGGAAAGCCTTATAGTGAGTTTACCGATGAAGAGCGACGTGAACTTAGAAAAGAAATAGGAATGGTGTTTCAGGGCGGCGCGTTGTTTGATTCGATGACAGTGAAAGAAAATGTGATGTTTCCGTTAAAGATGTTCACCAAAATGAAAAAAACGGAAATGGAAGAACGCGTAAACACTGTTTTGGAACGTGTTAATCTTATTGGTGCTGACGATAAAATGCCTTCAGAAATTAGTGGTGGGATGCAAAAACGGGTTTCTATTGCACGCGCTATTGTAAACCGACCAAAATATCTTTTTTGTGACGAGCCTAACTCTGGTTTAGATCCTACAACCGCTACAGTCATCGATAATTTGATACAGAAAATTACTCATGAGTTTGATATCACTACGATTATCATTACCCACGATATGAACTCGGTGTTAGAAATTGGCGAGAAAATAGCTTTTCTTAAAGATGGCCTTTTAGCCTGGACGGGCACCAAAGACGAGATCTTTAAAACAGAAGATAAAACGGTGACCGATTTTGTGTATTCTTCAAACCTTTTTAAAAAAGTAAGGGATGCACAATTAAAAGGTTATTAATTAAGCGACTTTACTGTTAGCGTATCTAATTCTAGCCTTACATTCAACCATTTTTCAAACCTTTTACGGGCTGCTTCTTTTTCTTTTGAAGAGATATTATTTTTCCAGGAAATCGTAAAAGTAGGAATGGTATCAATGTTCTTAAAATCGGTCACAATCTGATTGGAATAACCTAGATTCTGAATCTCTTCGTAATTGGCCTGAGCTTCTTTACTTAAGCTATTAAAATCGAAAAGCGAACTTCTATAACTATTAATACGATCCTCTAAAAGTTTAATTTTTGAATCTTTATTTTCCAGAACTTCCTGGTTTTTTAGATAAAGATCTTCTAAAATACCGCTTCTTACCTGTGTGGAAAGCTCATCTAAATTCCCTCCCTCTTCAGCACTTTGATGCACAATTAATTTCGATTCTTTTAGGGCTTCAATTTCGGTAAGTCTTGCGCGCCATGTGTCGACTATTGTTTCAGGCACGCGCTTCCCGATTAAATAAATATCGATGGTTTTATCATCAAAATCGGATTCTTGCTTTAAAACCTCGGTTCCTAAATACCGCACATCGTTAGATACAAAATCTTTAGCTTTGGTTTCAAATAGGGTTTTATTCAACAGATTAATAAAAAGGATAATACTGGGAATCATTACAATCACCGCCAAGGCCGATGCCACCTGAGCCGTTCTTCTTCTACTTTTACTATTGGCATAACGCACCAAAGGGAAACCTAATAATTTGGTCACAGCAAATGTAGAAAGGGCAATAAATACCGCATTAATCGAGAACAAATAAAAGGCTCCACCGGCATTTTGCCATTGTGAATTTGCCAACCCAAAACCAACCGTACAAAGTGGGGGCATTAAGGCGGTAGCAATAGCCACTCCCATTATTACGCTGGCAATCGTTCCCTTCTTGGATTTCCCAACAATCAATGCCAGACCACCAAAAATAGCCACCAAAACATCCAATATCGTTGGGTACGTACGCGCTTCTAACTCGGGCGTAATTTCTGTAACCGGAGAAATTTTAAAGTATACGAATGCCGTAAGCACACTTAAAACAACCATTATCCCAAGGTTTTTAAGTGACTTTCTAAGGGTATCTACATCGTTTATCGCAACAGACATTCCTATACCTACAATTGGCCCCATTAAAGGAGAAATTAACATCGCTCCAATAACTACCGCGGTACTACTTACATTTAAGCCAATAGAAGCGACAAAAATCGAGAAAATAAGAATCCAGGCATTGTGTCCTTTAAAAGAGATATCCTTTCTTACGGCCTCTAAGGTCGACTCCCTGTCACTATCGGTTCTTATATCCAAAAGATCATTAATAAAAACTTTTGTGCTCTGAAAAAAACCTTTAGCCTGTACGTGGTATTCTTCTTTATTTTCTAAATTCTCGTTCTCTTTTTCCATAACTTCAGAAATATACTAAGCTCTAAGAAGTTCTACTTCCGCATTAGGTTGAAATAAATAAATCTTTCCTGTGCTTACTTCTAAACACTCGTATCGCTTAATTCTTTTTGGTCCCTTTTTAAAGATCTTACCGTTATAAATTCGGAATAATGCTCCCGACGGAACTTCAAAAATATAGTTTTTATCGTTTGGCTGGTCAAAACTTTTTAAGGCAATAGATAATCTTGCATCGGTATCACTACTTGCGGTAGGATTTCTAAAATGACTGGCTATAATGGGTAATAATTTAGAAGGAAAAATTTCGGGACGAATAAAGGGTAACATTAAATTCCTGAAAGTTAGTTTCCATTCCTGTCCATGCGGTTTTATCCTTCTGCCATATTTTTCGAATGCCAGCAAATGTGCAATTTCATGCACTAAAGTAATGAGAAACCGATATTCATTCAGGTTTGCATTAACCGTGATTTGTTGGGTACCATCTGGCATTCGTCGATAATCACCATGTCTTGTTCGTCGCTCATTCACAACTTTTAAATGCACATTATTATCTTTAATGAGCATAAAAGCAGCCTCTACGGCATGGCTTGGTAAATATCTTGATAAAACCTGATTCATTTTAAAATCTTACGGCGTACTATTGGAAACCTGCAATAGTTTCCCATTATAAAATTTGCTTCCTGTAATACTGAAATTCTTAATATATGAGGCCATTTCTGCTGCTGAAAGTGGTGCTTCCAAGCCCGGAAATGCCGCGGCTAACATTTCGGTTTGTACAGCTCCTAAGGCCAAAACATTAAAAACGGGACCTTTTTCTTTGTATTCTTCAGCCAGTAATTCGGTTAAGGTAATAATTGCTGCTTTACTGGAAGAATATGCCGATAAACCGGCAAATTTCATACTTCCCTGAACACCGCCCATACTGCTGATACTTACAATATGAGATTGGGCAGTCATAAACGGAAGCAATTGCTGAGTTAAACCGATTAATCCGAAGACATTCACCTCATAAATTTGCCTAAACTCGTCTAATTTGGTTTCCTGAAAGGGTTTATTTAAGAATGCCCCTGCATTATGGATAAGAATATCTACTTTACCGCTCCACTCATTTTGTACAAAATCGGAAGCTTTTTTTAGATCAGACGCATTCCCTAAATCAAAAGAAAAGGTGTTAATATTATCCAATTTCAGCTCAGATAATGGCCCATCATTTCTTGAAAGTGCCAGTACATTATAATGCTCTTCAGCAAAAAGTTTTACCAGTTCAAATCCAATTCCCCGACTTGTTCCGGTGATAACAACATTCTTCATTCTAATTCATTTTTATTTCTTTCTCTGGTGTATTTAATATTTGATGAATGCCTGGAATAATTGCTTCCACAACATTGGCCATGTGTTCTGGATCCATTTCAGCAACTTCATCTTTTACATGATGATAATACGGATAGTTGGTAAAATCGAAGGTACAAATGGTTTGCGCAGGTACCTTAAATTCAGCATAAAACGGATAGTTATCACTTCTTTTAAATAAATTCATTTTCTTGGCACCTTCAAAAAATCCCAAAGTTTTCTTTCCCGTATACTGATTAAATTTTTCTGCAAGATTTGATTCCTCAAACCCTGTTACATAGGCTAGATAATCTTTATCTTTCATGGGCACTCCAATCATTTCCAGGTTAATCATGGTATAAAGATCCAGACCATCTTCTTTTAGTTTTTTGGCACTATGAAAAGATCCTTTTAAGCCCATTTCTTCCCCACTAAAAAGAATAAACAACATACTGCGCTTATTATCTTTAAGATTGGCAAAATACTTAGCCAATTCTACCACGGCGGTGGTACCCGCCGCATTATCGTTAGCACCGTTTGCGATGGTATCTCCATCCACTTCTTTACCTATACCAATATGATCGTAATGTGCCCCTATTACCAAAAACTCATCTTTAAGTTGAGGATCGCTACCTTCTATATATCCAACGATATTAAAGGCATCTACATCACCAATTTTAAAATGATCCCGATACGTATCGTAGTAAGGTTTTACTCCGTTCTCTTCAAAAATATTAGTGATAAAATTAGCTGCTTTATCAATCCCTTCTGTACCGGTTTTACGCCCCATTAGATCATCTGAAGCTAAATACTCCAAATTAGTTTTCATTTCTTCAGCAGAAACATCAATGGTTGCATTTTTCTGTGCATTACAGGAAAGCATTCCGACTAAACCTAATGCCAGAATTCCTAAGTTTTTAAGTGGTTTTCTCATAATCGCTAAAATAAAAAAATCCCGCGATTAAACGCGGGATTCCATAATATTCTAAAATTACCAGCTTGATTAAGCAAGCATTGTAACAGGGTTCTCGATATATGTTTTAAGATCCTGTAAGAAAGCAGCACCAGTGGCACCATCTACAGTTCTATGATCACAAGCTAAAGTAAGCTTCATGGTATGACCAACAACAATCTCTCCGTTTTTCACTACAGGCTTCTCTACAATGGTTCCTACAGAAAGAATTGCCGAGTTAGGCTGATTGATAATACTCGTAAATTCAGTAATACCAAACATTCCCAGGTTAGAAACGGTAAACGTACTTCCTTCCATTTCTTTTGGCTGAAGTTTTTTGTTTCGCGCTTTACCAGCAAGATCTTTTACATTTCCGCCAATTTGCGTCATCGACATTTGATCTGCAAATTTAAGCACAGGAACCACGAGACCATCTTCTACGGCTACAGCAACCCCCATGTGGATATGTTTTGCAATTTTCATAGCATCACCTGTCCATTGGCTGTTTACCTGTGGGTGCTTACGAAGTGCCATTGCACTTGCTTTAATCACCATATCGTTAAAAGAAACTTTTACATCTGGCATCGCGTTAATTTGCTTTCTGGAGGCCATTGCATTTTCCATATCTACCTCTATGGTAAGATAGTAATGAGGAGCACTAAATTTAGATTCTCCAAGACGTTTTGCAATCGTCTTTCTCATTTGAGAATTCTTAATTTCCTCGAAACTTTCTTCACCAGCAGGCACATAAGGAGCAGCTACAGAAGTTTCTGCTTCTTTCTTAGTTTCTTTTGGAGCCGGAGCTTCAGAAGGTTTGTAAGATTCGATATCTTTTTTAACGATTCTTCCATTCTCTCCAGAACCTTCTACTTTAGAAAGGTCGATTCCTTTATCCTCAGCCATTTTCTTGGCTAAAGGAGAGGCAAAAATCCTGCTATCTGATGAAGCGTCTGATGTACTTGAAGAAGAAGTTTCTTTCTCTTCTTCCTTTGCTTCAGACTTTTCTGCTTTTTTAGGAGCTGCCTTTTTACCCGCAGAATCACCAGTTATATTAGAAACATCGGTTCCTTCAGGGCCGATAATTGCCAATAAACTATCTACCGGAGCAGTTTCTCCTTCAGGAATACCTATTTTAAGCAGTGTACCTTCATAGAAAGATTCAAATTCCATCGTCGCCTTATCGGTTTCGATTTCAGCAAGAATATCTCCTTCAGCAACTTTATCTCCTTCTTTTTTCAACCAGGAAGCAACGGTTCCTTCTTCCATCGTATCACTAAGGCGAGGCATTTTAACAATCTCTACACCTTCTGGGATTTCTCCTCCTTCAGATGCGCTATCTTCTTCTTCAGCTTCTTCCTCTGCCGATTCTTCTTTTGAATCTTCAGCAGAACCACCTTCACCATTTAATAATCCAGAGATGTCTTCACCTTCTTTACCAATGATTGCCAAAAGCGTATCAACCGGTGCCGTTTCTCCTTCTTCAATTCCTATGTGTAAGAGTGTACCTTCGTAGAAAGATTCAAATTCCATCGTCGCCTTATCGGTTTCGATTTCAGCAAGAATATCACCTTCAGATACTTTATCTCCTTTTTGTTTTAACCATTTTGCCACCACACCTTCTTCCATGGTGTCGCTTAATCGCGGCATATTAATTACCTCTGCCATAATTCTTATAGTTTATGTGGTAAGAATGGATAATCTTCCTGTTCGTAAACCACATCGTACATTACGTTCTTTTCTGGGAAAGCTGATTCTTCTGCGAATTGTTCGCACTCCTTCACTTTATCCTTAACGCGCTTGTCGATTTTCTTAATATCATCTTCGGTTGCGTATTTCTTTTCAATAAGAATATCTCTAACCTTAGTGATAGGGTCTATCTTTTGATATTCTGCAACCTCTTCTTTCGTTCTGTAATGCTGTGCATCACTCATAGAGTGACCTCTATAACGATATGTTTTTAATTCTAAGAAAGTAGGACCTTCACCTTTTCTGGCCCTTGTAATTGCTTCATCTAAAGCTTCAGCAACTTTCTCTGGATCCATAGCGTCTACCGGCGCACATGGCATCTCATATCCATTTCCTAATTTCCAGATATCGGTACTTTTAGCCGTTCTGGCTACAGAAGTTCCCATTGCGTATCCATTATTTTCAACACAGAAAACTACCGGAAGATTCCAATTTACCGCCATCGTTAGGGTTTCATGCAATGACCCCTGACGAGTAGCCCCATCCCCCATAAAAGTTAGGGTAACAGCATCTCTTTTAAAATATTTATCTGCGAAAGCAAGCCCGGCACCTAAAGGAATTTGTCCCCCTACGATACCATGACCACCATAAAAACGATGTTCTTTAGAGAAAATGTGCATAGATCCTCCAAGACCTTGCGAAGTACCAGTACCTTTACCGTAAAGCTCTGCCATTACGCGCTTAGGATCTACTCCTAATCCTAATGGCTGAACATGGTTACGATAAGCCGTAATCATACGATCTTTTTCGGTATCCATCGCATGTAAAGCACCTGCCAGGATAGCCTCTTGCCCATTATACAAATGTAAAAAACCTCTTACTTTTTGCTGAATATAAACCTGCGCAAGTTTATCTTCGAACTTACGCCAAAACAGCATATCCTCATACCACTTTAAATACGTGGCTTTTGTTATTTTCTTCATTTAATTTTTAAATTTTTATGGCTTTACAGATAGATTTCGCCAAGCGAATAACAAAAATACTATTTATAATAAGAATGGAAAACAGTTTTACCGCAAAAATCTTCTAAACTAAAGATTAAATTTATCAAATATAAACGGCAATAACTCCTTTATCGATTTCGCTCTGTACACCTTTCCTTTTTCACCCATAAAATAAATAGTAATCCCTTTTTCCTGGTTCACTTCGTATTCACAAATAGCCTGACGACATGCTCCACATGGCGGAATTGGTGAAGTAATTTCCTTATTTAAGGATTTTGCGGATATAGCCATCGCTTTTATTGGCATTTGCGGATATTTTGCACCAGCGTAATAGATAGCTGTTCGTTCTGCACATAATCCTGAAGGGTAAGAGGCATTTTCCTGATTACTCCCAATCACCACCTCGTTATTATCCATCAAAAGAGCGGCACCCACTTTAAAAGAAGAGTATGGTGCATAAGCATGATCTCGGGCCTCGATAGCCTGCTTCATTAAATGCTGAACTTCCTGCGGCAATTTTGATTGATCTTCAAAAACATCTAGTTCGGCTGAAAACTTTATTTTTTCCATAATATTAATTTCGGGAGAACAAAATAAACAAAAAAAGCACCAATATCATCATATTGGTGCTTTTACAAAGATTTCTCTATTATTTTGTCTATTATCAATTTATATATTCATCGCCTAAATTAAAGGTAAGCCCAAATCGTAAAGTCTTATCTAAAGGACTGGGAAATTGCGAGGTTGAGAATAAATAGGAAATATCTATAATTATAAATTCCTGATATTTAAAGCCTCCCCCAACTGAAACAAATTTACGATATCCTTTCTCATCACTTTCGTTAAAATAGCCTGCTCTTAATTTAACGGCATCTCTAAAGGCATACTCGGTTCCTAATGCCCAGGTTACTTCTTTAAGTTCTTCACTTAAACCATCTGGCGCATCGGTAAACGATTTAAATATTCCTGATATCGAGCTGGTTTCATTATAAACATCATCGTCTTCCTGATTTATAATCCCATCTCCATTAAAATCCTGTGGTGTTGGTACTAAAAGTTTATTAAATTCAAGATAAACCCCTAATTTACTATCCGGATTAAAAATAAAATCAAATCCACCTCCAAGCCTTAAGTTGGTTGGAATAAAGTTCTCCTGACCGGCATCATCATAACTCATCTTAGGGCCAATATTACTTATATTCACACCAAAACGCCAAACGCCATCAAAATTATTATAAACAATTTCATCACTTTGATAAAATGCTGCTACATCTACCCCAAAACTACCTGCAGCTCCTAAATCCTGCCCATCGCTTAAACCAAGGTCAGATCTAAGATATCTACCTGCTACCGCCATGGAAAAGGTTTCACTTAATTTTAATGAATACGATACATCAAATGTCAATTCATTAGGATTTACCAAAAGCGGGATTTGCTCGATATTCTGCCGGGTCTCAATACTACCAAGACTAAAATAACGAAAGCTTGCTGCCAAAGCACTACGATCATCTATTTTATAAAAATAACTAAGGTCCCCTAAGAATATATCACTAACTATATCGCTTAAATAAGGTGTATAGGATATCCCTATACCATGTTCTGACGTCGCAAAAGCAAATTTTGCAGGATTCCATTGCTGAGAGAAAGCATCTACTGAAGTAGCAACCCCCTGATCTCCCATCCCGGCTGCCCTGGCATCTGCCGCAACAAGAAGAAAAGGAACAGCAGTAGTAATCACCCGATCCTTAATATCCTGCGCTTTTAAGCAACTAGCGGTAAGCAATGAACCCAATAATAAAATCGTTGAAATTTTCTTCATCTCTTAAACTAAATGATAAACAAATATATACTAATATTATTAGAAGCTAAATGGCTCTATTTTAAATTTCGTTTAAAACACCTTATCGTTCGCTTATTAGAACAAATTTTAAGATAGCCTGAAATATCGGACTTTATGAAAAATAGTAAGGATTAATTTCACTAAATCACATTAAAAAAATACTAATTTTGCAGCTAACGCCATTAATTTGTGCATATTTGCCTAACTTTTAAAAAAGTAAATAGTACAGCTATAGCGGCCTGTTATATATTAATATGAAGGTGGTTAGAACAAAATAAACTTGTACTTTTACCGTTAATTATTATATTGCAGAGCCAAAATTCTACCTAAAGAGAACATGAGAATGAGAAAGAAAACTGTTTTTAGAGCAATTTTTACCATCGCTTTGGGCGTTGGTCTAGTAGGATGTAACAATTCCAAAAATTACAAAAACAGCTCAAGAGCTACCGGATGGGATATTAACTCGAAAGACGGTGGATTTCAATACGATACGGACTACAAGGAACAGGAACCAGCACCAGGACTGGTGTTTATTGAAGGAGGTACATTTACCATGGGACAGGTGCAGGATGATGTAATGCACGACTGGAATAACACGCCTACCCAACAACACGTCCAGTCTTTTTATATGGACGAGACTGAAGTAACAAACCGTATGTATCTTGAATACTTAGACTGGTTGAAAAGAGTTTTCCCTCCATCGCAACAAAACTACAGAAACATTTACTATGGTGCCTTACCAGATACTTTAGTATGGAGAAACCGCCTTGGTTATAACGAAACCATGGTGAACAATTATTTAAGACATCCCGCTTACGCAGAATATCCTGTTGTTGGCGTTAGCTGGGTTCAGGCTGCAGAGTTTAGTAAGTGGAGAACAGACCGTGTTAATGAGAAACAATTGGTAGATGCCGGTTATATCTCTGAAGAGACCTTATACAAAACGGAGCCTGGCGCGACGTTTAGTACTGAAACCTATATCAATGCTCCAAGCAGAGTATACGGCGGGAATACTGAAATGACGCAAAGTGGTAAAAAATCTCAAAAACTAGCAGGTAACCAATCTACCGATAGTCTAGGAAACACCTCTGGAGGCAAACAATACGTACAACGTAAAGATGGGATCTTATATCCTGAATATCGACTCCCTACTGAAGCCGAGTGGGAATATGCTGCATTAGGACTAGTAGGAATTCGTGATTACAATATCTATCGTGGTAGAAAAAAATATCCTTGGGATGGAAGGTACACCCGTAGCGGCGACCTTAGAAAACAAGGTGATCAACTTGCCAATTTTAAACAAGGCGCAGGTGATTACGGCGGAATCGCGGGATGGAGTGATGATGGTGCCGATATTACCGCACCGGTAATGAGCTACGAAGCAAATGATTTTGGATTGTATGATATGGCTGGTAACGTAGCCGAATGGGTAGCTGATGTTTACCGACCAATAGTAGATGATGAATTTAACGATTTTAACTACTATCGTGGAAATGTTTACACTGAAAATGCTATTAACGAAGACGGAACCGTTCAGGTTGTTGGTATAGACGACATTAAATATGATACGCTAAGCACAGGTAAAGTTGTTGCAAGAAATCTTCCTGGTGAGATTGTACAAAAACCAATCACAGAAGACGAAACTTACATGAGAACTAATTTCTCGAAAAGTGACAACCGAGACTTTAGGGATGGCGACAAAAGTTCTAGTAGATATTACCAACCTTTTCAGGATGTAGATAATTCTAAGAGAATGTATAACTCTCCAGATTTTGATCGTATAGCAATAGGAGATACCACTCAGGCAAAACCTAAATACGACGACAAAGAGAGAACAACTTTAATAAGTGATGATGTTCGTGTCTATAAAGGTGGCTCCTGGAGAGATAGAGCTTATTGGTTAGATCCTGCACAAAGAAGGTTTTTCCCTCAGGATATGGCTACAGACTACATAGGATTTAGAAACGCTATGTCTAAAGTAGGAGCAAAATCTATGGACAATGTAAAACGAGCACGCAGCGCAAAATAAGTCTTGCAAGTTTTAGAAAAATATTCACAAAAAAGGCCCTAATTTTTTAGGGCTTTTTTTATACCTTAATTACATGAACATAGCAAAAATACATCGTCGGTTTCTTACAAGCTCAGGAGTAAGCACAGACACCCGTCACATTAGACCAAACAGCTTATTCTTCGCACTTAAAGGAGAAAACTTTAACGGAAATGAATTTGCAGAAGAAGCCTTAAACAAAGGTGCAGAAGTTGCCATAGTAGATGAAGAGGCTTACGCTAAAGATCAGGATAATTATATTTTAGTTAACGATTGCCTGGATGCTTTGCAAAAACTAGCCACTTTTCATCGTCGTTTTCTAGGCATCCCCATAATTTCTATCACTGGAAGCAACGGCAAAACCACCACCAAAGAATTAATCCATGCCGTACTCAGCAAAAAATATAAAACAATTGCCACTACCGGTAACCTAAATAATCATATTGGTGTTCCCCTTACCCTGTTAAGAATGGATGAAACCACAGAAGTTGGCGTGGTAGAAATGGGAGCTAACCATCAGGGAGAAATCGAATTCCTTACTGAAATTGCCCTACCCGATTATGGATATATCACAAATTTCGGAAAAGCCCATTTAGAAGGATTTGGCGGAATAGAAGGCGTGATTAAAGGTAAAAGCGAACTTTACACTCATCTTAAAAATCATAAAAAATTGCTTTTCCTAAATCTGGATGATGAGATACAAAATAGGCAAGATAGCTATTCTCACATTTTCACTTTTGGAAGTACAGAAAAAGCTGCGGTAACCATAGATTATACAGTTTCGCAAAATGGATTGGAATACGCTTCGTTCAACTATAACAAAGAAGTTTTCGAAACACAGCTAACAGGACAATACAACGCTTTTAATGCCGCCGCTGCACTTACTATAGGCTTATACTTTAAAGTACCTTTTAATGCAATTAAAGAAGCTATTAAAGAATATACTCCCGGCAATAACCGATCGCAAATACTAAAAACAAAGAGTAACACACTTATACTAGATGCCTATAATGCCAATCCAACCAGTATGAGTTCTTCAATTATTAACTTCAGCAATATTAAGACATCGCTATCGAAGGTGGTTATCATTGGAGACATGTTGGAACTTGGCCAATACAGTAAAGCAGAGCATCAAAACATCGTGGATCTTTGCATCAACAAAGGCCTTAAAAATGTTTATTTAGTAGGCCATCATTTCAAAGAAACCAAAACTCCCGAAGGATTTCAAAAATTTGACAATGCAGTCGATTTAAAGGTTTTTTTAACGGCTAATCCCATTAGCAACTCCTATCTCCTTATAAAAGGATCCCGAGGAATAGCACTCGAAAAAATCACAGAAAACCTATAATTGAAATTGTAAAAAAATCAGCATATTTTCTATTTAATGCTTATGACCTGAGTCATAATGTAGCTATGCGTATTTCAGGAATTTTGTTTCTCATTAAATTTTCAAATTATGAATGTAGCAGAAACAAATACCGTAGCACAAACAGTTACCGAAAATATTAAAGCCGCTCACGTTTTTAAAAAATATGGCATCGATTTTTGTTGCGGCGGAAATGTGACTATAGAAAATGCCTGTAAAAAAGCGAAAATAGACCAGGCAAAATTAATAAGCGATTTAGAAAATATCGATCAGGTAACCGATCTAAATCATGATTATAAAAGCTGGGATGCTGATTTCCTCGCTGATTATATCTTTAATATTCACCATACCTATGTAGAGGAAAGTATTCCACTTATTCTTCAGTATGGTAAAAAAGTTACAAAAGTGCACGGGCACCACTACACAGAACTTTCAGAAATATTTAGATTATTTGAGGAAGTTGCAGCTGAATTAGGAGGACACCTAAAAAAAGAAGAACTCATTCTTTTTCCTTTTGTTAAAAAATTAGTGGAGGCAAAAAGGACCAAAACAAAAGTTGACACGCCACAATTCCAAACGGTAGACTATCCTATCAAAATGAAGGAAGAAGAACATGAAACAGCTGGAGAGATTATGCGACAAATTGCTATTCTTACCAATAATTACACGCCCCCAGAAGGAGCATGCAACACCTTTAGGGCGTATTATGCCAAATTAGATGAATTTGAGCAAGATTTACATAAGCATGTACATTTAGAAAACAATATTTTATTTCCAAAAGCACTTGCGCTGGAAAAAGAAGTTAGGTAAACTATCTGAGAGCAATCCCATAAGGCATTTATTAAAAATTATTTTTTATTTCGAGACATCCCGATTATCAAGTAAATTCTAAATCAGATTATGAATCATATCGCTCAGAAAATTTGTTCTGAGCGATATTTTTTAATATTTATTTTTTAAACCTGATTCATTCGCATGATTAATGAAGACTTACTCATAGAATTTGGAGCCAAAAAAGCGAAATTCAGAAAAGGAGACCTTATTTTTTCTGAAGCTGCGCCCGCCATCAATTATTACCAAATCAGTACAGGTCAGGTTAAAATGACTAATTATTCAGAAGATGGTAAGGAGTTTACCCAGGGTATTTTTGGAAGCAATCAAAGTTTTGGTGAGCCTCCATTGTTAGCCGACATTAATTATCCCGCTAATGCAGAAGCGCTTTGTGACACGATAGTTCTTCAATTACATAAATCGGCATTTTTAGAGTTATTAATTGCCTACCCCGATATTCATTTAAAATTAACCAAAACCCTGGCCAAACGACTATACTATAAAGCCATCATGGTTTCAGAAATTTCAAATCATGATGCAGAACACCGAATTATTCGAATTATAGATTATTTAAAACATGAAGTCCATCATCAAAAAGATCCATATTCTTTTAAAGTACCTCTCACCCGCCAACAAATAGCAGATCTTACCGGTTTACGTGTAGAAACGGTTATTAGAGCGATAAAAAATCTTCAGCTCAAAAAAGAAGTCCTAATAAAAAATCGAAAAGTTTATCGATAAGATGAATACCAGGTAAATGCAACACCTTCATTTCCATTCCTAATCAAGGATTTATTTATTATAGCCAATATTTTAGAAATGTTCTTTTTTAATCTTTTATCCATTTAACTGTCACAATGACATCTTTTCCATTGTTCTGTTATTGCTCCATCAGTCTGATCGCTAAAATACTCTTCAAAGTTATATAAAATTTAAACGGTACCCTTAAAGTCATGCAATGCGGGAATTTCAAATCCGTCTAATATATCTTCGGGATTTTTATTTGATTAGTTTTCTTTCCCTGTTCATACCTACAAACCGAAAGTGTCGTACCATTACTAAACTCTCATATCAAACTTGAATTATCAGAGGCTGAAGCTCCAATTCTTTAAAACAACTACAGTCATTCACTTAAACTATAACAGGCATTGAAATTAGGAACAATATGATATCGGTAGATTTATCATTTTTTGATTTACCAAAATTGGTTAAAATATACGTTAAATTTCGGTTAGACAAAAACCTAAGCAATCCGAGTGGATTCATACAAAATCAAATCTGCAGTAATTGCGTTTAGATGTTTTCGCGTGGCGGTTTTATTCATTCATTTCATCATATCTATCTCCACGAGTTGTTGGTTGCGAAATCACGATAAATTCCAAATTTTCAGATTGATCATTTCTAATTCGATGTCTTAGTTTCGGTGGTATATGAATTCCGCTACCACTTTCCACTTCGATTATTTCGTTTTCAATTTCAAAAGTTGCTTTTCCTTTTAAAATTCTGAAAAACTGTTGAGAATTATTATGGTAGTGTTTTTTCTCTTGAGTTTTTGGAGGCGAAATGATTTAAACTTTTTTTAAAAATAAAAAAGGGTTGCAGATATTTGTGTTGCGAAACATACAATTATCAAAACCAACCCTTTATGTACTCTGTACTTGACAAAGATACAATAGAATTG
>NZ_JAKHSK010000046.1 GCF_023499215.1 Zunongwangia pacifica
GTTACTAAACAGGTTTGATACTACCGTGGCAAGCTGGACAGGGTTTAACTATCTTGCTTTTATTGTATTAGCCTTGAAAAAGTTCAAACCCTTCAAAAAGGAAAAAGTTTAAACGAGTTCATCTTCAAAAACATAATCTGGCCAGGAATTTAGATCGACACGAACCCCTTTAGCATGAATAATACCGTTTACATCAAATTTATAGTTTGGGTTTGGTGTACCCACACCTATTTTCCCGACTGTATTTCTAGGGTTTAATATTATATTACCATTACTAGGAGCTAAAACAATATCCCTACTTTCATAAGAAAATATTGTAAAATCATTTCCATTTCCAAAACTGGTACTTTTGTTATTCCACATAAATCCGGCCCAGTAATCGTCAGGGTTTCCAAATCTAATCCACTTAAAAGGATCTCCATCATCACCTAACGGATTCAGATAATACCCTTCTAAAACATTTTGGCCATATATCGAATGACATAAAATCATAATAAATATTAATAATATGCTTTTTTTCATTATAGGATTATTTTAAAGTTTTCAATACCACTGTTTATTCTATAGCGAGAATTTTCAGGTAAAGTTTTTATTTTTGGCATTTTGCCAACTCCGCTTCTAATTTTTTAATACGCTTATTCTGATCGATGGAATACAGCATTAATTCTTCTATCTTCTGTAGTAACAAACGATCCATCTCCCCTAACTTTACACCATTTTCAACAACCTCTTTTTCATTAGGAATATTTTCAAGATGGCCATTTTCTATAATAAACTTTTCGACTTCATCAAGATCCGGTAATTGGTAATGTTGCTCGAACACAAAATCACTCCATCCCATAAGATCCACTTTAACCTCTTTGGCATGGATATTTCCGTTTACAGCAAGCTTAGAATCTGGAGTGGTTAGTCCTATACCTACATTTCCTAAATGATTTAGGCTTAGCCCAATTTCATTTTTATTTCCATCAGCAACAATTAACCCATTACTAATATCGTTCCCTATAAAAGAATCTTCTATAAGCATTGTTGATATCACTGCATAATTTGCATCCGTATTGGCAGGTTGGAGTACTTCAATAACCATTGAATTGTTAAATTCGGTATTTGCCCCTCTAAAAATTGCGGCATAGGGCTGCCGACGCCCACCTTTATTTAATGAAAGCTTTATTAGCCCTAATCTTAACGCTGCTTCTCTAAGATTTTCTGTAACATTAGATTCCCAGGCATCACGAGACGTTAAAATACCTATCTTTCCCTTTCCCAGATTATTAAGTGCCTGTGCTAAAGCGTTAGACTCGCTGCTACTTCCATAAGTATCGTAATTAATTGATGATAAATGCTCGTGTGTTTCTGCGTCTAAGATGGTAAGTGCTAAACCTCTACCTGAAGTTTTATTATAAGAAGAAGTATAATTGTTCAAAATTACATTCTCCCCTATTTTAACAATCCTGGTTTTCAGATTATCAAAATTTCCTGTACCTCGAATATACACCGTTTCCTGAGCAAAAACTCCTGTTGTAAATAAAAAAAAGAATATTTTTAAAGGCAAAAACTTCATGATATAGTCTAATTTTAATACTTAATTTTCAGTTTTTTTTAGTTTATCTTTTAAGGAAGTTATTTCCTGATCTTGTTTAATGACGTATAAGCTCAACTCCTCTACTTTCTGTAGTAACAAACGATCCATCTCCCCTAATTTTAGGCCATTTTCGACGACTTCTTTTTCATTTGGAATCTTTTCAAGATGATCATTTTCTATAATAAACTTTTCGACCTCATTAAGATCCGGTAATTGGTAATTTTGCTCAAACACAAAATCACTCCATCCCGTATAATCCACTTTAACCTCTTTGGCATGGATAAAACCATTTACATCCAGAGGATGGTTTGGATCTTCAATGCCAATTCCTAACTTACCTTTGTTAAAGCTAAACTGAGGTATCCATATCTGATGATTATATCTTTAAGTACCCTATTTGAAATTCTGCATTTGGCTCATTCCCATGTTGGAGTCTAAGTGTGAGGAATCAACTTTTTTCATCAGCCCTATAGAAAGCGGTACGGTCATTATTTTGACTACGCTCGCTATCCCTTATCTCCAGATCTAATAGTCTAACCGCTGCTGTTAAATTAAAGAGATCACTTGTAGTCATCTGGTTTCCAGAACATAACCATCTCGAAAAACATGTTAATGAAAAATTAATAAAAATAGCTAATAGAAAAGCAAGCAACATTTAGAAATTATATATTGATTCGTAATAATCAAATATAATGTGATATTAAATAAACACAGGTACACAAAACCTTACTATTGGTAAGGTTTTTAACAATTATTTAAAAAAATTGACTCGAATACCTAAAGATATCGCAACCGCTAAACTCGATTATTCATAAGATTTAGTTTTGCCGCTGGTAAGCCGATCAATTTGCTTTTGCTGTTCTATAGTATATAACGTAAGTTCTTCAACTTTCTGAAGCAATAATCTAACCATTTCTCCCAATTCTACTCCCTCTTCTATCGCTTCTTTTTCGGTGGGTATATCTATCAGATGGCCGTGTTCGTTAATAAATTGCTCTACATCTTTCAGTTCAGGAAGCTTATAGGGTTTTCGGAAAACATGATCTGCCCACTGTTTGGTATCAACTTTCACTTCATTCGCATGAACTTCACCATTAACACTTAATCTAGCATCGGGCTTAATCGTACCAATCCCTACATATCCTGTAGAAATATTGGCAAATAAAAATGCGGTTTCAAAAAATTCCTGATTTGTGTATTCTAGTTTTGTACCAGACCTTTGTCTTATAAAATACGTTCCACCATCATCCCATAAAATTCCGCCAAATCCGTTATAAGCATAATTATCCCTCCGCCATACCAGATTTTCTTCATCCCAAGTCAAATTTCTTAAGGATGTAAGCCATGTATCTCTTAGCCAGCTATTCCCACTGGTTCCTGGAACCGTATTGAAATATGAGTTTCCGATTTTAGCTCCTCCCGCTACATGTAGTCTGTATTTAGGTCTGCCTCCGCCAATTGAAATACTATCTGAAGTAGCAGAAAAAGTCCCATAATCGGTAAACTGAGCATTAGCAATATTAAAGCTAAAACCTAAAAATACAAGCAAAAAAATAGTTTTGTAGTTCATTGATGTAAAAATTTTAAAGTATGTAAAATCTCTTTATCCAATAACCGAACTTAATTTAAACATAGGCAGATACATCGCTATTAATACCACTCCCACAATAGCACCAATAAGAATTGTTAACAATGGATTTAATAGATTTGTAAACTGCTTGGATTTATAATCTAATTCTTTTGAATATTGGTCATATAATTTTTCGAAGATAAACTCGGTTTGATTCGTTTCCTCTGCAACTTTAAGCAGCGTTATTATTCTGGTATCGAATATTGAATGTTCTCTAAAACTCTCACTTAACTTTGCTCCCCTTACTACATTTTTATTAATATTATTAATAGCTTCCTTAAGTGGATAGAATGAAATAAGCGAACTACTCATCTCAAGGCTCTCTGTAATCGAAATTTTAGAATTTGCCAGGAGTTTCATTACCTGTATAAATCTTAATATATATATCGCCTTTATGAAATCACCAATTAGTGGTATTTTAAGGGCAACTATAGCTACAAAGCGTTTATACCAATTGTACTTACGGATTAAAAAATGCCCCCCAATAAATAAAAAAAGTACTATTAAAATTCCATAGAAATTATGCTGTAAGAATTCAGAAAAGCTTAAAATCATTTTAGTAATCCCAGGCAATTCAACGTTATTTTGTTCAAAAATATCCTTGAATAGCGGCACAACATAGTTCATCATAAAAAATACTACTAAGAAAGCCGTGAGAATGACTATAACTGGATAGGTAAGAGCTGAAGTTATTTGCCGCCGCTGGTCATTTTTCTTTTTACAAAATTCACCAAGATCCTGAGTGACCAGCCCAAGATTACCCGTGGCTTCTCCTACCCGAAGGGTCTCTATTTCATATTTAGAAAATTTCTTGCTGGACTTTAGAGTTTCATAAAATGGAATCCCGTTAATAACATCTTCATAAACAGATTTAAAAAAGATGCTTTCTTTTTTTTTCTTATTTTCTTCTGATAATAGTTCCAGGGATTGACGAAGATCGATTCCCGAAATTAACAACACACTTAACTCGGTAAAAAACTGTTCCTTTTTTTTAGTATTCCACTTCCCCCCGTTAAAAGATATTTCTCGCTGAAGCAAATCAGAGAAACCATTACCTGATTTCCTCTCATTTTTAAGTGTATTATTTATTTCTACTTTCAAGCCCATCTAAATATGCTTTAGAATCATTTATACGGTAGCAAAAAATCTTTTTTGCGCTCTCTTTCTGGATTGTACCTATAGCATCAAAATCTCCATTAGCAATTGAATCCCCATGATACATGAAGTATATTTTTTGAAATTTGAAGTCTACGGTATCATCTTCCATAATCAAAAAATCATTGTTCAACCTATATATAATCGAATCGATATTATTTCTAAATACAATTTGCTCTTTATTACGATCATAATAGGACTCTCCGTATTTAAAAAAATTTGCTTCCAACCTGCTTTGCAGTAAAATTCGGTTATTTTCTACTGAAAATTGTTTTGAAATATTTCCCAGGTTACGTTGAACAATATCCAGAACGGTAAATGACAATGCCACAATCAAAGAAGCTATGATCAGTACAATAACCATCTCTACAAGGGTAAAAGCATTTACTGTTTTTTTAGTATTCATTGTAAATTATTTGTTTCGTCTTAAGTAGTTTACCATTTCTTTTTAGAAAAAGAAATGGCACTCCATTAGTACGTTCAATGCTGATAACGTTTTCTTCATAATTTTCAGAAAAACCATAACTGATTTTATCATGTATAAACAAATAAGACAATTCTGAAAATCTTCGTTGAATTTCGTGTTCATCTCCCTGTATATAGTTTCCGAATACATTATTGATACTTAAACTTGCTATCATAAAAACAATAACAATGAGTACAGAAGCAACCAGATTTTCTACCAAACTAGATGCTGTAAACCTTCTAAATACTTTCTTTTTTAATAAAGCCATGATGCCACTATATAATCTGTTGTTCTTTGCAAAGGCAATGATCCGATATAATGCGTTTTAAGTTCATTTAGAGATATACGTGAATCATATAAATAATTGATATACTTACCACCTCGATCACTTGCATACATAAAATAGGATGTATAAATACTCCCTATCACTTCACCTTTTAATTCTAAATAGCCCTGGCTATAAACATCTCCTACAAGCCTGCTGTTCGTACCTAAACTGATATCGACATTTCTATTATCATATAAATTGCTGTTGTTATTTAAAAAAACAACAAAGCCACTTAATAATGTATTTTCACCAATTATAATATCCGTATAAATACCATCATTTATGGCAGTCTTCTCTTCATCTTCTATTACTACTAGTGAAGAGGGATAGTTAAGTAAAACGTTATTTTCAATTTCAATATGGTTTGCTATACAATGAATAGTACCTTTAAAACCTTTTTCTATAGTAATGTGAGGAGCAACTAATACAATGTCTTGTAATTTTGAATTTGCACTTACCTTTATTCCAACATCATCCCTAACAATTATATTCCCTATAAGCTCAGCTTGCAAAAAAATCCCTCCATGTGACTGTATTAGGTTTACTGGTTCCAAAAAGCTGTTATTCAACTGATTTCGAACAAGGTTTAATTTTTTGCTTTCCACATTGTTTCCCTGCAATAAGCCTTCTACATATCTTCTCCATTCAAAGTTTATTGGAGGCATTTCAGCACTCGGGTTTATCCTTTTTATTGTTGTCGTTCCGCTAAAATATCGTCCGTTAACTGCTCCGGGTTTCCAATAACCATCAGGAAGCTCAAGTCTTCCCTCTAACGATGATTTCCCTGCCAGAACTAAAGGCGAATGATGATCTTCTAAATAAAGACTTGGGTAAACTGAATCTTTTTTTCCACAAAGCAGTGCTGCTTTTACTAATTGATGATCTTCATCTTCTATTTGTACTTTTCTAAAAGCCCCCCAATAATCGGAAGTATTTTTTAAGCCATCTTTTGACTCAGGATATGTAAAAAATGCTTGGTGTAGAGCAGATATGTTTTTGGAAGTATTGAAACTTTTTAATTGAAATAGTCTTTGATGATGTGCCAGTAAAAGAAATGAACCTAATAAAATAGCTACGAGAACGCCTATAATTAATACTACATAAAGTGCGTTTGCATTAAGCCTGATAGTTAAATAAGCTTTTTTAAACGACATTTTTAAGATTTTGAATATACTTTTCTTCCCCCCTTATAAACTAACACCACTTGATTCTTATCAATTTTAATCAAAGTAATATCCTGATTGCTATCTCCTTTTTCAAAAAAGAAATTATTCCCTTCTATTTCAATTAATCCAACAGATTTTTTATCAGATTCATTGCTAACCAAACCCAAGTATCGAATCTCTGGCCAGTTTATTTTTTTTTGAAATCTCTTTTTTATTCTACTCATTACCGGCTTTGTATATACGATATTCAGGAAAGGATCTCTTGCGACTTCTTTAAGTACAAAGATCTCTTTTGGCTCTGATCCCAGTGTATCAGGAAGAGCCAATAACGATTGGTTTTTAGGAACAATAATCTCATTATCACCTCCAGTGAGTCCGCTAACTATTTTATAAATAAGATACCCCCATATAATGAGTACCAATGGTATTAATATATATGTTAGCTTTTTATTTTTCATATATTAATTCATCCTAAACATCCTAACCTGGGAGCTATCAGAAGCATTTCCTGCTCTATCAAATCTCCTCACAAACCAATAATAGCTACTATCAGTTTTTAATTCATAATTTATTTCATTAGACTGAGTAACCTCTTCTTTTACAAAAAGTCGTTCAAACCCTTCATCATAAAACAAATAGATACTATCATATTCGGGTGCAGTGTCTTCTGATTCTTCAAAATCTGGCTTCCATGAAAACTTCACCTCTCCTTGATTACTGATACTTTGGTTATCTTCAGGTAAAACCAAAACAGGAGTAGCAGGAGCTGTGTTATCCAAAATATAATTTCTTCTGGAATAAATGGTATGCTGAGCGTCATTTTCAGCCCTAATCTTAATCACAGACAAGCCCTCATTAAAATTTAGTGAATACGAAGTTTCCTGTGTGGTATACTCATTCTCTAAACTACCACCTCTTTCAATTTGAATACGGTAAAGGTTAGCCTCTTCTACACTCTTCCATAAAAGACTTATGGATTTACCGTTATTTGACACTACATCATCATCAGGGCTTAAAATCTTAACCTTCCGGTTGGAAAATTCTGTGATATCAATTAAGGTAAATTGGTACGCTTGAGCCAACGATATATATTGTGAATTAAGACCTCGAACCCTCCATTCATAATCTCCTAAAGGTAATTCAATATCAACCGAATGTTCTTCAACTTCTTCGCTATATATATAATTTCCAGATTCAAAATCACCTCGTGCTATTTCCAGTCGATAACTAGTCGCTCCTTCTAATGGCTCCCAATATAAAGATACATCTGTCCCTTCAATCTCTGCTTTATTGGAAGGTGAAAGAATGCTTACATGATCTTCAGAAATATCTGTTTCAAAAAACACTTCTTCACAAGAAATAAAAAATAGAAAAAATACTATTAAAACGGAATAATTGTATATACACCTTACCATGCGCCGTCAATTTTATCAATAACTTCCAGATCCTGGCTATCCTTTTCAGTTCCTTTTGGACATCGATTAGAGATATCTATTAGTTCAGGTTGATTTCTGTAATTTAATTGCCAACAAAAACCTTTCGTAGCTTTTTCAATGATTATCCCATCCTGAAAATAGATTCTATTTTTCACCCCATCTCTTTGGATAGCTTCGATACTATAAATCCCCTTGCTTGGATTTGTTAAATAAAGAACTGAAGCATCTTTAATTTGGCTCGCCTCTTTTTCTTTAAAAAAAATATTAAGTGAATATACAAGGCGAAGACTTGGATCATTTTTCAAAAGTGACAATTCCTTCCTATTATTAGGTTGTTTCAGATTTGAGATTACCGATGGATAGTCAGCTATTTCAACCACCAATGCTTTAGGGAAAATATCCAAAGAATCAATTATTTCAAGCTTTTCGTTTTGATTTAAGCTCCTATTAACCCTATTTATTTCTCTTTGGCCAAGTTTATTTTCCCGCCAGGAAAGTTTAATTTTCTCATCATAAATAGGATAACTTTTATTATCATCCCCCTCAATTATAGATCCGATTGCATAATAACCATTAGCGATTTTAATATCGTTTTTTACCACCCTACGATACATGTTGCAAGCAGTAAAAACAATCATAATTAATATAAGTAAGCCCTTTGTTTTCATAAACTAAATTAGGCAAACAAAGTAATGGAGAATTCTAAGAAAAGTGTACAAAAAAACCTTACTAATAGTAAGGTTTTTTTGTACACCATTAGAGAAAATAAGTTTTTATGAAAATGTCTAATTGAACACATGATCAAAAATCACTAATTTTTCATACAAAGCAAGAATTAAGGCATTTAATACATATTATTAAATTCACTTCCTAAAAAAATATCTTCGTTAATAAGAATATACTTATTTTTAATTTTGAAATATAGTTTTTCATCCGTTTGAATTACTTCCAAAGAGTCCTTTTTTTCATAGTATGGAAATTGACTATAATAAACCTTTGCAAGAGTACTAATTTCCCCATCTAAATGCAATTTTATTTCACCAGTTGCTAATGCATATTCCATTTTATTTTCCAATTCTTTTTTAATTTTAGAATCAACATCATAAAAGTTTACGGTTTTTTTCGATTCATAATTTTCTGAAAAAACAGAATCTAATAATCGAATCGAATTCTTTAAATTCACTACGAACCCACTATTATTTTTAGAAATTCCTAAATTTTGCATATATAAGGAATCATAAGAATTTCTATTATTTTCTTTAACTTTCTTTGATAACCAATTCCAATTTTCAGTCTTAATCTTCTTTTTAATAACATAAACACTATCTAGTTTATACTTGCAGTAAAAAATAGTGTTATCCTTATAGAATAATTGTATTTTTTTTATCGGAACAGGCACTGACTCAATGTTTACATTAAAAGTATAAAGTATTTTCTCTTCTTTTTCTTTTCCGCAAGCAAATAATAAGATAAGACTAATTACTATCAGGATTATTATAAACCGATTCCAAAGTATAATATTTTTCATCTGGACTATTACTTTTATAATAAGCGTTAAATCTACTAGAAATATTTCTATATTGTCTTTTTAAACGAGCTGTAGGTAAATTTTCATATTTCCCTTCGTACATACTAATATATTGAAACGCAATAAATTCTTGAAATCTATTTGTAGTTTGTGAAAACTGAGGATGCAACATATGCGCCATAGTAATTTTTCTATGATTCTGTGCCCCTCCCGAAATATCCATACCAAGATCAGTATGATTTAATTCATGGAATAAAACCATACTTCTTATATTTTCTACAGTTGGATCATAGTACAAATCAGCAGGCGAATTAAAATTTGAGTCACGATTACTTCTATGAATCAACATATTACCTGAATTTGCAAATTTTGCATTGTAAAGTTGAGAGCCATCAAAATCACGACCACAAATTATTATCCATTCAGAAGGATCTAAACCATCTTTTAAAACTCTATTTACTATATGCGTTTCAATTATATCTCTTACATTCGGATCCTGAAATTCTGCCTTATCAAGATTTACACCGCCAATATCTAATAATTCCTTATACGATAATCCCGATAACTCTTGGCTATTTTTAAATCCTTTATATATTACAGGCATTCCTGTGAATCCTTCTTTAGTTGTTCCTAAATAATCACCATAATAATTATAAACAGGACTTTTCCCATCTGGATCTATAAATAACAACGGAGAATTCAAAGTATAATTAAATGGAGACAAATTTCGATGCTTCTCAGCCAGTGGGTCAAAAACAGACCACCTACCTAAACTTGCATCATAATTTCTAGCTCCGAAATAATAAAGGTTAAGATCCAAGGCTTCTTCGAGTTCCTTCCCGTTGTACAGGTAGTTATCTGCAAGATCACTTCCCAGCATAATATCAGGTGTGGTATTATATCCTTCCTGTTTCATTCCAAAAGGATAAAAGTTATTTTCTTCCTTGAGCTCTTTATCTGGATTGATGTTTCCATCATTGTTAGCATCTGAATAACTCAGCCTTATATTTCCCAAATGATCCCGGTACTGGTAGACATATTTATAACTCCCATTCTCATTGCTTACATAGCCCTCTGGGGTGCTAAAGAAATCCAGTACCGAAGCCTGGTTCCCCTGCTTGCGGAACACAAAGCCCTCAACATATTCCGTAGTTGTCAATGAACCTGATTCGGTCACTTTCTTGGCTAATTTGGTGCCCGTGGCATCGTAAATGTACTCAATTTTATTGTTTGCACTCCCATTGATCCGGATTTCTTTGGGTAAATTCAAATGGTTATACGTGATACCACCACTCTGGATCCCCTTATTCTCATCTCGCGTCATATTCCCATTGGCATCATATGAGTAATCATTCCCATTATGGTTCCCTGTAAACCCATAGTTGGTATTTCCGGTATCGGTCACATTCAGTAACTTATTGCCCTGTGATTCGTAAGCATAACTCAGTACATCCATGTTCCCAAAGCTAGTAGCTCCACTGTTAATGGCTCCCTTTACGTACCAATCTTGTGATGTTCCTGTTCTTATCATACTGTACACCGCTTAGGTTGTATCGATCATTATACTGATTGTTTGAGCTTGTGATCCTTCCCGAGCGAATCCTATTGAGCCCATCATAGTCATAGGTATAGGTCTTGGTACTGCTATCGGTATTATCCGTGCGCCATTGCGTCTGGCTGATATTGCCATTGTAAAGCGGATCGCCATCGCTTGTAGGATCATCATAGGCAATCTTAAAGTTAAACAGCTTATCAAGGCTGCCTATATCATTGATCCCGGTCAGCCAGCCGCGTATGTTATAGGAGTAATCGATATGCTGGAGTGCTTTTTCCTGAGTATTGCCAACTTTTTTACTGATCAATTGTCCCAATGCATGATAACTATTCTCAACTATGAGTTCCCCTTTTCCTGTTGCAGAAATGGAACCGTGAAAATTACCTCCACTGCTCGCCAAGGCATGAAAGCCTGGTTTCAAAGTTATAGAGTTACTAGCAACGACACTTGTTGCTTGAGTAATTTCACTATTATACTCCAGATTAACTCCATCACTAACCCCATTGCAATCACCTCCTATACACTGATTATGGGTTAAAAGCCGGCCATAAAAATCATACGTATAATAATCCTCTAAAACGATAGTGCCAGAGCCGTTTTTTTCGCTAGTTGTTTTTGTTTTTAATATTTCCCCGGTAAAATGATCAAGAAGATGTTCAGTTGTTTGGACAGTCCCAAGATACGGGTTCTTTTCTTTAGCATAGATCAACCGTCCTTTGGTGTCATATCCATTAATCCTTTCAATCCAATGATCGGTACCTAAAACACGGATCAGACTTCCAGTTGCAAGTCCCTTGATACCATTCCCATTTTTAATTATTGTTTGTCCCTGACTACTTGATGGTAGACTCAAAGATGGACTATAATTGTAGTCATCATAGTAATTTACGGTGAATAACTTGGTTATCGATGTAGGGATACTCAAACTGGTATAATATACATCAATCCCATCATAGTTGTTTTTACCTGAACGCGAAACATACTCACTAGCATACACACCATCATCTACTTGTCCTTGAAGATAACTCCTATCATAACCCATATTTCGATATCCTGTATAAGCAACTCGCCCAAAGGCATCATATTTTGTAAATAACCATCTACTTAAAGAGTTTAAATTCTGATCTTGAGTGAGCACTGCCTGACCTAATTTATTATAAACAATGTATTCCCTCCCCTTACCAGGAAGCTGCTTTTCTACTAATCGTTTACGTCCGTCATAACGGTATTGATAACAAAGTCCATCAATAATATCCTGATTTTGAGAAGAATTCAAGCCCAATACTCCCTCTGCCTTGGGTGGTAAAACATACGTAAGATTACCAAAATCATCATATACATAATACGTATCATGAGCTAAGATCAATTCCTCTGAACTTAAATTTCCATCCATGTTCTTGTCTGAAGGACCATAGGTACGCTTAAGCACCACACGCCTTTGCTTATCTTTAAACTCTTCAGAAGTATGTAACTTACCACTGCTCCAATTCTCATCTTTAATCACAGTTTTATACAACTCACCAGGGCTATAATATCCAGAACTGGATAAGCTTGGTAAAAAGTTGCTACTTAAAGAGACTTTATATAAACGAACCTCTCCACTAGCGTTGCTTTGGTAATCTTTATTTATTGTATTGCCGCTGCTTACTTTCCAATTATCTCCAGGGGCTGCTTCAGCTATCACTCTATTTAGTGAAGAAGCTTCAAAAACCATCTCGCTATAGGCGTTTGCGGTACTATTAGTTGAAACGCTAAAATCGGCACTATAATTTAATTTATAATATGCTTTAGTCTCATCACTTACATTTCCTCTGTAGGATCCTGGAATACCATTCGTTTCTACATAAGGCAGATAAGTCTTATCCTGCCGCCCGTAATCATCATATCCGATATGGGTGATGATATCATGAATCCCATCAGCTTGTTTAATTTCAATTTTTTGTATCGGGCGGCCAAGACCATCAAAATAGGTTATCAACTCTGTTGCTTTATCAGGCGTGATCTCATTATTATTCAATGGACTGCTATAAGCTTTACGATAACTTCGTGTATACACGCTAGAAGCAGCACTTTCGCTACTTAACCCGTTAGGATCTTTAGAAAATCCAATATTGTCTATAGCAATATCACTCCTATATGTGGAGCCTATAAGACCATTGAAACGAATATAGGAGTTAGTCCCTCCATAAGCTGATAAATCAATTATGGCTTTATGCCAATTATTACCTTGATCACCTGATATTGACCATAACGGAAACCATTTCACCCCGTTTGTACTAATCTCCACTTTTAGATTTCCCATACTATCCCCATACATATGATAATTAAAATGAAGATCATGATTTTGAGGAATATTAAAAAATGGACTTATCAGTAACCCACGATTATCTATATTGGAAGTAGCCTCTAAATATATATAATAGGAACCTTGAGCAGCATTTGTTGGACCTGTATCATACGATGGTGTACTCCCAGATCGACGTGTCCAATTCATGTTGTCACCACTTATTTGTTGCCAGCCGCCCAGACCACTCTCAAAATCTTCGCTTGAAATAGCTTCAACGGAAACCGGACAGCCATTTGATAATCCATACATGCTTGGACAGTTATCATTACTATTTGATACATAGCCAGAAGGACGGCTACAGACACGCCTCCGTCCATTAGGATCTCCAAAACCATCATTGTCCTGATCCTGATAATAATAAGTCCCCACTCCTATATTAGGATCAGTATCATCACAATCATTCGGGTTGGCTACATATCCTGCTGGTTTAGTAGACCTCATCACCTGCACATTAGGATCTCCATAACCATCACCGTCACGATCTCGATTCCACGGATATGTATTTCCTTCTCCGCCCCCATCCCCAGGTGCTGGTTCAATAGGTTCAACTCTCATTAATTTTACATTCCCTGCCGATAAACTAGATGAACCATCTGTACTGTCCTTTTCTATTTGCTGTCCAAAACTTAAGCTTGTTAACAGAAAGAAGCTTAGGGAGAATTTCCATAATAATTTATTCTTACTCATGATACAATAAGATTAATGCTACCCAGAATAATAAATTTATCCTAAAAAATTATTTCTAACTGAGATATAGGATTTTAAATAATTTGGAGTCTAAACAGTTAATAAATTCAACAAATACTACTAATTTCAGTTTGATAGCTTCTTTATCATCAATTATTCAAAAAGTTATATTCAAACTCTTCTAATAATTCCCCTTCATTATTCCTTATAGCATTTAATCTATTAAATGAATCATATTCAAAGAAAGTACTACTTCCTCTAAAATCTTGAATCTCCGTCACACCAACCAAAGGTTTATACTTATAAGTCATAACTCTTCCGGTTGAAATGTTCCTTAAAGTTGATATTTGACTATCGGACAAACCACTATTACCTAAATCAAAATTATCACCAAATCCAGATAGATTTTCTATATCCTCATATCTAACATTCTCTACTTTAGCCACGATCTTAGATTTATTATATCCCCAGATATAACTGGTTACTTTACTATCTTGATAAGTTATTTGTAAAATATTGCCCACAGCATTATACCTATCTATTCTTACTTTTTCCTGTAAGTCATCATCAAAATTAATAATTGATGAACCTAAAGGGTATCCCATCGATTGATACTGATAATCATTTACTAACGGCTCCAGTTTGAAAGAATTAGTTTTTAAAAACTTATTACCCTCCCTTTTATAGTTGGTAATTTCAGCATCGACAGTTTTTGAACCTTTATAATTTATGATTTCAATTGGTGAACTTATAAAATAACTATCGACCATCTTTTTATAAATATTCTCTTTGTACCGGAAATACCAATCATTAAGCGGATAATTTTGATAAGATTCAATAAGAAGAAAGTTATGGGGATAATTGTATTTTATTTTATTCTGGAAACCATCTGAGTCAGAATGTATAGTCTCAATAAGAAGCCTAGAACCATTTTTAATTAATTTTTCATGGTCTGCTGTGGTCTCAATATCAAAGTCTTCTTTTATAAATTCCGATTCCGTAATAACATTATTGGAATTATTATGATAAGCTACAGTTTCTTTTTTTACCAAGTCATAATCCAAATAAAATAGTTTGTACGCATTACCGAATATCGTTCCAAAAGACGGACACAGCATATCTTTTCTATAATCAAAAGCTTTAACAAAATTATTGGACTGAACCACTTCTGCTACATCCCTATAATTATAATTGTTTTTTAAAACCATATTACCGCTTTCATTAAATACTTCTTCTCTGATTAATTTTCCTCTCAGTAAACTTCTGTCATTTCTTTGATGAAAAATAGAATGTGTGGCATGTAACGTACCTGAAGAACTATTATCTGGATAATCCAAATAACTTGTATACGTATATACCGTCTTTCCCAAACCTATTTGTTTTTTTATAACTTTAGGATAAGATATATGCCCTCCACTAAAATTAGAAAGCGGTATTAGATTGTTCGTACTAAAAACATAAAAAGTTGAATTAGGGCCTTGACCAATATTCCAATCAGGATGCGTATAATAAGGATTTATTAAAAGGATGCCGTCTTTATATTCGTAAGTTTCTACTTGTTCATTTTTTGAACCTCCGTTGCGTATAATCCTGCTTATTCTGGCACCTCCAATAGCTTTAGATTGATCAAAAGTTTGCAATGTTAAATTATCATCAACAAAATATCTAGCATAGTTAGATTCATATTCAAAATAAGTAAAACCTTTAGTAGGATAGTATATTTTTTTTAAAAGACCTTTACGATTATAAATATCTCTAGTATTCCGTGATGCCTCATGTTCATTAAAATAATCCCTAGAAACATTTGCACTTCCCCAATTTTCAGTTTGAGGTAATATATAGTCTTCTCCCGTGTAATATCCCCATTTATCAATCTTATGAGATAGGGGTCTTGGAATGGCGTTAAAATCATCATAATCAAAAGTGTACAGATTGTTCCTGACTTCATATCCATCAACTTCATCAATATTCAACAGATTTAACCTTTTCGCATTCTGATCACCATCATTATAATTAAATTCAATTTTTTTTATAAAATCATTATTGAAGTTTTTAACGGTAATAGAATTTAATTTTCTCCATTTCAATTGACCAATTATGGCTTCTTTTCTCTCTTCAGCGGTTGAGTTTTCATCGAGCATTGACTTATCAAAATGTCGAAATGGATACAATTTATTATATACATAGTAAGAATTTGGAGGATTAAGCTCCCAAACTTGAATTGGTCTAGGTGGATTATTAGGATAATTCAAACCCTCTACTGGTAGGTAAATTTGATAAAGAATTCCGACTTAAGTGCGGATCAGATGCTAAATAAGGAGTAATGGAATGGTTAACGCTATTGAATATGACCCGATTTCCTTCGAATGTTTCAATTTCTTTTAAGTAAATAGGAAATTGAAGTGTTCCGTTGTAAAAAGATTTAAGCGTACCATCTTTAACTACTAATTGCTGCTGATACTTATCATATTCATAACAACTTCCCTGATAATAATGATGATCAGGATAAAAGGTAGCATTTAATTCTCCTCTTTCGTAAGTAAATGAATAAATAACATTACCATTCAAGTCTATAACTTCAGAGAGATACCATGCATTAGGACGCACATAACTTCCCGTATTAATATAATGATAAGCAAAATCGGATATATAGAATGGTCTTGCATATTCAGTTTCCGATGGGGTTTTACCGAAAACATATTTAATACCCTTGTCATCAATTAATGTAATCTTCCCTATATCCTTTGGAAGAGCAGCATATCCATTAAAAGAAGTAGTTCTCAAATCTCCCTCTTCAATAATAACCTTAAGGTTCGTATCACTTTGTATCTTATAATTTCCATCATTACCCAGAAAAAATTTACCATGCATGCCCAGGAAGTTAAATGTAAAAATATCAGGCTCAAGATCCATTTCGTAATAATCATTACTAGAGGTATAGTTACGAGCCTCTGACGCTAAATTTTTTAAATTAGTTGTATTTGACCAATTATTTGTATTCAATTTATTATAGCAATAATAATATCCTTTTAATATTAATTTCCTTCCATCCATACTAAAATTACGGACCTGGTACCTATAATCATGCTCTCCTCTAACAGTTCTGGTAATAACTCCTCCTGCATTCAATGACCAGTTCTGCCCTACCCATCCAGGAACGGAGTTAACTTGAATCCCAGATGAATTATAGTTTAATGAGATTTCCAAATTATCACCTAAAGATTTTAAAGAATATAAAGGAACTTCTATATTTGTTGTACCGGTATATGGACTTACAGGCACATCTCCATATATGCCCAAAGAAGTTGCTGTAGGTGTTTTAATATCTTCTGGTGGATTAATTGCCTGAGCAAAAGAATCCGTTGCAATAATAAAGAGGCTAAAGAAAAGTATTTTTTTTATCATCTTTTGTTTAGATTGAAATTATCATATTACATCATAAACTGTGTCATCAAAGCGATTCATTTTAGATTGTTGAAATTATTAATGAGGCATACAACTTTCTCCAAACAAGGTATTTTAATCTAAAATAAGATTTGATTCAGAAAATTTAATACCCAAAAGTAGTATTTAAAAATTCTTTAACCATTAATAAAAACCGTACTAAAAGTAAGGTTTGAAGTTAAATATTATTTTCACCTCATTTAGCTAGATTGAAACTCTACTCTAACTCAAAAGTCGTTCTATATAACTACAGTAGGCAGAAACCGCATAACCTTACTATTAGTAAGGTTTTAAGTTTTTTTATACCATAGCTCTTTTTTACTATTGTAATAAGGAAAATGAATTATGAAAACGAGAAGATTAAAAGCTTTTAACTTGCAGGAAATGCTGATAGTTCTGGTAATTATCGGAATATTACTATTGATAGCGCTACCTAATTTTATGCCATTAATTAGCAAAACGAAGGCGCAGGAAGCAAAAATACAACTCAAATACATTTCCAATCTTCAGCAACAATATCAATTTTTACATTCCAAATACTCGGGGACTTTTGAAGATATCAGCTATGAAGCCCCACTAACGGTTAAGGACAACGGAAATGCAAATTACAAGTATGAAATCATTGAGGCAAGCTTAAACAATTACAAAGTGCGTGCAACTGCCGTTGTTGATTTTGATGGAGATGGAATTTTTGACGTATGGGAAATTGATAAGAATGGTAATCCTGAACAAATTGTTAAAGACTAATGCATGTGGGTAATCAATATCTGTATAAGCTTAACTCTGGGCACGATCACCTATCAGGATCTTACCTCTCGTTCGGTGTACTGGTTTTTATTTCCTCTACTCGCTTGTTTGGGCTGTTACTATCATTTTAATCGTTCCGGAAGTACAACAGTCACTTTACTTTTTATTGGTCTTAATCTGATTATTATTAGCAGTGTACTTTTATGTGTTTGGATGTACAGTCGCATCAAGTTAAAACGCAAATTGCAGGACACTTTCGGGCTTGGTGATATTCTTTTTTTCACTGCCATGGCACTTTGTCTCCCCACACCAAGTTTTATTATCACTTTCTGCTTTAGCCTGATTTTAAGCCTTGCGTTGCATTTGGTGTTCACAAAAGAGAAAAGTGTTCCATTAGCGGGTTTTATGAGTATTCATTACATTAGTGTATACCTTATCGACCTACTTGGCGTCTATCCAAATCTATTTTATTAAGCATATGGCAGGCCTGTTACATACCGACCTTAAGCAACTTATTTCCGCAGAGGAAGCTTATGCCTATCGCATTATCCCCAGCAGTTACACGGAAGAAAGCATTCGTTTTCTAAGCGACACTTCATCAAAAGAAGCACTTGTTCAGGAACTATCGATTATCTATAATAAAACCATACATATTGAGCTTACGGCTCCGGATAAACTGACGGAGCTTTTAGCCAAAAATTACCGAAAATCAAGCCAGTCGGAGACTTTAGATTATAACTTAAATTTCCTTGAAAAATTATTGATTACCGCAAAGAATTATGGTTCCAGTGATATTCATATAGAGCCGTATGAAAAATATAGTCGGGTTAGATTTCGTATTGACGGTCATTTAATAGAGCAATTTAAAGTTAATCAATCCCAATATCCTCAAATCGTTAATCAGGTAAAGATTAAAGCAGGCTTAGACATTTCTCAAAAAAGACTTTCTCAGGATGGTAGAATCGCTATCAATGCAGAAGGCAATGAATTCGACATCCGGGTATCCTGTCTACCTACGTTACATGGGGAAAAAATTGTTATGCGTATATTAAAGCGGGATACTTCGGACATTAACCTGGAGCACCTGGGCTTCACTGAAAAAGAATTGCAGGTCTATAAAGAAGGGATTAAAAATCCCAATGGGATAATTTTAATATCCGGTCCAACAGGATCCGGAAAAACGACCACTTTATACGGCACCCTCAAACTGCTTAATGAAGAAAGTAGAAATATCACGACCATTGAAGACCCTATAGAATATACCCTGGAAGGCATCAATCAGGTACAGTTGAAGGAAGATATTGGTTTTGATTTCCCGAGCGCACTTCGAACCTTCCTACGTCAGGATCCTGATATTATTATGGTAGGAGAGATTCGAGATGAAAAAACAGCAAACATGGCGATTAAGGCGGCATTAACAGGGCATCTGGTATTTTCTACTATCCATACCAATTCTGCCTGGGCGACTATTTCCAGGCTCATTGATATGAATATTCCGCCATTTTTAATCGCCTCTACATTAAAGATCAGTATGGCTCAACGTTTAGTACGAAAACTATGCCCGGAATGCAAAAAGGAATCCCCTGTAAGCAAGGAGCAATTCCCGATAGACTTTGAAATCCCAAAGGATATTAAACACAGTCATACGGCTGTGGGCTGTCAGAATTGTCATTTCACAGGATATTCCGGTCGAATTGCGATCTATGAAATTTTACCCATGAACAAAGCTCTTGAACAATTTGTTCAGTCGGGGCATTATGATATAGCCCCATACTTGAAAGAACAGGGCATTCCAACCTTAGATGAAAATGCACTTCGTTTATTACGCTCAGGTTTGACGTCTAGCGAAGAAATTTATTCATTGTTATCTCACCGAATATGACCTTAGAACGACATACCCTCTATCTTATTTTTATTTTAAGCCTGGCATTGAGTTGCTGTAGCTTGAATACATGGGCTCAGGAAGATGCCATAAGAATTGAAAACCTCGAACGTGATCTGGATAGCTATGCTCGGGAATATCCAGCGATAAATGAAGAAGTTAACATCAACCTTTCCAATACCTCTTTATCCAATTTTTTACTGGCAGTGGCTAAAGTCCATGATATCAATTTTCATCTGAGTCCGGCACTTGGAAATATTACTATTGTAAACAATTTTGGCGATGTTAGCATTAAAAATCTCTTGGTCTTTGTTGCCAAAGAATATGAGTTAGATTTTAATTTCACAGGAAACATTATTTCCATATCTCCCTATGAACCCGTTCCTCCTCCTATTCAGGAACAGGAACCGAATGTCACCTATAAGGCGCAAAACAATACGATTAGTCTGGATCTAAAAAATGATCCACTTCGCAAAGTATTCCGTAAGATTACAAATGTCACCGGCACCAATCTGGTATATTCTCCCGGCATGGAAAATCTGCCATTAAGCATTTACCTTAAAGACGTACCAATGACTAATGCTATTGAAAAAATGGCATTAGCAAACAATTTACGTGTCACAAAATCGAGGGATGGATTTTATATTTTTAATCTAATAGCACAAAACGGAGAGGGAAATATGTATTCTGCATTGGAAATGTCCGACAACTTTCAGTTTCAGGTTTTGGACTCCATACATAAAGTAATTGCTGTCGAATTTAGAAATGCCTCCTCAGCAGCTGTAATCCGATCAGTTTCCGAAGCCCTTGGAGTAGATTATTACCTGGCTTCGCCGCTGGAGAATCTGGGAAATTTAAGCTTCAGCTCCGATAATATTCATTACGACCAATTGTTACAATATATTTTTGAAAGCACTCAGGAGCAACAACCTGTTTTAAGCGAAGACTTTAACCAAAACGGTCAGGGCAGTCAAAACTATCAGTCCAATAACCGTGGAAACGCTGTTCCCAACAGTAGCATAGCAAATCAAAATTCTTCACAGGCTTTCACCTATCGTAAGGAAGGTGAGCTTTACTTTTTTGGCTATGCCAATCTATTATCATTAAAAGATATTGCTGTAATTCCAATGATGTATCGATCGGTTCAATTACTCTCCGACCCTACCAACAATTACTCAGCAAGAAAACGTAATCGCAACAGCAATTTTGTCACAGGAAACACAAATTATTACGGCAGCAATAACTACAATAATAATATGGGTACTCCCCCCTACTCCAACAATACCAGAAATACATCAGGCAATTATAATAGTTATGATCCGGATGAATCGGATATTTCTTTAGATGCCATAAAAAAGATCATTCCTGAAGAGTTATTACAAAACATCCATTTAAAAATTGATGCGGAGCTTAATAGTTTTGTGGTTACCGGGAAAGCTACGGATATCAACAGGTTTCGGGATTTTGTAGAATATATTGATAAACCCGTTCCTGTTATTCTTATTGAAGTGATGATTTTAGAAGTTAACAAATCTGCTACAGTGGAAACTGGAATTAATTTTGGTCTTGGAGAAGAAGAAATTGATACAGAAGGACAAGCCTTTCCCAATACCAACATGCAAATTGGCGCACAAACGGTCAATAAAGTCATTGGTGGCTTCGATGGTTTTGGCTCTTTAAATTTAGGACGAGTATTACCTAATTTCTATATGAATATTAAGGCAATGGAATCCAATGGAAACCTGAAAGTTTTGTCTACGCCAAAACTGAGTACGTTAAATGGACACAAAGCTCATCTATCTAGCGGTCAGACCACCTATTATGCGGTAACAAATCAAAACTTTTTCGGCTCACAGATTCCTCAAACCAGTGAGATCACCAATTACTATCCTATTGATGCCGAGCTAGCCTTGGACATTCAGCCCTTTGTTTCCGGCAACGGGGAGATTACTTTGGACATTAATGTGATGCAATCCAGCTTTAATGGAGAGCGTATTGCGAAGGAAGCCCCTCCTGGAATGAACAGCAGAGAGTTTTCATCAATAATTAGAATGCGAGATCAGGATGTTGCCGTTTTAGGTGGTATTGAACAACGAACTAAAGATGATTCCGGATCAGGAGTTCCTTTATTAGCAAGAGTTCCTGTAATCAAATGGCTTTTCAGCGAACGTCGTCGTGAGGATTCTAAACGAAAATTAAACATCTTAATTAAGCCTACAGTCATCTATTAATATTCAGAAATAAGCATGCAAAGCATCTGGAAAAAAATAGCTTATGGAAGCCATATGCACGCTATTGCTCATATAAATGACAATAGTGAGCAGGATGGTTTCGAATGCTTCATCAACAAGGCTAAAAAAAATAAGGACAGTTTTGAAAATACAGCAAGCGTTCGGATTAAGGGTGAAGCAATAAAATCAAAAGCCAAAGAAGTATCGCATGCCCATCTTATTTTGGTTAGTGAACAGGTTCTTATCAAGAAGGTAAATGCTGTCAATAGTACTAAAAACCTAAGCACCCAAGTAAACCAGGCATTTCCTAATTTAAATCTGGAGGAGTTTTATTATCAAATTCTAAACGCGGGTTCATTTTCTTATATTGCTATTGTCAGAAGGCTGTATGCAGAATCGATCATAAAATATTATGAATCTCTTGGGATTGCGATCATTAATTTAAGTCTGGGATTTTTCTGTGCTTCCACTATTTTGCCTTTAATAGACAAGAAAAATAAAGCGAAATTACATGTTTACCCTTATACCCTTGATTTTAATGAAGACCAACTAACGGGCTATACTTATGAAGCATATAGTGAGGCTATTTATTATGCTATTGGTAGTGATCAAGTCCAGAGTAGCGAACTCATCAATATAGGTGCATTCACAAAATACCTTGAGGCATCTGAGAATTCAAACCTTGACAACTTAGCGCATAAACTTCAGCAGGCATTTTCTCAAAAAAAGATACTGGTCACTGGCATTCCTTCAGGCTTTGCGATTCTTTTTATCATTTTAATTATTAATACGTTGGTATTTACGAGCTACTATAACAAATTAGAAAGCATTAGAATCAATCAGCAACAGGAGCTTACACGGCTACACCAATCTCAGGAGTTAAAAAAAGCCATCGATAGTCTTAAGGTACAGCTAGCTCAAATACAACCTCAGTCAGGTCTTAACCCCAGTAAGATTACAAACACTATTATTGCGCATATTCCAGAGGAGATTAAGCTGTCTCGACTAGCATACCAGCCATTAGAAAAGCAGATCGCTCCGGAAAAACCGCTGAACCTGCTATCAAATTCAGTAATCATTAGTGGAACTACGAGGGAACAAACGGCGATTACCAGTCTTATAAATAATCTCGAAACCATGAAATTTACACAAGAAGCCATCCTAAATAATTTACAGCTAAATAAAGGCATATATGAATTTGCCATTAACATAAGGCTAAAGTAAATGGATACAAAAAAGAAAATCATCTTATATAGTCTCGGGCTTGTCTTGATTGGTATTGCCAGCTATCAATATGCGATCAAAAGGACACTGGACACTATCGAAGAATATAAAAGTTTAGAAGCCTCCTTGGCCAATACTCAAAACGTATCCATAGCCTTACCAAGGTTAAAAAAGCAAAAAAATGCTTTAGATTCTATTCTTCTGCTTAAAAACCAACCACAGGAGTTATATCAAAGTCAATTATTAGCCTTTATTCAAAAAGAAAGCGAAAGCAATACGGCTTTAAACCTTACCAGTTTTTTGGAACCTCACATCGTCAGTTTCGACGATAATAAACTTACTGAGTATAGCTATATCTTTAAACTCGAAGGTGATTATAAGTCGCTTGAAAAGTTATTTTACAACTTGAGTCAAAACTATCCAGAACAGGCAGCAAGCATAGATTTTAGAATCGAAAAAGAATATTATAATAGTAAAGAAAACTTAACCGCAACAATTATTTTAACCCGAAAGCGAATTGCTACCGGCTTATAAAAAGCCATGTTTTTTAGCAAAATCAATCAAGACCAAATCTCCCCCTTTAATATCAAAAATTTCTTTCATTACCCGTTTTCTTTTTTCAATTCCGGCCAGGGACAATGGAATATAGTCCGTCAGCTCTTTAGTCTGAATCCCTTTTGAGAGAAAATGTAAAATACTCCTATCAGTTTTATCTAACACAAAATCAGAGGTTATGGTAGAACGAAGCATGGCACTTATAGTACTGCTATAGTAAATATTTCCCTCTAAACATTTTTGTATGGCTGTATAAAACTCCTGTGGAGATATATCCCTTTTTAGAAGAAAGCTTTCTGGTTCCAGGCTTTTCATAATATTATACAGCCTATAGTTATCATTATACATCGTTAAAACCACCAACTTGGTTTGTGGAAACCATTTTCTAGAGAGCAGTCCGAGATCTTCTCCCGAAAAGATATTCATTTCATCATAAGCAGGGAGATTCATATCAAGGCAAATAATATCGTAAAAAATACCTTCATTTCTGGCTAGCTTAAGTTTTTTATAACCTTCTTTACAGGAATAAGCAGTATCAATATTATACTGTTCATTATCACGAAGTAAGACATTTTTATAACCTTCTACAATTAAGGCATGATCATCAATGATCAAAATTCTTTCAGCTTTCATAATATATAGGGATAATTATTTTCACGATTGTTTGGGACGGGAGGGAGGTAATGTTAAAGCTTCCCCTCATTTCTTGTGTCCGTTCCTTTATATTAGTCAACCCAATTCCTTTCTTTACAGTATCGACATCAAATCCAACGCCATTATCTTCCACCTCAAGTGTTATATATTTTTCATTTTTATCTACATTGATGCTCACTTTGGCTCCGGTTGCTTTAGCATATTTTTCGACATTAAATATAGCTTCCTGCAATATCCTAAAGATATTTATTTTATAAGATATAGGAATTTCGTTGAGATCAAAGGTACCAGTTTCGATACTTAAGCTAATATTAAAACTATATATAGCTTTTCTTTCTTCCAGAAAATTTTGGATAATTTGATAGAAACTCGTTTTAAGTACTTCGTTATTATCTCTTAATCCATGAGAAATCTCACGAATTTCTTCTTCGGTATTCTCCAGATCTTTCAAATATTGTTCACGCTGTTTTTCAATTGCTTGCCCTTGCTGACCATTTAGACTGGAGAGTAAAAACCGAATACCAAAAAGTTTACCTAACACACTATCATGCAATTCTTTAGACATTCTATTTTTCTCCAGGCGTCTACCTTCCTCCAGATGATTTTGTTGAGAAATAAGCAACTGATAAATGTCTTCATTGGATTTTACCTGAGCACGTTCCAGGCGTAATTTCTTCACTCGAATGCGCTGCATATTTAAAAAATAAATAAGGCTTACCAGAAGGAGTCCAATAACTCCTGAAATAATAATCAACTTTTTCTCGCTAGCAAGTTGTTCATTATTAGCGATCACTTTATTAGTTTCATATTGAGTTCTGGCAAACTTATTTTGGGTCTTTCGCTCAATATCAATTAGACTATCGGAAATTGCTATTCGTCGTTGCAGATATTTCTGAGAATTTTCAGGGTCTATTTGACCTAATAAATCCAAAGCATGAATAAGATCCGAAGCACTACTATTTTTTTTCGCATGAATTAATTCATCCCTAAGAATTGCTTTGGCACGAGAGATATTCCCGTTTTCAATATGATATTCTCCGATATGTATATTACTGACAGAAAGCCCTGAGTCGTCACCTAAACTATCTCTGATGGCTCTAGCTTCTTCTAGAGCATCAAAAATTTCCTTTCCCTTTTTCTTTAATTTAAGCTGAGAATATGCAAGGTTATCTACAAGTCTTGCATATAGTTCCCGATCTTTTTGATATATACTATCCCATTGCAAACCTTCCTTTGCTAGTCTAATAGACTCTTCATAATCATGATGTTCACGATAAATCACTGCAAGATTATTTTTGGAAGCAGCTATAAGATTAAGATCAGACATTTCTTTAGCTTTTTCCAAGGCTATAGAATGATATGAAAGTGATAATTCGAAGTTATTAAGATTGTTGTGAATAATTCCTAAACTATTATAACATTTATATAATCCCCGATTATCATTTAAGTTTTCATATATTCGAATCGCATCAATAGTAGTTACCTCTCCTCCTATATAATCTTTCAAGTTACGCTGAACGATGCCCGCACTGTATAGCATAGATGCTGTATGTTTTTGGTCTCCAAATACCTCAAATATTTCAAAAGCTTTTATAAAATAAAAATAAGAACTATCAAGGTGACTAGTATATTCATTGAAGTTCGCTCTATCCCAATATGCTTCCGCTGTTTCAATAGAATTTCCATTTATCTGAGATAAGTATAAAAATTGAGAATTCCACGAATAAAAATTTGAAGAATCCTTTTGTTTTCTATAATACTTGCTCAGTTCAGAAGCGAGCTCAATCTTAACTGAATCTGATAAGGATTTCCAAACTGTATGCTTCGAACGTGGCTCATCAATAATTTTCTGCTTAATTATATCAACTCTATCCACAGTTTTGTTTGATGAAATCCGGTCACAAGCAATCATTGAGAGTAACAAAAAGAATAAGTAAATTAGCCCGTTTTTCATATTGGGCTAATTTACTAATATTTTGAGATTGCAATACGGCTTTATCCTCTTTCATTTGATGAACCTTCTTCTTCTCCTTCGGTGTCAGTAGTATTATAGACGCTATCATTCTCAGTACTTGCAGACTCTCTTAAGTCAAGGTCTTCCACATCAATTTTATACTGATTATTCATTTCTGCTTCTTCGATAAGATCATCTTGGGTACATGACTGAATTAAGAGTAGAAGTAGCGCTAGAGATACATAATTTTTAAGCATAAGAGTTATGATTTAATTGTTAATAAAAACCAAAACTATATGTTAAAAATCCCTAAAATAAACTTTGCAGCACCTGTTTAGTAACTGACAAGACCTACATAGTAAGTAGTAAAAAAATCAGGGTAATTGACTTAGTTCAGCACGGTTGCAAATTGATCAGCAATCATTGTATCGTTAAAAAATTTAACAGAATCTTTATATTTTCTGGAGAATGGTAGGTTAACAGTATCAAAATTAGCCTTCATGCTAATTTTAGACTTTCCAAAATTAATTCGATTAATTTGTTGTGAATTAATAATGTAGCTGTTATGTATACGAATAAAGAATTTAGGTAGCTTTTCCTGAAACTTTTTCAGGGTTTCGAAGGCGGCAATTTTATTTCCTGTATTTAAGAAAATATCGGTGGTATTGTTATCTGCCTGTAGGTATAGGATATCATCAATATCAATATAATGGTAATCGGAATTATTTTTGAGGCATAGCCTACTGATCTGTTTACTCGCCTTTTTTTTAAAGCGCAGCATACATTTTCGCATTTCGAATTCGCTAACCGGCTTAAGAATATAATCAACGAAATCATTTTTTATGGTTAGATAAGCCATTTCTTTACTTTCTGATAGGCCTACAAAATTGGGTAGATTATCGGTGTATTGAAATAGTTGGTTTACAAACTCAAAACAGCTTATATCGGGAAGTCTCATATCGAGATCCAAAAAAATAAGATCGGGGCTTTCTTTAAGAATTACATTGGAAGCTTCGTCAAAATTAGAAGTAATGTTTAGGCAAATAAATTCTGGAAAGTTACTTAATTGATAAGTAACCTGACGTACAGTTTCCGTTTCATTGCTTATAACAATATACCTAAACATTCTTCTTTTACTCGTGCAGCAAAGCTGCTTTTACTAACTAACTAAATCTAAAAATTGCTCCATCGGCAAATTTAGATTTGAAAAAGGAGTTTAGAGTACTCCACAACCATACTAAAAGTAAGGTTGAATAGGGTGGATAACAACACAACCTTACTTTTAGTAAGGTTTCGCATGCAGGAAATATCCTTTAAGAATAGTAATATTGTCTGCAACTTCTAAGTTAAGGGAGGGATAAGTTTAGTAGGGTAAGCTTTTCCCTCCCGTCTTCTTTCAATACCTACGTAATTACGTAAAAATGAAAGCGTGGTTTTACTAAATTACTAAATCGTATGGATTTCAGTAAAATCAGTCTTAAATCAATTTAAATTGATCCACGCAAGTCAACATCTAAGACCTGAGCTTTTCGATGCATTAGTTTACAAATAGCGTTCCGTTATATTCTTTACCATACTCAGCTTAATCGTTAAAACCACATTAGATTTTACGCCATGATCTGTTTTGGTAAGCTCAAGCAAGACCATATGATCTTTCACCTGAATAACGGTTCCTTCTAATTTTCCGGCCTCAATGGTTTCAATCGTCATATGATAGCCTATAAGGTCAGCAGTTTGGATTTCATCTCGTTGAAATTCTTCACCAATTCCAGTATTTACTAGAGGTTATAATAATCCTAAATTTGAGATATGGGTTGCAATGTTTTCATAACTCCCAATACCACAAATATTTGGTTTAGATCTTCATCTGAGGCGGGAGTAATGAACTTTATAACATTCCCCACATTTAACTGCTATAGTTCCAAGATTTACGAATTTAGAAATTTTTATTGATTATCCGCAATTAGTCATAACCTGTAATTCCTGCTATAACGAGCCTATCGAAGAGTTTTTCTCCGAAATATCTTCTGTTGAGTTTGTAGATAAATTCATTCAGGTATAACTGT
>NZ_JAKHSK010000047.1 GCF_023499215.1 Zunongwangia pacifica
AGTCCGATAGCCTATGAAAAGAAATTGATTCTGAAAAGTACTTTTCAGAATCAATCAATCACTATTTTTAATAATGAAATGTAAATTTAAAAACGGTCAACACTAATTAGGGATGTTCATGGCTCCAAACTGTATACTGAAAACAGAGCTGGATTCTGGAAACAAGAAACAAGAACCAGCACGATAACGCCATGCTATGTCTGGGGAGGATAGATTTAAGAGAAATAACGATTAGATTTCAATAGAAGAAGAAAAAGCAAAAAAAACCGTGCTTCGTCATCTCGACCCTGCCTCGCCGGCAGGCAGGCGAAGTGGAGAGATCTCGTTCAACTGAAAGTAAGATAATTTGAAAATGTGTTGAGGTGAAAATGAAGATAGGAAAACACCGCTTTAAACCTTTAACTTTTAAACTTGAAACCCAACAGCGACTGCTTATCGATTATCGAGTAAATTTTGTGTTTTATTTAAAATAATCTTTCTTTAAGTCTCTGGTTTTCTATTTATCTTGCGCTAAATTTTAAAGTGTGGCGTACTTCGATCTACAACAAACTGAACTTAATTTTACTACAATTTCAGTAGTGTATGAGTAAATATAAAATTTTAAAGTACCTAAGAAGGTTTTCTTTTTGGCTAAGTTTCTTTGCCGTAATTGCCATAATTTTTGATTTAGGGTTTTCTCACGAGAAATTTGTTGAAATCGAGATAAGGACCTTTTATTTTATTACCCTTATTGTTGGAATTCCTTCTATTGCCTTACGTTATTTTATCGCTAATGAGCGTTTTCCAAAAAAAGTAAGAGTTTTTGATACGATTATTTTCTCCTTATTTGGTCTTTTAGCCCTGGCTCAGATCAACGTGATTAGAGAGAATATATTGATCTTTGAATTTTTTAATAAAATGGGCTGGATCTATCTGGCCATCATCATTTATTTTATCCGGGAATTATCCAGGTTCGAACTAAAGATCGATAGGAAAATTATTAATCCGGCGCAATTATTCATTATCAGTTTTCTAATCCTTATTTTATTAGGAGCGTTGTGTCTTATGCTCCCTAAGGCCACGCACGATGGGATCACGTTTTTAGATGCCGTATTCACCTCTACCAGTGCGGTTTGTGTCACAGGACTTATTGTGGTCGATACCGGTAGTTATTTTACAACCTTCGGGCAAAGTATTATTTTAGTTTTAATTCAGTTAGGAGGATTGGGAATCATGACTTTTGCGAGTTATTTCAGTTATTTTTTCCGCGGAAGCACCTCTTATGAAAATCAGCTAATGATGAAAAACGTCACCGATTCTGAAACGCTTGGTGAAGTTTTTTCAGCATTAAAAAAGATTCTATTCATCACTTTTGTATTCGAATTTATAGGCGCGCTTTTAATCTATATAAGCTTAGATCCTAAATTATTTGAAACCGTTGGTGACCGTATTTTCTTTTCGGTTTTTCATACCATTTCAGGATTTTGTAATGCTGGATTTTCTACTTTAGAGTATAGTTTATATCAACCCGAATATCGTTTTAATTTTCCGCTGCACATCATTTTATCGGTGCTTTTTATTCTTGGGGGATTAGGATTCCCCATCGTTCTGAACATTTATAAATTCGGCAAGTATTTTATTAAAAAGAACTTTTTACGACTTAAAAGACCAGACCAGCCGGTCCACATGCCATGGGTATTAAATTTAAATTCGAGAATTGTATTAATCACTACGGCGGTTTTACTTGTGGGCGGTACTATTTTCTTTATGTTCTTTGAATATAAAAACACCTTAAAAGACTATAGTTTCCTAGGGAAACTGGCAGCTTCATTCTTTGGTTCGTCTACCCCAAGAACAGCCGGTTTTAACTCGGTCGACATGGGTGCCTTAAATTTCTCTACCATCATGGTCATTATGTTCTTAATGTGGATTGGAGCTTCGCCGGGATCTACAGGTGGTGGTATTAAAACCAGTACCATAGCGATAGCTACGCTTAACTTTTTAAGCCTGGCCAAGGGTAAAGATCGGGTAGAAGTTTATAACCGGGAAATCGCAAACAACTCCTTACGAAGAGCTTTTTCGATCATGACCCTGTCAATACTTTTTGTAGGATTATCTATTTTAATGATCTCTTATTTTGATCCCGAGATGCATCTGCTGGATGTTGCCTTCGAGTGTATTTCTGCCTATAGCACCGTGGGATTAAGCTTAGGGATTACAGCAAGTTTTTCAGGGGCATCAAAAGTTGTAATCATCATCACCATGTTTGCAGGTAGAGTAAGCATGCTTACGCTAATGGCGGCATTTTTGGCTGATGTAAAACATTTAAATTATAAATTTCCTACCGAGGAAGTTTTAATTAACTAGTAGAATTATGAAATATATCATTATTGGATTGGGAAACTTTGGCTCTTCTTTAGCGCAAAAGTTAACTGCACTGAACAATGAAGTTATTGGTGTAGATCTTCGTATGGATCGTATCGAGGCTATTAAAGACAAAATTACCCATGCCATTAATCTAGACGCAACAGAGTCTGCGGCGGTTTCTAACCTGCCTTTAAGGGATACCGATGTTGTAGTAGTTGCTATTGGAGAAAATCAGGGTGCCAACGTTATGGCCACAGCCCTAATGAAAAAACTAAATGTTAAGCGTCTTATTAGTCGTGCACAGCAGGGACTACAGGAAATGGTGCTGGAAGCCATGGGTGTAGATGAAATTATTCACCCTGAAGAAGAAACAGCCGAGCGTTGGGCTAAAAAGCTGAATATGCGTGGGGTGGTCGATAGCTTTGAGCTTAACGATGATTATAGTATTGTTGAAATTCAGGTGCCTAATGAATACGATAATAAAACATTAAAAGAAATACGCTTCAGGGAAGATTACGATCTTATCATTTTAACCACAATGAAAGTGACTGAAGGTAAAAACGACCTGGGATGCGCAAAAAAAATCACTAATATTAAAGGTGTCGCTTCTGCAGAAACGAAGCTTTATAAAGGAGATATTATGGTAATCTACGGAAATAAAAAAGATATAAGAAAACTATTGGAAGACCAGGAGAAAAAAGATCGGTAATTTTGAAGTGAAAAAATCACTTCAAAATTACCGAATCCTGGGTATTGTTATTTCTGAAAGATCTTAACCGATTTTCAATCCGTTTTCTACCGCTAAACCGGGTTCGATAAGCGTGATATCATTATGTTCCCCTACGGCCCCCATTACCAGACATTCGCTCATAAAATTAGCGATTTGCTTATCTGGGAAATTAATAACGGCGATGATCTGTTTTCCCAACAGGTTTTTAGGATTATAATTTTTGGTGATTTGTGCAGATGTTTTTCTAAAACCTATATGTTTTCCAAAATCAATCTTTAATTTATAAGCGGGCTTTCTGGCTTCAGGGAACTCATTTACCTCGATGATCGTTCCTACCCGCATTTCGACTTTTTCAAAGTCTTTCCAACTTATTTCCATAGCATTTGTATTTCTAGGGAAATTTAAATATTCTAGATTACAATTTTGTAAATTTATAGTAAAAAATTATGGCACGTACACCATCAAATATGTTGGCTTTGGGAACTAAAGCTCCAGAGTTTGAATTATACGATACGGTAACAGACAATACATTCGATTTAGAAGCACTAAAAGGACCTAAAGGCACCCTAATAATGTTTATTTGCAACCACTGTCCTTTTGTTAAACATGTAAATTCTGAAATTACTAAAATAGGCGAAGAATATCAGGGCAAAGGATTTGGGATCGTTGCCATTTCCAGCAACGATGTAGAAAACTATCCCGATGACCGTCCCGAATTAATGAAGAAAACGGCACAGACTGTAGGCTATACGTTCCCTTATTTATACGACGAAGATCAAAGTGTAGCAAAAGCTTATGATGCTGCCTGCACCCCAGATTTCTTTCTTTTCGATGAAAATTTAGAACTTGCATACCGTGGCCAGTTAGATGATTCCCGTCCCGGAAATGAAAAACCGGTTACCGGAAAAGATCTAAGAGAGGCCATGGACGCTATTCTTGCCGGAGAAAAAGTTTCTGAAGACCAAAAACCAAGCATTGGTTGTAATATTAAATGGAAACAGGTTTAATTTGGTTTATACTAATTAAATATCCAGACAAGCCTTGGAGCACTTAATCTCTATTATCGAATTATTCCTTAGATAATTTAAGGGGATCGTCGGGATTTATAAAATTTTTAATCAATTCTATTAAGCTGCTTTTACTAACCGGTTTGACGATGTAATCTGAAACCTCTTCAATCTCTTTTGCGCGTTTAATATCGGCTAGTGAAGTGGAAGAAGAGTGTATATAAATGGTGATCTTTTTTCCAATACAAGGGTTAATTTTTACGAACTCCTTAAGAAACTGCCAACCGTCCATTATTGGCATGCTAAGGTCTAAAAGAATGATTTCTGGTAATTCATCTAAATTACCCATGTTTTCTTTTATAAAATTTATAGCATCTAAGCCATTTTCGTAAACCCGGACTTCTTTTACAAGATTGGTTTTCTCGATCATTTTCTTCGTTAAAAAAACATAAACCTGATCATCATCAATTAGGGTAATTATTTTTATGGGCGGCATATATCTTATGTGTTTTAGGATTGGGATTGGGATTTGAATTCGATGAAAAAGGTAGTGCCTTTGCCAAGTTGACTTTCTGCCCAGATTTCAGCATCCATTGCTTCAACCTGTGTTTTTGTCATAAACAAGCCAAACCCCTTAGCATTAGGGTGCTTATAAAAGGTTTTGCCTATTTTAAAAAGGTTATCTTTATGCAATTCTAAATCTATACCTACTCCATTATCACTTATTGATAATAGCGTTGTACCCATTCTTTTCTGTTCTGTTTTTATGCTGATTAAAGGTTTTCGGTTTGGTGATTTATATTTCAATGCATTACTTATCAAATTTGATAAGATACTTTCCATATATTTGGTAGGAAAATAGATAATAGGAACTTTTTCAAAATCAACTTCAATAGTGGCATCGTATTTTTGAATCTGCGTATTAAAGCTTTTTAAAACTCTTCCTAAACATTTTTCTACCAGTATTTTATCAAGTTTTATTTCGACATCCTGTCTTATTTGTATAGAGTCTACCAATCCATCAAAAATATCCATTAGATTGCTCACTACGGGTCTCATTTTTGAGAGTAAGTCATTACGCTCAAAATCTTCCTGAGATTGTTCTATGAAATCAACCAACATCGCTATATTTACTAAAGGAGCTCTTAGGTTGTGAGAAATAATATTACAAAAATCCATGAGCTGTGTATTTTTTAATTCGAGTATACGCGCGTATTCAATTGCTTTTAGATTATTTGCCCTAATCTGTTCTTCCCCTTCTTTTCTGCTTGTAATATCAGATCGTATCGCAAGGTATTGATAGGGCTTGCGATCATTATTTAAAAAGGGAACAATGGTAGTGTCTACCCAATAATAAGTGCCATCTTTGGCCTTATTCTTTATTTCTCCTTTCCATACGTTACCTTTTGCAATGGTAGACCAAAGGTTTTTGATAAAATTACTGGAATGATATCCAGAGTTTATAATGCGGTGATCCTGACCAATAAGTTCAGACCTCGTATATTTTGAAATCTTACAAAAATTATCATTGACATGGGTAATGATCCCTTTTTGATTTGTAATTGCGACAATTGCTGATTCATCAAGAGCATATTTATAATCTGAAACTTCCTTTAAGGAATCTTTCAACTCTTCTTCCCCCCTTTTTCGATCTGTAATATCAGAACGTATGGCAAGGTATTGATAAGGTTTGTGATCATTATTTAAAAAAGGAACAATGGTAGTGTCTACCCAATAATAAGTGCCATCTTTGGCCTTATTCTTTATTTCTCCTTTCCATACGTTACCTTTTGCAATGGTAGACCAAAGGTTTTTAATAAAGTCACTAGAATGATATCCAGAGTTTATGATACGGTGATCCTGACCAATAAGTTCAGATCTCGTATATTTTGAAATTTCACAAAAATTATCATTTACATGGGTAATAATCCCTTTTTGATTCGTAATTGCGACAATTGCTGATTCATCAAGAGCATATTTGTAATCTGAAACTTCCTTTAAGGAATCTTCCAATTCTTCTTCTCCTCTTTTTCTATCTGTGATATCAGAACGAATAGCGATATACTGATAGGGTTTACGATCACTATTTAAAAATGGGACAATGGTAGTGTCAACCCAATAGTAAGTACCATCTTTGGCCTTATTCTTTATTTCCCCTTTCCAAACTTTACCTTTTGCAATGGTAGACCAGAGGTTTTTGATAAAGTCACTGGAGTGATATCCAGAGTTTATAATGCGGTGGTCTTTTCCCACTAATTCTTCTGCGGAATACTTGGATATTTTGCAAAAATTATCATTCGCGTAGGTAATGATCCCTTTTTGATCTGTAATAGCAATTATAGAAGATTCATCAAGCACGTATTTATAATCGGAGATTTTTTCCATTAGGGATAAGGGATATTAGGGATGTATTTTACTAACAATAACCAACTTAGGTATTTGTTAATTTTATACTAATTTAAGATTTTTTTTAACATCTATATGAATTTTAAACTGTAACTACCAAATTAACAATTTCATAAAAAAGCTTTGCATAAGGTAGCTCCTGCATTTCATATAAATGAACCTATTGAGACACAAATCAAGATTTTCCTATTGATTATATGAAAGTTATCTATAAAAATACCTTTTAGTATTATAATAGTAAAAACGCAGTTGTGGGATTTCCAAGATGAACGCCCTTGCTGGACTTTTCTCAGACATGAAGATTCATTAATTTAAAATATCAACATACAAATAGGCATCTTCCCTAAGACAATGCTCTTTTGATTTAAAAATGTTTTGATTTCGCCATACTTTTCACGTGACATATCTATTCATCTATTTTGTGCCTATCTTCTTTAAAATGCTTGCGACAACATTCTTTGCTATAAAAGTGTACTGTAAAACTATCTATGCTTGCTTCTGAAATGCTAATACAGGGTTAAACTTTTCCTAAATCAAAATTATCCTATCGATTTACTAGGTTAATTGATTTGATTTTCTTTAATTTTGAGTTCAATTTAAAAAGATCAGAATTATGAGCAATATAAGATTAGGAGATACCGCACCAAATTTTGATGCTGAAACTACTGAAGGAAAAATAAACTTTTACGATTACCTTGGCGATAGCTGGGGCATATTATTCTCTCATCCCTCAGATTACACTCCGGTTTGTACGACAGAATTAGGAACTGTAGCCAATTACAAACCAGAATTTGATAAACGTAATACTAAAGTAATTGCCTTAAGTATCGACGATCTGGAATCGCACAAAGGTTGGGTAAAAGACATTGAGGAAACTCAGGAAGTAAAACTTAATTATCCAATTATTGCTGATGAGGATAAAAATGTTTCCAATCTTTATGGAATGATCCATCCAAACGAAGATAACAAAGCGACGGTAAGATCTGTTTTCATTATTAGTCCTGATAAAAAAGTGAAGTTAACATTAACCTATCCACCAAGTACCGGTAGAAATTTTGAAGAAATCCTTCGTGTTATCGATTCTTTACAACTAACGGCGTATCACAAAGTAGCAACACCTGCAAACTGGAAACACGGTGAAGAAGTGGTGATTAGCCCAGCCGTTTCTAACGAGGATGCTAAAGAGCTATTTCCAAAAGGATATAAAGAGGTTAAGCCTTATTTAAGGATGACTCCGCAGCCAAATTTGGACTAATTTCTTAAAAAAAGAATCGTAAACTACCCCGGGGCAAGCCCATGAGGCTTTGGATAGAGACAAAATTTCAATTCCAAGGCATCCCGATTGCTATCGGGACAGGATATTAAACCCTTTGGCGCGGTGTCAATAAAAAAAGCTGCTCGGTCGAGCAGCTTTTTTTATGATTATTCCGGATTATTTTACATCCATCAATTCTACATCAAAAATCAAAGTTGCGTTTGGCGGAATAACTCCACCGGCACCACGCTCACCATATCCAAGATGCGAAGGGATCACTAATCTTGCCTGGTCACCAACTTTTAATTTTAAAATACCTTCGTCCCAACCGGCAATTACATGACCAACCCCTACAGGAAACTCGATAGGCTGATTTCTTTTATAAGAAGAATCAAAAACAGTACCATCTGCCAAGCGACCTTTGTAGTGTACAGAAACCGTTTTCCCTTTTTCGGCTTGTTTACCGTCTCCTTCTTTTTCAATTTTATAGCGTAAACCGCTATCAGTTTTCTCAAAACCCTGAGCTAATTTCCCCAACAGCTCTTCCTGTTGCTTTAGGGCAGCAGCTTCACGCTCGGCTTTCGCACCATTAAACTGACGAAAAGTTTCTACAGCATTCCAATTTTTAGCTTCTTCTCCCTCACGAATAATCTCTAGTTTTTCGATCTTATCACCCTGGGCGATGCTATCTACAACCTCCTGTCCTTCAACCACGCTTCCAAATACCGTATGCTTACCGTCTAACCATGGCGTCTCTACGTGAGTAATAAAAAACTGACTTCCGTTAGTACCGGGACCTGCATTTGCCATCGATAATTTACCCGGGGCATCATGCTTAAGATCTGGATGAATTTCGTCATCAAACTTATAACCAGGACCACCAGATCCAGTTCCCTGGGGATCACCTCCCTGGATCATAAAATCTGGGATTACGCGGTGAAATTTTAATCCGTCGTAATAAGGTGTTCCCTGTGCCTTCGCCTCATTTTCTAAGTTTCCTTCAGCAAGACCTACAAAATTCCCTACTGTTCCCGGAGCCTTTTCATATTCTAATGCTACTAAAATTTCACCTTTTGTGGTGTGAAACTTAGCGTATATTCCGTTATCCATCTTTTAGTTTTTATTTTTAGCAAAGATACTGTTTTCTGTTTTTTAAAACACTTTTTCTCCACCCAGGTAAGTTTCCAATACTTTTAGGCTAGGAATTTCGTTTTCTTCTACTTCCATAATGTCCTTATCTAACATAATAAAATCGGCAAACTTTCCTTTTTCGATACTTCCCTTTTCATTTTCTTCAAAGTTCGCATAAGCGGCCCAAATAGTCATTCCTTTTAAAGTTTCTTCTCTACTTAAGGCTTCCTCTTTCATAAATCCGCCTTCCGGATAATTTTCGGTATCCTTTCTGGCCACCGCAGCATAAAAGGTTAAAAACGTGCTCACCTGCTCTACCGGAAAATCGGTTCCCAAAGCCACTAATCCTGCCTGATCTAACAACTTTTTATAAGCATAGGCTCCTTCTTTAAGTCGGTCTGCTCCTAAACGATCTTCTGCCCAGTACATATCGCTTGTGGCATGTGTAGGCTGTACCGAAGGAATGATATTTTTACTGAAATATTTAAAATCTCCTTCATCGATAATTTGAGCATGTTCTACTCGCCATCTACGATCAGGATCATTTTTTAGCAAAGAATCGTAAGTTTTTAATACCACATAATTAGCTGAATCACCGATAGCATGCGTATTTAACTGGTATTTTGATTTCGCAACTTTATTGGCTACCTCTTTAAAGGTTTCTATCGGCGATAGCAGTGCCCCAAAATGGCCGTGACGGTCACTATATTCTTCTTTTAAAGCCGCTCCGCGTGAACCTAAAGCACCATCACCATAAAATTTTACCGATCGTACATTTAAGCGTTCCGTTTTATACGGTTCTTTATCCAGATAATAATTAAGGTTTTCTTCGGTATTGCTAATCATTGCATAGATTCTCATTTTAAAATCCCGATGTTGTTGCAAACTATCCATAAGTTCGATCACTTTACGATCGATACCAGCATCTACAACAGTGGTCAAACCATACTCAAAACACATTTTTTGAGCAGTCATCAAGGCTTCAGCCATTTCGTCTTCGGTGGGTTTTGGTTGCGCATCAAAAATTAACTGCATAGGATTGTCGACCAGAATTCCGGTTAACTCTCCGTTTTTCTGTTCGATATCACCACCTTCAAAAGGAGTTTGTGTAGTGATCCCTGCTTTATCTAATGCCACCTGGTTAACAAGCAAAGCATGGCCATCGATTCGGCTTAAAGCAATAGGCGTATCCGGAAATAATCGATCTAAAGTATCTTTAGTAGGAAATTCTTTATTTTCCCAATCGTTTTGATCCCAGCCACCACCGGTGATAAAGGCTTTATTATTTTTTTGCTGAAATTCAACGATTCTTGATACAACTTCTTCGTAACTTTTAGTACCCACTAAATTTACCATTTGCTGCTGAAGGCCTAACCGATAAAAATGTGCATGAGCATCGATAAACCCCGGATAAACTGTTTTACCATCAGCATCCAGTGTTTCCTTCGCTTCATACGTCGAGGTAATCTCTGACGTGGTTCCAATAGCTTCAAATTTACCGTCTTTTACGGCAAAAGCTTCAGCTATAGAAAAACCTTCATCCACCGTATAAACCTTGGCATTGGTCACAATTAAATCTACCTGCTGCTTAGATTCACAGGAAAGCAGAATAACTGATAGTATAAAAATTGTAAAAATCTTTCGCATAGTTCACTTTTTAGGATAAGTTGTAAAAATAAAAAATGCACCTAAGCTAAGGTGCATTTGTATAAAATTATATGTTTTAAGAAGTGATTTTTAGAAATTACCCGGTAATTCCTGCAAAAATCGCATCACGAATACTTTTATTGGCTGCAGCAGCAAGGGCTACAGAAATAATTAAACCTAAAAAGGCATAAGTGAAATCCCTGGCAATTAATCTAAAAGCCTTATTGCGATGTTTTTTTCCTTTTTTCTTACGAGCCAGGCTTATCGCAATCTCACGACCACCAATAACCCCAAGGAAAACCCAGGTGGTACTCATAGGCACGGTACTTATAAAAAGCTTATAGATTAACAATAAAACATAGGTTAAATCGACCAAAGTTGCTGCACGGATATCTGAAATTCGGGATTTCTCACTGACTACTTCCTGAATACGATCACCGCGTAAATAGAATAATAATCCCAAGCCTAAAAAGATGGTTACCGCAAATATGATAAACTGAAATAAACTTTGATGCCTTGGCAAGAAAACGGCAATGTTGGCGCCATCCTGCATTACCCAAACCGCCCAAAGTGAACCGCTAACAATCCATTGTACAGCCATCCAGCCGGTATGTGCTTTTCTACTCTTAAAGAATTTTCTAATCGCATTATAAGATAAATACCATACTGCAAAAGACAGCACAAAAGCCATTACATAGCCCGATAAACTTTTGCTAACTACTGAAGTGATCCCAGAGGTATCTGCACTAAAAACACTTAGTATAAGGAAAGTCGTAGAAACCGGCATTCGCATTCTGGTAAGGATTAGCAGTACCAGTGGAGCGATAATCTGGAAGAAACTAAACTTTTCGGGATGCGGATAATCTGAAGATCCGTCAGGATTTAAAAGTCGTTGATAGGTGACATCGCCGTCGTAATGAAAAAAACTCCAAGAGACAGTTACCAAAAATATTGTCCCCACAAAAAGCCACAAAATCCACCATTTTTTAGCTTTGTTACTTTCAATAAAAGTTCCTAAAGATTGTATACTATCATTAGCTACAGTTGCATAAGCGGCAAAAAAGAACCCTACCCACATTGCGGCTCTACCATAACCGGTAGAGATACCGGCAACAATAAGACCTACCATAATAATTGCCAGGAAGGTTCTTTCCTTTACAAGAAAATCCAGGATATTTAAATAAGGACGATCCCGGTTAATTCGTTTAAATTTTTTAGCCATTAACTTCTATTAGATTATAGACAAATTTGGATACAAATTAACATACAAAGATTGTTAATTTTCGTGATCCCATGTTTTCTTATTGTTATCAATCTTGTGAGGCAAAACTAAGAAGTTTTTAAATTGCCTGTAGGAATTAAACAAAATATTTATAGTTTAATAAAACAAAAAGGCGACCAAATAATCTGATCGCCTTTTTGTTTACACTATCTAAAGTCTCTTAATTATAATCAAATTTATAGGTTACTCCTCCTAAAACCTGTAAGCCCTGTACCTGGAAATCACTCCAGCGCTGATAATCATTATTAAAAAGGTTACTGCCTTTTACAAAAACTGAGAGTTGGTCATTAAAACGATATCCTACATGTGCATTCGCATCAAAATAACTATCTAAAGTAATGGGTTCTCTATCTATACCGCCGTCTACCGGTCGATTATCTACAATTGCCATAGCTTCTCGCTCTCCTACTAAAAATAGATTCGCACCGGTATACCATTTTTCGGTAATTTGATAATCTGCAGTTAGCTCGGCATTATAATTTGGTAAGTTCCACGCTTCTTGTTCGCGATCGGTATCATAATCAAAAAATTCTCCTGTAATTCCTAATCTAAAATTATCGCTAACATCTGCACTAAGATTCGCGAAAAACGAAAGTGTTTTTACATTATCATACACTACACCAAAAGAATTTCCGTAGGCATAACCTTCCATAATGCTAGGGTCGTAAGCATTTCTTACAAAAAGAGGTTTTACATCTTCTGCATTATAGCCTCCTCTAAAATTATAAGAAATAGTATTAGTTAACTTCCCCTTAGCCCCTAAATAAAAATTGTACATATTATCTGTTGGAGCGACCATAGCCGTTGGTGAAACATAAGGATTTTGCTGTACAAAATTATAATACGAATTTTGTTTAAGACCACCTTCTAAACCTGCGTACGGCGTAAAATAATCACCGGCCAACTTATAACTGGCAGTAACCTTTGGATATAAGTAGAAGTTACTGTCACTATTTTCTGTATCCAGACCATAGAAAAATGCTGCTCCTATATTAAGGGTTAAATTATTTCTTAGAATTAATAAACTTGGAGTCACTCCCACATTTAAAAATGTGTATTTATTTTCTACATTTTCAGCATAAATTCTATCCATCGAACCGTTTACAAAATTGGCCTGAACATCTGTAGTAATCAGCTCGTCTGCAATATTAAATTCTAACGTACTATTTAGATCTACTTTTTGTTCTGAAGTTCCAAAAGCATCACCGGTTTGTCTAATTTCAAGATCGGCAGTTTTAAAGAACGAATCATAAAGCTCTATATTTCCACCGGCAAATACCGAATAATAGTTTTGCTTTGAATCTATTGTATTAAGAATTTCAGTATCGGTCATTGGGATGGCTTCAGAAACTCCATACCAGTTAAATAACTGATGTTGCGCTCCAAGCTCGGTATTCCAGGAATAATCACGGTCTTTACTTCCGTAGTTAAGATTAAGGGAAGTATTATAAAACTTATCGTCTAACAATACACCGTCTATCCCTCCCTGAGAAGAATTATGGAGCAAATAAACCCCAAAATCATGATCGCGGTTTACTTCGACATTGCTATAAAATTCGGCTAGAGCATTGGTATAATTCCCCAAGCCTACAGTGGCATAATTATCATAAGCTTTAGGAGGGCGAACGCGCTCTACCCTGGTTGCCCTACCTTTTACGGGAGTAAATGTTGAGGCTACCGGAACCGAGAAAATAGTATATTTTACTGCCTTTTTCGTAGTGCTTACCGAATCTGCTTTTCCCGGCACTGCTTTTATTTTAGAAGCTTCCCTAACCGATGGCGAATAGGGTTTTACCACCGTTACTGTTTCACTGTCTATTGGATCTTGCGCAAAAGCAAAACCACTTACTAAAAACAGACATAAAAACAAGCTCCTTTTTATTGAAACAAATTTCATATATAATTTCTTAAATTGTTGTTAGGTTAAATTCCTTTCGTAAGGATTTAATTATTTCCGGTTTGTACGGAAGAATTGGTTTTTGCTTCTTCGGCTTTTATTCTGGAAAGCTCTTGTTGTGCTTCCTGAACCACCTCTGGATATTTACCAAAATTCTTAATTACATTATCCAAAACATAAGTGGCCTGGTACGCATCCCCAAGTTGATAAAAGTTTTTTGCCATAAGCACCAATCCTTTGGCTCCCCATTTTTTATATCCTGAAAAGTCTTTCGCTAAAACCTGCACCGCTGCATTAGAAGCTTCATAATTATTGCTCTTATTTTTAAAATAAGCATCATAATACAATGCCTCTGCAGCTAATTCACCAGTTGCGGTTTTTTGAACTTCAGCATAAGCTGCTTTTGCTTTGGCTTCGTTCCCCGATTTTATGGCAGATCGTGCAACAATTAATTGCGCATCTGTTCTTGCCTGTTTATCGGCTTCCGGATTCGCCAAAACTTTATCGGCATAAGCTGCTGCCTGTCCCGGCTGGTTCATCTCGTCGTAAGATTTCATCAGGTTAGACTGCGCGTAAATCTTATTTTGAGTATCACCGGCTACCTGCTCTAAACGCTGTAACAATGGTACTGCTTCCTGATATTGTGACTTTTCAAGGTAAATCTGGGAAAGTCGTGCCAGTGCCTGCTCGGTAAATTCATTATTCGGCTTTGCGATAACATATTTATAATGCGGCACCGAGGCTTGTTTATCGCCATCACGATATTGCAATTGCGCTAAATAGAAATTCGCGTTAATGGCATGGATTCCGTTAGGGAAGCTTTTTAGATATTTCTCAAAATTCGATTTTGCCTGCGTTGTATTATTCGCTAAGTATTGATTTTCGGCAGCTTCGTAAGTGGTGTTATCTAAATCGGCATCACTAACCTCTACAAAATCAATATTTTTAACCCAACCCGCATATTCATCTGTTCTACCTAAGTCTACATACACATTACGAGCGGTAGAAACCGCTTCCATCGCTTCAGGTGTATTTGGGTAATCACTTACTACTTTTTTAAACTTGCTAAGCGCTTTTTCTCCCTGATTGGAATTATAATAAATTAAGCCCTGTCTCAACATCGCTTTAGGCACCAAAGCACTTCCTGGCACTTCTCTAATTAAACGATCGTAGGTTGAAATGGCCTGCGAGGTGTTATTGGTCGCCACATAGGTATTTCCTAATTCGTAAAGTGCATCATCACGAAAAGCAGATCGTGGATATTTACTATTGAAACCTGAAAGATCTTCGATTTTACGTTCGTTTCGATCTACAAAACCATAACTTATCGCTTTTTGGAAAGCCGCATAATCGGCATTGCCAACTCCGTTTGCAATAGCTGCATTATACGATTCCATTGCCGGCCAATACTGGCTGTTTACAAAATAACTATCACCTAACCTTAAATAAGCATCATTTCTTTTAGCTCCGTCATGTTGACTATTTTCAGCGTATCTTTTAAAATATTCGATCGCACGGTCGTACTCGTTTTTCTTAAAATACGCGTATCCAATATTATAATCCAGATCGGTCTTTTCATCGGTGCCGGCAGCAGCGGTCATTCCGCCAAATTCTTTGTACCCTATAATCGCATCGTCAATTCTGTTTACGTTGAATTCACTTTCAGCTTTCCAATAGGTTGCTTTTGCGGTAATTTTTGGATCGCGGGGTTCTTTTAAAGCTTTATCAAAATTCTTGATCGCTTCATAATAATCGCCTTCTTCGTAAAGCTGAAGTCCGTAATAGTACGCTACTTTTTGATAGGCCACTTTATCTGCAAAATTTCTATTGCTTTCTAAAAGGTTCATCGCTTCTTCAAAATTTCCCGAAGTAATAAAAGAATTGATCAATAATTCTTCGGCTTCGGCTTTATTAGCCGAATTTGGATACGTTTCTAAAAACGTAATTAAAACCTTAGAAGGGCTCTCGTAACTATTCCCAATTTCGTAACCAAGTTTAGCGTAATTCAGCATCGCATCTTCTTTGATTTTGGCATCAAAATCCATTTCACTGGCATTTTTAAACGCATTTAATGCCTGCTGTTTTTGTCCAGATTCTAAATACGATTGTGCTAAATGATAGTAGGCATTTTGAGCAATCGCATTTTTACCATCAATAATTTTATTGAATTCTGAAATCGCATTTGCATAATCTCCCTGCTTATAATAAGCGTATCCAAGCTGGTAATAATCGGTATTGTTCCATTTTCTTCTTACACCCTGGTATTCTTTTAAATAAGGAATCGCCTGATCGTATTGTTTTAAATTGAAATAGCTTTCTCCTATAATCTTATTCAGCTGTGATTTTTCCATCACATTAGATTTTGGTAACTGCTCTTTACCAAGCTGAATGGCTTTTTCAAAATTCCCAAGCTTAAAATTCATATCGGCCTGATAATACGAAAGCTCCTTGCCATAACGCTCGTCTCCTTTCACCTCATCAAAATACTGATTCGCCTGGTCGTAATCATCAGATTCATACGCCATATACCCAATATAATATTTGGCCTGGGCACCATATTGCTCAGAATCGATCACTTTGTTAAAGTAATTTTTCGCCTGGTCTAAATCCTTGGTCTGAAAATATACATATCCTTTATTAAAGTAATATTTCTCCAACTCGCCACGGCTCATACTTTTCTCATCTACCATATCGTACCACTTACGTGCCTGTGGATATTTACCGGTATTAAAATAGTAAGTAGCGACATCGCGATAAGCAGAATTTGTTTTTGTACTGGTAGGATATCGCGAAACAAAACGCTCCATAAGCTCATCTGCTCCTGGTTGGTTTAATCTCACTGCGGCATTGGCTACATAGTATGCGCAATCGCCTTTAATTTTTTCGTCTGTTGCTTCTTCTTTAACATCTGCAAAAAGTTTTTGGGCCGCCAGATATTGTTCGTTATTATACAATTCTAAGGCTTTATTAAATTTTACAAGATCATTGGTATAAATGGCAGATTGCTGAGAAAATCCAATACTTGCCACCAAAAGAAAAATAACAATTAGGTAAGGTTTGCCGGTTGTCATTTATAGTTTTTTAGGTTTGGTAATCAAAGATAATTTAATGCTTTAATTCTAAACGCCATTTAAACACTATAATTATGTTAATGTAAAAAAAAGTACTTGCGCAGTGTACTAAAACTGTATATTTAGCCTTAGTTTTATAATGTGAAGTATTGCGAGAACCTTCTAAAAATTAAGCCTGAAATTGTATAATTTCGGCATCAGTTTTTAGTTTGTTTATAAAATATCCAGGCACAGGTCTTGGGCGATAACCTTGAAAAGGTTTTATACTGAAAAGAATTTTGATTTATGGCCAATGTTGTTCTAGAACTTAAAAATGCTGCGATTTATCAGCGTGAAAACCTTATCCTTTCTGAAGTTGATGTTACGGTAAATAAAGGTGATTTTGTATACCTGATAGGAAAAACCGGTACCGGAAAAAGTAGTTTTATGAAAACGCTTTATGGCGATCTTCCTTTAACCGAAGGTGAAGGAACCATCGTCGATTTTAACCTTAGAAAATTAAAGGAAAAAGACATTCCTTATTTGCGCAGAAAACTGGGCATTGTTTTTCAGGATTTTAAGTTACTGACCGATCGTAATATAAAAGACAACCTGCTTTTTGTATTAAAAGCCACCGGCTGGAAAGACAAAAACAATATGGATCAAAAAATCGATCTTGTTTTAGAGAAAGTGGGTATGAAAACCAAAGGTTTTAAGTTTCCTTACCAACTTTCTGGTGGGGAACAACAACGTGTAGCGATTGCCCGCGCGCTTTTAAATGATCCTGAACTAATCCTTGCCGATGAGCCTACCGGAAACCTGGATCCGCAAACCTCGGTAGAAGTGATGGAAGTATTACAGGAAATAAGCCGCAACGGAAATACCATTTTAATGGCTACCCACGATTATGCGTTGTTACTAAAATATCCTTCTAAAACCCTAAAATGTGACGGCCAGCGTGTGTTTGAAGTGGTGCAGAAAACAGTTTAAGTTAGAAATTAGATGTTAGATCGCTTCGCTGTTAGAATTTAGAGAATAGACTATTATTTTGAACAATTAATTTCGGTGTCATCTCGACCCTGCCTCACCGGCAGGCAGGCGTAGTGGAGAGATCTTTTTGAGTTTGAGGTTAGAAGTTAGAAGTTAGAAGTTAGAAGTTAGAAAACTATTTATTCTGAAATTACCTTCTAAATTTCTGAGATGATTTTATATAAAAAGAAGCTGTCTAAAAACTCAATTTTAGTCAACCTGTTCCGACAGCTATCGGACTTGTTTCAGGTTCTCATAACTATTTCAAATCAATGAGATGAGATTCTGAAACAAGTTCAGAATGACGTTTTTGGATGTTTTTAGACAGCCTCCTTCTTTTTTACTGAAGTTTTCGCTTTTACAACACGAAATTCAGGTGAATTCCTAATCTGAATTTGGCTTCAACAGCGCCGCCATTTAAATCTTGTGATACCGGAAGCATTACGTTGACCCCTCCTGCTATTTTTCCGTAGGTAGATTCTACCCCTATTCGGCTAAACAAAACATTTCCCTTCGTATCCTTCACGGCTAAACCATAACTTTCATTTTCTCCAAAAACTTCTCCTGAAACGCCCAAAACCGGACTAATGGAAACAGGAGTAAAGGTTTTTGCATTCATGGTATTGAATGTTCTAAACACATTTACTCCATAATTAAACTGATTCCCAAAATGATATTTCTGATCATTTTCAGTTTTAATGGTGTAATTGGCAAGGAGCCCTAAGCCCCAGTTTTTATGACTTACGGAATAATTTGAGGCCAGCAACACATCCCAACTACCGGTCCCTACCTGAAAACTTGGGTTTACACTGCCTTCATTATTGGCGCGATCGTATTCTCCTGTGGGAAGCTTCACACCTACCCCAACTTCGAGATTATGCTTAAATTTGGTTTGCTGTTCTGGTAAAAATCCGTCGAGTTTTGGTGAAATTAGCCGGTAAAAACCCAGAATACTAATATCCCCTAAACCATTAATCTTTTGCGACGTTCCATCTGCAAACTGCCGATTATGAAAATGATACGGCACAATTACATTCAATTTAATTTTCTGACTTATGGGGATTCTTGCCCAGGCCTGCATGGTATTAAAATTCTCATCGATCCAGGGAGAATTGTTATAAATTCCGTCCCGGGATTGGTATTGTTGCGTAATGTATCTTAAACCAACAAAATCACCATTACCAATAGTACCGTAGCCCATACTCCCACCGCTACTGCCGCAGCCACAAACATCACAATCGTCGAATTCGAAAAATTCGGTAGTCGTTTTAAGGTTTTTATTGTATTCGGAATCTTCATTAGAAGTTTCAAAATTAAAATCCGAAAAAACCTTAGTCGAATCTATTAAGCTTTCGGCCCTTAAAAAAGTACCGCCAAAAATACCCAATAGAAGCACCAGTATGTTCCTAATATTCTGCAAATCGTTCATCATTTAAAAAAGTTTCGTCGGTTAGGGTATTTAAAAAGGCAATTAAAGCTTCTTTTTCTTCTGCACTTAGATCGATCCCTAACCGGTTATTTTGTTTTAGAATAGGATCTAAAGTTTCTGAATCCTGTACGCCGTTATCGTAGAAATTAAGTACCGATGCTAAACTCCCAAAACGGCCATCGTGCATATAAGGAGCCGTAATTGCTACATTTCGCAAGCTGGGCACTTTAAACTTATAATTATCGGCTACACTTCCGGTCACTTCGGCACGGCCAATATCATTAATACCGGGATAAGGTGGCAATCCGTTATTTCGAAAAGCATCGTCTGTAAAAAGATCGGTTTTATGGCACGACGCACATTTTTGCTGAAATAATTCATATCCATATTCTTCAATTTCAGTAAAACTTCCTCCTTCTTCTCCCCTTACATATTTATCATATTTGGAATTTGAAGAAATCATCATCACCATAAATTGCGATAAAGCTTTAAAGAAATATTCGTTGTTTACTTCGCCATCTTTAAAAGCTTCAGCAAATAACTGCTGATACTCGGTATCTTCTTTCAGTTTTGAAATCACATTAGATACGGTTTCTCCCATTTCTACCTCATTGGTGATTGGTATTATAGGAAACAAATCTAAATGCGAGGTTGCTCCATCCCAGGTAAATTCTTTTTGAAAAGCCATATTCTGCACTGCGGGTGCATTTCGGGTACCTTCTAAATCATTAATCCCATGACTAAACTGATGCCCATGATGCGTAAATGCAAAGCGCTGCTCATGGCAAAATCCGCAAGAGATAAATCCGTTTGAAGACAACCGACCATCATAAAACAGTTTTTTACCAAGCTCAAAACCTTTTTCGGTTGGTGGATTGGCACTTAAATCGTACTGGACCTCGGGAAAGTTTGCAGGAACGTTTATTTCTAACTCCTTATTTATAGCGATATATTCCGCATCATCATCGCTACAGGAGTACAAGCCCAAAATCACCAGCAGCCCCACTAAGGTATTTCGTTTTTTGATCATCATTTCTATAGGTCTTAGTATGCAAATCCAACCACCCCAAAAACATCTAGAATGGTTGGTTTGCAATTCTTTTTTACCTTAATTAATGCTGAATATTATCACCATTATGAACATGATCTACCCGAAACATTCCATTTACGTTTTCTGAGATCTGCGGGCTTTTAACTTCATCGATCATGATGACGGCTTTCTCTGAAAGTTTGATTTTATGCTGTCCATCCAACACCTGATTGGCATCTATCGCCATGTGAACCACCGGACTTAAATTATCACTTACCAATGCTTGAGTTGGTAATTGCAATGTTACTTCCCTGTAATTATCCAGGCTACTGCCGTGGCTTCCCATGTGGATCTGGAAAACCGTAGGTTCTGTTACCGTTTCAGAAGTAAAAGTCCCTTCAAAATTTAAAAATTTATAGCCTGCCTGCCAGGACCACATCATTTCATTGTCTTCAGCAATCTGAAGAAAATTGCCTTGTCCTTCAGCGCCCTGCTGGTATTTTTCCTGATCTACTCCCACGCCAAATTTAAGGGCAACATATTTCCCCGCAGGGATATTTTCTAAAACAACTTCGGTAAGCTCATTTTCTTCACTTATCACAAAATAACTATCGTCTTTTGGATAGGTAAATTCATTTCCTTCGGCATCAATAAGCACAAAATTGCTTACGATATAATTGAAACGATTAATAGTTAGCGTTTCGCCGTTAGTATTGGTATAGGTAGCGGCGCCAAGCAAAAGGTCATCTCCATTTACACCGTTATCAAATTCAACCCTTAACTTGTTTTCCCCACTTAGCGAATTATTATCATCATCAGATGAACATGCGGTTATACTAATAGCAAGAATTAATACTAGAGATTTTATATAATTAAAATTCATTTTGTTTAAAATTTGAGTTTTTTAGGATTTTTTAATTTGGCCAGAAACCATGTTTATACTCTAAAAACACCTTATAGCAAGCGCAAGAGGCATTTATAAGAAAATTATGCTCTATTTCGAGAACATCCCGATGGTCGGGTAAAATTTAAACATAGCAATGGCTATCGGTCTTCTTTAAAGCCGATTTTCATTACTTTAAAAAATGAATTTTAAACAATAGGAGGTTTTACCTTTCTCTTACCAAAGAGAAAGGTATAGTTGGCCAAATAAAGAAATACATGCTTATCGCTATCTTCAAAAATCAAAGGTTTTTTATCTAAATTCACCTTATCGATTTCAAAATACAGCAAAAAAAGCTCGTACCTATTGGCTAAATTTCCGCGTTTTTCTTCGTGTTCTTTATCAGCCTGCCTGGCCAGGGACTGCATTAGGTAACATTTACCATTACAGGCCAGATCTGGACGATCTTTATTAATACACAGTTCTGTAACTATATAATCATAATTAAAAATATAGTCGAAAATGGGCATTATGGGTTTTAGCAGGATAAAAAAGGCCACGAAAAAGGCCCAATATCGCATATACTTAATACTAATTAATTAGTAAGCGAGCGTGCATTTTCTATACTAGCATTTACCGCTTGCTGCATTGCTTTCACATCGCCAAGCTCTTCCTGCAAAGCTTTGATCTGTTCCTGAAGTTCTTCATTGTTCATTTTTTGAACTTTCGCTTTATTCTTCACAAACTCGTCACTAAAACTATGCATCCAATCCATCATCAGTTTATCGGCATCTTGTAATTTCTGCTCGGCTTTCAGGTATTTTTCAGCGGTAGCACTGGTATCGGCTATGGCTTTTAAATCTTTAGATAATTCTGAAATATCACCCATTTTAGGCATAACCTCATCATGTACGTCCAAAACCTGGTGAAACAATTCTTCGTATTGCTCTTTTTTAGCTGAAGTATCTTCGGCGCAGGAAACAGCCAGTAAAGCAAGGCTTAACAGCAATGCTAATCTATTTATAAGTTTCATAGAAATCTTTTAAGTTTTAAAATACGTAATTACCAACCACCCAAAATTCAGGCAGTCTAAAAATTAATACTTGTGTACTCGAATATCGAGTATAACTAACTTAAATAATTGGAGGATGAAAGAATTCCTGAAGTGAATAAAACTGATAAAACTGAGGTTTTGCGTCAAAATTATGAGCAATCGCCTCAGTATCAAAATTGGTGTTTAAAACCAGTTGTTTTTCAGCATAAAATAAAGGGATCTCTATTTTTTTTGCTGAAGTTTCCTTTTTTTGTTGTGATTCTTTCTCTGAGGCTTCGGCCAGTGCACGCATTAAATAACATTTCCCATTACAGGCCAATTCAGGGCGATCTTTATTTTCACAAAGCTCCTTACTAATGTAATCGTAATTCAGTACATATTCCACCACCGGAAAAGCAGGCCGAACAACAATTAAAAATGCAAATATGGGAAACAGAAATTTCACGTTGCAAAAATAACTAAAACGGCAGCTTTATTCAACTTAAATCCTGAATTTATAAGCCTCAATATTCGTTAAAATTTGGGTCCTTTTTTTCTTGAGATTAGAAGTTAGAATTTAGATATGAGACAAGAGACAAGATATTTTGAATGCTGATAGCTGAAAATTGAAGAGTCAGGAGACAGGAGCCAAGAATCAAGAGAACATTACTTTAAATTTTGAATTTTAAATGCTTCGGTGCTGATGGCCGATGGCTGCCAATTTGAAAATTTAGTAATATAATTGAAATTCCCAGTCATTTCGACTGAAGCGGAGCGCAATGGAGAAATCTTTTTTGAGTCAGGAGACTAGACGCAGGAAGTAAGAAAATTTCAAAATGCGATGATTTACTAATTTGAAAATTATGTTAAAGCAGTAATGGAATTATAAATCACATCTAAAACAAAAAAGCCCCGAGAAATTAATTCGGAGCTTTTATAATTCGAGTTTTACAGAAAATTACTCTTCAATAAACTACCGTAGAGCAAGCCTTGGAGCATTTAATCTTGATTATTGAGTAACTTGATCTAATAAAACCTCGATACCTTTTTCTAACTGCTGGTCGCGACCCTCGCTAATTACGCCCGGCATATTTTTTACGATAATATCGGGTTCGGTTTGATTGTTTTCCATCCATTCACCGGCTTTATTTTTAGCACTTACCGGAACAACTCCCCAACGTGTACCATCGGCAAGACCTTCCCAGCCGGCAAAACTACAGGTTCCTGGAACCGGCATCCCTATAGTTGTACCAATATTTAAATCGGTATACCCACTGGCATAACAATGCCCATCTGAATACATACTTTCGTTAAATAAAGAAAGTGTAGGCTTTGTCCATCGTGATGTTGGCTCGCCACCCACCACTTTAGTTTCAGTCTCATAAGTGATAAAAGGTGTTCCGGTAAAGAACGCGGCAAGATCGGCTACCAAATCTCCACCACCGTTAAAACGAGTATCAACGATTACCCCTTCGGTTTCAAAATATTTACCCATCATATCTTCGTATATCGAACGATAAGGCTCATCACTCATTCCCGGGATATGTACGTAACCTAATTTTCCGTTACTTTTCTCCTCAACCTCTTTTTGATTTATTCGTACAAAACGCCTGTATAACAAATTACGCTCTTCCCCCAAAGAAACAGGTTTCATGGTAATTTGTTTTGGTGCTTTAGCTTCAAGATCTTTTATTTCCAGTAACACAAATTTGTTGGCTTTGTGGTTTAGGTATTTCGCAATGTCCTGATCGTTCTCTATGGTTTCCCCATCAATAGCGGTAATTACCATTCCCGGTTCGATATCGTAAGCTGCCTTATCTAAAGGTCCTCCTTTGATGACTTCAGTAATTTTAATTCCGTCACCTTCAAAATCATAATCCATAAAAATCCCGAGTGAAGCCGTTTCGTCGCCATCGTCGCTTCGGTTACTATAGCGCGCGCCCGAATGTGATACATTAAGTTCACCTAACATTTCAGAAAGCATTTCAGCAAACTCATACGAATTGCCTATATGCGGAAGGTATTTTTTATACTGAACATACAACGAATCCCAGTTTTTCCCGTGGAATGTGGGTTCGTAGAAAATATTCTTTGTTCTTATATACACATGATCGAACATTTTTTCCCTTTCGGCATCTTCATCGTAATACATATCTCCGGCAATCTTAATTGCTTCTGATTTTTCTTTATCGACATCGATTTTAGAGATATTCCCACCACTTAATAGATAAAGATTTTCCTGCTTTTTATCCCAAACTAAACTTCCGCCTCTGGAATTTAGTTTTACCGACATTTTGGTTTCGCCGGTACGCAGATTGGTTTCCCAAAGATTGTTTTTATCCTCAAAACTTGACAGGTAATAAATTTTCTCTCCATCTTTAGAAAGTACGGCATCGCTTAAACTGCTGGAATGCGTGGTAAGGCGTTTTTTTCTTTCTTTCATTCCTTCCCAATCGAACTTCAAATCTTTAGCTTCTTCGTCTTTCTTATCTTTCCTGTTCTTTTTATCTTTTTTATCATCTTCTTTCTCCTCGTCTTTCTCGGCTTTCTGAGCTTCTTCAACAGCTTTCATCAGCTTATAATCTTCTTCAGACATATTGAATTTATCATAGGCTTCCTGGGTAAAAAACATCGAATACACATCTCTTTCAGATCTTCCGCTGGTGGCATAACTTTTTAGTCCGTTTCGATTACTAAACCAGAGCATTTGTTTCCCCTCATTCACCCATTTTGGGTAATAATCCTGGTAACCACTTTCAGTCAGATTTTCCCGTTTACTACCATCTGCGGCTAGTAATAATACTTCATTATTACTTAGTAGTTTCCCCCAATCCATCAAAATCCATTTACTATCGGGGCTCCACGTAAAATATTGATCACCATCACTCATGGTAAACAGATCATCGGGGGTTAAAAGATCGATTTCTTTTCCTGAAGACAGATCTTTTACGCGTAAAGTTCTTCGACCTGAAATATAAGCCAGCTTTTTACCATCTGGTGAATATTTTGGAATATAACTATCGGTATCGGCCTCGATTACCGTTTCTTCTTTTAATAATGTTGAAGCATAGAAAAAAGGCTCCTCTTTTCTTACAATTTCGGTTTTATAAATATTCCATTTTCCCTCACGCTCGCTGGAATACACTACCGATTTACCATCGGGTGTAAACGACACAAAACGCTCCTGATTTGGCGTATTGGTAATTCTTTTGGTTAAAGATCCATCTACAGATGTCACAAAAACCTCACCGCGAGCTACAAAAGCGATTTCTTTACCGTTTGGAGAAACTTCCATTTCCTTTACTCCGTCTCTAATACTAATATAATTATCACTATTATCCACAGGCTGCGTTCTGATAGTTACCTCAACTTTTTTAGGCGTCTGTCCTTCTTTCATGGTATATAATTCACCATCATACCCAAAAGCCAAAGTTCCATTGCCATAGCTTAAAAAACGAACCGGAAAATCATCAAAATCGGTTAATTGCTCGGTTTTATCTGGATTCTCTAAGGATAATTTATGGACATTAAAATTGCCACTTTCTTCACTTAAGTAATATAAATGCGTCTCAGATTCATCAAAAACCGGCTGGCGGTCTTCTCCTTTAAACGAAGTAATCATGGTATGCTTATCGTTATCAACATCGTACTTCCAAATATCCCGGGTTACCGAAGATACATGATGTTTACGCCATTCGTTCTCCCCACCAACTTTATCGTGATACACCATTGTTTTGCCATCGTCACTTACCTGAACATACTCTGCCGGAATGGTAAAAATCTGATCTACACGCCCACCTGCAACAGGAACGCTATACAATTCGGGTTGATAACTGGCCGGAAACTGGCGGTGCTCTGCGAGATCCTGGCGAACGGCACCAAAAATAACCGATTGATTATCTGCGGAAAAACTAAAGGGTTGCTCGTCGTTGCTGTGATAGGTTAGCCGTGTTGCCGGGCCGCCTAAAGCATCCATTACAAAAACATCGAAATTTCCATAACGGTCTGAAGCAAAAGCGATTTGTTTACCGTCCTTACTCCAAACCGGCATATAATCATGTGCCTTATGAAAAGTAATTTGCTTAGCATCGCCACCACTTGCAGCAACGGTATATAAATTGCCTTTGTAGGTGAAAACAATGGTTTCCCCATTGGGTGAAATCGACTGGTACCGGATCCATTTTGGGGTGACCTGCGCAAAACTTTGTCCTATTCCCAAAAGGATCGTAAAAAGGGAAATGAGTAATTTCTTCATAAAATTTTTGATGAATATTTCTTAAATACTGAATGATCTCCAAAGATCATAAAAAAAGCTGAGCTTTGAAATAACGATAGCACCACGAGCTTAAGGCTTAAAGTCCAGTTTTTTGAAAGCATTCCATATTTACTAAAATTGTAAAGAATCGCACCCAATTTCATATAAAATCGGTTTTAAATTATCGATTCTGAAATTTTCGCATAATGGATAGATAAGTTAAAGCCGACAATTATTTTTATTTTTGCCACATGAAGAACAGAAAGATCAAAAACAGCGAGCTAAATCGCAAATCGGTTGAAGAGTTTAAAGAAGCTAAAAAAACACCTATTATCGTTATTCTGGACAATATTAGAAGTCTGAATAACATTGGATCGGTTTTTAGAACAGCGGATGCATTTTTGATCGAGAAAATTTATTTGTGCGGAATCACGGCTAAACCACCCCATAAAGACATTCAGAAAACTGCTCTTGGCGCTACTGAAACAGTGGTTTGGGAACATGTTGAAGATACTTTAGCTTTAGTTGAAAAACTGAAAGAAGATAACGTAAAAGTATTTTCTATCGAGCAGGCAGAAGGTGCGGTAATGCTGAATAACTTTAAACCTGAAATTGGTGAAAAAATCGCGGTGATTTTTGGGAACGAAGTCAAAGGCGTGCAACAAAAAGTGGTTTCGGCTAGTGATGGTGTGATTGAAATTCCGCAAGCCGGAAGCAAACATTCATTAAATATCTCGGTAAGTACCGGTGTAATTCTTTGGGATTTATATTCAAAATTAAAAGCAGCCGATTATAGCGCTGCTGGTGGACATGGACATTAGTTTAGACCGCTTCGCTGTTAGAGCTTGGAAAATAGACAAGAGACTATTTTGAATGCTAAATTTTGAATTATTTTTTGTTGAAAGCTTTAATCAATTTGAAGATTTGCTAATTTGAAAATGCGCTAATGCTAATAAGAATCGAAATAGGATATTCCGAAGGCGAATTCTTACATAATCGTCATCCTATGTTTGTTGCATGTAGATTTAAGAGAAATAATGATTAGATTTCAATAGAAGAAGGGAAAGCAAAAAAACCGTGCTTTGTCATTGGTCTTATAAGGCTGTTCGAGATGCTGGT
>NZ_JAKHSK010000048.1 GCF_023499215.1 Zunongwangia pacifica
ACGAACTGGAGGATTTATATTACAGTTACGAAACTGAAAATATCAAAGACCAATACCACAGATTAACAGCAAAAAGAGATAGGATAATCGTCGGTCTGATGGTCTATCAAGGCTTATCAACGACCAATTTAAAGCGTTGGAAGTCCGGCACATAGAAGTTTACAAAGGTAAAATCTATGTTCCGGGACACAAGAAAATGAATGCACGGGAACTGGAACTAAAACCCTGGCAAGTCATTGAACTACTAGAATACATCAAAGAAATCAGGGAAGAAATAAAAGAGCGTAGAAATATAGACTTTCCTGCCGGCGAGGCAGGAAGTGAACGCTTATTGATACCAAACAACGACCGATTAAGTGGCACAATTACCAACATCATTAAAAAGCTGAAAAAGACCAATCACAAAGTCGAGAACATCAATCAAATAAGAGCAAGTGTAATTACCAATTGGTTAGGGCAATATAATTTAAGAAAGGTTCAATACTTGGCGGGACATCGTTACATCAGTTCCACCGAAAGGTATTTACAGGACGACCTGGAAAACCTGCACGAAATCGTCAACAGCTTCCATCCGATAAAGTAAAACCCGAAACCAAGGGAAGTGGAAATATCCCCAGGGCAAAAAGTCCACGCCGCTCGTACCCTCACGGCTCGCCCTGTCCTTTTTGCCCTTCCGCGCGCCACCGCCCTTGCAGGTTTTTGTGCGCCACCACTAAAGCAGCCCATTGCTTTTTACCACACCCAACGCCCGGTCGTCCGGTACGCAAAAAATACTGTACACAGGGCACAGGCATTTTTTACGTACCTCCCTCGCCAGCGCAAAAAAGCAAAGCGCTGCGCCAGAAAAAAGAAAGCTAATGCACAAAAACCTGCCCCAAGCAAAGTTACATAACGCACGGGCTTTATAATACACAGGCAGTATTTTAAATTGTTGAATCGGTCAGCCTGTGTAGTTATAAATTGCGTTATGTAAAATGTCCGCTGATGCCTTTGCGCTCTTTGCCCACGCTACTGCCAGCGCACTACGAAACGGAAATATTTACTTCGTAACCAATCAGAGCGCACTCAATCGCCGTTCAGGCTATCATTCCAATAACGGTTGAAAATCCACGCTTCGCCAACCTCTTTTTCAACCGTTATCGGAACGTTTAAACGTTTTTAAAAGATGAAGATTTACACGAGGCTGAACCGAGCGCAAAGGCAATCTTCAGCTTTTAAAAATGAAACAACCGAAGGGCGTTAGCTATCCGAAATCTCTACAACCGATAAAGAAAACTTCAATCCGTGTTCCGCTGTGAGCGTTGGGAAAGTCGGCTATTTTACATAGTTGTATTATGGGGCAGGAATCAAGGGAATGTACCCATAATGCCCAATTATGTAGACATAGCTTTGGAAAGGGCTTTTGCTCTGGTCTTTTTGGCAACTCTTTTTTACCGATAAAACACAATGATTAAACATCAAAAAAGTGTTGCAGGCCAAAAAGAGCGGAAGCCCAAGCAGGGAAAGGGAGCAACGCCAAGACAAGGGATGTTTTGTTAAAAATAGTTGGGTTGGCGTTGCGAGGGATTAAATACCAATCTGTATATTTATGGTCGGAAAGATGGTGCGGAAAGGACGTTCTTATGAAAAATTTTTAGAGGGAAACCGCTGAAAAGTGCGCCATAGTTGAAAAAAATGCGTTAACGTCTATCCTTTTGGACTTGAACATAAAGGGTATAATAACGTTGTAAATGGTACACATCATCCTTATATTTTCAATGGAAAGGAAGAACAGGAAGAACTTGGGTTGAACTGGCACGATTACGGAGCAAGGATGTATGATGCTGCTATAGGTAGATGGCACTCAACAGATAATAAAGCTGAATTTTATTTTGCTAACTCCCCATATGTGTACGCACTAAATACACCTACGAACGCTATTGACCCTGATGGTAATTTAGTGATATTTATTAATGGCTTAGGTGGTGGCGGTGCGAATTATTGGAGAAATTATGATACTGCTAAAGATAATTGGTTGTCACAACCAAATAAAGTAGCTTTTGATTTACGTGTATCGGATCATTTTAATGATCATAAAAGAAGATATTATGATGGTTCTCCTGGTTCATTGTTCCATAATATCTCTGCTTCAAACAGGTATTCAGATGGGTATACAAAAGGTAAAGCAGAAGCGGCATCCATTATTGAAAGTTTAGCAAGAGACCCGCAAGGAAATATCACAGAAACCATAAAAATAGTTACTCATAGTATGGGAGGAGTTTATGGAAAAGGATTTGTGAAAGCTCTAAAAAATTATATCAAAAACCATAAAGACCCTAGAGTACGTAAGGCATTAATTTCTGTTGTAGCAGACTTTGACCCTTTTCAAGCAGGAAGTAAATACGGTAGAGCAGATTCAGACATATTTACTCAACAATTTATTCACGAAGGATTTTGGGATTTTCTTGGTTTTGGTGGTTTAGCGAATCAAGAAGAAGAAGGTGCGGACGATAAACAAAACGATGAGAAAAAATCATCTCATTTCATTGATACTTTTGTTGGAGATATAATTCAACTGCAAGAAGGTACTTACGAATGGGATAAAGATAAAGAAGAGTGGGTTTGTACTAGCTGTAAAAAAGACTAATTATGAAATTGTTTAAGTTTTTATATCCAATATTAATTTTAGTAGTGGTTATTTCTTGTGAGTGTAAGACTAATACGCCTATAGAGTTTTTAAATAAGCATAATACATCAGAAGCAGTATATGCAAGAGATATTAAAAATTTAGAAAAAGAGACACTAAATTACATTGATTCTATTGGAAAACAAAAAACTCCAAAATCTAAAGTTACTAACGTAGATATTTTTATTGATACGGTTTTTTACAATAATGAAAATAAAATAGTTCTCCTAGCAATTACTAAAAGGATTAATCCGTACGTTAAATTGAAATCAGGAGATGAGTATAAAGATGGGATTGATTATTATGGGAATTGCTTTATAGGGAGTACAGACTCATCTAATATTAATATTATTCATAAATTAAATCACTCCGTAAACTCAGATGAGCCAGATGGTTATTCACGAGTTAAAAAGAAACTTAGGAAAATATATTTATGTGAAATGAATAATGGAAACAATAGATATAATATTAATGATATGCGATTTTGGGATAGTAAAGTTTGGGAAGAAGCAGAGATTATGAATGCTAAAATGAAGCGTTATTTGGAAAAGAAAAAAACAAATCCCGAAGATGTTTATCCTCGATAAATAGCAAGTTAGATTAGTCCTATTATATAGACCACCTTTAATGAGGTAGTCCCATTTTAAGAATATTAGATTTATCTTTCTATTAATACTTTACAAGTAGCGGAATTAGCAAGCCATTCTGCATTTCATAGATGTTTGATTATTCTTTTTTATTCTATTTAATTTCTAGTTTATTATCTTTAAATTCAACTTTTAATCCTTCTAAAATGAAAAGGTTCCTGCTGGGTGCTGCTGTGGTTTTACTTATTGTATTCGGAGTTCGCTATTGTGAGAATCAGCAAAACGAACGCGAACAATTAGCACAAAATTCCCAGTTAATTCAGGAGCAAATTAAGAATGTAGGGAAATTAGTGGTTACAGAAGGTAATTTCTCCCAGGTTTGGTCGTATAAAGATTCTAAGAAGTTTTATCTGGATGTTTTTTCAGCCAGAAAAAAAGCATTAATCGTAGTAAATGCCAAAGTTACGGTAAGCTATGACCTTAGCGAATTAGAAACCGAAATCGACCAGGAAAACAAACGGGTCATCATAAAAAGTATCCCTAAAGAAGAACTCAATATTTATCCCGATATTCAATATTACGATGTTACACAGGATTATTTAAATCAATTTGAGGCTTCAGATTATAATACCATCAAAAAGAAAGTAACGGCTTCCATTAAGAAAAAAGTAGAAGCTTCCAGTATCAAATCGAATGCGCAAAACCGACTTATCAGCGAGCTTTCTAAAATCTATATTCTTACCAATAGCATGGGCTGGACGTTAGAGTATAATGATATGCCGGTAAATTCTCAAAATGATTTTAACGATATTAAGCTTTAATCCTCATCGATGGTTTAATCTCAGTCATTATCGCATTTGAAAGATATTGGTATTCTTACTACTAAAAATAGACTTTTCCTTAGAATTTTGATGTTTCGGCGGTCAGTTTGGTTTCTGCCATTGAAATTCCGTCTTCAATCAAGTGAGCGATTTTAGGCCTTTTTTGCTGAAGTTTTTCTAAATATTCTTTACTCATTTTGGCTAATTTCGGGTCATGTTCTAAAGCAAGCTCATAAATCTCGGTTACTAATAACCAGTCTTCCTGATGATCTTTTTTCAGGATATCAAATACCGCCTGAATGCTATATTTGGTATTTTTTCCTTCTCTGAAATGACGAACAGCTTCATATAAATCTTCAAGTTCCTTCTTTTTTGCCGTTTTTTTGGTCTTGATGGTTTTCGAACTTGTTTGATGGGTAATCAGATCGAAAGAATGATGATCTGCCGGCCCGGCGAAAGCCGAGACGATCTCTTTACCCACCGCCATATCGTATCGTCCCCATGCCGGTTGAAACAATACTTCATCCACATATTTTACGGTACAGTTTTTAAAGCTGATAAGCGTAATTTTTCCCTGAAGATTTCGGGTGCCGGTAATAATTTCTCCATTAATGGTGATTCCACCTTCAAACTCTAATGTGACATTTTTACCTTCATAAATATGGTACGCTTTTAAGTCACGCGGACTCATATCTTCAATCGCTAAGTTGATCCCTTTTAATTTTCCTATGGGCGATCCAAAACCTTCAGGGTGCGATTTTGTACCGTGGCCTACCAGTTCTTTCTCGCGATAGGCTAATGCTGTTTTTCCTTTGGTTTGAATATAAATAGGTTTTCCTTCAAATTCGATTACGTTTTCAAAATTTCCGGAAACTTGTAAACCGGTACTAAACTCAATTGTGCCCAATCCTTTAGAATCGATCAGTTTTTTGATTCCGCTTAAACCACCTTTTCTCAGTGCCATTTTATTGGCAAATTCTTCTAAAACCAAACTCAAATGTGCAAAATCTGGTGTCACATAAAGTTGAGGCTGCGGTTGGGTAATATCAAATTCCTGCTGCATGGCTTCAATCGAATATGGGATCTTTTTTACTTTATCGGTTAGGCAGGATTTACTTTCTCCAATCGAGGATAACAAACCTGCACCGTAGATCTTAGGATCTTCAGGAGTGCCAATTAAACCATATTCTACCGTCCACCAGTGTAAATTTCTAATCAAAGACATTTCACTTGGCGTTACTTCTTTTTGCTGAAGGTCTTCAACAACTTTTTCAATTTTGGCGATTTCATCCAACGGAGTGCCTTCAGCTTCTTTTAGAATAGAGAGTTTTCGAATGGCTTCATACACTTCGTAATCATGAGCGCTGGAAATCGCTTTACAACCAATTTCCCCAAATCTTCGCAAATATTCAGCATACTCGGGATTTGCTATTATTGGGGCATGGCCAGCACCTTCGTGAATGATATCTGGAGCAGGAGTGTATTCAATATTTTCCAATTGCCTGATATCGCTGGCGATCACCAAAACATTATAGGCCTGAAATTCCATAAAAGCAGCAGGCGGAATAAATCCGTCTACAGCAACGGCTGCCCAGCCAATTTCTTTTAGAATGCGGTTCATTCCATACATATTTGGAATATGATCTATGGAAATTCCCGTTTGTTTGAGTCCTTCTAAATACGATTTATGCGCAACTTTGCTTAGATACTCAACATTTTTGCGCATTACATAACGCCACACTGCCTGATTAATCGGTGTATAATCTTCATAGTTTTGTGCTTTAATATATTGCTGAAGATGTGCGGGTAGTCGCTCCAGTATTTCATTAGACTCAATTGAATTAAGCATAAATTTGTGGCTTGTTTAAGTAATGAATATACGAAATTTACAAACATTTGTGCTGATTTCTAAAAATATACTAAAAACCTGAGTTGTATGTGAAAGATTTTGCACGCAGACTGGATCAAATGGAAGCTTCGATACAAGATCTAAAAGGATTTCTCTTAGCTACCAAAACGATTTTAAATGGAGAAGGGGTAATAAAAAAAGCCTTTCAGATGAAAGGCTAACTTTAAATTTATCCTGGATTATTTAAAATCCATCTATTTATTTTTCAGATCCTGGAGGGTATTTTTCCAAAATTTTAGAAACGATCTCATTGATTCTTTCCTGCTTTTTGCTTACTCTCTCTGCAAGGGCCGCAGTTCCCATTCCCTGCCATACCAGTTCTTTAGTATCGGCATCGATAAGATCGATATATAAAGTACCATCACTGGTTCTGTTTACAGTATTAAATCCTGTATTCCAGTACCAGGGAGACCATCCCCATCCATAACCCCAACCCGGATTATTTTGGTAGATATTAATGTTCTCGTGCGTTTTGGTAAAAATGCTTACAAGAAGATCTGGACTTTGTGATTTGTCAAATCCCTTTTCAGCCATAGTTCCTTCTATAGCACGCATAATTCTTTTCTTATCAAGGTCTGAAATTTCGGCTTTATCAATTCCTGGTTTAAAGAATGCAAAAGAACGATACGAATCAAAATCTGCTTCGCGATCGTAATCTGAAGCTACTCTTACGGTGCTACATGAGGTTACCAACAGCACCAGTAGCATCAATACAGGAGTAAATTTTAGAACTTTCATAGGTGTTATATTTTATTATGGTTAATGTAAATATCAAAAAAGGGAATCATCAACCATATTTGGGAGGGTAACTTTTAGCTTTGGTTCCATTTGCATAGCTCGACTGGCAGCGAAAACCGCTCCTTCGTTTTTTGCCCAGGATCTTCTGGCTATTCCATTATTCACATCCCAAAAAAGCATAGATTCTAATCGCTTTTCAGACTGTTTATTACCCTCAAGAATCATGCCGAATCCGCCGTTTATAACTTCGCCCCAGCCAACGCCACCGCCATTATGAATGCTTACCCAGGTAGCACCTCTAAAGCTGTCGCCAATCACATTTTGTATCGCCATGTCTGCGGTAAAACGCGAGCCGTCGTAAATATTAGAGGTTTCGCGGTAAGGAGAATCGGTTCCCGAAACATCGTGATGGTCACGCCCTAAAATAACCGGGCCAATTTCACCATTTTCAATCGCTTTATTAAAAGCTTTTGCAATTTCAATTCGACCTATAGCATCGGCATACAGAATCCTGGCTTTAGAGCCTACCACCAGTTTATTTTGCTTTGCGCCTTTGATCCAGCGAATATTATCTTCCATTTGCTGAGTGATTTCAGCTGGAGAATCCTTTTTCAGTCGTTCTAAAACTTCAGTGGCAATTTTATCGGTTTTGGCTAAATCTTCTTCTTTTCCGCTGGCACAAACCCATCTAAAAGGGCCAAAGCCATAATCAAAACACATGGGTCCCATAATATCCTGAACATAGCTTGGGTATTTAAAATCACCATTTTCGGCTAAAATATCGGCTCCGGCACGAGAGGCTTCCAGTAAAAAAGCATTTCCATAATCAAAGAAATAAGTGCCTTTAGCGGTATGTTTATTAATCGCGGTGGTTTGTCGTCGCAAACTCTCCTGAACTTCTGCTTTAAATTGTTCAGGATCATTAGCCATCATTTCTTTGGCTTCTTCAAAAGAGAGGGTTACGGGATAATAACCACCAGCCCAGGGATTATGTAAAGACGTCTGGTCGCTGCCCAAATCGATATAGATATCATTTTCAGCAAAATACTCCCATATTTCAACAATATTACCGTGATAAGCGATAGACACTACTTCTTTGTTTTTTCTGGCTTCTAAAACACGTTCAGCAAGAAGACGAATATCAGCAATTACTTCATCTACCCAACCCTGGCTATGCCTTGTTTTAATCGCTTTTTCATTTACTTCAGCACAAACGGTAATGCAACCGGCAATGTTTCCGGCTTTGGGTTGTGCGCCGCTCATCCCGCCAAGTCCCGAGGTTACAAAAAGCTTTCCGGAGAGATCTTCGTTATTTTTAGCGATTTTTCTTCCGGCGTTCAACACAGTGATCGTGGTACCGTGAACAATTCCCTGCGGACCAATATACATATAGCTTCCCGCCGTCATTTGCCCATATTGCGTTACCCCAAGGGCATTGAACTTTTCCCAATCGTCGGGTTGCGAATAGTTTGGGATCATCATTCCGTTAGTCACTACCACGCGTGGAGCATTTTCGCTGCTGGGAAATAAACCCATGGGGTGACCCGAGTACATCGCTAGCGTCTGATCATCTTCCATGGTGGCCAGGTATTGCATCGTTAAAAGATACTGTGCCCAGTTTTGGAAAACCGAACCATTCCCGCCATACGTAATCAATTCGTCCGGATGCTGTGCTACCTCATGATCCAGGTTGTTTTGGATCATGAGCATGATCGCTTTGGCCTGAGTGCTGTTGCCGGGATATTCTTCAATTGGTCGCGCATATATTTTATAATCGGGTTTAAAGCGATGCATGTAAATACGGCCAAAATCCTCTAATTCCTGCTTAAATTCTGGTAGCAGTGTTTTATGATGTTCAGGTTTAAAATATCGAAGCGCATTTTGCAGCGCCAGCTTTTGCTCTTCAGGATTTAAAATGGCTTTTCGTTTGGGAGCGTGGTTGACTTCAGGATCCAGTGGTTTAGGTTCTGGAAGTTCGTTGGGAATTCCCTGTAATAGCTGTTCCTTAAACGTCATTTTCGTGTGTTTTAAAATGATTGCTGAAATAATTACTGCGTATTTGTTTTTTTATTGTACCCATAAGGACAATGCCGGCACCCACTCTCGCAGCAATAGCCGCGCTTAAGATGGTATTGCTCGGTAAAACATCGATAGCCTTCTGGCGTTAAATAATAATCGCCTTCTTCTAGCGGTATTCTTTTCTTTGAAAAACTCATAAAAACAAAATTACAATTCTTATATTGAAGATTATGGTTTTGGTCAACAAACATATTTTAGGTAAAAACTTTATTGCTGTTACCATCTGGCCTGTGATTTTTGTGAAAAACGCAGCCTATAAGCGAGATGAATTGTTGCTGAATCATGAAAAAATCCACTTGCGGCAACAATTAGAGCTTTTTGTCATTTTCTTTTATATTTTTTATGCTGCGGAATTCATTTTTCGGTGGATTAAATATAAAAATGCCATGACGGCTTACCAAAATATAAGTTTTGAGGTTGAAGCCTATAGCAACGAAAAAGATGAAGACTATTTAAAGTCCAGAAGAGTCTTTTCTTTCCTAAAATATTATCGTTAAATTCTTTGTAGCGATTTTAGCCTTTCTCATCTTTGCATTATGAACGCTGCGGAAAACATCGAGTCGATATTCCATAAAAATAAGCCTCTTTTTTCACGAAATGACTTTATCAAAAAGTTTGAAGATAAGAATATTGAAGTCTGGTTGAAGCGGGAAGATCTGCTGCATCCTGAAGTTTCGGGGAATAAATTCAGAAAGCTTAAATACAATGTGCTGGAAGCCAAAAAGCTTCAAAAACAACGAATTTTGACGTTTGGTGGTGCGTTTTCTAATCATATTTCCGCTACAGCTGCTGCCGGGAAGTTATATGGAATACCCACAATTGGAGTAATTAGGGGAGAAGAGCTGGCAAAAGATCTTCAGCAAACCTTAAAATTCAACCCTACTTTAAAATTTGCTTCAGCATGCGGAATGGAATTTCATTTTGTGTCGCGTGAAGATTTCCGAAGAAAAAATGATCCCGATTTTATCGAATCGCTGTATGCTGAATTCGGAGATTTTTATCTGGTGCCTGAGGGCGGAACAAACCAACTTGCCATAAAAGGTTGTGAAGAGATTTTAAGCGAAGAAGATAAAAACTTTGATCTTATTTGTGTTGCCGCCGGGACTGGTGGGACGGCTTCAGGAATAATAAATGCTTCAGGTAAAGATCAAAAAGTTTTGGCATTTTCAGCATTAAAAGGTGATTTTCTAAAAAATGAAATTGGTCATTTCAGCAATAAAAAAAACTGGACACTCGTTAGCGATGCGCATTTTGGTGGTTATGCTAAAATAAATGAAGAACTGGTAAGTTTTATAAATGAATTTAAATTGGAGTTTGGAATTCAGCTTGATCCCGTGTACACCGGTAAAATGATGTTTGGTGTTTTTGAGATGATCAAAAAAAATAGAGTTCCTGAAAATTCCCGTATTTTAGCGGTGCATACGGGCGGTTTGCAGGGAATTGCTGGGATGAACCGCAGATTGGAGAAAAAGAAAATGAGTTTAATAATTGAATAATATGAGGTTAAAACCTTATTTGATATTGGTTGTTTTTGCACTTTTTATGGCTTCCTGCGGAAGCAAAAAGAAGGTGACAACACGTAAAAACCGAAAACATAGAAATGAAGCGGTGATCAATAACCGCAATCAGGGAAATAGAAATACAGAAACTCCGGCTGAAGTGGTCGATGCTGAAACCATGCCGGTAAGAACCTACGATTTTACGGTAGAAAATTATATTGCAGATTATGCCCCAATCGCCCAACAGGAGATGCGATTGTATAAAGTGCCGGCTAGTATAACTTTAGCACAGGGAATCTTAGAATCGGGTTCTGGGAAAGGAAGGTTAGCACAACAGGCCAATAATCATTTTGGGATTAAATGTCACGACTGGAGGGGTGAAAAAATTTACCATGACGATGATCGCAATCAGGAATGTTTTAGAAAATATAAGCATCCAAAATATTCCTTTAGAGATCACTCCTTGTTTTTAGCGGAACGCCGACGCTATGCCGAGCTCTTTGATTTAGATGAAGATGATTACAAAGGCTGGGCAAAAGGTTTACGCCAGGCGGGTTATGCTACAGATCGCCGATATCCCCAAAAATTGATCGATTTGATAGAGCGTTACGAATTATACCGCTATGACGCCGATGTTTTAGAGCGTCCTTCGCCAAGTTATACCACCACGTTTGAAGCTAAAGGTGATAGTTATATTGTGAAAAAAGGAGATACATTATATTCTATTTCTAAACGCTATAACACGACGGTAGATGAAATTCAGCGATTGAATAATTTAAACGGAACCAATATTGAAATTGGTCAAACCTTATTAGTAAAAGAAAGACGATAAAAATTGCAACATATGATTTATCAAAGAAGTAGTGCCTTATTTGCTGAAGCTAAAAAAGTAATTCCGGGCGGCGTAAATTCGCCGGTGAGAGCTTTTAAAGCCGTAGGCGGAGATCCTGTTTTTATTGAAAAAGCAGAAGGGGCTTATATTTATGATGAAGATGGAAATAAACTCATCGATTATATTAATTCCTGGGGACCAATGATTCTTGGTCATGCCCATAAACCGGTGGTGGATGCCGTGATCGAAAGAGCCAAGAAAGGAACCTCTTTTGGAACGCCAACAGAAATTGAAACCAAAATCGCCGAATTAGCCGTGAAAATGGTGCCAAATATCGATAAGATAAGGATGGTAAATTCGGGTACCGAGGCGTGTATGAGTGCCGTTCGATTAGCCAGAGGATTTACCGGTAAAGAAAAGATCATAAAATTTGCCGGATGTTACCACGGGCATAGCGATTCATTTTTAATTCAGGCCGGGAGTGGAGCGATGACTTTTGGAACGCCAAACAGCCCGGGAGTTACCCAGGGAACAGCAATAGATACTTTGTTGGCAGCTTACAATGATCTGGATGGTGTAAAACAGATCGTAGATCAAAATAAAGATGAAATTGCCTGTATTATCGTAGAGCCTGTGCCAGGAAATATGGGATGTATTCCACCAGCTGAAGGATTTTTGGAAGGTCTAAGAGCACTATGTGATGAAACCGGAATTTTACTGATTTTTGATGAGGTGATGACTGGTTTTAGACTGGCTGCCGGAGGTGTGCAGGAGCGACTGGGAATCAATGCCGATATTGTTTGTTTTGGGAAAGTAATTGGTGGTGGTTTGCCGGTAGGTGCTTTTGCTGCCCGAAATGAAATTATGGATTATCTGGCTCCGGTTGGGCCGGTGTACCAGGCAGGAACTTTAAGCGGAAATCCGTTGGCGATGGCTGCCGGATTGGCGATGTTAACCGAGTTGTCTGAGAATCCCGAAATTTTTAAAAGCATCGATAAAAAAACAGAATATCTTCACGAAGGGATGGAGAAAGTTTTGAAAGCAAACGGTGTAAAACATACGATAAATCGAGTGGGCTCGATGATCTCGGTACATTTTTCTGAAGAAGCGGTAACCGATTTTGCATCTTCTGCGGAAGCGGCAAGAAATGGAAAATTCAACACATTTTTCCACGGAATGCTGGAAAGCGGAATTTATATCGCACCAAGTGCTTTTGAAACCTGGTTTATTAGTGATGCTTTAAGCTATGAAGATCTGGATAAAACGATAGCAGCCGTAGAGAAAGTGACCAAAGATTTTGACTAATATCGATTTCATATAAAACCAACCGGTATTTTGAATTTTCAGAATACCGGTTTTTTTGTTTTTGAGGATTAAGGTAAAGAGACTTTTCGACTTTTTAAACAACAAACCTCACAGGTTTCTAAAACCTGTGAGGTTTATTTATTGGCACCGCCAAAGGGTATAATACCCCGAGGCTTGACTCGAAATTAAAAATTTGTTTTCAACGAATGCCTTGTGGGCTTACCCCGAGGTACTTTACTTGCAATGGATAATTATCAAGATTGTATAATTTCAAAGCTTATTTTAAAAAGCTGAAAGCTAATTGCTGAGCGCTAAAAGCCTTCCTTTAATTGCTAATTGTATATTGAATTTTCAAAAACTGCCAACTGAGACTGCTTATTGTCAACTGAAAAGAACTTCTCGATACATCAAATTTCTCTATTGTATTCCAAAATTTGCCACTCGAAGTGACTAAAAAGTTCATTTTTAAAAGGCTGAAAGCTAATCGCTAAAAGCCTTCCTGTTAATTGAGTTTTGTAAAGTTGCTTACTGATAACTGTAAACTAAAAATCCTACATCATCCCAAGTAATTCTTCAAGATAATCTCTGGAGTTTGATAATCTTGGAATTTTATGCTGGCCGCCTAGTTTGCCGTTTTTCTTTAACCAGTCGTGAAATAATTTTTCTCTGGCCACATGAATCTTCGGCGCGTTGAGGGTCATATTTAAATAACGCTTGGCTTCATAATCACTATTTACCTTTTGTAGGGCTAAATCGAGATCGGTATTAAATTCTTCCATCGATTTAGGCGGATGCTTAAACTCGATAATCCATTCGTGTGCCCCTTTTTCTTTCCCTTCCATAAAAACAGGAGCTGCTGTATAATCTACAATTTCACAATTGTTGGTTAGTGATGCTTTTTTAAGTGCTGCTTCAGCATTCTCTATGATTAATTCCTCACCAAATACGTTAATATGATGTTTTGTCCTTCCAGAAACTTTAATGCGGTAAGGACTAATTGAGGTAAACCTTACGGTATCTCCCACTTTATAACGCCACAGTCCTGCGTTAGTGGTAATCACGATGGCATAATTTTTACCAATTTCAACTTCAGATAAAGGAATAATTTTTTCTGCTTCACTTCCGTAGCTGTCCATTGGGATAAATTCATAGAAAATTCCGTAGTCCAGCATTAACAACATTTCCTTATGGTCGTTTTGATCCTGGCAGGCAAAAAAACCTTCTGAAGCATTATAAATTTCGTAATATCTAAAATCCTCATTAGGAAGGATTTTTTGATATTGTACCGCATAGGGATCAAAACTTACTCCGCCATGAAAATACACTTCTATATTTTGCCAAACTTCAAAAATACTTTCTTTATCGGTATGTTCTAATACGTTGTTTAGTAAAACAAGCATCCACGAAGGGACACCTGCAAGGCTGGTTACATTTTCCTGTATCGTCTCTCTTACAATAGCGCCCATTTTGGTTTCCCAATCGTGCATTAGTGATACTTCGTTACTGGGCGTACTACTAAATTCTGCCCAAAAAGGCATATTATCGATTAGGATGGCCGAAAGATCTCCAAAACTGGTGCCTTTTTCTCTATAGATTTCTTTACTTCCGCCAAGACGTAGGCTTTTTCCAGTAAATAATTGTGATCCCGGATTATTGTTTAAATACATGCACAGCAGGTCTTTACCTGCCGCATAATGACAATCTTCAAGAGAATCTTCACTAACCGGGATAAATTTGCTTTTCGCGTTGGTGGTTCCGCTAGATTTTGCAAACCATTTTATAGGGGTAGGCCAAAAGATATTGGTTTCTCCCTGCCGACTTCTTTCGATAGCTTCGTAATAATTCTCGTAGCAATGAATAGGCAACCGACTAGCGAAATCCCGATAATTTTTGATTTCAGCAAAGTTATATTTTCTACCAATTTCAGTATTTCGAGCTTTGTTAATAAGCCCTTTTAATAATTCTTCCTGTACCTCGTTAGGGTATTTTATAAATAATTCCATCTGATGGATACGCTTCTTTAAGAACCAGGAAGCAATGGAATTTACTAATGGAATTGGCATTTATTTATTATATATTTATCAGCTCTTGGCAGAGCTTTTTGGTTGGTCGGTTAAAAATAATCGATTCTTTGAAGCCTGCAAAAACGCATCAGTTAAAAATATACGAAAAAGCTATGAGATACGAAGGGGTGCTAACCAAAATGAAAACCGAACTGCTGGATGAAGTTGAATATTATCTTGATTTTGAGAATGATTTTTTAAATCTTAATCAGCTTTTAGATAAAACGATCAGCATTAATTTTTTGCGTTTTCAGTGCTTAAATTGTGGGCAGCAAAAGAAGATTTTTCGCCAGGGTTTTTGTTATGATTGTTTTAGTTCTATCCCACAAGCGGGCGACTGGATAATGAAACCCGAATTAAGTAAAGCGCATTTAGATCAGGAAGATCGTGATCTGGAATATGAGAAAAGTGTACAGTTACAACCTCATATCGTGTATTTAGCAAATTCCAGCAACGTAAAAGTTGGGGTGACCCGAAAAACACAGGTGCCTACCAGATGGATCGATCAGGGAGCACACGAGGCGATTGCAATTGCTGAAGTCCCTAATCGTTATTTAGCCGGAATTACTGAAGTTGCGCTTAAAGATCATGTTTCAGATAAAACCAACTGGCGTAAGATGCTTACCAACGATATTTTAGATCTAAATCTTGAAGAGGAACGTGAAAAATTAAAAGGTTTTATTCCTGAAGAAGCCAAAGCGTACTTTTTGGACGATCAAAAAGAAACTGTAATTAATTTTCCAGTAAAACAATTTCCAAAAAAAATTAAGACCTTAAATCTTACAAAATCACCATTTTATCAGGGAGAATTAAAAGGTATAAAAGGCCAATATCTATTATTTGAAGACGGCACCGTTTTTAACGTAAGAGCTCACGAAGGTTTTGTGGTAGAAATACAGGTAAGTTAATGCTATGATTATGAAATCTGAAAAGAAAAAAATGCTGGCCGGTGAGTTATATTTTGCCGGAGATAAAGAATTGTCCCAAGAGCGATTAAAGGCTCGGGAATTACTTAAGAAATTTAACGCCTGCCCTGAAGATGAGCCTGAAAATTTAAAATCGATTCTTAAAGAGCTGATTCCGGAAGGAGGAAAAGGATTGTTTATACAACCGCCATTCTACTGCGATTACGGCTATAATATTAAAACCGGAAAAGGAGTTTATTTCAATTTTAATTGTGTGATTTTAGATGGGATGGAAGTGAAAATTGGTTCCAGAAGTATGTTTGGCCCCAATGTACAAATCTACACCGCTTCCCATCCTTTAAATGCTAAAGAACGAGCCTCGATGCTTGAGTTTTCTAAAGCGATTGAAATTGGCGATGATGTTTGGGTTGGTGGAAATGTTACGATTTGTCCCGGAGTAAAAATTGGGAATCGAGCGGTGATTGGTGCAGGGAGCGTCGTGACCAAAGATATCCCAGATGATGTTTTTGCTGCTGGAAATCCATGTAAAATCATCAAGGAAATCGAGCAATAGGTATTGCTGTTTTTTAATTAAAAAGATACAATTTATGCTGAAATTATCGAATCTTGTCCTACTGCTTTTTTTAACTTCTGTAGCGTTTGGCCAGGAAATAGATCATCCCTCCAAAAAGTATTCTGAAGATTCTGAAATAGAGGTCGAAAACTTTTTAATTAAGGCCAAAGAACAAGATAATGTAGCTATTTTTTGCTGAAAGCAGGAAAAGATTTCTCGACTTCACTTCGTTGCGCCCGAAATGATGAAGCCGTTTTTTTGCTTCCCTTACTCTATTGAAACCTATTCATTATTTCACGAAATCAACATACACAATAGGGTGACATACATAAGTCATTTCGACTGAAGCGCAGCGCAATGGAGAAATCCATTACGATAAAAAAGATTTCTCGACTTCACTTCGTTGCGCCCGAAATGACGAAGCCCGTTTTTTTGCTTTCCCTTACTCTATTGAAATCTATTCATTATTTCACGAAGTCAACATCCAAATACATAGGGTGACATACATAAGTCATTTCGACTGAAGCGCAGCGCAATGGAGAAATCCATTACGATAAAAAAAGATTTCTCGACTCCACTTCGTTGCGCCTGCCTGCCGGCAAGGCAGGCTCGAAATGACGAAGCCCGTTTTTTGATTTCCCTTATTCTATTGAAATGTATTCATTATTTCAGGAAATCACCATCCACAAACATAGGATGACATACATAAGTCATTTCGACTGAAGCGCAGCGCAATGGAGAAATCTCTTACGATAAGAAAAAAAGGATTTCTCGACTTCACTTCGTGCCCCCGAAATGACACAAGACTATTTTTTAATAGCTGAAAGCTGATCACTAATAGCTAAAAGCTTTCCTGCTAATTGCTTATTGAATCTTGTAAACCTGCAAACTGAGACTGCCAACAGCTTTATTATTTATTGAATTTTGAATAACTGCCTACTGCTATTGTAAACTGTTAACCGAACTACTGCACTGTGTCTTTCTTCTTTTTATTTTTATTCAGTAATCCGCCTAAAATCGATTTTGCAGCATCTTCAAGTTTTTTCTCCTGAGTTTTGGTAGAATCAGCTTTTGTTTGCGGTGTCGGAGTTGCAGTACTATCGGTAGTTTGCTGATTTTGGTTGTTTTTACCCAATTGTTTATTAATCAAATCGTTTAAGGCATTGGTGCCTTTTTCTTTCAGGTTATTTTTTTGTTCTTCAACAATTTTCTGCGTTAAACTACTAATCGCCTGCTGCATATTGAGATTGATTTGCGGACTTTGGAACGTTCCGCTTAATCCAACAGGAATTTCAACTTTGGTATTCTGTAAATCCGATCCGCTTAATTGGCTCAATGTATTTCCTACCTGGTTTCCTAAATACTTGGCAGGAACATCTAAATTTAGTTTATAATTCATGTTCATATCAAAACCATGACTACCCGAAACCTGTACCAAGACATCTTTTATTTTAAAATCGAATGGCTGAATATTTACGGCTCCATCATTAAAAGATAATTTTGTTTTCAGGTTATTTAAATCGATCTTGTCCAGATCGATAAAGTTAAGCTGACTGTCCAACTTCGCTAAAAGCGGCATTTTTTCAGGGTTTACATCGGCAGTTAAAATTTGCGCTAAAGCATCACCGGCCAAACTTGTTAAAATGGGCGTTAGATCGTTATTTAAATTTCCTTTTAAATTCAGGTTCGTCTGTATTTTTCCTTGCAGTGCATTCGCAATCGGTGCCAATCCCTGCATTAATTCCAATCCGTTAAAAGATTCCGCAATGCTAATCGCATTCAAATCTAAAGACATATCGAAAGTTGGCGTTTCAGATTTTGTAGAAACATGACCATTAAGCGCGATATTCCCATTAAAAATATCTGTTGTAATATTTTCTAAAGTTGCGGTTTCATCACGAATAATCAGTTTCCCTTTCGCATTGGTAAGCTTCAGATTATCGTAAAGTACCTTTTTTGCATCAAAAGTTAAGGCAACATCAAGAAAAGATGGGATTTTTATCGCTTCTTCGCCGGTAACTACTTTTTCGGTTTTAGGGGGTTCAGAAGTATTTTCTTCGGAAGTTTTAACTGGTTTCTCTTCGGTTTCAGCAATCATAAAATCGTTAACGGCAAAAGTGTTTGACTTTACATTAAAATCTCCTTTTAATTCCTGATCTGTAAACAGGAAACCCATTAAATTCTGAATAGTTCCTGTAGCCTGTAAATCGGTTTGACCGGTAGTTAGATTAAGCTCTGGAACAGAAACATTCCCCTGATTTAAATTCACCCTGGCACTCGAAATTTTAATCTCATTCGGTATTTCAGGCGATTTGTAGCTAAAGTTTTTTATCGCTGCCGTCCCGCTACTTTTCACGTTTTGATATTGTTCTTTTTCAATACTGTTCATATCAAAGCTTGTGGAGGCATCGACCGTAAGAATTCCGTTTAGATCAAGATCCATATCTAAAGGATACGCTTTATCGAGATTCGCTAAATTTAGGGTCCCGTCTAAATCCAGATCAACCAGCATATTCCCCATAAGATTTTTTACGCTTCCGTTAGCGGCAAAACGATCCTGATCGATCCTGAATTTTACATTATTGAATGTTATATAGGTATCTTCTACAATTCCGGTTTCGTTTAAAACACGCAAATCAAGATTAATATCCTGTACACTTTTTGGTAAATCTGGATATTTAAAAGAAGCATTGTTTGAAGTTACTTTAATATCTAACTTAGGAATGTATTTGTCGTTAGCAACCCCTTTAATCATTCCATCGACCACAAAATCACCGTTAGTCTCTACATTTTCGATATTCTTGGCGTAAACTTCAGGAATTACGGCCAGGAAGTTTTTAAAATCAGACGATGGGGTTTTAAAGGTCAGATCGATATTCGTATCGTCACCATCAACCTGCACAAATCCGTCAAAAGTTAAAGGCAACTGATTTATATGCGCTTCGTTTTCAAGAAAGGTATATTTAAGGTTCTCCAGATCCATTTGTAGCACCGCATCTAAATCGACTTTATTTCGGTTTAAATAGTTAATACTGTCAAATTCAAAAGAAACAATCGCTTCGGTATCGGTATCCAATTCGGTTTCATCAAGAGAAAAATCCCCGGTTCCCTGGTGATTTAATTCTTCTAATTTTAAGGCCATTTTTGTGCCTTTATCGATATAATTTAATCTGGAATTATTAATCTCATAATGCTTAAGATCTAAACTGAAACCGCCGGTGGTATCAGCCGCAGTTGCTGTGTTTGTTGCAGTGGTATCTACTTTGGCGATATCGTAATTAGCTCTTCCTAATGAATCTACCAAAATATTGATATAAGCATTGTTCACTTTAAATTCGTCTATACGCTTTGGTTCGTCACTGCCTTTAAAAAGCTCTTTGATGCTCATCTGTAAGGTAACTTCTTTAACATCGGCCAGTGTATCGCCTTCAAAAGGAGCATTGTTAATTACGCTCACATCACTTAAAACCACGGTGGCCTGTGGGAAACTTCTAAATAAACTCAGATCGATATCGGCAAATTCAACCTTGGCGTTTACGTTATCATTAATCGTCTTTTTAACGAAATTCTCTATTTGTGAAGAAAATAAAAAAGGAGCTGCAATTAGTAAAACAATAATTACAAGCAACGTAATCCCTATAATTTTAAATACTTTTTTCATCCTAATTATGGTTAAGTAGTAGTTTTTACTCGATAATCGAGATTAAATATTTTCAACGTTTACCTCAAAATAAACTTGTATTCTAATAAATGCCCTAAGAACTTTACCTGAGATACTTTACTCGATAATTGAGATTAAATATTTCAACGTTTACCTCAAAATAAACTTGTGTTCTAATAAATGCCTCATGGACTTTACCCGAGATGGTTTGCTATTAATTTTTCGGAAAGTCATTCCGAATTAATCTTCTTCTTCCAAGATAATTTCTTCCCCTTCCGCAAGCTTAAAGCGTTTTCTCATTGCATATACCGCGGCATATAAAAATGGGGTGTCGCAAATCGCCACAATTACCTTAAATAAAAATCCACTTAGTAAAAGTGCTCCAAAACGATCCCATTCAATTTTATGAAAGCTACACAGCAAAAAAAGCACAGAAAAAGTATCTACAAATTGGGAAAGAAAGGTCGAAAAGTTATTTCTTATCCAAAGATGTTTTCCTTTAGTGAGTTTTTTCCAAAAATGAAAAAGCTGGATGTCGATGTATTGCGCCAGTAAATAGGCCAGCATCGAAGCTATTACAGCAATGGCGGTAGCACCAAATACCTTTTTAAACAATTCGTCTCCAATAGGGGACCAATCTGTTGCCGGTACAGCATCTGCGGTATAAATAATCAATAAAGAAAAGAGCGAGGCAAAGATACCAGCAGTCACTACCTGATTGGCCTTCTTTTTTCCATACACCTCACTAATAATATCGGTAATTAAAAATGTCACCGGATATGGCAAAATACCCACCGATATTTCGAAAGTATAAATGCCGAAAAAATCCCAGCTAAAAAACTTCTGAAATATCAAATTAGAAACTACCAGAGATGCAATGAACAAGGCGGCCAGAATCAAATAAAATCTATACGCCGTAAGTTTATCTTTTAAGTAGAGTTTTGCCAAATTAATTTTTTAAAAATACTTACCAACAAAATTAAGGGTATGTGCATTTGTTTTGCTTAATTTGCTGTGAAATTATAGCACATCCCTTATTAAACTTTTCTTAATTACAGTTTGAAATCCCCTAAGATAGTACATATAGCGCTGGGAAGCAATGAAGGAGAGCGTTTTGAAATTTTACAAAATGCCGTAAACAAGATATTTGAAGAAATTGGAGAAATTATACAAATCTCTTCGGTTTATGAAACACCGGCCTGGGGTTTTTCAGGAAATAATTTTCTTAATGCCTGTATTTCGGTTTCTACACGTTTTACTGCGGAAGAGGTGCTTCGGAAATTATTAGCGATTGAAGCTTATTTTGGCCGAAAAAGAAGTGATGCCAAAAATTACCAAAATCGAACTTTAGATTTGGATGTTTTACTTTTTGAAGATGAAGTGCGCGAAACAGAAACCTTAACGTTGCCGCATCCACAAATCCAAAATCGACGTTTTGTATTACAACCTTTAAATGATATTGCTTCTAACGAAGTGCATCCCGTACTGAAAAAGAAAATTCAGCAATTATTATTAGAAGTAAAAGATGATGCCGAATTATCCAAAATTGATACAAAGCTCGAAGCTCCCAAAATCAATCACAAATTTAGTTCCTGTAATTATATCGCGGTTGAAGGGAATATTGGTGCCGGAAAAACCAGCTTTTCGACGATGGTATCGCAAGATTTTAACGCTAAGCTAATCTTAGAACGATTTAAGGACAATCCTTTTTTGCCTAAATTTTACGAAGACCAGGAGCGCTATGCGTTTTCACTGGAAATGTCTTTTTTGGCCGATCGTTACCAGCAATTATCTGATGATCTGGCCCAATACGATTTATTTAAAGACTTTGTAATCTCTGATTACGATGTTTTTAAATCGTTGATTTTCGCAAAAATCACTTTAGCAGAGGACGAATACTCGCTATATAAAAAGTTATTTCATCTAATGTACAAAGAATTGGTAAAACCCGATTTGTATATTTACCTGTACCAAAATACCGACAGATTACTTCAGAATATCAAAAAAAGAGGCCGCGAATACGAACAAAATATTCAACCCGAATATTTGATGAATATCAATAAAAGTTACCTCTCTTTTATCAAATCGCAAACCAATATGAAAGTCCAGATCATTGATATTTCTGAACTCGATTTTGTAAATAATCGAAAAGATTATTTAAAGTTGTTAGGGGAGATTGAGTTGTGAATTTTAGGTTACAGCATACAAGTGGCGTCATTCCGTGTTTGACGCGGAATCTCATTATGTAAGATGAGATGCTCAATCAAGTTCAGTATGACGAAAATATACAAATTTCGAATTCAAAATTCAAATTTCTCGAAGTATTCTAACTTCGTACTTCTAACTTAAAAAGGGATCTCTCCACTCCGCCTGCCTGCCGGCAAGGCAGGGTCGAGATGAACTGTGTTTATATACAAGATAAATTTAAGTTATTTTCGGTGTAATAGGTTTTTTGTGTAGCAATAGCAAAGGCCTGCTTTAAAAGTTTGTTGACCACCGCTATCAAAGCC
>NZ_JAKHSK010000049.1 GCF_023499215.1 Zunongwangia pacifica
AGCAGTTGCACTTTAGGTCAATAACCAAAAGCCGATATCTTGCATAGAGACAAGATTTACTATCCGACAAATACTACCTCCTAAAAATAGACTAATCCCCATATATGGCTAACCGGCAAAGAACCGGTTTAGTCAACAGTGCGTTCATGTTAGGCCGTTCCGGCCACACGAACGCTTAGTTATTGCCAGTAGTTTTTTAGAGTCTTAATTTTGCTTGGATTGTCTGGTTGAGGAATCAAAGATGAAATTATAGAAATTTTATTTCATATTAACCGCTTTTAATGACATCACATATTATTTTTCTTTGATACCAGAATATAGTTTTTAAATACATAAACCCACGGAATGATAATTATATCTATAATAAAGCCTATAAAATTAGATTTTGTAAGTCCTTCAGCATCGGAACCTTCGAGTTGGTTTAAATTCCATAATGGATAAGCTACAATGGAGAGCCAAATAATTTTGTAAGTGATATTTAACAGAATTATCGGAATCATTTTAACGGGATGCATCAAACCAATTATTGATAAAACAGCAAATGTTGCCCATAAACTATAGCCAACTGCTGTCATTGGTTCCCATAAATCCATATGATTAAATATTGCAGTCCATACATCGATCCCTAACACTAAAATCATAAGCACATAATAAAATCTCAATAAGGAAATACGAAATTTCGAGAGCCCAACTGCTGGGTCGACTTTAAAAAAATTAGTTAGTTTCATTCTCATTATTATTTGTTTTTATTAACATTATTGTAAGATTAAGGATTTCGGTCAAAATTACTGGCAACGGCAGTTTGTCTCAAAACTACCTGCTTTGGTTTTAAAAATAGTTGAAATTAGTATTGAAAACAAAATTTATACTATGATCAGTATTTTTTGTTGTGCATTCGATAAAAGCTTTATTCATTCTTATAGAAGCTTTTATATACTTATTGAAGGCTAAAAACAGGGCTACGATGAGATGCTGTAAGCCGATTTTACTATTGAACAATCTTCTTAAATTATAGGCCAATGCGATGAGTCCAAAATCTGCAGAAGCTGCCTTGATGCCCCTTTTGGTCATGATATGATCAAAGCCCCATTGCCGCTTCATAGTGCCATAGGGATGCTCGACCAGCGCCTGCCTCTGTTTATAGAGCTCTCCGCTTTGTTCGACCCGCTTGGCGTTGCCTTGGATGTTCTTGGTAAATTGGGTGCGCTGTATAATCTTACCGTTAGCTTTGGCCGTGGTACACTTGCTGCGTACCGGGCATTCCTTACAGGCCTTGGTCTTGTATTGTTTAAACGTATAATTTCGGGCTTTGTACCAGGAGCCATTGCTGTATAAAGTATTTCCCTGGGGGCAAGTATAGGCGTCATCATCAGGATTATAAATGAAGTTTTCAGCATTGTATTTAGGATCTGGCGCCTGACTTTTACGTCCAATGGCCGGAATGGCCACCAGGGTATCGATACCTAGACTATCGGCAATATGGAACTCGCTCCCGGTATGATAGCCTTTATCATAGAGTGCAGTAAAGGAATTTGATCGTAAAATAGACTTGGCCCTTCTGAGCATGAAGCCCATTGCTTTTTTATCATTCTGATTGGTGAGTTTATAATCGATCAGTAACTTATGTTTGGCATCTACGGTAGTTTGCGCGGTGTAGCAGACCTCGGTAACGGTTCCCCTTACAATTTGATGTCTGCTATCAGGATCAGAGGTCGATCGTTGTGGGTTTTCAGAAGAAGCATCCTTGTCTAATTGTTTTTGTATTGCCCGGTATTTGGTCTGTTGCTGTTTGCGTCCTTTAATTTGCTCTTTAATTTCTTTGGTTTTTTTCCGGTCTCCATCAGCCTTGGCCAGTTCTTGGTTATGCTCTTCGAGCTTTTTATCGATGTACTCTAAGTGCCGCTGTATTTTCTTTTTGTTGTAGTTATTTTTTTTGCTGTTTTGCGCCCTTAGCTTGGTAGAATCCCCGGCAATAAGGGTTCCCCCGATCAGGTTGAAGTTACGGGCGATGGCCACACTTTGCCGGAACACCTTTCGGATGGCTTTTGGGTTTTCTTTTCTAAACCGGGCAATGGTATTGTGATCGGGTTTTAAGTTTTTAATCAGCCAGATCACTTCAATGTTACGATAAGCCTCTTTCTCCAATCTTCGGGAAGATCGCATCTGGTTCATATAGCCATAGATAAAGAGTTTGAGCAAATCTGCGGGATCATAGGGCGGCCTCCCTTGAGTGGCTATGGTTTGAAAGCCCATCTGTGATAAATCGAGCAAGTTGACAAATTGATCAATGAGTCGTACGCTATTATCCTGGGGAATCATATCATCCAAACAGGTTGCGTAAAGACTAAGCTGTTCGCGGTCTTGTCCTTGTTGGTATTCCATATCCTAAAAATACGAAATTCTTAGGTTTTGAGACAGTCTGACGGTCTTGTATAACAATCAGTTGCGGATTGGTTTGAAACTAAGATAGCTAAAATTACCGACTTTTATGCTTGCGCGGTTGTGTCCGCAGGACAGAAAGCCGCAATTGTTGTTATACGGTGTTACCACACGTTTTTTATTCGATTATTATTTTCTCAGCCTGTACTTTTCCATTACTAAAGATTATTCTACAAGACCATCTACTACGGATTGTTGCACCAAAACTATTTTGGCTATCAACCCAAGAGTTTATCTGATATTGTCCGTTTCCTAAATCTCTTACGTGATTTTTCTTTTCAAAAGTTCCAGGAAACTCTGCTGTTGAAGGTGATTTTAATCTATCTTTAATAAAATCCTTAGCATAGTTGTATGCTAAAATAGGATCTGCATCTCCCGTTCCATTATTATCTCCAGAAAATTGACTTATAACAAAAATTAATGCTATTATTCCTCCAACAATCCATTTCCAACTATTATTATTTTGTTCTGTTTGATTTAAATTTACTTGTCTTTGTTGAGTCTTTGAAGTTTTTTTAGTAGAATCTTTTCTTCGTTGAAGGTTTTTGTCAGATAAGAAAATACGCCATTGTTTTGGACTTTCTTCTGTTTGCTTGGCGTTTTTAATTTCTCCATTCTCAAGCAATTTTTTTAAGTATTTATTTTTCTTCTCAGCTTCTGTAATATGCCCCCTATTATAAAGAAGTTTATTGGCCTGTCCTAACGTTAAATAGTTCTTGTCTTTTTCTAAAAGAGCTTTGTCGATAGCTTTTGTTAATAATTCTATTCTTTCCATTATTTTAAAATTCTATTCAATTTTTCCTTAAATTTTTTTTGTCCGCCAGAACCGGGGAAATCAATTGCTTCTTCGTTTATTACTGGTATATCTAGATTTTTTAAAAACTGAAAATTTGCTTTAAATACTGATACAGCTATAAGTATAACTTTGGTTTTATCGGATAAAAGACTTTGGATTTTTTCTTCTAATACCTTTTGTCCATTTTTAATCAATTTTATCTTTTGAGTGGTGTTGTATTTTTTCTCAAATGGTTGGTCGAGAGAATCGATAAGATAAAATCCGTCATTTTTGAATTTTTTCAGAAATTCACTTTTTTTTCTTCTGATTTCTTTAGCTTTAAGTAATTCCGTTTCTCTTGGATACAGAACTTTCATTGTTTCAAGAAAAAGACTGTCCTGTTTCTCAACATTTTTAAAATAAAAGAATCTGTCAGAATCTGATTTAGGAGGAGTTTCTGCTATTAGAAGATATTTTATTTCTTTTGGTTTGAATTTTTCTCTTGCTTTTTCGAATTTGTTCATTTTTTTCGAAATTATGTTAGCAAATGTGTGGTAACGGTTTTGGTTATAATTCCGTTGCGGGAAAATCCGCAGGATTCTTTCCGCTTTGGCACTAATTTAGCAAATATCCGTGGGATTTCCGCTAGGAAATTCCGCCGCAATGGATTATAACCATTGTTACCCAATGTACCGACACGTTTTGCTTGGCACGTTCTGCTATTTTGTCCGTTTAAAATTTTGGTCAAATTTGTCAAATATTGAACCTGTGTTCCAGGTTTATTTTTAGGTTTTTACCAGATCGAAATAGTGAAAAGAAGGGATCGGTTTTTTTAATCTTCACTATTTTTATCCGGGTGCAAATTTATTCAACGTTGTATTTCCGCCGTGATTGGTTCTATTTTTCTTTTAGCTCAAATATTTAAAGTTTTCCTCAAGCTTTATATTTAGTTTTTCGGTTTCTTGAAAATCCGGTCAATTTCATCGGATTCTGTCTTTCTTTTTCCGCTGTGCTTGGTCCTAATTTTCTTTGGAGTTCTTGTTCTTAATCTTTTCAACAAGTTTTAATTGAACCTTCTTTTTTCAGTCAACTTTCTTGAAAATTCAGTTCAATTTAATCGAATTTCATTTTCTTTTAAGTACGGTTTGTTTCAGGGTTGGGTTTTTCCGTCCTGATTTTCTTTTTGTAGCGAACCTTTAAAGTTTTCCACGGATTTTTATCGGTTAAGTTTCGTGAAAATTGTGGTTGATTTTATCGATTTTGGATGTTTATATTATCCGATAATTTAATCAATTCCTGAGCACGAGTTGGTTCGGAGGTATTTTGGGTAACGGTCTCGATTATCGCAAGTAGCGGAGTAAGTGATGCGGATTTGTCGGCTTAACCTTTTCTTGCTTGGTTTCTAAAATTACACATTTTTATCTAAATGCCGCTATTTGCGATTAATCGTTGTTGTTGCAAGTTTTTGTTCTCTAATTTTGTTTAGGAGGAGGCACTGGAATCATTCTCAATGGTCTATTTCTGAAATAAATTTTCAAGTATAAAGTATCCGCATTTTTCTTATTTAGTTGATTGAATCTTTCTGACAGATTGATTAAGAAATCTTCAATTTCTTCCGACTTAGTTTTTTCTTCAAAATAAACTTCTATTCCAGCGCGATCTGGTGAATCGGAATAATTGAAATCTTTACCATTATTTAAAAGATGTCTTTTTAAAATTGTTTCTAAACTATGGACTTGCAACAAAAAACTGGACTTTAAGTTGAGTGACTATGCTGCTAGTTTTTGGTTATACATATCTAATTCAAATTCTTTAATGGTTCTGTTGCCTAAATATGAATGTCTTCTTCTGGTATTGTACCAGGTTTCTATCCACTGAAAGATAGACAACTCTGCCTGTGATCTAAGCTTATATTTATGCCAATATACCCATTCTACTTTCAGAGATTTAAAAAAGGATTCCGCTACGGCATTGTCCCAGCAATTTCCTTTTCGACTCATAGATTGTTTTACCAGGCCGTTATAACTCCTAAGTAGGCTGGTAAATCTTTGGCTGGCATATTGAATACCTTGGTCTGAATGGAATATAACAGGTTGGGTGAGTGTGGTATTTTTAATAGCCATCTGCCAAGCTTTTATAACAGTATCTTCGGTATTTAGGGTATCACTTAAAGCCCATCCTATAACTTTTCTATTGAATAGATCGATGATCACTGTTAAGTAACTCCAACCCTGATTGGTCTGAACATAGGTAATATCGCTTACCCATACTTGATTAGCTCTGGCCACACTGAAGCATTGATTCAACAAGTTTGGTGCTGTGGGATATTTATGGTTACTATCAGTGGTGGCTCTAAACTTACGCTTCCTCTTGGCGTATAAATAGTTTGCCTTCATTATACGGGCTACTCGTGGCTTTGATACCTTAAAGCCTAGGGCTTTCAATTCAGCTTTTATTCTAGGAGCTCCATAGCTCTGGTGGCTATCTTCAAATATATCTTTGATTAGAGAAGAGAGCTTCTGATTTTCTTTCCAGAGGTTGCTGGGACCAGATTTCAACCAGTGGTAATAACCACTTTTACTTACTGCTAACATAGTGCACATCTTCTCAACAGGAAATTTCATACGATGCTGTTTTATGAACCTGTATTTTTCTTGTCGCTCGCGGAGAAGATGCCAATCGCCTTTTTTAAGATATCACGTTCTAATTCGGCTTCTTTAAGCTGTTTCTTTAAACGAGCTATCTCTTTTTGTTCATCGGTCATTTTAGGATTACCCCGGCCGGGAAAACTATTTTTACCATAATTCTTTTGCTCTTTACGCCAGCGGTAAAGAACAGCAGGTAATATATCTAAGTCTTCACAAACCTGTGCTACACTGCCTTTGGCATAACTTAATTCTACTGCTTTTTGCTTAAACTCTAAGGTGTAATGTTTGGCTTTACGTCTCATAATTGCTAAGTTAACAACTTGCAATAATATTCATTCAACTCTATGTCCAGTCTAATGTAGTAATTCCAGGTATACTACGGTAAGGAAATCAGCACTCCTAAACGACGGTTTTAATCCCGGTTTTTTCACTCATTATTGGAAAAATTCCAGAGGGGATGTATACTTTTTTGTTTATGATTATGGTTTTCTAGACCTAAAAAAATCAGGTAAAAATAAATATCTGATTGTACAATGGCAGGAATATATGCGCAAATAGCTTATTATAACCAAATCATTACAATCCTAGATTTGGATTAATGCTAGAAAATCTTGCTAATAGCAACAGATATTAACATGCTTCATTACTTTTACTTTTAATAGATTTTTGATTATGAAGGCTTTGACACTTTACCAATATAAACTATTATCAGATCATGAGCAATACGATTTATTATTTACCCAGGGGGATTTCTTGGATATGATAATAGCGGGGAATTCCCGTTTTGCCGTTTACGCACTTTTCAAATTTTTTGTGGAAATAGAATATAATAATAGGGAAAATAAAATCATTGGTCTTAAAAGTTTTGTGACCGGTGAAATTATGGATAAGTATACTGATCTTAATATTTAAATCATTATTATCTAAGTTCAATCGATAACATAAAATGCAATCATTAGATTATTTAAATTTTGATCACAATAAACAAAAATATGAGTTGATGTTTTTTTAATACTGCTTTAAACTCCAAACATGATTAGTTAACGACTTCTATCTTTCAAATTTTTAATATTTACTTTTAAAAATTGCATCATTTCGTAAGCTGAAGGTTGGACAGTATTCTGTGATCATATTTCTATCTTCGGTCGCTCTCCGTCACCATACAAATAATTAAAAAGTTGGCTTGGTTTGATATCAAGTGACTTAGAAATACCATATACTTCACTAGGGTATAGATGAACAAATTCACCTTTTAACAATCTGCTAAATCTGGTATTTTCAATATTTGCAGCAAGGGCAATATCTTTTGAGCCTTTTACGAAGGGTGACAAAAAATTCTTTAACTTATTATCAGATTCAGATATTAAATGGAGCCTTTTGAATTTATAATCTTTAAAGAGTTTATCACACACAACATCAATATTTATATTTAGTAGTTGCGTAACATTATAAAAAGATTCGGCTAAAACAAGGTTTCTTGTCCCAACTATATCTTCAATAACATTTTCTAATTTCTTTTTAGACTTTCCGGAATATTCCTTCGAAATTAATTTAAAAATAAACTTAAGGAAAAAATCTGTACTTAATATATTGTTATTCAATTTGTTATTTTTAAATCAAAAATTAACAGCAAATATTTTTGCTGTTTTTAAATATTATTTTATATTTGATTCTCAACCAACTGAGAGTTGGAATGAAAAATAAAAAATGATCACCTAATTTGGTGAGCATGAGTTTTTAAGAGCCTCTGAGTCCGAAACTAGCACATTCATACTCAAATCCGAGGCGGTAGATTAAAAACCCATGTCTAAAGATATTGTGTACTTTTGCACAACTCTTTGGGCTGGGTGTCTATCGAATGTCGGGTTTGGGGCTAGTGCTAGTGCCTGGACAAAGACAGGGAATAGCCCCAGCCTTTTGTATTTGTAACAGAGACTCGTTAACCATAAATGATTTTTATGAAAACGAGAACCACATATCCTGCTAAACACTTTTGCGGCATATTGCGGCATAAGTATTTTTTCTCCTTTCATAACAGTAAACCACAGCCCCAATCGTTACAACCTATTTCAAAAAACATCAAGCGTCCACTAGAATAATTTGGGCGTAGCCGGTGTCAAAAAGCCCTGCCTTTTGCCCGGTGTTACCGGTCTGGTACCTGTGCAAACCACATGGGTATAGCCATGAGGGTATAGACCTCCATATTTTTCTAGTACTCGCAATGCTAAAAATAGGACGTTTTTCTTTGTCGTGCAAATCCAATATTTGCTATTACAGGCAAGCTGGGCCGGTTTTTAAAGATTGAGTTAGGAAGTCTTAAAAGTGAAACGCAAATCGTGGCTGGTAATTAGTGGCGCTAAAAGTAAACAGTTAGCCGCTAATTTTTAGAAAAACTTTCCAGGTCTGCCATCACAGGTATGAAAGAAAACAAATATTAACTTTTAAAATCAACAATTATAAGAATATAAACTTAACAAACACTCAATTTAAAATGTAAGAATTAGTCTTTTATGGCAACAGCTAAAAGAACCTTCCCGCGAGATTGGCGTCTGGACGGGGAAGGCTTAAGCTTAAATAAAACATGGTTTCATTTAAATCACACGTAAAATTATGAAAAATAATTACTCGCGCCATATATTGGTGGCGCTAATAATTATAGGCGGGATACTCTTGTGTCTGCCCAAAGCTGCACATGCCGCAAACCCTACTCCCCTGCTCTTGCAACAACAACAAATTACCGGGACGGTGACAGATCAAAATGGCCTTCCCATTCCGGGCGTGAGCATTATTTTAAAAGATACCAAACGGGGTGTGGTCACCAATTTAGACGGTGAATATCATATGACCGCTCCCGCAAACGCTACTTTGTTTTTTTCATATATCGGTTATAAAACCCGGGAAGTCCCCATAGACGGGCGAGAGGTAATCAACATCCAACTGGAAGAAGATATCGCCGCCCTGGGTGAAGTTCAAATCAATGCCGGCTATTATAATACTACCCGAAGGGAAAGCACGGGAAATATTGCGAGAGTCACGACCGAGGAAATAGAAAACCAGCCGGTCATTAGTCCGCTACAAGCCTTGCAGGGCAGAATGGCTGGGGTAGAGGTTACTTTGGGCGGCGCAAACCCCGGGGCGGCTGCAACCATAAGAATCAGGGGAACAAACAGCCTTCGGGAAGAAGGAAATTATCCTTTGTATATCATCGATGGCGTGCCTATAAGTTCCATCCCTACTGAAAGCAACTCCTTATTAAGTTCGTCAGGTATCGATCCTTTAAATAATCTAAATCCTTCAAATATAAAAAGCATCGAAGTTTTAAAGGATGCCGATGCTACAGCAATATACGGTTCCCGGGGTGCCAATGGGGTGGTACTTATAACCACCAAATCGGGAAACAATACTGGTACCGCTCTAGAAGCCAGAATCTATACCGCGATCTCTACCGTACCACGAAGATTAGATTTACTAACTACTCCGCAGTATTTACAACTAAGAAAGCAAGCTTTTGAAAGTGACGGGATAGAACCCACAGCAAATAATGCTTATGATTTACTGCTCTGGGACCAGGATCGCTATACCGACTGGCAGGATTTTGTATTTGGCGGTCAAGCACAAACGACCAATGCCAACCTTTCCTTTACAGGTGGCAGTGAAAATACCTCCTATAGGTTAGGAGGCTCTTATCTTCGGCAAGGAACTATTTATCCGGCAGATTATAATTATCATAAAATTACCGGGAATCTTAGCTTAAATCATTATTCGGAAGATCGAAAGTTCAATTTGGGAACTTCCATAAATTATGGAATTGATCATAATGAACTGGCCGGCAACTTAAATTTAGGGCCTTCTGTTTTTTTGTTACCCCCTAATGCCCCCACCGTATTTAACCCGGACGGATCATTACACTGGGAAGATTGGAGTGCTGCCGGCATTCCCAACCCGTTAGAGGGCTATTTTAATGATAGCAATACACAAACCCGTAGTTTTATAGCCAATACCTATCTTTCTTATGAGATTTTACAAGGGCTACAGTTAAAAACCAGTTTGGGGTACACCAATTATACCACAGACGAATTAAGAAAATTACCGGGAAGATCCTATAACCCGGCAGAGAATCCCCAAAACAGGTCTGCCCACTTAAACACCAGTAGGACCTCCTGGATAGTGGAGCCGCAAATTCTTTATCACTCCAAGTTTGGACATTTGGAAGGTGATTTTATACTGGGAGCAACATTACAGGCAGAAAACTCTTCTCGCGAGAGCTTGCAGGGAACGGGCTATGCCACAGAATCCCTTATAGGGAATCTGGCCGCAGCTGAAATGATCATCAATGCTCAAAGCGCAAGTACCCAATACCGCTATGCCGCTTTGTTCTCCCGGTTTGGTTTTAACTGGGATCAAAAATACTATGTAAATCTAACCGCAAGAAGGGATGGTTCCAGCCGTTTTGGCCCCAACAACAGGTTTTCTAATTTTGGTGCTGTAGGGGTAGCCTGGATTTTTACCGAAGAGCAATTTATCGAAAATCAGCTTCCCTTTTTATCCTTCGGAAAACTACGGGGAAGTTACGGAAGTACAGGAAATGACCAGATTGGTGATTATGGCTATTTGGATGCTTATGAAGCGACCAGGGGCCCCGGGGGATTATACCCCACCTCCCTTGCCAATCCAGACTATTCCTGGGAGGTGAACAAGAAATTAGAAGCCGGCATGGAACTGGGCCTTTTAAATGATCGGATAAATTTTAGTTTCAGCTGGTACCGCAATCGTTCTTCCAATCAATTGGTAGGCTATCCCCTGCCCGCCATCACAGGATTTCAGACGGTACAGGCAAACCTTCCTGCTACTGTCGAGAACAGGGGGATTGAAGTAGAGTTTACCACCTACAATATTCGTCATAACAATTTTAGTTGGACAACCTCTTTTAACCTTAGCAGACAAAAAAATGAGCTTATTAGTTATCCAGAGATAGAACAATCTTCCTATGCCAATGTATATAAAGTAGGGTATCCGCTTAACATTGTTTTAAACTACAATTATACGGGAGTAGACCCGGAAACCGGTTTATACACTTTTCAAGATGTTAATGAAGACGGAAGGCTAGATATACAAGACAGAATAAATATTCAAGATCGTAACCGCGAATTCTTTGGAGGCATTAGCAATGCTATTACCTATAAAAATTTTCATCTTCAATTCCTTTGGGAGTTTGTAAAACAACCTGGTAGACTATCATATCTTAATGCCGGCCGCACAAGTAATATACTAGCTTTTTATCTAAGTGAGCCTAACTTGCAAATTCCCACTACTTCTTATCAGGGTAGCGTGGCATACAGCAATGCGCTAAATAGTTCGGTCTTTAACCAGGATGGTTCATTCCTTCGCTTAAAAACCCTGGCCGCTTCTTACAACCTGGAAAAAATAGCCGGAAAACTAGGGCTTCAACAGTGCCAGTTATTTCTCAATGCTCAAAACCTTATCACGCTTACCTCTTATAAAGGCTTAGACCCGGAATCTCCGGTAGGCGGATCATCTATTAGTAATCTTCGTACCATCTCAGGAGGATTACAATTAAAATTTTAAAATCCAGTATATGAAATCTAATCGAACAATCGTAAAAATACTCCTTGCGCTAACTGTAGTGTTACATTTTGGCTGTGAGGATTTGGTATCTATAGATGTTCCTACCAATAAACTGGTACGAAGCCAGGTCTTTGATAGTGAGCAAACCGCTATTAGTGCCTTAACAGGTATTTACAACCAATTGTACCTGTCGGCTTTCTCAAACGGCTCCTGGAATAGCATTTCGGTAGTATCAGGTTTATCGTCAGATAATATCCAAAACATTAATACTTCCAATCTGGACAGGATGGAGTTTCAGGAACACCAAATTAATCCCGAAAACTCCTATAATCTGGAATTATGGTCCAGTGCCTATAATATCATTTATATGACCAATGCATGCCTGGAAGGACTGTACAATTCAGAGAAAATAGCTCCCGACCTGGCCATTCAATTGGAAGGAGAAGCTCGCTTTGTGAGGGCTTTTACTTATTTTAATTTGGTGAACCTTTATGGATCAGTTCCCTTAATCCTTACCACAAACTATGAGCGTAATGCCCTTGCTGAAAAATCAAGTGTCGAAATAGTGTATCAACAGATTATTGATGATCTTGAATTTTCTTCTGAAGTTTTAAATCCCTCTTACCGCACCGGAGAAAGAATCACTGCAAATAAATTTGCCGCAACGGCGCTGTTGGCAAGGGTCTATTTATATAATGAAGAATGGCAAATGGCTGAAATGCTTAGTACTGAAGTTATAAACGAATCTTCCACTTATCAAATACTGGATAGTTTAAATACCGTATTTCTAGCGAATAGTCGTGAGGCCATCTGGCAAATTTCGCCCATTGGAGGCGGTGGGATAGCCACTAATACCAATGACGGAAACATTTTTGTTATCGATCCTGTCTTTTCCTTTTTTGCCAGTATACAACTGCGAGAAGGGCTTGTAAATACATTTCAGGAAGAAGATAAACGTCTTGCAAACTGGATTGGATATAACGAATCCCTAAACGCGTATTTCGCCCATAAATATAAAATACGCACCAGTTCCGATTTTCCAATTATAGAATATTCAATGGTGTTACGATTAGCAGAGCAATATTTAATAAGGGCCGAAGCAAGAGTATATCAAGGAAAATTGTCTGAAGCACAAAATGATTTAAACGTCATCCGTGAACGGGCAGACTTGCTCCCCTTTGAAGCACAATCAGAAACAATGCTACTGGATGAACTATTTATCCAACGACAAAAAGAGCTTTTTACCGAGTGGGGACATCGTTGGCTCGATCTTAAAAGAAGCAAAAGAGCGCAGTCTGTTTTCGGGTCAGACCCATTATGGGATTCCGGTGATCTCTTATATCCCATTCCCACCCAGGAGCTTATTAAAAATCCAAATTTAACCCAGAATGATGGCTATTAAAAAATGTATATCTATCGCGATGATCCTAATCCTCAAACTTCATACCTGGGGGTTGGCTGCTCAATCCTTCCCCCCTCAGGTAACTAATGATCCCATTCCATTAGACAACAGTGTGCGGTATGGAACCCTGGATAATGGCTTTACGTATTATATAAAGAAAACCCAAGAGCCTAAAAAGGAAGTCTATATGAAGCTTGCCGTCAAAGCAGGTTCCTTTTTCGAGACGCGATCCCAGGAAGGATATGCCCATCTTCTGGAACATGTAGCGCTATTTAATAAGAATCCAACTGATTTTCATGCCAGGGTAAAGTATCAAGGGATGATCCCTCGAGCCCAAACAGGACAAGTTGTTACGAAATACCAGATCGTTATCCCCGATGCTAATAATGAAAAAATAGCATTAGGATTAAATGCACTAAAATCCTGGGCAGCAGAAATAAAGTTTGATCAATCTCAGGTAGCTGTTCAACGGGGTGCCGTTCTGGGGGAAATGAGAACTAAGAATCCTTATCAGCAATGGCTGAATAAGAAGTATGGAGAAATACTATTACAAAATGTTGAATTTCCAATATACTCCAAGGAAAGATTGGTAAAAAAACTTAAACATTTCAACATGGGCCCATTAAAGAAATTCTATAAAGATTGGTATAGGCCTGATAGGCAAGCTGCGATTATCGTTGGGGATATAAATCTTGACAGTATTCAAATCTTGATTGAGAAAAATTTTTCGGATTTAAACAATCCAAAAAACCAGAAAGATGATGAAGATATTATAAAAAGATTCGCAATTGAGCTTAAAGGAAATAATCAATATGTAACATTTAAAGACAGTATTGATCCCGGGAGAAGGTTAACGATGTTTATAAAGGAGAAAAATCACGATTATAATAAAATTTCAAAAAGAGATTTTTATCATATGTTTTTGCAAAAAATGGTTAATTATATAGCTGAAAAGCGGTCTCAAAAATTTCAGAAACAGTATGATCCTCCTTTTTCTAATTATATAAACCGGCATACTACTTCTAATGGTTTTAAAGAACAGGTAGTAGTGTCGGCTATGGAGGTAAATTTAGATGATCATCCCACAGCTATTGATAAAAAGATTCATGCCGCCTTAACGGCATATAAATCATTATTTTCAGGGATAACAGATCATGAAGTACATGAAGCCAGGAAAACCCTAAAATCAGAATTTAGCATGGCTTACAACAACAATGTAAACCTTGCCGAGGCTTACCTTGACAATTTTACTCAAGGATCTGCCGTGCCTTCTACGAAAACACAAACAGAACTTTATGATCTTTTATCCACTATAAAAGTAAACGAGGTACAGGAATTTGCCGATAAGAAGGCCAGCCTACTTGAAAATAAAGACTTTATTTTCATTAATATCCCTAAAAATAGTCTACCGGGTACAAAGAAAATGATAGACCTATTTGAAGAGGTTGCTAATACCCCTATCGCTTTCAATCCTCCCCTCCTTAACATGGAACTATCCGATAGTATTTTAAAATTTAGTGGTGGCAGTAATACTAAAGGTGATGCATCCACAAACCTAATAGGGGTTACCCGGGTTAAGTTAACTAATGGAATTGAGCTATGGTTAAAGCCTTCCAAACCAAGATCAGAGGTATTTAAAAACCAAATAGAAATTTTGGGTTTTAAACCACTGGTTACCGGCCATAACAATAAAAATATACGATCGAAAATATTAGCACATTCTTATGCTTCTTACTCTGGAACCGGAGGTTTTAATAAATTTCAGGTGGCTCACTATTTAGAAGCGCATCATTTAAAACTCCATTTTGGAACGGATGAAAACGACTTTGTTATCGAAGGAACATTTAAGGAGAAAAATTTGGAAGATTTTTTTAAATTATTTTTTCTAAAAATAGAGGAACCTGATAAGGATACGGCTGCCTTTACTTCCTGGAAGGAAAAAGAAAAAGCTTTACTTGCCATCAGGGGAGGATCGGATTTTTTTCGAGGGAAAATTAAAAAAATCTGGTATCCGGATGCCCCATCTGTTGACAAAGAAATTTTAGATACCATAAGCAGAGAACTTTTACTTAGTGAATATAAAAAACACTTTTCCGATTTTAAGAATTACACCTTTATTATAAGCGGAGACTTTACTACTGACTTACTGCTTAAAAAAGTACAGAAGTATTTTGCAGCCTTGCCTGTATCCAAAAAAGAAGATGATCTACCGCCTGTTTCAAAAGCGTTCAGTTTAAGAAAACGAAACGATACCATCAGACTTGAAAGATTAAATCAGGCTTTTGCAGAAGTCTATTATCCCGTAAAGATCAAGACTCCGGTCGATAGCAAATCACAGGTGATATTAGATATCATTAATTCGGGTTTTAATGAACAGATCAATAAAAGATTACGAATAGGATCGTATAGTCCACGGGCTAGTGGATACTGGCTGGATAAGAAAAAAGGGATATACACATTTTTCATCAATTTTGATAGTGAATTGGGCAATGAACAACGTATGCTTGATTATGCCGAAGAGGAGGTTATGAAATTCCAGAAAACCGGGGTCGATCAGGGCTGGTTGGATGCTACAATAAATTTAAAACTAAACGAATATCAACGCGACATCAATAGTTTTGGCTATTTCAATTTCTGGCCAGATTACCTTAAAAATGCCATTAAAAATAAAGAAAACCCAGAGGATTGGATATTGCAATATCCCTCGCTTTTAAAGAATTTCATATCCCTGAAGGAAGTCAATGAAGCTATTCAGAATTACCTTATTACAGCATATCAGCAAACATTTCTTATCCTACCAAAAGAAACGGTGTACTAGAGCCTTACAAATAGGCATTAAAAAAAGCACATTGGCAGTCTTTGCCAATGTGCTTTATCTCCATTCCAACGTATACTAAGGTTGAATTATAATTGGACCTCCTTCACTGTCTTGCTTTAGTGAGTTCAGATCCATTTCATCGTATAAATCATAAACGGGACCGTCCTGTCCAAATTGAACTTGACAGGTTGCATCGCCTCCCGTACATGCTTGCTCTGGGATGGCCTGCCAATTACCATTTACTAGAACATAGTCTTGAGCTTGTACATTTGGTTCTGGATCGTTTTCACTTACAAGTGTTGTAAAGGACATGCCTAAAACAACAAGAAGTGCCATTGCTGGAATTAAAAATAACTTTTTCATGGTATTAAGTTTTAATATATACCTACTCTTTGAAGGATTTTCGGCTTCTCCTACTTTCTGCGCAAAAAGATTTGTCATTCTTCTTTGGTGTAAATTTCCAGGACATCACTGGAAGTCGAAAGTAGTTCCTATTAAAGGCTACGATCATTTACAATAGTAAATTTCATCAAATAACCTCAAATAAAATGGTCGCTAAAGCCTAAAAGCTATTCTGTTATGATGATGACAAGGAATTTTCTATTCTGTATTGCGAAGGAGTCTCTCCGAATTGAAGCCTAAACTTCCTGGAAAAATGAGAATGATCTTTAAAACCGCATTTTTGGCTAATGATAGAAATCGGTATTTCTGTAGTACGGATTAATAGTGCGCCTTTTTCCAGCCTCTTTTGCATATGAAACCTGGGTATTGTGGTCCCATACATCTTCTTAAATTCTTCTTTGAGCTTCGTTTTATTGGTACGATGAATAAGTCCCAATTCTTTAAGGGAAGGGAGTTCCTTATGAAGATTTCGAAGAATATATAGACGTACTTGCTTAACCAGGGATTTTGTTGCGGTACTTTCTTTTTTTTCTGACTTCGATGAGCGGGCAGTAGCCCTTTTTTCCCCATCTTCCCTTTCTTTATTTTTGAAACGAAAAACATTAATTACATAAGAAATATCCGAATCAACGCCTATCATTTTCTGTACAGTGCAAGAAGTTCTATAGAATTTATTATTTTTAATTACAAAATCTAGGAAGAGTAATCGCTGATAGTTTTTATCCCCGTTTAAACGCAGTTCCTCTTTTAACATGTTAACCGAAATATTTGAAAGAATTTCTGATACCGGCCTGCCCCGGTATTCTTTATCCCATTGCAGTATTTGAGGGGTTTCGGAAGTATACGAGCTTATGTGATACTCTTTATCCAAAAAAATCACAAAATATAATTCGGGATGTTCCATCAACTGCTGGGGGTTAAAACAGGAATCCTCGATCTCCTCAGACATCATGTTCAATAATAATGAAATAGTATCAAAAGGATCACTACGCCCGGGGGAATCTTGTCGAAACATAAAATTACCACAGGCAATCTCGATAATTTGATTGCATAACGAATCGAATCTCATTTTATCCTCCTTACTCATTTGTTTTTTCATAATTATAGTTTTTAGTATGGGTTACTTTATATAGTCCTGTAGAAACGAAAGTGCCTTGTCCCTATCAGTAAATATCCGGGTAGGATAAGGCGGTTCGCTTGCTTTTACATAGAGGCGGGCAACCTTCATGGCAAGCTCATCTTCTACCAGCAGAGCGAGGGCTTTAGTCAAATTGCCACCTTCAATGGCCAAATAATCCCTGGCTTGCTTTTGTGCTGTGGTCACGCCTCGTAAATCGCAAAATATAGGATAGGAATTCTCGTTTTGAAGTTGTAAGCGTTCACTTACAATCGTCTTAGCCATAGACCCATCAATCTCATATATCTCTTTATAGACAAAATAGAAAATTCCATGGGAAATCCACATTTTTGCGTATGTACCATCCACCATCATCCCGTAAAAATTTGAATATCACTAATATAAATAAAAAATCAATATATCTCAATAGCCTGGTATCCAGGCATTATAAAGTAAAAGAAAGCTACTCTCATAGATTTTAATGGTATTTGAACGAAAAGCCGAATAACTATTCCGAAAAGCCTTTTTATTATAACGGTCAGGATTATGATCAATATTTATCATAGCTTAAAAAAGAAAATTTTTACATGAAAAAGTTATGGCGAAGGTTAAACACAATAATTTCCTAGATACCGTTGATGAAGTCATCACTAATGCTACCAATGCCAGGGTCATCCATTTACGGGCAACGGGCGATGCGTTAAATGGAAGGCATATAACTATTAATGGAAAACCTTCATATCATTTCGGAACAACAGGTTACCTGGGTCTTGAACAAGATAGACGGTTAAAAAATGCCGCGAAAGAGGCTATTGAAAAGTATGGCACCCAATTTCCCTTATCCAAAACATATATTTCACATCCGCTCTATGCACCGCTAGAAGAAAAGATTTTCGAAATGTATGGACACCCCATACTTATCACAAAAAATAGTACCCTGGGGCATTTAGCCGTAATTCCGACTGCTGTTCGGTACGGCGATGCTGTGATACTGGACCACCAGGTGCATTGGAGTGTTCAAAGTGCGACCGAGGTATTAAAGTCAAAAGGAATAACGGTACGAATGATTAGACATAGTAATTTAGAGATGCTGGAACATGCTATCAAAGCATTACGAAATAAAGCCAGGAAAATTTGGTATATGGCAGATGGGGTGTATTCTATGTACGGGGATTTTTCCCCTTTACAAGATTTGATGGAGTTATCGAAAAAATATTCTCAGTTACATCTCTATATTGATGATGTCCACGGAATGAGCTGGATAGGACCACACGGTACGGGATATGTGATGTCGGTATTAAAAGAGCTTCCCAAAAATATACTACTGTTTGGTACACTGAGTAAAACTTTTGGAGCCAGTGGAGCAGTACTAGTTTGTCCTGATAAGAAATTACATCAAAAGATTAAAAATTTTGGAGGGCCGCTTACATTTTCTGCCCAGCTGGAACCAGCCTCTGTGGCTGCCGCAATTGCTTCGGCCAATATTCATATGTCTCCCGAGATCTATGCGTTGCAATCAGAATTGGAACAAAAAATCAATTACTTCAATCATTTAGTGGCGTTAACAGATTTGCCGCTGGTACATAAAAATAGCTCCCCGGTATTTTACATTGGCACCGGACGACCTGCCACCGGATATAATTTTATAAAGAAAATGATCGATGCCGGATTTTTTGTAAACCTTGGATTGTTTCCGGCTGTTCCTGTTAAGAATACCGGGGTTAGGATAACGATTTCCAGGCATAACAAATTGAAGGATATCAAGGCATTGGTCGATGCGATGACCCATTATTTTCCTATGGCAATGGCAGAAACCCATACTGGCCTAAGCAAGATTCACAAATCATTTGGAATGCAGCAACCTAAAGAACCTCATACTGTAGCTACACCGGTTGAAGAATTACAACTGGAATATAGCGAAAGTATTCAACAGATAAATAAAACGGAATGGGATAGCTGTTTTTGCGGAAAAGGTACGTTTGACTGGGAAGGCCTTGCATTTTTGGAAAAGGTCTTTACCAACAATCAATTACAAGAGCATAACTGGGGATTTCACTATATCACGATAAAGGATCAAGACGCCAAGATGATTTTGGCAGCCCCACTTACCAGTGCACTCTTAAAAAATGACATGCTTTCCGAGGTTAATACCTCAAAAGCCATCGAAGAATTGCGGATAGAAGATCCCTATTATATGACCGATGTGGCGCTATCCCTGGGTTCTGTTTTTTCAGAGGGAGCTCATTTATTCTTAAACGATGCTCATCCAAACCATCTTCAAGCCACACGATTATTTCTCGAGAAAATTGAGAAAATAAAAACCAAAGTTGATGCTAAACTTATTATGTTAAGGGATTTTGAAAAAACTAATACTTTGAACACTTTCCTCCATGAGCAAGGTTTTATTGCCATAGCTATGCCCGATGCTTGTGAACTTACCAATCTCCATTGGAAGAGTGAAGAGGAGTATTTGAATACACTTAGTAAACGATCCAGAAAGCATTTTAGAAAAGAGATTAAAGCTTTTGAAAACTATTTTACCCTATCGATAATAAAAGATCCATCCCCTTCTGAAATTGATCAATTCTATGGATTGTTCCAACAGGTTTGGCGCCATAACTTAGGGATTAACACCTTTATGTTTCCAAAAAAGTTATTTATAGAAATGGGGAAACATCAAAATTGGGAATTTTTAGTCCTCACATTGAATGCAGAGGTTGAGCCCTCAAAAAAAGCGATTGGTGTGATGTTTTGCACCCATTCGGGACGTACGTATATTCCTAGCTTAGTAGGCATGGATTATGATCAAAACAAGAAATTTAACACCTATCGACAACTACTATATCAAACTATTAAACGAGCTAACGAGCTTAATTGTACCAAAGTCGATTTAGGATTTAGCGCGAGTTTCGAAAAAAGAAAATTAGGAGCAAAATTAATCCCAAAAGTAGCCTATATTCAGGCAGATGATAACTTTAGCCTTGAAGCCCTGGACTGGCTTAGAAAAGATTGAGACCTCCCCCTTTGAAGTATATTTTTTAATATTTACCCGTTACAAAGCCCTATTGAAAATAGCACAACAAAGGCATTATTTGTTTTCAAAAAATACCGAAATGGTGTCTACATGTAGTGAACATCATAAGTAAAAACTAAATTTTTCAATAGCGATTAATTTTTTATGCAATCAGCCCTCACTAAATCTAAAATAAAGATGAAAAATATAGTACAATCATATCCGCTAGAGTGGCTTGATTTATTAATCACAGTCACACTCAATCCTACCAAGACAAAAGTGAGGGCTATAACTAATGAGCAATTTAATAATATTATTAATCGTATTCCTGAAGAAAATCTACGTCTTCAAAAACTTATTAAAACCCACGTATTTTCCACTACGAAAGAGGAAGAAATTGCTTTACTGATCAAACAGTATCATTCATCACTTATTGCCCTACTTGACCAGACACTCGAAAATCAAAAAGAAGACACCTCTCGAAAGCTTATTTTAAAAAAAGTCTTTAAAGTGCTGCTCTCCAATATAGATGAGTTGCTATCTTTTATTGAAACCCGCTTTTCTACAAATCTTATCCTGGACGAAAGGGTTCCAGAGATGTATCTCTCCGTTACCAAAAAAGAGCTAAAAAAAAAATTAGATAAGCTTAAATCAAATGCCAGTCTGAAGCTTAAAACACATCCCGCATTTGATATCATTCTTAAAAGATTATATCATTTTATAAATAGCACACATCTTCATTATGAAGTGACGTTTCGTGATATTTTTTATAAAAAAACACTTGTTCAAGGACTTGGAGGACTTGAATATAATAAAGAAGAAGTAGAAGCGTACTCCGCTTTGGATGAATTCCTAATTTATTTAAACTTTAACAGCAAGGCCTATATGAACCTGTTTACGGATCATATCGCCAAACAAATAAACAGACATGATAGTACCATTGAAAAGATGGATACACTACTCTATTATTACAAAGCCT
>NZ_JAKHSK010000004.1 GCF_023499215.1 Zunongwangia pacifica
TGATATCACTTTCTATTATATCTTTGCACAGTACGATGTACATGGCTGTGTGATTTTTTTGTTTGGCAACACAAATATCCACAGCCTATTTTTTTCTCTCAAAAAAAGTTTAGATCACTTCATAATTTTTTAAAGAAATATAATCTTAATAAGTTTAATATTGATACTTTTGAAACTAATTTTAGCCGGTTTAGCACTTTTTTTGTGTAATTAGCTTAAATAGATTAATTTTCTCTGCTGGATATCGCTAAATATTTCCTTTAGGCTTGGTACGAAAACTTTTTTTTTCTTCATTTTTTTTTATCTTATTTATTCAGCCTCTAAGTGCTCAAAACAAAGAGGTTAGCAAAGACAGCTTAGAACGGCTGTTAAACCATTCTATCGATTTATTTGCCGATTATAATTACCACGAGGGTATCCAGATTTCTATGGATTTAATTGAATTGGCAAAGTTGGTAGACAGTGACTATTATCTATACCATGGTTATAATAATCTTGGCGTTGCTTACGAAGAGCTAGGTGATACGGTGCGTGCAAAAATACATTATGAAAAATCGTTAGATTTTGCCAATGCCATAAAAAACGATACCCTTATTATGTGGGCCTACAATAATATGGGGAATATTTATTCTGAATCCAAAGTGAATTACCAAAAAGGGATCGATTATTATAACAGAGTAATAGATCTGGCCACAAAATTAGACAATAAAGAAGAGCTTATAGCGCCTAATATTAATATTGCATGGACGTATCTAGATAAAGATAAGATACTGAAGGCAAAGCAATATTTGGACAACGCAAAAAATGTTTTGAAAAGCAAACGGGAGGATTATCAGGATGCCGAATTGGATATGCTCTATGGAAGGTATTTTTTAGAAACCAACCAATTAGATTCTGCTAAAGTGTTTTTTGAAAAATCGGCAAAAATTGTAGATAAAGACAGCCTGGTTTACGAGGGAGCCGAGACCTACAAATGGTATGCTGAAATGCTTTTTAGAAATGGTGAATTTAAAGCGGCCTATAAAGCGCTAAAAACTCAACAGCAATATGAATCTCAAATTTTCGATTATACTAAAACAGCACAAATTCAGGCCGCAAACACCAGGTTTGATGTAAACGAATACCAGAAAAATTTAGAACTGGCCAAACAACAAAAAAGCTATCAGGAAAAAATTATTGCCAAATCTAACGAAAAGCTCATTCTATTAATCGTAGCGGCTATTGTACTGTTCATTATTTTAATTTTTCTAAATCGTATTAACAGGTCGCGTAAGACACTTATTATAGAATTACAGAAAAAAAATCTGGAATTAAGAAAATCGAAGGAGGAAACAGAGCGCCTCTCTAACTTAAAAACACAATTTTTCTCGACGGTTAGTCACGAATTAAGGACACCATTATATGGTGTGATTGGTTTAACTTCTTTATTACTAGAGGATAAAGGCTTAAAAGATCATAAAAAGGATTTAAAATCCTTAAAATTTTCGGCAGATTATTTATTAGCACTAATTAACGATGTGCTTCAGATTAATAAGATGGAAGCTAAAGAAGTAAAATTAGAGTCCATTTCTTTTAATTTTAGAGAGTTATTACAAAGTATTACGCAAACGCTTGAATTTACCAGACTTCAGAATAAAAACGAGATTCATCTTGAAATTGATGAAAGCATCCCATCATTTTTATTGGGAGATTCGGTAAGACTTTCTCAGATTATGGTAAATCTGGTAGGCAATGCACTTAAGTTTACCGAGCGTGGTAATATTTGGATTAGGGCGATAGTGATGAATGCTTCGGAAAATGATTATGATATTAAATTTGAAGTTGAGGATGATGGAATAGGAATTCCATTAAGTAAACAGCAGGAGATCTTTGAAGAATTTTCACAGCTAAAACCTACCAATTATAATTATCAGGGAACGGGATTAGGTTTGCCAATCGTAAAAAAAATGCTGAAATTATTTAAATCGGATATTCATCTGAGAAGTGAAGAGCATGAAGGTTCTTGTTTCAGTTTTGTGATTAATTTTAAGAAAGATCATGACAAAGCTCAAGCCCCTGTCACAAAGATTGAAGACTTAAATAAAGATAATTCAAATAATTGGAGTTTAAAGTCAAAGAATTGCATTTTAATTGTCGATGATAATCGTATCAATCAGGTGGTGACCAAGCGAATTTTAGAGCAGAAAAACTTTGTTTGTGAAATTGCCCAAGATGGGCATGAGGCAATTAGGAAAGTGAAGAAGACTACGTTCGATTTGGTATTGATGGATGTAAACATGCCGGGCATTACAGGGATGGAAGCTACCATAGAGATTAGAAAATTTAACAAGTTAATTCCAATTGTAGCTCTTACCGCTGTTGAGGTCGAAGAGATTAGAGAAGAAATCCATAGCGCGGGCATGAATGACATTATCATAAAACCTTACGATATACAGCAATTTTACCGCGTAATTTATAGAAATATAGTCCCTATTGCTTTGTAATATTGGCGATTTTAGTACCTGATTTTTGCAAAATTTGTTCAAACCAGGTTGAAACAATTTTTCTGCAATTATAGCCATTACGAATTTTCAGGAGCTTCAAAAAAACAGAAGTAATGAATTCGCTAAAGCATCTTTACTATTTTATTCTTGGTAAGAAGAAGCTAGATTGTAGAAAACAGTTTTTCCATAATCATATTTTTATGCGTAGCAACCCTTTTTGTAAAAACTATCCATAATCAAATAAAAAAGCGTCATTCAATTTATTCTAGAATAACGCTTTTATTTAAACTAATAATATGAAAAAACTTATTTCACCATCTCGAAACTACGTTTGATGAATGCCGTTAATTCTTCACCTTTAAGCAGGTTTTGTGAAAGTCTGGCAAGGTCTAAAGATTGTTTTATTAATCGTTGCTGGGTTTCCTCGTCTGCACTTAAAATTTCAGAGGTTAATGGGTGATTGGTATTTACCACAAGATTGTACATCTCGGGCATATTACCCATTCCAAACATACCACCACCACCGGTTTGTTGCATTTCCTTCATTCTTCGCATAAACTCTGGTTGCGTGATCATAAGCGGTGCCGCAGTACTATCCATTGCTTCCATCTGGATCGTATATTTTTCTTTTGGCACTACTTTTTCAAAATCACCTTTTAATTTCTCTTTCTCATCATCAGATAATTTAGAGATTTTCTCTTCGTCTGTTTTAATAAGATTGTCTACATGATCTGAATCTACTCTGGTAAACGTGATTTTCTCTTCAGATGATTCTAGTTTTTGTAGCAGGTGAGAAATAATTGGAGAATCTAAAAGTACTACTTTATATCCCTTATCTTTAGCAGCCTGAATATAGCTGTGTTGTTCGTTTTGGTTAGACGCATAAAGAATTACAAGATTCCCATCTTTATCGGTCTGGTTATCTTTTATCGCTTCTTTTAATTCTTCAAACGTATAATATTCATTATCGATGGTTGGATATAAAGCAAACTTCTGAGCTTTTTCGTAAAACTTATCTTCGGTAAGCATACCATATTCGATAACCACTTTAATATCGTTCCATTTTTCCTGAAAATCTTCACGATTATTATTGAAAAGTGATTTTAACTTATCAGCAACTTTTCTGGTAATATAGCTTGAGATCTTCTTCACCGCACCATCTGCCTGAAGGTAAGATCGGGAAACATTTAGCGGGATGTCCGGAGAATCGATAACTCCACGTAACATGGTTAAAAATTCAGGAACAATACCTTCTACATTATCGGTTACAAAAACCTGGTTTTGGTATAGCTGAATTTTATCACGCTGAATGTTCATATCCTGAGACATCTTTGGGAAATAAAGAATCCCGGTAAGATTAAAAGGATAATCTACATTTAAGTGAATATGAAATAAAGGCTCTTCGAACTGCATAGGGTACAGTTCACGGTAAAAATCTTTGTAATCTTTGTCTTCCAGGTCTGTAGGCTGCTTTGTCCAGGCCGGATCTGGATTGTTGATGATTTTATCTACTGTTTTTGTTTCTGGTTTTGCATCTTCAGGAGCATCGTCTGGAAGCGGAATGGTTTCTTCCTTGGTTCCAAATCGAATTGGGATTGGCATAAACTTGTTATACTTCACCAATAATTCTTCAATTCGGTTATCTTCTAAAAACTCTTCATCGTCTTCATTTACATGAAGAATAATCTCTGTACCACGTTCCTGCTTATCAGCATCTTCTAAAGTAAACTCGGTTGTTCCAGAGCAGGTCCAATGCGCTGCAGGCTCATCTTTATAAGATTTGGTAATGATCTCCACTTTATGGGCTACCATAAAAGCAGAATAGAAACCAAGACCAAAATGCCCAATAATTCCGCTGTCTTTTGCAGAATCTTTATACTTTTCAAGGAATTCTTCAGCACCAGAAAAAGCTACTTCGTTAATGTACTTTTCAACTTCCTCTTTGGTCATACCAATACCCTGATCGATAACATGGATTTTTTTATTCTCTTTATCCACTTTGATGTCGATCACAGGATGACCATATTCAACATCGGTCTCACCAATATTGGTAAGGTGCTTTAATTTTAAAGTTGCATCGGTAGCGTTAGAAATTAATTCTCTCAGGAAAATTTCGTGATCGCTGTAAAGGAATTTTTTAATCAGCGGGAAAATGTTGTCTACAGATACATTAATCTTTCCAGTTACCATATATTTTTAGTTTTTATTATCAAATTCGGTTTATAGTAACCAAAAAAAATACCATTACAGTTTTGCTGTCATCTTGGCATAAGACTTGTAATTATGATGCCCATTAAACGTCTAATTAATTGACGATCAAAATTAGACAGGTTGAATTTTTAACAAACATTTTGTTTAACTAATTCATTTATACGTTAAACAATAACTATATTTGAAGAAGAGAAAAAGAAATTATGGCAACGACAAAGAAAGCAACCACCGCAAAAAAGAAGTTAGATTCAGACAGATTGATAAGCCTTTATATGGATTATGTGCTTGAAAATGAGTATGCTCCTAAGACAGTTTATAAATTTTGTAAGGAGAATGAACTTCAGGAAGAAGAATTCTATAATTTCTACGGAAGTTTTGAAGGTTTAGAGAAAGGAATTTGGGAGAAGTTTTACCTAAATACCGTAAACGTAATCGAGAAAAGTCCGGAGTATCCAGCGTTCACCAATCGTGAAAAAATGCTCACTTTTTATTACACGTTTTTTGAAGTGCTTACTGCCAATAGAAGCTATGTTTTATTTACGCTGAAAAAAGATCCAAAACCAATCAAGAATCTTGAGCAATTAAAAGGATTGCGTAAAAATGTAAAGTCTTTCGCGAAAGGATTAATTGAAGACGGCAATAAAGAAAAGACCCTGAAATTTTTACAGCAACCTGAAGAAGTGTTCTCTGAAGCTGCATGGATTCAACTGATGTTTTTACTAAAGTTTTGGATGGACGACAACTCTCCACAATTTGAAAGTACAGATGTTGCGATCGAAAAATCAGTAAATACGGTATTTGATGTTTTTGATAATACGCCCTTAGAGCGCGTAATTGATTTCGGAAAATTTCTTTATAAAGAAAGAATGGCGAAATAATCCATTCTAAAAATTGCTATGAAAAAGGCCGAAAGGCCATAAAAGAAAATGAGATGAAATCGATCGATAAAATCCCTACCGGCAAAATTGGCCGAACCAGTAAGTTGGTGCAAACTGGAGCTAAAATAGGGGGAAACTATTTAAAATATTATAGTAAAAAGGCGTTTAATAAAGATCTAACAAGGGACGATTTAGATCGCGAGAATGCCAGTGATATTTATGATGGTCTAAAAAGCTTAAAAGGTAGCGCGCTTAAGGTGGCACAAATGCTTTCGATGGAGAAAAGTTTATTGCCAAATGCTTATGTAGAGAAATTTAGTTTGGCACAATTTAGCGTTCCGCCATTATCGGCACCTTTAGTACGAAAAACGTTTAAAAAATATAACGGGAATTATCCCGAAGAACTGTACGATGAGTTTACCTCACAATCTGTAAATGCGGCAAGCATTGGGCAGGTACACCGGGCAACAAAAGATGGGAAAAAACTTGCTGTGAAAATCCAATATCCCGGGGTAGCCGATAGTATAAGTTCAGATTTAGCAATGGTTAAACCCATTGCGATTAGAATGTTTAATCTACAAGGTAAAGATTCAGAAAAATATTTTAAGGAAGTAGAAGGGAAGCTCTTAGAAGAAACCGATTATGTGTTGGAAGTACAGCAGAGTAAGGCTATCTCAAAAGCATGTAGCCATATCCCAAATCTTAAATTTCCGCAGTATTATGAAGAATTATCCAGCGAGCGAATTATCACGATGGACTGGATGGACGGCCAGCACCTTAGTGAGTTTGTAAAAGAAAATAGAGATCAGGAAAAAGCTAATAAAGTAGGGCAGGCCTTATGGGATTTCTATATGTTCCAGATGCATGGATTAAAAGAAGTACATGCAGATCCGCATCCCGGTAACTTTTTAGTCGATAAAGCAGGAAATCTGATTGCGATCGATTTTGGGTGTATTAAAAAAGTGCCAGATGTTTTTTATGTACCTTATTTTGAATTAGCGAAAAAAGAAAACATTAATGATCCTGAATTCTTCAATGAAAAGTTATTTGAACTTGAAATTTTAAGAGAAGATGATACAGAAAGCGAGGTGAAGTATTTTTCAGAGTTATTTCTTCAAATGCTGAGTATTTTTACCAGTCCGTTTCACTCTGAAACCTTCGATTTTTCAGATGAAGGTTTTTGGAATGCTATTACCAAGTTTAGTGAAAAATATAGCAAAGATGAAGAACTAAGAAAAATGAATGGAAATCGAGGAAGTAAACATTTCCTTTACATTAACAGGACATTCTTCGGGCTTTATAATTTATTACATGACCTGGAAGCTAAAGTAGAGATTAATAGATTCCGTAGTTACTTATAATGTAATATTTTGATTTATTGGTTAGGTTGGAAAGCGCGATTTCATTCTTCGAAATTGCGCTTTTCTTATATACTCGATTCAGTAATTTTTAAGGAAAACCTAAATCGAAATGCTGCTAAAAAACTTCAGTACAAAATACGATATAAGCTTATACAATTCAGCTCATTAAAAAGCCCTCTGATTTCTCAGAAGGCTTTAAAAAAAGATAGTCAATTTTATCTAATCTTGAACTTTGTCCTTAGTAGCTTCTACTTTATTTTTTGGTTTATTCTTCACATACTTTTCCAGCCATTCATCTTGTTCCCAAAGCACATGTAATACAGATTCTTTCGCACTATATCCATGACTTTCTTTAGGTAACATCACCAATCGCGCAGTGGCTCCAAGGCCTTTTAGAGCATTGAAATAGCGCTCACTTTGCATAGGATAAGTCCCCGAGTTATTGTCGGCTTCCCCATGAATTAGTAATAAGGGCGTTTTCATTTTATCGGCATGCATAAAGGGTGACATGTTATAATACACTTCTGGAGCTTCCCAATAATTGCGCTCTTCACTTTGGAAACCAAAAGGAGTTAAAGTTCTATTGTAAGCTCCGCTTCGGGCAATTCCGGCAGCAAATAAATCGGAGTGAGATAGAAGATTGGCAACCATAAAAGCACCATAGCTATGCCCTCCAACGGCAACACGGTCTGGATCGATATAGCCCATTTTGTCTACAGCATCTATAGCTGCGGCGGCATTATCTACCAATTGCTTTCTAAAAGTATCGTTGGGTTCTTCATCACCTTCACCAATAATAGGGAAAGCTGCGTCATCTAATATCGCATAGCCTCGGTTAACCCAATAAATAGGGGAACCGTAGTATGGATAAGTGAAATCGTTGGCATTACTGGTATTTTGGGAAGCCGAATTTTTATCTTTGAATTCACGAGGATAGGCCCACATAATCATTGGTAAAGCTTCAGGATTTTCTTTATTGTAACCAGCAGGTAAATATAAGGTTGCGTTTAGTTCTAAGCCATCTTCACGTTTATAGGTAATCACTTCTTTACTTACGTCTTGTAAACTTTTAAAAGGATTTTCGAAATTGGTGATTTGCCGAAGATCATTTTTCTTCTTAATGTTTCTAATGTAATAATTGGGATATTCGGTAGAAGCTTCAATTCTAACCAATACTTCACCTTTATCGATATCTAAAGCTTCGACGATACTTTCTTTTTTATCTTCAAAAGTAGATTGATAAAGGCGATCTGTATCTCCATTTTTCAGATCGATCTTATCTATAAACGGATATTGTCCTTTATCCGAAAATCCATCGCCAATCAGATAGGCATCTTTGCTATCCAGTTCTAAAACATACCTTCCGAAGTCGTTTTTATGGGTAACAAAATTTCCTGGGTCGCTATAAACATCCTGGTAATTTCTGTCAAAAAGAATTTTAGGATCTTCGTTATTGCTGGATGGATCGATTAAATATGTCTTGCTATTTCTTGTATTCCACCAGTAATCCATTGCGATTGCGGTCTTGTCATCCCCCCAGATAATACCGCTGTAGCGATTAATTGTTTTTAAGAATGCTTTTCCTTCATCCTTAAATGGGGCTTCCAGCATAAATACCTGATCTCTATACTTTACTTCAACTTCAGGATCACCAGCATCTAAAGCTATAGCGTAAATTAAGGTTGCCGGTTTATCTGCGCGCCAGTTTAAGCTTCTTCTACCTTCTTGGGTAGACATAAAACCTTGCGGCAAATCTTCTAGTAAAGGCGCATCATTTACCATATTCACGAAACTGGCGTTGTTTTTATACACATTTGTTTCGGTAGGGAACCTGTAGTAAGGAACCAAATAAGAAAAAGGTTTTTTTATATGACTGATCATTACATATTCACCATCTGGAGAAAAGCTAATGTCATCATACATTTTTGCTTCCATCCATTGCGATTTATTTCCGCTTAAATCTATTTTGAATAGAGAGGAGCGTGCTAATTGCTCAAAATTATATTCGTCGTTAGGATCCTTAAGTAAATCCTGATAGGTCCTGTTTTGTGCTTCTTTACCATCACTTACACTAACTGTTGGCCCTGTAGGTATTGCCATGGCTTCGTCGATAAGCTCTTTGCGATCTTCAGGAAGCATTTTAACGAGAATAGCTTCGCTATCTTTAAACCAGTTAATGGGATTGCCCATATTAGCATTTAAAGAAGCATCGGTAAGTTTTTTGGCTATGGCCGATTTTATATCTATCACCCATAACTCTACTCCGGTTTTGGTAGTTTGAGTAAATGCAATTTTCTTTTCGTCTGGTGACCAGCTAAGATTTGCAATTCTTGGATTTTCTGGTAATCCGTTAACATTTGTAGGTTCGTTATCTTTTACAGGTTTTATTTTTATGTCGGTAAAATAGCGGGCACGGCTGCTAATATTAGTTGCCGGATTGATTCTTAAGCCACCAAGACGTAATTCTTTTTCGCTTAATTCTGCAATAGTTTTGTATTGATCGCGGTAAAGAAATAGCATTAGATCTCCTTTGCTGTTGATGTAAGTTCCTGGAGCCAAAGGGACATCTACTAAGTCTAAAATGGGCTTTGGTGGTTTTTGATAGGTTAGGTTTTCCTGGGCATAGCTACGTAATACAGAAGCAGCAATGCATAGAAAACAAACGATAATTTGTTTTTTCATGGATGAATTTTTAGAATTTTATGTAACTAATATAAGGTATTCTGTAAAATGTTAATCTTTACTATATTTCGATCTTTAAAATTTAGATATTTGCTAAATTGAAGTGTATAGATTTTTAATTACTTAAAATAAACTGAATGTATCAGTCTAAAATTGCCGGATTAGGAAAATATGTGCCAGAGAATGTGGTTACCAATGATGATTTATCCAAAATAATGGATACAAATGATGCCTGGATCCAGGAGCGTACCGGTATAAAAGAAAGGCGACATATTAAAAAAGGCGATGGCAATACCACAGCAAGTATGGGCTTTAAGGCGGCAAAGATAGCCTTAGAAAGAGCCAATATTAGCAAAGATGAGATCGATTTAATTGTCTTTGCCACACTAAGTCCTGACTATTATTTTCCTGGATGCGGAGTGCAAATTCAGGAGATGTTAGAAATTGATACCTGTCCTGCCCTGGATGTTCGTAACCAATGTAGCGGTTTTATTTACGGACTATCGGTTGCCGACCAATTTATTAAAACCGGCATGTATAAAAATGTGCTTTTAATAGGAAGTGAAAATCATAGTGGCGGTTTAGATTTCACCACTCGCGGGCGTTCGGTATCTGTGATTTTTGGTGATGGAGCAGGAGCAGCGGTATTAACAAGAAGTGATCATGTTGGGCAGGGAATACTTTCTACACATTTACATTCTGAAGGAAAACATGCGTTGGAATTAAGCTTGAAAGGGCCAAGTACGAATCATTGGGTACCTGAAATTATTGCTGAAAATTTAGCTGCCGGAGGAGAAGACTCTCAGGAAGATATTCCTTATTATCCATATATGAATGGACAATTTGTATTTAAAAATGCAGTAGCCCGTTTTTCTGAAGTAATTATGGAAGGCCTGAAGGAAAATGGACTTGATGTAAAAGATATCGATATGCTTATCCCACATCAGGCAAATCTTAGGATTTCACAGTTTATTCAGCAAAAATTCCAGTTAAGGGACGATCAGGTGTATAATAATATTCAAAGATATGGAAATACTACAGCAGCATCGATTCCTATCGCGTTAACCGAAGCCTGGGAAGAAGGGAAAATTAAAGAAGGGGATACGATTGTTCTGGCTGCTTTTGGTAGTGGATTTACCTGGGCCAGTGCGGTAATAGAATGGTAAAAAATAGACTGTATTTTAGAAAAAATCAATCACCTTGGGGCAAGCCTACAAGATATTTAAAGGAAACAGATTAACCAATTTCGGGGCATTCCGATAGCTTCGGGACGGGGAATTAAACCCTCAATGAAGGATTAAAAAGCGGCTTTTAGCCGCTTTTTAATCTATAGGATTTAAGTTTTTAAAAAACTTATAGATACAAATTACTCCTGCCGCGATAAAGCCTATAGCAATAGCAAATTGCAGTTCGTATTTTTGATAATTTTCATATAAACTTATTACGCGATACGCGCCGTATCCCAGTGAAAAAATACCAACGGCCAAATATGCATAATTTCGTCCTTTAGATGGTGAATTTTGTTTATTCATGTTCGGCAACATCACTTGGAAATGCCGATTTTACAATAGCCGAAGCTTCGTCAAAATGACTTTTAATCACAAAAAGCTGAACTTGTCCCGGTAAACCGCCACCAAATCCTGCTCTTAATCCAGATTCCATATCATTTCTAACGCGATTAGAAATTCCAGATTTATTAAATAACTCCTGTAAGTATTGCACGTTTACATCGCTACCGGTGTAAACCCTTTCGTATGTTTCGTTGGTACTCATAATTTAAATTTAAGATTCTAAAATACGAAGATTGGCTATTTTAAATACTTTATTTAATTAGAGTTTAACGTTCTCAAATGTTTACTCGCTCATCAAGATTAATAGTCCCGCCTCATAGCTATCGCGATAGCGACACCTCGAAATAAAAAATATAATAATCCCTCATGGGCTTGCCCCTGCGTAATTTACTATGCGTTGTAATATTTGCTGTCCCAAATAGATTCGCTAAAATTTTTGCCTTTTTTAAAACCATAAAAAATAGCAAGACCGCCAACCCATTTAAATACAAAAAATAAAATCATTAAAAATTCAGTAGTGGTTTGCTGGTGACCGTGCGCAAATAGTTCCTGAGGTATTAAATAAGTGATGGCCAGACTGAGTAAAAACATAGAGAAAATAAAGTTTTCTAATTGTTTAAAAGGCCACATTAATAATTTTCTAAAGGGATGCAGATCGTTTCCCCATTTATGTACCAGGTAATAATAATCGTTTCCTATTGGAGCCATTAATAATGGATCATCGGCATTTTCTAATTTAAATAATCGTGCAGGAGCGATAATCCTAAAGCCGCTAAGTTTGGTATGATGGTCGTTTTCCAGTTTTCGGATGGACATAATGGCATCGTAAGGAATTTCAGCTTTAAAATAGGCAGAACTTAAAAACCGTAGTCGATAATCAATACATATTTTCTGGATATCGCTAATATGGAAAATCCGTTTAGATTCCAAGAGATCGAAATTTAATGAATTTGAAGCATGTTCTCTGTCATCAGTATTTTTTAGCTGCTGTAAAATACTGTGATCTCTATGCTCATTTTCCTTAAAAATAGCATTGATTTCTTTCAGGAAAAGATGTTCAGATTTTCGCTTATTTCTGGCTTTTAAAAGTTGGGTTTCAATGTTTGTTCGGGGAAAGTTCTTCATCATCAATCACTTTGCATGAGCTACTAAAATATATAATATCAATGTAATTCGCAATCTTGTATTTGTTAATCCTGCATAGTTTTTAATCTAAGCTGAAAAAAGATCCAGAAATAATTATAACCTGAATTCGATGATTCCGTAAATCTTGGATCATTTAATGCACCTTAAGATGAGATTTATAGCGTAATGCTTCTGTTTCTTTATTAAATTGAATTTCTGGAATGAATCATATAAGCTATTGTCATCCTGAACTTGTCCTCGATAGCTATCGGGACAGGATCTCATTTTCAAGATTTAGTTTTTCAGTATAGTATGAGATTCCGGATCAATTCCGATAGCTATCGGAACGGAATGATAAAAACAACAAATTATTACTAATTACGGATAAGTAATTATTAAATCACATTCAAGATATACGTTTCTAAACGCTTGTTAAAATTATATCTAAACTATGCTAAAACCCATTGAAATATCACCTAAAGCTGCTATCATGCGCCAAAAATTTATAATTATGAAATTACTTAAATGGAGCGGACTTTTAACGATGATCATTCTTTTTGCAAGTTGCGGAGGAAACAAATCTACCCAAGTTGGCGAGAACCCAAAGGATTTAAAGAATTACAATACTTACGCTTTTTTACCAAACAAGAATAAAATTACCACCCCGGGTTATAATAACCAGGAAATTAATACCGAAATCGTTAATACAATCAACGAGAATATGAAAGATGAAGGCTATCGTTATGTAGAAGATCAGCCTCAGGTTTTAGTATATGTTCATACTATGTTTGATGATAAAGTTGAGGTGAATGCCGATCCTGTATATACCAGCTATTCGTATTATCGCCCAGATTTTTATATAGGAGACTATTATAAACCTTTTATGTACAAAGACTATTACACGATACAGCGTATTACAGGTGATAACATCGATCAGATCCCTTATAAATCAAAATCTATAGTGATCGATTTTATTAACCGCAAGAACAATAAGATTATTTGGCGAGGTACCACGAATGATGTAGAAATAGATGATCGCCGTACAGCCCGCGATGTAAGAAAATATGTGGACGAAATTTTTAAACAATTTCCATAATCACCGTTATATATATTTATAAAACAAAGGCTGAAATTAGATAATTTCAGCCTTTGTTTTATAATTTTTTTCTTCGGAATTATCGTAATTCTGCTTTCAGTTCGTTTTCAAATCGATACTGAAGTTTGCTCATAATCTTATCTATTTGCTTATCGGTCATGGTTTTATTTTCATCCTGAAAGGTAAAACTCACCGCATAACTTTTCTTACCTTCTGGTAGGTTATCGCCTTGGTATACATCAAAAAGATTTACTTCTTTAAGTAATTTTTTCTCTGTTTGCGTGGCAATCGTTTCAATTTCAGCATAAGATACTGCCTCGTCTAGAAGTAACGCGAAATCACGTCGTACTTCAGGATATTTTGGAATGCCCACAAATTTATTAGATTGTGTTTTAGCGATTTCTATCACCGCATCCCAGTTAAAATCAGCAAATAAAACTTCCTGATCGATATCAAAATGTTTTAAGATCGATTTTTTTACCACGCCAAATTCTACCAGTTTCGCTTTCGCAGAACTTAACATGATACCTTCAGCAAAAACATCATTTTTAGAAGCGCCAGATTTAAGGTTTTTAATGCCCAATCTTTGGAAAATCACCTCAATAATTCCTTTTAGATAAAAGAACGTTCCTTTTTGTCCAGCCGAATTCCAACTTTCACCAGATCGATTGCCACTTACAAAAACTGAAAGGTGTTTGTTTTCTACACGCCCACTTACGTAGCTGTGATACGTTTTCCCGAATTCGAATAATTTAAGATCTCTTCTTTTTCGGTTTAAATTATGGCGAATACTTTCTAAACCGCTAAATAACATCGATTGCCTCATTACTGAAAGATCACTACTCAGTGGGTTCAGCATTTCAACATTATACTCGCTTTTTAACTGTTCACTAAGATCTATGTGCGATGGCATGGTAAGTGAATTCGCCATGGTTTCATAGAATCCCTGTCCAACTAATTGATTGGCAATAATATTCTGAAGCTTATAATCTTCGAATTTCGATGAAATGGAAACCGAAGCATTAAACTTTTCGTTGATTTTTATATTGTTATAACCATACACTCTAAGGATCTCTTCGATAACATCAGATTCACGCTGTACGTCTACACGATACGATGGGATGGTAAGCCCCATTCCGGTTTCTGTAACGTTATTTACACGAATTTCTAAAGAAGCCAAAATCGATTTTATGGTTTCTTCTTCAAGATTTTCACCAATCAGTTTATTTACCTTATCGAAGGTTAAGAATACCTGGAAATCTTCAATTTTCTTAGGATAAAGATCATCGATATCACTGGTAATTTCCCCACCGGCCAGTTCAGTAATTAAAAGTGCGGCACGTTTCAATGCATATTCAGTTATGCTAGGATCGATACCACGCTCAAAACGGAAAGAAGCATCGGTATTTAAACCATGTCTTTTAGCCGTTTTACGAACACTTACCGGATTAAAATAAGCACTTTCAAGAAAAACCTGATTGGTATTTACAGAAACTCCGCTATTTAAACCGCCAAAAACTCCGGCAATACAAAGTGGCTTTTCTTTATCACAGATCATTAGATCTTCTTCGTGAAGTTCTCTTTCTACCTCGTCTAAAGTGGTGAATTTGGTGCCGGTTTCCAATGTTTTTACATGGATCTCGTTCCCGGTTATCTTTGCAGCATCAAAAGCATGAAGCGGTTGCCCAAGCTCATGCATAACATAATTGGTAACATCTACGATGTTATTTTTTGGTGTAAGACCAATTGCTTTTAAACGGTTTTGTAACCATTTTGGGGATTCCTGAACCTTTACATCGCTAATGGTAATCCCGCAATAACGCGGTGCTAAAGAAGAATCTTCTACAAAAATCGGAATTCTAAGGCTACGGCTATCTACATGAAAATTACTTACCGATGGTGTGATAAGTTCTAAACTTTTACTAGTTTGCTGGTAACCTGCTTTTAAATCTCTGGCTACACCCCAATGGCTCATAGCATCGGCACGGTTTGGCGTTAGTCCAATTTCAAAAACCTTATCGTTTTCTACTTCAAAAATTTCAGCAACAGGCGTTCCCGGGATCAGGTCGTTTTCCATAACCATAATACCTTCGTGACTGCTACCAATACCAATTTCTTTTTCAGAACAGATCATCCCGAAGCTGCTTTCGCCCCTTATCTTTCCTTTTTTTATTTGCCATTCTTCACCTTTCTCGTCGTAAAGAACAGTGCCTATGGTTGCAACCGGAACTTTTTGCCCGGCAGCAATATTTGGTGCGCCGCATACAATTTGTACTTCTTCGCCATTACCAATATTTACTTTGGTAAGATTAAGTTTATCGGCATTTGGGTGTTTTTCGCAACTTAGTACGTGCCCAACCACAATACCTTCTAAACCACCTTTTACACTTTGGAAACTATGAATACCTTCTACCTCTAAACCAAGATCGGTTAGTAATTCGCCGGTTTTTTCGGCATCTTCAGGAAGCTTTATAAATTGTTTTAACCAGTTGTATGAAATCTTCATCTAAGTAATTTTACAATCTACAAAGATAGTATTACCAATTATTTTGGCATAATCTAAGGTTTGTAAAATTCAGGTCGATTTGCGTAAATTTTTAGAATTACGAGATGTAATTCCAGATATTCTGGTGTTTTGCAAGTTGGCCGTAGGTAAAACGCAAGACTTTGTTTTTCTCCAACGCCAGTTTTGGATCTTCTTTTAAAATTCTTTGGGCTACGTGGCGCGCCGTTTTAAGCAGATCATTATCCTTTACAATATCGGCAATTTTAAGGTTGAGGACACCACTTTGTTGTGTTCCCATAATATCTCCAGGTCCACGAAGTTTTAAGTCGACTTCAGCGATCTGGAAACCATCGTTAGTTGCTGTCATGGTTTCTAAGCGTGTTTTGCTATCGTTCGATAATTTATGGCCGGTCATTAAAATACAGTAACTCTGCTCGGCACCACGACCAACACGACCTCTTAGCTGGTGCAATTGCGAAAGCCCAAATCGCTCGGCACTTTCTATAACCATCACACTGGCATTGGGAACATTTACACCAACTTCGATCACGGTAGTGGCCACCATGATTTCGGTCTTGCCTTCAGCAAAGCGTTGCATTTCATAATCCTTATCTTCAGGTTTCATCTGGCCGTGAACAATAGAGATCTGAAAATCGGGAAATTCTCTGGCAATACTTTCGTAACCATCCATTAGATCTTTATAGTCCATTTTTTCAGATTCCTGAATTAACGGATATACCACATAAACCTGTCGGCCTTTATCGATCTCTTCTTTTAGAAACCGGAAAACTTTTAAACGGTTACTATCAAAACGATGCACGGTTCTAATTGGTTTTCTTCCCGGAGGTAACTCGTCGATGACCGAAATATCCAGATCGCCATACAAACTCATTGCCAAAGTACGCGGAATAGGAGTTGCCGTCATTACTAAAATATGAGGCGGAATTTTATTTTTTCGCCATAATTTTGCACGTTGTGCCACCCCAAAACGATGCTGCTCGTCGATAATTGCCAGACCAAGATTGTGGAATTTTACCTTGTCTTCTAAAAGCGCGTGAGTACCAATAAGAATATGGATCTCGCCATTTTCCAGTTTTTCGTGCAGTTCACGACGATGGGCTTTCTTGGAAGAACCGGTAAGCAGGTAAATAGAAATATCCATTTTTTCGCATAATTCTACCAATCCCTGGTAATGCTGAATCGCTAAAATCTCTGTAGGCGCCATTAAACAGGCCTGGAAGTCATTATCGATGGCAATAAGCATGCTCATTAAAGCCACGATGGTCTTTCCTGAGCCAACGTCACCTTGTAACAGTCGGTTCATCTGAGCGCCCGTACCCAGATCTGCCCTAATTTCTTTGATCACTCTTTTTTGAGCATCGGTAAGATCAAAGGGCAAATGGTTTTTATAAAATCCACTAAAATTTTCTCCAATTTCGCCAAAAACAAAGCCTTTTATTTTTTGTTTTCGAAGCTGATTTTTCAGTAATAATTGCAACTGAATATAAAAAAGCTCTTCAAACTTTAACCGAAACTGCGCTTTGGCAAGTAACTCGGCATTTTTAGGAAAATGAATATTAAAAAGCGCTTCAGCTTTCGAAATTAGCCGGAATTCGCTCTTAATTTCTTCGCTTAACGTATCAAAAAATCGTGCCTGGGTTTCGGTAAAAAGCTGTTGTAGCATTTTATTCACCACGCGATTGGTAATCCCTTTTTTCTGTAATAATTCGGTAGAAGGATAAATAGGCTGCATCGCCGCACGCAATTGCTTTTTAAAATCGGCCAGTGTATCCATTTCGGGATGCGGCATACTAAATACCCCATTAAACCAATTGGTTTTTCCAAAAACAACATAGGGAGTATTCAGTTTTAGGTTTTCACGAATCCATTTATGTCCCCTAAACCAAACCAGCTCCATCTTTCCTGTTTCATCGACAAAATCGGCAACAAGACGTTTTCCCCGTTTTTGCTCAACCATTTTAATATGTGTGATTTTCCCCACCACCTGTACTTCAGCGGAGTTTCGCTGTAATTCGGCAATCTTATAAAATCGTGTTTTATCCAGATAGCGGTTAGGGAAAAAATTCACTAAATCCTGATAGGTGTGAATCCCTAATTCTTTTCGTAGCACATCGGCACGGTTAGGCCCAACGCCTTTTAAATAATCAATCGGAGTTTGAAGAATATTAGGATTCATAAAAACGAAGATATTAAAATGCGCAATTTTAGAATTATTTCAGGCATATTTTATGCTATTTCTTTTCAAGAATTACCAATTACCCCTGAAAGATTAGCGGTAAAACGAAGCCTCTGGCATTAAATTTTGTAATTTGGCAATACCAAACGACAGTCTCTTATAATGAAGAAAATATTCTTTTCCCTCATATTCTTAAAAGCCTATTTGGCGGTAGCGCAATCGATCTCTCCTGAAAATCAAATTGAATTTGTAGATTTTAAAACGGTAAATGCTGAGGTAAGTATTTATCCTGAATTAGCCAAAATCGATGGTAACGTCAATTATTCTTTTGAAGTTTTAAAACCGGTAGATTCCTTTTTTGTTGATGTTGAAGACATGACCTTTAGGGCAGTAAACGTAAATGGAAAAAAAGCCGATTTTCATTTAGCTGAAGATAAAATCTGGATAAAAAGAAAACTAAATCCTTCTGAAGAAAACACACTTCAGTTGCAGTATGCTGGTTCACCAAAACAAACCCTGTATTTTATTAACTGGGATAAAGAAACTTCTGAAGGAATAAGCAAACAGGTCTGGACGCAGGGGCAGGGACGTTACACGTCGCATTGGTTACCAAGTTTTGATGATGTTAGGGAGAAAGCGGTTTTTAATTTAAAAATCAATTTTAAAAAAGACTATCGGGTTATTGCGAACGGAGCATTGAAAAATGAAGCAATGCTTAACGATTCGATCAAACAATGGTCGTTTAGTATGCAAGATCCTATGAGCAGTTATCTGGTTGCAGTAGCTGCCGGAAATTATAAAAGTAAAGATTTGGAAAGTGCAGGCGGAGTGCCTATTTCTTTATTTTATGAGCCTAAAGATGAAAACCTGGTAGAGCCTACGTACCGATATTCGAAGAAAATATTCGACTTTTTGGTGGAAGAAATCGGGGTCGATTTTCCCTGGCAAAATTATAAACAGATTCCGGTAGAAGATTTTCTTTACGGAGGAATGGAGAATACGGGAACCACAATTTTTTCTGAAGCTATGCTTACCGATAGCATAGGTTTTAAAGATCGAAACTATGTAAATGTAAATACTCACGAACTGGCCCACCAGTGGTTTGGCGATCTGGTTACCGAGGAGAGTGGCAAACATCACTGGTTACAGGAAGGATTTGCAACGTATTATGCGTTATTAGCAGAAAAACAGATTTTTGGAGAAGATTACTATTACTGGAAATTATACGAAACGGCCGAGCAGTTAAAGAAAATGAGTGATCGTGGGGAAGGGGAAGCACTACTAAATGCCAAAGCCAGTTCGCTTACTTTTTATCAAAAAGGCGCCTGGGCTTTACATATTTTGCGAGAACGGCTGGGAGATGAAGCTTTTAAAGCCGGAGTAAAAAACTACCTGAAATTATATAGTTTTAGCAATGCTACAACAGAAGATTTTCTGGAAGTAATGGAAAACATAAGCGGTCAGGATTTAGTGCAATTTAAAAAAGATTGGCTGGAACAATCGGCTTTTAAAGCAAATGCTGCGCTAAACTCTTTGCAAAAATCGGCATTTATTAGAAAGTATTTAGATGTTGCTGCCGTTAGGGAACAAAGCGTGGGAACAAAATATAATATTTTAAATGGCGCACTGGATTTTCCGGTAAACGATTACGTGGGGCAGGAAGCTGTAATGCAATTACAGGGAGCCAAAGCCCAAGAAGCCTTAGATTTGTATAAAAAGGCTTTTGCTACGGGTAATGTTTTTGTACGACAGGCTATTGCATCGAGTATGAAAGAAATCCCGCAGTCCTTAAAATCGGAATTTGAAGATTTATTAAATGATGATTCTTACTTAACAAAGGAATATGCGTTGATGAATTTGTGGACTAATTTCCCAGAGGATCGGGCTAAATATTTAAGCAAAACCAAAAATGTACAGGGATTTTATGATAAGAATGTTCGAATGTTATGGTTAACCCTAAATTTGGTAACTCCAGAATACGATGCTGGTAATAGTCAGGCCAATTATGCCGAACTTTCGGGATATACACAAACAAAATATCCTATGGAAATTCGGCAAAACGCGTTTAGCTATTTATTTCAGATCGATGCATTTTCAGATCAGAATTTAAAAGATTTAATGCAGGGAACGCAGCACCATACCTATAGATTTAGGGATTTTTGCCGGCAGTTACTAAAGGAATTATTAACGCATGATAAATATTTTAAAAAGATTCAGGATCTATCAGATTCGTTTTCAAAAAAAGAACAGGAATATTTACAATCTCAACTTTCTAGATAATTTTATAATTTAATGAAGGCATTGGTAATTTCGGGAGGTGGCAGCAAAGGAGCTTTTGGCGGTGGCGTGGCACAATATTTAATTGAAGAAAAGAAACGAGATTACGATCTGTACGTGGGAACGTCTACCGGAAGTTTGCTAATTTCTCATTTAGCACTGCAAAAAGTAGAGAAGATAAGGAAGGTCTATACCTCAGTAAACGAATCGAGCATTTTTAATAACCGCCCGTTTTTAATTAAGCATAAACACGGGATAGACCATATTAGCATTAATCACTTCAATGTAATTCGTAATTTTATTAAGGGTAAAAAAACCTTTGGTGAAAGCAAGAATCTTAAAAAGCTCATTCTAAATACCTTTTCCGAAGAAGAATTTCAGCAATTAAAATTTTCAGAAAAAGATATTTTAGTCACCGTTTCGAATTTGTCTTTAAATGATGTTGAATATAAATCGATAAAAGATTTTGATTATCAGGATTTTGTGGAATGGATATGGATATCTTGTAATTACACGCCGTTTATGAGTTTGGTGCAAAAGAATGGTTGCGAGTATGCCGACGGAGGATTTGGATCGATGGTTCCTATCGAAGAAGCGGTAAAACGCGGAGCTACAGAGATTGATGCCATCATTTTAAAAACCGAAGTAAGTCATTTAAACCGTATGCCTTCTAAAAATGTTTTTGGACTAATTACCAACTTGTTTAATTTTGTGACAGACCGGGTTGAAAATCAAAATATTAGAATTGGTAAGTTTGCAGCGGCAAATAAAGATGTAATTATTAATTTTTATTATACACCCACAGTTTTAACAACGAATTCTCTTATTTTTGAAGAAGAAAAGATGAAGCGGTGGTGGAAAAGCGGATTTAATTACGCTAAACTTAAGAGTGAAGAATTAAACCAAATCGAAGTTTAATGCGAGCATTGGTAATTTCGGGCGGCGGCAGTAAAGGAGCATTTGCAGGAGGAGTAGCCCAATATTTAATGGAGGCCGAAAAGAAGAAATACGATCTTTTTTTGGGCACCTCTACCGGTAGTCTTTTAATTCCGCATCTTGCAGCCGGTAGGATCAAAAAAGTTTACGAGCTATATACCAATGTAAATCAGCGTAAAATCTTCAGTTTAAATCCCTTTATCGTAAAGAAGAAAGAAGGCCGGGAATATGTGACGATTAACTACTTTAACATGTTCTGGCAGTTTTTAAAAAAGAAGCGCACTTTTGGAGAAAGTAAAAATCTCTTAAAACATATTCGGCGTAATTTTTCTGAAGAGAATTTTAAAAACCTACAAGCTAAAGTAGGGGATGTTGTGGTGACCGTTTCTAATCTATCCAAAAATAGGGTAGAGTATAAATCGATTCATGATTTTTCTTATGACGATTTTTGTGAGTGGATCTGGATTTCCTGTAATTATATTCCTTTTATGAGTTTGGCCAAGAAAAACGGATTTGAATATGCCGATGGAGGTTTGGGATGTGTAGTGCCTATTCGAGAAGCTATAAAACGTGGCGCAACTGAAGTGGATGCCATAATTTTAGAAGCTGAAAATATGGAATATAACAAGGTGCTGGGCAAAAATCCGTTTAGTTTAATGCTGAATTTGTACAGCTTTGTGCTCGATCAGGTAGAATATCACGATGTGATTGAAGGAAAACTGGCAGCATTGAATAAAAACGTAAAACTGAATATTTTTTACACGCCCACAAAACTGACCGAAAATTCGTTGGTTTTCAACAAAAAACTAATGACCGACTGGTGGAAGCAAGGTTATGATTATGCGGCCAAAAAGGTAAAAGAAGATAAAGAGACTGCCAAAAAGACCAAAGCTGAGGTGTAATGGAAGTTAGAATTTAGAAGTAAGAAAGTAGAAAAGAGAGAGAAAAGAAAATAGACTAGGGAGTCTTGATTCTGGAAACAAGAAACAGGCCCCAGGAACCAAGATAATTTGAAAATGTGTAGATGTGATAATGAAGAAAACACAACTTTAAATCTTAAACTTTTGAACGTTGAACTCTACTCTCCATTTCTTTATGTTTCACCTGCCTGCCGGTGAGGCAGGGTCGAAATGACCTCAATGTATGTTATCCTATGCTTGTGAAGAGCAGATTTACGAGAAATAATCAATAGATTTCAACGGAAGAAGGGAAAGTAATAAAACCGGGCGCTGTCATCTCGACCGCAGCGGAGAGATCTTTTTGCAGCTTGTTTTTGAAATTGAGATTTCTCGACTCGTACCTCGCTCGAAATGACAACTTTTTTAAATTTAGCTTTCAGCTATTAGCTAATTGTTGAAAGCCAACAGCTAGCGAAGCTAAACAATCTCTTTCACTTCGTTTTTAACATAAGTAAGTGCAGCAACCGTGGGTGCATCTTCGTCCATTAAAACAGTAAGCACTTTTTCCTGAAGCATCGCAGCATTTTCTATCGCGTTATCGGCGGCACTTTGCCTAATGAGCGATATGGTCGCATTTTTAGCCGTTTTTATATAATTCCAGCACTCGTTAGAGACATAGATTTGTTGTGCCAAATTATGTTCAAATTCCTGATCTATAGCAGTAACCAAAGTGTTTGAATACTGAATCTTATCTGAAGATGCAGGTTTGATCCTTACCAGTAAATTGCCGGGAGAAATTCGTTCTAAAAATAACGTCATTCTTTCGTAGGCCTGTAATTTTAAAGGAAGCGCGGTTTTCTGATTTTCCTGATGTAATAAAAATCGGCGTCTGCGATTTTCGTTTTCAGAAAAAGTTTTAAAAAAATAAAATGCTACACCAGCAACAATTAATGCCGGTAAGATGTTATAAAGTAATTGCAATAAATCGGTATCGCTCATGCTGGTCTGTTCTAAAAAATCGAAAGGTACTTTTTCTAAGTTAAACGTCAAAATTAACCAAAAAGTACCTTTCTTATATTTTCCACTTACTACTATTGTTAAATAAATTGAGATCAGCTACTACAAAACATTACAAAATCTCGCTGTTTAAAAGTATTAACAGGCTGGGTTTAGAAATTGATTGATTTTGGTTAAATTCACCCTTTTAAAATTTGAAGGAAATTGGAAGCTTATTTAGCCGAATTAAATGATGCCCAACGGGCACCAACATTGCAGATTGATGGTCCTATGATCGTAATTGCGGGAGCCGGTTCTGGTAAAACCCGGGTGCTTACGTATAGAATCGCATACATGATGAGTAAAGGGATTGATGCCTTTAATATTCTTGCTTTAACCTTTACCAACAAAGCAGCGCGGGAAATGCAGCATCGTATAGCCCAGATTGTAGGTAGGAGTGAAGCCAAAAATCTTTGGATGGGAACATTCCACTCGGTTTTTGCCAAGATTCTACGTTTTGAAGCCGATAAATTGGGGTATCCTTCTAATTTTACGATTTATGATACGCAGGATTCGCAAAGTGTGATTAGAGCGATAATTAAAGATATGCAGCTGGATAAGGATGTGTACAAGTATAAACAGGTATATGGCCGAATTTCATCTTATAAAAACAGCCTGATTACCGTTAAAGCCTATTTTAATAATCCAGAATTAATGGAGGCTGATGCCATGAGCAAAAAGCCGAGAATGGGCGATATTTATCAGGAATATGTACAGCGTTGTTTTAAAGCCGGAGCGATGGACTTTGATGATTTATTGCTGAAAACCAATGAGCTTTTAAACCGTTTTCCTGAAGTGCTTCAGAAATATCAGAATCGTTTCCGTTATATTCTGGTAGATGAGTATCAGGATACCAATCACTCCCAGTATTTAATCGTAAAAGCATTGTCTGATAAATTTCAGAATATCTGTGTGGTTGGGGACGATGCGCAGAGTATTTACGCGTTCCGTGGAGCGAATATTAATAACATCCTGAATTTCCAGAAAGATTACGAAGGCGTGGAAATGTACCGTTTGGAACAAAATTACCGTTCTACCGGAAACATTGTAAACGCTGCAAACTCGATAATCGATAAAAACCAGACCAAACTTGATAAAGTAGTTTGGACGGCCAATGATGATGGGCAAAAGATCGTGGTAAATCGATTATTGACCGATGGTGAGGAAGGCCGATTTGTTGCCAGTTCGATCTTTGAAAATAAGATGCAAAATCAAATGGCTAATGGTGATTTTGCAATTTTATATCGGACTAATGCGCAGAGTAGGGCGATGGAAGATGCGCTGCGGAAAAAAGACATTCCGTACCGAATTTATGGAGGATTATCTTTCTACCAGCGTAAAGAAATAAAAGATGTGCTTTCCTATTTGCGATTATTAATTAATCCAAAAGATGAAGAAGCTTTAAAGCGTGTGATTAATTATCCTGCCCGTGGTATTGGAGCAACAACGATGGACAGGCTGAGTATCGCCGCCAATAAATATGGAAAATCGATCTTTGAAGTTTTAGAAAATCTGGATCATTTACCGGAGCTTAAAATCACCAAAAGTACACGTACCAAGCTGGACAATTTTGTAAATATGATTAAGCATTTTACAATTTTGGCTAATAATGCTGATGCTTTTACCGTTGCCGATACGGTGACCAAAAAAACCGGACTCGTACAGGAACTTAAAAAAGACGGTACTCCAGAGGGTATTGCGAGAATCGAGAATATCGAAGAATTATTAAACGGTATTAAGGATTTTGTGGAAGAGCAAAAAGAACTGGCCGATGCTAATGGGTCTATAGCCGAATTTTTGGAAGATGTGGCGCTGGCAACCGACCTTGATAAGGATACCGAAGATGAAGACCGCGTGGCGCTAATGACGATTCACCTGGCCAAAGGATTAGAGTTTCCGTACGTGTATATAGTGGGAATGGAAGAAGATTTGTTCCCTTCGGCAATGAGTATGAATACGCGATCTGATCTGGAGGAAGAACGACGTTTATTCTACGTTGCGGTAACCAGAGCTGAAAAACAGGCTTTTTTAACGTATACGCAAAGCCGATATCGATGGGGGAAATTAGTAGACGCCGAGCCAAGCCGATTTATTGAGGAAATAGACGATAAGTATTTAGATTATATGATTCCGCAGGATGATTATAAATACAAACCGCTTATTAATACCGATATTTTTGGAGACGAAGTAGATAAATCCAAACTTCGACAAAACAAACCCAAAGCAGGAACGCCACCACCAGCGCATAAGCCTACTGAAGAGCAGCTTAGGAAATTGCGAAAGTTAAGGCCAGCAGCTTCAGAACCTGCTAAAGCATCTAATGCCATACAGTTGGAAGTGGGAAATGAAGTAGAGCACATGCGGTTTGGGAAAGGAAAAGTATTAGGAATAGAAGGCGTAGGCCAGGATAGAAAAGCCGAAATACATTTTGAAAATGGAGGCATTAAAAAACTGTTGCTGAGATTCGCTAAATTGAAGTTACTTTCTTAGAAAGCTATTTTAAATAGTTTTTCTCATTAAACTCTTTTTTATTGAAAAGGTTTTCGAGTTAAACTTGTGTTATTCAGAGCCGCAAAATGCGGCTTTCTTTTTATCTTCAAAAGAAAAAGATGATTCAAAAAGGAAGTAATGTAAAATGGGAATGGGGAAATGGTACCGCCACCGGTAAAGTAACTGAAACCTATACTGAAGAAGTCACCAAAACTATCGACGGCAGCGAAATTACCCGCAAAGGAAAACAGGGAAATAAAGCTCTTTATATCGAGCAGGAAGACGGAAGCAAAGTCCTGAAACTAGAAAAAGAAGTTGAAAAAGCTGATTAAAAATGGCAGAAATTGTTCGTATTTATAATGAAAACCCGAATCCGCGTGAAATTACTAAAGTGGTTAAAACCCTGCGAAGTGGCGGACTCGTTATTTACCCAACCGATACGGTTTATGGTTTAGGTTGCGATATTACCAATAATTCGGCTTTAGAAAAGATCGCTCAAATTAAAGGGGTGAAACTTGAAAAAGCCAATTTTAGTTTTATTTGTCACGATCTTAGTAATCTTTCTGATTATGTAAAGCAAATTGATACCTCAACTTTTAAAATATTGAAGCGCTGTTTACCGGGACCTTATACTTTTATCCTGCCGGGAAATAACAATTTACCAACGGTTTTTAAGAAAAAGAAAACGGTGGGAATTAGAGTGCCAGATAATAATATTTGTAGAGCGATTGTAAAGGAATTAGGAAACCCAATAGTTTCGACATCAATACGAGATGAAGATGAGGTGATTGAATATACTACCGATCCTGAACTGATTCAGGAGAAATGGGATAATCTGGTTGATATCGTGATCGATGGCGGTTATGGTGATAATACACCGAGTACGGTAATCGATTTAACGACCGATCAACCCGAAGTAATTAGAGAAGGTAAAGGAAGTTTAGTAATTATGTGATAAGCGCAATTATCCTTTTTTGAATAAATAACAATTTAATCCTCGGGGTTCAACCCGGGGATTTTTTTTGCAGGAAGTTTGATGATGAATAGGGGCAGAAACAAAAGAGCCACGCAATCGCGTGGCTCTTTTTTGTATATTAAGATGGTTAATCTTATTAGTTTGAAGCTTTAGAAGCTTGTTCCATACCTTCTTCGATCATTCCGTAGAACTGGTCTAGTTTAGGAAGTACAACGATTCTTGTTCTTCTGTTTTTAGCACGACCTTCAGCAGTTTCGTTAGAAGCTACTGGCATGTAGTAAGATCTACCTGCAGCTGTCATACGCTTAGGATCTACACCAAACTCATCCTGAAGAATTCTAACTACAGAAGTAGCTCTTTTTACAGAAAGATCCCAGTTATCCTGGAACATAGAAGTAGAGATCGATTTATCATCAGTATGACCTTCTACCATAAACTCGATGTCTGGTTTGTTTTTAATTACTGTAGCAACTTTTCCAAGAACTTCTCTTGCCTGGTTAGTTACATTGTAACGACCACTGTCAAATAATAGTTTATCAGAAATAGAAACGTAAACAACACCTTTTTCAACATTAATTTCGATATCCTCATCGTTCATGTTTCCAATCGCTCCTTTTAAGCTGGTTACAAGTGCTAAAGTAACAGAGTCTTTTTTGTTGATCGCATCTCTCATGCTTTTAATAGCAAGATCTTTTTCTTTGATGCTTTCTAGAGAACGCTCTAAGTTTTCAGCTTCTTTCTTAGAAAGTGTAGCAAGATCACCAACGTTATTTAGTAAGGCAGCATTTGTATTGTTAAGAACTTTAATTCTTTCAGTCATTTCATTTTTATCCTCTAGACAAGCGTTTAATTTTACAGTGGCGGTATTAAGCTGGTCTTGAGTTTCTTTTTGTTTTGCTTCTAGTTCAGCGTATTTCTTGTTAGAAACACATGAAGATAGCAAAATAGCCGCAGTGGCCGATAAAAGCATGATTTTTTTCATAACTTATTGTAATTATTGTTAATGTTAGATTTTCCAAAAGTATCAAAAAAATATAAAGCTTAAAAGTAGTATTAACAATACTTTAGATCGGCTTTATATTAATTTTTTATAAGTCGTTTTTTTTAATGCAAAATATTCAAAAACGATAGACTTTATATTATAGTATTTAATTTTAGATGATTTTTCAATCCTTTTTTTATTCATTTTAGAAAAACTACCGTAAAAATTGGAGTGTGCTTTTAATACCGCCAAAAAATGTCTAAAATCTCCCTGAAAAAGGAATTTAAGTCCGGCAATACCATCTAAAACCATTCTCTGAAACACAATTTTACGCATTTTTTCTTTAGGAAGGTTCTTTACTAGCATAAAAAGACTATTTCTAAAATTATAAAAGGTCTTTTTAGGGTTCATTTTATCTAAAGTGGCCCCTCCAACGTGATAAACGCAGGATTTTCCGGTGTATTTTATCGTATAGCCAAGATTTTTTATTCGCCAGCATAGATCTATTTCTTCCTGGTGGGCAAAAAAATCTTCATCAAAACCTCTAACTTCTTTAAAGACAGCATTTCTTACTGCTAAACAAGCGCCACTGGCCCAAAAGATCTCAGTTTCGTCATTATATTGGCCTTTATCTTCTTCAATCGTTTCAAAAATCCTTCCACGACAGTAGGGGAAACCATATTTGTCAATAAATCCACCGGCAGCACCGGCATATTCAAAATACGATTTGTTTTTATGATCCAATATTTTAGGTTGTACCGCAGCAGTTTTAGAATCCTTGCTAAAAACTTCTACTATGGGATGCAACCAGTTTTTGGTGACTTCAATATCACTATTTAAAAGGATTAATATTTCTTCTGAAAGTTGTTTTAGGGCATCGTTATAACCTTTTGCGTATCCCCCATTTTCTTTATTCTGAATAATCTTTACTTCAGGATAATTTTTTTGAAGAAAACCTATAGAATAATCACCTGAAGCATTATCGGCAACATAAATATTCGCTTCTGTAGAAAATTGGGTAACCGAGGGTAAAAATTGTTCTAACAAAGCTTTCCCGTTCCAATTTAAGATCACAATTGCTACTTTCATTTATATCGATTTATACGCTGGGATTTCCTTTAGAAACTCGTATTGTCCTTCTTCGTAATTCATTTTGCAGTAATAATGGGATAAACCATTGGTCACCATTAAAAACTCTGCATCCAGGGTCATGTTATACTGTGCGATTTGATCGAACACATTTTGGGTGATTTTTATATGGGGCGCTTTACATTCTACAATTAGATGAATACTACCATCACGATTATAAACCACAACATCGTAACGTTTGGTTAATTTGCCTAGTTTCAGTTGTTTTTCAACATTAATAAGACTTTTTGGAAATTCTTTCTCCTTCATAAGGAATTGGGTGCAATGTTGGCGTACCCATTCTTCAGGAGTAAGAATGATAAATTTTTTCCGTAGTTCGTCGAAAACAGCTATTTTATTTTGACTATTTTTGAACCTGAAATTATATTTTGGAAAATTAAGGTCGATCATAGGCCCCAAAAATACTAAAGAATACAACATCTAAAAGCCTTTAAAGGTAAAACTAATTTCAGCCTAAACGATTCTTTTTCTGCATGGACGACGCAAAACAAATTGTGACCGATATTAAAAATGGCAAAATTGCTCCTATTTATCTTTTAATGGGAGAAGAACCTTATTTTGTGGATAAAGTTGCCGATTATATCGAGGACAATTTATTGCGTGAAGACGAAAAAGGATTCAACCAGATCATTATGTACGGCCGCGATACCAATGTCGATGAGATTGTGGGAAATGCCAAGCGTTATCCTATGATGGCCGAGCGGCAGGTGGTGATCGTAAAAGAAGCTCAGGATCTTTCTCGAACCATAGATAAATTGAGTGATTATGCCGAAAATCCACAGCCCACAACGGTTTTGGTGCTTTGCTATAAACATAAAACGCTGGATAAGCGTAAAAAGGTGTATAAAACCATCAAGAAAAGCGGGGTAATCCTGGATAGTAAAAAACTTTACGAAAATCAGGTGTCAGATTGGATTGTTCGTAATTTGAAATCCAGATCACTGGGGATTTCTCCAAAAGCCTCGCAAATGCTGGTTGAATTTTTAGGGACAGATTTGGGCAAAATCGATAATGAGTTGCAAAAACTTCAATTGGTCTGTGAAAAAGGAACCGATGTTACTCCAGAGCTTATTGAGCAGAATATAGGGATTAGTAAAGATTTCAATAATTTTGAGTTGCGTAAAGCGGTAGGTTTAAAAGATGAGGTAAAGGCCCATCGCATTATCAATTATTTTTCGCAAAACCCAAAAGATAATCCGCTTGTCGTTACCATATCACTTTTATTCTCTTATTTTTCGCAATTGCTACAATACCATGGTTTGCCCGATAAATCTAAAATGAACGTTGCCAAACAGCTTAAAGTGAATCCTTATTTTGTGAACGATTATACGGTGGCCGCAAGAAATTATCCTATGAAAAAAGTCAGTTATGCGATACATGTTTTGCAGGAAGCCGATGTTAAAAGTAAAGGAGTGGGTGCAGTAAATTTATCTTCAGGGGATCTTTTAAAAGAAGTGTTGGTTAAAATAATGCGTTAAATGAAAAAAATTAATTCCTGGGTAAATGCTGCCCGATTACGAACCTTACCTTTATCCATTTCAGGGATTTTAGTGGGGAGCACCATTGCAGCCCAACAAGGCTATTTTAGTCTGGGGATTTTCTCGCTGGCACTTGCCACGACACTGGGACTTCAGGTATTGTCGAATTTTGCAAACGATTATGGTGACGGCGTAAAGGGAACAGATAACGACGAACGTATTGGTCCACAACGAGCTATACAAAGTGGATTGATATCGCATTCTGAAATGAAAAACGGAATTATCCTTACTTCTATCATCACTTTTATCCTGGCTATCTGTTTAATTTATGCTTCTTTTGGTAGTGAGGATTTTTTGTATAGCCTGGTTTTTATTGGTTTAGGAGTGGCTTCTATTGTTGCGGCCATAAAATATACGGTGGGAAACTCCGCGTATGGCTATCGCGGTTTAGGGGATATTTTTGTATTTATTTTCTTTGGAATTGTAGCGGTTTTTGGATCTTTCTTTCTTTATGTAAATGATTTTGATTGGACGGTGCTTATGCCGGCCGCAGCTATTGGACTTTTAAGTGCAGGAGTGCTTAACCTTAACAATATGCGCGATAGGGTTCCTGATGAAAAATCGGGAAAAATTACTTTAGCCGTAAAATTGGGAGAGAAAGGAGCCAAGACCTACCACTATTTTTTAATCATAGGTGCCATTTTTCTTATGACGGTATATTCAGCACTGATTTTTGAAGGATGGGACGATATTATTTTTTATATCGCATTTATTCCGCTTGTACTTCATCTAAAAAGAGTCATGCAAAATGAATCTCCGGCGCTGCTCGATCCAGAGCTTAAAGTACTTGCACTATCAACATTTGCCATGTCTTTGTTGTTTGGATTTGGACAGATTTTGTAAGCCTAAGTTTAACAAAATTATAGAATTCTAAATTCTAATTCTCCAGCCATCAATTAGTATTTTAGGTGCAAATCAAATAAAATTGTTATGGAACTTACATTTTATGGTCAAAATTGTCTTGGCCTCACTATAGGAGATATTAATATTCTGGTCGATCCTTTTATTTCAGGAAATGAAAAGGCAAAGGATAAAATCAATTTAAAAGAAATAAAAGCAGATTATATTTTAGTAACACACGCGCATCAGGATCACGTTTTAGATGTAGAAACAGTAGCTAAAAATACAGATGCGGTTATTGTAAGTAATGCTGAAATTGCTGCCTATTACGAAGATAAAGGTTTTACGGTACACCCAATGAATCACGGGGGGAGCTGGCAATTTGATTTTGGAAAAGTAAAGTATGTACAGGCCTGGCATAGTAGTACGTTCCCTGATGGTGCTTCTGGTGGATTACCCGGTGGGTTTGTTATTCAGTCAGGAGGAAAAAATCTTTATATCGCCGGAGATACGGCTTTAAGTATGGATATGAAGTTAATTCCGTTATTTACCAAACTGGATTTAGCGGTATTACCAATTGGAGATAATTTTACCATGGGACCAGACGAGGCGGTAATCGCAAGTGATTTTATTGAATGTGACCGAATTTTAGGTTGTCACTACGATACTTTTGGATATATCGAAATAGATCATGCTGAAGCTAAAAAGAAATTTACCGATAAAGGTAAAGAGTTGATCTTATTGGATATTGGTGAAAAATTAAGTGTTTAATTTTAGAGAATATTAGATTATTGGAATCTTGGATTATTAGTAGATTAAAATGTTAGATTTTTAGAGATGCATAAATTTAAAGACTTACGAGTTTGGCAGCAAAGCCGATTATTTTGTAAGTCAGTTTATTTAGCAACTAAACATTTTCCAGAGGATGAGCGTTACGGAATAACCTCGCAAATGAGAAGAGCAGTCATCTCAATTCCTTCTAATATTGCTGAAGGAGCCTCAAGAAAATCCAAAAGGGATTTTTCAAGATTTTTAGAGATTGCGCTAGGTTCATGTTACGAATTGGAAACGCAATTAATCATTGCAAATGATCTTAATTTTTTAGATTTGAATACTTTTGAAGAACTTTCGAGTAAATTGGATGAGATTATAAAAATGACTTCAAAACTTAGAACCACATTAAGTTCATAATCCGACATTGAATTTATTCAAAATTATAACAAGAATTGCATTCTAGTTTACTAAAAATCTAAAATACTAACAGACTAAAGACAACGCAGTTGCAAGCAACTTATAAAAAGCATATTTTAAATTTTAAACGCCCCAGCGGAACTTCGCGGGGCGTTCTTACTGTGAAAGAAACCTGGTTTATCAAAATAGAGAGTGTTGATAATTTTGGTTACGGGGAATGCGGAATCTTACGAGGATTAAGTATCGACGACAGGCCAGATTATGAAGCAAGGCTAAAATGGGCTTGTGAAAATATTCATTTAGGTAAAGATGAGCTTTGGGAGCAATTGATAGAATTTCCAAGTATTCAGTTTGGGATCGAAATGGCTTTTCAGTCTTTCAAAAATGAAAATGAATTTGAATTATTTCCTTCAGCATTTACCAAAGGAGAGGACGCTATAGCGATAAACGGACTCATCTGGATGGGTGAAAAGGACTTTATGAAATCTCAAATTGCAGATAAATTGAAGTCGGGTTTCAACTGCATTAAAATGAAGATCGGAGCCATAGATTTTGATACTGAAATTGAATTGCTGAAGTATATCCGGTCACAATATTCCGCAGAAGAAATAGAACTCCGCGTTGACGCCAATGGCGCATTCGATCCAAAAAATGCATTAGAAAAACTGAAGCGTTTAAGTGAATTAGAGCTTCACAGTATCGAGCAGCCCATAAAGCAGGGCAATTGGGAAGAAATGGCAAGACTTTGTGCTGAAACTCCGCTTCCTATTGCGCTGGATGAAGAGCTGATAGGTGTTTTTGATGTAACGAAAAAGAGAAAACTTGTACAAACCATACAACCGCAATATTTGATATTTAAGCCCAGCCTCATTGGAGGGTTTAAAGGAACTCAACAATGGATCGATCTGGCCGAAAATAATAATATTGGATGGTGGAATACAAGCGCTTTAGAAAGTAATATTGGCTTAAATGCCATTTCGCAATTTACTTATAAAAAGGGCGTAACAATGCCGCAGGGATTAGGAACAGGAAGTTTGTACACCAATAATATTGAGAGTCCTTTAGAGGTTAAAAACGGACAAATTAGATATAATCCCATCTTAAATTGGGACTTTAATTTTTAAATACATAAATGTATATAGAACAGGCTTTTAAAAGCAAGAATAATGTTTGGCGGTATATTTTAGGAACAATTGTTACGATAGTAGCGATGTTTGCAGGGCAACTTCCATTAGCAATAGCCGTTATTTTTAAAATTGGTATAACTGGAGATTTTAGCGCAATGGATGAAGCTACCATGATGAGTGCTTTAAATAGTAATCTCACTTTTTTCTTCCTCTTGTTAAGTTTTGCCATTGCTTTGGGTGCTTTGCTTTTTCTGGTTAAAAATTTACATCGGCAGTCTTTAACTCAATTAACCACGAGCCGGAAAAAGATCGATTGGAGTCGTTTTTGGTTTTCGTTCGGATTGATCGTGATTTTAAATGTTACTTTAATTCTCGTTGATTTTTTCTTTATCAGTCCAGAGAATTATGTACTTAATTTTAATCTTATCCCTTTCTTAATCTTAACAGCAATCGCCATTGTGATGGTACCTTTACAAACCAGTTTCGAAGAATATTTTTTTAGAGGGTATTTAATGCAGGGCATAGGGATTAAAACCGGTTATCGCTGGATTCCTTTAGTAATTACTTCGGTCGTTTTTGGAGGTTTACACTATTGGAATCCTGAAGTGACTCAAATGGGAGATCTCGTGATGGTAAGTTACATTGGTACTGGCTTTATGCTGGGGATCATGACACTGATGGACGAAGGCCTAGAATTGCCTTTAGGATTTCATGCAGCCAATAATCTTGTTGCTGCTTTGCTAGTTACAGCCTATTGGACGGCCTTTAATACAGAATCTATTTTACGTGATGTTTCCAGTCCCGTTGCCGGTTGGGATGTTTGGGTAAGTGTTTTGGTAATATATCCTTTAATTCTTTTAATCTATGCTAAGAAATATCATTGGAAAAATTGGGGAAATCGACTATTCGGGAAAGTAGAACGACCAGTGGTTAATCAAACTTATAGAGGGAATGATATTGAAGATTTATCAGAAATTAAGGAAGATTACTAAAAATTAGCTATTTTTAAACTTATAATAGCAATTTGATAACTTGGATTAGTCAGATTTCAAACATATTTGGTAAGCAATATGGCAGACTACTATAAGGTTCCGGAGACGCATCCTCATTTTAAACTGAATAAGCAACACTTCAGTAACGCTGAACTGCGACAGCACGCATTTCATTTTATAAAAGAAGGCGAAGCTTTTGAAGAGGAAGTAGGGAACTTTATCCTGGATTGGTTAAAACCACAGGAATACGTGGAAGTAAAAACTTCAGGATCTACAGGGAAACCTAAAACCATTCGGCTTAAAAAAGAATACATGGTGAATTCGGCTTTAGCCACTGCCAAGTATTTTGATCTTCCAGAAGATACTAAAGCTTTGCTTTGTCTTCCTGCAACTTATATTGCCGGTAAGATGATGATTATTAGGGCTATCGTTTGTGGTTGGCAGCTCGATCTGGTGCCGCCTTCTGCAACACCTTTAGATCAGGTATTTAAGATTTATGATTTTTGTGCCATGACGCCTTTTCAATTGGATAATTCGGTTGCGCGGTTACATCTGGTAAAAAAGCTAATTGTTGGTGGCGGGGCGATGTCCCTTAGGCTTCAGAAAATGGTGAAAGAGATCAATACGAAGGTCTATGAAACCTACGGTATGACCGAAACTATAACTCATATTGCCGCCAGACGGATTAATCCTACCAAGAAAAAGAAGCAATCCAGACCATTTAAGGTGCTTCCCAATATCAATATTAGCAAAGATGAACGCGGTTGTCTGGTGATTAAAGCGCCAAATCTTTCAGATGAGGTGATCGTTACCAACGATGTTGTAGACATTGTTACCTATAAAAAATTTAATTGGAAAGGCCGAATTGATAATGTGATCAATAGCGGGGGTATAAAATTACATCCGGAAGAAATTGAAAAAAAACTGGGTAAAATAATCGATTCCCGATTTTTTATCACCTCAATTCCAGATGATGCTTTGGGGAATAAGCTGGTACTTTTTATTGAAGCTGCTTTTTCTGAAGAAGGTTTAGAAGAAATGAAAACGAATATAGCAAACCTTAAATCTTTAGAGAAATTTGAACGTCCTAAAAAGATCTATTTTGTTGAAAAATTTGAAGAAACTTCTAGCGGGAAAATTCATCGCGATAATACATTAAAAAGTAGGGTAGGCTAAGCTAAGCAAAAAATGATAATTGAAAGGCCACCGCCAAAGGCTTTAATACCCCGTCCCGATAGCTATCGGGGTGCCTCGGAATTGAAATTTTGTCCCTATCGAATGCTTCGTGGGCTTTTCCCGATGTAGTTTATTTCGGAAATTCTAAATTTCATCTTAAGTTTTTTGATTATTTAGAAATGTAAAGTATTTTTGTCATTTAGACTTAATTTTTTTACAAATGGAAAATAAAGATCTCAAATTACTTCCGTATAAATTTAAAATAGTGGGATATGCATTACTCGCTATTTCTATTTTGGTCTTTATTGGCGCTTTTACAGAAATTATTTCCGTAGAAAAAGCGATTATAAAGAATGTTTTATTTAATCTGGTACTGATCGCTTTCCTGATATTAGCCATTTCAAAAGAAAAGATAGAAGATGAGCGTAGTATGAAGTTAAGATTGGTTGCTTTTGCTGCTACTTTCTTATATGGAGTTCTTTTTATAATTGTTAGTCCGTTCGTAAATATTTTGTTTCACGGAAGTTTTGAAATCGATATCCATGCTTACCAGTTACTTTTTACCATGTTTCTATGGTATTTTGTTGTTTTCTACTTTATGAAAAAGTTCAATTAATGAAGAATACAATCAAAGTTGAACGTGCCAAAAAAGATATGACTCAGGAGGATCTGGCAAAATTACTTGGGGTTTCCAGACAAACTGTAAATTCTATGGAGAAAAATAGATATGCTCCTTCTACCATCCTGGCTTTAAAACTCTCTAAAATTTTTAATTGTTCGGTGAATGATATTTTTCAATTAGAAAATACAGATTAGTGTATTTATTTTTTACTAAAGATTGTTTTATTTTAGAGGAAAAGCGTTAGTTTTATAGAATTAAGCAAACTTAACTATATCATATACTTTCCATGGGTTCCTTTCAAATCATTTTCGTTTTAATCGCTTTTTTGTTTGGATTTTTGTTTCCCCTTTTGGCGATAATTGATATTGTAAGAAATGATTTTAAAGGGAATGATAAGATCGTTTGGTTGCTTGTGGTTGTTTTCTTGAACTTTTTTGGGACGATTCTTTATTTTATAATGGGGAGAAAACAGAAGTTAAGCTAAATAAAAAATAAAGGCTGAAATTATCTAATTTCAACCTTTAGTCTTCCGTTTTTATAATAGAGTGGGTTATTTAAAACTCGTATTCACGTAAAATTCAAGATCGTTAAGTTTTATCGAATCTTTATCAGAAACTCTCTTGTCTAGTTTTTTCCATTTTAAAGTAGGCTTTAAACGGGTCTCCTTACCATTAATAAATACATCTACCGGCATATTAAAATCTTCAACATCTGCTCTCCAGCGGTACGCATAAGTTTTACCACTTTTTTTGAATTGTAATTCTGGAATTCTGGTATGTCTTAAATATTGATCGAATACCGGCTTTAAATCGGTTTCTATAGGTTCGTTGAAGAAATCTTCTACGGTTTTGGTATCGATGATCTTATGTTTATAAGTCGCTGTGTAATCCCTAAAAGTATCCCACCAAAGTTTATCATTATCATAAATGCTTCTAATGGTATTTAGCAAATTAGATCCTTTAAAGTACATATCTCCAGAGCCTTCAGCATTTACACCATAATCACCAATAATGGTTGCTCTATTTTGAATATTAGCACGTTGCCCTTTTATGTATTTTAAGGCTGCTTCTTTTCCCCAGCCGCATTCGGTATAAATAGCCTCGGTATAGGTGGTGAAGCCTTCGTGAATCCACATATCGGCGATATCTTTGGCGGTAATACTATTGCCATACCATTCGTGCCCGGATTCGTGAATAATAATATAATCCCATTTTAGTCCGATGCCCGTCCCAGAAAGATCTCTGCCTAAATAACCTTTCATATATTTATTTCCGTAGGCAACTGCACTTTGATGCTCCATTCCCAAATATGGCGTTTCTACCAATTTATAACCATCTTCTACAAATGGGTAAGGGCCCATTTTATCGTAAAAGCAGGCCATCATATCTTTTACTTCTTCAAATTGTTTTTTAGCTTTTTCAAGATTGTAAGGAAGTACATAGTAATCTAGTGTTAGATCCTGAAACTGATCTGAAAAATGTTCATAGTTAGCGATGTTAATCATGACATCGTAATTATTAATGGGATTTACTGTTTTCCAGCTCCATTCAGTATAACCGTTGCCCAGATCTTTTTTGCCTATCATCCTGCCATTAGACACATTCATTAATCCGTTTGGCACTGCAATATCCAATTGCACACTTTCTGGCTCGTCGCTTTGGTGATCTTTGTTAGGGTACCAAAGGCTCGCACCGGTTCCCTGTACGGCCACACCAACCCAGGGATTTCCCTGTTCGTCGCGTGTCCATACAAATCCACCATCCCAGGGTGCGTTTTTGGCTACGGTTGGATGACCGGAGTAGAAAAATTCTAAAGAATCAGTGGTGTTTTCCGCTAAAGCCTCTTCAAACTCAACAAAAACAGCATTGTATTTTCGGTTGTATTTTAGGTTTTTACCATGAAAAACAATCGAATCTATATCCATATTTTCGAATAGGTCGATTTGCATTACCGGTAATTTCTGTTCGGTTTTAAAAGTAATGATATTGCTACCGCCAATAAATTTTTCTGCGGGATCTACCTTTAGTTTTAGGTGATATTTTAAAGCGTCGTAAGCCCGTTCAGCTCTTAATGAGCCACGAAGGGTATCAGCTTCTGTATATTTTTCTTTGTCGCTTAGCACTTGTGAGGAAGCTGCAAAAGCAAGCATTGAAAATAAAAATGTAGAAAGAACTTTTTTCATTCCAGATGATTAAATTAAACAATGTGGTTTGTGACTATATTCGATAATTTTAGAGGTTATTTTCCAAACTAGTGGTGTTGAGGTTAAGTTTGAATAACACCTAAATTAAAATCTTTTTCGATTGGGGCATGATTTGCAGCTTCGATACCGGTAGAAATCCATTGGCGGGTATCCAAAGGATTAATTACGGCATCTGTCCATAATCTTGCCGCTGCATAATAGGCTGAAGTTTGTTCATCGTATCGGGATTTGATCGCTTCAAATACTTTTTTCTCTTTTTCAGCATCCACTTTTTCACCTTTTTTCTCTAAAGAAGCGGTTTCGATTTGTGCTAAAACTTTTGCAGCCTGGGTACCACCCATAACGGCAAGCTCGGCACTTGGCCAGGCAACGATAAGTCTTGGATCGTAAGCTTTACCACACATCGCGTAGTTACCGGCACCATAAGAATTACCAATAATAATAGTGAATTTTGGTACGACAGAATTACTTACCGCATTTACCATTTTAGCACCATCTTTAATGATCCCACCATGTTCACTTTTGCTCCCTACCATAAATCCTGTAACATCCTGAAGAAACACTAACGGAATTTTCTTTTGGTTGCAATTCGCAATAAATCGAGTGGCTTTATCTGCCGAATCTGAGTAAATTACTCCGCCAAACTGCATTTCTCCTTTTTTGGTTTTTACAATTTTACGTTGATTGGCAACAATTCCCACGGCCCAGCCGTCGATACGCGCATAACCGGTGATAATGGTTTCTCCGTAGCCTTTTTTATATTCTTCAAATTCCGAGCCATCAACCAAACGCTCAATAATTTGCATCATATCGTACTGATCAGAGCGTTTTTTAGGTAAAATCCCAAAGATCTCGTTGCTGTCTAATTTCGGTTTTAATGCTTTTTTTCGGCTAAAACCAGCAGTATCAAAATCGCCAATTTTATCCATAATATTTTGAATCTTGGTAAGCGCATCTTTATCATCTTTGGCTTTATAATCGGTTACACCACTAATTTCAGTATGCGTGGTTGCACCGCCAAGGGTTTCATTATCGATGGTCTCCCCAATAGCTGCTTTCACCAGATAACTTCCGGCAAGAAAAATACTTCCGGTTTTTTCAACAATAATAGCTTCGTCACTCATAATCGGTAAATAGGCACCACCAGCAACACAACTTCCCATTACCGCCGCGATTTGAGTAATTCCCATACTGCTCATCACGGCATTATTCCTAAAGATTCTTCCAAAGTGTTCTTTATCTGGGAAAATTTCGTCCTGCATAGGCAGATAAACCCCCGCGCTGTCTACAAGATAAATGATAGGAAGTTTATTTTCGATAGCAATTTCCTGGGCTCGCAGATTTTTCTTTCCGGTAATAGGAAACCATGCACCCGCTTTAACCGTAGCATCGTTGGCAACTACGATACATTGTTTGCCAGAAACTTTACCAATTTTTACCACAACACCGCCACTGGGACAGCCCCCATGTTCTTTATACATACCATCGCCGGCAAAGGCACCAATTTCGATAGCCGTTTCAGGATTGTCCAGTAAAAAATCTATCCGCTCTCTGGCGGTCATTTTTCCTTTAGCGTGATGTTTTTCGATACGTTTCTCACCACCACCAAGATATACGCTCTTAAGCTTGTGGTTTAAATCTGAAACTAATAATTTATTATGATCTTCATTTTTATTGAAGTTAATATCCATATAAACAGTTTTTTGGAAGTAATTTTAGAATGAGTAAAAATGAATTTTAACCTTAGTTTGCTTAATTCTTTTCAAAAATAATTTAAAAATTTTCACAATATTGGCTAAAATACAAAATACGGACTATTCAATTTTGAAATTACTAATCAAAATATCCGATATTTGTGTCTTAAACAAGATTTTATGGGATTAAATAAGAACAGCATTTTTGCTTGGGCCTCATTTATTATTTTTTTAGTGGCTACGGCGATCGTACTGCTGGGTGTCTTAAAATATAAAGATCACGCAATAGGTTTTTCTGTTGTGGGGATTGGCTTTTTTGCCATTTCGTGGGTTTTTAATGCATTGAAAGGCCGAATTTGATTTTATAATTTAAAGAAGCAAGATTATGGAGAGAGCACAGTTAATAAAACATCTTATGGGTGGCGAGGCTTTTATGCCTATTGATAAAGTTTTAGAGGAAGTATCGTTTGATAGGATTGGTGAAAGAATACACGGTTTACCATACTCTTTTTACGAGGTATTTTATCACATCACCTACGCACAAAAGGATATTCTGGATTATATAATTTCAGATAATTATACGGCACAAAAATGGCCTGAAGCGTATTGGGACGATAAAAAAGCTCCTGAAACCGAAAATGAATGGGAGCAGTTAAAATCCCGGTTTTTTAAAGAAAGACAGGATCTGGCCGATTATATTTTAGATGAAAATAATGATTTACAAAAGCCGGTAAAAAACAGTAAAGATCATACATTATTATGGGAGCTATTGCTTGTGATAGAGCATAATGCGTATCATACCGGGCAACTTATCGTTTTACTTCGACTTTTAGGCGATCACTAATATTTTGTATTTCTTTATTTGTATTTTTGCGCGGTTTCAAAATTCATTTTTTGAAACCGAATTTAAATAAGATTAATTCAACCAAAAATTTTACGATTACATGGCAGATGATAAAAAAGTGATATTCTCGATGAGTGGAGTTACCAAAACCTACAAATCTGCGAATACACCGGTTTTAAAAAATATATACCTGAGTTTTTTCTACGGAGCAAAAATCGGGATCCTTGGTCTTAACGGTTCTGGTAAATCTACTTTATTAAAGATTATTGCCGGTCGTGATACCAATTATCAGGGAGATGTAGTATTTTCTTCTGGATATAGTGTTGGTTATTTAGAGCAGGAACCAGAGTTAGATGAAGAAAAAACCGTTCTTGAGGTTGTAAAAGAAGGGGTTGCTGAAACAGTTGCAGTGCTCGATGAATACAACAAAATAAATGACATGTTTGGTTTGCCTGAAGTTTATGAAGATGCCGATAAGATGCAAAAGCTTATGGATAAGCAGGCAGAACTTCAGGATAAAATCGACGCCAGCAATGCATGGGAATTAGATACCAAGCTGGAAATTGCGATGGATGCTTTAAGAACTCCTGAGGCTGATAAGAAAATTTCAGTTTTATCAGGAGGGGAAAGAAGACGTGTGGCGCTTTGTCGTTTGTTATTAAAAGAGCCAGATGTACTGCTTTTAGATGAGCCTACCAACCACCTGGATGCCGAATCTGTACATTGGTTAGAGCATCACTTAGCGCAATATAAAGGAACGGTGATCGCGGTAACGCACGACCGTTATTTCTTGGATAATGTTGCCGGTTGGATCTTAGAATTAGATCGAGGGGAAGGAATCCCCTGGAAAGGAAACTATTCTTCCTGGTTAGATCAAAAATCTAAACGATTGGCACAAGAGCAAAAACAGGCCAGCAAACGCCAGAAAACACTGGAACGAGAGCTGGAATGGGCTAAAATGAACCCTAAAGGTCGCCAATCTAAGCAAAAGGCACGTCTTAAAAATTACGACAAGTTACTGAGTCAGGATCAAAAACAAATGGATGAAAAGCTGGAAATTTACATCCCGAATGGTCCAAGATTAGGTACTAACGTAATCGATGCAAATGGAGTAAGTAAGGCTTTTGGCGATAAATTGTTGTACGAAGATCTTAATTTTAGTTTGCCACAGGCAGGAATTGTGGGAATTATAGGGCCAAACGGAGCCGGTAAAACCACCATTTTTAAAATGATAATGGGCGAGGAGCAACCCGATAAAGGAACTTTTGATGTTGGGGAAACGGCGAAAATCGCTTACGTAGATCAAAGTCATGCAGACATTGATCCTGAAAAAACCATCTGGCAAAACTTTAGTGATGAGCAGGAACTTATCATGATGGGCGGCAGACAGGTAAATTCAAGAGCATATTTAAGTAGATTTAACTTTAGCGGAAGCGAGCAGAACAAGAAGGTTAATATGCTTTCTGGAGGGGAACGTAACAGGCTTCACCTTGCGATGACTTTAAAAGAAGAAGGAAACGTATTGTTACTTGATGAGCCTACCAACGATCTTGATGTGAATACGCTACGAGCTTTAGAAGAAGGTTTAGATAACTTTGCAGGCTGTGCTGTAGTGATTTCTCACGACCGCTGGTTCCTGGATAGGGTTTGTACTCATATCCTTGCTTTTGAAGGGGATTCGCAAGTGTATTTCTTTGAAGGTAGTTTCTCTGATTACGAAGAGAACAAGAAAAAACGTCTTGGTGGCGATGTGATGCCAAAACGAATTAAGTATAAAAAACTGACGCGATAATAATACAAAATCGGCTCCCATTTGGGAGCCTTTTTTTATGCCGTTATTTTTAGAATCTGTTTTCGAATTAAGTCGGTAGGTTTTTCATGGCGAAGTGTAGTAGTCCACTTGAATTTTTAAGGTTCAGTTTTCTGATCATATTCTTACGATGGGTTTCGATAGTAAACTGGCTACGGTGAAGAATTTCTGAAATTTCTTTTGTGCTTTTACCGTTTTTGATAAGCTGAAGGATTTCTAACTCGCGATTGGTCAGTTTAAAATCGCTGGTCCACACTTTTATATTGCTTATTGCTTTTGTTTTTTCTTCGTAAAAAGCTATTTCTCCGTTCATCACTTTTCGTATCGCTTCAATAAGTTCGTTGGTATGAATAAATTTTGGTAAATAACCGGCAACACCAATATTTTTAAGTCTTTCAAGAATATTTTCCTCAAACAGCATAGAAAGGCAGATGATCTTTAAAGATCCAAAATAAGGCGCCATTTGTTCCGCAATACTAATTCCAGAATTCCCGGGGAGATTAATATCCAGTAAAAGGACGTTGGCTTGATGAATTTCATCACTCCTAAGCATGGTTTCACCATCCCTAAACGTGGCAATAACCTGCAAATCGGTGATAGGATCCAGAATTTGCATGAGTCCTTCTGTAAATAACGAATGATCATCAACCAGTACGATTTTTATTGCTTCCATTTTAAATAGGTATTTCAATGATGCTTATCATCCCTTTTTCAGTGTTTTCCATATGAAATATGCCCTGATGATAAGATACTCTGGATTGTATGTTTTTTATCCCCATACCTTTTGTGACTTCATTTTTTAACCCGATACCATTATCTTCAACCTGAAGACTACAGGTGTTTTCATCACAATTTATAGTGATATCAACAACGGTGGCTTTGGAATGTTTTATAATATTAGAAATAAGCTCCTGAAAAATTCGGTACATATTAACGGCTTTTATACTGGCTATGGTATGATCATTTCCCAGCAGGGTAAGGTTCACTTCTATTGGCGTGTTTTTAAAAAGTTCCAGGTCCTGGCGAATGGTCTTGTATAAGCCAATGCTTTCTATCTCTTTAGGTGAGATTTGATAGATTAAGGTACGAAATTGTTCTTTGGCAAGATTAAATATTCCAGAGAACTGTTTTTCATTTTTATAAGGCGCTTCAAGTAAAAGCCGTAAGGCATTCATGGTATTTCCCAGACCATCGTGAAGGTTTCTGGCAATGATCTGGCGTTCGTTTTCCTGGACTTCAATAAGTTCTTTACTTAATTTTTCGCTTTTTAGTTTGGCAGCGGCCAGGTTTTGATTCATTTCATTCAGCTCTTTTCTGTAATTCAGTAAAAAGGCGATGGTCAAACTTATAATTTCAAAAGCAACGCTGTTAATGATGTTTCCCGGAGGCATATAAATAGTAGCGCCTCCTATCTGGAAGGTATTGGTGATGTAGAATAGTAGCGAAAGGATGAGTAAAAAGTTACAGCAGATATAATACAACGCCTGTTTATTCTTCTTAAAAATCGAATAGAAAAGATTAACTATAAGAACCAGTAAATTGATTAGAAAAAGCAGGAATAATAATAGTCGATACTGATTAAAAAAGGCGATGTTATGCGGAATGATCATCTTAATTACTACAAACAAGATGAGTATAAAGAGGATGAAGTTGTTAAGAAAGTTTAATACTGAATTCCATTTAGGGAAATGCTCTTTATGAGCGGTAAAATATTGAAATACCTTTGTGTGAAAATAAGAGGCTAGTAAGACAAAGAACATTTTTGGAAAACGTATCCAAAAGCTATGAATAAAGTCTGGTACCAACAGCGCATCATACATATATTCTATAGCATTAAAGGCCATCATGCTTAAAATATACCCAAACATAAACCCATAAAGCTTTTTTCGAATAAGGATAAACAGAAATAAATTAAATAAAGCGGTAAAAATAAAATAGCCAAAATACCGTCCTAAGAGGAAAGAATTATTGGCCTCGTAAATAAGAATATCTTCAACGGTAGTAAAATCTGTTGGGAAGTAAAGATTGGAATGTCCCTGTAATTTTGTTTTTAAAATTAAGGTTTTGGTTTCAAAAGGTTTCATTTCAACCTTAAAAGAAAGACATCTAATTGCTGTTGGTCTTTCTTCCAGTTTTTGAGCAACCGAGGTTTCACCAATCTGCTCCAGTTGGCCATTTTTCAATTCATATAAAGTGAATAAAATTCCGTCGTTATAGAAACTCCAATAATAATTTTCTGCCGAAGGCTGATCGTTTTTAACCGTTAACGAGAAATAATTAAAACATTTCGTAAAACCAAGATTTACCATTCGGCTGGGCTGCATATCTTCAAACTGCCCATTTTTATAATGCTGAATAATCTCTTTGGAAGTTTTTTCTTCGCAGTCCTGAAATCTTTTGAAAAAATTGACAATATGGTTGGGGTACACTCCTTTTACAAAAAGCGTATCATCTTCTGAAGCGTTCGCTGAAAGTGCCAGAAGAAAGCAAAAAAGAATAAAACACCTGTTTAGCACGTTAATTTCCAGTGATTTGGAGCGTAACTAAATTTAGCTAAATAGATTGAAGGATACATACCCAATGACAGGTATTTTTTAAATAGCATTGAAATTAGTCGATTGCAAGATCGATTTTTAAGATTTTACCATACTTTTTTATAATTTCAATGTCATTTTCAGATTCAATCGCTTCTAAAGCACTGTTGAAGAAAAATGTAGCTTCTCTACGAATAATCTCTTTATAATATGCTTCTTTTTGTTCTTGTTGAAGTAAATATTGAAACATCACGCCTATTTTTTGAATAATGATTAGATCGTGAGAGCAATAAGTTCTAATCGTTACCAGCACATTATAGAGTAAATCTTTAAAATCTACGGTATTCAATTTTAAAAGGCATTTATCTTCCCGTTTTACAATGCTACAGTCCTTTTTTAGCATTCTTAGCGCCAGTAATTCGGTTAAATAATCAATGGCATTTACTGCGGTGCCGGGATCGTTAATGCCAGGCGACATCGCCTTGGCAATAATTTCAGTAATTTGTTTAAAAGCCAGCACATAATTATCGGCAACAAGTTCTTTACGTGCAAAATTGAAATTCGCTAAAATTTCATCTACGTTATCATTATCCAGTTTTTTTTCTGAACGGAATACCGGCGTGCCTTTTAAAATAAAGATTCCTTTCACCGGAAGAATATGAAATTTTGTTTCTAATTCTTCACAAAGGTCTAGCATGTTTGCTATGGATAGGTTCTGGAAATAGCCACTTTTCTGTGCTGTATATACATGCCAGTTGTCGGTATTTGGAAAGTTATCGGTTTGATTGCGTTCACTGTCCAATAACTTAGAAAGTCTTTTTTTAGATTGGTGGTGAATATGCTCAAGGATATTACTTATTTGGATGCTTTGAGAAATAGTATGGATAAAATAGATAAACGCTCCCATACAGATCACTGTAAAAAGGATACCCAAAAACACCGAAAATCCGGGTAATTTTTTTGGTGAAACATCGGGATTGATGGCGACCATGATAAAAATACAATAGAGTATGGTGGCAAGATAGATCCCTAACACGGTTTGGTGTTTACGATCTGAAATTAAGCCGGGCAATAATCTTGGCGAGTAATTATTGGTAGCCTGGTTTAGCAACACCATCACCATCGAAAAGCTAAATACCATCATCGAGATGAGTCCTGTAATGATTGCCCCTAAAACGCTTAATGCGGTATCTCCGCTATTAACAATAAGAGAGGGAAAGTTCTTTCTTAAAAGGTCTGACGCTCCATATTCTTCCAGGAATAGTGTGATAAATGTAAATAAAAACCCAAGTAAAGCAATTACTGTTGGATAAAATGCAATTCGGCTACGAATAGCATTAAAAAAAGAGAGTAGCCGGGTAAATAGTTTTTTCATTTGTCAGTTAATATGGGGGCTAATATAGCTGTAAAAATACTAAACATGTTAAAAAGTCATGTTAAAAACCTTAAAAACTGCCAAAATGGCGTTAAATTTTAATTGGAATTCAAATTGCTAATAGATAAATGTTCTTAAAAGAAATAAAGTTTAACAAAAAATATAAAAGTTATGAGTTTAATTAAGAGAAATGAAAATTGGTTACCATCTGTATTCGATGATATGTTTAAAACAGATTGGTTAGGAGGAACTACAAATGTGAATAATATAGGAACAAGAATTCCTGCGGTTAATATTCACGAATCAGATGAGAATTTTATCGTTGAAGTGGCAGCTCCCGGAAAATCTAAAGAAGATTTTAAAATTGAGTTGGATAATGATGTATTAACCATTTCGGCTGAAGATAAATTAGAAAAAGAAACTTCAGAAAAAAATGGAAAATATACTCGTAAAGAATTTAGCTATAGCACATTTAAAAGAGCATTTAGTTTACCAGATACAGTAGATAACTCTAAAATCTCTGCAAATTACAATAACGGAGTTTTAGAAATTGCGCTTCCAAAAAAGGAAGAAGCTAAAGTGCAGGCTAAAAGAATGATAGCAATATCATAAGTTTAGGTTATTTAGTTAGTTAAAAGTGAAAAGCCGAATCGTGAGATTCGGCTTTTTTATGCTATTTAAGCTTTTAAAGCTTCAATTATTTGCTGTTTTCTTCAGGGATATATCTTAGAAAATACATGGTGTCTCCACTAGGATGTTCCCATTTATTGAAAAGCTGGAATCCAAATTTTTGATAAACAATAGCGTTTTTACGCATTCTGGTTTCTGCATATAGCGGTAAATTATAAAGCTTAGCGCGTCTATAGAATTCATTTTTCATTTGTACGCCAACCTGTGTCCCGGGGCCACGGGATTCTTTAAGAATTCCCCAAAACCAGCAGTACAGATATTCGCCTTCCTGTGGGCGTTGTTTTTTAATGTAATTCTGGGTTTTTACAATTTTGTAGGCATTTTTTATACCGGTTACTTTAAAAACCAGTTTTAGCTCAGACCATGCATTCTTCCAAAAACTATCGTCTTTTTTGCTCGTTCTAAATAAAATAGCAATACCGTTTCCATCTTCACTTACAATAAGCGCATCTTTTTCAATGGCTTTATTAACCATGTGTATCGCAAGGTATTCATATCTTCTGTGCTCGTTTCCCCCCTTTTTAACGATATCCATCGACGATGGGATTTCTTTTAAAAGAGTGGTCACTTTTTTAATGATATCTGCTTTTTCTTCCTGAGTCAAAATACGATGTTTTTAGACTGCGAATATAACAAAAATCAAGAGTTTTTCTGGTTGGCCATGGTGCGGTAATTTTGTGATTGGTTGTTACTAAATTTTATTTCCAGGTGATATAAATTCAGGTTTACGTCCCTTAATTTTTATATTGATTGATTTTGTAGTTAATTTAAGCGAAAATATATCCCGATAATGAAGAAAATTCTTTTCCCTATTTTATTGCTTTTCGTACTGTCGGTTTTTGGACAGTCATCAAAAGAAAGTGATTCAGCAACAATCAGAGAAATTTATAATAATGCCTTAACCAATGGTAAAAGCTATGATTGGTTAGCCCATTTATCAAATAATATTGGCGGTAGGTTATCGGGATCTTATAATGCCCAGCGGGCGGTAGACTACACTAAAAAAGAGTTGGATAGTCTTGGTTTAGATAAAGTTTGGTTGCAGGAAGTGATGGTACCAAAATGGACTCGGGGTGTTCGTGAATATGCATATATCGAAACCATTCCGGGAAGTTCTACACCTATTAATATTTGTGCTTTGGGAGGCTCTGTTGCCACACCTGAAGAAGGAACTAAAGCTGAAGTTATCGAAGTGCAGGGTGTTGAAGAGCTTGCGGCACTTGGTGAAGAAAAAATTAAAGGTAAAATCGTCTTTTTTAACCGACCAATGGACGCGACAAATATCCATACGTTTAAAGCTTATGGAGGAGCGGTAGATCAACGCGCTAATGGTGCGGCTGAGGCTTCAAAATATGGAGCTGTTGGTGTACTGGTAAGATCAATGAATCTTGGCATTGATGAATATCCGCATGCCGGAGCGATGTATTACGGCAATACTCCTGAAGTGCAAAAAATCCCGGCGGCTGCTATTAGTACCAAGGATGCAGAATATTTAAGTTCGGTGTTAAAGCTGCAAAAAGATCTTAAAGTGTATTTTAAAATGAATTGCGAAGCCCATCCCGATGTAAAGAGTTATAATGTGATTGGAGAAATTACAGGTAGCCAGTATCCCGATGAATATATTGTTGTGGGTGGGCATTTAGATTCTTGGGATTTAGGCGATGGTTCTCACGATGATGGGGCTGGTTGTGTGCAATCGATGGAAGTATTGCGTCTTTTTAAAGAAATGGGATATCAGCCAAAACGAAGTGTACGCGTAGTCTTGTTTATGAATGAAGAGAATGGATTGCGAGGCGGACTAAAATATGCTGAGGTGGCTAAAGAAAAAAACGAAGATCATATTTTTGCTTTAGAAAGTGATTCGGGCGGATTTACGCCAAGAGGCTTTACTTTTCATGCAGATGATGCTCAGCTTAAAAAGCTACAAAACTGGGCGCCGTTATTTGCTCCGTACTACTTACATATTTTTCAGCAGGGAGAAGGCGGTGCAGATATAGGTCCTCTTGAAGGCGATGGAACGGTTTTGGCCGGTTTGCAACCCGATTCGCAGCGGTATTTCGATTATCATCATGCCACTACAGATACCTTTGATAAAATTAATAAAAGAGAGCTCGAATTAGGGGCAGCCAGTATGGCCGCTCTTATTTACCTGGTAGATAAATACGGTTTATAAGTGATAACGTTCCCGGCGATTAACATATCAAATCCAAATTTTAGCAGGGAGGAAGACTTAACTTCTTTTTTGCTTATGGATGCTTTTATCTATAACAATGCTGAAGCTTATTTTCAGGAATATTTAAATGAACATTTTTTTTGTGATAGCAACGGTAAAATCTTTAAAATTATCGGCAAAAAACAACCAAAATCAATCTTTAGAAAAGTCTTTTTCTTTTTGCCCAATAGCTATAAAATTGAATTGGTTTTTGAAGCGACTAATGAGTATCTGACTTTAAATGATCTACGTGATTTTATGATTGAAAGAGTAAAAACTTTAGGCTATGGCAATTTTGAAGTAAAATGGATTTTAGAACTTAGAAAGGCAAATTCTTATCAAGAATTAATTTTAGGAAAGCAAAACTAGCTATCTTGTAATATTGTAGGTTTTTTAAAGCAATTTTTTAATGATAAATCAATCTGAAGCCAGATAAAACCCATTATCTTTGCGGACTAAATTTTTGGTTTTGCAGCTTTCAGATTACACAAAGGAATTCGGGAAAAATCTAAACATCGCTTATCCGGTGATGTTAGGACAATTAGGGCATGTACTTGTAGGACTAGCCGATAATCTTATGGTTGGTAGGCTAGGAGCAGCTCCCCTTGCAGCAGTTTCTCTGGGAAATAGTTTGGTATTTATCGCACTATCCCTGGGAATCGGTTTTTCTTTTGCGATCACTCCACTTATTGCTGAAGCCGATGGCTCTGGCGACATAGAAAAGGGGAGAAGTTATTTTCATCATGGGATTATTCTCTGCGGAATAAACGGAATTCTTCTTTTTTTGCTGCTTCTATTGGCAAAACCACTTTTATATTATCTGGATCAGCCACCAGAAGTGGTCGAATACGCTATACCTTATCTCGAAATTGTAGCTTTTTCGATGCTTCCTTTAATGATATTCCAGGCCTACAAACAATTTGCCGATGGTTTATCCCAAACCAAATATTCGATGTATGCCACCATATTGGCCAATGTGGTTAACGTACTGTTCAATTATTTATTAATCTATGGAGTTTGGGTTTTTCCAGAACTCGGTTTAGAAGGAGCAGCCATAGGTACTTTAATCTCAAGGTTCTTTATGCTTTGGTTTATTTGGGAGATTTTAAGGCGAAAATCGAAGTTTAAAGCCTATTTTGTCTGGTCTAAAAAAGAACTTTTTAAAGCCGATATTTTCAAAAAGATATTAAGTCTAGGTTTCCCAACAGCGCTACAAATGTTTTTTGAAGTTGCAATTTTCACAGCTACCGTATTCCTGGCGGGACTTTTAGGAACAAATCCGCAGGCAGCAAACCAAATTGCTTTAAATTTAGCCTCGATGACATTTATGATCGCTGTAGGATTAGGGGTTACGGCAACCATTCGTGTTGGGAATCAAAAAGGATTGCATCATTATAAAGAGTTGCGTAGAATTGCAATGTCGGTATTTTTGCTGGTCTTTATTATCGAAGCCATATTCGCAGTAGGTTTTATTTTACTTAAAGACTGGCTGCCTACTTTTTATATTGAAAATGCCGAAGTTGTACTTTTATCATCGCAATTATTAATCGTAGCGGCATTATTTCAGTTAAGTGATGGCATGCAGGTGGTGATTCTTGGTGCACTACGGGGGTTACAAGACGTAAAAGTACCCACAGCGATTTGTTTTGTCGCTTACTGGATTATCGGTTTTCCGGTGTCCTGGTATTTTGGAAAAGCTGAAAATATGGGAAGTATGGGCATCTGGATGGGCTTATTGGCAGGATTAACCGCTTCTGCATTAATGTTGTATTTTAGGTTCAATTATTTAAGCCATAAATTGATTGCGAATAAATCAAAAGAAATTAAAAACGAAACTGTTTAAAAATAATATACAATGGAATTTCCTAAATTTTTATTGGGTGATAATACTGATTATTCAGATGCGATTTTTGTAATTCATACTGAGTTTCCCCGTTTTATCATTAATCTTGAAAATGATGAGGTAGAATGGTTGGAAGATTTTGATAAAGCTGATGAAGAAGAACTGGCAAATGAAGCCGAAAGTTTAATTCAGCAGGCTAATGATTTCTACGATCGTGAAGTAGCTCGATACGAGGAAGATTAAAACAGTAAATCATCTCATGGAAAGCCCATGGTGCACTTGTTAGAAAATGATTTTAATTTCGAGGTTTGCCTTGACGTAGTTAATATCGATTATCGAGTAAAAAAGCATGGAAGAATTAATTGAATTAGACCACAAATTATTCCTTTATTTAAACAATCTAGGTTCTGAAACCTGGGATGGGATGTGGATCGTTATTAGCGATAAATGGATGGCGATCCCACTTTATGCTTTATTACTATTTCTTCTCTTTAAAAAATTTGACTGGAAGTACAGTGTGGTAACGATGGTTTGCATAGCGTTGTTAATTACCTGTACCGACCAGATGTCTAATGTTTTTAAAGACTTTTTTATGCGTCCGCGTCCCTGTAGGCAGGAAGGCGTAACCGAATTTGCCAGGATTATAGCAGAGCGATGTGGGAAATACGGATTTTACTCGGCACATGCTTCAAGTACTTTTGCTTTGGCCTTTTTTTTAGGATCTATCTTTAAAAAGAAAATTCCAAGCCTAATCGGGTATCTTCTGGTTTGGGCTTCCTTGGTAGCTTATAGCCGTATTTATCTTGGGGTGCATTATCCCGGGGACATACTTATAGGGGCTATTTTTGGAATATTATATGGTTATCTACTTTATTTACTCCAACAGTTTGCAGTTAAAAAGCTAAAATTGGTTTAACTAATATAATAAGAGAATTTTTGTTGTAATAGTATTCACCTTTATATAGCTTAAGGTTCTTCTTCTTTAAGCTCATCAACCTTTACTCGATCAGCGGGATAAAGTTCCTATTCGTTCTCAGGAGCTTGCCTTGGGGTCATTGAAGTCATCTTGACATTTTAAGTTTATAAAATTTCTTTAGTCCGATGACTATAAATGCGAGAAAGTTAAATCCCTTCCAGCTTGTTATTGTTGTATCAAAACGGTTTAAAAGAGAACGAAAACCATCCATCCAAGCGTTGGTACGTTCAACTGAATAGCGCTCTTTATATAATTTTTCATCAAAGTAATGGTTGGCATCTGCATTACCATTACGCCTGTTCGGGCAAATATTGGCTATTATTCCCTTGTTCTCCCATTTATCCCTTAATTTTTGACTGTCAAAACCCGCATCTGCATTGATGAAAAGTCCATCCACACTAATTTCGGCCTGCTCCAATGTACCCAACACTTCTTCAAAGCTGACCTCTATGTCAAACAAATCATTGTGGTTTCCCGATACCGGTTCGGACATGGCTAACGGCAGCCCTTGCCTGTCCGTTAAATATAGTGCATTGGTGGTTTTTCGCTTTTTCCTGCCTTGGTAACCTACCTGCTGGCCACCTTTTAATGCCGTGGTATGGCTACCATCCAGATCGCCGCTCGATAGGTCAATATTTGACTTGTTATTTTTTAAGGTTTGTATCCAACAGGATTTCCAAACATCTTGAAGGCACCACTTTCGATAATGGCCAAAAACAGTTTTATAGTGCAGTTTTTCATTACAGAACAAACTTTCGACCGGTAAATATTCCCATTGCACCCCTGTCTTTAGCTTATATAAAATTGCATTAATGATTTCATATAGAGGTGCCCTGGGTTTGAACCCCCTTTTTGTTACCGGTAAATAGGGAACTATTTCTAATTCTATCATATCTTTGTCTAGTACTTTGTACACTGGGTTGTATGTTTATGTTTCGCAACACAAATATCTACAACCCTTTTATTTTTTCTAAAAGAAAAGTCAAGATGAATTCATTTACTAAATAAACCATTTAGTACCTTTTTAAGATTTTTAACATGAATTAATAGAAACTTTGTGTGCAAATTAAAAACAACCGATTGCGTATTGTGTTTGTATGTAATTATTACGCTTATTTTTGAAGCATTATTAAAATTTAACCTTTATTAACTATAATTTGATCTTCATAGTAGTATTTTTTTAATAAATGACGGATTATATATAATCCATTTGGGTTAAAAATAGCGCAACTTTACCTCCTTTTTATTTATTTTTAAAATAATTTTAAGTATTTAATTTGTTGATTTTTAAGTTTTTAACTGTTTATTTCTGCACTTATAGTCATTTTGAATATAAAAAATAGCGCAACCGATTTCGTAATTAGTAATTTTATAATATATTTATCATATCAAAAATTTAACCTATCAATTTTTGTGATTCTAATATGATTTAAATCTTTTAATTTAAAATTTCTTAATATGGAAGAAAAGATTACTAACTATGTAAGAAGTTTGGGTAGAAAACCTAAATTTTCACTCCTACTTTTCTTGATGATATTTACTGGGGCCTACGCCCAGGATATAACAGTAACTGGAGAAGTCATTGATGCACAGGGGATGCCTTTGCCTGGAGTAAATGTTTTCCTTGTTGGTACCAGCAGGGGGACCACAACAGATTTTGATGGCAAATATACTTTAGATAATGTGCCTTCAGACGCTACACTTAGCTATAGTTTTATGGGCTATCAAAGTCAGGATATCCCGGTGAATGGACGCACACAAATTAATGTAACCATGCAAGACGATACAGAAGCATTAAGCGAAGTAGTAGTTGTAGGATATGGTACCCAAAGTAGAGAATCTGTTACCGGGTCGGTGGTCTCATTGAAAAGCGAAGAATTAACCGAAGTAAAAACGGCAAACTTTCAGGAAGCACTTATAGGGCGCGCTGCTGGTGTTAATATTTCTACCAACAGTACCAGACCGGGAGCTTCTCCACAAGTTCGTATTCGTGGTACGCGTTCCCTTTCAGGTAACAATGATCCTTTAATTGTATTAAATGGTATTCCTTTTTCTGGTGGTTTAAGTGATATTAGCCCTAATGATATAGAAAGTCTGGATATTCTTAAAGATGCTTCTGCAACAGCTATTTACGGTTCTAGAGGAGCGAATGGTGTTGTATTGATAACCACCAAGTCTGGACGACAAGGGCAAAAACCAACATTCTCGTATAATACGTATTATGCGGTAAAAGATGTGTTTGCTAAATATCCAATGATGAATGCTGCGCAACTTACGCAATTACGTGCCGATGTTGCAGCCCACCCAAATCAGGGTGGTAGTCCAATTTATGGTTTAGGTGGTGATGAAGATCTTGCAAATGATACCGATTGGCAGGACCTTTTATATGGTACCGGACTTCAAACAACACACGATATTAGTGTTAAAGGTGGTTCTGAAAAAGGGTCTTATAATATTGGAATGGGATATTTTAAAGAGACTTCAGTTGTACCGGGAGATTCTTTCGAAAGATATTCGTTAAGAGCTCAGGTAGATCAGGAAGTAGGTTCTTATTTTAAATTTGGTTTGAATTCAGTAATGAATTTCAACAAAAGCAGCAGTATTGTAGGAGTGTTTGGCGCATTAGCGGCTTCACCGTTATTAAGTCCATACGACGAAAACGGAAATTTTTTACAATCTGTAAGACTTCAAACTGAAGCTGATAACCTTTGGATCCCTACAGAGAATGAAGTGAATAGAATAGGAGACCGTAGAAAAAACCAACAATTGGATTACGGGTCTTATAATAACGTTTATGCTGAAGTTAAAATACCCTGGGTGGAAGGATTGAAGTATAGACTTAATATTGGTCTGAATTTCCGTACAGATAGGGATGGAGACTTTACAGGACAGGGGGTTTTTAATTATAATGAACAAAACCCTTCATCAGCAAGTTATAACAGTTCAATCACAAGAGACTACGTTATAGAAAATCAAATACTATATGATAGAACATTTGCTGAAAAGCATAAAGTGAACTTTGTAGGATTATTTTCTTCTCAAAATACAGAGTATGATAATATTGGTTTAACGGCAAGGAATATTCCTGATGAATCCTCTTTATGGTATAATTTAGATTCAGCAATTTCTGAAGATATCACAAACTATGGAACTGGATATTCTGCTACTGGATTATTATCCTATATGGGTAGGGTTATGTATCAATATGACAACCGTTATTTAATGACCGCGACCATACGTACCGATGGATCTTCCAGATTAGCCCCGGGTAAAAAGTGGGTTACTTATCCTGCGGTATCTGTAGGTTGGAATATTGGTAATGAGCGCTTTATGAAGGATGTGAGTTGGTTAAACCAATTGAAAATACGTGCAGGTTATGGTGAAACCTCTAACCAGGCTATAGCTCCTTATTCCGTTCAGGGTAGACTTGGTACCGTAAATTATAACTTTGGAGGTACGTTTGCTACAGGTTACTTTATAGATAAAGTACCTAATGCCAATTTGGGATGGGAATTTTCTCAGACGTATAACTATGGTCTTGATTTTGGATTGTTCAATAACCGCTTATCGGGTACTGTTGAATATTATATAACTAAAACCAACGATATTTTATATGCACTAGGACTTCCTCCTACATCAGGTGTAGGGAATATAACCACTAATATAGGTGAAACCGAGAATAAGGGATTCGAAATCTCATTAAACGGAACTATAATAGATAACCCAGATGGTTTTACTTGGGATGCTGGTATTAACCTTTATAGCAATAAAAATAAAATCACCGCTTTAGCTTCAGGACAATTACGTGATGAAGGTAACCTTTGGTTTGTTGGCTCACCTATTAATGTTATTTATGATTATGATAAAATTGGTCTTTGGAATGAGTCTGATCCAGATTTTCAATACTTACAACAATACGAACCAGGAGCTAGTGGCCCTGGAATGATCAAGGTACGATATACTGGAGAATATAATGCAGACGGATCTCCGGTACGACCTATAGGTGCTGAGGATAGGGTAGTTATAGATCCTACTCCAGATTTTCAAGGTGGTTTTAACACTCGTCTAGCTTATAAAAATATCGACTTAAGTATGGTTGGTACGTTTCAACATGGAGGTACTGTGGTAAGTACACTCTATTCATCAAGTAGTTATCTTAACTTACTAACAGGTAGACAAAATAACGTTGATGTAGATTATTGGACACCAACAAATACAGATGCTAAGTATCCTGCTCCTGGAGGGCTTCAAAGTGGTGATAACCAGGAATATGCTAGTACTTTAGGTTATTTTGACGGTTCATATCTAAAAGTTCGTTCCATTACTTTGGGATACAATTTTGAGCAAGAATTTATTACTAATATCGGGTTAAAAAGATTACGTGTTTATGCATCTGCACAAAACCCATTCGTGCTTTTTTCACCTTTTCATGATGAATCTGGTTTAGATCCAGAGATTACGAACTCAGGAGTTGATGGTAATGGTAATCGTCAAAATGCCGCTGTGAATACTACTAATATTTCTAGGGGTATACCAACAATTGGGACTAACATTCCTTCTACGAGAAATTATTTGATAGGCTTAAACATTTCATTTTAAATAGAAAATATGAGAAAATTTAGAATTATACCTATAGCCATATTTTCAATGGTGTCGGTATTCGGTTTAAAATCTTGTACAGATGATATACTGAAAGAAGAAACAAGAGGAGTATTTACTCCCGATTTTTTTACTACAGAAACTGGTGTTCAGGGAGGTTTAACATATTTGTATCAGAATATGCGAAACGTATTTGGGTTTGCATATTATTTAAACTTAACAGAAACAGGTACAGATGAATATGTTGCTGCCCAAAGTGCGAATAATAACTTTTACGATTTAGATCTTGCAGGGCAAGGTAATCTAAGTTCAGAAAGTGGATTTTCAGTGGGTATTGTTTGGGGGAATTCTTTTCCTGCCATAAATACAGCAAACGGAATTATTGAAAATGCTGAAGCGGTAGGGCTTGATAATTCACTAATTGCAGAAGCAAGGTTTTTTAGAGCATTTAATTACTTTTTATTGGTGCAAAATTATGGAGGTGTACCACTAGACTTAGGTTCTGGCGAATTAGCATTTAACAATTCTGCTATTAGGACTTCTGTACGTAATACGGTGCCTGAGGTGTATGCCAGAGCTATTTTTCCAGATTTGCAAGCCGCTGTAAACGATTTACCTGATAATCCTCGTTTAACAGGAGCGGTAACCAAAAATGTAGCGCGTTTATTTTTATCAAAAGCATATTTAACGTATGCCTGGTGGTTGGAAAACCCGAATAATATTCCTACATATCCAGAGACACCAAGAACAGATCCAGATGGTAACGATGCAGCCTACTATTTCCAAAAAGCGTATGATTTAGCCGTTGAAGGAATTGAGAATCCAGGTCCTTATCGTCTTCTGGATTGTTTTTATAATGTACATGTTGCTACAAATGATCGTCACGACGAAATGATGCTGTATGCAGATCGTACAGAGGATAGCCAGTTATACAACGGTGCAGATTTAGGGTATAGTGGTCCAGAAGGAAGTGCTAATACAGCGGTTTGGATGGTGACCTCTAACTATACCAGTATTAGTGTAGATGGTGTCTCAGCGGTACAACGAGAAGCAGCCCAAAGCTATGGTAGACCATGGACCAGGATGGCACCACCAATTGGAGTATTGACTAATACTTTTGCAGAAAAGGAACTAGATTCTCGTTACGATGCTACATTCGTGACCAGCTATAGAGGAAACTGGGATAAAGGCGGAGCCACCGAAGCTACATTAACCGCAGCTAATGGTATGGAAATAGCACCGGGCGATGCAGTGATATCATTTTTAGATGAGCATAACCCTAATGTTGTTTATGTAAATGGCGCTAATATTGGAGGTGGAGAACTTCCAGGAAGGTCAGATTATGTTATCAACCCAGATGAGATTAACAGAAGATTTTATCCGGGATTATGGAAATTGGGTACTTATCGTACTGATAATGGTGGCGGTTTAGGATCTCCTAATGGCGCGTTAACCCGTCCTTTTCCTATCGCAAAATTCTCTGAATTTTATTTCTTAGCTGCCGAAGCTGCCGTAAAAGGTGCCACCGGAAGTTACAGTGCTTACGATTTAATTAACGTTATCCGTGCGCGTGCTGGTAAATGGTGTTACGATAACGGTGAACAAGAAGAGCGTATCGAAGATAATAGCGCTGCAATGGTAGCCGCAACTCCTACCGTTATAGATATCGATTTTATTTTACAGGAGCGTTCTCGTGAATACTTTGGGGAAGGCTATCGTTGGTATGACCTTGTTCGTACACAAAAATGGAACGAATTTGCCGGATCTTATGAAATTGGTGGCAATGATGCAACAGATCATACCCCAACAGTGACCACTAGGAATATTGAGCCTTACCATTATTTAAGACCAATACCTAGAGGACAATTAGATAATATGGATGTATCTCAAGCTGAAAAAGATGCTTACCAGAATCCTGGTTATCAATAGAATTGAGTTTTATTTAGGGGAATATAAAAGAGAGCTGTTAAAAGCTCTCTTTTTTTTGTTCGTTATTAACCGAAATAATGCTGACTTTTTAAAGGATAAAAGCCCGTTTTTATGAATTTTTTCAGCTACCATAAATCATTAAACAATTTTCCTGTAAATGCTTCATAGTTTCATACTGAGGTAGCTTATTGAATTAGATAAATACATTTCGTCTTAATTGAGAAGCTTGGCTTATAGCGTAAAATTTAATCGATAATCGACGTTAAATGCTGTGACCCCAATAGCCATCGGGATGTCTCGTTTAAAAATGGTTTGTTCAGATTGAATGCTTTGTGGGCTTGCCCCGAAGATAGTTACTTAAAGGATTTCTAAGCAAGGTTTTTATATATTAAAATTCTAGTGATTACTGCTAGCCATTATCTGTCTTCCATCTAATTGTTCGTGACAGAATTTATTTTTTGGTTTTCGATGATTCTAAGCAGGATTTTTTTTGATAGACGGGCAATAAAAAAGCCGGGCACAACCCCGGCTTTTACTCCAATCAAACTAAACTAATTGTATATGGAACATACAATTATTCTTTTGGTGCTAAATACGTATGTAGCAGATTTGAGGTATTGGTTTCAATAATAATATGCTGTAAAACAATTCCCGGATCTATGGCATAAACTTTTAGTTGATGCACCCCTTTTTCTAAGTTCAGATTCTGAATTACCTTGGTAATATTATTACTTACTGAAATACCCCAGTGATCTTTAGTATCTTTAAGTAAATTCAGCGTTTGTAGTTCACCACCATCGATGGAATACGCAAATTTGAGCCCGCCATTATCAAGAAAATCTAAGCTTGGCGAGATTAAGAAGCTTAATGTTGCTTCAGTATCTTCCTTAATCGAAAATAGATAAGTTAAGCTTGCATTTTCGGTGGCTTCCTGTGTAAAACTACTCTCAGGTCGTAAGGCAATATCCCTTCGACCAAGATCAGGAATTATCTCCCAAGCTTTATTTTCCACAAATTTGTTTGCAGGAATGCTAATCACTCCGTTTTTAGCCGTAAAACCTTCAGGTTTAAAACTGAAAGGCTGGTACGAAACAGCAATTTCAACTTTTTGATCATCCGCCTGAACTACAAAACTGTCTTTGGTGTTTTTTCCGGGTAAATTTTCAGGAACTAATGCTAAAAATATACGCTCTTGTTCACCAATTTTAGCTTTAGTCTTAGACGCTTTTAACCATTTAGGCAATTTCTTCAGTTTAATTTCTAATTCTTCCTTTCCGCGGTTAAAAATTTCAACGTAAGATTCCGTATTGCTTTTATCGAATATCGGTAGGCTAAGATGCTTGTTTTTTGGAAAATAATCTTCGCTGTCTGCAATAGCAACACCTAAATCAGCAGCTTCAGGGACCTCAATTTTGGTGGTTTCGGGCTTGATATTTTGTTTAGGATCAAACCAGGCGGAATAACCAATATGAGGCTGAAAGATCATATGGTTCCACTTGCCATCTTCAATAGTATGATATGCTGAAGTCAATGCTTCATCGTTCTCAAAATACTCTGAAACCTTTTCTGCAAACCTATTGGTGGTATTTCTCTGCTGTTCAGCATATAGTTTGTTTTTGGCCAGTGCGATATACATTCTGTTTAGATTTGCTGAAGCTTTTACAGGATGCAATACCAATTGAAAATAAGCCGATTGATATTTTGCATCCAGTTTTTCAGCAATTTCCTCCGCTTTTTTCTCCAGTTCGTTAAATTCGGTTAAAATTTCTTCCGCTTCATTAAATTGAGTTAAGCTATAGGTTTTGTCAGAAAGTAATTCGGGTTTTCTACGGCTGTTATAGGTGGTATATTTTTGCAGTAATTCTCCAATTTCAGGCGCATATTTTGCTCCAAATTGTGCAGCCGCCCATTGTTCAGGATAAGCCTTTAATTCTTCAATTTTAAAGTTTTCGGGATTCCAGGCATAATCTAAAAAGAAACTAATGGGATATTCCATAGGTTTTAAATCGCCAACATTTACAATCCAGACTTTACGGGCGTGATAGGCATAAGCAAGTGACATTTGTTCGTAAACCCTTGAAATTTGCGAGGTATTTATCCATTTATAACTTCTTGGGCCGCCCACATAATCAAAATGATAATAGATCCCATAACCACCACTTCTGGTGCTATCTTTAAGCTTAGGTAGCTTTCTAATATTTCCCCAGTTATCATCGGCAAGGAGTAGGGTTACATCGTCCGGTACACGCATTCCCTGATCGTAATAATCCTGAACTTCTTTATAAAGTGCCCAAACCTGCGGAGTTTCTTTAGCGGGTTTATGGGTGACATCACTTATAATTTCACGCTGATCTTTAACAATACGCTCCAATAGGCTAATGGCAGTCCCTTCAGTCATGGGTTCGTCGCCATCGCCACGCATCCCAATAGTTACCAGGCTTTCGCGATCACCCATTCGCTCAATTCCCTTGCGCCAAAAGCTTCTTAAAGTATCGGCATTGGTTTCGTAATTCCATTCTCCGCTACCATATCTTCCCCATTCGGCTTGGGCACGCATCAGCGGTTCGTGATGAGAAGTACCCATTACGATCCCGTATTTATCGGCCAGCACCCCATTTGCGGGATCATCATCATAAAAAGCTTTGCCCCACATGGCTGGCCACAGATAATTTCCTTTTAGGCGTAAGATAAGTTCAAAAACAGGCTCATAGAATTCATGATTAAACTTGCCATAATTTTCACTAACCCAACTGGAAAGGGCAGGAGCTTCGTCATTAATAAAGATACCGCGATACTGAACTTTAGGGCCGGTGCTGGTGAAACCGTCTTTGTCGATATATAATTCCTCTGCTTTTTTTACCGGCACATCTGCCCACCAATACCAGGGAGAAACACCAATTTGCCTGGAAAGCTCGTAGATCCCAAAAATAGTTCCGCGTTTATCACTACCAATAATCAGTAAATCTTCGCCTATTTTTTTAATGGTATGGGCTTCCCATTTTCCCCTGATTTTAGAAACGTCGATGTTTGTATGCTGAATAAGACTATCGATCATTTTATTTTTACCCAGAGTTCCAATGATTACATTGCCATTTTTATTGACTTCGGAACGTAATTTGGGTAATTTTCCAGTAACGCGTTCAATATCTTTTTGAAGGTTTTTCGCCGCAATGGCAACTCCTTCAAAATCTGAAGCATCTAATACTAATTCCGCTGTTTTATTAGTGGTTACTAAACCAAAACTACCCTCCGCCGATGTATGGGAAACCATAGTTTTTTGCCCATACGTTACACAACTTAATAGTATGCAAAGCGCTGAAAATAGATAGCTGCTATTTTTCACTGAATTTGATAACTGAATCATAAACTTGTTTTCTTTGGTAGTTTTTGTCAAATAATAACGGATAGTTTTTTCGGCCTTCCACGGGATAGTGATCTAACCAGGAATAGCGGTCGGCAATATTCCAAAAAGTGATCCCCGTAAGTTCATCGCGATAGTCTCTAAACACTTTAAAGAATTTTTGATAAGCTTCTATTTGGGCAAGTTTGCGCTCTTCGGTAAACTCGTCTGATTCGTTCGGGCGTCGTTCCCGTTGTTCTTTTTCCCATTTATAAAGCGAAACATCCAGTTCGGTAATCTGTACATCCAAACCTGTCGCGGTATACATTTTTAAAGCCTGTCTTAATTCTTCTTCACTTGGGCTAAAAACAGACCAGTGCCCCTGTATTCCAATTCCGTTTATAGGTGCACCTTCTGCCTTTAATTTATCGACAAGTTTTAAAACACGATCTCTTTTTTCTGGAATAATAATATTATAATCATTATAAAATAACTTGGCATCGGGATCTGCTTCGTGAGCAAATTCAAATGCTTTAGTGAGAAAATCGTCACCAATAATTTCAAGCCATTTTGAGTTTCTTAGAAAATTATCAGGATTATCGTCGATAGCTTCATTTACAACATCCCAGGCATAAATTTTTCCTTTGTATCGACCCACGACCGAGTCGATATGGGCTTTCATTCGCTCTAGCAAAATTTCTCTACTTACATCGTTACCGTTGTCGTCTTTAAAAATCCAGTCTCCGGTTTGTTGATGCCAAACCAGCGCGTGCCCACGTACTTTAAGCCCGTTTTCCTGTGCGAATGCCACTATTTTATCGGCCGGAGCCCAGTTAAACTCGTTTTCTTTAGGATGAATAACTCCCATTTTCATTACGTTTTCTGGCGTAAGACTGTTGTATTCCGCTAAAATTAATTCTTTCGACTTTCCTTCAAGCGAAGCTGGGGAAACAGCAACACCCATAGGGAAATCTTTTGCAAAATAATCCTTGAGCCCTTTTTCCTGTTTGGGTTCTTCTTTTAAAGAAGTATCTTTTGTTTTCTGCTGATCTTTACAAGAAATGATACCAAAAAGCATCAATATCAAAAGATAGTGAAATTGTTTTACGTGTTTCATTTTTATTCTTTATTAAAGCCAGGTTCGATTCCGGTTCAGTACGCTATAATCCATGTTCAAAACCCTGCAACCTGACTTATTTTTACTTTTTAAAATCCAATAGAATTACCACCATCGATCGGTAGCACCGTTCCTGTGGTGAATTTTGAAAGATCTGTAGCATAATAAAAAACAGCATCACCAATATCTGCCGGCTCCCCTAATTTACCCATTGGGGTTCTTCCCAGTACCTTGTTTTTACGTTCAGGATCGCTATCTAAAGCTTTGCTGGACATATTTGTTTTAATAAATCCAGGAGCTACACAATTTACCCGTATCCCAAATTTGGCCAGGTCTACGGCCATAGCTCTGGTCATTCCTTCTACCGCCGTTTTACTGGCAGAATAGGCAATAACATGGGGAATCCCATATTGAGCGGCCATAGAACTGATGTTGATGATACTCCCTTTGCCGTGTTCTTTCATCACTTTGGCAACTTCCCTGCTTATCGCAAAAACGCTGGTCACATTGGTATGCAGTATTTTCTGAAATTCCTCATTTTCGACTTCCAGAAACTCTTTTTTCATGTTGATCCCGGCATTATTTACCAGAATATCAATTTTACCGGCTTCTTTAGCAATTTCTGTGATGGCAGCGGGAATCTTATCCAATTTGGTTAAATCTAAAATAAAGGGCTTTGCGTTTTTGCCAATCTCTTCACAGGCTTTTAGAGTTTTTTCGTTATTTCGGCCAATCACGTAGGTCGTAATTCCTTCATCACAAAGTTTTTTCGCGGTTGCAAATCCTAATCCGGCATTTCCACCGGTTACTATGGCTGTTAAATTTGAGTTCATATAATTTTTTAATTCCAAGAAGGGCTTATGCCGGGAGCATAAGGCAGCTTCAATGATTTATAATCGTTTAGGTCTTTGGTCATTTCAGGAATAAAATCTGGGAAATCCATGTTAGAAAACTGCTGAAAATAAAGCAGGCAGGCATTACGCCATTGCTTGGCTTCTTTCAACTGGATGTTTAAAAGCATGTTTGTTTTTTCAAAAACCTGCGGATTTACATATTCCTGCATTTTTTGCCAGGTTTTTTGCATGTCTTCCACCTGTTCCACTCCTTTTTGATAATGCGCTGCGATTTCGTACCAAAGTGTTTCTCCACTTTTCATTTTGTAATCCCAGGGTAAATGATGGAACCAAAGCAAATACTTATCTGGTGTGGTGGCGGGATCGCTATATTTTTTCTGAATTTCAGGAGCGTATTGCGCTAAGGCATTGCTTCCGCTAGAAGTCCTGTCGAATCCAATGCCGTTTGCATCAGCTTTATGATAATAAACCGATGTCCAGTCGGGTCTTGGCATATCTTTAACCCAAGGGCCAGGGCCCTGATGATGTCCTGCTGCCATAATGTGATGTAAACCAAGTGGCGTCATATAATTAACCACCGCTTCTCTGGATTCGAGCAATAATTTGGTCATGGGATCAACAAAATTGCTATTATTCGTAAAGGTCATTTTTAGCCAGTCTTTCGCGATGGTTTCAGCACTGGTTTCCGGATCCCATGCCAGTCTGCCAAAGCCATACCAATTGGCTTGTCCAAAAGGATGACCTGTCCAGTTTTTGGCCGTACCTATATTGGCTACACCGGCCATTCCCGTAAGCTTTTTAGTGCTTAATTGCCCGTCGATTATTTTGGCTACGGTGCTGCCTTTGCCTTGTGTATAGGTGTCTTCTTCTAAAACTTCTTCAAAAAGTTGAGGTAGAAATACCAAATGTGACATGCCACCAAGATATTCCTGGGTGATCTGAAATTCCATCATTAAAGGCGTATTGGGCATTGCACCGAATAAAGGATGAAAAGGTTCTCGTGGCTGAAAATCGATCGCGCCATTTTTTACCTGCACCAATACATTGTCTTTAAATTTTCCGTCAAAAGGTTTAAATTCAGAATAGGCTTGTTTTGCGCGGTCTTCTGGTTTTTCTTCAGAATATACAAAAGCACGCCACATGATAATTCCGTCGTAAGGAGCAACCGCTTCCGCAAGCATGTTTGCACCGTCTACATGAGATCTTCCATAATTATTTGGACCTGGCTGTCCTTCAGAATTTGCCTTCACTAAGAAACCTCCAAAATCGGGAATTTCAGCATAAATTTCTTTAGCTTTATTTTTCCACCATTGCCTAACATCAGCATTAAGCGGATCTGCTGTTTCTAAATCATCGGTTTCTATGGGAGCCGAAAATCGCGCGGTAAGATAAACCTGAATGCCATAAGGTCTAAAAACATCGGCTAAAGCTTTTAGTTTTTGGATATATCTGGGGCTTAGCACCAAAGCATTAGAGTTTACATTGGTAAGCACGGTACCATTAATACCTATAGATGCATTGGCCCTGGCATAATCGATGTATTCCTGCTTAATCAATTCTGGTAATAAATACCAATCCCAAATCGAGAATCCGGCATAACCACGTTCTACGCTTCGGTCCAGGTTATCCCAGTGATTTAATAGCCTTTTTTGAATTTTAGGCGAATCATATATTGCTATTTCAGATAGATCATTGCGCAACTGTATTTGTTTAATGAAATTGAAAACGCCGTACAATAATCCTTTTTCAGTTTTCGCTGAAATAATGATTTTTGAGTTCTTTTTTTCTGGGATATGCTGAATAAGATACCCCTCATCATTAATTTTAGAAATTTCTGGTAACTTTTGTTTGATTGAAGGATCAAGCTTGTCTAGTGTTGTGATGATAAGATTCGGTGTTTTGGCATCGAATTTTGGCTCAATATCCAATAAGCCTTTAAAGGATTTTTTGATTTCTTCCTCGATAACCGTTCCAGTAGGCGAATTAAGGTCTAAAAAAACATTAGAAATTGTATTTTTATAAGAGTTAAGAACGTTTTGCTCTTCAATCTTATCATATTGCAGCCATAAATCATAAGGATTCTGACTAAAAGAAAGGGAGTTAATAGCTAGTACTACTACGGCAATTATATATTTTTTCATTTCGGATACGTTGATTTAACTAAACAAACGATTGCGGACTGAAAATTATATAAAAAAAGAGTGTAAACAAAATAATTTACGCAATCGGTTGCTTTTAATTTGATTTTATGTTTTATTTGTTAACTCACGCCTATAATTGGTTTATGTTAAAATTAACCTGTAAATATTATTAATAATGAAAAAATATAGCCAGAAGCTTGCTTTCCTGTTGGTAGTGATGCTATCAGCAGTAATGAATGCTCAGGAAACCAAAATTGATAAATCTGAACTCGATTTTTATAATACCGATTTATCTATGGACGAACGTATAGATGATCTAATAAGTCGGCTTACTTTAGAAGAGAAAGCACAGCAAATGCTCAATGCCAGTCCTGCCATTGATAGATTAGGAATTCCTGCTTATGATTGGTGGAATGAAGCTTTACATGGTCTGGGAAGATCTGGGGTAGCCACTGTTTTTCCACAGGCAATTGGTATGGGTGCCACTTTTGATGATGCTCTAATTTTAAAAGTAGCAACCGCCGTTTCAGATGAAGCAAGGGCTAATTTTAATAATGCGATAAAGCATGGCTATCATAGAAAATATGGCGGATTAACATTTTGGACGCCAAACGTGAATATATTTAGAGATCCACGTTGGGGTAGAGGTCAGGAAACTTATGGAGAAGATCCTTATTTAACTTCTAAATTAGGAGAAGCTTTTGTAAAAGGTTTACAGGGAGATAATGATAAATATCTAAAAACAGCTGCGGCGGCAAAACATTATGCCGTACATAGCGGTCCAGAAAAATTAAGACATGAATTTAATGCAGATGTAAGTGAAAAAGATCTTTGGGAAACTTACTTGCCGGCTTTTAAAACCTTAGTGGATGCCCATGTAGAAACCATAATGTGTGCTTATAATAGCACCAACGGCGAGCCTTGTTGTGCAAATAATCGTCTTATAAATGATATTCTTAGGGATAAATGGGGTTTTAATGGCCATGTAGTAAGTGATTGCTGGGCATTGCAGGATTTTGTAAGTGGTCACGATATTGTAGAATCACCAGAAGCTGCCGCTGCTTTAGCCGTAGAGGTAGGAGTAGAATTGAATTGCGGTGATACCTATAATTTTTTGGCGAAAGCGGTAGAAGATGGTTTGGTTTCAGAAGAATTGGTGAATAAGCGTTTGCATAAATTATTAGAAACCCGATTTAAATTAGGTTTGTTCGATCCTGAAGAAAGCAATCCTTATAATAAAATTGGTGTTGAGGTGATGAACAGTGACGAACATAGAGCATTGGCCAGGGAAACCGCTAGAAAATCGGTTGTTCTTCTTAAGAATGATGGCGTTCTTCCGTTAAAAAATAATCTTTCCAAATACTTTATAACCGGGCCAAATGCAACAAATATCGAGGTGTTGTTAGGGAATTATCACGGGGTAAATCCAGATATGGTAACTGTTTTAGAAGGTATCGCAAAAGCTATAAAGCCAGAAAGTCAGTTACAATACAGGATGGGAACACGACTTAATCTTCCCAATGAAAATCCACAGGATTGGGCTTCGCCAAATGCAGGAAATAGCGATGCTACGTTTGTGGTGATGGGAATTTCTGGACTTTTAGAAGGTGAAGAAGGAGAGTCTATTGCTTCCCCGACTTTTGGTGACCGTATGGATTATAATTTGCCACAAAATCAAGTCGATTATTTACAAAAAGTAAGCGAAGCTGCAGAAGATCGTCCGGTAATTGCCATTGTAACCGGTGGTAGCCCGATGAATTTGACCGAAGTTCATAAGCTAGCCGATGCCGTTTTACTGGTTTGGTATCCCGGCGAAGAAGGGGGAAACGCCATTGCCGATATTATTTTTGGAAAGCATTCGCCTTCAGGAAGATTACCAATTACCTTCCCGATGCATATTGAAGATCTTCCAGCGTATGAAGATTATACGATGGAAGGCCGAACCTATAAATACATGGATAAAGCACCAATGTATCCTTTTGGTTATGGATTAAGTTATACCGATTTTGAGTATTCTGAAATCAAATTATCGAAGGATAAGATGAAGAAAAAAGAATCGGCAGAAGCTCATATTACGGTAACAAATACCGGTGATTTTGATGCCGATGAAGTAGTACAGGTGTATGTAAAAGATATAAAAGCTTCTTCAAGGGTACCCAACTACAAATTAGTGGCTTTTAAAAATATTCATCTTAATAAAGGCGATAAAAAGGAATTGGAGTTTACCATCACTCCTGAAATGTTGAGTTTTATAGATGACAACGGAAAAGAAAAACTGGAAAAAGGAGCTTTTGAAATTTATATAGGAGGCAGTAGTCCGCTAAAGAGAAATGAAGAATTAGGGAAAAAAGCCCTTAAAAAGATCCAATTTCAGCTAAAATAAGAAAATGAAAAGTTTTATCACCGATACTTTTTTGTTGGAAAACAAGTATGCTGAAGAATTATACCATCAGTACGCCAAAAACCAACCCATTATCGATTACCATAACCACCTGCCACCCGCGCAAATCGCTGCCAATACCCAATTCGAAAATATCTCGAAAGTATGGCTTAATGGCGACCATTACAAATGGCGGGCAATGCGAGCGCTAGGCGTCAACGAAAAATACATTACCGGTAATGCCAGCGACAAAGAAAAATTTGAAGCCTGGGGAAAAACCGTTCCCCATACACTGCGGAATCCTTTGTATCACTGGACGCATTTAGAATTAAAACGCTATTTTGGGATCGATGAATTGCTGAATGAAAATAACGCAGCTGCCATTTATGAAAACATCAATGCCCAATTACAGCAAAAAGAAAATTCCTGTAGAGGATTGCTGAAGCAGATGAATGTGGAAACCCTTTGTACCACCGAAGATCCCACCGATACCCTGGAACACCACCAGGCGATGGCAAAAGAAAACTTTGGTATTAAAGTCAGTACCGCCTTTCGTCCCGATAAATCCATTTTAATTGATGCCCAAGGTTATACCGATTATTTAAAAGAACTCGGCAAAACTGCCAATATCGATATTCAGAGCTTTCAGGATCTAAAAGACGCCTTGCTCAACCGCATCGAATATTTTGATAAAAACGGCTGTAAACTGTGCGATCACGGATTAAATGCAATGTCTTTTGCTGAATTTACCGAAGCCGAGATCAATGCCATCTTTAAAAACAAGCTTTCCGGCAAGGAAATTTCAGCCATAGAAGCCGAAAAATTCAAAACCGCCACTTTGCTGTTTTTAAGTGAAACCTACCATCAATTCGGTTGGGTACAACAATTCCATTTAGGCGCCCTTCGGAATAACAACAAACGGATGTTGACACAATTAGGTCCCGATACCGGATGGGATTCCATAGGCGATTACAGTCAAGCCGAAAAATTGTCCCGATTTTTAAATACCTTAGACGGAAAAGACAAACTGACCAAAACCATTTTGTACAACCTGAATCCTGCCGATAACGAAGTATTCGCCACAATGATTGGTAACTTTAACGACGGCAGCGTAAAAGGAAAAGTACAATGGGGATCTGGTTGGTGGTTTTTAGACCAGAAGGACGGAATGGAAAAACAGATGAACACCTTATCGAATATGGGCTTGATTAGTTGTTTTATAGGAATGCTCACCGATTCCAGAAGTTTCCTTTCATTCCCACGTCACGAATATTTTAGAAGAGTGTTATGTAACCTCTTCGGTAAAGAAATGGCTTCCGGGGAATTACCCCAGGATATGGATTTGGTAGGCAGTACCATCGCTAATATTTGCTACGGAAACGCCAAAGATTATTTCAACTTTTAGAGATGAAAGTTATAAAGCGAAATCATTACAATTATGATTAAACGATTGTTTTTTGTTTTTGGATGCTTGTTCATACTGGGATGCAATGTAAATTCTTCAGTAAAAGAATTAAAGCTGGCGCATAGCCTTAGCAATAATCATCCGGTGCATGAAGCAATGCAGTATTTTGCAAAAAGGGTAGCTTTACATTCTGACGGGAAAATGAAGATAAAGATTTATCCCAGTAGTCAGTTAGGATCAGAGCGTGAATGTTTAGAATTACTGCAATTAGGCAGTCTTGCCATGACCAAAGTTTCTTCTGCAGTAATGGAAAATTTTTCGCCAAAACTGAAGGTTTTTGGATATCCTTATTTATTTGAGTCTAAAGAACAGCGTTATGCCTTATACGATAGTGATTTAGGAAAAGAACTTTTGGCTGATGGGGAAAATTACTGGTTGCATGGATTAACTTATTTTGATGCTGGTAGCCGTAGTTTTTATACCAAGGATACGCCAATTACAAAACCTTCAGATTTAAAAGGATTAAAGGTAAGGGTAATGCAAAGTCCTACCGCGATTAAGTTGGTTAGTGCCTTAGGAGGTTCGCCAACGCCGGTTTCTTGGGGAGAACTTTATACTGCTTTACAGCAGGGTGTTGTTGATGCTGCCGAAAATAATTTACCAAGCTTTTATTCGTCCAAGCATTATGAGATTTGTAAAAATTTATGCCTGGATGAACATAGTTCTTTACCGGATATTTTGGTGATGAGTTCGATTATTTATTCAGAATTGTCTGAAGAAGAAAAACAAATACTTAAAATTAGTGCGCAGGAAGCAGCGGTTGAACAACGGAAATTATGGGAAAAGGCTGAAAAAGAGTCATTAGAAGCAATAACAAAGGCTGGGGTAAATGTGACACAACCAGATATTGAAGTTTTTAAAAAAGAAAGCGCACAGATTATTACCGATTTAAAGTCTGAAAATCCAGAATTATATCATTTAATACAGGAGATAAAAGCGATACAACCATGAAGAAATTAGACTTTTATTTAGGCTGGATCATCGTTGTGTTATTAAGTGCAATGCTCATTACCGTGCTATGGGGAGTGGGTTCTCGTTATATTATGGATAGCCCAAGTTCCTGGACCGAGGAGCTTGCCCGTTTTCTTCTTATTTGGGTGAGTATGCTGGGAGCGGCTTATGTTTCTGGAAAAAGAGAACATATTACCATCGATTTATGGCCAGAGCGAATTATTAAGAAATATGGGAAGCTTATGGACATAATCGTTAGTGCAGTCATCGTGTTATTTGTATTCGCAATTTTTATAGTGGGTGGGTTACGATATATCTATGTGTCTTTTAAACTTTGGCAAACATCAGCAGCTTTAGAGATTCCTATGGGGTATATCTATATAATTCTACCAATAACAGGTTTTTGCGTGCTTTTTTACCGTGTCAATTTTCTAATTAAAGATTTAAAACAATAAGGATGGAAATATTTATACTTGCTATTAGTTTTGTTATTTTGGTAGGGATCAGGGTTCCTGTAGCCTGGAGTATAGGGATTGCCTCTTTAATTACCCTGCTTTTTAATATCGATTCTTTGCCTGCGGTTGCTACCATAGCGCAGCGTATGGTAACCGGGCTGGATAGTTTTTCATTGCTAGCCATTCCCTTTTTTATTTTGGCCGGGCATTTAATGAACAGTGGTGGGATTGCCAGGCGTCTTATTGCTTTTGCAAAGTCATTAGTAGGTAGTTTGCCCGGTGGCTTGGCGCATGTTAATATTGTGGCTGCTATGCTGTTTGGAGCTATTGCAGGTTCGGCAGGAGCAGCGGCAGCGGCCATAGGTAGTTTTATGAGTTCGAAAATGGAAGAAGAAGGATACACCAAAGAATACGGTGTGGCCGTAAATGTAACCTCGGCAACCACAGGATTATTAATTCCTCCCAGTAATATTTTTATTATTTATTCTTTAGCCAGTGGAGGAGTGAGCATTGGCGCGCTATTTTTAGCAGGTTATATCCCGGGGATATTAACGGGTTTAATTTTGATGATTATCGCTTTAATTTGGGCAAAACGAAAAGGTTTTCCTACGGCTAAACGTGCCTCGGTAAGTGAGGTGCTAAAAAGTTTTTTGGATGCCCTGCCAAGCTTAATGTTATTGCTAGTGATTATTGGCGGAATTGTAGGTGGTATTTTTACGGCAACTGAAGCCTCTTCAGTAGCCGTGGTGTATTGCTTAATTCTTGGATTGATTTATAAAGAACTAAGTTTGGATAAATTAAAAGGGATTTTGATAAAATCAGCCGAAACCATTGCATTGGTCATGATTCTTATCGCTTTAAGTATCGCCATGTCCTGGGTGATGTCTTACGCGGATATTCCAGAGCAGGTAACTTCGGCATTATTGGGATATAGTGACAATCCCATCGTGGTAATGATCATGATTAATTTTATTTTACTGGTTATAGGGATTTTTATGGATATGACCCCAGCTGTACTAATTTTTACCCCTATCTTTTTACCCGTAGTAACCGCTTTAGGTATAGATCCTGTTCATTTTGGGGTTATTATGGTATTAAATTTATGTATTGGTTTATGTACACCTCCTGTAGGATCGGTTTTATTTATAGGGGTAGGAGTGGCGAATACCAGTATTAAAAAAGTGATTAAGCCATTAATGCCCTTATTTGTAGGGATGTTAATTTCTTTAGCGCTGGTAATTTTATTTCCGAAGTTAAGCTTGTGGCTCCCTGAGTTATTCGGTCTTTAAGAATATTGACCATAAATATTTTGCAGTGACGCAGCTATTTTAAACGCTTGCTGGAAGCCCTTACAATAACTTCGGTGTCAAGAATGGTAATTTCAGAAACACCTTTTTCCATTTTTTTATCGGCATGTTCTAAAATACGCTTGGTAGACAATTCCCCCATTTTCATAGCCGGATGTGAAACGGTTGAAAGTGCAGGCTCTACAATAGAAGCCAAAGGATCATCATTAAATCCTATAACGGCTAATTCTTCAGGGATTTTAACGCCTTTTTGTTTGGCTTCCATGATTGCGCTTACTGCTGCCGTGTCATTTGATGAAAAGATACCATCTGGTGGATTTTTCATATTTAGAAGTTTAGAAGTCGCTTCTTTTCCTTCTTCAAAACTCAGGGTACTCATACAAATAAGCAAGTCTTTATCTGGGGTGATGTCGTACGCCTTTAATGCATCTATATAGCCATTCTTGCGCAATTTATATACATTAAGATGTTGTGCTCCTGCAAAATGTGCAATTCTTTTACATCCTTGCTGAATTAAATGCTCGGTAGCTTTATAAGCAGCAGAATAATTATCGATAATTACCCGGTAACTATTCAAATCTGAAGGTACACGGTCTACAAAAACCACTGGAATATCCTGCTCTATAAATTGTTTAAAATGATCAACATTCTTAGTTTCCATACTAAGTGAAGCTACAATTCCGCATACGCGGCTATCGTAAAGCGCCTTGGCATTTGCTACTTCATTTTTATAATTATCGTCAGACTGGCTAATAAGAACATTATATCCCGCAGCCCGGGCGGAATTTTCTACGCCACTGATTAATGAGGAAATAAAAGGTCGATTAATTCTCGCAATTAAAATTCCTATATTGTTACTTCTGTTATTTCTAAGGCTTGCCGCTAAAGAGTTAGGCCGGTAACCCAATTTTTTAGCAGTTTCCTGTATTTGTTTTGTGGTATCTTTCCCAATACTTTTGTGGTTTTTTAGTGCTCTGGAAATGGTGCTGGGAGAATAGTTTAACTCATTTGCAATGTCGTAAATGGTTACAACCTTATTTTTCTTTTTACTCATTATTTTACTTCTTTCAACTTGTCCTTCAAAATGTTGCGTCCTACTAAATTTCAAGTCATTAAGGGCTAGAGCAAAATACAAATTTTACTCCATTTAGGCTTAATCGATTTAACAAATTTAGGCTTTTATCTGTTTTACGCAACCGATTGCCTTTTATTTGTATGGTAATTGTTATTTTATTCCTCATTTTAAGGTTTAATATTCTTTTAATCAGATGATTATGTTGTTTAAAAATAACGAATACGATTGAGTTAATTTTTATATATTTATATTCATAATTTAAAAACTTAACTAAAGATGAATAAGCTCTCTTTGTATTCTACAATTTTAGCCACTTTAATTTTAACATCCTGTAAAAATAACGCTGAAAACGAGAAAGTAGAAGAAAAGTCTGAAGTTCCCCAAACAGATCAAACCAACCAGGTTCGAAAAGTAGAAACCGAGCCACTTGTAACTAAAGATTTTACCGCAGATCCTTCTGCTCATGTCTTTAATGATAAAATCTACATTTATCCCAGTCATGATTTTGATTCTGGAGTGCCTGAAGATGATTTAGGAAATCACTTTAACATGAAAGATTACCATGTCTATTCTATGGATAGTGCAGGCGGGGAAGTAACAGATCACGGAGTAGTTTTAGACGTAGACGAAGTGAAATGGGCAGCACGCCAAATGTGGGCACCAGATGCAGCAGAAAAAGACGGTAAATATTATCTTTATTTTCCGGCAAAAGATAAAGACGACATTTTTAGAATAGGGGTGGCGGTAGCCGATAAGCCCGAAGGTCCTTTTAAACCAAGGCCCGATTATATTAAAGGTTCTTTTAGTATAGATCCTGCCGTTTTTGAAGATACTGATGGTGAATATTACATGTATTTTGGCGGAATTTGGGGTGGCCAGTTGCAACGTTGGGAAACCGGCAGCTTTGTTGATAAAGATGAATATCCTGCGGATAGTGTTAAAGCTATTGAACCAAGAATTGCCAAATTAGACAAAAATATGACCTCGTTTAGTGAGGAGCCAAAAAGAATACGAATTTTAGACGAAGAGGGTAATGATCTTCTTACCGGGGATAACGATCGCAGATTTTTCGAGGCAGCCTGGGTACATAAGATGGACGGTACTTATTATTTGTCTTATTCTACCGGAGATACACATAAAATTGTTTATGCTACTTCAGATAATCCTTATGGGCCATTTACCTATCAAGGCGTGATCTTAGAGCCTGTTTTGGGGTGGACCAACCATCACTCTATCGTTAAGTTTAATGGAAAATGGTACTTATTTTTTCATGATAGCTCACTTTCAAAAGGAAAAACATATTTAAGAAGTATAAAAATGACCGAGCTTACCTTTAATGAAGACGGCTCCATCCAAACTATAAACGCCGCCGTTCAGGATTCAATCAACTAAACAATGCGTTTTTTTTACATTTTCATCTTTTTATTTGCTAATACGCTGTTTGCCCAGGTACGCTTGCCTAAACTGGTAAGCGACGGGATGGTTTTACAGCGTAATAGCATAGTTCCCATTTGGGGCTGGGCTTCAGAAGGAGAAGCTATCGAGGTCCGTTTTCAGCAAAAAGATTATCAAACCAGTACCAAAAACGGAAAATGGAAGATTTTGCTAGAAAATCCAGAGATTGGGGGGCCTTATACCCTGCAAATTTCTGGAAAGAATAGCATTCAGCTGGATTCGATTTACGTAGGTGATGTGTGGTTATGTTCTGGCCAGTCGAATATGGAATTACCAATGTCTCGCGTGGCGCCCAGATATCCTGAAGAAATAAAATCGGCCAATAATACTAAAATTCGATATTTTCAGGTGCCAAAAGAATATAATCTTACCAAGAAGTTAGACGATTTTTCTGGCGGAAACTGGATTTCGGTACACCAAAATACCATTAAAGGTTTTGCGGCCGTACCTTATTTTTTTGCTAAAAATCTTTATGAAGAATATCAAATTCCAATCGGTTTAATCGATGCCAGCCTTGGTGGTTCGCCGGTAGAGGCCTGGATGAGTGAAGAAGCACTTAAAAATTTCCCTGATGCCATTGCTGAAGTCGAAAAACTAAAACCTGAAGGGATTATTGATAGTTTGGAGCAGTTAGATCAAGATAGGATCCATAATTGGTATAGTACTGTTAATAACGAAGATGAGGGGTTAAAATCAGGTTGGAAAACGGCCAATTTTAATGATAGCGAATGGGAAGATTTTGAATTACCTGGTTTACTGAAAAAACCAATAAACGGAGTGATCTGGTTTCGTAAGAAATTTGATTTGAAAAGTGAATTTTCTGGAAAACCAGCCGGACTTTTAATGGGTAGGATCGTAGATGCCGATTCGGTTTTTGTGAACGGAATGTTTGTTGGGAACACCACCTATCAATATCCGCCAAGAAGGTATCAAATTCCTGCAAATGTGCTAAAAGAAGGCGAAAATACGATTGCTGTAAAGCTTATTAGTGAAAGGGGAATTGGCGGATTTGTAAAGGATAAACCTTATCAGATTAATTTTCCTGAAAAAAGCATTGATCTTACCGGAAGCTGGAAATATAAAGTAGGGAAAGCAGCAGGAATGTTGCAGCCGCAAACCTTTTACCGCTGGAAACCAACGGGTCTTTATAATGCGATGATCCATCCTTTGCTGGATTATCCAATTAAAGGGGCTATTTGGTATCAGGGAGAATCGAATACCGGTGATCCTGAAAAATACAGTGAATTATTTCCAACGATGATTAGAAGCTGGCGAGAGAACTGGCATCAGGAAACTTCAAATTTTCCATTTCTTTTTGTTCAGCTTGCTAATTTTATGGAAAGCAAAGAAAACCCAACAGATACCAATTGGGCGAGACTTAGGGAAGCGCAAAAAGAAGCCTTAAATTTACCGAAAACCGGCATGGCGGTAATTATTGATGTTGGAGAATGGAATGATATTCATCCTTTAAATAAAAAAACAGTGAGTGATCGTCTGGCTGTTTCAGCAAAAAATGTGGCTTACGGGGAAACTTCAGTAGTCCCTTCCGGGCCAATTTATACTTCTTCAGAAATAAAAAACGATTCGATTATTCTACATTTTGATGAGGTAGGTAGCGGATTAAAAACAAAAAATAATGAAGATTTAAAATGTTTTGCTATTGCCGGAAGCGATAAGCAATTTGTTTGGGCAAAAGCCAAAATCGAAGGGGATAAGGTGATTGTTTACAGTCCAGAGGTAAAGCATCCTGTTGCGGTAAGATATGCCTGGGCCGATAATCCTGATGAGGCGAATTTATATAATAAGGAAGACTTACCAGCTTCACCCTTTAGAACAGATCACTGGAAACAAGACCAATAAAAATTTTAGTAGTTGCTTCTATAATCTCTAGCTTTGACTTTAAAAGAGGTCAGAGATTATCAATAAAAAAGAGTAATGAGTATTAAAACTGAACAAAAAATAGAGACCTGTCTCCTTAAAAATGAAAACGGATTAAAGCTAAGTTTGATTAATTATGGGGGCAGAATTACCAATATTGAAGTGCCAGATCGAAACGGGAATTTTGGGAATGTTGTTTTAAATTTAGACGAGAAAGACTATTTACAACCCAATCCGTTTATCGGCGCTTTAATTGGGCGATATGCTAACCGAATTGCCAATGCCGGTTTTCATCTAAATGAAGAATTCTTTAAGGTCGATAATAATGAAGGAGAAAATTGCCTGCATGGTGGTATTGGAGGTTTTGATGCTGTTTTTTGGACCATAGAAAAGCTAAGTGATACTAAAGTACTTTTAACCTATGACAGTCCACATCTGGAAATGGGATTCCCCGGCAATTTAAAAGTGAAAGTGAGTTACGAACTTACGAAGGCTAACGAACTAAAGATAGATTATTATGCTATTTGTGATATGGAAACGGTTATAAACCTAACGCAACATTCGTATTTTAATTTAACAGCAAATTTTGGTAAGAAAATCATCGATCACGAAGTATTTATAAATGCCGATGCTTTTTTACCAATTTCAGCAACCATCCCAACGGGAGAACTAAGAGCGGTAAAAGGTGGAGCTTTTGATTTTAATACGCCAAAAAGAATATGTGCAGATATTAATGAAAATGACGAGCAGTTGAAAACCGCTGGTGGTTACGATCATTGTTTTATTCTGAATAATAATCCAGAAGATTTAAGCTTAGCGGCAACCGCTTATGATCCTGAAAGTGGTCGTTTTTTAGAGGTTTTTACAACTGAGCCCGGAATGCAGTTTTATACCGGTAACTCTTTAGATGGGAGCTTAAAAATCCCTAATCAGTCTGGGAAATATGAAAAACGTTCTGGTTTTTGCTTTGAAACGCAACATTTCCCCGATTCTCCTAACCAACCCGATTTCCCTTCAGTAATTTTACAGGCAGGAGAAGAGTTTTCTTCAACAACCGTGTATAAATTTTCGGTAAAAGCCAGGGAAGATCAATAGGGATTAGCAGACTCAACTTTAATAAATAAGATTTTAGAATGTTAGAGCATTTAAAATACAAGTTCGTAAAAAGATTTATAGGAAAGCGTAATGTGATTTTTGCATTTTTTCTAATAGTCTTAGTGTCTTGTGGAACTACTTCTTCTATTTCAAAAAACGAATCTGAAAATCAACAAAAATGGGTGGGGAGCTGGAGTACGGCTCCGCAATTGGTCGAGCCAAGAAACGTTCCACCGGCACCGGGATTAACCGGTAACACTTTACGGCAAATTATTAGTCCGTCCCTGGGTGGGAAAACCATTCGGTTAAAATTTTCGAATGAGTTTAGTGATCGCCCGGTTGAAATGAGATCTGTTGAAATTGCCATAGCAAAATCGCAAGCTTCCATCGAAGATTCGACGGTAAAAACATTAACATTTGATGGTCAGCCTGGAGTGATCATGCCGGCCGGAGCAGCGGTATTTTCTGATGCACTGGATTTTGAATTTGAGTCCAGAACCAGATTGGCAATTACGATAAAATTTGGTGAAACCGTTGAAAATATTACCGGACATCCCGGCTCAAGAACAACTTCTTATCTGGTAGAAGGAAACCAGAATACTACTGAAAAAGATTTTGAGAATGCCATAAAAACAGATCATTGGTATGTGATTAATACGCTGGAAGTGATGGCTGGAAAAAATGCTTCGGCAATTGCTATTTTGGGTAATTCGATAACCGATGGCCGTGGGTCGGGAACCAATAAACAGAATCGCTGGCCAGATATTTTGGCCGAAAGACTTATTCAGCATTCAGAAACAAAAAGTATAGGCGTGCTAAACATGGGTATTGGCGGAAATGCAGTGTTAAGAGGTGGTTTGGGACCTACAGGGTTAAACCGATTTGATCGCGATATTTTAAGCCAAAGTGCAGTGAAGTATTTGATCATTCTGGAAGGTGTAAATGATCTTGGTGCAACGCCAGATAGTACCGTGGCATTTAAAGTGGCGAATAATTTAATTGACGCCTACCAAACGATGATCCACAAAGCACATGCTAAAAATATAAAGGTGTATGGAGGTACAATTACCCCCATTAAAAAATCTTTCTATTATAAAGACTTTAGGGAACAGGCGAGACAAAAAGTGAATCACTGGATTAGAAATAGCGGAGCATTTGATGCGGTGATCGATTTTGCAGAAGTTTTGGAAAGCCCTGAGGAACCCAATGTGCTTGCACCAAATTTACATTCTGGAGATTATCTGCATCCCAATGAAAAAGGCTATGAGGTTATGGGGGAGGCTATAGATTTGTCGTTGTTTAGAAAATAAAATCTGAAGACCGAATTGATGCGCTTAACAGTAAATATGTAATTCTTAGCAGTTACGAAATGTTTCAGTTTAGCGAATAGTAATAACCTGTGATCGATGTAGCAAAATACGGGCGGCTGAGTGAAATTTTTCCGAAATATTTTATATCGAAGCTTCCATTTTGGTAGCATCTCGATCCCAATTTTCAATGAAAATTCACTTAATGGCATAAAGTCCTGAAATAATTGAACTCAGTTTAGGAATTCAGCATTAATTTTGACGCTATAATTAAATTGAGGGTTTAAAATTATTAACTGATAAAAAACCGATCTATTTATTGAAAAATATATAAATTTAGACTATACTTGTAGTCTTAATAACTATTAGTGAGATGGAAAACAAAAACTCTTTCAACAATAAACTCATTATCCTAATCACGCTTGTAGCCAGTCTTGGTGGTCTGCTATTTGGGTATGATACCGCAGTGATTTCTGGTGCGGTAGGAGCAATGAATACTTATTTTATTAATCCGCTTGATGGCGATAACGTTTTAGCCTCGAGTGCCATTATCGAATTTAAAAGTATCATCAGCATTACTTCTATAGGAATTTTAGTCTTGTTTTTTTACTTTCTGTTTAAGTTCTTTAAAAGAACGACGTCCATTGCAATTATTGTTATTTTTCTTCTTATTGCGATTCCTTTATTTAAAATATACTTTTTAGATCTTCCTGATGTTTTAACCGAGAATTTGAGGAATTCTATATTAGGTTTTATGACCAGTAGCGCATTAGTGGGCTGTATTTTAGGGGCTTCGTTTGGGGATTTTATAGCAAACTCTGTTGGACGTAGAAACGGATTGGTGATTGCGGCGATTTTATTTTTAATTTCTGCTTTAGGATCGGGGTATCCAGAGGCCTTTAATGTTTTTGGAATCCAGACGCTTTCCTCATTTATCATCTATAGGATTATTGGTGGAATGGGCGTAGGGATTGCCAGTATGTTGGCACCTCTTTATATTGCTGAAATGGCTCCTGCGAATATCAGGGGGAAAATGGTTTCCTGTAATCAGCTTGCCATTGTAACCGGTATGTTGGTGGTGTATTTTGTGAACTATTTTATCGTACAGGGACAAACTGAAGAATGGATTACCGATTCGGGTTGGCGTTATATGTTTTTATCTGAAGTAATTCCTGCTTTTCTGTTTTTTGTGCTTTTACTTTTTATGCCAAAAACTCCGCGTTTTGAAGTAATGAAAGGAAATGAACAAAAAGCCAAGTCGATTTTAGATCGATTAAACGAGAAAGCTTCTTCAGATCGTATTCTTGTTGAAATTAAAAACTCGTTTAAAACCAAGAAAGCACATTGGTTATTTTATGGATGGCCGGTAATTATTGTTGGATTATTACTTTCGATTTTTCAGCAATTTGTAGGTATAAACGTGGTTTTATATTATGCCCCAGAGATTTTTAAAGGAATGGGCGTAGATACTAATGCATCGATGTTACAAACCATTATTGTAGGAGCGATAAATATGATTTTTACGGTAATTGCGATTATGACTGTGGATAATTTTGGCCGTAAAAAGCTATTGTTAATTGGTAGTGTAGTGATGGGGATAAGTATGGTTGGTTTAGGCTTTTCTTTATTTGCAGGAACTGTAGGCTTTACATCGCTAATACTTATGTTGGTTTACATTGCCGCTTTTGCCGTTTCCTGGGGACCGGTAACCTGGGTATTACTTTCAGAAATTTTCCCAAATTCTATTAAAGGTGTGATGGCGGTTGCGGTAGCAGTGCAGTGGCTGGCCAACCTTGTTATTTCCTGGACGTTCCCAATTATGAACAATAATCCATTTTTAGTAGAAAACTTTAATCACGGATTTTCCTACTGGGTGTATGGTGCTTTTGCGGTAATTTCAGCAGTATTTGTATGGAAATTCGTACCAGAAACCAAAGGCCGATCGCTAGAAGATATGGAGCAGCTTTGGCTTAAAAAAGAAGAGGAATAAAAGCTTTTATTGGCACCGCCAAAGGATTTAATACCCCGTCCCGGTAGCTATCGGGACGGGATCGGAACATTTAATCAAGATTATCAGGTAAATCGATTTTATATTTTAGGAAGAAATTTCTTGCAAGGGCATAAATAGTTGCTACATTTGCGGTCAATGAAAAAAGCATCAGGATATACTGCTATTTTTACCGCGCTCTTAATTGTTTTTGCGTTGGTATATCCCTATGTTCATATTTTTGAACATGGCTTTTCTCAGGATTCAGGATTAAAAGATCATACCCACATTGTTCAGATGGATAAGAATATTGTGAAATCGGGTATGGATTGTAAGATTTGTGATTTTCATTTTTCCGGTTTTAGCAGCCCTGAGTTTTTCACTTTCGATCTTTTTATTCCGAATAAAGAATCGGTTTATTCCCTTTCCCTTACACAAACGATCTGGGAATTCCCAGATCCCTATTTTTCTTTACGGGCCCCTCCGGCTATCCGTGCTTAATTAGCGTTTTAAATGCCTGAAAATTTTTTCTTCTATTTCAGGTAATGTTACATTTTTAGTTACGGAATTATTTTATGAAAATCTTTTGGATAGCGGTATGCTTATCCCTGTTTTATATTCATTCTTATGCTCAAAATTCGACTTTTGAGTTATCAGGTTACATAAAATCTCAAACAGGGGACGCCTTAGATGGTGCTTATATTAAAATTGGTGAACACTACTTTTGGACTTCAGCAGAAGGTAATTATTCGGCAAGATTAATCGAAGGGACTTACAAAGTTCATGTATCGATTATTGGTTTTACGCCGGTAGATACTATAGTTAAACTTCATCAAAATAGAAAATTAGATATTGTTTTAAAGCAATCGATAAATGGTTTGGATGAAGTGATGCTGGAAGGCCATCAGCATAAAAAAACAAGTCAGCAGGTGTTATATGTTGACAATGATTATTTGCAGAATCAATTTTCAGGCTCTTTAGCCTCAAGTCTTGAAAAGTTACCGGGGTTTAATGCGATGCAAATTGGTTCTGGCGCTTCAAAACCCATTATTCGTGGCCTTGGCCTAAATCGTGTGGCCGTTGCCGAAAATGGAGTAAAGCAGGAAGGCCAGCAATGGGGCGCCGATCATGGTTTGGAAATAGACGCGTTGCAGGTAGAAGATCTTGAAATTATTAAAGGCGTAGGATCTATCGCCTATGGTAGCGATGCTTTAGGAGGCGTGGTACGTATAAAAAATAACAAAATCCCAGAAGAAGGCTTATCGGGAAGCATTTATACTTTTGCTAAAAGTGTGAATAATAGTTTAGGAAGTTCTGCGCAAATCGCATACAAAAAAGAGGACTGGTTTGTAAAAGGAAAACTAACGGGACTTTCTTTTGGCGATTATAAATTACCCACAGATCAGATCTCCTATCTTAATTTTGATATCCCTATTTACGACGAGCAATTAAAAAATACCGCAGGTAAAGAGCTGGATTGGTATACGCAAATTGGGCTGGTTAAAGATCGGTTTTCGTCAATGCTAACTATAAGTAAGGTATATCAAAAATCCGGATTTTTTCCCGGTTCACATGGTGTTCCCGATATTAGCAGGGTACAGCCCGATGGAGATTCCAGGAATATAGAAGAGCCTTTTCAACGTGCTACGCATTTTAAAGTTATTAATAATTCGACCTTTATTTTTGATAATGGAGAATTGGAGGTAGACCTTTCTTTCCAAAGAAATCATCGGCAGGAATGGAGTTTGTTCCATACCCATTATGCGGGCCAGCAACCGCCAGAAATCAACCCAAACCTGGAGTTAGATTTTGATCTGGATACTTATGGAGCGAAAGCAACGTATCATCATAATTTTAGCAAAAAGCATGAAACCCGTTTAGGCCTCGATACCCAATGGAAATCTAATAAAATCGAAGGATTTAATTTTCTATTACCAGAATACAAATCGGCTAACTATGGGCTTTTTGCAATTCATGAGTTTAAAGCTTCAAAACAGAATTTATGGACTTTAGGACTTCGTTTCGATTACGGGACGATTGATATGAAGGGCTATTACGATCCTAATCTCTATGAGTTTTTGATAGGAAACAATCAATCTGAAGAAACAGCAGCTTCTTATGCCCAACGTAGCCAGGATCTTGATAAAGACTTTAATAGTTTTAATATACGATTAGGATGGGAGCATCGGTTTAATAAACAATTTAGCAGTAAGCTTAATCTAGGAACCGCTTTTAGGTTACCAACCGCTATAGAACTTGGTGCCAACGGAATCCATCATGGATCATTTAGGCATGAGCAGGGCGATCCTAACCTCGATCCCGAGAAGGGATTTATGGCAGATGTAAGTTTAAATTACAGTCAGAATTCATGGAAAATCAATCTGAGTCCGTATGCTTATTTTTTCAGTAATTATATTTTTCTACGCCCCAGCGGAACTTTTTCTTTATTACCACATTCCGGGCAATTATATAAGTATACCGAATCTGAAGCTTTGCTTAGCGGAGTAGAACTTCAAATCGATAAAGAGATTGGGCGTTGGCATTTTGGGATTGCGGGAGAATATATTTACAACCAACAGCTCACTTCTAACAGGTCGCGAAATTATCCCTTACCGTTTACTCCTGCGAATAATGTTTTTACTGAAGTTGGCTACCAGCTTTTTACCGATTCTAAAATTTTTAATGCTACAGAAGTAAATATCAACAATCGATCGGTGATGAAACAGGATCGTATTGCCCAGGGCGAAGAAATTACGCCTGGATATTCCCTGTGGGGAGTAGGATATCAAACCCTACTGAAATTTGGCAATTTTAAAGCCAATATTAATTTCAGGATTGATAATTTATTCAATACCAAATATTTCAATCACACTAGTTTTTACCGGCGATTGCAAATCCCAGAAATGGGAAGAAATATTCAACTGAGTATTAAAATTCCTTTTGGGCAGTCATGAAGCAGTTTTGGTTAAAATATAGTAGCCTGTTTTTGCTGGTTTTATTACCGGCAGGCCCAATTTTATGGTCGGCCCATATTATTTTAAACGAGCATGCTAATTCTTTCGAGGTTCATGAGCTTAGTTTTCAGAAAATAGCCTCGCCACATGTTTGCGCCCATTTTTTACTTGGAGAATCTCGCGGGATACTTCCTAAGATATCTTATAAACAGGAGCCTGCATTAATTGTAGTTATTAAAGATGCTTTTTCTGAAAAAAGGATTAGCCATAAAACATTTTATCAGTTAAGATTCTACGTTCGGGGGCCACCGCTTTTTGGATTTGCTTAAGAAGATACAGATTACAAAGTTCAAATACTATAGCCCTAACGGCTTAAATCCTTCATTAAGGATGATTAATTAATAATACTAAATTTTAAAATGAAGAAATTTTCAATAAAACTTATAGCACTTTTCACACTTACTTTTTTTGCAGCATGTAGTAGTGATGACGATGAAATTTTGGATAGTGAAAAACCACAAATTACAGTAAACGATCCTGTAGAGAATGAAGCTTTTGAAGTAGGTGGAGAGCTGCATTTTGATATCGATTTAAGCGATAATGATGCTTTAGCTTCGTATAAAGTTGATATTCATAATAATTTTGATGGGCATACACACTCTGGCGTTTTAAATAGCACAGTAGGTGTTACTACCAAACAGTCTACAATTAGTCCCTGGTCTTTTAATAAGGCTTTCGATATTGAAGGTACACCAAAGACTTACCATGCTCACGAGCATATCGAAATACCAGATGATATTGCAGAAGGCCCTTATCATTTAGGGATTACCGTAATCGATGTCTCTGGGAACGAAAATCAGGTGTATGTGCAGTTTATTATAGGTGAAGATCATACAGGCGAAGAACATGGGATTTCAATTTCAGATATTCATAGTGAAAATGCAGTTCGCGGAGGTGAGTTACATGCCGAAGCGCAATTAGCAGCAGATCACGAAATAAGTTCGGTTTCTGTTAGTATTCATGGTCACGGTTTAGAACCTGAAGAAGGAGAAATAGAATGGACCTTCGATAAAACCTATGAAAATTATTCTGGGACTTCAGCAGAGCTTCATGAGCATATAGATGTTCCAGAAAATGCTGCTTTAGGAGAATATCACATGACGATCACCGTGATTGATGCTGAAGGACATTCGCATGCCGAAGGCGCACATTTTCATATTACCGATGGCAATAATAATGCTGATGCGATTACAATTTCGGACATGAAAGTAGATGAAAATGTAAAAGCGGGAGAAGAAATACATGTGGAAGCGGCAATTGCCGGAGAGCATGGGATCGAAAAAGTAGAAGTTCATATTCACTTTGAAGATGGAGAAGGTTGGGAAATTGAGAAATCTTATGATTATGAAGATAAAACCAGTGTAGATTTTCATGAGCATATCGATGTACCCACAGATGCTGCAAAAGGAGAATATCATTTATCATTAGAAGTAACAGACCATGAGGGTAATGTTAACAGTGCAGATGCTCATTTTAATGTTACCGAATAAGCTTAGTTAAGCTGTTTTTTTAGTTAGTTTTTACGATCGGTGAAGCAATACATGCTTGGTTTTACAAGCTTTATCGATTATTATGCTTAACTGAATGAAGGAGATTCTACGGGGTCTCCTTTTTTGTTTTGTATAAATTATTAAGCGATTTTTATTAAATATCGGAATTGTAACAAGAGTTACCGTCTAAAAAATATTGTTCTATTATTTTTACACTCATAAATAAACAATATCACTCCATATAAAATCTATAAATTATGAAAGTAGAACAAATATATACCGGCTGTCTTGCACATGCTGCTTATTATATCGAAAGCAAAGGCAAAGCAGCAATTTTTGATCCGTTAAGAGAAGTTAACCCCTATATTCAAAAAGCAGAAAACGATGGGGCGAAGATAAAATATGTTTTCGAAACTCATTTTCATGCCGATTTTGTAAGCGGTCATTTAGATTTGCAAAAGAAAACCGGAGCTCAAATAGTTTTTGGGCCAAATGCCAAGCCAGGTTATGAAGCCTTAGTTGCTGAGGATGGTCAAATTTTCGAAATTGGGGATTATAAGGTGAAGGTGATTCATACTCCTGGTCATACCATGGAAAGCACTAGCTATTTATTAATTGATGATAAAGGCCAAGAACATGGGATTATTACCGGCGACACCTTATTTATTGGGGATGTTGGTAGACCAGATCTTGCTCAACATGTAGTATCAGATTTAACCGAAGATAAACTTGCCGGACATTTATTCGATTCCCTACGTAATAAAATTATGCCGTTAAGTGACGATCTTATTGTGTATCCCAATCACGGTGCAGGATCGGCTTGTGGTAAAAAAATGAGTAAAGAAACCATCGATACGCTGGGCAATCAAAAGAAAACAAATTATGCCCTAAGGGCTAATATGACCAAAAAAGAGTTTAAAAAAGAGCTTTTAACCGGTCTTACAACTCCACCAAAATACTTTCCGAAGAACGTTTTATTGAATATAGGAGGATATCAGAGTTTTGATAGTGTAATGAAACAAGCGGCAAGAGCTTTAGCACCTGAAGAGTTTGAAGTGATTGCGAATGAAGAAGGCGCACTGATTTTAGATACCAGAGATGCCGATAAATATGCCAAATCTCATATTCCTAATAGTATTAATATTGGTTTACAAGGTAGTTTTGCCCCTTGGGTAGGAGAGATGATCCCAGATTTAGAAACTCCTATTTTATTAGTGACCGAAGAAGGAAAAGCAGAAGAAGCCATTACAAGATTAAGCCGTGTAGGTTATGATAATACACAAGGATATTTAGCTGGCGGAATGAAAAGTTGGGAAGCTGCCGGTAAGGAAGTTGACAATATAAACAGGATTACTGCCGAAGCGCTGGAACAAAAAATGCAGCAAAATATAGTGGTTATCGATGTACGTAAAAAAAGTGAATTCGATTCAGAGCATATTGAAGGTGCTGTAAATATTCCGCTAAATCAGATCAATCAGCATTTAGAGAAGTTTCCAAAAGAACAGGAATTTGTGTTGCATTGTGCCGGTGGGTATAGAAGTATGATCGCGGCATCTATTTTACAACAACGAGGCTGGTCTCAGTTAACCGATGTAATAGGAGGTTTTAAATCCATAAAAGAAACTACAATTCCGGTTACAGATTACGTGTGTCCAAGCACATTGCTATAAACACAAAAACAAGATAAATGGTCGTTTTATAGATAAGGTTGAGTTTAATTGGTTTAAAGGTCGATTTTTTTAAGTCGGCCTTTTTTAATGATTCATTAAGAATCAATAAATTAATCGGTATGATTTCTACAGAATACTGATTACATTTGATAAAAAATACTGTGATGCTAAAATTATCAATATATGCTATTCTTTTTTTAAGTCTGTTCCTTTTTTCCTGTAAAAATGAAGCGGAAAAAAAAGAGGTGAAAAATAACGAAAATAAGGAGGCAGAGTTAAAAACTTCAACAAGAATTAATACGGTAAATCCTGAAGACCTTTTAAAAAAGCAGCCACAAGGTATCGAAACTCCAAAGGGTATGGTTTGGGTTTCTGGTGTAAAATTTACCATGGGAGCATCAGAAGGTGATCCTTATGCCTTACCAAGAGAAAAACCGGCGCATCCTGTGGCGGTAGACGGATTTTTTATAGATCAAACCGAAGTGACCAATGCACAGTTTAAAAAATTTGTAGACGAAACGGGTTACGTGACCGTTGCAGAGCGCCCCATCGATTGGGAAGAAATGAAAAAACAATTGTCACCGGGAACACCAAAACCACCCGATAGTGTTTTACAACCAGGTTCTTTGATCTTTAAAAGACAGCTGGAAAAGATATCTAATCTTAATGATTATGGCCAATGGTGGGAATGGAAAATAGGTGCCGACTGGAAACATCCGCAAGGGCCTGATAGCGATATAAAAGGAAAAGATAATTATCCGGTAGTTCATGTAGCTTACGAAGACGCTTTGGCCTATGCCAGTTGGGCCGGTCGTGATTTACCAACCGAGGCCGAATGGGAAGCGGCAGCACACGGGCAACTTCACGGCGGAATTTATACCTGGGGTGACGATGAATCTAAATTAAATGAAAATGCCAATACGTGGCAGGGAGAATTTCCCGTAAAAAATATTCCGGAAGACGGTTATAAATACGCTGCACCGGTAAAATCTTTCCCTCCAAATAGTCTTAATTTATATGATATGGCAGGCAATGTTTGGGAATTTACTAAAGATAATTTTGATAGCAGATACTATCAGTTGGCCTTGCAGCAGGGCGAATTATTAAACCCCAAAGGATCGACAACTTATTTTAATGAAGATAATCCTTACCAAAAAGAAAAAGTGATAAAAGGAGGTTCGTTTTTATGCAGTAAATCCTATTGCATCAGTTATCGTGTTTCTTCAAGAATGGGTACTTCAATGGATTCTGGTTCAGATCATCTTGGTTTTAGGACGGTAAAGCGGGTAAAATAATTATTACTGAAATTATATATAATGAACCCTAATTTTTCCGGGCTTTTTTAGTCTTTATAGTTGGTCTATTTCTACTAAGCTTGCCTTGAAATAAAAAAAGGTTTTCCTCGTTATAACCAGCGAGATTTTCCAAAGTTTTATGATTTTATCATTTTAGTTCTTGATCTTTTTTAAAGTAAATTTGAAAAAGCCGAAACCCATCCAAACTAGTTTATATATCAATAATTCATTTTTAATTTAATTATTAGTCATTTTTATCCTGTAAATTTTGATAATATTCAAAATTTAAATTATACTTGTAGTCAAATAAACTATTAGTGTTTTGAAAAAGGTTTCAAAAGCTAATAAAATTGACTTAGAATGTATTTTTTAGGAATAGATCTGGGAAGTAGTTCAGTAAAATTATCGATTTTCGATGCTAATTCTCAACAAAGTATTGCTGCTGTAAGCGAGCCAAAATCTGAAATGGCAATGGAAGCTATACAACCCGGTTGGGCAGAGCAGGATCCAAATCAGTGGTGGGAAAATGTTAAAATAGCACTACAACGTTTACAATCTGAAAATCAAATCGATTTAACCCAAATAAAAGCTATTGGTATTGCTTACCAAATGCATGGTTTGGTATTAACCGATAAGGATTTAAACCCTGTGCGCCCTTCCATAATCTGGTGCGATAGCCGTGCCGCTACTATTGGCGATAAAGCGTTTCATGAAATTGGTGAAGAGAAATGCCATGATATGATTTTAGGAAGTCCGGGGAATTTTACGGCTTCAAAATTAAAATGGGTAAAAGAAAATGAGCCTGAAATTTATGAAAAAGCGGCTTATATGATGTTACCCGGGGATTATATCGCTGCAAGATTTAGTGAGAAACCTCAAATAAGTAAAGGGGGATTATCTGAAGGAATGCTTTGGCATTTTAAAGAAAACCGACTGGCGACAGAGATTCTTGAGTATTACGGAATTTCAGAAGAACTGATTCCTGAGATAGTTTCAAATTTTGGAGATCAGGCTAATATTTCTTCAAAAGTAGCCAACGAATTAGGACTTTCAGAAGATGTGAAAATAACGTATCGCGCAGGAGATCAGCCGAATAATGCCATGTCTTTAAATGTACTAAGTCCGGGTGAAATTGCTACCACAGCAGGAACTTCCGCAGTAATTTATTCGGTTAGTGAGAATCATGCTTTCGATAAAGACAATAGGATTAATACATTTTTACATGTAAATAATCAGGAAAAGCAGCATCGAAACGGCGTAATGGTTTGTATCAATGGGTCTGGGATTCTCTATCAGTGGTTACGAAATATTTTGTCTTCCGGGCGTGATCAAATTGTAGATTATGAGTATCTAAATGAAATGGCTGCCCAATCAAAACCGGGTAGTGAAGGCTTGCTTTTTCATCCTTTCGGAAATGGTGTAGAGCGCATATTTCAAAATAAAGAAGTCTTGTCTGGAATATCTAATCTTAACTTCAATATTCATAAAACGCCACATTTAGTGCGTGCTGCCTGTGAAGGAATCGTCTTTGCGATGAATTACGGTTTTGAAATTATGCAAGAAGTTGGTGCTTCAGGAAAAACAGTACGGGCAGGTAAGGATAATTTGTTTCTAAGCCCAGTTTTTCAGGAAATTTTCGTGAATACTACCAATACAACACTTCAACTTTATAAAACAAACGGAGCTGACGGAGCGGCCAGAGGTGCTGCTTATGGTTACGGGCATTATAAAACTTTAGAGGAGGCCTTTGATAGCCTGGAATGCCTGCAAACAATAAAACCACAACCAGCACTGGTTGAAGCCTATAAATCAATTTATAATAACTGGAAAAAAGCCATTAAATTTTAATATTATGAGTAATTATTTTAAGAATATCGATGCCATAAAGTTTGAAGGTAAAGAGAGTGATAACCCTTTAGCTTTTAAATATTACGATGAAAATAAAGTGGTAGCCGGTAAAACTTTAAAAGAGCATTTAAGATTTGCCGTTGCTTACTGGCATACCTTTAATAATAAAGGAGGAGACCCTTTTGGAGCTGAAACCGAGGTTTTTGAATGGGATAAAAAACATGATCCTGTAGCACGTGCAAAAGATAAAATGGATGCTGCTTTTGAATTTATGACAAAGCTTGGCGTGCCTTATTATTGTTTTCATGATGTGGATCTAGTAGATGAAGCACCCACTTTAGGAGAATTTGAAAAGAGAATCCATGCGGTAACCGAATATGCGAAACAAAAGCAAGAAGAAAGTGGTTTAAAATTACTTTGGGGAACATCCAACCTGTTTAGCAATCCACGATATATGAATGGTGCAGCTACCAATCCTAATTTTGATGTTGTAGCTTATGCCGGTGCACAGGCTAAAATCGCATTAGATGCCACTATCGCTTTAGGCGGTGAGAATTATGTTTTTTGGGGTGGACGTGAAGGTTACATGAGCCTGCTAAATACCGATATGAAGAGAGAGCAGGATCACTTGGCAATGTTCTTGGGAATGTGTAGGGATTATGCCAGAAAACAAGGATTTAAAGGAAACTTCTTTTTAGAGCCAAAACCTATGGAACCCACAAAACATCAATATGATTATGATGCAGCAACCTGTTTAGGCTTTATTAATAAATACGGACTTAAGGATGATTTTAAGCTAAATATTGAAGTAAACCACGCAACGCTTGCAGGCCATACTTTTGAGCATGAGTTACAAACCTCGATCGATGCAGGAATGTTAGGAAGCATCGATGCCAACCGTGGTGACTATCAAAATGGATGGGATACCGATCAATTCCCTATAGACCTTTTTGAAATAACCCAGGCGATGATGATTATCCTTGAAGGTGGTGGATTACAAGGTGGCGGAATTAACTTTGATGCAAAAGTTAGACGAAATTCTACAGATCTTGAAGATAAATTTATTGCACACATCTCTGGAATGGATGTATTTGCAAGAGGTTTAATTACTGCAGATCATATTCTTAAAAACACAAAATACAGCAGCCTGAGAAAAGATCGTTACGCTTCTTTTGATAGCGGTAGTGGTAAAGATTTTGAAGCAGGAAAACTTACTCTAGAGCAATTAAGTAAGTTAGGAAATGAAAATGGAGAACCAACCAAAATAAGCGGTAAGCAAGAGCTTTACGAGCAAATAATAGCGAATGCATATTAATTATCATCCATACTTAACCTAGTATTTATGTAAAAAGAGGCTATTTTTTGATAGCCTCTTTTAATTTAAATTTTGGAAGTAACATTTCTTAAAAATTGTAAGAAAAATCGAAATATCCCCTCTCATGGGTATTGAGTCACCTTTAGACGAAAAGTACATTTGTTAGTGTAATAATTCATTAATTATAATTATCACTCTTATGAATCACTTAATTTTACGTCACTTCGAGGTTTTAGAGCAATTTATTTCAGAATTTAAGGATGCAGAAGCTTTGCGCCTTATCGCAGTTGGGAAAAGACAACAGAATAAAGCAGAGTATAAAATGGATCTTGTCATCTTTAATTTTGAAATTTATACCTCAAAATATCCTGAAATCTATAACTTCATTTTAGGTGAATTTCAGGATGAATTTAAGAAAAGGGAAGAATGGGACCGCTTAAGATCCAGAGAAAATTTTGTGCCTTATCTTAAAAATTTAATGAACGCTGTTAGTATGCAAAGTGCTTAGGTTTAGATTGAAAAAATCTAAATACACAGGGGTTTAAAGCTGAAACTGAAATTGATGTTTGCCGCCTTTAATATTACTGCTTTGATGTGGTAATTGTAATTTGGCGGTTGCGGTAGGTGGAATTTTAATTTCCAGTTGTACATCTCTGTCACTTTTTGTCCATTTAACCTGTATTCTTCCATATTGAGAGTCATAACTGGCATCAACAAAATCCAGATCGTCTATAAAAGTCGGTTTTATAATGATTTCTTTAAAAGAGGTTTCATTTTCATCTAATTTGATGCCTGCTAAAGATGTATACATCCAGGCAGCAATGGCACCCATCGAAGGGTGATTTAAGGAAGCATCAAAAATTCTTCTTTTAATATCCCAGGTTTCGAATAAACTGGTGGCATGATGTTCTTTTATCCAATATCCCCAAGAAGGCATTTCTTCTTTGGTTACCATTTTATAAACGCTGTCGGTATACCCATAATCAGATAATACTTCAGGTACAATTAAACTCCCAATAAAGCCAAAATCGAGAAAATAGTTGCTGTTTTTTAAACTGTCATTAAGTTTCTTCGCTAACCGGGGCCTAAATTCTTCAGGAGCGATATCCATATAAAGAGGAAGCGCATCGGATAATTGTGTTTTATTGGCGTACGATATATTTTTAGCATCAAAAAAGATATCGTTTATCCTGTTTTTTAATATCTCGGCCTTTTCTTCATAAGCGATAGCTTCTTTATCATTGTTTAATAACCGGGCCATTTTGGCCATTAAAATATTGTCGTAATAATAATATGCGGTCACCATAAACGGAGTTGAAGTCTCTGCTTTATAGAAAAGCCAGTCTCCAAGGCCAAAATCGATAATTCCATTTTCATTTTCCTGAGATTCCAAATATTTAAGGTATCTTTTTGCGCTGGGATATATTTTTTTAATACTCTCCAGGTCGCCAGAATATCGATATAAAAGATCTGGTACAATAAAGATAGCTGCATCCCAAATTGGCCCGGCCCAATTGCTATCCCAATGATGTGAAGTGGGCACAATACCGGGCATATTACCGCTATCCTGTTGGGCGTCGATCATATCTTTAACCCATTTTGCATAAATATTTCGAGAATCGTAATTCAGCATTCCCGCTTCCTGCACCATAAATCCATCGGCCATCCAGCCATTTTTTTCTCGGGTAGGACAATCTGTAGGAATGCTAAAAAGATTACTCAAATAGGAGTTTTTACATATTTCGAAGATGGAATTTAAAGTGTGATTCGATGTTTTTAAAGAACCAATATTTTCTACGTCACTATGTAATTTTATGGTCTTTAAATACACATTCTGGGCAGAAATAGGTTGATTACTACTTACCTGAACATACCTAAAACCATGATAGGTAAATGCTGGGCTAAAAGTTTCTATCCCTTTTCCTTTTAAAATGTAAGTATCGGTTTGAATTCTTTCTTTTTCATTTCTAGGGCGTAAATGCATATCAATATTTCGCTGGTCAACGCTTCCGTCTTCGCGTACCATTTCCCCATGTTTCAATTTTACTTCCATTCCTTCTTTACCTTCAATATTTAACTCAACCACCCCCGCGGTATTTATGCCCATGTCAAATACTAAGGAAGTATCATTTAATTGCTGAACTGCAATTGGTTCTAAGATTTCTTCGGAAGATATTAAAGCCATTTTCTGACTTTCTAAAATTTCTGAAGGAGCATCGGTTAAAATGACATTAGACCAGTTTTTATCCTTATAATTTATATCGCTCCAACCCTTTTGTTCTAATCGTGCATCATAGATTACACCCACATGAATATTATCAAACAAGAGAGGCCCGGTATTGGTTTTCCAGGTATTATCGGTTGCTATAGTTTCAGTAGAACCATCGTTATAGGTAATCCTTATTTCACAAAGTAGCTGAGGTCTTTTGCGCCAGGGTGCCAGATCAAAATTCCAAACCGTTGGTGTTTGTTCGTTAAACCATCCATTTCCTAATTCGATTCCTACGGCATTGCTGCCTTCTTTTAAATAGTTGGTGATATCCAAAGTGTTGTATAGAACACGTTTGCTATAATCTGTAAACCCAGGATCCAGATGATTTTGGTTAATTTTAGTGCCATTTATAGAAAGTAGATAATACCCAAGACCACTTATATAACATTTTTAGCTAGTTTAAATTCTTTTCTAAATCGGGGAGAAGGTTCATAAGATTTGTCGTGGCTATCCGTAATCCAATGCGCTTCCCAATCTGATGTTTTAAATTTTCCTGTTTCAAAATATGCAGTATCAGATGTAAACTTTCCATCTGATGTTTTTGTTTCAATCAACCAGTAATATCGTTGATCTGATTTTAAATTTTTACCTGAATAATAGCTAATTGATCTTCAGATTTTATAAATCTGGAATTCCAGATGTCAGCTTTTTTTGAACTTAATTTTTCTTTTACAGAAGCCACAAGAATCCTATATGATTTTTGTTTCAGGGGAGTATCCCCTTCATATTTCCACATCAGCCTGGGATGTTCCATATCAATTCCCGTAGGATTTACCATATACTCACATTCCAGTTTCGAGATCTTCGATTGAGCGAATAACAAGCAGGGAAAAAGAATTAGAATATAAAGGATTTGATGTTTCATAATGATAAGTTATGGCAATCTAAAGATAATAAATTAATCGTTTTAGCTAACTATTTAATGTTTATATGAATTAGGTAGGAATCTTTTTATATTATGATATTATATTAAAATATTAATTTATATATTGAAGTTTAAAATAGCTATAACGTTTTACTTTTAATAATTTGATAATGTTTTTACGTGTTTTTACTTTAGTTTTATTGGTGTGTATGTTTTCCTGTAAAGGGCCTGATAAGGAACAAAAGCCAGGTAAAACCTTATTTAACGGGCAAGATCTTTCGGGATGGACCCAAAAAGGAGGGAAGGCAAATTATAAGGTTAAAGATGGAGTGATTATAGGAGAAACCGTTAGTGGTACGCCTAATTCTTTTTTAACTACCAATAACGTGTATGGCGATTTTATTTTAGAACTGGATTATAAAGTAGATTCCAGTATGAATTCTGGAATACAAATTCGAAGCAACAGTATTGCGTCTTATCAAAATGGTCGTGTACATGGTTACCAAATTGAGATTGATCCTTCAGATCGTGCGTGGAGCGCTGGTATCTATGATGAAGGCAGAAGAGGATGGTTAGTCGATCTGCAAAATAATCCTGAAGCACAAAAAGCTTTTAAACAAAATGAGTGGAACCATTATCGTATTGAAGCCATAGGCGATACTATAAAAACATGGATCAACGGGATTCCTGCTGCCTATCTTATCGATGATAAAACCGCAAGCGGATTTATAGCGCTTCAGGTACATAGCATTGGAGAGAAAGATGAACCAGGAAAAACCATCATGTGGAAGGATATCCGTATTCAGACCGATAGCCTGGAACAGTATTCTCAAAAAATGGATATAGCTCCTGTTACTACTAATAACAAATTAACCACTTCAGAAAAAGAACAGGGCTGGCAGCTACTTTGGGATGGTAAAACCACCCAAGGTTGGCGTGGTGCCCGTTTGGAGGAGTTTCCAAAACTAGGTTGGGAAATCAATGATGGCCTTTTAACCGTAATGGCCAGTGGCGGAGCCGAATCTGCCGCAGGTGGGGATATTGTTACTGAGGAATTATATGGAGACTTTGAACTTAAAGTTGATTTTAAAATTACCGAAGGCGCCAACAGTGGAATTAAATATTATGTAGATACCGATATTAATAAAGGACCGGGATCTTCCATAGGTTTAGAATACCAGATTTTAGACGATGATAAGCATCCCGATGCTAAATTGGGTAACCATGAAGGCAGCCGAACTGTAGCCTCTCTTTATGATCTTATCAAAGCCGATCCTGATAAACCAATACATCTAGTTGGGGAGTGGAATACGGCAAGGATAGTGTCTAAAGATAATCATGTAGAACATTGGTTAAATGGTACAAAAGTTTTGGAATATGAACGAGGTAGTGAGGATTTCAGAAAACTGGTTTCCGAGAGTAAATATGCCAAGTGGGATCACTTTGGAGAATTGCAAGAAGGCCGCATTTTATTGCAGGATCACGGTAACCGGGTATCTTTTAAGAATATAAAAATCAAAACACTATAGCATGGCGACAAGAAGAGATTTTATTACCAAGTCCATATTAGGGAGTGCTGCCGTTGCAACATCTACCGCGGTATCCAGCTCTGTTATGGCTATGCCCGCCAGTAGTTACCGAAAGATCATTGGGGCCAATGATAAATTGCATATTGGTATTGCAGGTTTGGGAAGACGTTTAGGGGCTTATCTGGATCCTATTGCTTTAAAAGAATCGAATGTAGAACTGGTGTATCTATGCGATGTAATGCAGCATCAAAGAGAGAATGCGATAAAACGCTTTTCAGAGCGTTTGGGATATTCCCCTAAAGGAGAGAATGATATCCGTAAGGTGATCGATGATGAAAAAGTAGATATCCTGGTGAATGCCACACCCGATCATTGGCACACCCCCGGTTCGATCATGGCCATGAAAGCAGGCAAGCATGTATATGTAGAGAAGCCCTGTAGCCATACGATGGATGAGAATGAGAAACTGGTAGCCGCAGCAGCGAAGTACGATAAAGTAGTACAAATGGGAAACCAACAGCGCTCTTCCGCACATACCATAGAGGTGATAAAGGCTATTCAAAACGGAGAAATAGGCATGCCATTTAAGGCGGTCGCCTTTTATACCAATTCCAGAGATGAGGTACCTAACCAAAAACCTGCGGCGGTGCCAAAAGGTCTGGATTGGGAATTGTGGCAGGGGCCTGCACCAAGAAGAGCATATACCGATAATACCTGGGATTATAACTGGCACTGGTATGGTTGGGATTATGGTACGGCTGAAGCCGGCAATAACGGTACACATGAACTTGATGTCGCCCGTTGGGCACTGGGCGTAGATTTCCCTCGCGAAGCAAATGTAGAAGCCTATAAACGCCATTTTAAAGAAGACGGATGGGAGATGTATGATACCATGAAAGCCACCTTCAATTTCGCAGATGATAGGATCATTGAATGGGACGGGAGAAGCCGTAGTGGTTACGATCTGTATAATGGCGGTCGTGGAACCATCATTTATGGTAGCGAAGGGACGGTGTTTGTAGATCGTAATAAATACGAGATGTACGACCGCTCTGGAAAAAGGATAAAGTCCACCGAATCAGGTTCTAAGGAAGCAGGTACAGCGTTGGGCGGTGGCGGTGATACGACGACAGCCCATATGCTCAATTTCTTTAATACTATTCGAGGAAAAGAAATCTTAAATGCTCCAATCGATGATGCTAGTGTAAGTATGGCCATGGTGCATTATGCCAATATTGCTTACCGAATTAATAAAGGATTTGCTATCGATGAGCAGTCAGGAAAGATATATGATCGTGAAGCGATGAAACTTTGGAGCAGAACTTACGAATCAGGCTGGGAACTGGAAGTATAATATAAACAATAAAAATAGAAGCAATAAAACGATACGATGATGAAACGAAGAAGTTTTGTAAAAAGGAGTAGTTTGGGAGCGCTGGGAGCTATGGCGACCATGTCGATACCTTCTTTAAATGCCTTGTCCTTTGCTAAAAATGATCAGATTAATATTGGAGTAATAGGGACAGGAAATCGAGGCACCGGCTTGATACCGGTAATCGATGAGATTCCTAATTTAAATTTGATCGCCTGCTGTGATATTTTACCCTTTCGTTTAGAGAAAGGTATTTCACGCGCCTCCGGTACAATAAAAGGCTATTCCGATTATCGAAAAATGCTTGATAATAAAGATATCGATGCAGTTCTGGTAGCTACACCGTTTAGTACACATTCAGCTATTGAAATCGATGCCCTGGATGCTGGCAAACATATTTATGGAGAGAAGACTACGGCAAAAGGTTATCAGGGGATCAAAAAGCTTAATCAAAAGAAAAAAGAGAGTACACAGATCTTCCAAACGGGTCATCAGTACCATAGTTCTCGTTTATATACCCATGTGGTCGATTTGATCAAAAAAGGTAAAGTTGGCAATATCACCGCTTTTGAATGCCAATGGAACCGTCATGGAAACTGGCGCCGCCAGGTACCCGATCCAGATTTAGAACGATTGATTAACTGGCGGATGTATCGCGAATATTCTGGTGGTCTGGTAGCCGAATTGTGTTCCCATCAAATCGATTTTGTCAATTGGGTACTGGAAGCTGTTCCAGAGCAGGTGATGGGCGTTGGTGGGATCGATTACTGGAAAGACGGCCGTGAGACCTACGATAATATCCATTTGATTTATAGTTATCCAAACGGAGTTAAAGCAAAGTTTACCTGTTTAACTTCCAATGCACTGGACGATTATCAAATCAAGGTTTTAGGGGACAAGGGCACCATTATCCTGGATTATGAAAATGCCTGGTTTTATCCTGAAGGGGATTTTGATGATCGGAAACTGGGGGATGTCGATGGTGTCTCTGGAGCTACCATGCAATGGGTAAAAGGGAAAGGTATTCCAATTCAGATAGGACACACGCATTCTTCCAAACAGGCTTTAATGGATTTTTCGGAGAGTGTTTTGAATAATACACAGCCAAAATCTGATTTTGTAACAGGAGCAAAAGCAGCGGTAGCGGTACAAATGGGACTGGATGCCATGTACAACAACGAGATCGTAACCTGGAGAGAAGACTTTAAAGATTTGTATTCATAGCTCCTCGTGCAATAGTGGTATGAAATTTATTTTTAATTTAGAATTGCATAGCTGAAATTCTACTGTCACTTTGTAATTACGGCCTCAAGAGGACTTGTATCAGGAAGTGAATGGAAGCATTCAAAATATAAAAAATCAGAAATTGAAATGGAAACTTTTGATTTCTGATTTTTTACTCAAAAATTAAAAAAAGGATGATCAGATAATTTTTATTCACTACTATAAAAAACCAACAAACTCCACCATATCACCTTGTTTAAAATCTTTTTCTGGAGGAAGCACAATTATGCCATCGGCATTCGCCAGACTAATTAAATCACCAGAGCCATTTTCGTTCAATAATTCCGCCTGAAATTGGCCATTTTGAACCTTTGTTTTTACCAGCAAAAACCTGGTGATATTTGGATTGTTAGCGATATCGGCTTTTAAAATAACTTCTGAAAGTGCGCTTTCCACTTCAAAAGATTTGTCAAGCCATTTTTTAAAATAGATATGAAAATTTACAAAAGTGGAATTGGGGTTGCCAGGAAAGGAAAACACCGTAACATTTTTCTCGTATTGCTTCCCAAACCACAAGGGTTTGCCGGGACGCTGCAAAACACGATGAAAGATTTTCTCTACTTTCAATTCTCCTAAAATTTCAGGCAAATAATCGAATTTTCCTTTAGAAACACCGCCACTTAGCAATAACACATCGTGATTATCAATCGCATTTTCTACCTGCCGTAACATCACCTCTTTTTCATCTCGAATATGCAATAGCGTAGGGGTTATTTTTTCTTTCTCCAAAGCCGCAAATAAACTCAAGGTGTTAGAAGTTCTAATTTGATGTGGTAAAGGAGTTTCGGCAACATCTACCAACTCATCTCCGGTAGAAATAATAGCAATTTTGGGCAATTTCTTCACCAAAACTTCTGCTTTACCAACCGTAGCCAAAACTCCGATTTCTTTAGCCGAAATTCGTTGATTTTTGGATAATATTTTTTCTCCCCTTTTGCGATCACTGCCTTTACGATGAATATTTATCTTAGCTTTTACTTCAGTTTGTAGTGTCGCAATTCCGTCTTCAATTTCAACATCTTCGTACATGATCACCGAATCACAATTTTTAGGTAACATGGCACCCGTCATAATCTCAACACAATTTTCAGGATCATTTAAAAGTCCCTGCGGACTGCCGGCTGCGTAAACTGCTTCGATTTTAAAAGCGGTTTCACCATTTTCCAAGGCTTTTGAATTTACTGCAATTCCATCTTTGGTCACGCGATCAAAAGGCGGAAAATCACGATCGGCAAAAATATCTTCAGCCAGAATTCGGTTTACACTTTCTAACAAAGCGACTTTTTCTGTACCGAAATTGGTGATTGTTTCGAGGACTTTTTTTAAGGCTTCGGGGTGTGAGATCATAAATTTTTATTTAGCAAATTTTAATTTTAACTGAAATTCACGTCACCCTGAACTTGATTCAGGGTCTCATTTCAATAGTTTATTTTTCAATACAGTATGAGATTCCGGATCAAGCCTGCCTCGCCGGCTGGCAGGTCCGGAATGACAAAAACAACGAATTATTAAAAAGTACGGATAATCAGATTTCGTATTTTTTAAAAATGACTTTAGATTTCATTTTATATCAAATTTTATTCAATCTTAGTTACAATGGGGTTAAAAGCTTTTGAGGCAACAAGCACCTTATCGCCTTTTTGTATGTGTGCTATTTCATCTTTTGCAGAAACCGATTTAATCACATTATTACCAATCAAAATATGTAAAATCGAAACTACTTCTTCATCGATTTTTGCTAAAACTTCTCCGGTAAACTGAAATTTCCCACTTAGTTTACTTTCGCTAAAGATCGAAATCGGGGTTCCGGTGCTGGTAATTTTACCATTTTCAAGAACCAAAACTTTATCGGCCATTTTAATAATTTCAGCGGGATCGTGGCTAACCAAAATTGTGGTCAGATTATAAGTTTTATGAAGCTTTAAAATATAGTCCTGAAGCTTTGTTCTCATACTATGATCGAGTGCGCTTAAAGGTTCGTCCAGCAACAAAAGTTTTGGTTTTCGCGCCAAAGCCCTGGCCAGCGCGACACGCTGTTGTTGGCCACCTGATAATTGCTGAATCTTTTGTTTACGAAGATTTCCTAACTCCATCAATTCGATTAATTCTTCTGCAGTTTTTTTATCTTTTTTCTTTGGAAGCGAGAAGTAAATGTTCTCTTCTACACTCATATTGGGAAACAACGCGTAATCCTGAAAAACGAGTCCGATTTCCCGTTTTTGTATTGGTAGATCGATCTTTTTTTCAGCATCAAACCAAATATTCGATTCCTGTTTTATAAAACCATTTTCCGGAGTTAATAAACCCGATAGCATTCTTAAAATTGAGGTTTTCCCCGCACCAGAATTCCCATATAACACTACAAAATCGCCTTTTTGTAGTCGAAAATCAACAGCTAACATCATTTTTCCTTCCGCAGCAGAAAGTTCTTTTTTCAGTTTACACTCGATCATTTTACAATTCGGTTTAGAGATTTATTATTGATCAGATAAACACAAAGTAAGATCGAGAAACTCAGCACAAAAAGAATAAAAGAAAGCGTATTGGCATTACCGTAATTTAGCGCTTCAACTTCTTGGTAAATAGCAATAGAAGCCACCCGGGTTTCGCCGGGTAAATTTCCGCCAATCATCAAAACCACTCCAAATTCGCCAATAGTATGCGCAAAAGAAAGCACAATACCCGTTAATAAAGCAGGTTTGATATTCGGGAGCAAGATTTTAAAAAATGTAGTAGTTTTCGATTTTCCTAAAGAATAGGCGGCTTCTTTTAAATGAACCGGCAGTGAGCTAAATCCGCTTTGAATGGGATGTACCATAAATGGCAAGCTGTAAATGACCGATGCAAGCACCAGGCCGCTAAACGAAAACACTAACTGGAAACCGAAAAGATCTTCTAAAAGCTTACCCAGAAAACTTGATTGTCCAAACGCTATTAAGAGGTAAAATCCTAAAACGGTGGGCGGCAAAATAAGCGGCATACTTACCAAAGTTTCCAAAACGGGTTTGGTTTTACTTTTTGTTGCCGAAAGCCAGTAAGCCAATGGCGTGCCGATCACAAAAAGCAAAAGCGTTGTGGTTAAAGCCAGTTTTAAGGTGAGCCAAAGGGATTCCCAGATCATTCAGAAAGCATAATTTCGTTCGCTTTCACTAAAATAAGAACCTCCTGGGATTCGGCGAAATTCATTTGTTGTAAAACAGTAGAACTGAGTAAACTTTTAATTTCACCTACAGCCGATTTTAGCACAATTTCGCTTAGAATTTTTCCCGGTTTGATTTCGATAATTTCAGCTTTTAACTGATTATGAATTGATATTTCGGGCGTCAAATTTTTTGAAATAATGACCTCAGTTTCTTTAAAAAGCAGATTGATTTTTCGCCCGGGTTTTAAATAAGAAGCAGTTTTCGGAGTTTCCACCAGAAAAACATTGAAAATAGAATTGTTTTCCATTTCGATACTGACTTCAGAGAGGTATTCTGAATTTTTAATATGTTTTATTTTTCCAGGGAGATTATTCATTTTTGAGTGCAGCTAATAACTTTTTAGGATCCTGTCTATTATCCCAAAATGCCATTATAATGAGTTTAGAATCTGTTACTTTATAAAATATACTTAAGTTTCCTAGAGAGGCTACGCGAATATTTTGAAAATTGGTATCGCGGAATAAAAAAGGGGTTTTGGCAATTTGATCGGTACGTTTGGTGACTAGCTTTAGCAGTTTTGTAGAGTATAAATTGGATTTATTTTTGTTAACCCAAAATTCTAAAATCCCTACTAGTTGAATTTCGGCAGTTTTAGTCCAAATTATTTCTCTTTTAACCATTCAAGATTACGTTTTACCATCTCATCTTGTGAAATTGTATCGCCATTTTTAATGTCACTTTCACTCATTTTTAAAATTATTTCCTGCTCCTCTGAAATCTCAATGATTTCGGAATCCAAGTTTCTGGACGTAATTAATTGATCTAATTCCATTAAAAGTTCTTTGTTTTTTACCAATAGGATTTTATCAATAAGTCCGTTTCTAATTTTATCTACTTCAGCCATCACAACCTATTTTATCAAATATTTTAAATATAAACATTCCGTCTCATTATCTCATTATCAAATTGACACATTTTCAATTAATAAGCTTTCAGCTTTTAGCCGTCAGCATTCAGCAATTACAAATTCTTAATACTTAATAACTGTCACCCTGAACTCGATTCAGGGTCTCATCACGATAGGTTGTTTTTTAATATTGTATGAGATTCCGGATCAAGCCCGCCTGCCGGACGGGCAGGTCCGGAATGACGAAAACAAAGAATTATGGATAATCCCTAATACCATTTTCAAATCATAAATTCTAACTCCAATATCCATACTTTTCTAAAATCTTTTTTGCTTTTGCTGAAAACAGAAATTCGTAAAATTTACGCGCATTTTTTATAGTTTCGGTCTGTTTAGATTTCAATAATAATGCTGCTTGTTGAATAGATGAGTATTGAGAAGGATCAATTTCGATCCATTTTCCTTCGTTTTTCATTTGCGGGGAAAGTACAACCGATTTTGCCGTAAACCCAATCTCTGCGGAACCAGAATGAATATAGCGATTCACCGCTGAAATACTTTCGCCAAAAATAAATTTAGACTCTAAATCGCCGAATTTCCCTGCTTTTTTTAAGAATTCTTCCGTAGCGCGACCATAAGGAGCGGTTTTAGGATTGGCGACCGCGATATGTGTTATGTTTTCTTCGGAAAGAATTTCTAATGAAGGTTTTATATTTTCTGAAGTTGTCCACAACACCAAAGTTCCGTTTGCGTATACTTTTGGTTTTTCTTCACCGAAACCTTCCTTAAAAAGTGTATTGGGGTATTTTAAATCTGCGGAAACAAAAACATCAAAAGGTGCTCCGGCTTTAATTTGTGCTGTCAATTTCCCAGATGAAGCCACTATTGTCTCGCATTTTATGCCGGTTTCCTGCTGAAAAGTTTCTGTTAATTCTTTCATCGCGAATTGCATATTTGCGGCCGTCGCAATTTTTATGGTTTCTGATTCTTTTTCAGATTTACAAGAAAAGAAACTGACTGCAAAACAGCATAAAAAAAGTAGTTTGAAATTAACGAATTTCGGCATTATCTTAAGAATGTTTTGTGCCTGGTGCCAATCTCGAAAGAGCGTTCATTCCACCTTTTACATCGATAAAATTCCCGTGGATTTTTAAATCTTCCAATAAATTGATCGCTTTTAGACTTCGCACGCCCGATTGGCATAAAAAATATGTCGGTTTCTGAAGATCGATTTTGGCTGATTCTTGCTGAAGTTCACTTAGCGGAATATTTTTCCAGTCTTTTTGCTGTATTTCGGGTAAATTTTGTCGTTCTACTTCTTCGGGATTTCGAACATCGATAAGTTGAATATCTTCTGAATCCCATTTTTTAAGAAATGCCTCCGCATCTATCGATTTTACTTGGGTAGCGCAACTAAACTCATACGATTCTTGCAGTTTTTTGATCTCAATATTCTGCGGATTTAAACCGAATTTTATTTTTTGCTGCGACTGGTGTAATCCGTCAAACAATAATAGTTTCCCAGATAAAGTTTCGCCAATTCCTGTGATTACTTTTACAGCTTCTAAAGCCTGTAAACTTCCAATAATTCCCGGGATTATGCCTAAAACACCATTTTCATTACAATCGGGAATTTCTTCAGGATTTGGCATTTCAGGGAATAAACAGCGATAAGTTGGCCCTCCGTTAAAATTAAAAACGCTCACCTGACCTTCAAAAGCGTGTAATGCGCCATAAATCAAAGGTTTTTTAAGAATTACACAGGCATCATTTACCAAATACCGAGTCGGGAAATTATCGGAGGCATCCACAATCACATCAAAATTGGCTATGATTTCCAAAGCATTTTCTGTAGAAATAAAAGTCGGGAAAGTTATAATCTCAATTTCGCTGTTTAACGCTTCAAGTTTCTGTTTCGCAACATCAACTTTGGGTTGGCCAAGATCATTTTCAGCATATAAAATCTGGCGCTGTAAATTGCTAATATCCACCACATCGTTATCAACGATACCGATAGTTCCAACGCCCATTCCACTTAAATATTGCAGCACCGGCACGCCAAGGCCACCTGCACCAATCACCAATACTCTAGCCTCAGCCAATTTCTTTTGCCCGGCTTCGCCAAATCCCTGTAATCGGGTTTGTCGTGTATATCGTTCAGGATTCAACTTTTTGTAGTTTTTTTAAGGCCAGTTCGTACTCTTCTTTATTGTTAGCGTTGATTAGAATATCATCGCTGGAAGGAAAAATCAACTCGGTATCTGAGTTGATCAAAAATTTACGCGGACAGGTATTCGTGCCGCTTTCCAGATATTCGATCGCTTTTGGAAAAGAAATTGCTTCCCAAATCGAGAACATTGGCTCTGGTAATCCCGATTTATGCGTGGCGTAAGCCGTCGCTATTTTTTCAGGATTTCGCTGATCGATTAATTGCTGAATCGAATTTTTATCAATCAACGGTAAATCGGTCGCAACCACTAACCAGGCTACTTCAGGAAATTCCTGATGCGCACTGATCATCCCGTTTAGCGGACCTCGATATTGGTCTTTATCGGTGATTGTTTTTAAGTTATCAGGTAAATTTTGCTGTTGCTCACTTCGCACGCTTAGGTAAACATCATCGCAAAATTCTTCTAAAAGTTCGTATAAATACTCGCGATGTGCTTTGCCATGATAAGCAAGCTCACCTTTATCGGTGCCCATTCGGGTGCTTTTTCCACCCGCAAGTACGAGTCCGTTTATTTTAGTTTTCATTGTTTTTGTGTTAGCTATTAGCTTTCAGCCTTCAGCACATTCAAAATTCAAAATCATCCAATATCACATTTTCAAATTATCTTTCTTTCCTCGTTTGAACGAAATTTCTCCACTTTGCCTACCGCTGAGACAGGGTTGAGGATTACTCAAATTAAATTGAGTAGATAAAAATTTTGGTGTCATCTCGACTGAAGCGGAGAGATCTCTTTTTGGAAAGTTTGTTCTGGATGAGATTTCTCCATTCCGTTTCACTCCAGTCGAAATGACAAAGCACGGTTTTACTTCTTTCCCTTCTTCTATTGAAATGTAATCATTATTTCACGTAAATCTACCCATCACACAAATAAGATAACTCGATTTTATTGGTTTTTATCTCCTGTCTCTTGTTTTCAAATTCAAGACTATCTTAGTCTATTTTCTCTCTTCCAACTTCAATTCCTAGTCTGGCCTCAATTCAATTGCTCCTGCTTCGCAATCACTCCGCCACCGCTAAAGGTAGTGTTCAAGGTTGAAAAGTTTAAAGTTGTGTTTTCTTATTTCGCTAATGGTCTTTTCACTATTTTTTGGCTTCATCCTGAACTTGTTCTTGATAGCTATCGGGACAGGATCTCATCAAGTCATTAGGAATTAATATGTCTTCAAAATATATACAGTTTCGATTACATTCTTTTTTCCATTGATGAAAAAAGAATCAAAAAAATCTAGACTCATCTTTATCTTCTTGAAAAACTACTGAAAAATTTTGTCGTGCATTCTGCAATCGCTTCGCTAGGAAGAACTCCGCTTCCACCCGCTGGATTTTTTCTTGTTTTTACTACGAAGATAAAAAGTAGGTCTTGAGCATATTTAAAATTCCACATTCAAAATTAAAAATCATCCAATATCACATTTTTAAATCATCGTATTTTCAAATTGACACATCAACACATTAGCAAATCAACATATTAAACTCCAAAATCACTTTTTCCACCGGTTTTCTTTTTCAGTTTTATTTCTGAAATTTCTAAATCGTGGCTCAAAGCTTTGGTCATATCATAAATGCAAAGCGCTGCGGCTGAAACTCCGGTTAAAGCTTCCATTTCTACGCCGGTGCGTTCGTTGCATTTTACCAAACATTCGATATCCAACGAATTTTCACCCGGCTGAATGTCGATATTTATTTTGGACAAGCGAAGCGGATGACAAAGCGGAATCAAATCTGAAGTTTTCTTCACCGCCTGAATTCCCGCAATGATTGCTGTTTGCGTGATGCTTCCTTTTTTGCTTAGAAAATCATCTTTTTGCAATTGCTTAAAAACTTCCGTAGGAAATAAAATTCGGCCACTTGCAATAGCAGTTCGGTTGGTGATCTCTTTTTCAGAAACATCTACCATTTCAGCATTTCCCTGCTTGTTAATATGTGAGAGTTTTTTATCCACCAATACTTGTCATTGAATTTTCGTAATAATTTTTATTTCGGTCTTCAGCTTCAAAACCATCTTTTGCTCGGCTACCAACAGCTTTTAGAATCTCATTTTTGATGTTTTCTTCGGAATTTTCAGCACGAAGAATATCGCGAATATTTCGATTGGCACTGGCATAAAGGCAGGTAATTACATCGCCGGTAGCGGTAATTCTTAATCGGTTACAGCTTCCGCAGAAATTACGCGTAAAACTCGGGATGATCCCAAAATTGCCTTCAAAACCTTCAATCCTATAATTTACTGAAGTCGACGTTTTTTCAGAAGAAAGTTTTTCAATATTCGGATATTGTGAAGCGATATAATTGTAGATCGCTTTATGATTCCATTTTATTGTTTGAAAATTTTTGCTCCCGCCGTTGAAAGGCATCTCTTCTAAAAAGCGAACCGAAACTGGATAATGTCGCGTTAGATCTTCCAAAATCGGAATCATATCTTCAGTATTCTGCCCATCCAAGGCTATAAAATTGACTTTTACATTAAAATCTTCCTGAATCAGCTTGATTAAATTCCCGTAAACCGTTTCGAACTGGTCACGCCGAGTTACTTTTTTAAAAGTCTCGGGAGTGATAGCATCCAGGCTTAAATTAATGTTTTTAATGCCTAATTCTTTTAGTTCAGGAATATGCTGCCCAATTAAAGTCGCATTTGTGGTTATGCGAATATCCTCAAGTTTTGGCAGCGCAGAAAGTTTACGCAGTAAGACCATTAAATCTTTACGAACAAAAGGCTCACCACCGGTAATTCTAATTTTTGTGATGCCCTGTTCTACCAAAGTTTTGCTTAAGCGATATAACTCATCGATCGATAACAATTTATATTTCTTAGCAAAATTAATTCCGCTTTCGGGCATGCAATAATTGCAGCGCAAATTACAACGGTCGGTCACCGCCAGTCGCAGGTAATTAATTTTTCTTTGGTGATTATCTATAAGCATTAATATCTTCTTTTGGGGATTTAAATAATGCGACTATGGGTGCGGTGTTACCCAAACTTCGTCTGTACCATCAAAAAATTCCTTTTTCCAGATGGGAACTTTTTCTTTTAGCGTATCGATTAAAAATCTACAGGCTTCAAAGCAATCATCACGATGTGCTGAAGAGGCGCCGACTAAAACAACCGGTTCTTCTACTTTCTTATCGCCAACTGCGTGCTGCATAATAAGTCGGTGTAAATTCCATTGCTTACTTGCCGCCGCTGCGATCTTCTCCATTTCTTTAAGCGCCATCGCTTCGTAGGCTTCAAAAAAAAGGGAGTTTACTTTTTGATTTTGGGTAGTATCACGAACAGCACCTATAAAAACACAAATTCCACCACTGGCAGGATGAGAAAGGTCTTTGTAGATCACAGACGGATCGATATGTTCTATAATTTCAATTTTCTTTTCCATATATAATCCCAACTTAGGATTTTTCAAACTTCATTAACCTCCACTAACCGGTGGAATAATCGCAATTTCGTTTTGTGCAGAAATTGGTGTATCGTCATTCGCATATTCTTCATCAACAGCTACAGCCAGCGACGAAAGTTTTGTAAATTCAGGATATTTCTGGATAAGTTCCTGTTTAAGTTCGGCTACGTTTTTCGCTTGAAAAGCTTCGTCCAGACTTTGATTTCCTACAATATCTTTCGCGATCCCGAAAAGTAAGATTTTCATTTTTTATTGTAAATATAAAAGCTGAGTTACACAATTGCTTATGAATTTCAAACTTTCCTTTAGTAACTTTATAAAATTAAGAAATAATACCTCAATCAAAATTTTTCTATTGTTTAATTTAAAAATAGCATCTTTAACAATTACTCCTTAAATTATAAGATTATCGGTTTAAGTTCTATTTATCAGGTAAAGATTGGTTTGCAAAAGAAATGATTACAAAATGACACACGAGTTTAAAGAAATAATTAGTCAGGTTTTGGAAAATCAGAAACATGGGAACAGAAGTGTTTTAGCCAGTGTAGTAGCACTGGATGGTTCGTCTTACCGAAAACCTGGTGTTAGAATGTTGATTACTGAAGGCGGAAAAATGACCGGGGCGGTTAGTGGCGGCTGTGTAGAGAAGGAGGTGCTGTTTGAAGCAGAATCGGTTTTAAAAACCGGAGTGGCAAAAATGATGACTTACGATGGGCGATATCGCTTAGGCTGTGAAGGGATTTTATATATTTTACTGGAGCCTGTGGCAATTTCTTCGGAATTTGAGCAAACTTTTTTTGAGCAAATAAAACAACGAAAATCCTTTAAGATCGATTCGTTTTTTAAAAAGGAAGCAGGAGAATTTGAAGCATTAGAGTCTGTAATAGATTTTGGAGAAAGGCAATTTTCGATGACTTCGAGAAAATTGGCAGATCATTCAGGATTAGAAAAATTTAGTCAGCAACTGCCAGCGATTTCAAAATTAATTTTAATTGGGGCCGAACATGACGCTGTAAAGTTGGGAATTTCAGCTTCGCAATTAGGTTGGGAGGTAAGCATTGTTTCTTCTCCGCGGGATCCTAAAACCATTGAAAATTTTCCCGGAAGCAAAGAAGTTTTAGCAATTGACCCCGAACAGGCAACAAATCTGGAAATTGATAGCCAGACGGCGGTGGTTTTAATGACGCATAATTATGCTCGTGATCTTCATTTTTTGCTATCGATAAAAGACAAAAATCCATTTTATATTGGCATTTTAGGTTCTACCAAGCGTCGTGAAAAAATGTATAATGAATTGATCGAAATGCGAACTGATATTGAATTTGATTTTTTTGATAAGCTGTATGGCCCGGCCGGGGTTGATATTGGCGCCATTACTCCTGAAGAAATTGCGGTGTCGATCCTGGCTGAAATTTTAGCGGTAAAACGCGGAAAATCGATTCCGTCTTTACGAGAAAAAATGGGTGCTATTCACTAAGATTCGATAAAATGGAGACAGATTTTAAAATTGCAGTTTTGATGCTTGCCGCCGGTGCTTCAAGAAGAATGAACGGTATAAAGCAGATTTTAGCTTTTAAGGATTCTACGCTATTAGAAAATGCCTTAAAAACAGCCAAAATGAGCGAAAATGATCAGGTTTTTTGTGTTTTAGGAGCAAATAAGGAAGAAATTCAGCAAAAAGTAGATTTTCAGGATATAGAAATTATCGAAAATACAGCATGGAGTGATGGTTTAGGGAAATCTATTGCGGTTGGAGTAGAAGCGATTCAGAATTATAAGGATTATGACTTAATTTTAGTGATGTTGGGCGATCAGCCGTTTATTTCTTCCGTCTATTTAGATAAAATGATATCGAAATTTAAAGAAAATCAGTCTTATATTATCGCTACCAGTTATTCGGGGAAACCCGGCGTTCCTGCATTATTTCCGAAGAAAATTTTTTCAGAATTAATAAAACTGAGCGGTGATTCTGGCGCAAAGGTAATATTACAACATCATGAAAACATCATAAAACTCGAAGCTGAAAACACTTTTGATGTAGACAGCCCCGAGGATTATAAAAAGGTATGTGGTGAAGTTCAAGGTTGAAAAGTTTAAGGTTTAAAGTTGTTTTTTCCTTTCTTCATTTTTGAGGAGATCTTCCTGCTTCGCCTACCGCCGAGGAATGGTTGAGGATTGCAAAAATTAGATTGAGTAGATAAAAATTTCGATGTCATTTCGACTGAAGCACAGCGGAATGGATAAATCTTAATTTTTAGTTCCTGTTGAAAATAGATTTCTCGACTAGTGCCTCGCAAATGACGAAGACCGGTTATTCTTTTATTGAAATGTAATCATTATTCTACGTAAATCTACCTATCACACCAATAGGATGACGCTCTTCTTGGTTCTTATCTCCTGTATCTTGTTTCCAAATTCAAGGTTTAAAGTTATTTTTTATAACGAATTTAAAATTTAAGATTCAAAATTATACCTATTCATTCATTACCACCTTATCTCATTTTCAAATCGTCCTGTCTCTAGATATCTCCGTTTCGTCTGCCTGCCGGCGAGGCAGGGTCGAGATGATATAGTTTTCGAATTCTCTAATCTTCTTTCTCCCATTTACAACGCATAAATTAGCGCTCCGTAAGCAGGGATATTTACTTTTCCGGTCCATGCTTTTTCATCGGTTTCTTCCTGTACTTTTTGAATGTCTTCTACCGGTAATTCAGAGAAGTCATTATCGTAGCCTTTCCAGGTACTGTTAAATTTAATTTTCCAGTTTTTGTCTTCTTCAACACCAATTCCGTAGTCTTCAAAATCCCGATTTCCGAAGTTCAGAATAACCAGAGCAGGTTGTGCACCATCCATAGTACGTTTATAAGCTAAAATTTTATTTTCCTGGTTAAAATGTACAATTTCGGTATGTTGTCCTTTAAGACCTTCTGCACCTTGTGTTTCTCCTGTTCTAAGTTTAATAAGATCGGCACTAAGCTTATCGATTCCCTCCAGGCGGTTTAGCTTTTCCCAGTTTAATTCTTCTGTATCTTTAAAATAGCCATCTTCTAAAAATTCCTGCCCCTGAAAAATCATGGGAATCCCGGGAGAAGTCATCACCAAAACCAAACCTAAGACGGCTCTCTTTTTGGCAAAACTACTTTCAGCATCGCCGGGTTGAATTTCTTCAGGCACCCGGGCTTTTCCGTTGGCAACTTCATCATGGGATTCGGTATAAATTACCCGATTAAATACATCGTCATTATACTTGTAAAGTATGGCATCAGCAATTTTCTGTAGGTCGCGTTCATCATCATTTAATGCGGTTAACACTTCCCTAACCGGATGCACAAATTTCATGTCCCATTGTGTTCCGTATCCAATGCCACCACTTTCGGTAGATGCGGTGACAATATTATCTGCTTTTAAGTCTTCAGCAATGGTAATGATATTGGGATGTTTATGCCGAATTTCAGCATTGATATCTCGCATCATGATGATACCTTCAAGAATTTCGGTATCAAAACCTAATCCGCCGCCTTCGTAACGAATATAGGATGTGGCATCCATTCGCAAGCCATCGCAATGATATTTTTCGATCCACATTAAAGCATTATCCCTAAAATACTGCCTAACTTCAGGTCGGCCATAATCTGGGCGGGTATCGCCCCAAGGGGTATCGCTACGGTGATCGTTATAAAAATAAATACCGCCTTTATCATTTTCCTGCCAGCCGTCAAACTGCCACAAATCTACATCAGATGGCCCCAAATGGTTGTAAACAACATCCATGATTACACCAATTCCTTTTTGATGCGCCGCTTTTATTAATTGAAAAAGTCCGTCGGGTCCGCCATAATCCTGTTCGATGGCAAAAGGATGCGCAGGATTATATCCCCAGGAAATTCCACCGGCAAATTCGGCTACCGGTAGCAATTCGATACAATTAATTCCCAGAGATTTCAGGTAATCTAATTTTTCGATCACATCCTGAAAAGTGCCTACAGCATCTGGGTTTTTGCGATTAAAAGTACCCACATGAAGTTCGTAAATCACCAGGGAATTCCACCGTGGTAATTGAAAGTTATCTTCTTCCCAATCAAAATTAAGATTACGAATTATTGAGTTCCCGTCGCTATTGGTCACTTCAAAAGCGTAAGGATCATTTTTGTAAACCGAAATATCACCGTTTTCGATATAATATTTATATTGATCTCCTTTTTTGGCTTTAGTGGTCGTGGCTGCCCAATAGCCGTTTTCTTCTGGATCTAGCGGCAAATTGTTTGGGTTCCAGCCATTAAAATCGCCTGCAACACATACTTTATCGGCATTGGGGGCCCAAACCCTAAATGTAGTTTTATCATCTTCTGGTATAGCACCCATCCCATCAGAGGGAGCGATAGGATAACTTAGCTTATTTTCTTCCATCATCTTCAATTTTTATTCTAATTTACAGTTGAAAATGATTGTATGTTTTTAATTGTGAGTTATTTAACCTGATCTAAAATTTTTAAGAGTTTTTGCAGATTTTCTAGTTTCAGTAGCACCAGATTTTAAGTTTATTTTTCTAACTTTCAGGTTTTTGAAATTTATTAAATCTTTAATGAATTTTGTCATTGGATAACCAAATTAAATAGATTATGATTTTTGAACAAAGCTGGCGTTGGTATGGTCCTAACGATCCGGTAAAACTAGCTACGATAAAACAGGCAGGAGCGCATGGTGTGGTGACTGCTTTACACCAAATTCCTGTTGGTGAAATCTGGACAAAGGAAGCTATTAAAGAACGTATTTCTCAGATCGAAGAAAGCAATCGATTGCACAGTTTTAAATTGCATTGGAATGTGGTGGAAAGCTTACCTGTACATGAATTTATAAAGCAGGGAAGACCTGAAAGAGATCAGCTGATCGAGAACTACAAAGAGAGCATTAAAAATTTAGCGGCTTGCGGTGTTAAAACCATCTGTTATAATTTTATGCCTATTCTCGACTGGTTAAGAACAAACGTTCGATATGAGTTGGAAGATGGTAGTACCGCCTTGCTTCACGAGATGATCGATGTAGTGATTTTTGATGTCTATATGTTGCAACGTGAAGATGCTGAAAAATCGTATTCAGATGATATGTTGATGCAGGCCAAAGCAAAATATGAAAGTCTTTCAGATCAGGAAATTGCTGTTTTAAAGCAAAGTTTATTAATGGCATTGCCCGGTGATAAAGATGGTTTTACCATTGAAAAATTAAAAAAGGGACTGCAACAGTATGATGGTATTTCAAGAGAACAATTACAGGAAAATCTGATTTATTTTCTAACGGAAGTAATTCCTGTGGCTGAGGAATTAGACGTTGTATTGGCGATTCATCCTGATGATCCACCATGGCCTGTTTTTGGGCTGCCCAGAATTGTGAGCACGGCTGAAGATCTAAAATTTATTTTTGAAGCGGTTCCTTCAGTTCATAACGGACTTACTTTTTGTAGCGGTAGTTTAGGCGCTTCCGAAGAAAATAAGTTAACCGATATTATTGAAACCTGGTATAACCGAATTCATTTTGTGCATTTGCGTTCTGTAAATCGGGTAGCTCCTTATCACTTTTATGAAGCCAATCATTTAGAAGGAAGTGCTGAAATGTATCATTTGATCCGAAAATTCTATGAATGTCAGCAAACAGATCATAGGGTTTTACCAATGCGACCAGACCATGGTCATGAAATGATGGACGATCAGGGGAAACCTTATTATCCGGGATATTCGGCTATTGGTCGTTTGCGCGGATTGGCAGAATTACGCGGATTAGAATTTGGAATTATAAATTCATTGAAATAAAAATATGTTTGAATTAAATGGAAAAGTGGCCATTGTTACCGGCGGAAACGGAGTTTTAGGCGGGGCAATAGCACACGGACTATCAAAAAATGGTGCTAAAGTAGCTGTTTTAGGTAGAACCAAAGAAACAGTAGAAAGCCGAGTTAAAGAGATAAAAGATAAAGGCGGCGAGGCTTTAGCCGTAGTAGCCGATGTATTGGATAAAGAAAGCCTTACGACGGCCAAAGATACGATATTAGATCAATGGGGAAGTATTGATATTTTGGTAAACGCTGCCGGTGGAAACAAAAAAGGAGCAGTAATTACACCAGATCAGGAGTTTTTTGATCTTTCTCTGGAAGCTTTAGATGGAGTTAATCAGCTTAATTTTAATGGTACCGTTTTACCAACTTTGGTTTTTGCCAAAGAAATGGTAAAGCAGAAAAAGGGAAGTGTAATCAATATATCCTCGATGGCGGCTCAAAAAACCATTACAAGGGTGATGGGCTATTCAGCTTCAAAAGCTGCAATCGATAATTTTACCAAATGGCTTGCCGTAGAATTAAATCATAAATACGGAGAAGGACTTCGTGTAAATGCCATTGCACCGGGATTTTTTGTAGGGGAACAAAATCGTGACCTGCTTTTAAATCAAGATGGATCTTTAACCAGTAGAGGACAAAAGATTGTAGATAATACCCCTATGGCCAGATTTGGGGAGCCCGAGGAATTACAGGGTGCCGCGATTTGGTTAGCAAGTGAGGCTTCAGCTTTTGTAACCGGTATTGTGATTCCCGTTGATGGTGGTTTTAGTGCATTTGGAGGGATTTAATTCCAATTTTCGCTATTCCGAATAATATTTTTCCCAACCAGTTCCTAAATAAAAACCAGGATGGGGCGGCTGATTATAGCCAACATTTTGCCAGGCAATGCTTAAACGGTATTGCCTGTCTTGCATTAAAGTAGGTAGTTTTATATCTGTAGGAATTGTGGTGGAATACACCCGTAGTTCCCGATTGTCTTTAGAAGGAAGAATTAATTCTTCGCGCCAGTCTCCCAAAATATCTCCAGAAAGGCTAGGAGTCGCTTTAGACCAATTGTTAGATCTAGTACCTTCAGCATTAAAAATCATTCCTTTTCCGTATTTGGTAATGTGTGTTCCGTCTAGCAATTCACGTGTAGCATCGCCATCCCACCAGATGAGAAAATTAGTTTCTCTTGGAGCGCTACCCATTTTATGTCCTTTGATATCATATAAATTTCGATCGCCAAGCCACCACATTTGCGCCCCGATTCTTGTAGTATCGATATTAGCCGCAACACCGCGTCCTACATCCCTGTTAGGAGCGGCTTTAAATAAAACACTACCGTCAATTGCTTTTCTTAAAGTGACACCCGGCCCTGTAGTATGTTCTTCAATTTCGTGAACCCCAAAAACTTCCAATCCTGGTATTTCAGGATCTAAATCGCTTACGTGCAAGGCATCACCATGCCGAAACCCTGTTGTATATAAACCGGTGCCATCATCATCCACCGTCATCGCCCCAAAGATAATTTCATCTTTTCCATCGTTATCTACATCGGCTACAGAAAGTCCGTGATTTCCCTGTCCCGAATATGGATTTTTACCATTTTCGGTATCAAATACCCATCGAGAAGTAATTTCTCCGTTTTGAAAATCGAAAGCGGCTAAGACGGATCGGCCATAATAACCACGGCACATTACGAAACTCGGATGTTTTCCGTCTAAATAGGCAACAGCAGCAGTGAAGCGGTCAACACGATTTCCATTTCGGTCGTTACCACCATTACCACCTTTGCCTCCCCAGCCGCCAATATTGCCACGAGGCGGAATATAATCTACCGTAGCCAAGGCTTTGCCGGTGGTTCCTTCAAAAGCGCTTAGGTATTCAGGTCCGTTTAAAATTTTGCCATAAGTTTTAGAGTTTTCATACAAACTACGCCAGTCTTTGGTAGCATCTCCAATGATTTTTCCTTGACCATCCTGGGTGCCATCAGCAGTCTTACAAACCAGTTCCGCTTTGCCGTCTCCGTCAAAATCATAGACCAGAAATTGCGTATAATGGGCACCTTCCCGAATATTCTTTCCTAAATTGATTTCCCAAAGTAAAGTTCCGTCCATTTTATACGCTTGCAAAATCGGCGGATCCGTTAATCCGGTATGCGAATTATCGTAACCACGACCAGTTTGATGTAATACGATTTCATATTGTCCGTCTCCATCTAAATCACCTACTGAAGCATCGTTAGGAGAATAACCTTCAGGTGTTTGTAACGGAATAGAAAAATAGGGTTTTGCCTTGCTATTTGCCAAAACAGTGAAGCTTCCGTCTTCTTTTTTCTCTTTTGAATCTAGAATACTTTTTACAAACCAGGTATTATCTTTTTCAGGTTGAAAAGTAGTATCGATAAACCAGGTTTTTGAAGTAATGGGGGCCGAATTTAATTTTACCGATTTGCCGTTGGTGGTTCGGTATACATTAAACCCCAAATTTGCTGCATCTTCTTTAAAAGCCCGCCAGCTAATAAAAACTTCCTTCTCTTTATTTTTTATAGCTACGATTCCACGATCTAATTTTTCTAGTTGTTGACTTATGGCAAGTAGCGGAAATATAAATTGGATAAAAAGGCTAAGTAGGGATTTTCGGAAATGCATAGGCCTATAATCTTTTTGTCATTGATATTTGAGACTTTCGTCATTCCGGACCTGCCCGTCCGGCAGGCGGGCTTGATCCGGAATCTAAAACAGCGATTAAGAAAGTTGATTCACCAGAATGAGACCCTGAATCGAGTTCAGGGTGACGCATCTAGTATAAATACCAGAGACATATTTTTTAATTTTTCTTCTCTTCCGGCAAATAAATATAATCGCGGATGTACGCATTTCTAATTTGTTCCAGGCTTTCAGCGACCGTTAAAGCATTAACTTCAGCACCTTCTTTATTGGTATGTGTATGATCTTTGGGGAAGTAAGCTTTTACTTTATCTTTGCCTAGCTGCTCGTATTTCACGGCAACCGAATCGTTTAAATCCACAAAAATAGCTTCCGTTTCCTGAGCGACCTGCTTCGCCAATCCAGCATAATCGTCATCATTGCGCTCTACTTTTTCTCCGTGCCAGATGTTTCTGGGTACCATACTCAGCACAATAGGAGTAGCCCCTTTTTCACGTGTCTCTTCGATATATTTTTTCATATACCAACCATAAGTATGCACCACTTCTGTACTGTCGTTGCCAAAATCGACCACCTGCGTTTCATCGCCCATTCCGCGGATAGAACCTCGGTATTTAGGCTGATCGATATGTCCGCCGTCATTATGCCCAAATTGCATTAACACAAAATCCCCTTCGCTGAGTGAATCCTTCACTGCATCCCACAAACCTTCACCTCTAAACGTACGGCTGCTGCGACCACCTCGCGCTTTATTATGAATCCGAACTCGGGTCGTATCAAAATATTTTTCAAAAACCACGCCCCAACCCGTAAGGCTATCGTTGCCGTTATTGGCCACCGTAGAATCACCGATTAGAAAAATATCTTTCTTCTCCGGTAAATGCGTGATTGGATGTTCAAGCAAATAAGACTTTAAATCATTGTCACTTTCCGCTAAACCTTCAGCGATTAAGCTTGCCGAAAGTATAGCGCCACGTGCAGAAGTATGCGTATGATCACGTTTGTAAAAATACGTGCCCGTTACTTTTTCTTCCCCCATAGGATTCAGCGTGTTCACCATTTTTTCATTCAAATTGATAAACGTAACCCCTTCCTCTTCGGCTACCTGTTTTGCCCAACCGCCATACGACTCGTCGTTTCTGGAAAGTTTACCATCCGTCCACACATTCCGCGGAATAGGGGACATCACAATCGGGATAGCCCCTTTTTCTTTCGCCTCTTTAATAACTTTTCGCAAATACCAACCGTACGAATGTACCACCTCGTGCTCGCCCGTAAGCATATTGTCAATTTCTTCACTTTCGTCGCCCACGCCTTTAATCGTGCCGCGTGCCCGAAAATCATCATTAATAGGTCCGTTGTCGTTATGGCCAAACTGAAGCAGCACAAAATCACCCTTTTTCAGGCTATCTTTTACCGGTTCCCACAAACCTTTGCTCTGGAAAGTCCGGCTACTCGTACCACCCAACGCGTGATTTTCGATATTCACTTGGGTCGTATCCAGCAACTGATCCATATAATCACCCCAGCCCCAAAGTCCGCCATCACCTTTGCCACTGCCGTTTTTCACCGTCGAATCCCCAATGATGTACACTGTAGGTTTGCCTGCTGGTTGTCGTTCACAGCTGATGATGCTGATAAAGAGCGCTAAAGCCGTTAATAATTTGATCGTTTTCATTTTTTAGTTGATGTTTTTTGGGCGCATCCATCCCGATAGCTATCGGGAGGTCGGGCTGTTCGCTATATCTTTTTTTGCCTCTTGTTCAAGCAAAAAAAGGATGCCGCTGCCATCCCTTGCGCAGTTGGTTTATGTTACTTAGATGCTAGACCGCTTCGCTACTAGAGGTTAGAATCTAGATTATTTTCCAGACCTCACAGGTTTCCAAAACCTGTGAGGTCTTTAGTTTTTTCGTCATCATCTTGATTCTTGTCTCTTGCTTCTTTAATTTATATTCTATTATCTATTATCTATTTTCTATATTCTAACTTCAATTCCCGCTTTGGCTTCGATACAATTGCTCCTTTGTCGCAATCACTCAGCCGCCGCTAAGGTGAAGTTCAAGGTTAAAAAGTTGTTTTTTTATTTTATAGTTTTTTCGTCATTCCGTGCCTGCCTGCCGGCGAGGCAGGCCTGACACGGAATCTCATCACCTTATTATCTGGATGAGATCCCGGATCAATTCCGATAGCTATCGGAACAGGATGAGGTTCGTCTTGTTTCCTGATTCTTATCTCTTGCTTCTTTAATCGATATTCTATTTTCCAACTACTATTTTCCTCATTCCCGCTTTGGCTTCGATACAATTGCTCCTTTGTCGCAATCACTCAGCCGCCGCTAAGGTGAAGTTCAAGGTTAAAAAGTTGTTTTTTTATTTTATAGTTTTTTCGTCATTCCGTGCCTGCCTGCCGGCGAGGTAGGCCTGACACGGAATCTCATCACCTTATTATCTGGATGAGATCCCGGATCAATTCCGATAGCTATCGGAACAGGATGACGTTGTCTTGCTTCTCTAATTTTAAATCTAATATCTAAAATCTCATATCTAACTACTTAATTCTACTCTCCAAAACTCCTAAAATCAAACCACAACTTCATCGAAATTCCATCATCGCCACTTTTGATTCTTATGTTGGTGGGCTGACTGCTGGGGCCTTGTTGCGAAAGGGGTTTAAAAGCGTGCATTCCTGGGATTTCGTACATAAACGAAATATTACCTTCCGGGAAACTTGGGTGTGCTTTGGCGTTGGAAATAGTGTTTTTAGGTTCATCGGGCGTGAATAAGCGTAAAAACAATTCATCAGATTCGCTAAAAATGCGAAAGCTTTTATCTTTCGCTTTTAGTCTTCCGGCGATAAAATTCGCGTGATAACCTTTAAATTCAGGATAAATCAGGTTTTCGAAACTTTCCCCGGTAATGGTGTTGTTGTAGTCTTTATCCCAAACATTGTATTCCACGCCATCCAGGCGGTTTTTCCAAACGCGGTACGGCCCTTTTCCAAACCATTTGAAACCTTCTACAATCTCTTCCGGGAAATCAAACGTGAGCCCGAATTTGCTGATTTCTCCCTGAAAAAAAGCACCGTCAAAACCACTGTTTCTGCCCGCATTTTTTAGCATAATCGCTTCCATATGTATTCTTCCGTCGTGGGTAATCGTCCATTTAATGGTATGGATTCCGCCGTTGTAAAAAACGGTAGCGATGGCATTTTCCTTGTTGTTTTTAATTTCGACTTTTTCGACTTCGGCTTTCATTCCGATAGGTCTCGGGCCGTTGACAAACGGAATTTCCCTTTTGGCGTTGGTGATATTGGTAATTTCCCCGCTCGTTTTATCTAACGTAAGACTCACCTCGCCACCTTTTAGGATAACCGAATTTCCATTTTCTGTCACGCTTGCTTTAGTTCCTTTTTCTTTCAGCATAAATTTATCGGTAAGCGCATCGGCGTGATGAATTTTCCAGGTCCAGGTATAAATTTCCCTTCCGTGTTTGTCGGTTGCCGTAATTTCCACCCAATCACCTTCAAAGAAATTTTCTTTCACCGGCATTTTCAACTTACGCATTTCACCTGGTTGAATGTCTGGTACTTCAAAATTGCCTTTATCAATCGTTTTTACTTCCGTATTGGCATACAGGAAATTTTCCGGGGCTTGCTGCACTTTATAAGTGATGTTGCATTCATTTAAATTGGTAAATAAATAGGTGTTTTCCACTAAAAACTCTCCGTTGAAAGTTTCCGTGATTTGTAAAGGTTGAAATTGTAACGGCGCCCAAATTTCTTTCACCGCATAGAAACTGCCTTCTTTTTCGCGGTGTGGTCCCAAAGCGCCATCGGGCGCTAAATTTCCTTTAGAATCATATTTTTGTTCGCCCGTCCAATCGGTTCTTAGCACGGCTTCATCGCTAAATACCCAAAGAAAACTTCCGGCAAAAAGCGGACTTTCACTGTAATGTTCCCAAAAATCCCGTAATCCGGAACCGATTCCGTTATCATAAGTTCCGTGCATTGTTTCGGTAGGGAAGAAGACATTTTCGCCACTTCCAAAACGATGGACTCCAGTTTGAAAAGTAGGATAGTGGTGGGTATCCCAACCGTTAAAGTCGGCCCAGGGATGAATCACGATTCGGTTTTGCGGATCGTATTTTGCAAAATCATCATCCAATTCGTAATTCCAGCCGCCTTCATTGCCCTGATTCCAAATGATGACCGAAGGATGATTTACATCGCGCTGCACCATTTCCTTTACCAGTTTTTGTCCGGTTTCAGTATCATAACCATTTTGCCAACCCGCTAATTCATCTAAAACAAAAAGCCCCAACGAATCGCAGGCTTCCAGAAAATGGGTGTCTGGCGGATAGTGAAAACGCACGGCATTCATATTCATAGCTTTGATGAGGTTGGCATCCATCACGCTGATGCGCTTGCTGGTACTTCGCCCGGATTCTGGCCAAAAAGTATGGCGGTTGATGCCTTTCATTTTAATTTTTTTGCCGTTCACGTAAATTCCGTCCCGCTTGCGGAACTCCAGCGTTCTAAATCCTATTCGTTTTTTGATGGAATGTAAGGTTTCCCCGTTTTTTTTTAGATCGAATTGTACCCAATACAAGTTGGGATCTTCTGGAGTCCAGGGCTTGATGTTTTTAAAATGAACCGAAATTTGTTGTTTTTCGGGCTGGTGATCGAGTTCTTTTTTGAAGCTTTTAAAGGTGGAAGTGGAAGCGCCATCTGCAATGAGGGAGACTTCAACTTCTGCATTTTTAGGAAGATTTTCAAAGGCTAGATCGGCAGTTAAATTTCCATTTGCTTTGGCATCGATAGCGACGTGTTGAATATTGGTTGCTGGTAAAATATCCAGCCAAACGGGGCGATAAATTCCGCCAAATAACCACCAGTCGGTATAACGTTCGGCACGATTTACGTTATGATTTTCTGAATGTTTCCAAACGTGAACTTCGAGTAGATTTTTTTCATCGTAGCGGATCAAATCTGAAATATCGTAGCTGAATTCATAAAATCCGCCCTGATGTTTTTCACCGGCCAATGTTCCGTTGATCTTCACTTCCGTATCGGTCATCGCGCCCCCAAAATTGATGATTACCTGCTGATTTTCATATTCCTGCGGAACTTCGAATTCGTATGTATAAAAACCTTCTTCTTTGCTGGGTTCTTCCTGATTCAATTCTTTGTACCAACGCCCGTAAGTGTAGGTTCCAAAGCCTTCGGTTTCCCATTGAGATGGAACGCCGATTTTAGCCCATTCCCCGGCATTTTGGCCTTCAGTGACTTTAAAATTCCATTCTTTTTGATGCTCAAAATCGGGACCGGAAAGCATTACTTTTTGGGTTTCCTGAGCGGAAATATTCCGAAGAAAAAAGGCACAGAAGAGGAAGAGTATAAGTTTTAGTTTGATCATTGTTGTTTAATTTCCATAAGGTTTTATGCTTTCAAAACGTGGACTCCGCGGAATTGTCCAGCTAGAAAGTTGATTCGGTTTTTTAGGATCGTATTCCGGTAGCTTCGTTTTAAAACAGTCTTGAAGCGACACATTTTTCTGAATAGTTTCCTGAATAAAAGCCAGGCAAATTTCGTTGGCGCCAAAATTGCTGAAATGTGTATTATCTTCCAATTTTTCGGTTTGTCCCGGGAAGGTGTTGGCGGGATACTGCACAAAAGCTTTTCGGGAAATTTCTTCGCCCCAACTTTCATACATTTTAGTGGTGGCTACGGTTAAATCGATTAGCGGAACTTCCATTTTTTCAGCAACTTTTCGCATCGCATCGTGAAAATCGCCGTGCGTAGGCTGAAGTTTTCCATTTTTAAAGGCTCTACGTTGTGTAGGTGTCGCCAGAATAGGAATACCACCTTTGGCTCGGGCGGTTTCAATAAATTCGGTTAGAAGGTTGGTGTACAATCCGTAAGCGCCGTTGCCTTCGCCTTTAATTTTCTCGTCATTATGCCCAAATTCGATAATGAGGTAATCATTTTTTTTCAGTAAGGATAAGATTTTCTCCAGCCGTTTTCGGGCTTTAAACGAGGATAAAGAAGCACCGGAAGCCGCGTAATTGGCGACTACCGCCTGCTGATTAACATACAACGGAAGCATTTGTCCCCACGAGGCCCAAGGTTCTAGATCCTGATTGGTAACGGTGGAATCTCCGGCTAAAAATATGGTGGTTAAATCGTCTGCCGGAGTGATCGTTATTTTTTGAACGGCGGGATTTCCCAGAAATTCTAATGTTAGTTTTTGATCCCAATCCAAATCACCCAATTCTCGTGATTTTAAATTGACTTTTGCTGAGGTGTTGACAATTTCCTGATGATGTAAATGCACATTAAAACGAATGGTTTTGGTTTGGTTGGCTTCGACTTTTTCCTGCGCCAGCATTAACCTTCTGGATTCTGCTTTGAGAGTGGTTTCAGAAGGATTTTTACCGCCTAAAACCACGTCGATTTGGTAATTTCCTTCAGGAAGTTGTACCGAAAAATAAACCGAAGTATCGGCCACAAAGCCTTGCTTCTCAAAATTCACCTGCGAATCGGAATTAAAATCGAAACCGTAGCCAAGATCTTTAGAATAGGCTTTATTCTCTGTGAAATTGATGTCTGCGTCATGCGTTTTTGAAAATGAAATCGATTGAGCAAAAGCTGATGTTGCAAATAGGAAAAGAACAAGGCTACACCCTAATTTTGATTTCATTTTTGGTTATTTAAATTTTCGGAGCTACTAAATTATAAATTAAGATTTTGAATGGTATCCTGTACTATGATGATATATTAGCTATTTCATGTAGAATACTGATTTTAACATCTTTGATTTTGGAGAATTATCTGGATTAGTTTCCATAATATCAGCCATATAATCCCACCATTTTTTCATGATCTGATGCTCTGGAAGTTGAGCTTCAGTTGAATTTTCGCTTAGATTTTGTATACCTATAAGATCCAGGTTTTCTTCGTCTAAAAAGATGTGGTATTCAGAAATTCCAGCTTCTTTAAGAAGTTGAGAAAGTTCTGGCCAAATTTCATCGTGTCTTTTTTTATATTCCGCTTCAAAGCCTGGTTTCAATTTCATTTTAAAAGCTACTGTTTTCATTTTCGCTTTGGTTTTAAATCTAAACGAACAGGTTGATCTCTGTCGCAGGTTATTTTTCCGTTCTCATAGTTTAATTCGGCCATCTGAATAGCGCTGCGTCTTGTACGATATTCATCTATACCTTTATTATCCGGAGTTCTTTCGGGGTGCGTAAAATAGAAGATATAAGCTTTACCATCCTGAACAATAACATCTGCATGGCCACCTTTTACTTTATCGTCTTTGCCAGTACCGGGTTTTTCCAGAATTCGTTCTTCTTGTTTTTTCCAGTTTATAAGATCATCAGATTTGAAAATGCTTAAACCATTCCACGAATCAATAATCATCCAGTTGGTATCTTTCCACTGAAAAATTACGGCGCCTTCTCCGCGAGTGCTCACTACTTTTTTACCGCTATCTTCCCAGTGATATAAATCTTTACTATCTGCATAATAGATCGATTTATTATCATTTTCATTATTATAATACATTCTAAAAGTGCCGTCTTGCATTTCGAAAACATAGGCATCGATACAGCGTTCTGAAGATAAATCAAGATTAGATTGATAGGTCCAGTCTTTTAGATTTTTAGAAGTGTAATGCGAAATATATCTTGGGTGGTACCAATCTTCAAAAACTCCTGGAACAATCGTTACATACATGTGATAAGTCCCGTCGTGATAAATTACATCTGGCGCCCAAAAAGTTAAGCCGTTTTGATCTTGTGGCTGGCCTTCGAAATTAGCGGTGCCTTCGTATGTCCAGTCTCTACCATTTTTAGATGTCGCATAGCCAATTTTAGTGCCATGAACCCAGGAAACACCAGGCAGCGAATCTGCTTTGGCTCGGCGATTGGTATAAAACATCACGTATTTTTTGGATTCGCGATTGAATATAATTACAGGGTCTGCAGCGCCATCCTGAACAGGATCTCGAAATAGCGGTTTTTCGGCTATATTTTTTTGGGCAAAAATTGATGTTGAAATGCCCAAAATCAATAAAAAGAGTAGTTTTTTATACATTTTTAATCTTTAAGAGATTAGTTATTATGTCGTTACCATTAAGTTTTATTTGTATTGATTATCCGTAATTTGTAATAATTCATTGTTTTCGTCATTCCGGACCTGCCAGCCGGCGAGGCAGGTTCAGGGTGACCACATCCCGCTTTTGATTTATTGCGGAGTTTCAATTATTTCAAAGGCACATTTACTTGTTTAGCGTCTTTACTGAATTCATTTTCGAGTTTTTTCTTCAGTTTTTCTGCAATTTCAGGTTCACTTTGGATAAGATTAGCGGTTTCTGAAGGATCTTCTTCAATATTATATAATTCGAATTCAGTCTCTGAATTTAAATGTCTTGTTCTAATCAATTTCCATGGTTTTTCTATAAAGCTTTCCTGTAAATGCCCACGCACATAAATATTATGATCTGTATGTTCCTGATTTTGGAGGTTTTTAAGGATACTTTTTCCTTCAACCTGTGGCGGAATTTCAGCATGTGCCAGTTCTAAAAAAGTGGGCATTAAATCGATAATGCTGGTGTAATTTTCTATTTTTTCCGGAGCGAATTTTTGATGCCACGATATAATTGCCGGTACCCGTATCGCACCGTCATAATTACTTTTTTTGAAATCACGAAGCGGTACATTACTCCCTAATTTATCGTTTGGGCCATATTTACCGTCATATTGCTCGTTTGGAAACCAATTTTCCTGCGCGCCATTATCGCTTAAAAATAAAATGATGGTATTTTCTTTTAAATTCAACTGCTCTAATTGCTTCAACACTTTTCCAATAGCGTCATCTAAATGAGACATCGCAGCAGCATAATCTCTTCTGCTTTCATTTTCGATAAAATCGTACTTATTTTTCCACTTTTCTGGTTCTTGTAACGGCACATGTGGTGCACTATATGCCAATTGTAAAAAGAAATTTTGTGAGTTGTTCTCACTTAGCCAATTTATAGCCTCCTTTGTAATTAGATCTGTGGCGTGACCTTCTTCCTTGATGAGTTGTCCCTGGCGATGCCAACTGGGATCACCATTTTTGTAGTGATGCGAATACTGGTCGATTTGCCCATGTAAAAAACCATAAGAATAATCAAAACCGTAGGCTTTTGGACCGCTCTCTGGTTTTAAACCTAAGTGCCATTTTCCCATTAAAGCAGTTTTGTAGCCTACTTTTTTTAAGGCTTGGGGAAGGGTGATTAAGCTATCGGGTAAGGTTTTTTCACTTCGCCCGCTAATTGGTGCAACAATGCCCATTCGGCTGGCGTGCATCCCGGTTAGGAAACTGGCACGAGATGGCGAACAGGTGGGATGCACATAAAATCGGTTAAGCTGAATTCCGTTTTTAGCGAGCTTATCGATATTTGGTGTTTTAATTTCTGAACCGTGAAAACTCATATCGTTCCATCCCGCATCATCAGCGATAATCACTACAAAATTCGGCGTTTTTTGATCTTGATTTTCTTCAGTTTTTGCTGAAGTTTTTTCTTTACAACTCGTGGCTGAAGAAATAACTGCCAATAAAATAAGAATGATATTTTTAGTTGAAAGCTTCATTAGTTAGAGAGTTCTAAAACTACTTTTTTGTTCCCCGGAATTTTAAAACTGGAGATCTTTTCTTCGGAAGAATTTTCAGCTTTTACGTTTTTTCCATTCAAAGTAGCCTGACTGAAGTTTCCATGTATTTTCACCTGGTAATTTCTATTGTTGATCTTGTAATTCCCTTCAGGAATATTGATGCTTATTTTTGTTGCATTTGGATTAGATTCTAATTCAATTTTAGTCAGACTAAAACTTCCATTTTGGTAATCGAGACTTTTACCGTCGTCATCATAAAGCTGAAATTCAGCATCTACACCGGGATACACATCGAGTATAATGGTTTCAATGTCTTTTTCGCCAACAAATTGTTGTACTTCCTGTGAAGGAATAATAGCGCCGCTTTTTATGAAAATCGGCATTTCTTCAATAGGGCAAAGCACATTTAGATATTGTTTTCCTGTAAAAATTTCGCCCGTCCAATAATTTGTCCATTCGCCCTCGGGAAGATATACCACTTGGGTTTGTGCGCCCTTAGTGGTCACCGGGCAGATCATCATCGAATCTCCAAAAAGATATTGATCGGTAATTTCGTAAACATTAGGATCGTTCTGATAATCCAGTACCAAAGCACGCATTAATGGCATCCCAGTTTTGTGATTTTGGTAAGCGGTGCTATAGATATACGGAATTAAGCTATATCGAAAATCGTCGTATTGCTTAAAGATTTTTTGTGCTTCTTCACCGTAATTCCAGGGTTCTTTATAATTGGGATGTTCCATGCCAAAAAGATGAGCGATGGGGCTAAAAAATCCAAACTGGCACCATCTTATATAAAGTTCTGGATCGGCTACATGTTCAAATCCGCCCATGTTATGGCTCCAGTAACCAACACCAGACATCCCGATATTCAATCCTGCTTTAATCACCGGTTCAAAATATTGCCACTCACTTGGCCAGTCTCCCGCCCAGATAAATGGATATCGCTGAATCCCGGCATAACCTTCGCGGGTATGGTTCATCCCTCTAATCTCGTTGTATTCCTGATATTTTGTGAAAGGCGCTTTGGCATAGGCTACAGGGAAAATATTATGAAGGGATTTAATTTCTTCACCCTGTGGCCCGGTTTTCTCACTCTCGTTCGCTTTTCTTCCAAAGGCGCTTCCTTCATCGGTTTTAAAAAACATGGCACCCTGTTCAGCCACACGCATAGCACCATTTTCCCACCACCAGTTTACGGCATCTTCATCAAAAAAGTTTACAAATTCTCCGCTGTTATTAGGTTCAGGATATACGTAACCGGCTTCTCTGGCTTCGTCTAACAAACGTAGTTTTTTACCATTATCAAAGCGTGGGCGTACGTGCAAACCAACGGCATTTAGATTTAATGCGTAAAGACTATCAAACATTTGTTCTGTATTTATAAACGTTTCACGCCACTCAAAAGTTGTCGCTCCGCTACCGCCATTTTCGCCAAACATTCGCCAGGTAGAATCTAAATGAAGTACATCTACAGGAATGTGGAATTTCCTGAATTTTTCAACCAAACTAATGGGATAATTGGCAGAGGTGTGTTCTTCGTGTCCCCAGGTTCCGCCGCTATAAGTCCCTACATGCAATCCCATGGCAAATTTTGGCAGCATGGGAGATTTACCGGTAATTGAGGTGTAATGGTCTAAAATTTTAGGAAAATCTGGCCCGTACATAAAGTAATAATCTACTTCAGGATCTTCAGAAGAGAAAGAATAAACTTCAGGATCTGTTTTTCCCATATCCCAATCTGACGGATAGCTGGTATGATAAAAAATTCCGTAGCCTTTGGTACTCATAAAAAATGGAACAGGGGAGTAGTTGGCTTCTAAAACATTGTAAGCACCAATAATGTGAGGTTTCCCGATACCGCGACCAACTTCCAGGTGTACAGATTTTCCGCGTCTATCCAGAAAATCCATACGTTCTCCAAAACCGAAAAAGTGTTCTTCTGGTTGTAATTTTTTAGAAACTTTAGTTATTGCTTCTGAAGAGGAATTTGGAGTGGTGAGGTCTTCTGAAAGCAAGTTTCCCTGTAGATCAAAAATCGATAGTTTAACTGGAAATTTTTGAATTTCCAGTTTAATAGTTGAGGTGGTGTAACTTAATTTTTTTGGAGTTTCTTCTTTTTTGAAATCTACTTTATCCCAATTATAGCGAGTTACCATATATGGCTCGTTTGCTTTAAAATCTTTGGTTTTAGAAGATCTAATTCTTAGGATGGAAGGCGTACAAAACTCAATTTTCAGGTTAGCTTGTGAAGTTTTAATAGTTAACGTATTGTCTTTGGTATCAATTCTTTCAACTATGTCGCTTTGTGCATTCAGCAGGAAGCCTCCTGAAAATAAAAGAATAAAGAAAATGGACCAATCTTGACGTTTTAAGTATAAATTTTTCATGTAGAAAAGTTATAATTTCAGCTTTTCACTGCTTAGGATTAAAATAGCGATAAGGCCTTTTTGAGACCTTACCGCGTTACAAACTATTAACTCAATCAAATTATTCGATTATCGATAATTTTGTTATATCCCAATTATTGGGTGTTTTACAATCGTATATGTGTTAAACTTCTTCATGATTATCGCGAAAAAGTTTCCTCAATCCAGATATACTAATATCCAGGGTTTTGAACGGCTTCTTTTTCTTCCGCAGAAAGTGGTTTTCCATTTTGTTCGAGCGCATCGATATAGCTTTGCGGGATAGGTCTTAATAAGAATTTCTCCCTAATATTTGGTGCCGCATCAGGATTAAAAGCCTGATCTCTTTGAATTAATGTTTTTGTTCTCGCTAAATCTACCCATCTATGGAATTCTCCTAATAATTCCCTGGCTCTTTCATTTAATATAAAATGAACAAACATATCTGGTTTAGAATTTACTCCGGTAGGATAGATTTCCTGTTGTGCGGCAGTAGTTCCCGGGGTGAAAATCTCTTCGGTTATGGTCATCTCTTCAGCGGTACTTGAAGTTTCTCCGTAAGGTACCTCTTCTTCGGTAAGATAATAAACAAATCCACGATCTTCCCCCTCCTGATAAGCTGCTCTGGCTCTTAACTGATTAAGTAAGGAAACAGCTTCACCGTAGTTTTCCATTCTTCCGTAGGCCTCTGCAGCTATTAAATACGTTTCTCCCAATCGAGCAAGAATTCCGTCTCTGGTTCCTTTGGCATCATTAAAGTTTGTTCTAAATGGATCCAGGTATTTTGATAACGAAGGATAAGTGCTAATGTCCCAGTCGGTAGTTAATTCTCCACTAGAATTTACTGCATACCTGGCTAATACCAAAGGTGCTAATTCATCTTTATAATCTGGAGTAAATCTTCTATCGCCCATTTCGTTCACTACATATATCGCTGCAGTATCACCTACATTAAATTTTAATTCTCCCACAAGGTCTGGACTAGGAGCATTTTCTGCACTCCAGGTAGGGACACTATTGGTATTTTTGGCGATATAAGAAGTCTGAAAACTTTTATAAAATCTGGAATCGATGGTTCTGTTAAAAACATTCAGACCAAAATCTGTAGGTTTAAGTCGCTGAAATTCTCTACCATCCTCCAGATTTCTGGTCATTCCCGGGAAAAAGCGATAAACGGATAGGAAGTACAAATGCGTTTGATTACCATATCTACCTAATAACGATTGATTGTCATCAAATTGAGCAGCAAGAATTATTTCTGAATTAGTTTCATTAGGTCCGTTCACTGAAGTATACTGGAATAAATCATTGAAATTATTGGCTAATTGGTGATTTGATCCAGAAATTACTTCCATCGCAAATTTAGCGGCGTTTTCTAAATCGTTAGGCTGTGTGATATCAGCATTTAGTTCGCTTGCTCTTGTTAAATAGGTTTTTGCTAAATAGTGCCTGGCGGCAGATTTTGTAATTCGGCCTTCCTGGCTTTCTTCCTCAGGTAAAAGATCAACCGCTTTGGTAAGATCCTCTACGATTAAATTGAAAACGTCTTCTTTTGGAGCTCTTGGAAAATCAGCTCTGTCTGAAGTAATAGGCTCTGTAGATATTGGTACACCGCCAAATTGAGTGACTAGTTTTAGATAATCAAAACCTCTTAAAAAATAGAGTTCTCCTAAGCGTGTGTCTCTTAGCTCTGGGTTATCGGCTAAAACCTCGGGTATTCTGGTAATACCGATATTGTGTAAATTTATCTGTGCGTACATATTATCCCATAAAGGGGCTAAGTTTGCACCATCTAACGGGTCTAATTCGCCAGAGTAGGTATTCCACATTACGTGGTTGGTGCCTCCACCATTCGTAAAAGTATCTACTCCGTAGTTTGTTAGTACATAAGACCATTCATAATTAAAATGGAATCTTAATCCTTCGTAGGCTCCGTTTACCAGTTCTTCTATTCCCTCTGGCGTGTTATATCGCTCCTGGGTAAGGGTAGCTACCATTTCTTCCTCTAGAAAATCATCAGAGCAGGATATCATGCCGAATATGGTGATGAGATATAGTAATCTTTTCATGTTTAATTCTTTTAAAATGATAAGTTTAATCCAAATACAAAGCTGTTTGTGGTAATGCTTGAGGCGCTGTTGTTTGATCCTCCGTTTTGGAAACTGGAATCTGGATCAAGAAAATCTGCTTTTGAATATAACCATGGGTTTAAAGCCTGGGCATAAACTTTTAAACGAGAGATGTTGAATTGTTCAAGTTGTTCTCTGGGGAAATTATATCCCAGGGAAACATATCTAAGTTTAATAAAAGATCCATCCTGATAATTCATGGAACTATAATAAAGTGGTTGCCCGCCGTTGTTATAATCTGCTTTAGGATAAGCATTCGTAGGATTATCGGGAGTCCAGTAATCTACAGCTCTATGAACGTATTGTCCTTGCATATCTACTGCACCACCTTCCACGATATAATCCCATCTGGAAAAAAAGAAAGCTGCTAAGTCCCAATTTTTGTAAGAGAACGTATTTCTAAATCCGCCTGTCCACACCGGTGTGGGAGAGCCGATTATTTGCCGGTCGTTTTCGGGATCGATAATACCATCATCATTTACATCTTCTACCCGAATATCGCCTGGCTCAAAATCATGTCCATTTGCGTTATAACGTGCTATTTCGTCTGCATCTTCAGTTTGCCAGATGCCCACTTTTTTATAGTCATAATAAACCGATAAGGGCTGGCCAATAAACCTTCGGTTATTTACATCATCTTCTTTACCGTTTACTAACTCAAGTATTTCGTTATCATTTCTGGATATGGTAAGGTCTGAGGTCCATTGAAAATCTGGAGTTTGAATATTAATGGTATTTAAGACCAGCTCAATACCGGTGTTTTTAGTTTTACCGGCATTAATCGTTATACTACCATAACCGGTTACCGAGTTGGGCGATTTGCTTAGCAGGATATCTTCGGTATTGGCGATATAATAGTCTAAAGATCCAGAGATCCTGTTATTTAAAACTCCAAAATCAAGTCCGAGATTCAACTGATTTGTTCTTTCCCAACCTAAATTCATATTCGGTATAGATCCTCTATCGGTTCCTTTAGGATCGCCGGTTACATATCCGCTGGCTGGAGTTCCTCCAAAAACATAAGGTAGTCTTACCAAACCTCCGGCTGTACTGTAAGGCCCAACAGCGGCATTACCAACAGCACCGTAGCCTAGTCTTAATTTAAGCTGGTTAAAAGAAGCATCTTGCATAAAAGCTTCTTCATCAATTTTCCAACCTAAAGCAAGGGAAGGGAAGAAGTCCCATTTATTACCAGTACTTAAAACTGAAGCACCATCAGCTCTTCCGGTTACCGTTAAGAGGTATTTATCGAGTAGAGAGTAGTTTATTCTGGCCATATAAGAGGTAAGCGTGTTTTTAGAATATCCAGAGCCCCATCCATCTAAAGATCCACGATTTGTTGACCCTAAATTGTGCCACAACTGGCTATCATAAGGAAGGTCTGAAGCAATCATATCTGAATTTTCCTGCTTGTACCTTGAGGCACTTTGAAGCAGTGTGACGTTTAGGGTATGCTTCTCTGCAAATGTTTTATCATAATAAAGCAGGTTTTCCAGCGTCCAGGAAATCTGCTCGCTTTTACCTAATCTTGCGTAGTTAGTAGAAGATGCAGATCCACCACCTCTTAAACTTGATTCTGCTGCCTGAAACTGGCCATTTCTAAAATTTCGTATATCTGGTCCAAATACCGTTCTAAACCTTAGACCTTCAGTGAATTGAATTTCAGCAAAAAAGCTACCAAACATGCGGGCTGTAGTTCTTTCATTAATTACCAGCCCGTTGTCCCGAATGGGATTTACGATATTAGGGTTTCCGCCGGGATTAAAAATATAATCACCGTTTTCGTCGTATGGTCTGGCGAAAGGAAGTTGACCTAATGCAGCTTCGTAAAGTGTTCTTGACCCTCTGGAGCCTCCTGCGGCGTATCCATAATCCTGTACGCTATAGGACCCGTTTATCGTTCCACCAATTTTAAACCAGTCGGTTGCCTGTAGCTCCAGATTAACCAAACCGGTATATCTTTTATATTTTTGGCCGGCTACTGTTCCTATTTGGTCAAGATATCCTCCAGAAATATATCCGGTCATTCTTTCAGTACCCATATTGGCACTTAGGTTATACTGTTGTAATATACCTGATTGTTCCACATAGTCGGTCCAGTTGGTTGTTTGGATGTTAGACCCGTTATAAATGGGTATTTGATTTACGCCATACAACGCCTGTTCTTCTGCCGTGGCGGCTCTTGTCTCTGCTATAGGGGTGCCATCTGCGTTGTATCCAGTGATGTTATAGGCACTAAGGATATTGTTCAAAGCGGCTTGGTCTCCGCCAAAATAGTTGAAATCATCTGTGGCATTTGGATAGGGTGTAGTGTATAATCCAGCTCCTCTTAAGGCATCACGACGGTATTGGGCATATTCATTTCCGTTCCAGTAATCGGCAAGATTTCTTATGTTTTCTATGGTAACCGAACTATCAAAATTAATCTGAGCTCTTCCTTGTCTGCCTTTTTTAGTGCTTACTAAAACGACACCATTAGCCCCTCTGGAACCATATATAGCTGTTGCTGAAGCATCTTTTAGGATTTCTATGGATTCTATATCATTGGGGTTTAACATTTCTAAACCGCCAGATTGTAATGGCACGCCATCAACTACATAAAGTGGAGAATTACCCCCAGAGATTGAGCGATTTCCCCTGATTCTTATAGCGCCTATTTCTCCTGGTCTGGCGTTAGAAGAAATATCTACTCCTGCAGCTTTTCCCTGAATACCCTGTAAGGTACTTTGCACGGGAAATGCGTTTAATTCTTCAGAAGATACAGAGGATATTGCCCCGGTAATATCAGATTTTTTCTGTGTTCCGTATCCTACCACCACAACTTCTTCTAAGCTATCGGTGTCTTCTTCCATAATCACATTTATTTGAGCTTGTGAACCAATGGTTTTTTCAATCGTTTTCGTTCCGATAAAAGAAAATACAATGATGTCTCCGGGAGAAGCGGTTAAGCTATATTTTCCATCAAAATCGGTTTGAATTCCTGTGTCAGTTCCCTTGATAAAGACATTAACACCCGGCATGGGAACATTATTGGCATCTTTAACGATACCGCTAATAGTTTTTTCCTGTGCAAAACTCACTGCACTTAGGAAGAGCATCAAAACTATTAAAAAGCTTTTAGTATAATCATTTTTCATTTTGGATAGGTAATTTGTATATTCTCATGATTCAAATATATTTTTAAAATAAAGTTCAGGTATCCTGTACTGTACTGCGGTTTATTTAAAAAAAATGATTTAATATTGAGATTATTGTAAATAAAAAATCGGTACTATCATAGGCTGAGTGTAATGATAATACCGAATGAGAGGTGATGGTAAAATTTAGTTTTGATACAAAGAATCGGCAATAGAAACGCCGGGAGCATTTGAAATTTTAACTTTTGAAGTGTCTTTTGTTTTTAAACTAAACGTATTTAACCGCCAGTTTTTGCTATAGTTTATTTGTCCAGCGGTTTCTGCTTGTATTTGCACATTTTCCATCGTCACATCGGTGATGTACGAATTTTCCAGACCATTTACGTTAATAGCTCTTTTTGCACCGCTTACGTCTATATTTTTGAGTGTAATATTCTTGAATGTAGGAATCCCTTTAGAGGCAGGTTTTACTTCTTTCAGTAGCGTTTGCCAACGTTGTGGTATGGAATCTATATCATAGCCTTCAGGAAGTTTAGAGTAGCTGTAACTTGGGTTCCAATTCATAGAGACCTCCATAAAGGTCTGAACGCTATCCATTGCGATATTTTCTAGATGAATATCTTCAACAGCGCCTCCTCTGGTAATTGCAGATTTAATATTTAAACCATTCTTAGTTCCTATGCCTTTGATATTTGAGACATACACATGCCGAATATCTCCGGCCGTTTCGCTACCAATAGTAAATAATCCTGAGCCTGCCCGGGCAATAGAGTTTCTTATCACAACATATTGTGTGGGTTTATTCACGCGTTGTCCATCCCAATCACGTCCTGCTTTTAGACAAAAATTATCATCGTTACAGTCGATATCACAATTTTCAACTAAAATCCATTCTGAAGAATCAATATCAACACCATCGGTACTTGGGCCGTGTCCACCAATATTATTTCTGATCGTTAATCCATCTACCGTGATATATTTTGAATAGAGCACCTGTACCGTCCAAAATCCGGCTTTTTGAATGTTTAAATCTTTAAGAATGACATTTTCTGAGTCTGAAATTAAAATAGTTCTGGGTCTTTTTGCATCATAATCTACGATCCAGCGTAAGCCTTTTGGTTCATATTCTTTTCTAAGATTCCAGTAGTAATCCCAAAAGACCTTTCCCTGAGCATTTACAGTACCAGAGCCATCTATTAAGACTTCATTTTGGTTACTAACATTAATCAGGGCCGCCGGCCATTTCATTTCAATTCCGGCAACTCTGGTATCAATTTCCGGGTAATCTTCGATATTTTCGCTACCTCTTAATTCTACTCCTTCGGGAATATTAAAATGAACTCCTTTTTTTACGAATATAGATCCTGAAAGGTATATGCCAGGTTTAAAAGAGACTTTTCCACCTCCATTTTTTGCGCATTCGCCAATCGCTTTTTGAATAGCTTCTGTACTTAATGAAGTGGAGTTGTTTTTAGCACCAAAATCGTTTACCCAGTAGGTTTTATCCTGAAAATTTAGATTTTTCGCCCCAACGTTATCAATCCAGGCTAATGGCTCATGATCTTTTTTAGGTTCAATTTTTTTATCCTCTTCTTTACAGGAAAAGACGATGAAAATCGATAATATGAGTACTTGTCTTAAAATTCTTAATGTCATAATAGTGAAATTTACACTAAAATGCTGTAAATATTAAGTTTTTGTGTCCTGTACTTGCCTGATTTAGTCTTCCTGATTTTCCCATTTAAAAGGTAAAAACCAGTTTTGACGACTCATTAATCTGGCTCTAACCGAGTTAGCTTCTGGGTTTCCTTCAGCAGCTAATTTTTCGTAGACTTTATCTGCTAAAAAGGAAGGATCATTGCGGTGTATGGCTACACGTACCAAATCACCCCAACGATTTCCTTCAAAAGCTAATTCTAATGCGGCTTCTTCTATAATATTATTTTCTATAGCAATTAAACTGTCGCCCACAACTTCTGCACGTTCTACATAAGCTCTTCCTCTAATCCCACCATTTCTATACCATGGCCCTCTGTAAAAAGGAAAGTCACCCTTTCTGGCATCAAAATTATAAGGGAAAGGTAGGTTGGTCTGTTCTATATCGCTAACATCTTCTACTCCGTCTACGGTATAGGCATTTTGAATGCCGTAATTAAGTAGGGCATCGGCTAATTTATGGTGTCCGTCGCGGTTTGCCGCTTCAGCAAATCTTAGATGTAGTTTTGCTGCTCGATATAAAAACCATCTACCGTCGCGATTAAAAACATCTACAGGCATTTGAGTTTCTTCACTTAAAAAATTGTAGAGATATTTTTTTACTACGGGATTTCCTCCTACATCCAGATAACTAAAAATCTTACCACGGGCATCATAAGGAAAGCCATTTAATTGATTTTGATTATTCCATAATGCAATAGCTCTTTGCGAAGGTTTTAAAACATAGTCCCCAGATTGAATCGAAAATAAATTGATAAAAGGATTCTCTGGAGCAAAATTAGAATCGAATGGGAGGGACCAAATCCACTCCTGATTCCAACGATCGTCCTGATCTCTGGCAAAAATACTTCCCCAGCCATCGGTATTAGAATTGATTAATGCTCTTGCATCCTGCTCTCTATAACGCTGATATTCTACGCCTAAATCTACCGTGTTAGGTGAATTATAAATTATCCGGTAGGTGTCATAATAATAGCTGTCTGTACCATTACTGGAAGTTTCCATTACATTTTTATAATGTGAGGCGGCTTCAGTATAATTACCATTCCAAAGTTGTAAATCTCCTAAAACCACCTCTTTATTTATAAAGAATTTAGCGGTGTTGTACCCATCTACATCTACAACCAGCGAGCTATTTTGATTATAGGGATCGGTATAAGGAAGGCCTTCAGTGAAATTAATCAGTTCTTTGATTAAATCTTCTAAACGAAGTCTTGGATACAGATTTTCGTTTTGTAAATCTTCTAATTTTTCGATAGGTTCGGTAACGTAAGGAACCTCCCCATAGTGCATGCCTAATTGTAAATATAACCAGCTTCTTAAAGTTCCAATATCAGCATATCTTTCATTAAATTCATCTGCGTCTATTTTGTTATTTTCCAGCATGACCCTAAAATTCTTTAGGGCATCATTACAGTTGTTTATCACTTCGTAAAAATCACGCGGATTCGCATAAGGATTGTCTTTTGAAACTGTATGTGTATTTAATTCTTCTATATCTGGAGAAGAATTTCTGGTAGGACTTATAAGATCTGCCCGAAGCTCGTTAAGTACAATATATTTACCGGCGAGCCCCATAAGCTTGCCATAAATTCCCACTACCGCGGCATCGGCATCATACAGGTCGTTATATACCTGTTCTTCATTTAATTTGTCCTGTGGTTTTACATCTAAATAATCTTCACAGGAAGTGAATCCTAAGAGAATGGCAAGCGCACCGCAGGTTAATATTTTTTTATTTATTTTAATCATGTCTTTATGTTTTTTTCTGAAAAACAAGCTATTAAAGTCCTAATCTTAATCCCAATTGTATCGTTCTAAATTGTGGCATTAAACCTATATCTGCTCCCTGTCCAAAAATTGACTGAGTGGCGCTAAACTCTGGATCGTAGCCTAAATAATCTGTAAGGGTAAACAGGTTGTTAGCCGTTGCATATAAATTGATATATCTTAAAAAATCCATATTGCGTACATTAAGATTATAATTAAGAACCAGTGTTTTTAATCTTAAATAAGAGCCGTCTTCTATCCAGCGATTAGAGAAGTAAGCATTACCCATGGGATCACCCCAGTTTACCCTAGGGATATTAGTCTGTTGCCCTTCAGCCCTCCATCTATTGGCTACTGCGATACTTTGGTTTTCGTAACCACTCATTTTTTCCATGTGATAGCGTAATCCATTATAAAGATCGTTCCCTAAAGAGAAGCTGAATAATCCTGAAATTGAAAATCTCTTATAAGTGAAATTGGCTGAAATACTTCCGAAGAAATCGGGATTAGGGTTGCCGATAATGGCTTTATCGTCTTCATCAATAATGTTATCACCATTAAAATCTGTAAATATCATATCTCCGCCCTTAAATGGCTCCAGATCTCCATTGGCCATTCGCTTTGTAAGACCAGCGGCCTGAGCTTCAGCAGTTGTCGCGTACACTCCATTGGTATGATATCCATAGAAGAGATTAGCATCCATGCCCTGGTACGTTACATAAGAGGCTCCACCAAATTCAGTAATGATGCGATCATTAGGAATACTTAAAATTTCATTTTCGTATCTGGAGATATTAATGCCCAGATCAAAACTTGTATTTTCAGTATTAATTAATCTACTTTCCAGACTTACTTCTATACCTCTTGTTTGCATACTTCCAGCATTAGATACTACATAATCGAAACCTGTAATCTCTTTGGCAGGTTGATAGGTAATCATATCTGTAGTTTTATTATCAAATACTTCTACGCTTGCATTTAACCTTTCGTTGAATAAAGAAATATCTACTCCCAGATTTATTTTTCTTATTGTTTCCCATTGAAGATGTGGATTACCGATATTACCTCTTACCAGTCCCTGTAAACCCAGTAAATTTTGGGAAATATAATATTGTTGTGCGGTGAAATTCCCAATATCGTCATTCCCGGTAAAAGTGATTCCCCCTCTTAATTTTAGCAGGTTTATGGGAGCTACATTTTTAAGGAAATTCTCTGAAGATACTATCCATGCGCCAGATAATGACCCTAAAACAGAAAACGCATTTTCTCCTATATTAATGGCTCCTTTTTCAACTTCATCTCCAAAGCGACTGGAACCATCTACCGATCCGCTAAAGCTTATAAAATATTTATTCAGGTAATCGTATTTTGTACTTACATAAGCGTTTAGCCAATTATATTCTCCCAGATGACCACCAACATATCTTAAAAGGTTACTCCCGGCGCCAACACTGGTAAAATCGTCTGTAGCAGAATTATAGCCTAATCCCAGATCACTTTCGGTTTCTACATTCTGGCTGCGTAATCCAATTTTTAAATCCAGTCCATGTTTATGGTTAAAACGTTTGTTGAAATTGATAAAAGCATCAGTATAAATTGCGTATAATCTTTGTACTTCACTACCGCTTCGGTTTTTGGCTATGGCTAAAGGCAACGTAATATCTGCAACACCAAAATCTGGGATAAAGAAGTTTTCTCTTTCTTTATTATAGGTTAATCCGGCTAATAGGTTGGCATTCCAAAATTCGTTGATATCATATCTAAAATGAAGATTACCATAAAATCTATAATTCTTATTATTTCCTATTCCTTCCTGCTCGATTGCTAATGGATTGCTTATATCAAAGATGTCTACATCTGCCAGGTTAGGGGAGACTTCTCCATTTCCATTTATGGCATTTATAGACATAAAAGGAGATTTTACCAATGCTAAATACATGGGATTGGTTTTATAGGCCAGGCCCTGATCTCTTTGATTTTCGGTATTGTGTATAAAAGAGAGATTTGCATTTACATTTAATCTTTCGGTAAGTTTTAAAGCGGCATTAAGGCGGGTATGATAGCGTTGTAAATCTGAATAGTTTGTAATACCTTCAGCCTTAACATATCCAACAGAAAGTCCGTATTTAGCAATTTCGTCACCCCCCCTTATTTTTAGGTAATAATTTTGATTGGCACTATTTTCAAAAACCTGATCCTGCCAGTTTGTTTGATTATTGTATAAATAATAAGCCTCACTTTGCCTGTTATCTGTCATCCAGGGCAGGTTAGCTATTTGTTCTGGAGAATATCCTCGTGTACTTACGGCCTGGGTTAAATACGTTCGATATTGATTCGCATTAAGTACCGGTAAATTATCAGGTCTAGAATTTACTCCGCCATAAACGGTAAAATCAATTTTGGTACTTAGGTCTGTTGGTCGTGTAGTGGTAATTTCTATAACTCCATTAGCTCCTTTAGTTCCGTATAAAGCGCTACCGTCTTTTAATATGGTCACATCTTCTATATCTTTTACATCGATCATTGATAGCGGAGAAGACATGTTATTTTGAATAATACCAGAGCCATAATCTTCATCGTCGTAAATCATACCATCTACGACGATTAAAGGCTTATTGGTGGCATAAAGTGAGGTGAAACCTCTAAGGTTTATATAAGCACCGGCCCCGGGTACCCCGGATTTTCGGATAATATTTAAACCCGCTACTTTACCCTGAAGAAAATCTCCAACAGATTCGTTTACTGGGGCACTCCACTGGTCTTCGCTAAAATCTACAACGCTTGTTGATTTAGCATTAGCATACTGTAATTGTTCTCCGCCCGGTAATTCGCCTATTCGATAAAATGGCGAATAGTTCTCTTCATATAACAAGATTTCAATATCCTGATTTTGGTTATTTAAAGGATAAATTTTTGTCTGAAAATCCTGTCCGCTTAGGTTTAATAGCGCATTTAAATGAGGCACATTGATCTGGAATGTACCATCCTCGTTGGTAATCGCAGCAGAATAACCGGTAACGGCAATATTTATCCCTGAAATTCCTTCGGAAGTTTTTGCGTTTCTAACTATACCCGCAACTTTAATTCCCTGAACTTTTTCAGTAGCAACACTTGTGGCATCTGAATTTTGGGCACGGACCTCTGCAGGAAATCCTGAAGCAACCAATATACCGATAAGAAAGGTTAGTGGTATTATTCTTTGCATAATTATTGGTTTAATGTCTTTAAATATCTTTATTTAATTACAGGTACAAATTTTAAATAATCTAGTGTTAAGGTGTTTTGACCATTTACAGCAGTATTTGCGGCTAGTAAAGTGATCAGGTCTAAATTACCGGCTTCTTCAAGGGTAAATTCCCCTATAAAAACTTCACTATAATCATCTGGAGGAACATCGGTGTAGGGCAGGCTGGCTATTGGATTTGCTACTGTTCCATCTGCCTGAAATTCTCCTCCTATTCTTAAAGCTTGTTGAAATGTATTTTCCTGAATATCATTAACGGCACGCCAGTATACGCGATACGTGGTGCTATATAAATTGTTGGCGGTATAGTAGATGCCGAATTTAGGAACTTCGTGATTTTGAACCATAATGTCTGAAAACGGTTCACCAGAAGGACTGGCTTTCTCTCTGTAGAAGGTATTAATACGTTTATCGCCCTGACTAAAACCCGATGGATTTTCCCCCTCGATAACAGTGCTTAATAATCTTTTTTCTAAAGGAACATCAACGGTGCTCATTTTAAATAAGATACCATTACTAAGCTTAACTTCTTCTAAAATCCTATTCTTATTCACCGGTACCTTAACACCAAATCTAGAAGTTAACGCGTCTGGTAAATTTTCCCTAGAATATGATTTATGAAAAGCCATATCCCTAACAGCAAAATAGCTGGCGTAGGTAGTCGTAGAATCGGTAGTTCCTTTATTTAAGTAAGGCTTTAAGGTTTCTACCTGATTTTTATAGCCTTCATCCTCTAATAAAAAGAAAGTGTATTTATTCTTTTCGTTATTAAGATTGTAAACATTTAATAAATAGGAGTTCGTTAAGGAATCGGCGAACATTATTTCTTCACTTTTTTCAGCCATTGCTTTAGGTAAACTATCTGAAGGATAGATATCAAATTCATCCAAACTCATTATAAATTTACTCATGGCATTAGAAGCTGCTTCATCCTGAAGATATTCCCAAATGTTCCTTCTGGGAGTTAAGGCTTTATCTATAATGTGATATAGACCATTTTCAGCATATTGATCGGCTGTTAGTACATTAGATTCGGCAATCATATTACCATTTTTAAATTCTAAATATTTATCGGAAAGCATAGCTACTGAAACGGTATCCTTATCGGTTACTGAAGAGTAGGAGGTAAGGGCAATGTGGTTCAAAACAAATAATTGTTTATCCTCCATATCTGCTAAAACTGAAGCATCGACCTGAGCCATAGCTTCATTGGTTGGTACCCAAACGGTATAAGTTTTGGCCGATGATAATATGCTATCATATCCTGTTTCGATAAGTAATGCCCCAAAATCGGATGTTTCTGGTGTATTATTAATTCTAATATTCAGTTTTTCGTTAAGGTTAGCATCTACCATTTTTGCATGATCATCCCATGGATCTGAGCATGAGATAACCGATACAATAGCCAGAACAGCTACCAAAATGAGTTTATGGTTATAATTTGATATCATCCTTTTTATGGATTAGTTTAATTAATATCTGATTCGTAGATAAGTCCGTCTCCACCAGACTCAAATTTTGGATATAACTGATCCATATCTACGGGTCTAAATTCGATAACATCCAGCCATGTGTTATATCCCGCATATTCCGTAGATTGAAGCATAAATTTATGTCGGCCAGTTGTTTCAACATTTATAATGCCCATTAATCGACTGTAGAATGCGTTATCATAAGGATAGATGTGTCGTTTGTATCCCTGCGATTCCAGAACTCTCTCAGGTAACTCGGTATTCCCATACTCACTAAAGTTGGCAATTCTAGGAAGTTCCTGACCATTAAAGAACGCTTTTACTCTAGGCTGTCTGTCTGATGCTCTATAAGAGACCCAGACTTTATACTGTCCTTTAATAATGACAGGTGTAGTAAATTCAAGATTATTGGTAACCCCAGTTCTAAAGCGCACTAATTCCAATACATCGCCATGCCAGCCTCTTCCAGTTCTATCTCCAATAGGTGGCGAGGCATAGGTAAGGTCATAGGATCCTTCATAATTAATTTCACTAAGTTCTGAACTATTTAATGAAGCGTAATTTCCTGGTTTTCTAAATACCGCACTTAGCTGTCTAAATTCTGGTTGATCTGCCGGATCAAAATACACCGGGGAAGGGAATCTTTTTTTGATGAAGAAATTATCGTCAACAAAATGAATAGCTCCGTTGGAAGCTGTGATATCGCTGGCGTCTCTTTTTATAGCCACGCCTTCTTCAAAAACACCATTAAAGGTTTCCTCATTCAATACGATACTATCCCGTTTTAACTTGATGCCTATAACTTCTAGAGGTGCTTTGGTTAAAACAGTGCTTGTTCCTACAAGATCTGCTAAATAGTTTAATCCGGGAATAATTCGATAAGCAACAAATAAATTTAAGCTGTCTTTTGGATTCGTGGGGTTATTAAGATGACTATAAGTATCTTCTAACTCAGTATAAGAGTTAATGCCATTTTGGCTAAAGACTTCGTCACTTTGTGCGATCACTGTTAGATAGCTGGGAATACTATCATTGTCGTAGGTTAGTGGTTTGTCTAAAACTTCATACCAGCCTGTTTCTTTTAAGGCCGTAGCGAAAATAGATAGGGATTCATTATTATCGATCATCTTTGCCAGCGTTTTATTAGCTACTTTTAAAACTTTATCGATCACATGAATAATCCCATTTCCAACTTCGATATTAGAGGTAGTGATACGTGCATCTTTGTTTACGGTAATATTCGAAGAACCATCAATATTAACGGCACCGGTTATTAAATACTGTCCCTGCATTGATGGAGTTGAAATTTTTCCGTCATTAAAACTTGTGGTCTCAATACGTTCTTCTAACACATGTAATTTGGCTAAATCTTCCAGATCTTCGATCGGGATGTCGCTAATGGAGGAAAATCCTTCTTCATTTAAGTAATTTTGAACCGCTTGGTTTGTTGGAAGAAATAATGTGTAGGTACCATAGGTATTCATAAATGTTGAATAATTGGTCGTTTCCAGTATTTCCAGAAACATAGAATACTGTTCCGTGTTATTTTCAAGGTATCCGGTAATATTCAGTGTTTCGTCGGTAGATTCTTTATATTTTTCTGAAGTACAATTGATAATTACAATAGCCAGAACAGCTAAAAGGCTAAGTCTCCAAAAAAACGCAGTGTTTAATACTTTATTCATGACTTAAGTTTTTAATTATAAAACGGGTTCTGGGTTAATTCTTTATTGGTGTATAACTCATACTCATTAATAGGTAAGTAATGGCTATTGGGATCTTGTAATTTGTTTACAATAGATTGTTGCTGGCTTGGTGGGGCACTGTTTATGGCCACTGCAATTAGGATATCCAGTCGCTCATACTCATTTCTACGTGCATTTCTTAAAATATCGAACCATCTTTTGCCTTCAAAAGCAAGTTCTCTGGAACGTTCGGCAAGAATGTAATCTGTCACCGCATTTTTATTATCAGGATTTACATTTTGTGAAGTTGCCTGTATGGCCTCTCTGGCCTCCCTAATTTCTTCTATTATTTCAAGGGCTTCAGCACCTCGCCCTAATTGATTTAGCACTTCAGCTTTTAATAAAAGGACGCCAGCATAACGGTAAACGAACCAATGTGTATCTGAATTTTGAAGTGCTTTTCTTTCATTTTCATTAAGACCGGTGTATTTGTAGATTTCATTGGTTCCGGGAACCATGGCAGCTCTTTCTCCCCTGATATCTTTATTTTCGGGATCATCATAATCTACTCCAAAAACATCTTCTAAGACTGAGGGTGCGGCTAAAAATTGAGGTCTTTGTAGAAATATGTTATAAAATGGGTTTAGGTTTTGGGGGGTATACTGGAATTCAAAAATACTTTCAGAAGAATTACCCCGGGCATACACTGTGTTAAACCAATTGTTGGTAGCAACAATTAAGCTGTAATTTCCAGAATTGATAACTTTGTCTGCCGCTTCAAGAGCATTTTGATATTCCCCAGTCCATAAATATACATCTGTTTGTATAGCGTTAATGGCATGTTTGGTAATTCTACCTTTATTTTCTGGGATATTTCCATAGTCCTCAGTCGCTAAAGATTCTGCTTTTTCAAGATCTATTTTTACCTGTTCGAAAATTTGTTGTTGTGGTGTGACTGGTAATTGAAAATTATCCTCATCGCTTAGTGTAGCTTCCAATTTTAAAGGCACATCTTTAAAGCTTCTTGCTAGTGTGAAATACATATAGGCTCTTATGGTTAGCGCTTCTGCCAAATAATTGTCCAATTGCTCCTGTGTTAATGTTGGATCTTCTTCGAGAACGGCAGGAGCAAGGTCGATCACCGTATTACAATAATTTATAATTCTATAAAATGTAGCCCAAGAAGTAATTGAATTAGAAGGCAGGATATTAGAAGTTATAACATCTGTTTGTTCATCTATAACATTAGGGCCTGGTGCTATCATATCGCCCCTTAGTTCGCCGTACATAAAAAGATATTCGGCCAATGTTCTGTCACTAACAGAAGGCGGACTGTTTAGCATACTAGAATAAATACCTATAACCGCCGCTTTTATATCTTCTTTAGTTTTCCAGAAATCCTGTCTTACGGTGCCGTCTTGTGGCCTCAAATCCAGATAATCATCGCAGGAAAAAGTTAGTAGTGCGAAGATTACAAGTATGGTATGTGTTATTTTGATTCGCATAGGTTGTGAGTTTTAAAATCTGGTTTGTATTCCTAGAGTGAAACGTCTTGTTGGGGGTGTTCGCGAATAATCTATGGCGATACCAAAAGGATCCCCGCCTCGCATATTTACTTCGGGATCCTGTCCGCGATAGTTTGTGAAGGTCATTATATTATCTGCGGTAACATATACCCTTAAATCGTCTAATCTTAAATTTTCTAAAGCAGATTTTGGTAAGCTATAGCTAAACGTAGCCGATCTAAATCTAAGAAATGAAGCATCTTCTACATACCTGTCTGATCCTAACCAGTTATATCCTCCCTGATAAATAGCTCTTGGGATATTTGTTTGATCTCCCGGGTTTCGCCATCGATCTAATACGGCAGTACTTTGGTTATCCCAACCATACATGTTGGTAGTAAGCATATCTGTACCATTAACAATATCATAATCCAGCCGATAAGTGAAAAATGCTAATAACTTGAACTGGTTATTAAATGTAATAGAGGGACCAAAACCGCCGGTGAATTTTGGATTACTGTTCCCTAAATACACCACATCACGGCTGTCGATATTCCCATCTTTATTGATATCTTCATAAATGGCGTCCCCCGGTTGGAAAACATAATCCGTATTGGGATAATTAAACCGCATATATACAATTTGTCCATTGGGTCCTGTAATAATATCGCCATTAGCATCTCTAGCCTGTGTGGATTCCAGATCTGGATATACGCCTTTAAACCGATAGCCATAAAACGACCCAAAAGGATTATCTATCTGTAAGAACCGTTTAAATTCTCCGTTACGATCTACGTTACCGCTTTCGCTGGGGAAATATTCTGATATTTCCCGAATGATATTTTGGTTTCGGGAAATATTGAAATTAAAATCTACTTTCCATTTATCTGTTTTTATCGGCGTGGTGTATAGACCAATTTCCCAGCCCTGGTTATCGATTACCCCAACGTTTTGATCAATTTGGTTATATCCTGAAACAGTGGTTAAATCAAGATTTTGAAAAATTAGATCGTGTGTCGTGTTTTGATACACATCTACATCTAAGGTTACTCTTTGATCAAACATTCGTAGGTTTAGCCCAAGGTTTTTACCTACCAGGGTTTCCCATTTTAGGTTACTTAATTGTATATTTTGAGGATATACCCCATTATAGCCCAGGTATTCGGCATTAAAATTTCCGTAGATATTAAAGTACCTATAATCGTATCTGGGAGCTCTACCAGATTGTCCGTAACTGGCTCTAAAACTAAAATCATCCAACCAGTCAAGATTTTGCATAAATGGCTCACCAGAAACCCTCCATCTTGTTGAAACCGATGGGAAAAGTGCATATCTGTTATCCGGGCCAAATTTTGAGTTCCCATCTCCTCTTAATCCCACATTTATAATATACCGGTCTAATAAACTATATTGAGTATTGACTAATGCTGCCACGCTTCTAGACTGACTACTATTCGTGTACAATTGCAACTCTGCATTTTGAGTTCTTGAGGGTACCGATGGATCTGTTAAAAAAGACGATGCCGTATTTGAAGTTAATGCATTATGAGATTCATAAATAAAATCATTGGTTTGTAAGGAAAGAATACTTTGCAAACTATGTTTATCTCCAATATCTGGGGTATAAATAAGGTTTGTTTTAGAGGTAATACTCGCAATATCAACATCTGAATCTGAAGCCCGGTTCACCACAGTTTCGGTAAAAGGCCTTCCTGTAGCATTTTGGGGAAGAAAAGCTTTTGCTTTAGTACTGTTGAAATCAAATTGAATATCAAAAGTAGAAACTAATCTTTTAGGGACTAAATCTACCTGTAGATTGAAATGTGGTACAATTCGCTCTCCTGTTTGTATATTCGATGCATATTCGGCCATAGCTACGGGATTATACGTACCTGGGTACAATCCCTGAATATTTTGAGCAGGGGAGAAGTAGTTAGGGGTTAATTCTCCAAAATTGTTGTATTCATAAATGCTCATATTCGGCATTTTTGTATAGGCAACACTTCTTAACCGGTCACCGCTGCCGGTACCATTTACATAATTTCTATCGGTTGAAGAATGCGTGTAGGCCAGATCGGCTTTAAAGCGAATGCGATCTGATACTACGTAATCAAGGTTCAGTCTCCCAGTAATACGTTGGTAACCTGTGCCTTTTGTAACTCCTTTAGAATCATAATATCCAACCGAAGTAAAGTATCTTGCTTTTTTACCGCCCCCTTGTAGCGATAGGTTATGTTCCCCAGTTAAACCAGTTTGCGAAATAGCATCTACCCAATCGGTATTATTGCCATAATTCATATAATAATAAACTTGTTGAGGATCGTATTGAAATTCTTTAACGTTGAGAGTGTTTAAGGGGGTACCGTTCCGATTCATGTATTCTTCGGGTATAAGCATAGAATATTGATCACCATTAAGCATAGGTATTGTTTTTGGCAGTTTTGAAAGTGTACCTATAAAAGTGTAACCTATTTTTGGAGCTCCTACAGATCCCCTTTTTGTATTAATAATTAAGACTCCACTAGCTGCCCGGGCTCCCCACATTGCAGTTGCTGCTGCATCTTTTAAGACACTAATACTTTCAATATCTGATGGAGCAATATTTAAAAGCGCAGCATATCCCTGTTCATCTGCACTCCCAAAATTAAAATCCTCTGGGATAGAAGTTTCGTAAGGCATCCCGTCAACTACCACCAATGGGTCTGATGAGCCATTAATCGAAGATGTTCCTCTAATCCTAATTTGCATTCCTGCACCTGGATCTCCTGTGTTCGCTGTAATATCTACCCCGGGCATTCTACCCTGTAAAGCTTCATCGATAGATGCTGCTTGTGTATTTTCAAGATCAGAGGCCTTAACGGTTACCACACTGGTAGTTAAATTTCTTTCAGCAATTCCTATTAAACCATTATCAACAGGCTTTTCTGCGGTGATAAGAACTTCTTCCAAATCGCTGACTGAAGGGATAAGTTCAATAGTATATTCACTGGCACCGGTTAAAGGAATAGTTTTAGAACTATATCCCATAGTAGATACCGATAAGTTATTGTTAGGATTCTTAATTTTAATTGCGAAATTCCCATCGAAATCTGATATTACACCAGTAATTGTCCTATTTTCTGCATCCTGCTCGATTACTGTGGCGCCCGCAATAGGATCTTTAGTTTCTGCATCTATAATTGTTCCCCGTATAACATTGTTCTGCGCCAGGATAGCGTTTCCCGTTAGACATACGGTGAGTAAGGTTAAATAATAGAGATAGCTGGTAAATTTTTGTCTCATCTTAATTTGTATATAAAAGATAATTGTCGATTAGGTGGATTAAGCTACGGTCTGCTAGATTATTACTTTGAGATGGGATATAATTAGCCTCTCTACCGGCGGAGTCTATAAAAGTGAGTTCTCCTGTTGAATTTAGTATAGAGATATAGGTTTTCTCACCAAGGTCGTCTTGTAATAGTGTCTCGATTTGTCCTCCGGTAAGACCATCATCCGAAATTGTTCGGGTAGCAAGAATATGATATCTAATAAAGTCGGTTACCTGATCGATTTCAAATTGGCCTGCCGGAGTATAATTTGGTTCTCCAGTTTCCTGATCGCCTGGTAATTCACCATCTTTTACAGCTTGTATTATAGCCTCGTTGTTAGGAATAGCGAAAGTATAGGAAGTCCCAATTTCCAATCCCTGAATGTTACCCGAAGCAGCATCATAAAGAGAGGAGTTGTTTAGGTAATTGTAGAAGTTTGTGAAAGGAGATTCTGGTTCTTCAGCAAGTCTTTGAATATCTAATCCTGGAGGTTCTTCACTGAATTCTAATAAATTGTCGATATAATAAGTTCTTCCATTTCGTTGATCTTCATATCCAATAATATTTACGCGATTTTCAATAACTTCATTTCCTGCTGCATAAACTGTATTATTTTCCCATTTGATATATTCCCCTGGTAAATCTAAATCACCAGATCTAATAATTCCAGAGCCAGAAAGATCGTTTAACTCCCCGTTTGGAGTGGGTATAATCCCATTGTAGAGTATTCGCGTTAATCGGGTTCTGGCAATGGTACCTACTACCGTGTTCCCGGTTTCAGGCGAAGTATATACCCATTCAGATCTATTAATATTATAGTCGAACCCCAAATTCCTTAAAACATCATCTGATGGTAAGAAAAGCGTATAACGATTATTAATATTACTAGTGATTTCACGATATCCAGATCCATCATTAAATAATCTGGTCGCCAATGTGAATTCTGGATCAAGATATGCTGAAGTGTAAACGCTGAAAAATAGATTTGATTCCTGAATTTTATTCGTACCATAGAAAAATCCGTTGCTCAACACTTTTGCCTCTGCTATATCTGTAGATAAGTCAAATCGTAATTCTTCATTTAATTCATTATTATACCCTGCAAGTAGAGAAGGCCAAACGGCATTCTGAACCATGTGTGCGTTATAGAAATCTTCAAAAATATATTTTGGAAGAACATCCAGAGAGCTATAATTTTTTAAAAGAACCTCATCGATAAATTGTTGTAATACATCGTTTTTAGGAGCAAAAATGGTATAGGCATCACTTTGCCCATCATTGTCGGCTTCTTTTAAAAAGTTTTCATTGTTAGGGGAAAAGGCTAAAGCAGGGTCATAAACCTTAACGTAAACATCTTTAGAATTTCTACTGTAGTTTTGATATGCAGTAGTAGCGTCTTCATCGTAAACATAATTAACAAGATTCTCTTTTAAAATAGTATAGAACAGGCTATAATGTTCATCATTAGCTAATTTTTGGTCTAAGTTTATTAACGGTAGGGACACTTTGTTTACTTCGTGAATGATTCCGTTTTCAGCAACAATATTTTCAGTTTGTACAGCTGCACTCAACAGGTTAAATCCGGAATAGTTTGCCTCTGGGAAAAAGAAATTATAATCATACGCACTTAAATTTTGTGCTTGCATAAATTCATCGATAAAATAGCTTAAGTATTTGTTATTGTTATCTCCCGGAATGTAGTAATCTGCGCCCTCAGCATTGTTTCGGTTAGACGAAACAACTATTCTTTGCTGTCCATCTACCATTTCTTCCTGAAAACCATCATAATAAGCTGTTCTTCTTCTAAAAGCTAGATCTTCTTCCCACCCTGTATCAGATTGATAATCTGATAGTCGCTCTGTTCTAAAAGCATTGTAAACGAGAGCGTATCTTACAATTTTTCCTGCAAGAGTAGAATCGATATTTTCGATATTCGAAATTCCTTCATTTTGAAGGAAGCTTGAAAAAGCTTCATCATTTGGAGCAAACATTGTCCAGTATCCAGATTTTCCAAGGATATTTTTATAACCGGCTTTATCAATGGTAGCAAGTAAGGAAGTGAAGTTACCTCGTTCTTCGAGGATTTGATAAATAGGTTCTTCTAAATCTTCAGGTCTTCCATAATATTCATCAAATTCTTCGTCGCTGCAACTTAAGACTAGAAGCATGGCAATAACGAATATTGATTTATTAAATATTTTCATATAGTTTAAGGTTGTAATGATATATCGATAGTTAGAAGTGTTAAATAATCTATAAAGCTAAATTATAGTAGGGAAATCGTTTTCGTATCCTGCACTATGCTGCTTAAGTGATAAATTGTTATTGATAAATCGATTTAATTTGTTTTTTGTGTCAATTTTTTGTAAAAAAGTGATGATTTGTTACAGGTTGGAAATGTGTAAAGAGTTATTTAATTTGTGTAAATTATGTTTTAATTAACATGATTGCATTCATCATGTTAAAATTCTAAGTCGTACTACTTTTAAAAAATTGGATTAGTTTATCTAAAAATATTATGAACAGAGTTGATTAAAATTTGGTTGAAGTATATTGAGAAAACTGAATTTTAACTCTACTCGAGAATCGAGATTAAAGGCTCTTTTATAATTGTTATACCTACCCCAATTTCTCGAAGTAAAAAAACTGATTAATGCCTAATGGGTTTGCCTTTCAGCTTATTGTGTTAAACTAAGTATTAAGTTATTGCTATTCACTTAGTAGTATAAAAAAAGCGACTGATATTTTCAGTCGCTTTGAATTTTAAAAGTTTTTTAGACTTACACCTCACTGGCTTGCCAGGAGATTTTTGATTTGGGTGCTCTTTTCTTCTGTACCACCTTGCTAAAAACTAAATATAAAAGTCCGCAGCAAAGCCAGGTGGGGAGGGTAACAAAGGATAGAAACACATCAAATTGAACCGAAATAAAATAGAATACCCCGAAACTGATTACCCAGGCCCAAAAGACGGCCTGATTAAATTTAGTACCCGATTTTTGCGCGTAGAAAGATTGAATTCCAAATTTATTTCCGAAGAAATATTCAAAAACAATAATGGCGCCAATGGGGGCTAATATAAATCCGTAAAGGGCTACGAAACCTAATAATTTCATTGCAAAAGCAGGGAATAATCCGGCGATGGTAGCGACGGTTCCGGCGATAATGGTGACCCAGGCGGTAGAGACTTTCGGAATAATCGCCTGAAAAGCCAATCCGGCTCGGTAAATGGTTGGGTTGGCTGTGGTCCATCCGGCAAGAATGACCGCGATAATTCCGAAAGCGCCAATCGCATTATAAGCTAATGGCCCAGGCGCTACCGAAGGCGCTTCACCGCTGGCTAAAATAGCTTGGGCTTCGGGAGATTTTAAATATACCGCATACAATAAGGCTGCGGCAATCCACGCGATATAATGCCCGATGTAAATTCCGGCAGCGGTGGTCCAACCTGAACTTGCTTTTTTAGCGAATCGAAACACGGAAAGGTCTGACATCCCAATATGCATCGCGGCATTGGCAAACCAAGACCATAAAAACACGTGCCAGAACGTATATTTTATTTGTCCGGGAAAGGGTTCGCTTCCTTCTCCCCAAATATTCCAAAAATCGGAAAAACTATGTACGTCTAAATTCACCAAAGAAACCACTCCGCAGATCACAAAAGCAGCTACAATAATCGGACTCATCCAATTGGCAGCTTTTGCGACGGTGCTATATCCTTTGGCGGCAATGATAGAAATAACAGCGCCAATGGCTAAAACGATAATCACCCAGGTTGCGCTATTGGGCATTGTATCGGTTAACTTTGGCATTTCCATATTAAAAGGAACGCCAACAGCGGTTGCAGAAACGGTAATCATCGCGCCGGCCAAGAAGCAGAATAAGATTCCGTTAGCGAGATTATAAACGGTAACGAGTCGTTTTCCGCAGATTTTTTCAAGATGATAATATAGTGTGTATCTAAATTTTGTTCCGATCTCCGCAGTAAGAAAACGCCAGCTTAACACCGCCATTAAATTTCCTAAAAGCAATCCGATAATTAAGTCGAAAGCACTTACGCCGGTGGTTAAAAAAAGTGGACCAATGACAAATTCGGTTCCTGCGGCGTGTTCGCCGGCATACATTCCCAAAAAGCTTTTCCAGCTTTTTAGCTTGGATTCCGGTACTCGTTCACGTTCAAATTCTCCCGAAACTTCCGCTTCTATAACTTCTTGTTCTATTTGTGCCTGACTCATTTTTTCTATTTTAAGCTTTTAGCTATCAACGTGTAGCTGTTATTTTCCAGTATTTTTTCAATCGTTTTCGTAAAAGTGGGTAGGTTTTAAAACTGTTATGTCATTCAACGGTCGAGAAGACATTGTCTTGTTTCTTGATTCTCTCTTTTCTAGCTTCTCACTTCAATTTCCGCTTTGGCTTCGATACAATTGCTCCTACCTCGCAATCACTCAGCCGCCGTTATTGTTTGGTTTTCAATATATTGTTTCCTGTTTCCTGTTTCCTGTTTCCTGTTTCCTGTTTCTTGGCTCTTAGTTCTATTCTCTATTTTCTTGTCAGGTCGAGTGAATTTCAATGGTAATTGAAATTTGTATCGAGACCTCGTTTCTCATTGCTTCTCGATACTATTTTATCTCCGCTATCGCTGCAATAAAATCACTCGAAGTGACACGAGAGTTGCTTTTCGTCATTCCGTGCCTGACACGGAATCTCATCACGTTATCAGCAGGATGAGATCCCGGATCAAGCCAGCCTCGCCGGCAGGCAGGTCCGGGATGACGTTCGTCTTGTTTCTTGTTTCCTTTCTCTTGTTTCTAGAATCAAGATTTTTGTCTATATTCTAGTTTCTATTATCTAATTTCTAACATCTCAATTCCAACTACTTCGTCAAGAGCAATGGGACTAACTTCTTCATTCGGTAGTTTTCTTTTAAAAATTTAGAATCTACCTTTTTATTGGAAATCACCATCGCAGCTCCTAAAGCTGAACCTAAAGGGGAATGGGTTGATAATACTTTAAATTCACTAAAATGATGCGCCATTAATTTCATAAATACGTCATTATCGGTAAAACCGCCGTCGATGTATATTTTGTTGATGGGCGAATTTCCAATTGCGTTCCGAATGGTATGGATTTGTAATTCCATCAACTCGATCATCAATTGATGATAGGCTTCTTCAAACGTGGCAAAAGGATTCAAGTCGGTTTGATGCAATTCTTTGCGTTTCAAGGAAATTCCTTCAAATTTGAAATAAATCGAAGGCTTTTCAATCAACCGTAAGTATAACTCCTGATCAAACTTTACATCACGATGATACCCGTATTCTTTTCCGTAGTATTCGCCTAATTTTTCGACCTGAATTCTATATTCATTTCCCATAAAAAAGCGGGAAGCCTTTACCCGTTTTCCATCTACACGCAGGTAATTTAGGCAATTGTTTTTAATGTCTTTTTCTCCTAAACTTTCTTCGTTAAACGGATTTAGCGAAATACTCCAGGTTCCGGTGGAAAGGAGTAAAAAAGGCTTCTTTTTGCTTAAAATATAGGGTAATAATGCCGAAGAACTGTCGTGAATGCCTACGCCGATTTTTATTTTTTTGCCTTTATAAGAGGTGTTGATGCTGCTGGCCGTGGGCACAATGGGGCCAAATAACTGATCGAAACCTTCCTGATACACCCAATCGTGATAATCTTCCTTATTATAATCCCATAAATTGGTATGGCAGCCAATCGAGGTATATTCACTCACGGGAATTCCAGTAAATAAAAACGACAAATATTGCGGTAAATGCAGCGTGTACCTGATTTTCTTAAAAATCTCCGGGTATTTTTTCTTCAGCCAAAACAGCTGTAATCCCGAATTGAGCATTCCCGATTGCGGCGATGCAGTTTCGGTAGCGATCTTTAATTCATCGCCATATTTTGCGTAAAACTCATCGGTAATTTCCTTCTCAATCGATTTCGTGTAGTTGTATAAAGGCGTTAGCACATTGCCGTGATGATCTAAATGCACCAAACTCGCACCATAGGTCGAAAAGTTGATCGATTTTACCTCATATTGCTCACTTTCCAAAATCGAATGAAAGGTATCTTTAATCCACTGCTGTAACAGCGTAATATCTTCGGTGGGATAGCCGTCTTCATCTACCGTAAGTGGCAAACGGGTGTAATCCCGAAAAACTTCCTGGTACTGCTTATCGAACAGGAAAAATTTCTTGTTGGTTTTTCCAATATCAAAAACAGCAGTTACTTTCTTTTTATTCATCTCGATAATCGAGAATTTAAAACTTCTTTTTCATTTCAATGCTGAAACTATTCGAAGTTAAATTATTAGTATTTAATCTCTCGGACTTTCCCAGAGAAAACTTTTATTTTTTGGGCGCGACCTTATATTAGAAGTTAGATCGCTTTGCTGTTAGAATTTAGAAATTAGAATTTTCTGGTTTAAACCTCACAGGTTTTTAAAACCTGTGAGGTTTATATTTTCTCAATTCTAATCTTACTCTCCCTACTTTTTTTCATTGTTAAAAAAAGTAGCAAACCCGCCTGCCGGACGGGCAGGAAAGTCTAGTCTTATTTTTATTTTATCGTTTTTAATCCTCATTCCGTGCCTGCCGGCGAGGCTGGCTTGACACGGAATCTCATCACGTTCTCAGATGGATGAGATCCTGAAACAAGTTCAGGATGACGATTATCTTGTTTCTTCTTTCCTGTTTCCTGCTTCTCTGGTCTATATTCTCTTTTCTAATTTCTCACTTCTACATTCTAACTTCAATTTCCACTTTGGCTTCGATACAATTGCTCCTACGTCGCAATCACTCAGCCGCCGTTAATAGTTCAAGGTTTCAAGTTGTGTTTTCTTCGTTATTTGATAAACATTTTTAAATCTACTTTCTTTTTTCGGTTGAATGAGATCTCTCCCCGGTCGTCCTGTTTCTTGTTTCTTGACTCCTGTTTCCAGAATCAAGATTCTCTAGTCTATTCTCTTCTCACTTCTACACTCTAACTTCAATTTCCACTTTGGCTTCGATACAATTGCTCCTACGTCGCAATCACTCAGCCGCCGTTAATAGTTCAAGGTTTCAAGTTGTGTTTTCTTCGTTATTTAATAAACATTTTCAAATCTACTTCTCGGTTGAATGAGATCTTTCCGCGTTCGTCCTGTTTCTTGTTTCTTGACTCCTGTTTCCAGAATCAAGATTCTCTAGTTTATTTTCTCTTTTCTAATTTCTCACTTCTAAAATCTAACTTCAGTTTCGCTTTGGCTTCGATACAATTGCTCCTTTGTCGCAATCACTCAGCCGCCGCTAAAATTCTCATCCTATATTGTCTTTTCTGTTCATTTTGTCTTGATACAAAACGAACCAAAAAATCAAGGCTTACGAACACTTATCTAAATTTATCGTTCGATGCCTAAATTTTAGGAACTCGCTATCGCTCAAACAGCCTAAAATTTTACGGCATTTTCACTTCAAATTTTACGATAAGCTTTCGATAGGCCATTTTAATTCTCGTCTTAGTTCTTGGTTCCTTTCTCCTGTTTCCAGAATCAAGATTCTCTAGTTTATTCTCTATATTCTATTTTCCTCAGTACCACTTTGGCTTCGATACAATTGCTCCTGCGTCGCAATCACTCAGCCGCCGTTTTTTATTTTCTAACTTCTAAAATCTTACTTCTCACTTCTACAATCCCGTTGCTACGGTTTTCATCCCTCGGGCTTCGATGAGGGTTTTGCGGACATCGAAAGCGCGGTAGGCTTCAATGGGATTCACCGCGGCGCCACTTTTAGCTCGGGCTGCTTTTACAATCGGACGAACATCGGTTCGATATGCGTCTTGCAATATCTCCTGACATTTGGTAACATCATTATTTTGTTGTGCTTCTTTTAAGGCTTTTTGATCGACTAACAGTGCTTGGGCGTAAGCGATTAAAATGGCTTCTAAGGATTGTAATAAATCTTCCAACGGATCTTTGATGTTATGACTGGCATCGATCATCCAGGCGGGATACGGGTTTTGCGGATTGTTTTCCATTCCGTACACCAATTCATTAAAAATCAGGAACAGGGCGTAGGGTTTTATGGAACCGACGGTTAAATCGTCGTCACCGTATTTGCTATCATTAAAATGGAATCCGCCTAATTTTCCTTTGTACATTAGGGTGGCTACAATTTGCTCGATATTGGTATTGGGCAAATGGTGCCCTAAATCGACCAAGGTGAACGCGCGATCGCCACAGGCATTGGCCAACATAAATGAGGTGCCCCAATCCTGAATGGTGGTGCTGTAAAAGTTGGGTTCGTAAGGTTTATATTCGATAAAAAGCTTCCAATCTTCCGGCATTGAAGCGTAGATTTCTTTCAGGCTTTTTTCGGTGTTTTGTAACGCGTTTTGAAAATTCAGCTGACCCGGGAAACTCGCTCCGTCGGCTAACCAAACCGTTAAACTTTTAGAACCTAATTGTTCTCCTATTCGAATCACTTCTTTATTATGTTGCACCGCATATTTACGAGAAGCTTCATTGCTGCTGTTGAGAGAACCGAATTTATAGCTTTCTTTCGCATCGGGTTGATCCTGAAAGGTATTCGAGTTCATCGCATCAAAAATAATATCGTGACTTTTAGCGATGTCTTTAATCGCGTTTACATCTTCCGGAATATCCCACGGAATGTGCAGGGAAACGGCTCCGGCTGTTTTGGTCAGCGCGTGCAAAATGCCGATATCGTTTAACTTTTGCTCTAAAGAAGCGGGTTCGCCGCCGTAAGAAAATCGACCGAAACGGGTTCCGCCGGCCCCTAATGCCCAGCTGGGAATGGCGACCTGAAAATCGGCTAATTTTTGTATAATTTCAGCTACCGAAATTCCCTTTTTTGCAAACTTATTTTTTAGGTAATCGATTTCATTTTCATATGAATCGTTTTGCTTTTTATTGAATTCTGATAGTTGATCAGTATTTATTTTCATCTTTATTCTTTTAAGATTTTAGATCGCTTCGCTTTTAGATGTTAGAGTTTAGACTTTATTGTTCAAACCTCACAGGTTTCTGAAACGGGTGAGGTTTTTATATTTAATCTTACCGTCATTCCGTGCCTGCCTGCCGGCGAGGCAGGCTTGACACGGAATCTCATCACGTTCTCAGCTGGATGAGATCCTGAAATAAATTCAGGATGACGTGATTGTTTTGGTTCTTGGTTCCTTTCTCTTGTTTCCAGAATCAAGACTCTCTAGTCTATTCTCTTTTTTCTCACTTCTAACCTTATTATCCCTACTTTTTTTCATTGCCAAAAAAAGTAGCAAACCCGCCTGCCGGACGGGCAGGAAAGTCTAGTCTTATTTTTATTTCCTTGAATTGTTAAGAAAATAGCTTATTCTGCGCAAGGGAAACCGTTTCACTAGTCCCTTGCTCCGCATCCAGCGCTGCGCCATTTTCCTACAATTACTATGGAATTAAAAAGTAGGACATTGTTTCTTCCTTTCAAATCTATTCCATTTTCTTGTAAGGTCTCATACTTCTCGATATAATCCTTCCTATCGTCAGGATCACTCGAAGTGACACTTCTTGGTTCTTAGTTCCTGATTCCTGCTTCAAGAATCCTCACTTCTCACCTCTAACCTCTCATCACCATTAAAAATTCTATCTCACAAAAGCATTGGCCATTCCTCCATCTACGTTGATGGTGTTTCCGGTGCTTTTTTCGAGGATTCCTACGCAGGCGAATACGCCGTTGGCGATGTCTTCTGGTAGGATAATTTCGTTTAATAGGTTTCGTTTGGCGTAATGCGCGGGTAGGTCTTCGACTTTAATTCCGTGTGCTTTGGCGCGGCCTTCGGCCCAATCGCCTTCCCAGATTTTACTACCAACGATCACTCCGTCAGGATTTACGGTGTTCACCCGAATATGATCGCCTCCTAATTCGGCTGCTAATAAACGGGTCATATGTTGTTGCGCTGCTTTTGCGGTTCCGTAGCCTACATTGTTAGGTCCGGAAACGAGTCCGTTTTTACTGGCGATATTTACGATATCACCCCCCAGACCTTGCTTGCGCATAATTTCAACGCCTTTTTGCGCCATTAAGAATTGCCCTTTTACCAATACGTTTTGTAATAGTTCCCAATCGTTGAGCGTGGTATCGGGTAAGGATTTTGAAATGGCTAATCCTGCTGAATGGACGACGATATCGACACCGCCAAAGGCCAAATTGGCTTCTTTGTAGGCTTTTTCTATCGATTCTTCTTGGGTCACATCGCAAATGGCGATGGCTGCTTCGTCGCGTTTATAGGTGGCTAAGGCTTCGTCTAAATTCTCCTGACTAATATCGGTAAGGACAACATTGGCGCCTTCGGCTACTAATTTATCGGCGATGGCTTTTCCAATTCCGCCGGCCGCTCCGGTTACGATAGCTACTTTACGGGAAAGTGGCTTTTCGGCAGGCATCCGTTGTAATTTGGCTTCTTCTAACAGCCAATATTCGATATCAAAGGCTTCTTGTCTTGGCAAGGAGGTGTATTCGCTAATGGCTTCGGCTCCGCGCATTACATTGATGGCGTTTACATAGAATTCGCTCGCCACACGGGTGGTTTGCTTGTTCTTGGCAAAGCTGAACATTCCTACACCGGGATAAATGATAATCACCGGATTAGGATCGCGCATTGCCGGACTGTTGGCGTGTTTATGATTTTCGTAATATTGGCGGTATTCTTCTCGATATTGTTCAAAAGAAGGCTCTAATTTTTTCAGCGTAGCTTCGGTATCGGTCACCTCATCTGATGGATCCAAAGTTAAAATAAGCGGCTGAATTTTTGTGCGCAGAAAATGATCGGGACAAGAGGTTCCCATTGGTGCCAAACGCTCCAGATCGTTACTATTGATGTACTGTAAAACGGTATTGCTATCGGTAAAATGACCGATCATTTGATTTTCTGAAGAGGCCAATCCGCGTAACAGTGGCATCAGTTCGGCGGCTTTTTCTTTCCGTTCTTCCGCAGGTAAAGATTCGATTTTTTGTCCGCCAAAAACTTCTCCGTTTTCTTTGATTTTCTTTTCGATATATTCAGAAGCCATTTCAATAACTTCGAGGCTATTTACGTAGCATTCGTAAGAGGTATCACCCCAGGTGAATAAACCGTGGCTACCGAGAACGATTCCGCGGATTCCGGGATTTTCTTCGAGACATTTTTCTAACTGAAGTCCTAAATCGAAACCGGGACGTTGCCAGGGCACCCATCCCATTGTATCTCCCCAAATTTCTTTGGTGACTTTTTCGCTATCTTTTGCAGCCGCCACCGCGATTAGAGCGTCGGGATGCAGGTGATCGATATGTTTAAAAGGTAACAATCCGTGAAGCGGGGTATCGATGGAAGGGGCTTTGCTGTCCAAATCGTAAATACAGTGATTGAAGAGGCCTACCATTCGATCTTCGTCTTCTAAACCTCCGTACACGTTTTTTAGGTTTCTTAGGCGTTCAGTATATAAACCGGCGATTCCTTTGCGGGTAAGCGTGCCTATATCTCCACCGGAACCTTTTACCCACATTACTTCTACATCTTCATTGGTAAGTGGATCTTTTTCGATGGTTTTACAGCTGGTGTTTCCGCCACCATAATTGGTAATTCTAAGATCGGCACCTAATATATTAGACCGGTATAAAAACAAAGCTACCTGATTGTCACCCAATTCGGCAGCTTTAGCTTCATCCCAGAGATAGTCTACGTACTGAAAAGTTTTTTCCATTTTAATTTTATTGTTTCAATTTAAGCATCTCAAATGTAGTTGGAAACCAAAAAGCTTCCATCCTGTGGTGTGCTGCTTAATTTTTTCAAATAATCTTTAAACATTGAGAAAATATATTAAGTTTATCTATATTTTAAAAAGACCCTTAATTCATCTAAAATCAACATCAAATGACATCGCAATCGATTGAAATAAAAATTGATCCAAGTTCCCGTATACCTAAATATAAGCAAATTGTAGATTCTATTGTTTATGATATCGCTCAGGGGAATTTAAAAATAGGAGAAAAAATCCCCTCAATCAATGAATTAAGTGAACATTTATTACTTTCTAGAGACACTGTAGAAAAGGCTTATAAAAACTTAAAGGAGAAAAAAATTATTGTTTCAGTAAAAGGAAAAGGTTATTATACTACAAAGACAGATTTAATCTCTAAGACAAATGTTTTCTTTTTAGTGAATAAGCCAAGTACCTATAAAATGATTATTTATAATTCGTTTGTAGATACTTTGGGGATAAATGGGCATGTAAATCTTCATATTTATCATTGTGATGAAACCCTGTTCACTAAATATCTGGAGCGTAACATTGGCTATTATGATTATTATGTAATTATGCCACATTTTAGAGATGAAAACTCTAATCATGTTAGTTGTACTGCGAGTGTTTTAGAGAGTATAGAGAAAATTCCTAAAAATAAATTGATAATGCTCGATAATACTAAGCCTGAAATAACAGGGAATTACGGAGCAATTTTTCAAGATTTTAAAGAGGATATTTATAATGCCTTGAAGGAAGGAATAGAGCGAATACAAAAATATGATAAGATTATATTAGTTTATCCTAATAAATCAGTAAATCCTTATCCTAAAAGAATAGTTTACGGATTTAAAAAATTCTGTGTAGAACATCATTTTGACTTCGAAGTTTTGGATAAGATTTATGATGATATGGAATTGCAAAGCAAGGATTTATATATAACTATTCAGGAAAGAGATTTAGTAAACCTGGTGAGACAAATTAGATCTAAAAAATTAACTTTGGCTAAAGATATAGGCGTGATATCTTATAACGATACGCCGCTTAAAGAACTTTTAGGGATTACTGTAATTAGTACTGATTTTAAGGCTATGGGAGAATCGGCTGCATATATGGTTTTAAAAAATAAAAAGGAAAGGGTAAAAAATGTATTTAAGTATATAGAGAGAAATTCTGTGTAATTTTTGTAATCGATTACATAACGGCGAATTGGAAGTTTTTAATTAAAGTGAATTTAGGATCCAATGCGATTAGATTATTAGAATTGCGAGTGTTACCAATCTAAAATTTAGAATAAAGCTTTGACAAAATCTCTGGATATCACTTTAGATTTTTCTTATATTGGTTTTAAAACTGAAGTTATATCGATGGACTCTAAAACTCATCCTTAATAGGATAAATTTAAAGATGAATTATCAGAAGATGTATTAGGAGAACTAGTTATTCAAAACCCCAACATCTTCCAACGTTTCCTCAATCTTTTCCGCAGTAAAGAAAATAAACACTATTAAAAATAAAAAGAGGCCAATCTTTTACCATTAGCCTCTTTACTTAAGGATTCACTGCAAAAATTTCTTTAAGCTGTTTTACCATTCCACCATTACCGCTTAGGGTGATTTCACCAATTTTATCGGCAATTTTTTCAACATACTCCATTTCCTTCAGTTTGTACAACATTTCGTTGTCGGCCATCAATTTGGCGGTATTCAGCAAACTTCGGGTCGAAGCTGTTTCTTCCCTTCGGGTAATCACACTGGCTTGTGCCTTTTTTTCAGCAATCAACACCTGGTTCATAATATCTTTCATTTCACCGGTCAAAATCACATCCTTAATACCACAAGACAAGAGTTGGATCCCTAGATCTTCGCTTGTTTCAAGTACCTCTGCAAAAACAGCTTCAGCAATCGTCACTTTGTTAGAAAGCAATTCGTCCAGGGAATATTGTCCTACAAACGCCCTAAGGCTTAGCTGCAAGGCCACATACAATTGCTTGCTGTAATCCTTGTTGTCTAAAATGGTTTTTTCGCTATTAACTACCTTGTAGTTCGCAAAAAAGTTAATTCTAATCGCCGCCTTATCTTTCGTTAACAACTCCTGTCCGCTAACTTCCAGTTGCAATTGCCTTAAATCTACCCGAGCAATTTTTATGCTGGTATCATTTTTCCAAAATCGGTAAATACCCGCATTTAATTTTTTGGTGTACACATCATCAATCATCAACAAAGCCTCTTCGTGCGCCGCCACTTCAAAAACCCTTACAAATCTTGCCAATTCGTACCTGGAAAGCAAGTTGCTATCAATTTCTTTAGGGATTTCAAGCGTACTCATATCTGCTTTTATAAAATGGTAATCCAAGACTTTATTCCAGAACAAATGCCTGCCCGAAGTTAATACCTCCTTAAAGTTTCCATTTTCAAAAACCAGCACCAACTCCAGATCTTTCACTTCTACCACGTGCAAGCTTTCCACCAAGGCTGTAACATCTTTCACCATTTCAAAAGCAACAGGCAATTGCGGTTTTTGGGTAAGATCGTATTTCATTACCGTTTCATTAAAAAATAGCCAGTGCGTCCCTTTTTCAAGCACCTTCATCAATTCGCCATTTTTAAAAACCAAACCAACACTACCATTAGTAATTTTTACTCGTTTCATTTTCTTTTTATTTAAAATTCAACATTCAATTTTGGCAATTCTAGAACCTGCCTACTTTTAAAAGTATATTTTGGGCGTACCCCTAACGGGTCGGGCTTGCCTGCCGGCAGTCAGGCTTTTCGCTGTACCTGCCCGACGGCAGGCGGGTCTTTTTAAATTTCAAAAATTTAAAAAGGATGCCGCTACAATCCCTTACGCAATTTTCAATCTTTAAAAAAACCTAAAAGCGAATGATCTTTACTTTGCGGAACCTTCAATAATTAATAACGGCCACCATTGGTTTTATAAATTTTGAACCTAAGAACTTAGCTTTTTCAGCCTTCATTGTTACGCTCAAGCATCACAAAAGCAATAGCTTTGGTTACTAAGTGATTGTTGGCTCTGGCAACGCTTAGATTGCTCCTTCTAATCATAGAATTTGCCCATTCACTTTTTCGGTTTTTTAGTTGTCAGTTTTAAAGCATAACGGCTTAGGAGACCGGTTTTAGGAGCGGTCAACTCCTTGTGACTAGATAATCAGTCTAGCTTCCTACTCTACCAATTGAGTTACAAAAACTTTTAGCTTTTGGCGGGACTCGAACCCGCAACAAAGAAATCTGTTGTTCTAACCAGGCTGAACTATAATGCGCAAGCATTAGTGGGAGTCGAACCCACGACCTACAGAGCCGTGCAATAATTATGGTATACTGCGAACCTCCAAACCAAGTTGAACATACAACCATCATACCTCCCGGCAATAGTCGATGCAATAGTGCTATACAGAAACACCCAACAAGACCTGAATTTGAAATTTTTATGTACCTGAGTTTGATGTAACCGAGTCCCGGAGGCTGAGTGAAATCTTTGTAAAAAGATTTTGTATCGAAACCTCCATTTTGGTAACATTTCGATACAAATTTTCCTTGAAAATTCACTCAATGACCCAAAATGGCGGGAATCAATTCTTAAATCAAACACAGGCGATGAGGAACAGACAGGAATCGAACCTGTATCTTCAGATTTTCAGTCTGCCGCATAGACCTGCTTTGCTACTGTTCCAAATTTGGGCAATGCTTTTTTACATTGCCCGGCGCCCGTCAAACCGCCTATTTCTTTTTCTTCTTTTTGTTTTTCTTGCTCTTATTTTTCGACTTTTTCTTTTTAGGCATTTTATCTTTAATCCTATCTTTTTCCGCCTTTAAAAAAGAAATATAGTTATTATTAAAAGCATATTTTTTAGCGATTTTAAAGCTTTTTAGCGCCTTTTTATAAGTAAATAACGCCTCGTAAACCTGTCCTTTAATGGTATAAATCACCGCCTTATCCGCTCCCTTTACCTTTAAGGCGAAATCGCTCAGTTTTAACGCTTCCTCGTAATCCTCGTTAGCAAGCAAAGCATATAAATAATCAGGATAAATGCTCGCCATTTCCATATTATTGGCCAAAGCCTCTGCGTACAACGATTTTGCTATTTCATAATCGCCTAACTGTTCCGCGTGTATTTTGGCTAACAAGCATAAAGCTTTAGCGTTGGTAGGCTCATAAGAAAGCGCATAATTTAAGGCTTCTATAGTTTCTTCCAACTCATAAGGATAAGCGTCCAGCGCTTTAAATAAATAAATGTTATGTAAATTCGTGTCCATCACGGTTAAATTTTGTTCTTTAAATGTTGCTTTAAGAACCGCGACAGATCAATAAGAATGAAGAAAATTCAGTCTAAAAAGAATAAATCTGAAGCGGTTAAGTCCTGGCTTCAGATCTTTTCATTTATAACGAATTATAAGTATAAAAATCCTGAAGCGCTTTTTCACAAGACCCATCACCTGGCTCTAAATATATATGTTGTGTAAATCGCATACCTCTTGTTTTTAATTGTTTTGCTTGATTGCGGTGCAAATATGTAAACTAATTTTTAATCTCGCAACAAAATTTTGAATTTATTTTACTGAAAATCAATTGGTTATATTTATTTTTAAGCAAAGAAAATCCTGTCCGCCAAATGCAGAATTTCATTCAATACGCTAAAAAACTCAGAATGAATAATTTAGTAGATCGCTTGTTCAAGTATGGGTGTGTTTACGTTGTTCAATAAAATTTCAATTTAATTCATAAAAAAAGCGTCTAAAAATAATTTTCAGACGCTTTTGCTTATTTTAAGATATAATTTTTTCTCTTATTTTTCTTTAAAACAACACATAGCGTCCCCGGCTGAACCAAAACCTGGTTCAATTTTCACATCTATACGTAAGCATAGACTTTGTGGATGATATGTGTTTTTTGTTTTCATTACGGGGCAAATATATACTTTTCTGTTAAAATAAGGTGGGTGCGTTTGGCTATTTTCATTGAAAGATCGGATTCTCGATACATTTTTGTTCACTTATTGTCCTTAAAAAAACTCGAACAGACAAGAAAATAGACGAGAGCATCTTGATTCTCGAAGTAAGAAATAAGATACAAGAGTCAAGACGAGCGTCATCCTGAACTTGTTTCAGGATCTCATCCTGCTGAGAACGTGATGAGATTCCGGGTCAAGCCCGGAATGACGAAAGAACTATAAAATAAAAATAAAGAAAACAACCTTGAACCTTAAACTTTTCAACCTTGAACGCTACCCGTAACGGCGGCTGAGTGATGGCGACGAAGAAGCCATTGTATCGAAGCCAGAGTGGTGCTGAGGAAAATAGTAGTTAGAAAAGAGAGCATCTTGATTCTGGAAGCAAGAAACAAGAACGAGGACAATCACGTCATTCCATTCCGATCGCTACCGGAATTGATCCGATATCTCATTATGTTTCATAACAGATATTCAAAATTTTATCAATAAATTCAGTCGCTTAAAATAAAACAGAGTTCGATAACACGGTTTTTTACGGGCAATTTAGTAATCATCGTAAATTTACTCAATCGCTAAAATAAGCTTTAATCGAATTCATCTTAAACCAACCACCAATGCACAAAATCTCTTGGGGAATAATAGGTTGCGGCGATGTAGCCGAAGTAAAAAGTGGCCCCGCATTTCAACAATGTGAACATTCAGAATTGCTGAGTGTAATGCGCAGAAATGCAGACAAAGCCAAAGACTTTGCCAAGCGGCATCACGTCTCGCACTGGACCACCAATGCCGATGAAATTTTGCAAAATTCCAACATTAATGCCGTTTATATCGCCACGCCGCCGTCGTCGCACTTAGCTTATACTCTAAAAGCAATAAAAGCCGGGAAGCATATTTACCTGGAAAAACCAATCACCGTCACCCTTAGCGAAGCCTTACAAATAGAAACCGCCTTAAAAAACACAAGCAGTAAATTGGTGGTTGCTCATTATCGCAGAAAACTTCCTGCATTTTTAAAAGTAAAAGAATTGCTGGAAGAAAATACCATAGGAAACATTCAGTGGGCCGAAATCAGGATCATTCAACCCAATAAAAACAAACTCGTCGCCCAAACCGACGAAAATTGGCGGTTAAGCCCCGAAATTTCAGGCGGTGGTTATTTTTACGATTTAGCGCCACATCAACTTGATTTAATGTTGAATTACTTCGGGAAACCCCAGCAAATACAAGGTTTTGCCGCCAATCAATCCGGTTTTTCCAACGCCAATGATATCGTGAACGGTATTATGGAATTTCCGGGGAACGTCCAGTTTAACGGCATTTGGGCCTTCAACAGCAGCAGTCCAAAACGAATAGACCGCTGTAAGATTTATGGCGAAAAAGGCATCATTCAATTTTCATTCTTTGGTGATGAGGTAAAACTCACCAAACCTGAGGGAAAAGAAATTTTTAATTTCAAAAGCATACCGCACGTACAACAACCTATGATTCAGACTGCCATTAACTATTTTCTGGGCAAAGAAGAAAACCCCTGTAGCTTAGAAAATGGAATAGAAGTGATGAAAATAATGGAGACGTTTACAAGATAGTTTTTGATACAATTTTGTTCACTTATCGTCCATAAAAAAGCTCGAACTGACAAGAAAATAGACGAGAGAATCTTGATTCTGGAAGTAGTAACCAAGAGACAAGAGCCAAGAATCAGGAAACACGACAATCACGTCATCCCAGACTTGATCTGGGATCTCATCCTGCTGAGAACGTGATGAGATTCCGGGTCAAGCCCGGAATGACGAAAGAACTATAAAATAAAAATAAAGAAAACAACCTTGAACCTTAAACTTTTCAACCTTGAACGCTACCCGTAACGGCGGCTGAGTGATTGCGACGAAGAAGCAATTGTATCGAAGCCAGAGTGGTGCTGAGGAAAATAGTAGTTAGAAAAGAGAGCATCTTGATTCTGGAAGCAAGAAACAAGAGTCAAGAACCAAGATACCGGAAACAAGACGATCACGTCATCCCAGACTTGATCTGGGATCTCATCCTGCTTAGAACGGAATGACGAACCCACAACTCATTAAAAATTCCAGATTATCAATTTCCTAAATTCATTTAAACAATCTTAAAATTCCTTAATTAATCAAATTAATAGCTTTTTTACACCTTATTATTTATAAATAATTCATTTTTAACATAAAAAAACTGCTAAAAATTGAAATCGTAAAAAAACATTTATATATTTGTGTAATCGATTGCATAACCTTAAATTAGTAACTCCAAAATTCAGGTGAGTGCAGGATGCAATCCCGTAAGATTAGTAAGAAATTGCTAAGCCTATAAGGAAACTACCTCGGGGCAAGCCCACGAGGCATTCGATAGAGACAAAATTATAATTTCGAGGCGAGCGTCGGGGTATTAAACCCTTTGGCGGTGCCAATAAATAAAAGACAAATCAATAAAATACAAAGCTATGACCAAATCAGAATTTAGATATGCGCATCATCCCGAAGATGTGAAAAGATATACAACAGAAGAACTTCGAGAGCATTTCCTAATTCCGGAATTGTTTGTGAAAAACCAGATTAGCTTAACCTACACAATGTACGATCGTTACATTGCCGGTGGTGCTTTTCCGGTAGATCAAGCTTTAAAATTAGAACCCATCGACGAGCTAAAAGCCGAAAACTTTTTAGACCGTCGTGAATTAGGAGTCATTAATGTAGGCGGAAAAGGAAAAGTAACCGTAGATGGCGAAGTTTACGAAATTGGTCATCGTGAAGCCATTTATATTGGTCGCGGCACCAAAGAAGTGATTTTTGAAGCCACCAACGAGCAGCCTTATTTCTACATCAACTCAGCTCCCGCGCATAAATCCTATCCAACCAAAAAAGTGACCAAAGCAGAAGCTGAGGTGGTAGAATTAGGCGACACCAAAACCTCTAACAAGCGAGTTATCAATAAACTATTGGTAAATAGCGTGATCGATACCTGCCAGTTACAAATGGGAATGACCGAACTTCAGGAAGGTTGCGTTTGGAACACAATGCCACCACACACGCACGAACGTAGAATGGAAGTCTATTTTTATTTCGATTTAGACGAAGGCCAAACCATCAGTCATTTTATGGGGCAGCCACAAGAAACACGTCATATTTTTATGAAAAACCATCAAGCTGTGATTTCACCGGAATGGTCCATTCACGCCGGTGCCGGAACCTCTAACTATACCTTTATTTGGGGAATGGCAGGAGAGAATTTAGACTATGGTGATATGGATGGTGTAACTCCAGACGAATTAAAATAAGAGCAAATGAGTTTATTTAGTTTAGAAGGAAAAACAGCTTTAGTCACCGGCTGTAAACGCGGAATCGGTTTTGCGATGGCCGAAGCCTTGGCCGAAGCCGGCGCCAATATTTTAGGCGTTTCAGCTTCCTTAGAATTAGAAGGTTCTAAAATCGAGAAGCGCGTAAAAGAAATAGGGAAGGAGTTTACAGCCTACCAATGTGATTTTTCAGACCGTAAAGCATTGTATGCCTTTATTGAAAAAGTAAAAGCCGAAAATCCACAAATCGATATATTAGTCAATAATGCCGGAACCATTTTAAGAGCCCCGGCAGCCGAACATTCCGATGAATATTGGGATAAAGTCATTGAAGTGAACCAAAACGCCCAATTCATTTTAACCCGTGAAATCGGAAAAGAAATGTTGAAACGCGGACACGGAAAAGTAATTTTTACCGCTTCCTTACTCACCTTTCAGGGCGGAATCACCGTTCCCGGTTACGCCGCTTCCAAAGGCGCTATTGGTCAATTAACGATGGCATTTTCAAACGAGTGGGCTTCCAAAGGCGTTCAGGTCAATTCCATCGCGCCCGGTTATATCGCTACCGATAATACCCAGGCCCTACGCGATAACGAAGAACGCAGCGAAGCCATTTTAGCAAGAATCCCTGCCGGTCGCTGGGGAAAACCAGAAGACTTTAAAGGCCCTATCACCTTTCTCGCTTCCAAAGCCAGCGATTATATGACCGGAAGCATCCTTACCGTCGATGGCGGTTGGATGGGACGTTAAACAGAAACAAACCAAATGAGTAAAAACACCTTTATCACCGATACTTTTTTGTTGGAAAACAAGTATGCTGAAGAATTATACCATCAGTACGCCAAAAACCAACCCATTATCGATTACCATAACCACCTGCCACCCGCGCAAATCGCTGCCAATACCCAATTCGAAAATATCTCGAAAGTTTGGCTTAATGGCGACCATTACAAATGGCGGGCAATGCGAGCGCTAGGCGTCAACGAAAAATACATCACCGGCAACGCCAGCGACAAAGAAAAATTTGAAGCCTGGGGAAAAACCGTTCCCTATACGCTGCGGAATCCATTGTATCATTGGACGCACTTAGAATTAAAACGCTATTTTGGGATCGATGAATTGCTGAATCAAAACAACGCCTCAGCCATTTACGACAACGTCAATGCCCAATTGCAGCAAAAAGACAATTCCTGTAGAGGACTGTTGAAGCAGATGAATGTGGAAACCCTTTGTACCACCGAAGATCCCACCGATACCCTGCAACATCACCAGGCGATGGCAAAAGAAAACTTCGGCATTAAAGTCAGTACCGCCTTTCGTCCCGATAAATCCATTTTAATTGATGCCCAAGGCTATACCGATTACCTAAAAGAACTCGGCAAAACCGCCAATATCGATATTCAGAGCTTTCAGGATCTAAAAGACGCCTTGCTCAACCGCATTGAATATTTTGATGAAAACGGCTGTAAACTGTGTGATCACGGATTAAATGCAATGTCTTTTGCTGAATTTACCGAAGCCGAGATCAATGCCATCTTTAAAAACAAGCTTTCCGGAAAGGAAGTTTCAGCTACAGAATCCGAAAAATTCAAAACCGCCACTTTACTGTTTTTAAGTGAAACCTACCATCAATTCGGTTGGGTACAACAATTCCATTTAGGCGCGCTTCGGAATAACAACAAACGGATGCTGGCACAATTAGGGCCCGATACCGGATGGGATTCCATAGGCGATTACAGTCAAGCCGAAAAATTGTCCCGATTTTTAAATACCTTAGACGGAAAAGACAAACTGACCAAAACGATTTTGTACAATTTGAATCCTGCCGATAACGAAGTATTTGCCACAATGATTGGTAACTTTAACGACGGCAGCGTAAAAGGAAAAGTACAATGGGGATCCGGTTGGTGGTTTTTAGACCAGAAGGACGGAATGGAAAAACAGATGAACACCTTATCTAATATGGGACTAATCAGTTGTTTTATAGGAATGTTAACCGATTCCAGAAGTTTCCTTTCGTTTCCACGTCACGAATATTTTAGAAGAGTGTTATGTAACCTCTTCGGTAAAGAAATGGCTTCCGGGGAATTACCACAGGATATGGATTTGGTAGGAAATACCATTGCCAATATTTGCTACGGAAATGCCAAAGATTATTTCAACTTTTAAATGAAAAATTCAGCACAACATAAAAAAATTGTTTCCTTCGGGGAAGTCCTAATGCGGTTATCACCAGCTGAAAACAGGAAACTTCCGCAGGCAAAAACAATGGATTTCTACTTTGGCGGCACTGAAATGAACGTGGCCGCTTCCTTGGCCTATTTTGGCGAAAAAACCCAACAAGTGACCAACGTGTCTAACGATTTGGTAGGCGATGCCGCCATTGCCGCGATGCGCCAGTTTGGGATCGATGTTTCCGCCGTTAATAAAGTAGACCATCCCTTAGGATTGTACTTTTTAGAAGTCGGTTCAGGATTGCGCGCCAGTAAAATAGCCTATAACCGTTTACACGGCAGCTTTGCCAATATCACGCCGCAAAGTGTGAATTGGGAAAAAGTATTGGACGATGCCGGTTTTTTACATTGGACGGGAATTACGCCCGCCATTTCAGAAAGCGCTTACCAAACCTTAAAAGAAGGCTTGCAAGTAGCTAAAGAAAAAGGAATTGCCATCACTGCCGATCCCGCTTACCGAAGCAACCTTTGGCAATATGGCAAAGACGGTCACGAGATTTTAAAAGAATTGGTAGGAATGTCCACCATTTTTATCGGTGGCGTCAACGAAATCAATGAAATCCTAAAAACAGATTTCGATTTTTCTAAAGAAGGATTTATCGCGGCCAGTAAAGCTCTATTGGAAGCCTGTCCGTCCATCGAAAAAGTATTCGATAAAATTCGCGATGGCGTAAGTGCCTCGTGGCAAAAAATCTACGGTCGCGCGTGGACGGGTAGCGAATATATAGAAACCCAACAATTAGAAATCACCAATGTAGTGGACCGAATTGGCACTGGAGACGCCTATGCTGCGGGACTTATTTATGGCCTGATCCATTTTGACGATCAGCAAGCCCTGAATTTCGCCAATGCCGCCTGTGCGTTAAAACATACCATTCTAGGCGACGCGAATCTCGTAAGCCCTGAAGAAGTGTTAGAAGTCATCCAAGGCAGCACCGGCGGAAGGATAAAACGATAACGATCGGCGGCTGAGTGATTGCGACGAAGAAGCAATTGTATCGAAGCCAAAGCGGGAATCGAAGTTAGAATTTAGAAGTAAGAAGGTAGAAAAGAGAGAAGAGAATATAGAGTCTTGGTTCCGGAATCAAGAGACAGGAAACAAGAACCAAGACTAGAATTAAAATGGCCTATCGAAAGTTTATCGTAAAATTTGAAGTGAAAATGCCGTAAAATTTTAGGCTGTTTGAGCGTTAGCGAGTTCCTAAAATTTAGGCATCGAACGATAAATTTAGATAAGTGTTCGTAAGCCTTGATTTTTTGGTTCGTTTTGTATCAAGACAAAATGAACAGAAAAGACAAAATAGGATGAGAATTTTAGCGGCGGCTGAGTGATTGCGACAAAGGAGCAATTGTATCGAAGCCAAAGCGTGAACTGAAGTTAGAATTTAGAAGAGAGAAATAGAGAGAAGAGAATATAGAGTCTTGATTCTGGAAACAAGAAACAGGAGTCAAGAACCAAGACGGGCGTCATCTCGACAATCCCGATAGCTATCGGGAGAGAGATCTCGTTCAACCGAGGAAAGAAAGATGATTTGAAAATGTGTCAATTTGAAAATGAAAATCACAACTTTCAATCTTAAACTTTTCAACTTTGAACGCTCTTTTAGCAGCGGCTGAGAAGCCAAAGCGATGCTGAAGAATTATAAATAACAAAAAAGCTGAAAATAAACAGCGGTAAGCTATAAATAAAAAACAATGGCCTTTCCATTTAACACCGAATATCCTTCCATCGAATCGCTTCGGGAGCGTGCGCAAAAACGTATGCCCCGTTTTGCCTTTGAATATCTGGACGGAGGCTGTAACGAGAATATCAATATTAAAAGAAATACCGATGAAATCAGGGAAATTCAGTTAAAACCACGATACCTCAAAAACTACAGTAATTCAAAATTAGAAACCGAATTGTTCGGCGTAAAATACGATGCGCCTTTTGGCATTTCACCCATCGGGTTGCAAGGCCTAATGTGGCCCAATGCTCCCGAAATTTTAGCCAAGGCCTCTTTAAAGCACAACATTCCGTTTATTTTAAGTACCGTAACCACCACCAGCATCGAGCGGGCGAGTGAACTCACTGAAGGTCGCGCGTGGTTTCAGTTATACCATCCTACCGAAGATTGGCTGCGTGACGATATTTTAAAACGCGCTGAAGCCGCTGAAGTTCCCGTTTTAGTGATTTTATGTGATGTTCCCACTTTTGGATACCGACCAAAAGAAATTAGAAACGGCCTGGCAATGCCACCGCAAATGAATTTCAGAAATGTATGGCAAGTAATGGGAAAACCAAGCTGGGCAATGCAAACCCTAAAACACGGCGCACCCAACTTTGCCACGATGAAAAAATATATGGATAAAGGGATGAGCATTAAACAATTGGGTGCGTGGATGAATGCCACTTTTTCCGGTCGGTTAAACGAAGAAAAAATAAAACCATTGCGTGATTTATGGAAAGGGAAACTCGTATTAAAAGGCGTCGTTTCCGATGAAGATGCAGAAGAAGCCATCCGTTTAGGATTCGACGGAATTATTGTTTCCAATCACGGAGGTCGACAGTTAGATGCTGGCGAATCGACCATCAAACCTCTTGCGCATATCGCTGAAAAATATAAAGACCGCATCACGGTAATGATGGATAGTGGAATCCGCTCCGGTCCCGATATCGCGCGGGTAATGAGCAGCGGTGCCGATTTTAGCTTTTTAGGACGATCATTTATGTATGGCGTGGGCGCTTTAGGCGATCAAGGTGGCGACCATACCATCGCAATGCTTAAAATGCAACTGCAACAAGTACTGGAACAAGTCTGTTGCGAAAAAGTAACCGATCTACCGAAATATTTGGTAAAAGAGAAGTGAAACTGAAGTTAGAATTTAGAAGTAATAAGGTAGAAAAGAGAGAAGAGATAAGAAAGTCTTGATTCTGGAAGCAAGAACCAAGAACCAAGAATCAAGACTAGAGCTAAAACGGCCTATCGAAAGCTTATCGTCAAATTTGAAGTGAAAATGCCGTGAAATTTTAGGCTGTTTGAGCGTTAGCGAGTTCCTAAAATTTAGGCATCGAACGATAAATTTAGATAAGTGTTCGTAAGCCTTGATTTTTTGGTTCGTTTTGTATCAAGACAAAATGAACAGAAGAGACAAAACAGAATGAGAATTTTAGCGGCGGCTGAGTGATTGCGACGTAGGAGCAATTTTATCGAAGCCAAAGCAAGAACTGAAGCTAGAATTTAGAAGTAAGAAGTTAGAAAATAGACGAGCGTCATCTCGACAATCCCGATAGCTATCGGGAGAGAGATCTCGTTCAACCGAGGAAAGAAAGATGATTTGAAAATGAATAAAAAAGGTCCTACTTTTTAATTCCGTAGTAATTGTAGGGAAATAGTGCAGCGGTGGATGGAGGAGCAAGGGACTAGTGAAACGGTTTCCCTTGCGCAGGATAATCTATTTCACTAACAATTCAAGGAAATAAAAATAAGACTAGACTTTTTTGCTACTTTTTTTGGCAATGAAAAAAAGTAGAGAGAAAAGTAGTAAGGAATAAGGTCTCGATACAAATTTCAATGATCATTGAAATTCACTCGACCTGACAAGAAAAGAGAGAATAGAATATAACAGACCTCACAGGTTTCAAAAACCTGTGAGGTCTAGAAAACACTCAATTAAAAAACAATAAATTAACCTATAACCATTATCAAATGGCACAATATTCAAGAATAGCAGTAGCAGAGCAAATGAAAGCCACAGGAATTGTTCCTGTGTTTTATCACGCCGATGTGCAAACCTGTAAAGATATTTTAAAAGCCTGCTATGACGGCGGCGCTCGTGTATTCGAATTTACCAATCGCGGGGATTTTGCCCACGAGGTTTTTGCCGAATTGGTAAAATATGCCACCAAAGAATTACCCGGAATGATGTTGGGCGTAGGTTCGGTGATCGATGCCGGAACTACCGCTTTATACCTTCAGTTAGGCGCCAATTTTATCGTTTCCCCATTAATCAATGCAGAAATGGCCAAAACCTGCAACCGTAGGAAAGTCGCCTGGATGCCGGGTTGCGGTTCCGTTACCGAAATTAATTATGCTGAAGAACTAGGTGCGGAAGTCGTGAAGATTTTTCCCGGTTCACAAGTCGGTGGACCTTCCTTTGTAAAAGCCGTAAAAGGGCCTTTACCCTGGTCCAGCATTATGCCAACCGGCGGTGTTTCTCCAACCCAGGAAAATTTAAAAGAATGGTTTGAGGCCGGCGTTCATTGCGTAGGCATCGGTTCTAAATTATTTCAGAAAAAAGAAGACGGCAGTTTCGATATACAGAAAGTAGAAGCGAAGGTGAAAGAAGCCATTCAAATCGTAGAAAGTTTAAAGAAATGATTTCAACCAGAAGAAAAATAACAGTAGGTATGCTACTGGCTTTTGCTTTGGTTTTTTCAGCTTGTAAAGAAGAAGGAAAAACCAAAGTCATTCGCCTGGGACACGGGCTGGATGTTACCCATCCCGTCCATAAGGCGATGAAGTTTATGGCCGATCGTATTGAAGAAAAATCGAACGGAAAACTGACCGTCGCCATTTATCCAAGTCAGCAGCTAGGCACCGAGAGAGAATTGGTAGAATTGCTACAAATTGGTAGTTTGGGAATGACGAAAGTTTCTACCGGAGTGGTCGAAAATTTTGCTCCCGAATTAAAGGTTTTTGGTTTGCCTTTTTTATTTAAAGATCGCGAACATCGGTTTAAAGTGTTAGAAAGTAAAATAGGCGAAAACTTATTAGAGGCCAGTGTACGAAATCGTTTGAAAGGACTTACTTTTTACGATGCTGGCAGTAGAAGCTTTTACAGCACCAAGCCATTAAACTCACCTGAAGATCTAAAAGGGCAGAAAATACGGGTAATGGAAAGCCAGACCGCGATTAATATGGTAAAATATTTAGGCGGTTCGCCCACTCCCGTAAGTTGGGGAGAATTATACACCGCCTTGCAACAGGGCATTGTTGATGGTGCCGAAAATAATCTACCCAGTTTTTACCTATCCTACCATTACGAAGTTTGTAAATATTATATGGTCGATGAGCATACTGCGCTTCCCGATGAACTTTTAATGAGCACTGTAGTTTGGAACAAGCTTTCTAAACAAGAGCAAAAATGGGTGAAGGAGGCCGCGATGGAATCTTCAGAATATGAAAAAAAGATTTGGCGCGAAGCTGAAATGCACGCCTTAGAAGAAATTAAAAAAGCGGGAGTAAAAGTGACCTATCCCGAAAAAGAACAATTTAGGGATATGGTTCAGCCAATGTATGATGAATTCAAGAAAGACCCAGAGATGAAGAAAACCATTGAAGCCATTCAAGCCGTAAAATAATATTGATTTATGAAAAAAAGCTTAGATAAAATTTTGGGAAGCATCCTGGTCCTTTTAATGGCTTTTATTGTGCTTGCCGTGCTATGGCAGGTGTTTTCCCGTTATGTGATGCAAAATCCAAGTTCAGTAACCGAAGAGATTGCCCGATATTTAATGATTTGGATCGGTATTTTAGGAGCCGCTTACGCTTCAGGGCAACAAGAACATTTAGCCATTAATATCCTTCCGCCCAAGTTAAATGAACGCAATCGTATTCGTTTGCGAATAGGCATCAACATACTCATTATGCTGTTTAGTCTGTTTGCGTTGATTATTGGCGGTGGTAATTTGGTGTACATCAGTTATTTGTTGGGGCAAACTTCCGCAGCCTTGCATTTACCCTTATCGGTAGTCTATGCGGTGTTGCCTATTAGTGGGTTACTCATTATTGTTTATAAATTAAATGAAGTGTTCAACCCTAAAAAATATCTGGTATGATTGCTGAAATATTATTGTTGGTCATTTCGTTTTTAATTCTGCTAAGTTTAGGAGTTCCCGTAGCCTGGTCTATTGGTATTTCCTGTTTACTAACTTTAGCCGTTTCTATAGATTCGCTGGCCGCCTTTACCACAATGGCACAACGAATGGCCACAGGATTAGACAGTTTTTCCCTGTTGGCGATTCCGTTTTTTATTCTCGCGGGACAAATTATGAATCAGGGAGGGATTGCCCATCGGCTCATTAATTTTGCGAAAGCCCTCATTGGCTCGATGCCCGGCGGGTTGATTTATGTAAATGTGATTGCCGCGATGCTTTTTGGAGCCATTTCTGGCTCTGCCGTAGCCGCAGCTTCTGCGATAGGAGGGATTTTAGGTCCACCGATGGAAAAAGAAAATTATTCCAAAGAATTTGGCGCCGCCATTAATGTTACCGCTTCTACCACGGGATTAATTATTCCGCCTTCCAACGTATTAATCGTTTATTCATTGGCCAGTGGTGGCGTTTCTATCGCCAGTTTATTTTTGGCCGGTTATATTCCCGGGATTTTAATGGGGTTGGCCCTAATGTTAGTCGCCGCCGTTTGGATTAAAAAGAAAAAATATCCACCGGGAGAAAAAACCAGTGCCAAGAAAATTGCCAGCACCTTTTTAGATGCTTTACCCAGTTTATTATTGTTGGTTGTCGTGATTGGCGGAATTGTTTCCGGGATTTTTACCGCAACCGAAGCTTCAGGAATTGCCGTGTTGTACACCTTAATCCTGGCTACCATTTACCGGGAAATCAATTTCAAAAAATTACATACGATTTTTTTAAGTTCGGTCGTGACCACTTCGATTGTGTTGTTATTAATCGCCACCTCTATGGGAATGTCCTGGGTGATGTCTTTTGAAAATATCCCGCAGACCGTAAGTGACGCGCTGTTAGGATTGAGTGAAAATAAATACGTGATTTTAATCATTATTAACCTGCTATTACTATTTGTTGGGACGTTTATGGATATGACGCCGGCCATCTTAATTTTTACACCCATATTCTTACCCATTATGCAGAATTTAGGCGTAGATCCCGTACACTTTGGGATGATTATGGTGATGAATTTATGTGTAGGCCTGTGTACGCCACCGGTAGGATCGGTATTATTTATTGGAGTTGGCGTGGCCAAAACCACCATTCAAAAAGTAATAAAACCATTGTTGCCGTTGTATGTAGTAATGGCAATTATCCTATTATTAGTAACCTATGTGCCACAAATAAGCCTGTGGTTACCAAGTTTATTTGAATAAAATACTTAGAGAATTTATACAAAATGAAGAGATTAACCAGACAAAATGCCAATATCACAGAAACTTTACCCATAAAAGTGGTACAGTTTGGCGAAGGAAACTTTTTAAGGGCCTTTGTAGATTTTGTGATCGATAAATTAAATAAAGAAGCCAATTTTAATGCCGGTGTCGCCGTAATTCAGCCTTTAGCAGGCGGATTGGTAGAACTACTGAATGAACAAGACGGGTTGTACAACCTGTTTATGAAAGGAGTGAAGCAAGGCGAAGAAATTCAGGAGCAACGCACCATTTCCTGTATTCAAAAAGGAATAAATCCTTATAAAAATTATGACGAATATTTAAAATTAGCCGAAGAAGAAAGCTTAGAATTCATTATTTCGAATACCACGGAAGCCGGGATTGCTTATGATGAATCCGATACCCTGGAAGGAGCGCCGCACAACAGTTTTCCGGCCAAATTAACCGCTTTGTTGTATAAAAGATTTCAGTATTTTAAAGGAGATTCGGCAAAAGGATTAACCATTATTCCGTGTGAATTAATCAATTACAATGCCGATACCTTAAAAAAAATTATCCTTCAATATGCCGAATTATGGAAATTGGAGGCCGATTTTGTAACGTGGATCAATACCAGCAACAGTTTTCATAACACGTTGGTAGATCGTATTGTTCCCGGCTATCCAAAAGACGATATTGATGCTTACCAAAGCAAATTAGAACTAGAAGATAAATTAATCGTTTCCGCAGAAGTATTTTTACTGTGGGTAATAGAAGGTGGGGACGCGTTAAAAGCGAAAATTCCGTTCGATCAGATCGATGAAAATATTTTGGTGGTTGAAGATATGCAACCTTACCGAACCCGAAAAGTTAGAATCTTAAACGGCGCGCATACCACGATGGTTCCCTTTTCTTTACTCTTCGGAAATGAAACCGTAAAAGAAACCGTAGATCACGAATTTACCGGAGCATTTGTAAAAGAAGCCATTTTTAACGAAATTATCCCCACACTTTCTTTACCTGAAGAAGAATTAAAAACCTTCGCAGAAGAAGTGTTGGACAGGTTTAGAAATCCGTTTATCAAGCATCAGTTGGCGAGTATCGCCTTAAATTCCGTTTCAAAATTTAAGGTGAGAGTGTTGCCCAGCTTATTAGCTTTTCAAAAAGATTGTAATCGATTACCTTTACATTTAACCTTTGCTTTTGCCTGTTTAATTCGTTTTTACAGAGGCGAATGGAACAACCAAACCCTGCCCATTAATGACGATGATAGTGTGGTAGCCGAATTAAAACGGATATGGGAGTTGCATAGTTATCAGGAAATAAGCGAGCAGGCGCTGAAAAACGAAAAATTTTGGGATCAGGATTTAACCAAAATCTCCGAATTGAAAGATCAGGTTGCGACGGCATTGGAATTAATTGAAACCAAAGGCATAGAAGAAGGCTATAAAAAATTTGCAGGGAAGTAAACCTGCAATTTTAGACCATTTTAGACCTCACAGGTTTCAAAAACCTGTGAGGTCTGGAACAAAAAATAACAGAGTTTTTAAAATTTTTGAGGTCTGGAAGACGATAAAAACCCTACGAAGCCCAAAACTTTGAAGCACTAAAAATTGAAGAAGATGAAGAACAAATTAATAAAAGTACATCCCGAAGATAATGTCGCCATTGCGTTAACCGATTTATGGCAAGGCGATCGATTGGATTTTGAAGGCGAAGAAGTGATTATTTTGTCTGATGTAAAAGCCAAGCATAAGATCACGATGGTCGATCTAGAACCAGAAAGTAAGATTTATATGTATGGCGTTTTGGTGGGAAAAGCGACTTCTAACATTAAACGCGGTGATGTGCTCACCGTAGATAATGTAAAACACCAGGCCAGTACCACGACCGGAAAAACAGAAACGGTTTCGTACACCGCACCCGATGTGTCGAAGTGGAAAGACCGCACGTTTATGGGCTACCATCGTAACGACGGACAGGTAGGAACGCAAAATGTATGGTTGTTTTTTCCGTTGGTTTTTTGTGAAAACAGAAATGTAGAATTGCTAAAAGACGTTTTTGAAAAAGAACTCTCTTTTCATAAATCAAGCAAGCAACGCAAGTTACTTCGTAATTTAATTAGCGGAGAGAATATTGAATTAAGTGAAGATAAAACACCAGATGAAGAGCCGATTTTCGATAATATCGAGGTCCGTTTTATCACCCATCAGGGCGGTTGCGGTGGTATTCGTCAGGATGCGGTGTCATTATCAAAATTACTCGCCGGGTATGTCAATAATCCCAACGTGGCCGGAGCTACCGTGCTGAGTTTAGGTTGTCAGAATCTTCAGATCGATATTTTTCAGAATGCGCTAGATGCGATTAATCCCGACTTAGATAAACCTGTTTTAATTTACGAACAGCAACAAGAAGGCACCATTGATGAGATGCTGAATAAGATTATTCGTGAATCTTTTGATGGGATCAAAAAAGCCAATGAAATTCAGCGGCAACCCGCTCCCTTATCTAAGCTGAAATTAGGATTAGAATGTGGTGGTTCCGATGGTTTCTCCGGAATTTCAGCAAACCCTTCCTTAGGCTATGCATCCGATTTACTGGCCGCATTAGGCGGTTCACCTATTTTATCAGAATTTCCGGAGTTATGCGGAGTAGAGCAGGAGTTGGTGAATCGTTGTGTTGATGACGAAAAAGCCGAACGTTTCCTGAAATTGATGCGCGCTTACGAAGATGCCGCTGAAGCTTCCGGTTCCGGTTTCGATATGAATCCCTCTCCCGGAAACATCAAAGACGGTTTAATCACCGACGCGATGAAATCTGCCGGAGCAGCCAAAAAAGGCGGAACTTCCCCCATTCAGGATATTTTAGATTACGGAGAATATGTCACCAAACCTGGCTTAAATTTATTGTGCACGCCCGGGAACGATGTAGAAAGTACCACCGCGATGGTAGGTTCGGGCGCTAACGTAGTAGTCTTCACCACCGGATTGGGAACACCCACCGGAAACCCAATTGCACCGGTGATTAAAGTGGCTTCCAATTCCATTTTAGCAGGAAGAATGCCCGATATTATCGATATTGATACCGGTGCTGTGATTAAAGGCGAAAAAACCATTGAAGAAATGGGCGAGGAAATCCTGGAATATATCATTAATGTAGCCAGCGGAGAAACCATTGCCAAAGCCGATCAAAACGATCAAAACGATTTTATCCCCTGGAAAAGAGGCGTTTCCTTATAATTTACGGTTAGAAGAATCTCTAATATAAAGTTCGGGAGTAAGCACAACTTTCTTTTCAATAGTTAGTGTCTTACTCCCTTCTATTTGCTCTAAAAATACCTGTGCTGCAATCTTACCCATTTCAAAAGGGGTTTGGTCTACAGAGGTAATGGGAAGCTCCATATACTTAGTAAAAGGTTCGTTACTAAAACCGACCACACAAACTTCTTCTGGAATTTTAATTCCCATTTGTCGTAATTCCTGAATAGCTCCTAAAGCAGCATAATCACTCGAAGAAAAGATAGCATCAGGTTTCTCATCAAATTTCCAAAGATCTTTTACAGCAGAAGTTCCCGATTCCAACTTACTATTTACTGGTAAACTAAAGCGTTTTAAAGGTGTTATGCCGTTATCCTTTAAAGCTTTTAAGTATCCCTGACGCCTGTTTTTGTATATTTCTACATTAAGATCACCTGAGAAATGGGCGATTTTTTTACATCCCTGCTCAATTAAGTGTTTAGTGGCAAGATAGCCGCCTTTAAAATCGTCAATTACTACAGAGCTTAGACCTTTAACGTCCTTTTTACGATCAAAAAAGACTAAAGGTGTATTTTCGGCTAATGCTTTTTGAATGTGTGTGGTATCTTGAGTGGTTTTTGCCACCGACATAAAAATACCATCGACCTGGGTATTTAAAAGAGTGTCAATTTGCTTAATTTCATTATTTACATCTTCATGAGTTTGGCAGATAATCACGTGATATCCGTGTGGGGAAAGTTCTTCCTCGATACCGCGAATTACACTAGAAAAAAAACTACGATTTATAAAAGGGACAATCACGCCAACATTATTGGTACGTCCACTTTTTAAAGCTTGCGCTAACCTGTTCTGCTTATAATTCATTTCGGTAGCAGTTTTTAGAACCAGCTCACGAGTTTTTTCACTAATCTTTGGATTGTTGTTTAACGCTCTTGAAACAGTAGCCGCGCTTATTTTAAGCTTTTTAGAAATATCATAAATGGTAACCTTCTCTGCCATGTACTTTAATCCAAGATTAAATTTAATTTTAAATGAAATATGCCACAATATAAGAATTCGATTTAATAACCAGTGTTGAGGTCCGATTATTATCAGTATTGAAAGATCATTATATTTTGATATTAAAATTTTTTACTGGTTAATTTTAAGATGATTTTTTTGGCATATTAATAATTAAACTATAATTTAGTGTAATCGATTACAGCAAAATCTGGGAATTAACGATTTTGGGACTCTAAAACTCTAAATTTCGATCTAGAGAATAGAGCGTTTGGTGGAAATAGAATTGTTGAAAAAATGACCATTTAGATCTTTTTACGAGAACGTTATCGTTAATAGTAATGATATGCTAGTTTTATAGATGCTATGGAAAAACTTGATTGGTAAATTAATATAAAATAGTAATGAAAAGAGTAGATAAAAGTTATAGCAAATTTTTGATGGCATTTTTTCTAATGCTAGGAATAGGCTTTTTTAATAAAATGAGTGCGCAGGAGTTTAAAACCATATCAGGTAACGTCACTTCAGTTGAGGGAAGAGCCTTAAAAGGTGTAAATATTTTTGTCCCGAATACCAGTTTTGGAAGCACTACTGATGCTAAAGGAAATTTCGAAATGCAGATTCCGGCAGATTCAAAAGTTGTGATTAGTTATATTGGCTTTGCTACGAAAACGATTGATGCTTCTAAAACGACTGATTTTCGGTTAACATTACAAAAAGAAGTAAACCAACAAGAAAATGTTGTTGTTGTGAATTATGATAAGGAGGTAGAAAAGAGAAAATCCCGAATTCTGAAAATTGAAAAATAGATCAGATTTTAAACAATATCCTATTTGTGAATAGTTAGTAGATGTTTAGATTATTTAAGTTGATTGATAGTTAAAAGAGAAGCTTGTATTTACATGCTTCTCTTTGACTTTCTATCAAATTAAGAACTTGAGTTATGAAAAGAATTATTTTACCAGCCTTTCTTGTTTTAGCTTTAATTTTTGCTGGGTGTAAAGAAAAGAAAGAAGAATCTATCCCTACACAACCTAAAGAAAATCAAAACACAAATACCTGGCAAAAACCAGATAAGAATGCAAAAACCTATGCCGAATTATCGATTAGAAAGGGTGACGATTGGAAACCTGAAAAATTTGGGGGAGGCGAGTTTATAAATGTGGATTCGTTGCAGTTGCCAGAAGGGCATAGCGATCATGCATACTATATACGATACGAAGGTCCTGGTTGGGAAAATAGTCAGGTTGGATTTCGGCTTTATCTGGACTGGAGAAATGCTATCGATATTTGGGGAAAGAAAACAGATACTATAGTTTTACCCTATGTAGGACAAAAAAATTATGAAGATTACCATCACGATGCTGCCTGGGGACAGGATATTCTAAAAGCAGGCCAGTCTTTAGGATTAGGTGGTTATGGAAGATATATAAACGACTCTGTTGCTCATTTCAGAAATGTGGGAAAAACAGTAGCTTCCGTAGAAAATAATGCAGAAAGTTCTTCAGTATTTATCGATTATGACGACTGGAAAACCGGAGAAGATTCTATAGATCTTGGTGCAACATTCAGCATTTATCCTAAAGGAAGATTTAGTAAGATTAGCTTGAAACCTTCCGCAGAAATAAAAGGATTAACGACCGGAATTGTAAAATTTGAGGATATTCCTTTAATAACGAATGAAAGTAAGGATGGTGAATGGGGGTATATCGCTACTTACGGAAGACAAACGCTTGTAAACGATAAAGATCGATTGGGAATGGCCATTCTTTATAAAACTTCAGAAATACAAAACATTAAAGAAGGACCATACGATCATTTGCTAATATTTAAACCAACGACCAATAAAATCTCCTATTACATTTTGGCAGCATGGCAGCAGGAAAAGAACGGATTGTCAAACAAAGAAGAATTTATAAATAGTTTGGATGATCATTTAAAAACACTTCAGGAGAAAGGAGAATTAAACTAAAAATAGTCTTTATTTAAGCTTATTGGTCTTTTTATTACAGGTCTCTAAATATCAAGTCCTACGTCATTTACTATGCTTGTGTAGTATAATTTAAGCATTACGGGTTATCCTCTTCTTAGAGCATTGCTTAATCAGAGAACTTATATTCCATATAAAAAGAATATGAAAGGTGCGTTATCGATAATGCATTTATCACGCTCATCCTAAAATTGCTATAGCATAATCTTCAATGCGAATAAGGATGATAAAATATATTGAATCTTGAACTTAAGATATTATTGAAATTTATTTGATAATTGAGATTAAAGGCTTTGGTTCCGTTTTGATAGCTACCGGAATCGGGATGCCTCAAAATAAAAGTAATTTTAATGCCTCATGGGCTTACCCTGAAGTAGTTTATCTGCCCGAGAAAGTAATTATTTAACATTTATCACCATTTTTGAACGATATATTCCCCTAATTTGAGCAAAATACGTCCTTATTTATTTTTAACAATTTTTAAATTTAAATGTTAAAAAATATTAAAAACATTATATTTGATTTTTCATGATTTCTCCTAAAATTTCCTCGAAAGATATGTCTTTATAGGGATTGTAGCTTTATGATATTCAAAGAATACTTTTTATGAATACTCAAATTTTAAGAATTTATTTGTTAGCATCCCTAATTTTTACCGCTTGTAGTAGTGATGATAAAAAATTAGCAGCGGAAGTTGATTCTCCTTTATTTAGTCTTCTAGGCTCTGCTCAAACCGGTATTGATTTCGAAAATACACTCACGGAAACCCAAGAAAACAACATCATTACTTACGAATATATCTATAATGGTGGTGGGGTAGCCGTAGGCGATGTTAATAATGATGGCCTTTCTGATGTATATCTCTCTGGGAACCAGGTTAAAAATAAACTGTTCTTAAACAAAGGCGGTTTAAAATTTGAAGATGTCACTGCAAAAACTCAATTAGAGGAGAAAGATGGTTGGAAAACTGGGACGGCCATGGCAGATATTAATGGTGACGGCCTTCTAGACATTTATGTGTGTTATTCTGGTAACGCCCCTCAAGAAGGGATGGCAAAGCCACTGATTGGTGATTATAAACCCAGATCAAATCAGTTATTTATAAATCAGGGAATTGGAGCAGATGGTTTACCCACCTTTAAAGAGCAGGCCAAAGAGTATGGTGTAGATGCTGTAGGTACTTTTAGCACGCAGGCGTACTTTTTAGATTATGATCTGGATGGGGATCTCGATTTATTCTTGCTTAATCATGCCAATAAATTTTATAATATATTTTATAACGTTACTATGTTACGTAGCAAGCGTCATCCATATTATGGCAATCAGCTTTATGAAAATCGAGGTAATAAATTTGTGGAGGTTTCTGAAAAAGCAGGAATTGATGGTACCGGTATCAACTTTGGTCTTAGTGCGGCAATCAGTGATTTAAACAAAGATGGATACCCCGATATTTTTGTGACTAATGATTATTCTGAACAGGACTTTTGCTATTTAAATAATGGTGATGGTACTTTTACCGAAACTTCAAAGACTTCTTTTGCTCATTTTTCAAAATATTCTATGGGATCTGATGTTGCCGATATTAATAACGACTTAAATCCCGATTTGTTTGTTGTAGACATGCTTCCTGAAGACAATTATCGCCAAAAAGTACTAAAAGGATCAGATGAATACAATAAGGTGCAACGCCTTATTGACAGTGGTTACCATAAGCAGTATATGCGTAATAATCTGCATTTGAGTAAAGGTCTGGACCCAGAGGGAACTATGCGCTTTACAGAGGTGGGACAGCTTGCCGGGATTTCTAATACCGATTGGAGCTGGGCGCCTTTATTTGCCGATTATGATAATGATGGTCTTAAAGACGTTTTTATAACTAATGGATATCTTCGAGATTACAGCAACCTTGATTTTAATAATTATACGGTTCATGAGGCCTATGCTCGTGCTCAGGCAAATCGTGAAAAACTCGATTTAGGGCTTTTAATCAGTAAAATTCCTTCTACTAAGGTTTCTAATTATGCGTATAAAAATGTAGACGGATTACTCTTTGAAAATAAAACGGAAGAATGGGGACTTAATCTTAAAACAGTTTCTAACGCTATGGCGTATGCCGATTTTGATAATGATGGAGATCTAGATCTAATCATTAACAATCTTAACGATCCTGTTTTGGTTTATGAAAACCACGAAAATGAGCAACTTTCCAATAATTTTATTTCTCTCACATTCAAAGGGAAAGACAAAAATACACAAGCTTTGGGCACTAAAGTTGTCCTTCATTTTGGAGACGGAAGCCGTATTTATCAGGAAGCCTATTATATAAGGGGATTTCAGTCTTCGGTAGACCCTAAAATGACGATCGGTTTGGGGCAGGCTAAAAGTTTGGAAAGCCTAGATGTGATCTGGCCTTCTAAAAAGCTTAGCCGTATTAAAAATGTGCAGGCCAATCAACTACTTTCATTAAACGAAGCAGATGCAATCGAGACTTATCAATACGATAGTATTCCTTCAGAGTCCTTTTTTAAGGATATCACATCGACTTCCAATATAGATTTTGTACATCAGGAAAATTCGTATGTCGATTTTGATTACGAAAGTCTTATTCCGTATCAGGTCTCTAAAACAAGTGGGAAGGTAGCTGTAGGCGATGTCAATAACGATGGTAATGACGATATTTTTTTCCTAGGGGCAAGTGGTCAGGCCTCTCAGCTATATTTAGGGCTTGATAACGGGAAATTTAAAAATTTCAATTCCAATCAGCCGTGGGATACTGCTGAAGATGTTATACATGAGGATTATGATGCCCTGTTTTTTGATGCTGATGCCGATGGGGATCTCGATTTATACGTGGTAAGCGGAGGGAATGAAGAGTTTAATGGAGATGCCTATTATCAGGATCGATTTTACCTTAATGCAGGTAATGGTAAATTCAGCAAAATAGAAAATGCGTTACCTGATATGAAATTTAGCGGCGGTGTGGTAAAAGCTGCGGACTATGATCAAGATGGAGATTTAGATCTGTTTGTGGGTGGAAGAATTTCAGGTGGAAATTATCCAATGTCGCCTAGAAGTACCTTGCTTACCAATGAAAGTACAGGAACTACAGTAAAATTTAGCATTAACCGAAGTAATGATTTGGAGCAGGTAGGCATGGTGACCGATGCAGAATGGGTAGATTTGGATAATGATACCTGGCCCGATTTGGTTTTAACGGGGGAGTGGATGCCTGTAAGCATTTTTAAAAACGATCAAGGTGTTTTAAAAAATCAGACCAATGCAGCTGGCCTTGGAAACTCAAACGGATGGTGGTTTAGTCTGGAAAAAGGTGATTTTGACGGAGATGGTGATATCGATTTTGTGGCTGGTAACCTTGGAGAAAACAATCAGTTTAAAGCTTCGGTCACAGAGCCCATGCGCTATTACATTCAGGATATTGATAATAATGGGCGTATAGATCCCATCTTAACTTATTACATCGATGGGATAAGCTATCCCTGGCCTACACGAGATGAATTAATGTCACAGGTTTCTGCCTTAAAGAAACAATACGTGTCTTACGATAGTTATGCAAAAACCAATACCGATGAATTTTTAAAAACGAATAATATAGAACCCCGTTTTACTTTAGAGATTTTTACACTGGCCTCGGCCTTTATAGAGAATAATGGGGATGAGACTTTCAGTTTAAAAGCATTGCCCAAGCCCGTTCAAGATTCGGCTATTCAGGATTTTGTGTATTCAGATTTTGATGGTGACGGTACCGCTGAGGTTCTTATCGCCGGCAATTTGTTCCCGTTTAGGGTAAGCCAGGGATCAATAGATGCCTCCTTCGGGTCGATGCTTTCATTTGATCAGGGTAATTTCAACCTGGTGCCCAAATCGGGTAAACTTTGGTTAGATGGGGACATAAAATCCCTTAGTGTTTTAAAACATACATCCGGTAAAAAGCGATTATTGGTCTCTCGAAATAACGATCATCCAAGTTTATATTCCTATTAAAGTGAATTCAGGGTTATTGGCGTATGGGCAGTTAAACAGTAAAAAGCCATCTCGGTAAGGCATTTAGGTTCCGATGGTTCTAATGGAATTGTCTCGGAAATTTGGTTTTTATACGAAGTAAAGCAGATGTGCAGGTTATCATCGGTTTCCTATTTATTACCTAGCAAGATTGCCTGGGGGTTGCTGGATTCCAGTGCTTTTGGACAGAACACATAAAAGCCACCGAAAACTTTTAAGCTAGTCTGAATGTCAATTGTTTAAAGTTCGGTTTTAATATCGATTACAGTTCAGTAGTGAAATTGCAATAAAAGTATCAATAGCTGTATAAATATGATCATTGCAGCTTTTTAATCTATAAAGTAAATGTTATGTATAGAAAAATACCAAAGAGTCACTTAACCGCTTTATTACTGAAATTTAAAACAAGTCTTTGCATTTTTATAATTATAAGTAAAGTTTCGCCGACTATAGCACAGCAGGATATTTATGCACAAGAAGCATTAGCCGAAAAGATTTATATTCAGACAGATCGCAAAACTTATACGCAGGGCGAGACAGTTTGGTTTAGGGGAATAGTGACTCAGGCCAAAGACAATGTGCTTTCAGCTTTAAGCGGTATTTTAAGGGTTGAATTGATAGATCCATTTGAGACTATTGTGGGCGAAAAACTCATCAAACTCAGCGATGGATTAGGAAGTAATTTTATCGATATCGAAGATTTTTATACCCCGGGGATATATCAGTTAAGGGCATATACCCAATGGGATCAAAACTTTGGAACAGATTTTATATTTACTACCTATCTAAAGATTGTAGAAAATAATTTGCCGAACAGTCTTGTAAAGAAGCTTGAAACCGATACAAAAGATGCTACTCGTTTTTTGTTCAATCCAAAGTTATTGGATAGTGAGGTAGGTTTAAAATTTCAACTGGAAATAACGTATGATGATCAGGTAAAAAAGCGCACAATCCGTAAAAATAGTTCTGATAATTTCCTGTTGGAGGAAAAGTTTCCAGAAGAAACCAAATGGGTACATTTTAAAATGTTAACAGATTCCGGTAAAGAATGGAGGGAAACTTTATCACTTACCCGGCCGGCGGTCGATATTCAGTTTTTGCCTGAAGGAGGAAACTTAATTAGTGGGATGAGCAACTTATTAGGTTTTAAGGCACTGGATGAGAATGGAAACGGAGTCGCGGTTTCAGGGACTATTTATGATGCTCAGGACAATCTGGTCACTTCCTTTAAAAGCAACAAGCTGGGGATGGGAAGGGTTTACGTATTTCCAAATGAGACAACAACCTACAGGGTAGCGCTGGCAAACCCTTATCACGACATACCGCTTACCTACACATTTCCTTCAGTAACTGAAAAAGGGAGTACACTTTCGGTGAATCAGATAGGGGGAAATATAGCGGTGCATTTAAATTCCACTCAATTTAAGACTGATTCAGTGCTCGTTGCAGTAAGTAGTAGAGGGATGGTAATAGGGGAAATAGTCCGTAAAATGGAAGAAGGAAAGGAAACCTTATATTTTTCAAAAGAATCTTTACCCACCGGAATTTTAGTATTTACCCTTAAAGACAAAGAAAAAAATCCCTTAGCTGAACGTTTATTTTTTAATGATTTAAAGGCAGAAACATTTAATTTCGATATGATATTGCCTAAAAATCTTTATAAAACCAGGGAAGAGGTAAATCTTCAGCTAAACTCTCAAGAACTTTCTATAGATACGAGTTGGACGGGTAGTGCATCAGTTTTGGTGATTCCTGAAGAGTTAACCAATGAGCATAGCATCTGGTCCTATTTTATGCTCTCTTCAGAATTGCGCGGACGTGTAGAGAAGCCCTCCTTCTATTTTAAGGGCACTAAACTTATAAATCCCGTTGAACTCGACAATCTTCTTTTAACTCAGGGCTGGAGAGGGTATACCTTTAACACCCCTCCCAATGACCAAAAGATGAATTTCTTGCCAGAATTTACTTTAGGTATAAAAGGGGAGATTGCAGCACTTTTTGATAAAGATAAAATGAAAGAAGATGTGAATGTAAGCTTAATGGTATTTGGAGAAGAGCAAACTTTCTATAATCAGAAAACGGATAGCCTGGGAAAATTTCAATTTTTATTACCGCCAATGGAAGGCAGGCGTGTTAGGGCTGTTTTACAAACTAAAAATGATGCGGGTAAAAACCGAAATTATAGCCTAAGTCTCGATGTGTTATCTAAACCAAAGATTCAATATGACCGTAGTTATACTTTTACCAACCAAAAGGATTCCATACAAACAACTTTAAATAAAACAAACGAAGAACGTAAACGTGGTAATTATTTTGATTACGATCCTAATGTTAATCAGTTAGAAGAAGTATTTATTAGTGATTATAAGCTCACTCCGCAACGTCAAAAAGTATTGGATACCTACGGAAAGCCAGATGTAGTTATAGATGGTAAAGCGATTGAAAAAAATGAGAATGAATACAGTCATGGATTGTATGGTGTGCTACGACAAGCCTTTGGAGACAAAATCAGTTTTCGTTTATATGAAGACAGTACCGGTGTAAGGTATCAAAAAGCAGTGGTTACGGGAGGTATGGAAACCATCGTATTGGTTGATGGTATCCCGGTTTTGGCAGACGCCTATCAATTTTTGCCTAACCTGCCACCAAGTGAAGTAAAGAGTGTTGAGATTCTTGATGGTATTACAAAGAATTTTATGCCGCTTTACCGTCGTGTATATCCATTTTCAGATATGTCGTTGACCCCAAGTATGGGAAACATTCTGGCTATTTATACCTATAGTGGGAACGGATTTTATACCGCAACGAAATCAAAAGGGATTTTAAAAACCAGTATTCCTTTATTTGCCCCTAAAAAAGAATTCTATATTCCTAAATATGAACCCAATGAAGTAACCTTACCCGGTGACAACGACGTTACAATATATTGGAATCCTGATCTAAAGATTAAAGAGGGGAAGAAGATAATGGTGAACTATCCCAATAACGATAGTCCTGGAAAGAAAAGAATCATTGTTGAGGTTATTTCTAAGGATGGTAAAATAGGGTACAAAACATTAGATTACGAGGTGGAAGATTAATATAAGTAAGATCGTTAATTATAGAGGCGACATGCTACGGATGCGTAGATTTCTGTTCAATAGAACATTATAATTATCAATATTTTATATCAATTTTTATCATTTAGAAGGTACTGGGCATCACTCGAAAAATTCAGATATTTATAGTTACAATATCAAATGAGTAGGCTTATATCATAGTTTTTAATGAACGAAGCTGAAAAACTTAGGAAAAAGATATGCGTGCTGGAAAAGTACCTGTTTGTTCCCGGATTTTCAGGATAGGACAGGATGCCTGCTTCAGGGATTTCGGTTATTTTCACCACTTAATGAGAAAACGATTTCGATTTTTCAAAATTTGAAGTTTATAATGAAGATTTTTCGTGATTTATTGTTTTCAGCAATAATTCTTATCAGTATAGATTTAAGTGCTCAAAATCAGCGATATTGGCCAGTGCAGCAAAAGGAAACGAAACCCTGGACGCGTTGGTGGTGGATGGGAAGCGCGGTTGATAAAAAAAACATCCGCGAACATTTAATCGAATTCCAAAAAGCCGGCTTGGGCGGTGTAGAAATTACGCCAATTTACGGTGCAAAAGGTGAAGAAGACCATTTTTTAGATTTTCTTTCTCCAGAATATCTTGAGATTTTAGATTTTACCATAAAAACCGGTGACAGTTTAGGTTTAGGAGTGGATATGGTATTGGGAACGGGCTGGCCTTATGGCGGTAAACAGGTGAGTGTAGATGATGCGGCTTCAAAATTAGTGGTTAATAAAATAGAACTCGAAAAAGGAGATACTTTTAAAGGTTCTTTACTGCCAAAAGACGAGAAAAATCCGATTTTTCTTCAGGCTGTGGTTACTTTTGATGAAGCTGGAAATTCAGAAATTATCACTGAAAATGTAAAAAATAAGACCGATTTAAAATGGAAAGCGAAAAGGCAGAATTATACAATTTATGTCTTATTTCTTGGTAAAACAGGGCAAAAAGTAAAGCGAGCTGCTCCCGGTGGCGCAGGTTTTACTCTGGATCATTTTTCAAAAGATGCGCTAAACAATTATTTAAAACCTTTTAATGAAGCATTTGCTAAGATTAGCGAAAAACCAAGGGCAATTTTTAATGATAGTTACGAGGTTTATGGGACAGATTTCACCAAAGATTTTCTGCAGCAATTCGAAAAAAGAAGAGGTTATAATTTAGTGCAACATCTTGATAAATTATTGCTAAAAAAAGATGATGAAATTGGAAACCGCGTAAAAGCCGATTTTCGCGAAACGATCTCTGATATTTTACTGGAAGAATTTGATAATCCCTGGACAGCCTGGGCCAATGAAAACGGGATGAAAAGCCGGTTGCAGGCGCACGGTTCTCCGGGAAATTTAATCGATTTGTATGCCTCTGCAGATATTCCAGAATGTGAAACTTTTGGTTCGATGCCTTTCGATATTCCCGGTTTTAGAAGGGATTCTGCAAATATCAGAAAAGGTGATGCCGATCCTGTGATGCTTAAATTTTCATCCTCGGCAAGTCATGTGGCAGGAAGGCCTTTAATTTCGTCTGAGTCTTTTACCTGGCTTCGGGAACATTTTAAAACAGCGCTTTCCCAAACAAAACCAGAGGCTGAAGAATTACTGCTTAATGGTGTAAACCATATATTTTTACACGGCTCTACGTATTCACCAGAACGCGCTGGCTGGCCAGGCTGGAAGTTTTATGCCTCAGTTAATTTTAGTCCCAAAAACACCATTTGGGAAGATGCTCCCGGCTTATTTTCATATCTATCTAATGTGCAGTCTATGCTGCAAAAAGGGCATAGCGATAACAAAAACCTGGTGTATTGGCCTATTTACGATATCTGGAATTCGTATTACAATGCCAATCTGTTTGTTCAGCTTAAAATTCATTCTTTAGAAGAGTGGTTAACCCATACGCCTTTTTATAAATTATCGACCGATTTGATGAAAAATGGCTACGGAATCGATTTTATTTCAGATCGGTATATCGAGCAGGCTAAAGTGGTAAATGGGAAACTAGTATTACCCGGCGGAACTTTTTCAAGCTTAATTATTCCTGAAGCCAAGTTTATTCCGCTTAAAACAATGCAAAAGTTAGTGGAGCTAAAGGAAGCCGGAGCTACGATTATTTTTGAAGCCAAACCTGAAAGTGTCCCGGGATTTAAAGATTACGAGTCGGCTAACCGCAAACTGGATAAACTAAATGAGAAAATAAAAATTTCAGCCGATGTAAAATCTAGCCTGAAATCAGCCAATATCCATCCTGAGACTTTGGTGGAAAATGGACTCAAATATATCAGAAGGGCAGATGAGGAAGGTAAGATTTATTTTCTCGTTAATCATACTTCAAAAACAATCGATGAGTTTATTCCATTAAATTCTGAAGAAAAATCAGCTTTAATTTTAGATCCGCTGAATCGAAATCTGGGAATTGCAGAGACTAAAAATTCAGCAAATAAACTACAGGTAAAACTTCAAATTAAACCCGGACAATCGATTATTGTAAAAACAGCCGAAAGCTTTAATGCACCAGCATGGAACTATTTTGAAACAGCGGGCGATGGTATTGTTTTGGAAAACTGGAAACTGAGTTTTGAAAACGGAGGGCCAGAAGTGCCAAAATCCCAAGAACTTTCAGAGCTAAAAAGCTGGACAGAAATCGATGAAACAGCCGCTAATTTTTCTGGAACAGGGATTTATGAAACCACTTTTAAAAATCCAGATGAAAATGTAGAATACTGGAAACTCGATCTTGGCGATGTAAGAGAAAGTGCCCAGGTTTGGTTAAATGACGAGTACGTTGGTCGTTATTGGTCGGTTCCTTTTGAAGTTATTTTAAGAGATCTGAAGCAGGGCGAAAATAAATTAACCGTTAAAGTGACCAACCTTGCTGCGAATCGATTGCGAGCTAAGGAAATGAGGGGAGAAGAGTGGAAGACTTTTTACGAGATCAATATTGTGAATAAAGATTACGAAAAATTTGATGCTACTAAATGGAATCCCATGCCTTCTGGTTTAATAAGTCTGGTAAAACTGATTCCCCTAAAAACCATAAAATAATATAAAATTACTATGAAAAATATTCGTCTGTTTATTTGTCTTTTAATTTGTTCGCAGCTAAGTATTGCGCAGCAGATTGATCGCGATCAGGTTTTAAAAGATATGGAACTTGCCAATGCTTATTTTATGCAAAAATGGCCAGATGTAGGTAAAACCATAATTACGAATAAAGAACGGCCAAGTAATATCTGGACGCGTGGCGTGTATTATGAAGGATTAATGGCATTGCACGAAATTATGCCTAAAGACGAATATTATAATTATGCCTTGGATTGGGCAAATTTCCATAATTGGGGATTTAGAAGTGGTAATGAAACCCGTAATGCCGATGATTACTGTGCTGCCCAAACGTATATTGATCTTTATAATTTACAACCAGATCCAAAAAAGTTAAAAAATACCAGGGCCTGTATGCAAAAGTTTTTGGCAACACCGCAAACTGGCGATTGGGATTGGATTGATGCCATACAAATGGGAATGCCGGTTTTTGCGAAAATGGGTGTTTTAGAGGACGATTCTCGTTACTACGAAAAGATGTACCAAATGTATATGGATACAAGGAATGCTATTGGAGGTAACGGACTTTTTAATGAAAAAGATGGATTATGGTGGAGAGATGCAGATTTTGATCCGCCGTATACTGAACCAAACGGAGAAGATTCTTATTGGAGTAGAGGAAACGGTTGGGTGATAGGAGCTTTAGCAAAAGTGTTGTCGATTATTCCTGAAGGTACTGTACACGAAGAACAGTACAAAGAAGATCTTGAAGCGATGGCTGAAGCTTTGGTGAAAGTGCAGCGTAAAGATGGTTTTTGGAATGTAAGTTTACATGACGAAGGCCACTTTGGGGGGAAAGAACTTTCTGGTACCGCTCTGTTTGTTTATGGGATGGCTTATGGCGTAAACAACGGAATTTTAGATAAAGAAAAATACATGCCGGTAATTACCAAAGCCTGGAATGCAATGGTAAAAGATGGACTTCACGAAAACGGATTTTTAGGTTGGGTGCAATCTACCGGAAAAGAACCAAAAGATGGGCAACCTTTATCGTATGATAAAACGCCAGATTTTGAAGATTATGGTTTAGGTTGCTTTTTACTGGCCGGAGCTGAAGTTTATAGAATTCAATTTTAAGGATGAGAAAATTACTTATTCTGTTTCTCTTTTTTAGTGTTTTTCATAGTAAAGCTCAGGATTTTGAGATGCTGCTTTGGGAAGATACAATTCCCGGAAGTATAGAAAACAACGAATATCAGGAAGCACAAAAGTTCGATGGCGATCACTTAATAGGCGTAAGCAAAGTTAAGGAACCAAAACTTTATGCCTATATGGCAAAGGGAGATTCGTTAAGAAGCGCCGTTATTATTTTTCCCGGGGGTGGTTATAGTCATTTGGCGATCGATAAGGAAGGATTTAAACTGGCAGAATGGCTGGTTTCTAAAGGGATTTCAGCTTTTGTGCTTAAATATCGTTTACCTGATGACCATATTATGGAGAATAAATCTGTAGTGCCATTGATGGATGCCCAGCGAGCCGTAAGATTGTTGCGAGGTAATGCTGAAAAATGGAATCTTGATCCAGATAAAATCGGGATTATGGGATTTTCGGCAGGAGGGCATCTAGCGGCAAGCCTTTCCACACATTTTAATGAAAAAGTTTATCCTGAAGCGATAAAGGAAAGTGCCCGCCCGGATTTTTCAATATTGGTTTATCCGGTAGTAAGTTTAACTAATGAAATTACCCATCTGGGTTCCCGAGAGCGTTTGCTGGGAAAAACACCTTCAGAAGAATTAGTCGAATATTTTTCGAATGAAACTCAGGTTTCAGAAAATACACCACCAACATTTTTGGTTCACGCGATGGACGATCATGCCGTTCCGGTAGAAAATAGCCTTAAGTATTTAAAAGCTCTGAAGGAAAACAAGGTTCCCACTGAAATTCATATTTTTGAGAATGGTGGTCACGGTTTCGGGATGGGAAGACAACTCACCAATAATACCTGGACCACCAGCTTATTAAACTGGCTTAAATTGCATCATTATAAAATTTAAACTCCATGAAATTAAATCAGTTTTTAAGTTCCATAATTCTTCTTTGCTTTTTTATCTCTTGTAATGCCCAAAAAGAGGTGTATCTATTCAGTTATTTTAAAGGAAATGGGGAACATGGTTTACATTATGCCTATAGCAAAGACGGATTAAAATGGGAAACTTTACATAACGATAAGTCTTTATTGACCCCTGAAGTTGGTGAGCAGAAATTGATGCGTGATCCCTGTATTATAAAAGGTGGTGATGATAAATATCACATGGTTTGGACTACGGGTTGGACAGAACGCGGGATTGGCTATGCCTCTTCTGAAGATTTGATCAACTGGTCACCGCAAGAATTGATTCCCGTAATGGAAGATGAAGAAACCGCTAGAAATTGTTGGGCACCTGAAATTACTTATGATCAGAAGAAAGACGAATATATGATTTACTGGGCTACAACAATTCCGGGTAAATTTCCTGAAACGCAATCTGATATGGATAGTGGCTACAATCACCGCATGTACTATGTAACTACCAAAGATTTTAAAGATTATTCTGAAACGAAACTTTTATATGAGCCTGGATTCAATGTGATTGATGCCAGTATTAGCTGGCATGATGGAAAATATGTTATGATTTTAAAAGATGAAACCAGAGAGCCTGCACAAAAGAATTTAAAAGTTGCTTTCGCTGAAAATTTAACCGGTCCATACAGTGATGCCAGTAAACCCATTACCGGAAAATATTGGGCAGAAGGGCCAACTATGCTAAAAATAGACAATCAATATATTGTTTATTTTGATAAATATACCGATCATCAATACGGTGCCGTTGCTTCAAAAGATCTAAAAAACTGGACCGATATTTCAGATCAAATTACTTTTCCTAAAGGAACGCGGCATGGTACAGCCATAAAAATTACTCAAGCCCAGTTGGAGAAATTAAAAAGTATCGATAAAAAATAGAATGTAATTAAACTTTTTAGACCTCATAGTCCCGATAGCTATATTGGATTAAACCTGTGAAGTCTGTGTTGTATTTAATCGACTTTGACCTGATATTGATAAATTTCTGGTGTAATATTGTGTAATTTAAACCATCAATAACTAAGCTCTAAGCCTCTTACTTAAAAATTAATCATTCTCATACTCAATTCTAAGAGTTTCAAATAACTTTGCGATAGCAAGATTTAATTCGTTATTGATTTTGTTCCTTTTCAAGATATAATCAATAAGCTTATTTTCTCGCGTGTTGATGTAGAAAATAGAACTTTCGCCCATTTCAAAAAGGCGTTTTTCGGCTTCCACCATAATTTCACTTTCGCTTACGATATTGGTCACGATGGTCATTTGTTCTTGTAAACTAAGTATTTCTCTTTCGGTAGCTTTTATTTTGTTGCTTAATTTCCAGGCATTTTCAGATAGTTTAAATTCTGCCTGCTCCCTTTTCACTTTAGAAAGCCTTAAATCTCCGCGTTCTTTCCGTAGAAATAAAGGAAAGCTTACTTTAACTCCGGCTTTATAATTGTTGGTATTTATATAATCTGGCTCGTCGATTTCTTCGGAAATAAAATTATATTCAACATCAATTTTTGGTAAAAGTTTGTTTCTTTTTAGCCTAATATCAAGGTCATAAGCTTCTAAATCGTAATTTAAAGATTGTAACTTAGGGTGATTTTCTATTGCCGTAGCATTACCTAATAATTGCTCGATCCCTAAAACTGAAGGGATATCCAGAATTTCAGGAGCCGGTTTCATTCGGTCTTCCAGTTCTATGGGAATATTTTCTATCCAAAGGTAGTTACTCAAAGCCAGTTTTGCTTTTTGAAGTTTCAGTTCAGCCTGCTTAAGATCTAATTTTCTGTTTCGTACTGTAATCATGGTTTCTACAGTATCTATAGCGGGTGTTTCCCCAAGTCGGCTGGAAGTGGCAATACCTTCAAACCGAATGAGGGCATTTTCTAAAAACTCTTCGTAAACCGATGTATTTTGAAAATAGTAAACCCAATCGGCATAAGCTTTTGTGGCATCGGCCAGCACCTGGTTTACCTGAATATTTCGCTCTAATTGAGATTGTTGCTGAAAGATCTTTGCCTGTTTAAGGTTATTCATCCTTTCATTGTAAAGCAATCCCTGAGCAAGGCTTATATTCACGCCGGCGCTCCATAAACCATCATCTGGCGTGTTGTTTTCTGGGTTTAGGTAATATCCTTCATTCTGTTCGTAGCCTGCTTTAAGATCGATTCCGTACCAGGTGGGAATTTTAAAAGTGCCGTGCCAAAGGGAATAATATTCGGTGCCATGAAAGTTTTTTTCTTTCATTCCGCCTTCCAGTTTAGGATCAAAAGCCCCTCTGGATTTTAATAATTTAGCCTCGGCTCCAGAAAGTTCCAGATTGGCCTGGGCTACAATGGGATGGTATCGTTTTACCATGGCCAGGAACTCTTCCAGCGTGAAGATTTCAGATTCCTGTTCTTGTGCATTTCCGAAGAAAATACCAAAAAAAGAAAAGAAAAATAAACAAATGAATTTTCGCATATTACTCCTTAGCATCTTTGGAATCACTTTTCTTTCCGTCTTTTTCTTTATCTGCGTTGGTATAGTAGTTTGGCGGGAAACCATTTAAATTTCGCCAAAGTTCATACCAAATAGGAACATCGTCCAGTAAAGCCAGCGTCCTGGCACCCGAGCCTACACGTAAGGCATCTGGCCATGCGTGTTTTTCACGTTCTTTTAGATCTGGAGAAAGCAAAATCCTATATTTACCATTGTCGCTAATAAAATTCTCTATCGCCACTACTTTTGCGCCATAAGTACCATAGGAAGCATTAGGCCAACCGCTAAATACGATTGCCGGCCAGCCATCAAATTGTACTCTTACATGATCACCGATACTTATTAAAGGTAAATCGATGGGTTTTACATAAGTTTCTACGGCAATATCGATGTCTGATGGCATAATGGTCACCAGTTTCTCACCTTCTTTAAAGGTCTCACCGATACCTTGTTTTAATGCACGGTTTATATAGCCATTTTGTGGAGCACGGATATACAGCATATTTTTCCTAATTTCATAATTAGAGAGTGAATTTTCTAATTTAGAAACCTGTGCTTCGGCATCAAACCTTGATGAATTTGCGGTGGATATTTCCCCTTCAATTTTATTAATTTTATCGATATAATTGGCTTCTATACGATTCACCTCCATGATCGCATTAAGCAATTCATTTTTACTGCTTAGTAATTTATTTTCCAAATCGATCACCTTGGCCTGGGATTCCTGAAATTTAGATTGTTTGGTTTCTAAATCCAGTCTCGATTTTAGGCCCTCTTCATATAACTCGCTGGTACGAGCATACTGCCTTTCGGCAATGCTTAGGTTTACTTTGGCAGCTTCTAAAGAAATACTATCACTGTTAATTTTAAGATCGGCTTGTTTTCTTTTATTTCGGGTTTGTTCTAACTTTAATATTCTTTCGCGCTGTATTGCTTGTAATTGTCGGTGCAGGGCTTCTATTTTTTGCCCGTAAGATTCGAATGAGTTGCTTTTGGAAGCTAACTGATCTCCTGTTCTTTCTACCAGAAGCGGATCAAAATATTCATTTTTTACTTCAGTAATATGTAAAATAGTATCTCCTTTTTCAACATAATCACCTTCCTGAACGTACCATTTTTGGATTTGCCCGGGGATAGGTGATTGCAGTGTTTGTGGTCTTTGATCAGGTTTTAGGGTAGTTACGTAACCTCTACTGCTAATAGTTTGCGTCCAGGGGAAAAACAGTAGAACTAGTAAAAACACAAAAGTTCCTAATAGTATCCTGGAAAGAAGCTGGTGGTGGCTTCTTTTCACGATCAGCGAAAAAGCGCTAAACTCTTCAAAGTTTACCTTTTCGCCCAATTTTGTATTAGAAAGATTAAGCATTTATGATTTAATTTTTTATTTCTGTTTTATGTATAGAGGCTCAAATTCGTTTAATTGATGCGCATCATCGGCAAGGAAAACACAGGTTTTATCTATTTTAATGTGTTTCATCAATGCTTTTTGATCATTTTCTGAAAGAATATATCCTTTCTCAATCATTAAAAATTTAGGATCTTTTAGCAAGGCTCTAATAAGGCAAATCTTTTTCGCTGTTTTAGCTCCAATTTTTTTATTACCGGAAAATATATACGTATTTAAAGAATCTGGGAGTTTATTAATATGATCCAATATGTTAAAATCTTCCAGCATCTGGTAGACCCTGTCTGAACTCATATTAGGGTTGCTAAGGGTTAAGTTTTCCCAAATGGTGCCTTCAAAAATACTGTCGGTATTTAAAAGTAATGCGATTTTATTACGGTAGTTATCCAGATTAATATTGGCAATTTCTTCACGGTTAAAGAAAATTCGTCCTTTTTTAGTTTTCTTCATTCCAGAGAGGTAATGGAAAAAGTCATTCACAACAATTTCTGCACCAACAATATTAATAAGATCGCCCTCGTTTACCACTAAATCTGGGATCACACTCTCTTCGATATGAAGGTTTTCTATTTTAATAGGGAAAAGTTGCACATCGTTTTCATGAACACCTGTTTTACGATCTAATTTTTTAGAAGTTACTTCACTAATTTTTTCAACGGCGGTAACCACATCGTAAATAGTTTCCAGGCTAAGGCCTATTTTTTCTACGGAATTTATAACGAGTACAATAATAATTTCAGCAGCAACAAACTGCCCAATATTCATTTGCTGATTAATCACCAGTAAACCTCCTATTAAAAGTAGTCCTAAAGTCACAATAACTTTAAAAACCACCATTTGTTTATACTGGTTTTTTACAGTACCAAAGTGTGACTGTCTTTCTTCCAGATATTTTTTTACAAGCGTATTGTTTTTATTTTGCTCGTACTCATCTGGAAAAATTTTAAAGGTCCTAAAATTCGCGGCTACCTGCTGAATCCAAAAAGCAATATGATATTTCTTTTTAGATTCCAGAATGCTTGTCTCTAAAGCTTTAGAAAGGCTAAATTTAAAGATGATGTAGATAAGAACGATCAATAAAATAGCAAAAGCAATAAAGAAAGGATGGTAAAAAGACAATAATAATAGACCAAAAATAATTTGGATTACTGCCGCGGGAAAATCCAATAGCAATTTCTGTAATCCTTTTTGAAGTGTTAGCACATCAAAAAATCTGTTGGATAGTTCTGGGGGATAGTAATTTTCTAATTCCCGAACCCGCATTTTTGGAAAGCGGTAAATGAATTCGAAAGAGGCGCGGGTAAATACTTTTTCCTGAATATTTTCTACCAGATCTAGTTGTAAAACTTGTAAGGCTCCGTTAAATGCCACGCCAAGAGTTACCAGGCAGGTTAATAAAATCCAGGAGGTAGAAACTTCAGCGCCCTGGATAAGATTAATAATTGCCTGTATCCCTAAAGGTAGGGTTAAGCTAATAATACCTGCAAAAATCGCATAATATAAAACGTGTAAAATATCTCGTTTTTCGAGTTTTAGCAGATTCCATAGTTTAGTCCAGGGTGAAATTGAACTTTTGGCCATATATAATTAAATGATTTGTAACTATTTAAAAATGATTAATATAGGTTTTCGAATCTGTAAATGTAATTAAAAGTTGCGTTCTTGTCTAAAGCTTCAGAATTTTATAACATTCCTTTAGCTGCTTGCGAAAATAGAATGGGATTATTAAAAAATCTTTATATCGAGATTAAAATACCATTAGAATTTCTTAATAAGTACTAAAATTTTGCTTTACTCCCCTTTTTACCAAGGGTTTTAAGGGAAAAGCATAGAAAATATAAACTTACGATTTATTCTTTTAGTAATGATTGTATCGCAATTCTTTTACTTGATAATTCAGATTAAATGATTAGAAAGCTTATTTGAAAAAAATGTTCTCATAATTGCCTAATGGCTTGCTTAAGGAGTGCTAATAAAGAACAAACAATGTTATACCTCTCAATGAATACTAACCATAGCAAAAATTATAGGTCTGGATATATGATTTGAAGCGGAGCCATTTGATATTTTAAAGTAAAATGGTTTTTAACAAGTTTAAAACTAGGCGAGTGGATTTACCTCTTTAATTTTATAAAATTTTAAGGTTTAAATAACGAATTTCAATCATAGCTTTTTCTATATTTGTGCCGCGCTATTGGCGTTTCTTTCCCAAAATAGCATTCTTTATATTTTTTTAATTATCAAGACCTTTGATTTATAAAAGTCTTTATTTTTTGTAAACAATTGATTGTTGCTTAAAATTCAACTTTCTTGTTTTCAGTATTTTATAAAATTAAATGTAAAACTTTATAAATCAGTGGTTTCTAAATTGTTCACAAAATTGTGAATAAGTATGATGAAATTTCTGAGAAAAGTATGCTCTTAGATTGTAATTTTGATTTGAAATTATTGAACGAAATTTCATTAAAATTTAAGGGGGAATCATGTGCAAATCATGAGCTGTTGCGCAACTGTAAATTAGCGTTGCTGATAAGCCAGAATACCTTTTTTCGTTTCAATGACTTTTACTTTCGCATAAAAAGTAATGGTCTTGGAGATTAAAATTCGATGTTTTTTTGAATAAAACTTTTATCGAATAATAAGCATCCTTCCATTTCATTTTATGCTCTTGGTTTTTTGTTTCATTAACAACACAACAGCAGTATGAGTATTTTTGACAAGCGGCTAAATTATAAGCCTTTTGAGTATCCGGGAGTTTTAGATTTTACAGATGCCATTAACCAATCGTTTTGGGTACATTCTGAAGTAGATTTTACCGCAGATGTACAGGATTTTCATTCGCATTTAACGGCCGGTGAAAAAGATGTGGTAAAGAAAAGTTTACTGGCAATCGCGCAAATTGAAGTTGCCGTAAAATCGTTTTGGGGTGATTTATACAAACACTTACCAAAACCGGAATTTAACGGATTAGGAAGTACTTTTGCTGAATGTGAATTTAGACATTCACAAGCCTATTCCAGACTCTTAGAAGTGTTGGGCTATAATAATGAGTTTGCCAAGGTGGTAGAAGTACCTGCAATTAAAAAGCGTATCGCTTATTTAACAGAAGCCTTAGAGCATACCAAAGCTGAAGATCCAAAGGATTATGTGTCTTCGCTGATTTTATTTTCAATTTTGATTGAAAACGTCTCCCTATTTAGTCAGTTTGCTATTGTATTATCCTTTAATCGCTTTAAAGGGGTAATGAAGAATGTGAGCAATATTATCGCATGGACTTCAGTAGATGAACAAATTCATGCCAATGCAGGGATTTACATCATTAACCAGATTCGTGAAGAGTATCCAGATTATTTTAATGAAGAAATGATCCAGAAATTAACTGATGTTGTGACACGATCTATTGAAGTAGAAGAAGAAATTCTGGATTGGATCTTTGAAAATGGGCAATTAGAGAATATCAATAAAAAAAATCTGATGGATTTTATGAAATTCAGATTAGATGATAGTTTAAAAAGTATCGGTCTTCCCAAGCAATACAATATTACTGTAGCAGAGTATCAGCCAATGCTGTGGTTTGAAGAAGAAGTTTTTGCCAATAGTTTAGATGATTTCTTTGCCAGACGTCCAGTAGATTACACTAAGCACGATAAAAGTATCACTGCATCAGACCTTTTTTAAAATAATCGCCAAACATTAAATACCCGAAACTCCCATGACAACGAACGTAGAAACTCAGCCTTTAATCGTAGATGAACCAAAAAACAAAAGACTTTGGTGGCTTAATGACGAAAGTCAGCAAATCCTTAATCGTGGATATTTACTAAAAGGAGAAACTGTAAAATCGGCGATCGAGCGTATCGCAAATGCCTCGGCCAGAAGATTGTATAAGCCAGAATTAGCCGAAGCTTTTATCGAAATGATCGAGCGTGGTTGGATGAGTTTAAGTTCACCAATTTGGGCAAATATGGGAACCGAGCGTGGATTACCCATTTCATGTTTTAATGTTTATGTACCTGATAATATTGAAGGAATTACCCATAAACTGGGCGAAGTAATTATGCAAACCAAAATAGGGGGTGGAACCTCTGGATATTTTGGTGAATTACGAGGTCGTGGTAGTGCGGTTACCGATAACGGAAAGAGTAGTGGGGCGACAAGTTTTATGAAGTTGTTTGATACCGCCATGGACACCATTTCTCAGGGTGGCGTGCGTCGTGGGGCTTTTGCCGCCTATTTAGATATCGATCATCCAGATATTAAAGAGTTTCTTGAAATTAAGAATATCGGGAATCCTATTCAGAATTTATTTTACGGGGTTTGTGTACCAGATTACTGGATGCAGGAGATGATCGAAGGGGATATGGAAAAACGTGAAATTTGGGCAAAGGTTTTAGAAAGCCGCCAACAAAAAGGGTTACCCTATATTTTATTTAAAGACAATATTAACCGTTTTAAGCCACAGGTTTACAAGGATAAAAATAGAACGATCCATTCCAGTAATTTATGTTCTGAAATTGCGCTGCCTTCTACCGAAGATGAATCGTTTATCTGTTGTTTATCTTCGATGAACCTGGAGCTTTATGACGAGTGGAAAGATACTGAAGCGGTTAAATTGGCGATCTATTTCCTAGACGGAGTACTTCAGGAATTTATCGCAAAAACCGAAGGAAATCATTATTTAGCTTCAGCCAACAGATTTGCGAAGAATCACCGTGCACTTGGCTTAGGAGCGATGGGATGGCATTCGTATTTACAGAAAAACAGAATTCCGTTTGAAGGAATGCGTGCCAAAGGTTTAACACACCAAATATTTGAAGATATTAGTGCAAAAGCCACCAAAGCGAGTAAAGAACTGGCAACCATTTATGGAGAGCCCGAAATGCTTAAAGGTTATGGTTTAAGAAATACAACCTTAATGGCAATTGCGCCAACAACCTCTTCTTCAGCGATTTTGGGGCAAACTTCACCAGGAATAGAGCCTTTCAGCAGTAATTATTATAAAGCGGGGCTTGCAAAAGGAAACTTTATGCGTAAGAATAAATACCTGAAACAATTACTGGAAGAAAAAGGTCTGGATAACGAAGATACCTGGAGAAGCATCATGCTACACCATGGCAGTGTGCAGCATTTAGAAACTTTAACTCAGGAAGAAAAAGATATCTTTAAGACCTTTAAAGAAATTAGCCAGTTAGAGATCATTCAGCAGGCATCGGTAAGACAAAAATTTATTGATCAGGCACAAAGTTTAAATCTTAATATTCCTGCTGGCGTTCCGGTAAGGGATGTAAACCAGTTAATGATTGAAGCCTGGAAATTAGGGGTAAAAACTTTATATTATCAAAGAAGTCAGAGTGTTTCTAAAGAATTTGTTTCAAACATTGTGAACTGTTCTAGCTGTGAAGCTTAATTTCAATCCTAAATAGTATAAAAAACCCATCTTTTTCAGATGGGTTTTTTTATTGACATCGCCAAAGGCTTTAATATCCCTTCCCGCTAGCAATCAGGATGCCGGAATTTAAAGTTTTTTTCTATCGATTGCCTCTTGGGCTTGTGCCGAGGTTGTTTACTTTCTGCTTATTTAGGTTTATTAAAAGTAGATACCTTATAAAAACTTAAATAGTGTAGTGTTTCTTAGTACAATTTCTGTCCAACAGCAGTGGTCTATTTTTTAAAGGGTTTGCTGAATGAATAAGTATAAGATTTTCTTAATAGCTAATAGTTTAATAGAATTTTAAAATAGATTCTTTAAAATTAAAACTACCTTGAAAATAAATGAAAAAGAAAAATTGATATGAAAGTTTTAATTATTGGGGCCCATGGTAAAGTTGGTCAACGTATTGCAAAAGCGATGAGTGCTTCTAAAGATTTTGAGCCTACCGCTTTATTAGAAAAGAAGAGCAAAAACCGCTTTTTGAAGAGATGGGCGTAGCTACAGTAGTAGAAAGTTTAGAGAATACGCCTGAAGCTATTGGCTATGTCATTAAAAATTACGAAGCCGTGGTGTTTAGCGCTGGTTCTGGTGGAAAAACCGGTCACGATAAAACAATGGAAATAGATTTAGACGGAGCAATAAAGGCGATTAACCAGGCCGAAAAACAAGGCATAAAACGTTTTGTAATGGTGAGTGCTTCGCATAGCGACGATCGTTCGTATTGGGGAAAAGTAGACGGAATGAAACCTTATTACATCGCGAAACACTATGCCGATTTAGAGCTGAAGAGAAGTGCTTTGGATTATACCATTTTACGTCCGGTAACTTTAACTGATGACGATGAAGCCGGTAAGGTATTAATGACTGATAATCCAGATGAAGTAAACTCGAAAATCCCAAGGCAGGCCGTTGCAGAAACGGTTTTAGAGGTTCTTAAAAATCCAAAAACCTACGGAAAAGTTATCGAAATGAGTAAAGGAGAACATGAAATACCTGAAGCTTTAGCAAAAGTGTGCTCTTAGAAGTTTTTAAAAAGAATTGGATAAAAACTCCTGCTGATTTTTTAGCAGGAGTTTTTTGTTTGTCGCAAATCAAAAGACATAAGCAGAAACTTCAAATATTAACTTTTCTTGTATTTGATTTTTTAGATAATAATTATAGCAGTTCTATTAAATATATCGATTAGGGATACCGGAATTTTTTTATATTAGTAAATGTAAAAAATACGTTTATTTTTTTGGATTTTATTTATTTCAGTCCGAAAAGCATTTTTAATCAAATTCTGTCTCAAATGATATTTAAAAAAATTATTGCTGCTTTTTTAGTATTGCTTTCTGTCTCGGCTTTTGCCCAGGAAAATTTAATCGTAAACACACATAATCGTAAACAGGTTTCTTTAAACGGCACCTGGCATTACATTATCGATCCTTATGAAACCGGTTTTTATGATTATAGATATAAGGAGAAAGGAGAAAAAGATCCTGAAGCTTATTGGAATAATCCGGAACCCCATGGCAAAACCGATCGAAAAGAGCATGGTTACAGCGATGATTATACCATTCAGGTTCCCGGCGATTGGAATTCGCAGGACGATGTCTTTAAGTATTACGAAGGCACCGTTTGGTATCAAAGAACATTTGATAAACCGAAATTAGATAAAAATGAACGTGTTTTTTTATACTTCGGTGCTGTAAATTATGAGGCCCATGTGTATTTAAATGGTAAAAAGCTGGGTATGCATAAAGGCGGATTTACACCATTTAACTTTGAAATTTCGCAGGAAATGCTGGAAGATGAAGGGAATTTTCTGGTTGTTAAAGTAGATAATAAACGTTATGCCGATGAGGTTCCTACTTTAAATACCGATTGGTGGAATTACGGCGGCATTACCCGTGATGTAAAATTAGTGATTACACCACAAAATTTCATTCAGCAATACGCCATACATTTAGAGCAGTCGCAGGATATTGAAAAATCTATAAAGCGCAAGAAGTTTAATATTTCAGGGTATTTTAAATTGAATGGCCCTAATACTTCTTCCGAAGAAAAAATCACTATTGAAATTCCTGAAATTGGACTTAAAGAGAAAGTTGAAAGCAATGCTTCTGAAGGTTCTTTTAACTTTGATGCTAAAAAATTAGAATTATGGTCTCCGGAAAATCCAAAGCTTTACGAAGTAAAATTTACTTTGGGAGAAAATATCCTGACCGATAAGATTGGTTTTAGAAAAATAGAAGTTGCTGGTAAAGAGGTGTTGCTAAACGGCAAGAAAATCTTTATGAGAGGGATTAGTATTCATGAAGAAATTGCTCCTGAAGCTCGTAGAGCTAAAAATAGCGCCGATGCCGATAAACTTTTAGGTTGGGCTCGCGATCTTAACGTAAACATGGTGCGTTTAGCGCATTATCCGCACAATGAATATATGACGCGTGCCGCAGATTCTTTAGGGATTTTGGTGTGGAGTGAAATTCCGGTGTACTGGACAATCGACTTTAAAAACGAGGGGGTTTTAAAGAAAGCCAAAAAGCAATTAGATGAAATGATCATTAGAGATCAAAACAGAGCATCTGTAATAATCTGGTCTGTTGGTAACGAAACTCCTGTTAGTGAAGCCCGAACCAGGTTTATGAAAAGTTTGGTGATGCATGCTAAAGAAAAGGATAATACAAGATTAATTTCAGCGGCTTTGGAAGTTGGTTATAATCGAGGTAAAAACTATATAGACGATCCGCTTGGCGAGTATACCGATATTGTTTCTGTAAATGAATATTTGGGCTGGTATGGTGATTTACCTCACGCCAAAGTAAAATCAAAATGGGAAACGGCCTATAACAAGCCCTTATTTTTCAGCGAAACCGGGGCAGGGGCAAAAGGCGGATTTCATGCCGATAAAGAAACTCGATGGAGTGAAGAATTTCAGGAATGGTATTTTGAAGAAACCCTTAAAATGATGGAAAATATGCCAGAGAATTTTATGGGATTGTCACCATGGATACTGGTAGATTTTAGATCACCAAAGCGTAATAATCCTAAATTTCAGGAAGGCTGGAACCGTAAAGGTTTAATAGACAATCAGGGAAATAAGAAAAAAGCTTTTTTCGTACTTAAAAAGTACTACGATGAAAAAGAAAAAGAAGATCAGGAGTAGAAAAATATCATTAAGCATACTAAAAAGGCTAATCGGTTTTAGGATTAGCCTTTTTACTTAGTAGTTTGAGTTTATTTTTTGAAGGATATATAGGTTCTATTGTAGATTTAATTAACTGTGAGCACTATAATTTTTACACTTTTCTGTACAGAGGAATTCATCTAAAAGCTTATTTTTGATGAAAATCTAAACCTTATGGCCTCAAAATCCTACACGCTATTCTTAGCGTTTTTTTTATGCTCTTTTTTGTCTTTTGGTCAAATTACCATTTCAGGGAAAATTACTGATTCTAAGAACAATGCTATAAGTGAAGCTTATATTCTAAATATCGAAAGCGGTCAACATACGCATAGCGATACTCAGGGGAACTTTATCATTGCAGCTTCAAAAAACGATAGTATTAAAATTCATCATCTGGGCTATACAACAGCGTATTTTAAAGTTGATTCCAAGCAAAATTATACCGTAAGGCTTCAAACAAAGATGAATCTTATAGATGAAATAGTGATAGCACCAAAAATTAATGCATTAAGCATCTTTTCTGAAATAAACACGCGTGTAAATCCTGTAAATTCATCTCAGGATCTCTTAAGATATGTTCCAGGTTTGTTTATCGGTCAGCATGCTGGAGGAGGAAAGGCTGAACAAATTTTTCTTCGTGGTTTTGATATTGATCATGGCACCGATATTAATGTGAGTGTAGATGGTATGCCAGTAAATTTAGTTTCTCATGCACATGGGCAAGGATATTCAGATCTTCATTTTATAATTCCTGAAACTGTAGCTGGAGTTCAATTTGGAAAAGGACCTTATACGACTAGCAAAGGTAATTTCTCTACTGCCGGTTTTGTATCTTTTAATACTAAAGATCAGTTACAAGATAACATCATCAAAGCTGAAATCGGCCAATTTAATACACAGCGTTTGGTAGGTATGTTTAAAATATTGGATTCAGAAAAGGAATCAGCCTACATCGCTTCAGAATATTTAGGCACCGATGGTGCATTTGATTCTCCGCAGTTATTTACCCGAATTAATCTAATGGGGAAATACGTTGGTCAACTTTCTGCCAAAAACCGTTTTAAAGCAATTGTTTCTTATTTTAACAGTGAGTGGGATGCCTCTGGGCAAATTCCACAAAGAGCATTAGACAACGGATTAATTTCAAGGTTTGGCGCCATAGACGATACTGAAGGTGGGGAAACCAGCCGAAAAAATATTATTTTAAATAACGAATATCAGATCGATAAACAATCGGGGTTGTCTACAACCTTGTATTATTCTAGGTATGATTTCCTTTTATATTCAAATTTCACCTTTTTTCTGAACGATCCTGAAAATGGAGACCAGATTAAGCAAAGTGAGACCAGAGAAATCTACGGCGTAACCAATACCTATAAGCATAAATTCTATGAAGATCAGGTTAATGGTGATTATGAATTTGGAATAGCGCTTCGTAATGACCAAAGCAGGAATAACAAATTATCGCATACCTTAAATAGAGAAGAAGTGTTAGATTCGCTAAGTTTAGGTAATATTAATGAAACTAACTATTCGGTTTTTGCCAATGCAAATTTTCACTTCGGAAAATGGACACTAAATCCAGGGTTACGATTAGACTACTTCAAATTTATGTATGAAGATGGTTTGACTGAAGCGTATATAAATACTGCTGAAAATAAAGCAATATTAAGCCCTAAACTAAATATTCTTTATAATTTAAAAGACAATGTTCAGTTGTATTTAAAATCGGGTAAAAGTTTTCATTCCAACGATACCCGGGTCGTTGTTCAACAAGCAGGAAAGGAGATTTTACCGGCCGCTTACGGGAGCGATCTTGGCTTTATATGGAAACCGGTGCCTAAGCTTATTCTGAACACTGCTTTTTGGTACCTGTATTTGGAACAGGAGTTTGTATATGTTGGTGACGAGGCTGTTGTAGAGCCTAGTGGGAAAACAGTACGAAAAGGAATTGATTTTAGTTTACGTTACCAGCCATTTAATTGGCTTAATTATGATCTGGATGTTAACGGCACTTTAGCAAGAGCGAAGGATGAACCTGACGGAGAAGATTATATTCCACTCGCTCCCGATTTTACATTTACTTCAGGAATAAATGTTATCCATCCTTCAGGAATTTACGGAGGTTTACATGTAAGGCACATGAATTCCAGAGCTGCCAATGAAGATAATTCTATTATTGCAGAGGGATACACCGTTTTTGATTTTAATGCAGGCTATCGTTGGAATCATTTTGATTTTGGACTTGCTATTCAGAATATTTTTGATACCGATTGGAATGAAACGCAATTTGCAACAACATCAAGATTAGCTTTTGAAGATAAGCCGGTAGAAGAAATTCATTTTACACCAGGTACCCCTTTCTTTTTAAAAGGTATTATTTCGTATCGATTTTAGATAATAAAAGCTTGATTTTTAATAATTTGAGATTCATTTTTTGGATGTGTTTAATACGTTTTAATTTCTAAAAGGGTTGTTTTTGCAATAGCTTAAATGGTTTAACCACTCTCGAAACTGTAAAAGATTTCCAGATTTATACCTCGCACACTTGCCCTGAAGTAGTTTACCTCATGATCTTGATGATAACATTTTTTATAAATCTTATAGTAGGTTTGGTATAAATTTTAAAGGTATTAACTAATGAAAAAAGCATCCACTCTTTTTAAAGAATGGATGTTTTTGACTAGTTTTTATTTTTCCGATTATTCGCTATACCCGGGATTTTGTTTTAAATTACTATTGGTAAGCATAACATCGTAGGGGATAGGATATAACTTTTTAGCAGCATCAGAAGCGTCATGGGAAAACCAGGATTTTGTGGTAAAAACCCCAAATCTTATTAAATCCTGTCGTCGTCTGCCTTCCTGACAAAATTCCCATCCAAGTTCATCTAAAAACCGACCATACGTAATATCTGCTCCACCTTCAAAGGTTTGGGAATAGCTATCCCTGCGTCCATAGTTATAATTACTGCCCATGGTAAGTTCGGCATCGGTAACCATAGCTTCCTGAGAAGAATCAAAATCTCTCATTCTCACCTCGCTCACTAATTCCCCTGCTCCGGCTTGTCCAGAACGCATTAAAGCTTCAGCTTTCATCAGTAAAATATCAGCGTATCTAAAAACCGGGAAATCATTACTCAGCCTGTTGGTACAACCTATTTTATATTCAAATTTCCCCCAACGATAGCCATCGTCTTTATCAGATTCGTCGATAGAAGGCACCGAGTTAGTATAGTTTATCGATAAGGCCTCTCCAGATAAAGCGTATTGTTGCCCTTTTATATAATTGTCCTTTAGTCTTTTATCATTAGGGTTAAAAGAATCTATAAACTGCGGCGTTGCACAAACACCGCCCCAGGGAGCATAGGTCATATCGTAAGTTTGTTGATTTTCCTGTGCTAATGTGTACATGTGGAAATCGAATGCATTCCAGTCAGTTACATATTTTTCGTCCATCGGTAGGGCAAAAATAATTTCTCTGGAGTCTTGATTTTCGGTAATAAATATATTTTTTTGATTGGCTTCTAAATTATAATGCCCAGAGGCCATTACCGTGTTACATTCTTCGATACACTTTTGCCACATGGCTTCTCCCTTCCAAACTTCAGCATTAAGGTACATTTTTGCCAATAAGGTATGAGCAACCCATTTATTCATTCGACCGTAATAATAGCCTCTGGCTTCTTCAGATAAATTATTGATGTTATCTGTAACCTCCTGAATGATAAAATCGAAAACTTCAGAACGTTTTGACTGTTGTGGTAAATTTGTATCTCCGTAATCGGTCACAATAGGAACATTGCCATAAAGATCTACCAGGATGTAATAGTAAGAAGCCCTTAGTACTTTTAACTCTGATATTAAGGCACTTTGGGTATTTTCATCGGGTAAAGTGATAACACCTTCATCGATTTGATACAATAATCGGTTTACGGTATTAATCCCTTCAAAAGTTCTGCTCCAGGATTGGTAAACACTATCGTCGTTAGTAGTCCAGGCATGTTGATGCCATCTTTTATAAATATATCCATCAAGCCATCCTATCCCGATACGGGCGGGGATCACATCCTGATCGGCACATAATTCCTGTGCTCTAACCACGCCGTTCCATAAAAGCATTGTTTTACGCCAGGGCACATAAGCTGCATTTATTAATGCGCTAATATCTTCTTCAGATTCGGGAGTGAATTTTTCACTTACTACACTCCCATAGCTATCGTCATAAAGGTCAGTACACGATATATTACCTATTACCAGTAAAATACCTATGGCTATAATTATTTTATTTGTTTTCATTAGATTGCTTTTTAAAGTTAAAATCTGGCACTAAGACCTAAAGTAAAGGTGGTTACGGTAGGGAATTTTTCCCTGCGGTCTATCCCTGGATTTAATCCTGAAGTATTTACTTCTGGATCGATACCATTATATCCGGTTATGGTAAATGCATTATTTACTGATCCATATACCCTTAAGGAATTAATAATTTCAGTATTAAACTTATCAATCGTATATCCTAAGGCGATATTATCGATTTTCCAATAATCCCCGTCTTCCACATAATAACTGTTATATTCTGCCTGTACTTCCGGGCTAAGTGTTGTTTTTCCGAATACTTTATCATTAACTGAAGTAAGACGGTTGTCTCTATATCCATTTTGAGTACCTTCAAAATTCATTCTAGCCTCGTTTATAATCTGGAAATTAAAGGCACCTCTCATATTAACCGTTAAATCCAGTTTTTTATAACGAAGAGTGTTATTAAAACCGGCATACCATTTAGGAATACCGTTCCCTATATAATGACGGTCTTCTGGAGCATGGCTAAAATCGTCATAAGCTACTTTATCACCATTGGCATCTTCATATATCCATTTTCCATCCTGGTCTACATCTGTGACTTTAAATCCATAAAAATTTCCAATAGGATTTCCTACCTGAACGCGATGTGATCTTGTGGTTTGTCCTTCGTAATACACATCTCCGGCATCGAAATAATCGTAATCGGTTTTAAATACACTTCCATTTAAGCTTTTTAATTTATTATCATTGGTAGAATAGGTAATAGTACTGTTCCAACTAAAATCTTCAGTTCTTATGGGTGTTGCATTAATCAAAACTTCAATTCCGCGATTCACCATATTTCCTCCGTTGGCCATAATTGTTGGATAGAGGTATGGAGGCATAGGAACATTATAAGAATATAAAAGTCCTACAACATTTCGTTTGTACGCATCTATAGAACCAGAAAGCCGGCCATTGGTAAGAGAAAAGTCTATCCCAAGGTTGGTTTCTCTTTTTTCTTCCCATTTTAAATCGGGATTGGGGTTAGAGGCGGGCACAATAGTTCTTAGCCATTGACCATTTACATAGGCATAATCACCATATTTAAGCATTGCAATCCCTAAAAAAGAATCGGCAGGTTGTGAACCGGTAACCCCATATCCTGCTCTCAATTTAATTTCGCTAAAAATATTTTGGCTACTCATAAAATCTTCATTGGTGATTTTCCAACCAATAGAAGCTGCCGGGAACGTTCCCCACGCATTATTAGTTCCCCAGAGCTGGCTGGCTCCTTCGTGCCGAATACTGGCCATAAGTAGGTATTTGTCTTTATACGAATAGGTGGCACGAGAAAAGAAACTAATCAGATTCTTTTTAAATTTTTCAGATCCCATTCCTGCAAAACCTTCCTGAAGGGCATTTCCTACCCCTATATTATGCCATCCTCCAAAATAATCGTCCTGGAAACCATAATTATTCATATCAAACTTTTCTCTTTCATTACTTAAATAACTATATCCTAAAAGAACCGAGAATTCATGATCTTCAAGATCCTTGTTATAGGTTGCTGTTAATTCCATTTGCCTATCGGTATCGGTATAGCCCCCTATAGTAGAATAACCTGCAAAACCATCCCTGATATTTGAAACATGATTTAAAGTTTCAGAATAACCGTTAGTACTTGGTTCTCTTCTTAAAGAGAAATTCCCGTTTATTGTGAGTGCTTCTATAGGATTATAGGTAATGGTCCCAACGTACCTCATTTCAGAGGTTTTTACATTTCCATCGGATTCTTTAATTAGGGAAAGCGGATTTTCATATCCCAATTTACTTATGTTCTGGTACCAGCTGCCGTCTTCATTTTTAATGGGGGCTGTAGGATTATAACGCATAGCCTGGTAGTAGATCCAAGATCTAAAGCTACCTCCAGCTCCGGTAGAAGTATATTTATTTTCCCTTCCCAATAAAGAAAAGCGAAGGTGGAGTTTATCGTCAAACATCTTATGGTTTACTTCTAAACGTCCTCTAAAGGTTTGATTGTTGGACTTTAAGAATACACCTTCTTGCGAGTTATAATTAATGTTTGCAATATAATTGGTTTGTGAACTGCCTCCTCTAAGCGTAACATTATGAACATGCGTTATAGGAGTTCTGGTAATTTCGTCTAACCAGTCGGTATTGGCGCCTAAATCAGATTTCGGGTATAATTCCCTAAACTGTTCTGCACTTAAGAAATCCAGTTTTCTGGCGATCTTTGCCGTACTTACATATCCCGAATATTCTACCGTATTTATCTTGGCACCTTTTGCCTTTTTGGTGGTAATTAAAACAACACCGTTAGTTCCCCTTACCCCATAAATTGCAGCGGCAGATCCATCTTTTAAAACATCAATAGTTTCAATATCTTCTGGTGCAACGGTATTTAACGCCCCGGGAATACCATCGATAAGTACCAGCGGATCCGAATAGGCACCAGATAGGGTATTATTTCCTCTTAATTTTATAGAGCTTGTTGCGGTAGGATCGCCATTTGCATTGGTAACTGCCAATCCCGCAACTTTTCCCTGTATTAACTGTCCGGCATCAGTAAGTTGGCCTTTGTTAAAATTTTCGGCTTTCACATTGGCTACAGCACTAGTCACATCTCCTGCTTTTTGTTTTCCATAGCCTATGAGTACGATTTCTTCCAGGGCATTGGTGTCTTCTTCCAGGGAAATATTCACTACCCTATCGTTTCCTACCGTAATTTCCTGAGTAGCAAAGCCTACATAGGTTACTACCAAAACAGCTCCTTCTGGCGCGTCCAAAGTATAGTTTCCGTCAAAATCTGTAGACGTTGCTGTTTGTGTACCCTTTACTATAATATTAGCACCGGCTAAAGGCATACCATCTTCTTTAGAGGTTACTGTACCGGTTATTGGCTCTTGAAAATTATGACCTGCGATCTCTGCAATATTCGCCTGGGCGTCATAATTTGAAAATACAAGCATTACGGCAAGCAAGGCGAGAGTGTACCTTGAAATGGCGTAATGAGCAAAAAAATAAAATTTACACATAAAAAAATGATTTAAATTAATAGTTTATTGGTTAATCTTTAAAGTTTTGGTCTTAATCATATCATTATGTTAATGATTTAAGCGAAAACCTTTTCGTTTTTCATGCTTTTTTTTAATCGTAGGTAAGATGTCCTGCCAAGAGACATTAATAAGTATTTGGTAGCTTATTTGGTTTTTTAAAATTTAAGCGCTAAGCCATCATTTTAAAAACTTATCATAACCCCAGCTTTGTCACTTCCTAATTTTAAATAGGAAAGCAAAGCCGGATCGGGTTATAAATTTTAACTTAAAGTAGAGGGGATATTTTTAAGTGTATTTTTTTTATGATTTAAAATGCGATTACCATCTTTTCACCTTTATAAGTGATTTGTTTTGTGGTTTTAGTTGTTTCTATATGTAGTTGAAATGATCTTTCCTTCAGCATCCCGTCAAAATTTCCTTTACGATTTTTGATCGTTAACTCCTGTTTGTCATTGTTCCAAATAAATTTTATTTCGCTATAGGCTCCATTTTCATAATTATAATTATCGTTTTCATCCTCATATAAAGTAAACTCAGCATCAGTACCGGGATATATATTTATTTGTAGATTAGACCAGTCTTTTTCTTCAGCATAATCAACTTTGGGGCCTACGGGAACGATGCTTCCTGCTTTTATATATAAAGGAAGAACATCTATAGGAGCTTTTTTATTGATTGTTTGTCCGCCAGAAAAACGCTCTCCGGTCCAGTAGTCAAACCATTCAGTTCCTTTTGGTAGATACACTTTTCGATAGCCCTCTTTTTGAAAGTTTTCTTTTTTATCTTCAGTATACATCGATTTGCAAACGGGAGCTACTAAAAAGGAATGTCCAAACATATATTGATCATTAAGATCTAATACCTTTTCATCTTTAGGGAAATCCATTACCAAAGCGCGCATTAAGCTCGATTGCCGATTTGTAATCTGCCAGGCTTCAGAATAGATATACGGAAGTAAACTGTAGCGTAAATCAATATATTTTTCAAGAGCATCATAAACGGGTTCTCCTTTTTTACCAAATTGATAAATTTCGCGTGGCGCATCGGCTCCGTGAGATCGCATCATTGGGGTAAAGGTTGCAAACTGAAGCCATCTAGCGTAGAGTTCCCTATATTCTGGATCATCTAATTTGTCTTTAAACTCCCATATAAAGAAACCTCCAATATCACTATTCCAGTACGGGATGCCGGTAAGTGAAAAGTTTAATCCTGAGGATATCTGGTCTTTTAGTGTTTTCCAGGAAGCTTCGGTGTCACCAGACCAGGTATTGGCAGCATAGCGTTGCTGGCCAGCAAACGCGGAACGTGTTAAAATAAATACCCGCTTATCTGAGGTAGTTTCGCGCATGTGTTTGTACACACCGCCTACCGTCATTAAAGGAAAAGCATTGCGCACTTTTCTAAAAGAGCCTAAATAGGTCTTTTCGTCAAAATCTTCAGGTTTTATATCTAAATGATCTGGTTCTGTAGAGTCCATCCACCAGCCATCTATGCCTAAGGAGAATAAACCTTTATTAAGGTATTTCCAATAGATGTCACGAGCTTTTGGATTATAAGGATCATAAACCCTTACGCCCGAAGGATAATCCATATTTGGTGGCCAGTCACTTTTACCTGACTGTGGCCAGGTAGTAAAGTTAAATAGCATGTTTCCTGCTTCCAATTCTTTATAAGGTTGGGTTTTTGGACCAAAGGAAGCCCATATAGAAATGATAATATGTGCATTTAATGCATGTATATCGTCTACCATTTTTTGCGGATTGGGGAATTCCTCATTTAAAAATTCCATGGCATTCCAATGGTAATTATCTCCCCAATATTGCCAATCCTGAATAATACCATCTAATGGCACTCCCAAATCACGATATTTTTTAACTACACCAACGGTTTCTTCCTGACTTTTATAGCGCTCTTTACTTTGCCAGTATCCATAAGTCCATAGCGGGAACATAGGAGCCTGACCTGTTAGTTGGCGCATGTTGGCGATTACACCATCGGCATTTCCGCCGTACATAAAATAATAGTCTATACCATCGCCAACTTCAGATGTAAAAGAAGTAGCATTGGTATTGTCGCTAAAGGTGGTAGGAGAGTAATTATCCCAAAATAGGCCATAGCCTTTAACCGATTGGAAAAAAGGAATATAATCTTCGCGGTTGGCCTGGATCATTTTAACTTCCAGGTCGCGTTGAGACATTTTACCATTTTGTAGGATTCCAAGACCATAAATAGTTTCCTTAGGGTCTAAACTAAAGCTTTGGCTTACTGTATAAGTGTCCTGATCTACATCTTTAAACGGAGTAAATAGGGGACTGCCCGTTTGCTCTTTTAAAAGAAGTGAATCATCGGGTAAAGTATAACTTATATTCCCTGTCTGGGTATTAATAGCAATTTCCAGGCGTTCACTTTTTAAAGTGAGTTCATTCTTTTCCTCTTCAATTTTAAATGGTGTTTTTTTAGGTTTTAAAACAACAGAAAGACTTTCCTTCTTAAAAGAAGAATTCTTAGGTGTTTTAATAACCCTAACCATAGAAGGGGTATAAAACTGAATCTCGATATTAGCGTTTTTTAGGCTTAATTTTATACCTAATTCGGTTTTTTCGTAATTAGGATCATTGTTAACAGCAAGGGAAGTACAGGTGAAAGCAATACATGCTATTCCCATTAAAAAGTATTTAATATGAGTCATTTAGAATAATTTTATGACTCAAATTTATTTGTAAATGCTTAAAATGGGTAGTGCAAATGTTGCAACAATTATCATATTGGTTGAATTTTAGGTATATTTTCTCAGTTTTTATAATCTGAAGGTTTTTTCCCATATTCTTGCTGAAAACATTTCCCAAAATAACTAAGACTTGAAAAACCTACTTTAACAGAGACTTCAGAAACCGATTTTCCTTCTTCCAACAGTTGGCGGGCATGTTTTAATTTTATAGAGCGGATAAAGGCAGTAGGAGATAAGCCAGTAATGGCTTTTATTTTTCTGAAAAGGCCGGTACGGTCCATATTTAGATCACTACTTAATTGCTGAACAGAATATGCGGAGTTCTCCATATTTTTATGAACCTGCTGAAGCGCTTTTTCCATGAATAGGCTATCCGTTTTTCCTATCGTTATTTCGTCGGGCTTGATTTTAGGCGAATTTTTAAAAACTTCTTTTCGGGATTGTTGTTCCTGTACCAGATTTTGAATTCGTTGTTTCAGGATTTCCAGGTTAAAGGGTTTGCCAATGTAGGCATCGGCCTTCGCTTCAAAACCTTTTAGTTTAGACTCTTCGGAAGATCTGGCACTAAGCAAAATAACCGGAATATGTGAGATTTCAATATCATTTTTAATGGTATGGCATAATGTTATTCCAGACATTACGGGCATCATAATATCGCTAATAACAAGGTCGGGATGGTGTTTTTTCACCAGTTCTAAACCTTCTAATCCGTTTTTTGCGGTATAGATATTAAAATCCTCCTGAAGTTCAGTAAATAAGAAATCCTGAAAATCTGGATGATCTTCCACAATGAGGATAGAAAAACGTTCCTCCACATTTTTATAAGAAGTCGGGAATTTAGGTGGTTCAGGAATATTTATCTTGATGGGGATACTTAGGGCAAACGTACTTCCTTTACCGGGCGTACTGGCGAGCTCTATAGTTCCCCGTAATAATTCGATATAAGTTTTTACTAGATGCAGGCCAATACCGGTTCCGGTATTTTCGCTTTCAGGAGCAGATCGATAATAGCGGTCAAAGATTTTTGGTATTTCTTCTTTTGCAATCCCTTTCCCATTATCTATAACCTTTATTTTAAGGATATCTCCATCTAATTTGGCGGTAAAAGTTACCTTTCCATCTTGCGGTGTAAATTTAAATGCATTCGATAACAGGTTGCTTACTATTTTTTTAAACTTATCATTATCTATAAAAATTAAAGTTTCTTCTTTAGGGATTTCTCTTTTGAAATTTAATCCTTTATGCCGTGCTAATTCTTTAAAAGGCTGCGTGGTATTTTTTAAAAGCTGGTGAAGCTGGCAACAGTCAGAATTTATAGATAACTTTCCTGTGGTTTCAATTTTGCGAACATCCAGTAATTGATTTACCAATTGCAATAGTTCAGTAGCACTTTGATGAATTTTTACCAATTTAGAACGGTTTGTGCCATTTTCGGTTTTTAAAATCGAAGTTAAAGGTGTGATGATGAGACTAAGTGGCGTTTTTAGTTCATGACTTACATTGGTGAAAAACTGATCTTTTAAAGCCCGTAATTCTTCCGATTGTTTTGTTTTTAATTTTTCCTTCTGAAATTTTAAGAGTAAGCTGAAGCTTAAATAAATGATCAACAAAATCAATAAGAAGTAGCTTACATAGGCCGGCCAGGTTTTCCACCATGGGGGTAAAATGTGAATATGTAGTAGAGCCACATCACTCCATAATGTTCCGTTAGAAGAAGAGACTACTTTTAAAATATAATTACCAGGGCTTAAACCGGTATAGGAAGCTTTCCCTAATCCTTTATCTGGAGCTATTTCCTGCCAGTTTTCGTCGATCCCTTCAAGTTGATATTTATATTTTGTTTTGGATACATTGGTGTAATTTAATCCTGAAAAACTTAACGAGAAGAAATTTTGTTTGTGCTTAAGAGTGATTCCTGAAGTATACTGTATGGCTTGGTCTAAAATGGTTTTTCCATCAAACTCCTGCCCGGGCGATACGGGTTTTCCAAATAAATCTAATTGGGTGAAAACCGGTTTTGCTAATTTTGTTTTTTCTAAGCGGTTTTTTGCAGGATCAAAAATGTTAAAGCCATCCAACCCACCCCATAACAAATGACCATTTTCCATTTTTAATACCGATTTTTCTACAAATTCAAAATCTACAACACCGTCATATTGGTTATAATTTGTAAAAAAGAAGGCAGGATTTTTTTCTTCATCATCAATATGAACACAAGACAGCCCGTTGGAAGTGGCTACCCAAATTTGCCGTTTATCGTCTTCTATGATCGATTGGATACTGTTATTTACCAATCCATCTTTGGCATAAAAATGTTTAAGCTTATTTTGTTTTGGTTTCCAAACGCTTAATCCATCCTGCGTAGCCGTCCAAATCCACCCACGATTATCGGTATACAAATCGTTTATTTTTTGGTTATTTTGGCGAAAAAAACGAATTTCAGGGTTGGTTTTGGCTGTTTGGATGCTATTTTCTTTAAGATTGAAAATAAATAAGCCTTCTCTAGAAACCCCGGCATAATGATTAGAATCAATCCTGGAAATATCAAAAATGGGGGCTAATTTTTCTGTTACCGGTTCTATTGAATTGTTTTTAGGATTTAATAAAAACAACCCCAGGTTGGTGGCTAATAAATATTGATGATCTGGAGTGAGGATATACTGGTAAGCTTGTAAGAAAGGGGTTTTTAATTTTTTGAAAGTATGCTCATTAGCCACATAAAGCCCATTGGTAGTACCCATCCAACAATTATCCCCTTCAGTAAAAATAAACCGGCATTTTATCTCTGTTGGAAATCCAGAAAACCGTTCTATTTTCATGATTTTTGGGTCGTATGAAAAAAGTCCGTTATCGGTAGCTACTAAAACGTTATTTTTAAATTGAGAAAAACCGTTTATAACAATATCTTTTTCTGAAGCAAAAGGAAAGAATTGATGCCCAATATTTCTAAATTTAAATCGGTCACGGTGATAATATAAAAGTCCCCTGTTTAATGTACCAATCCATATCCCTTTATTCTTATCAAAAAATATTGTGCTGAGTTCAGAATTAATAACTTCTCCATTGACCAGTTTTAGCTTTTCTATGGATTTTTTGCTAGATAAGGACGTATCTATTTTCATAATCCCTTTAGGGGTGGTAATCCAAATATTACGGTTCCAATCGATGCTTAATGTATTTAGAAAATGATCTGTTTTAAGAAGCATTTCCCATTTTCCGGTCTTTATATTCAAGCGGTGCGCAATACCTAAACTATCACCATTTCTTAATTGATAGATGTACTCTTTATCTGGAACGACCAGTAAGGTATTGTGATAAGGTTCATTTTTGATTGAATTTTGAAAAACCTTAATTTTTTTGGAAGTTAGGTTGTGAGCTTCTACCTGCCCTGAACGATAAAATAGAAAAACCTGGTTTTTAGCCACCGTAAGATCGTAAAGTGGATCACCTTCGGGTAATTTATTAATAAAAACCGAAGCCTTTTCTTTATCCTTGGGTTTAAAAAACAACTTTCCACTTTCTCCTTTATACCAGAAATCTTTATTGGGATCTATAAAAAAATCGGTCACTTTTTCAGTTACTCCCATTTTCCGAAAAATTTGTTCCACATGGGTTACAAATTTTTCTTTTTTCATGTCGATATACTTAAGTGAATGCGTATTTTTCAGCCAAATACCATCGTTAGGGCCAATGTAAAGACGGTGATAGCCAGAATAATCTGAAAGTTCATAATCTTTATCCTCATTATAATGCATATAGGTAAAAGAGGTGCCATTGTAAATGTCTACCAGCCCTTCTGTAACAATCACCATCCTGCCATCACTTAACTGACCAATGCTGCGTACCCTGTTTCCAGATAAACCGTCGCTTGCATTTATTTCTGAAAAAACATACTGTGACGACTGTGGGTATAAAAATTCAACAGAAAAAATTAGAAAGATAAAAACCTTTAAAGTCCGGCGAAACCAGTCTCTAAGAAGATACATTCGTGTAGGGTTAGAAATATGCACTTTAAATTTGTTCTGTTAAGTTGTAGCGCAAAAATGGAATCAAAAATAGATAGCGGTTTTTATGAAGCGCTTTATTTTATGATTCATAAAATCATCTAATTGTTTAGGTTAAATATACAAATGTTATTTGAACATTTATTTTTACTCGAAAATAGGGATCAGGATGCCCCGAAATGAAAATGATTTTAGCACAAATGCCTCCTGGATTTGGCGTTAGGGAGTTTACGATTAGCCTGAATTCGATTATTATAATCATTTTGGATCATTGAGTGAATTTTCAAGGAAAAATTGTATCGAAATGCTGCCAAAATGGAAGCTTCGATATAAATTCTTTTGCAAATATTTCACTCAGCCTCCGGGATCATTTTAAATCGAAGTCGGGTTATTATATAAAATTAATCCTATAATCTGGTTTTAAATAAAAACCCCATTCTTATCAATTTAAGAATGGGGTATAAGTTGTAAGATGTTGGTAAAATTATTCTTGTTTAGGATTTAAAAGGATGGGTTTTCCAAAGCCCAGTTGTTCTAATTTGTCTAATTGCGTTTCGGCATCACCCACAATTAGATAATACATTCTGTTGGGATTGATGTATTTTTTTGCCAGATCCTGAATTTCGAGAATATCCAGATTATTCACTAAATCTTCTCGTTGTTTAATATAATCGTAATCACGGTCGTAATTACTAATTTCACTTAGCATATTTAGTTTAGCATCTAAGGTTTCAAACTTACGCATGTTACTTTTTATCATGTAGCTTTTGGTAACATCGAGATCATACTGATTGAAACTCTCTGGATAATCCTTCAATATTTCCTTTACAAGCTTAGCCGCATCGTCTGTAATATTGGTTCTCACGCCGGTAGAAACCATAAACGGGCCTACATATTTATCTCCAAAAAATCCAGATCTAATGCCGTAAGTATAACCTTTACCTTCCCGTAATTGCTGCGTAAGCTGTGACGCAAAACTACCACCACCTAGACGATAATTCATTACTTCGGCGGGATAAAAATCTTTATTTGTCGCGGCCATTGCCGGTGATCCGAATCTAAAAACAGACTGTTTTGCTCCTGGCATATCGTAAAAATATACCTTCGATTTTCGTGGAAGCTCAGGCTCAGGAATCTTAGGCAACTGCACATTTTTAGCCGGCCAGTTGGCAGAAAGTGATTTTAAAGCATCGGTAGCCTGATGTTGGTCTACCGCACCAACCACTAAAAATTTGGTGCGTTGCGGAGTTAAATTCTCTTTGTAATAATCTCTTATATCCTGAAGGTTAATAGTTTCAACACTCAACTTTGTTCCAAGCGTATTTTTTGATAATATGCTTCTTTCCCCATAAATCAGTTTTTGAAATTCGAGATTCGCAATAACATTTGGGTTTGCTTTTTCTTCTTCCAGCTCACTAAGTACCTGTTGTTTTGCAAGTTTAAATTCTTTTTCGTCCCATCGGGGTTGCAAGAGGATTTCTTCAACCAGCGCAATGGTTTCTATAAAGTTTTTAGCTAAAGTACTGCCAGAAATACTAATTTGCGTTTTGCCCGCATTAATGCTAATATTGGCACCTAGTAAAGCGATGGCTTCTTCTAATTCTTCCGGAGTTTTATTCGCAGTGCCTTCTCCTAAAATTTTTGCCAGTAAATTAGAGACTCCCGTTTTGTTTGGGTTTTCTAACAGTAATCCGCCATCCATCTGAAATTCAAATTTTACTAAAGGAACTTCGTTATTGGTGATCCCATACACCTGCATGCCAGAAGGCATAAAATCTTTCCAAACTTCAGGAGTTGTAAGCTGAGGTGTTGCGGCATAAGGCGGCTCTAAACTTCTATTGAAGTTGGAAGGTGTTTTTTCGTAATCGGCTTGTTGGGATGCATTAAAATCCTCTTCAGCATCTTCAACGATTTCCTCTTCTTCAATTTCTGCAGGTTCAGAATTTTCCAGTGCTAATGCTTTTTCTCCTTTTGGAACAAAACTCGTAGCCACATAATTTTGGTCTTTAATATAGATATTAAACACGCGCATTACATCGTCTTGACTTACCGCCAGGAGCTTATCCATTTCTTTATTAATAAAATTAGGATCGTTAGCAAAAATCTGATATTGGGCTAATTGAAAGCCTTTTCCAAGTACGCTGCTAATGCTATTGTAAAAATTGGTTTCCTGCCCGGCTTTTATGCGTTTAAGGTCTTTTTCTGAAATTCCGCTTTTGGCAAATTCAGCAAAAGTTTCTTTAATGGCCGCAGCTACACTATCTAGATCTTTGCCCTCGTAAGCTCTAACCTGTAGTATAAGTTCTCCGGCAAGTTCATCGGTATAATTATCCATTGCTATCGATCCTGTTAGTTCTTTTTCTTCTACTAACTTTTTGTAAAGCGGAGCGTTTTTACCGCTGCTTAAATATTCAGCAAGAATAGAAAGGGCATACGAATCTTCGTGATAAGAATAAACACTGGGCCAGGCCATGGTTAATTCGGGTAGCCGCGCAAAATTATCTTCGTAATAAAGTTTTTTGGTCTCTTTTAGATCAACCAACTGCTTTTCCTGTCTTTCTATTTCTTTGCCTGAAGGGATTTCATCAAAATATTTGTGCACCCATTTTTTTGCCTGTTCTTTATCAAAATCGCCGGCAATTGTTAAGATTACATTATTAGGAACATACCATTGATTATAAAAATCTTTTACATCCTGAAGTGTAGCATTTTGTAAATCTTCTAAACTGCCAATTACCTGCCAATTATAGGGATGATCTTTTGGATATAGATTTTTGTCGATCACAACCATGGTATGTCCATAAGGACGGTTATCATAACTTTGGCGTTTTTCATTTTTAACTACCTGCTTTTCTTTGGCTAAAACCGGCTCGGTTACGGTATTGATAAAGAATCCTAATTTATCGGCTTCTGCCCAGATCATTTTTTCCAGTGCATCTTTAGGGACGGTCTGGAAAAAGTTGGTACGATCCCGACTGGTAGAACCATTAGCACCAGAACCGCCAATTCTCGCACTCATTTTATCGAGCCCGCCTTTACCAAGATTTTCAGATTCCAGAAATAATAAATGCTCGAATAAATGGGCAAAACCGGTACGGTTTTCTTTCTCCCTGGCCGATCCTACATGCGCGGTAAGCGCAACGGCCACTACAGGATCTGAATGATCGGTATGCAGGATCACGGTAAGGCCATTAGACAGTGTGAAACTTTCGAAGTTTACTTTTAGTGAATTATCTTCCTGCGCTTTTGCTGTAAAAACAGTCAAAAAACACAAAAAAGTAACTATTTTTTTGAATTTCATTTCTTACAATTTAATTTTCAGCATTCAGCATTCAGCATTCAGCATTCAGCATTCAGCATTCAGCAAGCTTGGTTAGACTTTAAGCTCTAATATCTTAAATCTCATCTCTATTATCTAGAACTCTACTTCACCATAAATAAAGCGTTGGCAAAAAACAATTTCCCATTTTGCCAGAACGATCTGAATAATGGATTATCTACCATATAAATTACGCTACCCCTGCCTATATTTTCCTGTGCGAATACCACCGAGTTTTCCAGCGTTTTATAAGCTTCGCTACCAACAAATCCTGAAACAACTTTTGGCTTCTGCATGTAAGCAACATTGTACCCGTTGCTCAGTAATCCAAAATTGCTACTGCTTAATTTTAAGCTGAAATATGTGTCATCGTACCCAAAAGCAAGAGGATGTGTATTATCAACTGTAGCTTTAACAATACTTCCCGGGCTGTTGTTTTTTATACTCTCCCTGGTTCTCATGTTGTACGGAGTAAGATTTGGGGTATCAGTATCCTCTTTATCGGTTTCAATTTTATTTTCTTTAATGCTAAAACCATCTTTACCGGCAAAGAAACCAACCGCTCTGCCAATGGTGATTAATTTGCCACCACTATGCACAAAGTCCTGAATTTTATTTACACCGGCATCGCCTAAAACTTCGCTGTAAAACCCTTCAGGAACGATTAAAACATCGTAAGAACTAAGATCGATTCTATTGAAATATTCTGTGCCAATTGCGGTTACCGGATAGTTTAATTCCTGCTCAAAGAAATACCAGAGCTCCCCATAATTTAGCGAAGAAGTCCCTTCACCTCTAAGTACGGCAATTTTAGGAGTACCGATTAATTTTACATCTGGAGAACCAAAATCGGGCCCGCTGGTTGCAAAACTGGTATTCGCTACGGTTAATTCTCTTTTAAATTTATTTGCGGTTTCAACCACAATTTCATTGAAATCCTCAAGGTTCTTATTGTCACTTTTGGTAATAATTAAGCTACCGGCATTAAATTTTTCCCCTTCTGAAGAAAAAGGAAGTTCACTAAATCTAACTTTTACTTCCTGTTTTAATAAGGCCGCTAAAAATTCGGCATCCTTAAGGCTATTCCAATGCACAATATACCCGGCACCTTCAGCATTTACAGTATTATTAATATTCGGTGTTTTCGTAGTGTTTTTTCCAACATATGCTTTTTTACTTGCAACGGCATCCAAACCATAAGCATAGGGTAAACTCCAGGCCGTAATATCGTAGGTAACCGAGTCGTTTAGCGCTGTTGTAGGTTCAAAAAGAACTTCAACCATGTGGCCTTTTGGCTGCTGTGTGCTTACCAGTAAGGTGTTATCTGTAGTGGTTAAATTTCCATCTTTATTTTCAGTAAAACTATATCCAGAAATTCTTTCACCTTTATTTGCTGTAGTGTATTTAATATCGTGGCGATCTAATAATTCTTTTAAATCATCAATTTTATCTTTATTGCCATTCAGCGCAAAAGTTTGATATTTTCGATCAAGATCGCTAAAATAATTACTGAATTCTTCTGAGAGTTCTTCCGCATTTTTTGAAGCCATTTCTACGGTAGATATTCCAGTAGTAAAATGGTGGTCAATGCGATCTTTTAAAGTTAATGTGTAGCCCTGGTCGGTTTCAATTCCCAATCCGCTACGGCCATGCCCAGCCTGCTCATACGTCATCCCAATTGCTCCCATGTAGGTAGGGTAGGTGTCGCCATAGCTTGGGTAAAGCAAATCAAAACTCTCTTTTGTAAAAAATAGCCATCCTTCTTTATCAAAATATTTAGCGTTGTTTTTACCAATTCTTGTTTGGAAATCTCTCTGAAATGGAGTGATGATATCGTGAAACGGCTCGGCTGCCGGAGCAAAGTAATAAGGATTATTAATTCCCTGCTCATGGAAATCGACATGAATATGTGGCATCCATTGATTATAGATTTTTAAACGGTTTTGGGTTTCTACCTGTGTAGCCCAAACCCAGTCACGGTTTAGGTCGTATAAATAATGGTTTGGTCGGCCACTCGGCCAGGGTTCGTAATGTTCTGCGGCATCTTGTGACGTGTTAAAAGGCGTTTGTTTCACCTGATTGTACCAGTTGGCATAACGATCACGACCATCTGGGTTTACACAAGGGTCTATAATAACGATGGTGTTTTTTAACCAATCTTGCTTCTCTGTAATAAGGTGATAAAGTGTTTTCATCGAAGCTTCTGTACTGGAAGCTTCGTTACCATGTACGTTATAACTTAACCAGACGATGGCTTTATCGATTGTGGCGGTGCCCTCTAAAATTCCGGTTTGGCGTAGGTGATTTTTTCTAATTTCCTCGATGTTCCCAAGATTTTCTTCCGTAGAAATCACCGCGTAGGTAAGTGGGCGTCTTTCATTGGTTTTCCCGTAGGTGTGATAAGTCACTAAAGGAGAATTTTTGGCGATATATTCAAAATAATTTACCACATCGGCATGTCTTGAAAATTGACTTCCAAGTTCGTACCCTAAAAATTCTGAAGGCGATTTTAGCTGCGCATTTCCGCTTAAAAAGCTAAGGACCGCAAAGGTAATTAAGAGTATTTTATTCTTCATAAAATTGGTAAGAGGTTTAATTAATTTTAGTAAATGGCCTGAGGGTAAACCCATGAGCCACCCCGATCCTGTGAGGGTACCGGGGCATTTAACTCTCGATTATCGAGTAAAGATAGAGCACACGGGCGAATTAACTAAAATTTAGTGTATAAAAGTTATATCTTCGGTATCTTTGCAATCTCAAAAAAAGTGTATGCCGATAGATTGTATTTCGTATTCCGAAACCAATTATTTTTCCAAACTCATTTTGGATTATCTGGATAAAAAGGAAGAATTATCACCATTTTATAATCGTTTTCCTGAAATTGGAAATTTCGAAGCTCAAATTAAAGAAAAGCAACAAAGTTTTCCTTCTGAAAATAGAAGGGTTCTTGTTCAAAGCCTTCAGCAACAATACGAAGGTTTAGAAGTGTCTGAAGCGACTTTAGCTAATATTGAAGCACTTTCTAAAGACACTACTTTTACCATCACAACGGGACATCAGCTCAATTTATTTACCGGGCCGCTTTATTTTTTATACAAGATCATTTCAGTCATAAATCTTACTAAAATTCTTAAAAAAGAGCATCCCGAGTACGATTTTGTGCCAATTTACTGGATGGCTACCGAAGATCATGATTTTGCTGAGATCAATTATTTCAATTTAAACGGAAAGAAATTTCAGTGGAATTCTGAAGAAAAAGGAGCAGGAATCGATGCGGTAGGTTATTTATCTACGGATGGTTTAGCTGAAGTTTTCGAACTTTTTGCGGCAGAAATTGGTGGTGGTAAGGATGCTGAATATCTAAAATCCTTATTTAAAAACGCCTATTTAAAGCATGCCAATTTAACTGAAGCCACGCGTTATTTGGCGAATGAACTTTTTAAGGATTACGGACTTGTAATTATGGGGGCGCAACAACATGAGCTTAAAAAATTATTTATTCCTTACGCTGAAAATGAATTGCTAGAACAGCGTTCTTTTGAAAATACTAAAGAAAAGACTGAAAAATTATCGAATCTTGGCTATAATGTTCAGGTAAATCCCCGGGAAATCAACCTGTTTTATCTCAATAATGGCTATCGTGAGCGTATTATAAAGCGAGAGGGTAAATTTTATGTGCACGAAAAGCAAATAGAATGGAGTAAAGAGGAGATTTTGGCAGAATTGCATGAACATCCGCAATATTTTAGTCCCAATGTGATGATGCGTCCGCTTTATCAGGAAGTAATTTTACCTAATTTATGCTATATCGGTGGTGGCGGAGAATTAGCGTATTGGTTAGAGCTAAAAGATTATTTTGAAGCTGAAAATGTGCCTTTTCCGATGCTATTATTACGGAATTCAGCCTTATTACAAACCGAAAAGCAACGGGAGAAAAGGCAGAAATTAGATATTTCGAATAAAGAACTTTTCTTAAAACAGCACGAATTAATCAATAGAAAAGTGCGCAAAATATCGAATATTGATATTGATTTCAGCAAACAAAAAGAGCATTTGGTACATCAGTTTGCGGCGATGTACAATTTAGCTGAAAAAACCGATAAATCTTTTCTTGGTGCGGTGAAAGCGCAGGAAGTAAAACAATTAAAAGGTTTAGACCATCTGGAAAAGAGATTGCTGAAAGCGCAAAAACGAAAGTTGAAAGATGAGGTAAGCCGAATTGCAGATTTGCAAAATCAACTTTTCCCTAATAAGAGTTTACAGGAACGGCAAAACAATTTTTCTGAAGTATACGCTATTTACGGTCAGCAGCTTTTAGATACACTTTTTGAGCATTTAAATCCTTTAGAACAACATTTTAAAATTCTCACTTTTGGAACAAAATAAAATGCACAAAATCGATATGGACCTGGTAGAAATGACCCTCGATGTCATGAAATATGCCATAGACCGTATCTCGAATATAACACCAGAGCTTGGCGCTCCTAAAAAAGAAGAAGAATTATTAAGTATTGTAGGGGAAACTATCACTCCAAACGGAATTGGTGGGGAGAATGCCTTTAAACTTTTTAAAGATGTTTTGGTAAAGGCTTGTGTGCCTATCGACCACCCCAGACATCTGGCTTTTGTCCCCGCAGCACCAACCCGTGCAGCCATTATGTTCGATTTGGTAACCTCGGCTTCCAGTATTCACGGAGCGTATTGGATGGAAGGTGCCGGCGGTATTTTTTGTGAAAATCAGGCGATGAAATGGTTGGTTTCCCTTACCGGTTTACCAGATACGGCTTTTGGTGTTTTTACCAGTGGCGGTACGTCAGCAAATCTCTCGGCTATGGTGGCAGCACGGGAAGAATGGCGAAGAAGATCTTCAGATAACATAAGTGTACGCGGATTGTTATTAACTTCAGATGGCGCACATAGCTCGGTACAGGCCATGGCCAAAGTGATTGATGCCGATGTGGTGATGATCGATAATCACGATGAAAGAATCACAGGGGAAGAACTACGCCGAGCGATCGACGAGCTTGAAGAAAAAGATAGAAAGCGCTTATTTGCGGTTGTAGCCACCGGTGGAACTACCAATGCCGGAATTATAGATGAACTGGATTCTATCGCAGATGTTTGCGAGCAGGAAAATGTGTGGTTTCATGTAGATTGTGCTTATGGCGGTGGTGCTTTGGCGGCAAACTCGGTTCGGCATTTATTTAATGGTATCGAAAGAGCTGATAGTATTACGATCGATCCTCATAAATGGCTGTTTTCTCCTTACGATTGTGGAGCGGTAATTTATAAGAACTTAGAGCACGCTAAAAATGCCCATTCTCAGAAAGGAGCGTATTTAGAAATTTTTAAAGATGAAGGCGCGCAGGGCTTTAACCCGGCAGATTATCAAATACAGTTAACGCGCCGTGTTCGTGGGATGCCTTTATGGTTTTCTTTGGCCATGCACGGTACCGATAAATATAAGCAGGCGATAGAGCGTGGTATTGAGCTTGCGAAAATTGCGGAACAAAAAATAGAAGAAACTGAATATGTGGAGGTGGTGCGACCTTCCAGCTTATCTGTAGTGTTGTTTAGAAGAAGAGACTGGACGCCAGATCAATATAAAGATTGGACCTATAAGAATCATAATTCTGGTTTTGCATTGGTAACCCCAACAACCTGGAAGAAAGAAACAGTAGCTCGTTTTTGCTTTATCAATCCAGATACTAGTGAAGACGATATCGATAAGATTTTAGCATCGATGAAATAAGTTTTAGTTGAAAAAGTTTATAAAGTAAAAAGTTTAAAAGTTCAGGATTTTAAAGTTGAATCCTGAACTTTTTTGCTTAAAACAATTGATTTTATAAAACGTCATTTCAGCTGCAACGTATTGAAATGGATAAATCTTTTGAAGAATTTAGATCTCTCCACTTCGGTCGAGATGACTGTAGAAATGAGTTTACAATTTTCGACCGAGATAAAAGTTTAGAAATCTTATTCAACATTTAATGTTCAAAATTAATCTTGATTCCTGAATCTTATCTCTTCTTTCTCTTTCCTATGCACTATATTTCTATACCTAAAAAGATCTCTCCACGTTGGTCGAGATGAACTGTGTTTATATACAAGATAAATTTAAGTTATTTTCGGTGTAATAGGTTTTTTGTGTAGCAATAGCAAAGGCCTGCTTTAAAAGTTTGTTGACCACCGCTATCAAAGCC